>CAWDFW010000024.1:0-139213 GCA_963801595.1 Terriglobia bacterium | reverse complement strand
TTTTTACTGTGGTCGAAATGCGATGTTCAGCTACCGAGCAAATAATCATGCGTGATCCATCAAGCAAATGGATGATTGTGCATTTGACACAGAAAGAAAAATGGACGAGCCGCAAACAGGATTAAGGGACCGTCGGTCACTGGGGACAACGTGACTTGCAGATTTCGTCAGCTTCAACCGCGTGGTTGAGTGTGCCGTCCATTGAAGTCAGCCGGGGACGAAATCAATTGGCCGGCGGCGGGAGCGTCAGAGGCTGAGCCAGAGTAAAGCTGAGCGCCGACTCCGCCGGGATTTCAATCTGCTTGTTCCCGGTGAAAGTTCCCCCGATAAAACCCGCTGCCGCACCCACACCGGCACCGATAGCGGCACCCTTGCCTCCGCCAGCAATGCCTCCTATCAGCGCACCACCGGCCGCTCCTCCACCGGTGGTGGCAGCTGTCCTCTTACCTTTTCCCTTTATTGTGCTGCTGAGCACGCTGGTTTGAATTTGATACGTATGCCCGCCTACTGAAATGCTCGTGAGTGACAGGTCCAGTTGCCCTTCACCTTTGACCTTGCCCTTGGTCTTGGCCGTCACCACGGTGCCACCGACGGTCGATCCTGACGTCAGCGCCGACCTTCCTTTCACACTCACAGGTTGCGCCAGTGTAGCGAGAAATGCTTGGCCCGTCTGGCTGCTCTTGGAACTCAATGCCTGACCTGTTCTGACGGTTAGAACAGTCCCGGCGGGCACGACGAGAGGCTGAGGTTTGGGCTTCTCCACTGGAGGAGGAGGAGCAAGAGGAGCAGGAGCCGCGGCTTCAGGCTCGATCGTCGTTTGGTCATCGACGCCAGCGATTTCCGGCTCTTCACGCGCAATCTGTTCCACCTTTTGCTGAGCTGCTGGAGTGCTGACCTTGCCACTCAGGGTAACCTTACCGTCCTTTACCGCCACGTCGACTTGCGCGTCCTTGGTTTCCGCGTCAGCGGCAAGCTTGTTCTGAATATCCTTGGCAATCGCATCGTCGCTAGTACGATGTGAACACGCGACCGAAAGCCCCATCAACGCGCCCAGCACCAACACCGAAATCGCTGAAGTGGACAGGTTGCGCATATGGCCTCCTTAATCGGATAAGCTCGATTTCCGAAACTTGCAGGACCCATGACAGGCGGAAATCTTGATCACCCCAATCCCAGTTTTTTGGATAGAGTGATCCCACGGTACGAGTTACATGCGAAGTTGATGCTAGCAAGAGTCTGGCAAAGATCGACCTGTCAATTCGCCCAGTGTGCACATTCACCCCGGGCGGTTCGCAGTCAAATGGCGGCTGAGGAACCGCACCAGTCGCTTGAGGTTCTGGGCCGCCGCTGCTAGGAAGAACTGCTCCCGCACGAACTTCATCGGGCGCAGGCGACGGAGTATTCACAAAGGGTCAGGGGGTCAGCTGAGGATGCGGAAGCCCAGGGACAAAGGTAAACGGCGCGAAGCTCACGGAGATGTTTTCACTGAACGAGTGCGCTAGGCCCCACGAGCGTCCGAGACGACCGGCTACTCGGGGGAGGAGCCCGCCCCCCATGACTTTACCGAGCCTGGGGCGTCTCTAATGCTCGGACAAGACCGCGCTGGATAACCGAGTCGGCTTTTTGCAGTGGACTGAACATGTTCAAGATCTCCAAAGCTCCCGGCGGTGTGGCGCGACATCAGACCGCGCTTGTCGTGTTTGATCCTGCGACAGGCCGAGTGTATGGCACTTTTGTGCACGCGTCTCTCCAGCCGGAAGACCTTGGGGGATCTCGCGCAGCCGAGAGCAGTTCTTGCAAGACGTAGCGTTCCATGTCCGACCCGAACGCGTCGAGATCGAGGTACTGCAGGTACCGGTGCACGAGCTGCCTACCGGCTCAATCGACCGGGTAGACCCCAAAACCCGCAAGCTCGTGAGTAGTGAACTACCGCGCCATCTGCCCGGCATCCCGCGGATATGAATCGTCGCTTCGAGCTCCGGCGGAGTATTATCTGGAATGTCGGGTGTACCTTGATGCCTAAGAAACGCGGCAATCCCAACTGGGGCCGTCCCATGTATTCCGCTTCAGTCCTCTGCACAGAATTCGAAATGCAGGTGAGACGCGAAGACCCGGGCCGGAAACGAAATTCAAAGCAAGGTCGGGAGCACCGAACGTGAAAAAACTCCTCCTGTTCTTGCTGTTGCTGGCGCACGTACTCCGAGCGCAAGAGCGACAGACAGACCCCACATGGCTGCATCGCTACGTTCCAGACCTCTCGGAGACCAAGGCGGGTCTTACCTCCTCAACTTGCCATTACCGGGCCATTTTCGGCGAGGGGGACAAGGATAACCGGTCCCTCCAAAGCGTAGCTCGCTTCGGCGAAGTCTATTTGGATCCACATGGCGATTGCCAGACCGTACTTGACGACCGCCAGGAAGAGATCTATTTCGTCGTCGAAGGGGCGGGCATGCTGCACTACCAGGATCAGGTTCAAGCGTTGCGCAAGCATGACTTCACATACTTGCCTCCAGGCGTGAAGCATTCGATTGCAAACCAGTCGGATGGGCCGCTGCGCGTGCTGGTGATGGGATTCAAGATCCCGTCATCGATTTCAATCGGGGCGCCGATGCCACATCCGAGAGTCGCGAACCTGGAGGATGCCAGGGAGGAGACTGTCAGCGGTCACCCGAACTCAGTTCTGTACAAACTTCTGATTGGACTGCACACCGGGAAGAGAGACTTGATTGATGAGGCGTACGTGATGAACAGCTTTTTCTGGATGGATTTCGCTCCCGGCGGCACGAACTGGCCTCACCACCACCAGGCCGCGGAAGAAATCTATCTGGTGATGGACGGCCAGGGCGAAATCGTGGCCGGCGGCGGGACGGACGGCATCGAAGGCCGCCATGCCGCAAAGGCAGGAGACGCCTACTACTTTCGTCCCAACTGCACGGTGGGCTTTTACAACCAGGACAAACCGGGCGCCAAGGCCTACATTTTGGCTGTTCGATCGCGCGTTCCACTGCATGAGGATGCAGAGTAGGCATTTAATCTCGGCGGTGTAGAAATGCATGTCCCGAAATCCAGCCGATCTCGTGTGAAGCGGGTAATGGGTGAAATGACGATATTTCGCCAACTACCCCGCGCCGGAACGATGGCTGAGACTCAGGAGAGCACAGGGGTCCGCTGCATGACCCGCGGGGATTCGGGAGAGGCCGAACGAAGAGTCTGCGTAATGTGTCCGAGCTTTTGATGGAGAGGTGCCAGGCGAAGCTTGAGCAGGACGTCCCGGTCACATTTCCTAAGAACCTCGGAGATACTTGAAAGGCTCAGCTCCGCTTCCAGCGGAGCGACACACTTCATAGAGAACTCAGAAATTCGAGGATGGACTCTTGATCGCTCTGAGACAGTCGCTGAAAGCGGCGATTTACATCGCCGGCTTCTGCGCCATGTCGCAAAACTGCGTCTCGAAGGGTGGATGATATTCCGTCATGCATCAACCGATGACGGAAACGGACGCCCCACAAGGGTGCCGTGCGTATTTTGTTTTGGGCCGCTTGGAAGTCGTCTGGTGAAAAATTCTTCCACGCGATCTGATACATCTTCTGCCCGTAATGCTCCACCATAGGCGCAGCGATCCCGTCACCCGTCCCTACATCGTGCAAGAGAAAATCCGAGTACGGGTAAAAGGTTTTTCCGCCGAGCGCTTCGGGAATTGTAAAGGTAGCTCCATTGACCTTCGTGCCTACGGGCGCAGTGGTCAATGTGCTCACATGACAGGTCGCACAACCAATCTTCTTGAACAACTCGGATCCCTTCTCGGCTCTTGAGGTTTGCGCCAGCTGCCAGTCGCGGGCGGGCGCCTTCGAGGCCCGGATGAAGCGGGCAAAATGATCAATATCGTCGATCCCATCGGGGCCCGGCGGGTCGTTGGGTTCAGGAGCAGTGTTGCACAGCTTCGTTACCTCGTCGGGGAACAGGCGGGTCGTGATGCCCATTTCATTCAGGTAAGCATCTCCCGAGAACGATATCAGGCTTGCATGCTGATCCTTCCAGCCGAACCTTCCAACGCCGGTTTCGCCCGGAGCTTCGACGATAGGAACGTACAGCACCTGTCCGCAGATCTTGCGGTGTGAGTCCTTGCACTGCTTACGCGCCAGTTCAATGAAGGTCTGATCGGCGACGGCTTCTACAAAACCGTCACCTAAAAGACCTAATGCTACCCGCGTCGCGCGAATGGTCTCGGTCTCGGGCACATGCTCCTGGATTTCAGTGGTAGCAAACGCGGCGTTAGGGCAAATCGCGCGATCATTCACCAGGGTGCGGCCGGAGACGATTTCTGTTCCGTGCGCAATCGGGATGTCCGGATTGTGAAAACGATGGTCCGGCCCCTGATGGCCTACGCGCAACTCAGTCACTTGGCTCGTTCCACCCGAAGTTGGGTTCTGGTGGCATTCCCTGCAGGATTGCGCGTTGTAGAGGGGTCCAAGGCCATCGCTCACACCCTCAGTTTCATCGAATTTGTCCTGATCGGCCTGATGGGTCGAGTCATCTACCAGACCGTTGCTCCGGTTATCGAACCCCGTGGGAGCTTCCGAATTCTGTGGGCCGGCGGAAGCGAGAGCAGTAGCAAGAAGTGCTATAGCCAGCAGGAGTTTCATCAGTTTCCTCCCTTGATGGCGAATGGGCCCTGGTTCGTAAATATCATCTGCCGCTGCCTCATACAAGCACTAAGCAAGGGACCAGGTCGGATTAGCGCGAGTGCCATTAGAGCCCATTCCACTCACCGTGGTCAGCGCCCGAACGGTGTTCTTTACCCCGCAATCGAACAAAACGAAGTAGAGCCGGTCGCCGCGGCCCCAAACTGTAGGGAGAGCACGGAAAAGAAATGCGTGGGATATGCACAGGCATCTGGTACAGGACAGCGCACGGCCGAGAGGCGGGCTCGGTGGGCGCGCTCGAAGGAAGGCCTCTATTTTTCCGCGGCCTGGCAAGGCAAAGCCATCCCCGCGAACTGCTGGCCCAAAGTCGAGAGCCCTTGAAACAGAGGCAAGCCGGCTGAGCGTACTTCTGATCATTGATGCCTTCACAATTTCTCCACCTGAGAGTCATCCCCGAGTGAACGCACTCCAGGAACGCTGCAGTTCGCGGCACAGACGAAGAGTACGCGCAACTCTTCGAGGAGCTAGTTTCATGCTTGCACTTGTGTTGTGATCCCTGGCAAGAACCTCGACCTGAAGGATTTGACTCCAGCAAAAACGTGATCCGCACCATAGTTATGCCGGAAGGAAATCCCCGACCGGTCAGTCCCCGACGCAGGTGTGTTCGTAACCCGGCTCAAGCGCCTATCTCTATCCAGTAGCATTCTTACGAAACAAAGCCAAGAAGTTGTTTGCTTTCAGCAGCCGGTCGTCTGATCTCTACGGACAAGGCCAAATCACACCATCCTTTCCGCCTGATTCATCAAAATGCGTATCGATGACACCGCCAACGTTGACCAAGCAAAGACCTCCTTTGCGGGGACCGAGAAAGTTGATTACGAAGACTGGAATCCCCGGGCGATCACAGGTTATCTTGTTAGCGCGTGAGAGAAGGGCGACGTCTGCCCGCTGAGAGGAAAATGAAGATGGTAAGACGACGTGAGTTTCTCAATGCGCTTGCGGTTGGGGCGGCTGGTCTGGCGGTGGGAACGACGGCTAAAAGCTATGGCCAGATCCTCGGTTCCAACGATCGCCTGAACTTTGCTGTGATCGGCCTTAACGGGCGCGCCTACGCTCATCTTTCGGCGCTCAAGGCCAACCGGAGCGCTGCCCGCATCTCGCATGTCTGCGATGTGGACAGCAACATACTCAAGAAGTTCGCTGACAGCGTGCAGCAGGAAATGGGCGAGGCGGCGGTGTCGGAAAAAGATTTCCGCCGAATTCTCGAACAGAAGGATGTGGACGCGATCACCATCGCCACTCCCGACCACTGGCATACGCCGATGGCGATTGCCGGGTTGCAGGCAGGTAAGCACGTCTTTCTGGAAAAGCCGTGCAGCCACAATCCCGCCGAGGGCGCGATGCTGGTGCAGGCCCAGCAGAAATATAAAAAGCTGGTGCAGATGGGCACCCAGCAGCGCTCTTCGCCCCACACCATCGAGATCATCGAAAAAATTGGCCAGGGCATTATCGGCCGGCCCTACTTCGCCAAAGCCTGGTACAGCAACGTGCGGAAGTCGATCGGCACAGGTAAGGAAGCGCCGGTCCCGCCCCAGTTGGATTGGGACCTCTGGCAAGGCCCGGCGCCGAGGCGTCCTTATACGGACAATGTGCAGCCCTACAACTGGCACTGGTTCAAAATCTATGGCACCGGCGAAGCGCTCAACAACGGAACCCATGAGGTGGATGTCTGCCGCTGGGCGCTGGGCGTGGATTATCCCAAGCGGGTCACTTCGTCAGGCGGCCGATACCACTTCAAAGATGACTGGCAGTTTTACGACACGCTGGTGACCAGCTTTGAGTACGAAGACAAGATGATTACCTGGGAAGGGAAGAGCTGCGAGGGCATGAAATATTACGGC
Source organism: Terriglobia bacterium (assembly GCA_963801595.1). GTDB lineage: Bacteria > Acidobacteriota > Terriglobia > Terriglobales > Acidobacteriaceae > JAIQFF01. Next base: position 132,669 of record CAWDFW010000024.1, on the reverse strand, counting down.
CGCGACCGCGGTTCGACCATCATGGGGACCACCGGCAGCGTGCTGGTCGATCGCGACGGCTACGAGATCTACGATCTGAAAGGGAACAAGACGAGCGAATTTAAGACTGGCAGTACAACCTCGTCCACCGACCTGCTCGGCCGCGATTCCATGACCGACGCTCACTTCACCAACTTCATCGCCGGAATCCGCAAAGGCGAGAAACTCAATGCGCCTATTGCTGTCGGCAATGTTGCGGTCACCATGCTGCAGCTTTCCAACATCGCATGGGAAGTAGGCCGCGAACTGCATCTCGACACCAGGGACGGGCGGATCCAGGGTGACCCGGAAGCGATGAAGATGTGGGGCCGCGAATACGAGAAGGGTTGGGCGCCGCATATTTAAGATTGCAACCGCCCCAGTGAGTGACAAGTCCGGGCCCGAGGCCTGTGTGACCGCGTCTATGACAAAAGTGTTGTCCCGTCGCAACTTCATTGGCTCCGGCGCGGTCGGTGCCGTAGCGTTTGCTGCTTCAAGCAACGTCTTCGCGACGGCCGGGGACCGGCCATCGGCTGGACGAGCCGTCGCCCATTCGCTTGGGCCTGGCCAGTTACACCTTCCGCAACTTCACTCGCGCGCAGACTATCGGCTTCATGAAGCAGCTGAATGTGTTCGAGCTGAATGCCAAGGACGTCAAAGATCATCTTCCGACCGACCCGCAGGAGGAAGCCGCAGCGCTGGCGGATTATTCCGCGGCGGGCATCAGGCTGCACGCTGCCGGTACCATCTATTTCGCCAAGGATGAAGACGCCGACATCCGGGCCAAGTTCGAATACTGCAAGCGAGCGGGTATTGCCGTCATCGTCGCCGGCGATCCCGCACCGGAGACTTTGCCGCGAATAGAAAAATTCGTAAAGGAATACGACATCCGTATCGCAATCCACAATCATGGGCCCGAGGACAAGTTGTGGCCTTCGCCCCTGGATGTATTGAAGGCGGTCAAGGAGTATGGATCCGCGCATCGGTTGCTGCATCGACGCCGGCCACACCGCTCGCGCCGGCACGGACGTGGTGCAGGCGATCCGCCAAGTCGGTCCGCGGTTGTTCAACGTGCACATGAAGGACCTGACGGATTTTCAGAGACAAGGAAAGCCAGGTCGCGGTAGGAGAGGGCATCATGCCGGTGCGGAAGATGTTCGAAGCGCTGGTGGCGACAAAATACAAAGGCTTCGTGGATCTCGAGTATGAGATTCATCCCGACGACCCGATGCCCGGCGTAATCGCCAGCTTTGCCTATATGCGACGGCGTCCTGGCAGGGTTAGGGTACAGCCATCAGGAGTCAGCAACCCGATACTGATGTATATCTAACTCCTTCCGAATGAATAACTAACCACGATGTAGGCCGGTTGCGGTCCCCCTTCTCTGCACAGCATCCCCGATGCCTATCCTTAATACAGATAAAAAAACCTGCTTGACATATGTGATGTAGTGATATAGTTAACTATAACAGTATGAATATGTAGAGTTCATTCGCGCTGCTCGCCGCTGGCGAAAAATCCTGGCGAAGAGCAAAAGCAAAGAAGATGAACTTTTGTCAGGAGAATGGAATATGAAATCCCTACGTTTTGTGTTGTCTGTTGTTCTGCTGTCGCTCTCCACCGTGGCCTTCGCGCAGTCGGACGCGCAGAAGTCCTTCGATAAACTGAAAACTCTGGCGGGTTCGTGGGAAGGCCAGGTGACAACGGCCCCGCCCGCCGCCGATATAGAAGGAAAGCTCATGCAGGTTACGCTGCGCCCGACTTCCATGGGTAACGCACTCATGCATGAGATGACGGGGGCTGGACGGCCCGACGATCCGATCACCATGCTGTATGTGGACGAGGGGCGCCTGATGTTGACGCATTACTGTGACGCCGGCAACCGGCCTCGCATGGCGGGCAAGGTGTCTCCTGACGGCAAGACGGTGGAATTCGACTTTCTCGACGTTGCCGGCAGCACCCAGTACGGACACATGCACCATGCGGTGTTTACCTTCGTCGATGCGAACCATCACATCGAGGACTGGACCTACATGAAGCCAGGGGACAAACCCGTAAACGCGCACTTCGACCTGCAGTAGAAAAAACTGACGGCCCGTTTGTCTCTGGTAAGGTCTGGTAGAGCTTTTGGAAAAAACCTGATGGACCGTGAGTGGAACGACAGTCAGCCGATCTACCGCCAGCTTCGCGACCGTGTGGTTGCGATGATCCTGGACGGTGTTCTCAAGGAAGGCGATCCGCTGCCCTCCGTGCGCAATGTCGCGGCTGAATACCGGGTCAACCCGCTCACGGTCTTGAAGGGCTATCAGCAACTGGTGGACGAGGGGCTGGTGGAGACCCGGCGCGGCCGCGGCATGTTCATCAATGCCGGGGCACGCAGCCTGTTGCTGCAGGGCGAACGGCAGAAGTTCCTCGGCGAAGAGTGGCCCAGGATCCACGCAACCATTCAGCGGCTCGGTCTGAGTGCAGAAGAACTTTTGGACGGCGCCAGCGGCGGGTCGCCGTCGGATGCCGCAAAGTCGAAAACCACCAAGTCAAATTCCCCCGAGGAGGAGCGCTGATCCCATGGCATGCATTGAAGCACGCGGCCTCCGCAAGGCCTTCGGCACAACCACTGCACTGGACGGCATCAATTTGCGCGTGGAAGCGGGCCGCATCCTCGGACTCATCGGCCCCAACGGCGCCGGCAAGACGACGGCGCTCAACGCCATAATCGGCCTCACCCCGTACCAGGGAGAGCTGAAGGTGCTCGGTCGCGACCCCTGGACTGAACGCGATCAACTCATGCGTGATGTCTGCTTCATTTCCGACGTTGCCGTGCTGCCGCGCTGGATAAAGGTTTCGCAGGCGCTGGAGTACGTCGCCGGCGTGCATCCCAGATTCGATCGTGCAAAGGCGGAAAACTTCCTTGCCAAGACCACCATCCACCGCTCCAGCAAGGTGAGGGAACTATCGAAGGGCATGGTGACCCAACTGCACCTGGCTCTGGTGATGGCCATCGACGCCACATTGCTGGTGCTGGACGAGCCAACGCTTGGCCTCGACATCCTCTATCGCAAGCAGTTCTACGATTCCCTGCTGAACGACTACTACGATCGCAACCGTACCATCGTGGTGGCGACCCATCAGGTGGAAGAGATCCAGCACGTGCTCACCGATGTCATGTTCATCGATCGCGGCCGGATCGTATTCGATCGCAGCATGGAAGAGTTGGAGTCGCGTTATCTGGAAGTGATGGTGCGTCCGGAGCAAGCCGCGGCGGCACGGGCGTTCAAGCCGATGCACGAGCGCCAGGCGATCGGGGGCAGCATTCTGCTGTTCGATCTAAAGCTCGATGGGATGGATCGTCAGCGACTGGCAGGGCTTGGCGACGTGCGCACGCCCAGCATCGCCGACCTGTTCGTTGCGGTATTGGGGAGATAAGCCGGGCAATCACGCCGGCCAGACACAAGGAGCATCGAAATGAATACGCGAGCAAGCGCCATGTCCGAGTCTCCCCTTGAATCGCAGGTGGCCGCGACAGCTGCCCATCTCCGCCGAGCCGGCTCATGTACTGGTCGGTGCGGCGCGAATTGTGGGAGAACCGCTCGCTCTACATTGCGCCGCTGGCGGTCGCTGGCGTGGCTCTGTTCGGCTTTTCTCTCAGCTCGATTGCGGGTATCTGGGAAGAAGCCGCCTGAGGCTCAATCCGGCGCAACCTCAAGCCCCATACGATATGGCGGCAGGTCTGATGATGCTTACCGGTATCGTCGTGAGTGTGTTCTATTGTCTTGACGCGTTGCACGGCGAGCGCCGCGACCGCAGCATTCTTTTCTGGAAGTCGCTGCCGGTGTCCGATGTCACCACCGTGCTTGCGAAAGCCAGCATTCCGCTCGTGATTCTGCCCCTGCTGATCTTTGCCATCAGCGTCGCCATGCAGTGGCTCATGTTGCTGATCAGCAGTGTCGTGGTGCGGGTGAGCGGTCAGAGTGTGGCGACGTTGTGGACGGAGTTATCGTTTTTGCGAAGGTCAGGGCTGCTGCTGTACCACCTTCTTACCGCCCACGCTCTCTGGCCCGCACCAATTTATTGCTGGCTTCTGCTCGTATCCGGATGGCCGCGCCGGGCGACATTTCTATGGGCGGCCTTGCCCCTGGTAGCGATTGCCGGGGTCGAGCAGATTGCCTTCCACACCTGGCATTTTGCTGCCCTGGTGGGATCCCGATTGATCGGGGACGCGCCCACGGTTGCCTCGACGTCGCCAGATATGTTCCCAACCGACCGAATGACCCATATTGCCGTGAGTAGCTTCCTAAGCAGCCCGGGGCTGTGGATCGGCCTGGCAGTCGCCGCGGCCTTCCTCGCCGGAGCGGTCCGACTGCGCCGCTATCAAGGGCCAATCTGATTCCTGGGCCAACGCAGTGTGGGGCGGACACCTGTCCGCCGCCTTTGACCTGGATTTTGTCCTGCAATATACACCACCCACCTTGACCACTTACGGCAACGGCTGAACCCAAACAAACAACAGCAACGGCGGCGGACAAGAGTGTCCGCCCCACACGGTTTCCTGCTGCCCGGTCCTGTCCTGTCCCCATGCCGCGAATTACTTTTTATCTCAAGACGCCTGTTTTATAGTCGATAATCTGCTCTGGCTCAGCTATCGCCTTGAGCCGAGTTCTACCTATGGAGACGCCGCAGATAGACCCCACAATTGACGAATACCTGCGCAAGCGGCTTATGCCTGTGGAGGGCGCGATTCCCCATCTGGAGGGAATCGAGATGTACGGCAACTCCATTCCCGCCGGAACCGTGGGTGGAGATCTCTTCGAGTACATCAATTTTCAGCAACGCTATAACATCGACGCGCGCATAGCGCGTGCGCTCAAGTTGTCCCGGCAGTATCTCGAACCTCTACCTCCAGGCCAGCCTCCGCGAAATATGGTGGATGACCAGGTGCAATGGTTGGAATCGAAACCGGACTACAACCCGGCAACGGCGCTCGACTACAGAATGGCCAAGAGCTCCGAGCAATTGAGAATTGCGGAAGATCTGCAAGAGCTTCGAGTCACGGCAGGAGTGTTATTGGTGGATGCCCAGGGGCATGGCATCATCTCGGCTAAGATTGCCTCGACCGTGCACGATACTTTTCATGCGTTGATGCTGGCTGAACTCGATCGCTACGGAAAGACGACCCCTGGGTTCTTCGAGAAAATTAATCTCAGACTGGCGCAGTCCATCACGGCGCGCAATGCCCTGGGAAGGAATCCGGACGACAATTCGCGCGAGATCGCGACCATGCTGTACGGCGAGACCCGCCCCGAGGGACACTTCCGCTTTGTGAATTTCGGTCACCCGCCGCCCCTGGTCTTCTCCGCGGAATATGGCAGGTTCATGGAGATCAATCAGGGCACGATGGTGCAATTCCTGGCCCTGGGCCTGGAAATTCCCGAAGACCATCCTGACCGCAACAAGTATTTCTCCATGAGCCTCAGGAAAAGACAGTTGAGGTCCTCGGACGTCGCGGTAATCACTCTAATGAGCCCGGGAGACATTCTGTTTCTCTATACGGACGGGGTTTATGACGGCAGTGACGAAGAGGACCGCTTTCAGATCGAGGGCGTAATCCGTGAACACAAGGGCAAGTCGGCCAGAGAGATCTGTAACGCAATTCTGGAATACGCGGTAAAACAGGACCAGTACCTGCAGCAAATCGGGGAAGGGGACCGGATTGACGACAAGACAGTATTCATCATCAAGCGCAATTAGTCCCCAACCCGCTTTGTGATCCGCCCCGAGAACCTGGGTTTACTGGCTGTTGCCCGGTTGCTCGGCAGCGACCGCAGTCAGGCTGCCCAACAAGCCATCGTTTTCGTCGTTGGGACCAGCGCTGAAGTAGAGGCTGGTGGCCAGTCCGTTGTTTGCCGCATCTCCGCCAAAGCTGATCGCCCATAAACCATCGATGGAGACTGCTCTTCCGGTGGTGTCATCGAGCATGGTGCCTTCGTGCCTTCCGGTCATCAGGTTGAAGGCATTGATTGTGCCGTCGCCAAAATTGCCGATCAAGAGGCGATGCGAAAACAGTCCGAAGTCTCCTGGTGCGAGGGCGACGCCCCAGGGCGCGTTGAACCAGGAGCCATGCTCCAGCCGCAACAGGAGCCGCCCGCGGCGATCGAAAACACCGGCGAAGCCCAGGCCCGGAGCATGGTCTTCACACTTGCTGCCCTCTTCGCGATGCGCGAACGTCACCACCAGATTCCCTCCGACATTCTGGATGTTGAAGGGCGCGTAGTCATGGGGAAGACCGCGCAGGCGAAAGGCGTCGTCATCCAGGTGAAGCTTGTTGAAATTGGCGTCGAAAACCTCAACCCGGCCTGACTGGAAGTTGGTGGCGTAAAAAAGCGGCCCGCTCTTCCCTTGAGCGATCGCGCAACCCTTATAGATTGCCTTGCCTGTACGATTCTTTAGCACAATGGCATTCGGATTTACCCCTGGATTCCAACCCGAGATGGTTCCGTCCTCGGTGACAAACAGAAAAATTGCCTTCACATTCGGCGCCACGGGAAATGCGGAGGTGGGATTGAAAACCGCTCCGGTCGGAGCCAATGTGCCCTTGCCGTCAGGGGTAAGAATCTTCACCACCAGAGATTGCGCCACGCCGGCGGCGTTATACAGGGTGGAGAGACCGGTCCCGTTGTCGGAAACCCACCACGGGCTGGTGCTGGCGCGGGCGAGGCCCCAGGCATTGACCAGATTAGGGTCAACATTAATTGTGGACGTGGACGGAGAGACGGAGGACGCGTTGGCGGTTAGGTCGGTGCGATGATACTGCTGGGCAACCGCGGAGCCGGACAACAGCAGCGCGAATGTCACGACTGCGAGAGCCATTTCACGAACGACGGCGACGGACATATTCTCCACCTCGACTGTCTGAATTGGTTGGTCGTACATGAACGTCCGATTCTGACGACGATGATCCTGGGTAGCTTTCGAGAAACAATACGGCGACATGGTCAGCTATTTGTCACAGGATTATCGGTTCTTTGTAAATTCTTAGGAAGGTGAAGGGAACTCCAAGAATTGAAGGTCCGCATTCGCACGCATTGGGGATGCCGCAGCGATCGGCTTGAGTACCCTTGGTGCAATCGCGATGCCTTACATCCCGTCCCCGGTCAGAGACGTAAGGCGGAACTAAAGACGAGGACTCTGGCAGCCGATGAATCAGGTGTACTGGGGCGGGGTTGCACCAACCGCCCTCCACCGTCACCGACTAAAGAGACTGTGCTCAAATCATGGACCGAGTTCAGCTACTGCCAGACGCCACCGGTGAAGGGCAGAGCTGGAACCGGGCTCCAGCTGCAGCAAACAACTCCTTCTCGTCGCCGTCTTCCTGGCGGCATTCCTGCTCCTGGACGGTGCCTCGACAGCATCGCAGGCCTGGGAAGGGGCGCCGGCCTGCTACCTGCCCGTGGGGCTGACCCTGGCCGTGTTGTTATGTGGCGGATTGCGTTACGTTCCCCTGATATTCATTTCCAGCCTGGTCGCGGCGGTGGTGAACTATCATCGGCCGCTCTATTCCTGGGCCGGGATCCCGGGTTCGACAACGATTTACTTCGCCTATATAGCCGGTGCGGCAATTCTCCGAGGACCATGGCGCATCGATCCCAGGCTCGGCACCCTGCGCGATGTGGGCAGGTTTGTGCTGATTTTTCTCGGCGCGGCCATCGTCAGCGCTCCTCTCGGCATGCTGACTCTGCTCGGAGACGATATCGTTCATCGCTCCGACGCCCTAAAAACAACTCTCGACTGGCTGGCCAGTGACGCGGTTTCGATCGTTACCTTCGCACCTTTTCTACTCTTGCATGTGGCCCCGCGGGTAAGCCGCTGGTTGAGTCCGGGAGCGGGCATCCCTCTCCCGGCAAGGGAGCGGCGTCCTACCTCTCTCCTGCAGATCCTGGAGATGGCCGGGCAGGCTGGAATCATTCTCGTGGCCGTCTGGCTGGTGTTCGGCTGGGCGGCCGCCATGCCCTATCAGCCTCTCTATTTATTTTTCGTGCCCGTGGTCTGGCTTGCGGTTCGTCATGGTCTGCCGGGGGCAACCCTGGCCACGTTCGCCATCAACGTTGGAATGACGTTCGCCGCCTGGTTCGTCCAGGCACCCAGCGGGTCCTTACCGCGGTTGCAACTGGCCATTCTGGCGCTTGGACTGACCGGTCTGTGCCTGGGGGCCGTGGTTTCCGAACGCAGACGGTCGGAGTCCGCGCTGCAATCGAAAACCGCTCTCCTGGAGGCTCAGGCGAACTCCACCATCGACGGTATCCTGGTGGTGGACGAGCGCGACCAAAGGCTCATGCACAACCAGAGGCTGGTCGAGCTGTTCAGTGTCCCGGCTGAAATTCTGGCCGACAGCGGCGACTGGCCATTGCTCTCCCATGTCCTCACCCTGCTCAAGGAGCCTGAGTCCTTCCTGGCCAAGGTGCGCTACCTCAACAGCCATCTCGGCGAGATCAGCCGTGACGAAATTGAGTTGAAGGATGGAACGATTCTGGACCGTTATTCCTCCCCCGTGGTGGATCGCGCGGCAAATACTACGGACGCATCTGGACTTTCCGTGACATTACCAGCGAAAAAGAGACCGAGAGGGCTCTTCAGACCGCCGAGGAGAAATTCCGGCAATTGGCGGAAAACATTCGTGAAGTGTTCTGGATGATGACCCCGACCGCGGACGAGATCCTGTATGTGAGTCCGGCCTATGAAGAACTCTGGGGCAGGAGCTGCGACAGTGTTTACCAAAACCCGATGTCATGGGAGGAGTCGATTCACCCCGACGACCGGGAACAGGCGCAGCTGGCTTTCGCCAGACAACTGCAGGGCGAACCGTTCGAATCGGAATACCGCATACAGACCCCGGACGGCCAGGAAAAATGGATCAGTGACCGGGCGTTTCCGGTTCGCGACCAGGGCGGGAAAACCATTCGGGTGGTCGGAATTGCGACGGAGATCACGGAGCGCAAGCGCTACCAGGAGGAGTTGATTGGCGCGGTGGAAGCGGCTGAAATCGCCAACCAGGCGAAGAGTGAATTCCTGGCCAACATGAGCCATGAAATCCGCACTCCCATGAACGGGATCATAGGCATGACAGAACTGGCCCTCGATACCGAGCTCAGCCACGAGCAACGTGAGTACCTGAATACGGTCAAGACTTCCGCGGCTTCCTTGCTCTCGCTGGTCAACGACATCCTGGATTTTTCAAAAATTGAGGCAGGCAAATTAGATATAGAAAACATCGCTTTCGATCTACGCGGCATGCTTGAAGATACGATCAGCATCCTCAGTGTCCGGGCCCAGCAGAAAGGGCTCGAACTCTCCTGCCACATTTCCGCGGAGGTACCCGATCATCTTATCGGAGATCCAACCAGGCTCAATCAGGTCGTGATCAATCTGGTGGGAAATGCGGTTAAATTTACTTCCGCGGGAGAGGTCGTGGTGAAGGTTGAGATGGAGTCAAACACGGCATGCCGATCGGTCCTGCACTTCAGCGTGGTCGATACCGGTCCCGGAATTCCCGCCGGCCAAACAGCAGGTGATCTTTGAGGCCTTCGCCCAATCCGACAGCTCGATGACGCGAAAATATGGCGGCACCGGCCTCGGTCTCTCGATCTCCTCGAGGCTGGTGGGGTTGATGGCGGGCAAGCTGTGGGTGGAAAGCCAGTCCGGCCAGGGCAGCACCTTTCATTTCCGCGTGCCTTTTGGCCTGCAAACCCAGCCACGATCACAGCCGGCCTCGGTCAACCTGGAGATGCTTCGCGATCTTTCCATCCTTATTGTGGATGACAATGCGACCAATCGGACCATCCTGCGTGAGACGCTTACCGGCTGGCACATGAAAGCGGACCAGGCCGAGGGCGGAAAGCAGGCCCTGGAGCAGATGCACGCGGCGCAGGCCTCCGGACATGCCTATCGCCTGGTCCTGCTGGATGCGCAGATGCCGCACATGGATGGATTCGAAGTGGCAGCGCTGATTCAGCAAGACCACCGCCTGCAGAGAATCGGCTCGTGGTGATGTTGACCTCGGCCGGCCCAAAGGGCGACGCCGCTCGCTATAAAGATTCGGGCATTAAAGCCTACTTGTCGAAACCGATTAAGCGAGCGGACCTTCTGAAGGCGATAATACTCGCCCTGATGGGACCGGAAAAGTGGTTGAGTCCGAGAAGGCCTTCACCTCGGCCCCGGTGAGGCAGCCGCATCTCAGGATCCTGCTGGCGGAAGACAACCTGGTAAACCAGAACAGTAGCGATGCGATTCCTGGAGAAGCGGGGACACACGGTCGTTCTGGCCGAGTCCGGAAGGCAAGCGCTGGCGGCATGGCAGGAACAATCCTTCGACCTGATCCTGATGGATGTGCAGATGCCGGAAATGGACGGGCTCGAGGCCACGGCGCTGATTCGAGAACAGGAACGGATGGGCAATCCGGAACGGCTCGCCGGGAAGACATATTCCCATCGTAGCCATGACCGCTCACGCCATGGTAGGAGATCGCGAACGCTGTCTGGCGGCGGGCATGGATGACTATGTCGCCAAGCCCATTCACGCAAGCGACATGTTCGCGGCGATCGAGCGCGTCATGGACAGCCTCGCGATACCTCCGTGCGCACCAAGTCCAGCCGGGCTGGGTCGAGCTAGTGTCCTGTGCTGGAAATTCGTTGAACTAATATTGTCATCCCGACCGGAGCGGAGCGAAGCGAGCGCAGTGGAGGGACCTGCTGTTTCCGCCAACGCTGGCCATCGGCAGCCCCAGTAGCACGAGAGCGATCCGATTATTTCGGAGAATCTGCAGCGGGCTGGTACCAGAACACCGCACCCTTTGAAACCGGCGGCAGCGTATAGGAAACAACTCCGCCGTTACGCACTCCCTTCACTTCCTGTCACTTCGCCCATGAAAGGCAGGAAGAAGGCCGGGCCGTTCAGTTCTCAGACGAGCACTGTAATTCGGATTCCGGTCTGCACCGTCTGCACCGGATTCACTCCGCCCCGCAAACCCGCGAAATTCGCCAGGAAGACGTGCGGTTTCCCCTCCACCAGGGCGACGGAGGTGGCCACCTGAGGAGAAGCTTCAATTCTGAATGCCCGATCCTGACTGTCTAGGTTCTTCAGAAAGGCTGCTTGCGAATCGGGCGTGGTGTGTTCGAAAGTCAGTTTCCAACGCCGCCATGTAGGCTTTTCCTGGGCAAGGTTGAATTCGGACGACGTTCGGAGCCGGGGAAAGTTGGGTAGCATCCGTCGCCGGTAATGATCAGTTTCCTGCCGGCTCCAACATATTGCTGTAGCCAGCTTCTCTCGGAGTCACTCAAGATACGCACCTCCGGCAGAATCAGGGTATCGCCCTTGAATTCGGTCAACGTGCGCGGGGTCACGATCTGAAACTCCAGGTGCTTCTGCATCAGCAAAATCAGGATGCCCCGATAGGAGCGAACGAACTCGTCTGCGTAGTAGTTGCGGGTCGCGGGAGAAAAATAGACTCCAACCGGATGAATCGGGCCGCGGGGCAGGTAGAAAGTCTTCTGGTGCGCCTCAATCCACGAAAAGATCTTCTTCCGGGTGGCGAGATCGTTTGAGCCGGCCATGGAATGGCCGGGGGCGTCCCAGAAATTTGCGCCGGCCATGATCTCCGACATCGCCAGGTTCATCATGGACTCTCGTTTGTCCACTTTCTTGTCGCCATCCCACGAGTAATTCAGGATCCAGGTAGGCTTGCCTTGGGCGAAAGCGCGGAACGAATGCATCCCCACCTGGTAGGCGAACCAATCCAGCGGAGCCCGGGACGACGCCATGTGATTGCCGTTGCCGAATTCGTACTCGTGCGCAATCACGTCCACCACGGGGTACAGGCTGTACACATCCGCGCCCACCCGCACCGCCTCCTGCTCAATGCCAGGATAGATTTCAGGAATGGTCTTGATCTGCGGGATTCACCGATTTCGCATTGACGTCGATCTCATGCATGAAGTCGGTAAATGTCTGGATGCGGAAATCCACCCACTTCCGAAAGTTGGCGTCGTTAAAGTCGCCCAGCTTGAGGTCTTTTCGCGCGTCCAGTCCGGTCTGCTTCTTGAACTCGGCCACCGTGTAGTCGTCGAAGCTTGCCCAGGTGTTTTCCCAGCCTTCGAAGTGCGTCATCCAGTACGGGATGTCAACGTAGATGCCGTCAATGCCGGTGGCTGCAATCTGCCGCACCCGCTGCATGTAGATCTTGCGCCACTCCGGCGCGTACGGGCTGACCCAGACATCTTCGTCGCCTTTTCTGATCCAGAAAGCGGTGCCGCCGCCAAAAATCGCCGGCTCGCCGGTGAGTTTCCGCTGCAGCCAGTCGGGATGTTCCTTGGCCATCGTGTGCGGAGTCTGGTCGGCGTTCGCCGTGATACATTCCGTGCCTGCGATGTACACAAAGGCGTGATTGCCCGCCTGGTGCGCTTTCTCGGCCACGGCCCGAATGGCGCGCAGCTTCTCCTCGGGATTGACGAAGCTTTCGTATCGACCGGGAATATCGTTGTCCACTTCGATGCCAAAGACGTTGCTGTCCTGGGCGTTGCGGACGATCTGTTCCGCATTGTCGGTCTTCAGCCCGTACGCCCCGATGCGAACGTAGTGCGTCCAATCCTGGCCGGCAGGGAATTGCTGGGAGAGGCCGAACACGGCAAGCACGATGAGAAGCGAAAAAGTCCGGACAACGCCAAAGCGGTTGGCTAAACGCAATGGGGCAGGCACGGGATGATGTCTCCTTGGCGGGTTCAGAAGCCGTGCAGTTTAGGGTGTTCTTTGCGGCGTCCTCTTGCGGACTCCAGATCCGATTGATTCAGTGTGCAGCGAGATCAAACGCGTTAACCGCAAAGGGCGCAACGGAAAATGCCGCGAAGGACGCAAAGAAACCTCACACGTCAACCCGGCACTCGGACAGAGATTGGCCGCCCACCAGACCGCCGCAAGCTGGCAGCTATCCGGACTAGAACTGGAAGCGCGCTCCGAATTGCATCCTGCGATAGTTGTTGGTGGTGGAAGTCACAGTCCCGAAACTGCCGTCCCCCGATCCCACATCTGGAAAGGCAAAGCGCTGGTGGTTCGCCGCATTGAACATCTCGGCGCGCACCTGCACCAGCATGCCTTCCTTGACGGTGAATTCCTTGGAAAGCGAGAGATCGAGGTTGCGAACCCCGTCCCCGCGCAAATTCGAAAAATGCCGTGGCGCGTTGCCCGGAATGTTGTCTCCTGGATCGGCGAAGCAGTCCTGGTTCAGGTATGGGGCTCCTGTCTTGGCCGCCTCGTGATAGCTGATTCCGGTCGTCAGCTGCGAGCACACCACGTTCGGTCGTTGGTTTCCGTCCGTCAGCCGGGAGTTGCTGTCAATGATCGCAATCGGCTGCCCGGTCTGTATGGTCAGGAAAGTATTCAACGACCAGCCGCCCACGATCGCATCCGCCAGGTTGCCCATGCCGCGCCCAATCCAGCGCCCGCGCCCCACCGGCAGATCAATGATAAAGGCCGTGGTCAGCCGGTGCGTGGCGTCGTTCGCACTGATGCCATGCTCGGCCCGCAGATTGTCCAGCAGTTGGGGATTGTCAAACTCCAGATTCGTCAGCCACGAATTTCGTCCCGACGAGGAATCGTCGGTCGACTTCGAGAATGTGTAGTTCCCTTCGAAGCTGACGTAGTGGCTCGCTCGCTTCTGGAATCGAACCTGGAGCGAGTGATACCAGGAGGTTGCAATCAGGCGTGGCAGACCGGAAAAGCCTCCCGCGAACTGCGGATACGGCTCCAACAGGAGTCCCTGCGGGATTTGGTCCTGCACGTACAGCGAATCGGCCACATCGGAGGGGTTGAAGATCGGCGTCGCCGGACAGTACGATGCCGGCGATGCCACGGTTACAAAGAAGCACTGAAAAGGATTCGGAACTGGGGTGGCGAGGAAGTCGCTCACCGCCGTATTGTCCGGATCATGCGTGGGATTCAGTTGTGCCACCAGCGCCTCGCGAATGCTCGAGGGCAGGAAGTTACGCTCCCGCGTGGAAACCGATGCGCCCGCCCAGGGAAGGTGCGTGGCGCGGTTCGCGGCATAGTCCGCCGCGATCACGATTTGTCCCGGCAACAGGTGCTGCACTCCCAGGTTCCACTGGTAGATTTCCGCATTGCGCGCGACGCCCGTGTCCAGGTCACTGCTGTTGCCGAATCCCCAGTTCGCCAGCTTCCCATAGGTTCTGCCTTGCGGCGGCGCTAGCCCGGCCGGGAAGGGATTTTCCAGCGTCGCATATTGCGTCACATAGTTGTCGGTCGTGAAATACAGCGGCGCGGTCTTCGAGAACGAAGGCCCGGCGTACTGGAAATTGGTAGCTACGTTCATCCCATAGAAAACGCCCGCCCCGCCCCTGAGCACCGTGTTGTTCGCCAACTGGTACGCGAATCCAAAGCGCGGAGCAAAGTTGTTCCGATCCACCCGGGCGTTGCGGTATCCAGAGTCCGCGAACACCGTCGTTCCCCTTAATTGCCCGATTTGCCCGAAGTCGAAGGTTGGGTCCGCACTGCGATCCACGGGGATGGTAATCCCCGTGTCCCCGGTAAAATTGCTGAACTGCAGCTGGTTGTTTCGCTCCGAATAAGGTGTGCTCCACTCGTAGCGCAGGCCAAGATTCACGGTGAGTTTGGGAGTGACCTTCCAGTCATCCTGCACGTAAAAGGCCGTCTCCACCGATTTATCCGCTACCGACGGAATGATGTGCAGTTGGGAATCTTCCGGCGAGGGATAACCAACCAGCATGGTCGCAAATGGATTGCCCTGATTGTTGTCTCCCAGGCCGCCATTGGGATCCTGGGTGGTCACGTCCCGTGTGAAGTTGAAAATTCCCGTGGGATTGTCCGGCTGAAAGAAGTTGTTAAAGAATTGCCGCTGTTCGCCGCCGAAGGTGATCGAATGCGGCCCTTTCACCCACTGCAACGACGACGAGTAGCTGTAGAGCGAGTGCGCAAAAGCGGTGTCCACGCAGCACTGGGTAAATATGGAGAGGAAAGGGTCTCCCACGTTGATGGCGGGTATCCGGTCCAGTCCGTTCTGGTTCAAAATGGCCGGCAACCCCACATCACTCAAGGTCGGATAGTGATTGTTTATGACGGGCTCGTGTACCCGATCGACGCTAAAGCGGTTCGTCCAGAGTGCTGTTGGTTTGATCGCCCAGTTATATTCAAGGTTGCCGTTCTGTACAGTCGCCTGGTCGATATATCCATCGCCCTGGTCCCCATTGGCGACGATGGTCGGAACGGTGAACGAATGGTGTGCTCGGCTGTAACGGCCACCGATCTTGTGGTTGTTGGTGATCTGGTGATCGATCTTCACATCGAACTGCCAGGCCGGGGCGGTCGCCAATATCACCGTGCGGAAGTTTGGGTCCGGATAGACCGCGTCCGGCACATTGGCATGCGGGTACAAATTCAAGATCGCCTGCCCGATGGGGTCGATGTTGGCCGCGGGAATCTTGTTCAGAATTCCTCCATCCGAAAATTGCTCGCGCGGACACACGAAGTTCGGGTCCGTGTTCTTCGCACAGGGATCGTAAATCCCCGCGCTGGCCGTGTCGGGATTGCTCGGATCCGGCAGGTTTGCCAGGCTCTGCGAGAAGTCCCCGGTGCGCTCCAGGTCCGTGGGCACAATCCCTTCAATATTGAGGGGATCCTGTTGCCGCGTTTTTTCGAAATCCACGAAGAAGAACGTACGGTTCTTGATGATGGGCCCGCCCACCGCGAAGCCGTATTGGTCGCGGAGGTGATCGGGCTTTTCGCCCGTGTTGAAAAAATCGCGGGCGTCGAATGCCGACCGTTGCCCGTACCACCATCCGCTGCCGTGAAACTTGTTCGTGCCCTGCTTCAACACGATGTTGACGACGGTCCCACCGTTGTTGCCGAACTCTGCCGAGAAGCTGTTGTTCTGGAGCTTGAACTCCTGCACGATCTCCACCGAAGGCGTGTAGTACACATTGGAGTTACCGCCTTCACCTTGCTCCGGCGCGCTGAGGGGGCTGCCGTCGAGGCTGATCTGCGCGGTCGCGTTGCGCTGGCCGTTGGACACGAAGTTCGTGCCCGAGGGATAGTTATCGTTGATGCCGGAGCCGGTAGTCTCGGTCACTCCCCCAGCCAGAAACACCAGGCCGAAAAGGCTCCGGTTGTACAGCGGAATGTCGCGCACGTATTCATTGCTGACGTCCGTTCCCAGGGTGGCGCTGTCAGTATCGAGCAGCGGAGGCGCCGTGGTCACGTCCACTGTGATGTTGAAGCTGACCGGTTTGAGGCTGAAGTTCAAGCTCGCTTGCTGGTCAACTGCCAACACCACGTTCTTGCTCTCCGCTGACCGGAATCCCTCCGCCTCCACCTTGATGGTGTAGGTGCTGGGCCGCAGGCCGGTCAGAAGATACAGCCCGTGGTCATCGGTGTGGACGCTGGTGGAGACATTGGTGCCATCGTTGGTGATGGTCACCAGGGCATTGACCACCACGGCACCCGTCTGGTCGGTCACGGTACCGCGCACCTGGGCCGTATAGCTCGCCTGACCCATAGCATTCTGCGCCAGCAACAAGGCAATGGTTAGGGTGATGCCAAAGAGGAACTGAAGGCGGCGGAACTCAACGCGTAAGCCTGTCATGTCGGTCCTCGGTGCGAACAGGATAGATTAAAGAGAACGGTGCAATGTTTCAGATCATTGCGATAGTTATCTTTTACTTTCGATCATCCTCAGGAGTCAAGCGAAAACGTCAGAAAACAACCGATCCGTGCACTGCGGGAGGGTTGGCGCTGCCAAACCCGGGACTTACGTTTCCTTACGTTCTATGCGGTCTTGCAGCGCTGGAAGGGCAGAAAAGCCATGGGTCTGATTCCCGGTGGACCGGCATTGCTTTTCATTGCGCTGTTTGACCTTGGCCACGTCGAAACGTAGCGCCGCAACAGTTCGCCCGCCACCCGCTAGGCGAGCCTGCGAGCAAATTCCACATTTTGCTTCATGTCGCCGTCAACATCACCCTCTTTTTCGTATTCGACCGCGACCAGGCCGGCGAAATTCTGCCGATGCAATTCTCTCATCACCTCAGAAATCCTGGAGATGCCTCTGCCCAGCAGCACGTTGACTTCGCCGCCCGAGGCTTCGACATCCTTGAGGTGCACCAATTTCAATCGGGCGCCAAGTTTTCGGACGGCATCCACTGTATCGTGGCCGCAGGATGCGAAATGCCCCATGTCCGCTGTGGCGCCAACCGTGGGCGAGAGTCCCGACAAGGCCCGCAATACATCCTCGGGACTCTCATAAGCGAATTTTTCACCCTTAAAGTAATGATTGTGGATTCCGAATGTCATGCCCGCTTGTGAAAAGCGCTGATCAATGCGGTTGAGAATACCGCCAGTGGCGTCACCGGTGACGTTACGTGCGCCCAGGAGTTGAGCAAACCGCAGCGCGTTCTCGAGGTCCTGGTCATCCTTGATGGTCGCGCTGTAGTAGGACACGCAGCGGATGCCGGCGGCGTCAAACTTGGCACGGCCGGACCGGAAGAGATCATCGCCGGGATGGTTCATCAGCATGAACTCGCCCCGGGACATTTCGATCTCCGAAACGCGCAAGACATTGAGTTGCACGATCATGTCATCCATCGACAGATTGTGATAGCTGTAGGTGCCGACTCCGATGTTGAGCTTGCCGGATGCGTGCATGGGCAAAGCAGCGGCAACCAGTCCGCCAGCCGCCATTCTGGCGAATGTTCTACGGGTGATGGCGTCTCGTACGATCTTGTCTGCCACGACGGTTTCGGGCGGCTGAGAGAAAACGCCGGGCTCGCCGAGGTCTTGGGAAGGGCACGACCTTGGTCGTGCCACTAAGCCGCCGAGAATGTGTCGCGCTTTAGCGCCTGAGGTTTGCCCTTCGCGCCCCACCCCCGTTTTTCCGCAGCGTGTCAGATCGATCATCGCTCCTCAATGTCTGGCGTGGTGCCGCTTTGATGGAGGCCGGGCGTCTCGCCCGTCCAGCCGGGCGGGACGCCCGGCCTCCATTCAAGTGAACTAATGGGCAGGCATCGGCCGCGGAGTCACGTCCGCATCAATCATCCCCGTGGCCCACTTGATAGCTTCAATAATCATCTTCTGAAATTCCGGCTTGTCCCAAGTATCCTCCACGTGTCCCAGCGTGGTGTAGAAGACGCGCCCCTTGCCATACATCTTTGCCCATGTCACGGCGAAGTCGCGGTCGGTGCGATGGGCATTCTTGTTTGCCAGGTCGAGTTTGCTGGCATCCAGGCGCATGAGCACGCGCAACTTGTCGCGCGAATAATTTCTCATCTGGTAAATTTCGTCGCGCAGCACGAAAGACTTCGGCCACTGCTGCATTCCCGGAAAGGCCGGAGTCTTCCACGATAATGGGGGCGTCGAACGTTCCCCAAGGATGTTCATCGTAATAACCTCCCAGCATCTCGCCGTATCCCGGCCAATGGACGAAGGTAATGGCTGCGCTGTGGATGCCGATGAAACCCTTGCCATCGTCATGAACAAAGGACAGGAAGTCGGCTTTCTGCTGGTCGTCCATTTCAAGATCGCCGCCGGTGAAGAAAAGCACGGCATCGAAGTTATCAAGATTCTTGGCGTTGTACTCCAGCTTCTTCTTGGTCAGGGCCTCGGTGTCGGTGCGAAGTGTGGTGTCCCACAGGCCGGTCTCCCGTCCCATGCGCTCGATCGTGGACATGGCATGCGACACGGACTCGTGCCGGTATCCTTTTTCTTCTCCAATCACCAGCAGGTGCTTCTTTTGCTGGCCGGCCGATTGGGCCAGGCAAAACGTGCTCAGCACGGCGGATATAAAAAGAGTGCGAGGGATGATCTTCATCGTTGTCCTGTAGTCGCAAATGCTGATTAAGATTTCATTTGCTCGCGACCGGGGCTTTATCGTTGGTGGCTTGTTTCTCTTCCGGCTGCAAGTCCTTGGGTGGCATGTCGGCGTCATAGACCAGGTTGAAAAAGCCGACCATCATCTCGTCCCAGCTTTGCTGGCCCCAGATTACAGTCTTCGTGGGATCTGGATTCTCCGGATTGTGCGCTGAATTGTCGAAATGCGCCGTGCACTCGATGCGCGTGCCCTTGGGCAGGACAATCGGTTCTTCGAGGTTGTACCAGAGCTGCCAGTGCCAGTTGTACGCAGGCACGCGCAGCAGCGTCCGGGTCTCGCCGCTGGGGAACACCAGGCGATATTCAAAATCCTTGCCGCGCGTGTGCATGTGCGGGTGCAGCGAGGCCAGCGTCACTTCCTTGCGTATTTCAAAAGAGGCATCCACGCGGAAATTCGGGTCCTGGGGAGGAATTTTGAAAGTGCCGTTGCTGGCCGACAGCGTCTGCACCCGTTTGGCTGGCTTTTCTTTCGCAAAGACCAGGCCGAGTTTGGTCCGGTCCATCACCGCTTTTCCATTGGGTGTGTAGTGGACTTCGAACACGATATCGGAACCGGCCTTGATCAGCTTGGCCTCGCCCGGAGGCAAAATTTCCGCAGGCTGACCCGGGGCGTAACCGACCAGGAAATCACTGGGCAGCGCGCTGGTGTCAACTTTCTCGTCAGTCTTCGAGGGCACCGCTTCAAAAAATACGCCGGGCTTTTGGTCCTTGAAGTAGTTGGAGCCCGGTTCACGCACATAAGCGATGATGTGGTGGACCACGGAGCGCTCCGTGGGCCGCACCTCCGCCGCCTGAACCCACTTGTCTTCCGTGAACCCGGTGGGGACGATGACGTATTGGTATTCCACCATGCCGGATTCAGGCACGGCGAACTCCCGGGGCAACTGCAAGACTGCGTCCGGTTTCGGAATGCCCCAGCCTTCGACAAAATTCAGCGGCGCAGGCATGTCTTTGGGATCGCCCTTCGGGGCCCCGGCCGTCACCCAGGCCACAATCGTATGAATGTCCTTGTCGGACAACGATCGATCATTGGCAAAATGGCCATATTGCGGATCCGCAAACCACGGAGGCATGATTTTCTGTTGCACGGCCAGCTTGATAGCTCCCGCCCAGGGCCGCGTGTCCTCATACGTGAGCATCGAAAAAGGACCGGCCTCACCCGGACGATGGCAACTCTGGCAGTTCTTCTGCAAGGATGGGCGCCACATCCCTGGTAAATGTCGGGCCGGTCATATTGCCCATCTGCGCGAAAAGGCATGCGGTGGAACAAGCTGCAAACAGAATTGCGAAAGCGCGCTTCATAGGATCGTTCCCTGGGTTCGAAGTCTTGTTTCAGACAACGGGAAGACAGGCCTGTGATCCTATCAATTTGGCAGGCCGAAGTGGAAGTTCCCTTGGTCGGAACCGTAGCGCCGGCGTCCCGCCGGCTGTCGGGTGGGCGTCCCGCCCACCCATTGGCCAGCATTCGCGTGCGGATGTCCTACATACTCGATTCTCTCTCCCGGCGGGCGAGGACGCCCTGCCGGACAGCCGCGGAGACGGCGGCGCTACAAGGGCGGGAACACGGCTTGTATGAAGCCGTTCTGACGGCTATACTGGCGGTCGTTTCCCAATCATGCCGGGGGTTTTTTCTATGGACTCGAGCAGCCAGTCTGCCAAGTGGACGCCTTACGAAGTAAAAGCGGCATCGATTATTTACGAACGCCGAAGCGAAGACCTGCAATTGCAACAGCTCTGGATCCGCCTCCAAAAGAAGATGCGAGAGGCAGAAAACCAGGCCTCTCCGCCGGCTGCGGCGTAGTTCTTTTTAATCCTTACGAGTTATGCGTTAATTAGATGAAAGCAGCAGCGCCCTTCCTCTGGTGCCGTGGCCTCTCGATCCTGCTTGAGAGCTTCACACAAATAAGGAAGATGATTTTGTGATTGTCGGCGTTCCGAGAGAAAGTTATCCCGGTGAGCGGCGCGTGGGACTGGTTCCCATGGTCGTGCCGACCCTGGCCAAAGCGGGCTTTGAAGTTGTCATCGAGACTGGCGCCGGTGTTGAAGCGGGCTACCGCGACGCGCACTATGCTGAAAAGGGCGCAAAGATTCTCCCTGACCGGGCCGCCGTTTTCGACGCCGCCGACATCGTTGTCCAGGTCCTTTGCTACGGCTCCAACGACGCCACGGGCGCGGCCGACCTTCCTCTTCTGCGCCGGGACCAGGTCCTGATTGGGTTCCTGCGCCCGCTGGGATCGCTGGAAGTAATTCAGCAGATCGCCGCCACCGGCGTTACCTCGTTCGCCATCGAACTGATACCGCGGACGACGCGCGCCCAGAGCATGGACGCGCTTTCCTCGATGGGAACAGTCTGCGGCTACAAGGCCGTCTTGATTGCGGCTGACACCCTGCCCCGATTTTTCCCCATGCTGACTACGGCAGCCGGGACCATCACGCCGGCGCGCGTATTTGTGATCGGCGCGGGCGTTGCCGGACTGCAGGCAATCTCCACCGCGCGCAGGCTGGGCGCGGTAGCCATGGCGTATGATCTGCGTCCCGCGGCCAAGGAACAGGTGCAGAGTCTCGGAGGCCGATTTGTTGAGCTCCCGATCGAGGCCAAGGATGCCCAGGATGCGCGCGGCTATGGCACGCAGCAGGACGAATCCTTCTATCGGCGGCAGCGTGAGCTTCTGGGGCGAGTGGTGGCGGAAAGCGACGTGGTGATTGCAGCGGCCGTGATTCCCGGCAAGAAGCCCCCCGTGCTGGTGACGGAAGAAATGGTAAAGGGGATGGCGCCCGGCTCGGTGATCGTCGATCTGGCGGCGGAGCGCGGGGGAAATTGCGAACTGACCCGCGCCGGCGAAACCGTGGTCGCCCACGACGTCACCATCATCGGACGGATCAATGTCTCCACCGGCGTGCCTTACCATGCCAGCCAGATGTACGCGCGCAATATCACCGCATTTCTGCTGCACCTGGTGAAGGATGGCAAGGTGCGGCTTGATCTGCAGGACGAAATCATTCGCGAAACCTTGCTGACCCGGGGCGGGGAACTGGTCAACCAGCGGGTGCGGGAGTTTTTCTCTCAACCCGCGCTGGTTTCCGCGGGCGGAAATTAGAGTCTTAGCTTGGAGGAACAATGAGTTCCACGCTGATCAATGGCCTCTTCGTTTTCATGTTGGCGGCCTTCATCGGGTTTGAAGTAATCCGCCGGGTCTCACCTTTACTTCATACCCCACTGATGTCGTTGACCAATGCCCTTGACGCCATCGCCGTGGTGGGCGCCATCGTGCTCGTCGGCCGGCACGAGAGCAGGCTTTCCTATGTGCTCGGCATGCTGGCAATCGTCGCCGCCACCAGCAATATCGTCGGCGGCTTCCTGATTACCGACCGCATGCTCAAGATGTTCCACAGCAGCCGCCCGACGAAGCCATGAACACTCTGCCCGTCACCCAGCCCGTCATCGAAATCACCTACCTGGTTGCCAGCATCCTTTTCATTCTCTCGCTGAAATGGATGAGTTCGCCGAGCACGGCCCGGCGCGGTATCTGGGCAGGCGAAATCGGAATGCTGCTGGCCATCGGCGGCACCTTGTTGCAGCACGGCATCGTCGACTACCTGGGGATTGCGATCGCGCTGGTCATTGGGACCTGCATCGGAATTCCTCTCGGCCTGGTGCAGATGACCGCCGTTCCCCAGCGCACGGCCCTCAGCCACGCTTTCGGCGCGCTCTGCGTCACGCTGGTGGGCACCGCCGAATTCTATCTTCGAAGTCCAGGCATCTCCCGCTTTACCATGGCCGTCCTCTCCGCCGAGGTCATCCTCGGTTCGCTGACCTTCACCGGCAGCCTGATGGCGGCGGGGAAACTGCAGGAGATCCTGCCGCAGCGCCCGCTCACCTATAAAGGCCAGAACCTGGTCAATCTGTTATTTCTCGCCGTCGCGGTGGCCGGAGCCGGCTATCTCGTCCTGCACCCCGGCGCGAGGCAGGTGTTTCCGCATGATGATGGGGATTTCGCTTCTGTTCGGAGTGCTCATGATCATTCCGATCGGCGGGGCGGACATGCCGACCGTCATCTCCCTGCTCAACTCTTACGCCGGGCTGTCCGCAGCGGCGATGGGATTCGTGGTTGACAGCAAGCTCCTGATTATTGCGGGCGCGCTTGACGGTTCTTCGGGTTTCATCCTGTCCGTCATCATGTCGAAAGCCATGAATCGTTCGTTTGGCAATGTCCTCTTCGGCGCCTTCGGCCAGGTCCAGCCCGCGGCTGTCGCCGGACAGGAAGCCAAGACGGTGCGCAGCGCGACCGCGGAAGAAGCCGCCGCCATTCTCGCCGCCGCCAACACGGTCGTCATCATTCCAGGCTACGGAATGGCGGTGGCCCAGGCGCAGCACAAGGTACGGGAACTTTTTGACGCGCTGAGCAAGCGCGGCGTGGACGTGCGCTTCGCCATCCATCCCGTCGCCGGCCGCATGCCGGGGCACATGAACGTGCTGCTGGCCGAGGCCGACATTCCCTACGACCGCCTGGTCGAGATGGACGACATCAACGGCGAGTTTCCGCAGACCGATGTTGCCCTGGTGATTGGCGCCAACGACGTCACCAATCCCGCCGCCCGCACCGATTCCTCCAGCCCCATCTTCGGCATGCCCATTCTCGACGTGGACAAAGCCCGCACCGTCATGGTCATCAAACGCAGCATGAGCCCAGGCTTTGCCGGCATCGACAATCCGCTCTACTATCTGGGCAAGACGTTGATGCTGTTTGGCGACGCCAAATCGTTTGTCAACGATATCGTTCGTGAACTGGCCGGCGGCGGAAACCATTGACAGCTTGAGAAGTGTTCGATCCCCCGCCTGCTCATCCGGGTTTTCGGTCTGTGGCGACCCCTGCCGCGGCGTATTCCTGTTCCTCCATCTCCCGCGCCGCGCGGTCTAGCAATTCATTGACTTCGTGATCCGAGACTTGCGAGAAATCGTCATAAAACTGACCCACGCCATAAAACGGCTCTGGCGTCTCCAGGCAGACCAGATCGTCAACCTCGGTTCGGAGCTGGTCCAGGGTGGAAACGGGCGCCACGGAAACAGCAATCACAATGTGCGCTGGCTGCATCTGGCGCAACGCAGCGACGGCAGCGCGTATTCCTGAGCCGGTTGCAATGCCGTCATCCACGAGAATTGCGGCGAGGCCGGCCAAGTTCAGCGGAGGCCGATGACCGCGATATAGATGCTCGCGACGTTGCAGTTCTTTTCTTTCCCTAACGGTTACCCGCTCAATGTCCAGGGGTGATATCCGCAGCGCTTCAACAATTTCGGGATTAAGGGCCCGAATGCCGCCGCTTGCAATGGCTCCAAAACCAAGCTCCTCATGCCCCGGAACACCTAGTTTGCGCAGCACCAGGACATCAAGCGGAGCCTTAAGCAATCTTGCCACCTCAAAGGCGACTGGAACGCCACCGCGCGGAATTCCCAGAACGATGACATCCTTGCGGTTGGCATAATGGCCCAACCGCCCTCCCAGCCTGCGACCAGCGTCTGTGCGATTGGAAAAAATCATGGCTTCACCTCACCGGGGCTGGGCCGTTTGCGCCGAAGAACAATTTCCGCAACCAGACCGAATTTCCCTCACAAAAATAACAAAACTGAAATGTTCAGTATGTACTGGCAGTCACGGGCCCGGGTGACTCAGATCACCGCCTCGTGGTCAGCGCGATAGATAATTGCATTCCGAGGCCAGGCAGGTTTGCCCGTCCGCCGAGGCACGTGCGAGAAGGGGGTGACGGGAATCACAGCTCAGGGCGAGCCCAATCACGCTATTTGTCCTGCCCCTGGTACTAGATTTGAGATGGAAGCGAGGAGGGATTTATGTCAGTCCTTACCCAGTTACGAGAGCAGAAGCAGTTTGTGGGTTTCAAGCGAGTTCTAATTGCCACGGACTTCTCGGCAGCTTCGGAGCGGGCCCTCGCTCACGCCCTTCCGATCGTCCGCCGATACCATTCCCTGCTGTCAATAGCGCATGCCATACTTCCGGAAACCCGGGAGTCGATTACCTGGGACCCGCTGCCGCGAGAACTGGATCGCGAGCGACTTGAGGCGGAGCAGGAAATGGCGCGCCTTGCCGCGGAAGCACATATCAAGGACTTGAATCCTCATATGTTCCTGGAGCCAGGTCCAGTGTGGGAGGTGCTCTCATCGATCATGAACCGTGAGAACACCGATCTGCTGGTTCTGGGTACGCACGGCCGGGGAGGGCTGAAGAAACTCGCGCTCGGGTCGGTTGCGGAAGAAGTGCTGCATCGGGCTACATGCCCAGTGCTTACCATCGGTCCCGGTGTTGCTTCGGCGAATCCCGGCAGGAACGGATTCAGGACGATCCTGTTTGCAACCGATTTTGGACCCGCTTCGGCGAAGGCCTTTCCATATGCCTTGTCGCTGGCAGAGGAGTATCAGGCGAAGCTGATTCTTCTCCACATGTTGCCCCCCATGCCAATCGCGGTTATCGGTCCCGGCGCCTATTGCCCCGGAGTGTTTGCCGCCGAAGATTTGGCAGAGTGGCAATCCACAACGAGTCGAGAAAGCGCTCGGAAGTTGAGAGAACTGGTTCCCGCAGACGCCAGGCTGACGAGCCCGCCCGAAATTGTGGTTGGAAAGGATTTCCTGCCTGAAGGCGTCTTGGGTACCGCAGCGATACACCATGCTGACCTGATCGTCATGGGAGCGAACCGTGTGGCCTCTGCGCGCCTGACTGCCCACGTCCCCTGGGCCCTCACTCATGATGTGATCTGTGAGGCCAGGTGCCCCGTTCTCACGGTCATGGCCTGAGAGCGAGGCGGAATGGCAGCGTTTGCGGCTCGGGAGAAATCCCGAGTGGTCTGTACTTTGGTGATCCAGCTAATGACGCCTCTTATGGCGCCGCATCAGCTTCAGCACTTCGAACCAGGTAATGCTTATGGATCCCAATACCAGCGCTACCGCCAGATCATTCAGGTGGAGAATCGAGAACTGGAAGAGCGTTCTAAGATAGGGCACATATAAGACCACCAGAAGAGTTGAGATGGTTCCAAATGTGACCAGCCAGAGCGCTGGATTCCGATTTTCTCCCGCCTCGAGAACTGTCTTCATGGCTGACCGGTTGGCCCAGATCAGCACGACATTTCCAAACACAAGCGTGGTGAACGCAATGGTACGCGCGTCTTCGGATGTGTGTCCCGACCGCATTGAGAATAGGAATGTCGCGAGCACAGCCACAAACAGGCCAACCCCCTGAAGTAGTCCGATAACGACGGTTGAACGGTCGAACAGCCGTGCGTCCGCGGCCCGTGGCCTTCTTAACATGATTCCCGGTTCCGCGGGTTCAGCTTCAAAGGCCATGGAACATGCTGGATCGAT
This sequence comes from Terriglobia bacterium, assembly GCA_963801595.1. GTDB lineage: Bacteria > Acidobacteriota > Terriglobia > Terriglobales > Acidobacteriaceae > JAIQFF01. The sequence goes on along the minus strand of CAWDFW010000024.1, from coordinate 106,352 downwards.
GATCAGTTCGATGAACACGATGTGCAAGGGCATGAGCAGAATCGGCCAATCGAAGATCACCGGCAGAACTGACAAGCCTGCGACGGGTACATGGACGGCGAAAACAAAGCGGACGGCTTTCGTCAGGTTGTCATAGATTCTTCTGCCCAACCGGACCGCCGAAACGATGGCCGGGAAGTCATCGTCGGCGAGCACCAGGGCTGCGGCCTCGCGGGCCACGTCCGAGCCTCTCGCGCCCATGGCAATGCCGATATGCGCTGCCTTCAGCGCGGGCGCATCGTTGACGCCGTCGCCGGTCATAGCGACTACTTCTCCATTTGCCTTGAGTGCCTCCACCAAACGCAGCTTCTGGTCGGGCCGAACCCGGGCGAACACATTGCAGTCGCGGACCCTTACCCGCAGGGCATGCTCATCCATCTGTTCCAGGGCATCGCCCGTGATTGACCGGCTGGAATTGGTAAGGCCCGCTTGCGCCGCGATTGCCCGCGCGGTCCCTGCATAGTCCCCGGTGATCATCACAACTCGAATCCCTGCTGTGCCCAGTTCGGCGATGGCGCCGGGAACGGTGGGGCGAATGGGATCGGCCAGGCCAATCAGTCCAACTAAATCCAGTCGCAGGCGACGTTTGTCCTCCGGCAAGAGTTCGGGTGTCGAGATTCTTCCGCTGGCGACCGCAATAACGCGCATGCCAGCGTCGGTCATGCGCCTAAGCCCGGCTTCCACCTCGTTCCGGGTCAGTTCGGGCATGGGTATGAGTTTGAAAATCTCCTCCGGTGCGCCCTTGGCCGCCAGGAAGGTGGAAGGCCCTGACTCGGCATAGGCTTTGGCCATGAGCATGCAGTCTGAGGACAGCGGGTACTCCCTGATCACTCTGCCGGGAGACTCCCGCAGCCTCGTGGCGGCATGGATGGCCTTGTCCACAGGATCCAGCGTGTTCTGATCGGATGCCAGCGCCGCCACGGCAAGCACTTTGTCGCGAGTCACAGTCTCCCGCCCTGAGGGGTTGGCGAAAACTTCCTGCACTGTCATGCGGTTTTCGGTCAGAGTTCCGGTCTTGTCAACGCAGATGACCGTAGCCGCGCCCAGCAGTTCAATCGCCGGGAAGCGTCGCGTGAGTACCTTCTGGCGCGAGATACGCCAGGCGCCGAGCGCCATGAAGATCGTGAGCACCACCGGAAATTCTTCCGGTAGCATGGGCGATGGCCAGGGCCAGCGCCGATAGCATTCCTTTGATCCAGTTGCCACGCAGAAGTCCGTAACCGACTGCGACTGACGCGCAAACCAGCAAGCTTACCAATCCGAAGACACGGACCAGCCTGCTGGTCTCTTTTTCAAGGTTGCTAGACTCCGATTTGAGGCGGCCCAGGTCACGCCCAATCTTTCCGATCTCGGTTTGCGCCCCCGTGCCGGTGACGATGGCAATCCCATGTCCGCGCACCACCAGCGATCCCGAATAGACCGTGGAGGCGGCATCGCCGTCCCTCCCAATCGAATCCCGGCCAACCACCGCCTGCTTTTGCACCGGGAGGCTCTCCCCTGTGAGCAATGATTCGTCCACGGCCAGCACGACGCTCTCGACAAGTTGTCCGTCGGCCGGGACGCGGTCGCCTTCATTGAGTACAACGATATCTTCCGGGACCACCTCCCGGGCTGGAATGCGGCGCGTGCCTTCCGCCCTCACCACCAGCGCGCGTGGACTGGTGAGATCGCGGAGGGCTTCCAGCGTACGTTCCGTCCTTTGCTTCTGAACCACGGAGATTCCGATCACCAGGAAGATGCTGGCGAGAATGGCAACCGCTTCACGCAAGTCCCCGACCGCCAGATAGACAACTCCTGTGCTCAGCAGGAGTACGAGCATGGGTTCTTTGAGGGTGGCAAACGCGATGGAGAACAGGGTCTGCTTGTGCACGGCGGGCAGAGTGTTGGGACCGTAGCGGCGAAGCCGTTCCCGGGCCTCCGAATCGGTCAACCCTCGCCACAGGGTTGGGGCGGTCTCCGCCGGGAAGGTTTGCGCCACATCAGCCTCGAATGGTCAGGACTGGGCAGGCAGCGTGAGCGATCACTCGATGTGCGAGGGCCCAGGGAATGTGCGTGGTTGCCCGGTCCCACTCACCACCACCGCGAATCCCCATGACGATCGCGTCAGCCTTGGTGCGGTCAGCGAACCCTGTAATCGTCTTCACGGGATGGCCGAATTCGACGTGTATCGTTTCTATCCGCTTTAGGAGGTCAGGGCCGGCTGCGGTTTCAATCATCAGTTTGGTTTCAGTTGTAATTCGATCTCGTTCGGTGCGAGACCTGATATCCGGGCGAACCGCCCGGACCACGGATATTCTCGCATCAAACATCCGGGCCAGTTGTGAAAGGCGAGACAGGGCCGCCAGGGAATGAGGCTCAAGGCCGGTGGCAAAGACCAACCGCTTCAGCTGTTTTCGACGTCGGACCCGCGTCCTGGGTCCAAGCACCAGGACAAGGCCATGGGCCTTCCGAAAGATCTCTTCAGCCACCGACCCAAGCAACAGCCGGGCAGCGTGGCTGCGGGCTGAAGTGCCCAGCACGGTCAGGTCGATGCCCTGCTGGTCCAGGAATCGCGCGACTGCCGGTCCGGCTTCGCCTTCAATCACGCGGCTTGTGCAGCCCGAGAATTTGTTAGTCTTCAGCCAGTCCGACATGGCCTGGCGCGCCCGTGTCCACACTGCTTTCTTCTTCAAGGACCGTAGGTCCTTGGGCCCAAAGCTGTACTCGAAGGGGTCCACCGCGTAAACGGCGGTGACCCTCTTTTTTTCGCTCCCAGCCAGGGCATGAGCAAAGGCCATGGCCGATGTCGAGCCCGGAGAGAAGTCTGTCGGCACCGCGATCCGCCCTGGCGGTCCTCGACGTGCCCTTCCCGAACCCTTCATAAAAACCTCCTGTCCTGACACACCTTCGAGCGACGATTACAATAGTGGCGCCTGACCGGGCAGCCGGATGTGACGCTGATCACCGAGGCAGGTGAATTCTCTCACAACGCGGTCCCTGAATTTGGGAATGGAATAAACGGCGAGGCTCTTTCGCGCCGTTACAGCCGCCCGGCACGCTTTACGGTGCAGGTCCCGGCTGTTTCGCCTTCGAAGAAGGCCGGAGGTTTTTGTGCGCGGAAAGCAAATCGCATGTTTGCCCGTCCTGGCCGCCGTTGTCTTTCTGTTCGCCGCCGTCGCACCGAACCACTCCTGGGCAAAGCCAGCAACCGCGCCCCTTGGAATATTCGAGGAGCATGGCGATATAGGCACGGTCTTGCATCCGGGCTCGGTTGAATATGACGCTTCGAGGAAGAGCTATACCCTCACCGGCAGCGGCGAGAACATGTGGTTCACCGCCGATGCCTTTCAGTTTGTCTGGAAGAAGATGTCGGGAGATGTCACCTTGACCGCTGACATTTCGTTTCCCACCACCACCGGAAATCCGCACAAGAAGGCCGTGCTTATGCTGCGGCAGAACCTCGACCCGGATTCCGTGTACGCCGACGTCGCGCTGCACGGGGTGGGAATGACTGCACTGCAATATCGCGATGAAAAGGGAGCGATCACGCGAGAGATTCAGTCGAATCTGTCCAGCCCCAGAAGACTGCGTATCGCAAAACGAGGAGATTACGTCTATATGGCCCTGTCCGCCGCGGACGGTGAACCCGAGGTCGCCGGCGGTTGGCTGCGCGTGCCTCTGCAGGGAGACTTCTACGTTGGGATCGGTGTCTGCTCGCACGATAAAGATGTCATTGAGAAGGCCGTGTTTTCGAGAGTTGACCTAGCCACGCCGGCATCCACCACGGCCAAGCCCACGCTGTACAGCACGCTGGAAACAGTAGCAGCTGATTCCGGCGACCGGCGAGTGGCGTATATCGCTCCTGAACACTTCGAAGCCCCCAACTGGAGCCGCGACGGTTCGTTTTTCATCTTCAACAGCAATGGCCATATCCTGCGGCTGCCCGTGTCTGGGAGTAAACCGGAAATCATCGACACGGGTTTCGCTGTGCGCTGCAATAACGATCACGGTATTTCGCCCGATGCTACCCAGCTAGCCATCAGCGACCAGTCGCAGGACGACCACCATTCCCTCGTCTATATCGTGCCGATAGGCGGCGGTACTCCCCGGCGCGTCACGAAAAACTCGCCTTCGTACTGGCATGGCTGGTCGCCGGATGGAAAGACCCTGGTCTTCGTTGGCCAGCGCAACGATGAGTTTGATATCTACACCATCCCGGCCGCCGGGGGCGAAGAAACGCGTCTCACCACCGCCAAGGGGCTGGACGACGGTCCGGAATATTCTCCCGATGGAAATTTCATTTACTTCAACTCCGAGCGCACAGGCAGTATGCAGATTTGGCGCATGCACAGCGACGGCAGCCAGCAGGAGCAGGTCACATCAGACGAGTTCAACAATTGGTTTCCGCACATCTCGCCCGACGGAAAGTGGCTGGTTTTTCTCTCGTATGACCACAGTGTGACCGGGCATCCCGAGAACAAGGACGTGACGCTCCGCCTGATGTCGCTGAACGACAAGAAAATCAAGCTGTTGGCCAAACTCTTCGGCGGGCAGGGAACGATCAACGTCCCCTCCTGGTCACCCGATAGCAAACAGCTGGCCTTCGTGACCTATCAGATGATTCCGGGTGAGCCTAAGTAAACTTCTCGGGTTGCGTTCCGTTCGTCATTTCCACTGAGTGACCCCGGCCTCCCGGCAGGCCTCGAGATAGTCGCTCACCAGTTGCACCGGCAGAGGACCGTACTCGGCTGATACTGCATCCCGGATCTCTCCCACGGTTCGTTTGCCATCGACAAAATTCACGATCTCGTAGGCGTAGAGCTCCGAGAGATCCTGCACATCGAGCAGCGGTGTTGCCTCGCTGTTGAGCAGCTTCACTTTCGCCAATCGCTCGGGCGCCAGGCGCGCCTTGAGCACATCGTCGTTCTGATAATTGAGCGGCCCGAACTCGCCGATCCGAAGCGGAATCTTCTGCGCTGCCGCGTCTCCCGCCCATGGCGCTTTCGGTTCAGCGCCCTTTGCTCCCCGAGCCTGTGCCTGACTATCGATCCAGGAATTGAAGTTTGATACCTGATCGGCGAGTGTTTTCTCCTGGGCTGAATGGTTCGCGTCGGAACCGGCAAACTTCAGCAGGGACGATAGCGTCGCCATCTCGCGGCGCAGGCCCTGGCGCATCAGGTTGCGCGCTTCGTACCATGCCGCATCCGCATCGAGTTTTGGGTCGGCCACTACTTGCTGCGCGTGCTGGAACAGTTGCGCCAGCCGTATTTCAGACTGCGAGACATAGAAGGGAAGCAGGTCTCGCGACCGTTCCCCGTCCAGAGCGGCATACACATATCCGGCGGAGGCGCCCAGCAGCGCCACCCGGCGCAGTTTGGTGGAATCAATCTGCTGCAGCGTGTCATGGTCAGTATGAATGTAAATGTCGGGCCAGTCGCGCAGGTAGAGCGAGGGGACGGCGACGGTGGACGAATCATAATCGTCGTGGTCACTACCCGCAGCATAGGGTGTCACGTCCGCGAGGAACTGGTTGCGCGTTCCCGACTCTCCGGCGCGGGTCTCGATCACCGCGGCCTCCGGGGCATCGCCGCTGCCTGCATAGTTGTCGGCTCCGGTACGAATAACATCTGCCAGAGCGGCGCCCACGTCAGTCACAAAACTGGGCAGCGACCACGGTGTCTCGGTCACGTGCAGAATGGATTTGTTCTTGAAGGGATCGCCTCCGACCATGTCCATGTGAATGTTGGCGCGCAGCCGCGCCCGGATTTCAGGATGGCGACTGAGATAGGCCATGGTGCCTTCAACCTCGGGTCCCCAGACAAAGCGCAGCGTGCGTTTGGGACGGGGCAGGGCTCCGCTACCAATCAGTCGCGCCAGCACGCGGGCCGATTCCAGAATAGTCACGCAACCGCTTCCGTTGTCATTGGCGCCGGGCCGCTCATGATCCAGATGACAGCTGTAAACTATTTCGCCCGCGGTAGGGTCGGTCCCGGGAATGACTCCGCTTATCACTGTCCAGTGTCCGGGCCCGACGTCAGCTTTCACCCTGGCATGCAGGACGATCTGCTCTCTCGCGCGCAGCCGTGTCCGCAACGACTCAGCGGTGTCGCGCGAAATCATGAAGGCGAATCCAGCCGGCTGGCGCGCGTCCAGATGGCCCCAACGCACCACGGTGCGATCCATGCCTGACCACGCGGTGCTCTGGTTCGGCATGTCGCTTACAATGCCGGCGGCGCCGCGTTTGGCCACTGCCAGGGCCTGCACCCGGGCAAGGACGCCATCGGCCAGGACAATCTTTCCGCGCACGTCCTTGCCGCCATAATCAGACTCATGGGTACCGTCGCCCACATCCACCAAAGCGGCTTCCACATCGGCGCTGTGACTGTAGTCAGCCAGCCGGATCGGGTCGGTCGCCCAATCGCCCAAAAGCAGATGCTGCGGACGCACCTCCCAGAGCTGTCCGGCTTCGACGGTCCAGCCCAGATAAGAACGTATCAGGCCGTATGAAGTTTTACCGTCGATAGGGAACTCCTCGCTCTGGACTTCGGCCAGTCCGTACTCGCCTGCCTTTTGCAGAACAAACTGCGCCGCCTGGTCAAATTCCGCGGTAGCGGGCACACGATGCAAGCGCGTCAGGTAGCGAAGATTTTCGTAGGGTACGGCGCCGCTGGCCTCATCGCGCAACTTGACCCATTGCTCCGAGGAAAGAAACGGCTGCTGGGCCAGGGTAAAAGTTGCGGCAGAGAGGAGTAAAACAGTAGCGAGAATTGTGCGGGCCATGGAGGGGAGAGCATACATTTTGCCCCGCTCTCAACGCAACGCTCGCCGTTCGTAGCGCCGGCGTCCCGCCGGCTGTCGGGAGGGCATCTTGCCCTCCCATCGGCGAGCTTCAAGGTCCTCGTGCGGTTACGCGCTAAGCGCGGTAATCCTCGAACCGTCAAACCTGACCCGATCCGCCCGCCTTGCCTGCGGCGCGCAATGCCGGTCGTACACCCGGTTCGCGATGCTCAACACGCTTTCAAAGCCGGCATTCTGCGACAGAATCGCGCTGGCGATTTCACGAATGAATTGGTTGCGACAGTTGAGACCGTCTATCTGCCTTACGACCCTGGGATCCTCAATATTGCGGATCAGAGGCATGGCGCGTACCTCCTTACATTTCAGCTACACAGATAGATGATCAGTCCGAAGCGGGAGAGGCGCAATCCGGTAAATCGGGGATTACTTTAGTACTAGTGTCCTGTCGCAGTGAGTTCGTTACTGGGAACTCGGCGGGCGGGATCAGAATATTTCCAGCGGATAGGCCGAGCGTTGGCAGAGTAGGCGTTGATATAGCGGCGGAGTTTGCGAGCTAAGTCAGAGACCGAGGTGAAAATGCCGCGGGCGATAACCTCGCGTTCGATCTTGGCGAACCAGATCTCTACCTGGTTGAGCCAGGAGGAGTACGTGGGCGTGAAGTGAAACTGGACTCGTGGATGTTGTTGCAGGAACTCGCGGACCGCCTGAGTTTTGTGGGCTGAGAGATTGTCGAGGATGATATGAATCTGTTGCCGAGGCGGACACAAAGATAGAACTTCCTGGAGAAAGGCGACGAACTCGCGGCTGGTGTGGCGAGCGGCGGTTTTGCCGTGCACGCGGCCGGTGGCGGTATTGAGCGCGGCATATAAGGAGAGTGTCCCGTGGCGGTAGTACTCAAAACCGTGGCGTTCGGCGCGTCCCGGCGAGAGGGGCAGGACCGGATCCAGGCGGTCCAAGGCTTGAATGGCTGTCTTCTCATCGATGCAGAATACGGCCGCGTGCTGCGGCGGATTCAAGTACAGACCGATGATGTCAGCGGCTTTCACTTCGAACTCGGGATCGTCGCTGGCCATGTATCGTTCGAGGCGATGCGGCTTGAGGCCGGCTTCTTGCCAAACGCGATGCACGGCATCTTTGCTGACGTCCAGTGCCGAGGCCAGCTTGCGGCAACTCCAGTGCGTGGAGCCGTCACTGGGCTTTCTCCGCGTGGCGGACAAGATACGGGCGCGCAGAGCAGGGGTTAGAACACTGGGCTTTTGGCCAGGATGATAGGTGTCCAATCCTTCAAGTCCAGATTGCCGGAAGCGCTGCTTCCAGCGAATGATGGTCGGCGCTGTGGTCTGGAGTTGTTGCTTGATCGTGCTAAAGGACACGCCGTCGGCCAGCATCAGAATCAGCTTGGCGCGAAATACATAGCCGGCAGGCAGAGTACGCGACTGGGCGATGCTGCTTAGCTCGGAATGCTGTTGTTGGGTGAGAAAGATTTCGCTACCGGTAGCCATGCCAGGTTTGATGCTAGCAGCCTAGTAACGGTTACTCTGCGACAGTCCACTAGTAGAGAAGTGGCAGGGGTACAACTGCCACTACTGGCCAGTCGCGGTGGGTGAACGCACATCAACTCTTACCGATGCGGGCAGGCTGGCGGAAGTCCACCCTCCGCCCAGGGCCTTGATCAGGGAAACGCTGGCAGTCATGCGCCGCCGCAGAATATCAACCGCGGCGCGCTCGTCAGCCAGGGCAGTGCTTTGCGCCGTGGTCACTTCCAGATAGCTGACCACGCCGCCCTTGTAGCGATTGGTGGAAAGCTCGAGCGAGTGCTCGGCCGCGGCCACCGCGGTCTGCTGGGCCTGGGCTTCATCGTTGAGAATGCGCAAGACCGCCAGATTGTCTTCCACTTCCTGAAAGGCGGTGAGGACGGTCTGGCGATAACTTGCCACGGACTCATCATAGGCTGCCCGGGCTTGTTCGGAGACGGCGCGGCGTCGGCCACCGTCGAAGGCAGTCACGGCCGCGGATGCCCCCGCGGTCAGGAACCCGCTCGGCCCCTGAATCAACGTTGTGATCGCGGTGCTCTCAAAGCCGCCGGAACCTGTCAGAGTAAAAATTGGGAAGTAAGCCGCCCGGGCCACGCCCACCTGGGCATTGGCGGCGGCCACGCGGCGTTCCGCGGCCGCGATGTCCGGCCGGCGCTCCAGCAGGTCGGACGGAAGTCCCGGCGGTATATCAGGCGGCGGAGAATTCCAGGCCGCCTGGGGAGCAGCGAAGGTGGAAGCGGGCTGTCCGATCAGGGTCGCGATGGCATGTTCGTTCTGCGCGCGCTGAATCAGCACATCGATGGCCTGGGTCCGGGTATTTTCCAGCTGGGTCTGGGCCTGCGCCACATCGACCGCCGAGGCCACTCCGCCCGTGTACCGGCTTTTTGTGAGTGCGAGCGCGCGTTCAAATGAGGTCACATTCGATCGCAGCAGTTGCTCTTCGGCGTCCAGCGTGCGCATCTGGAAGTAGTCGAATGCGAGCTCGGCATGCAGGCTCAGCCGCACCGATTCCAGATCGGCCGCGCTGGCCTGTGCGTTCGAACGCGCCGCTTCAACCGTGTGCCGCACCCGGCCAAACACGTCCGCTTCGTAGGACACATCCACCGGGATTACAAAGTCGGTCACATTGGTTTGAGTGCTCGTGGAAACCAGGGGACGGTGTTCCGAAAGATGCTCGCGCGCAGCCGACGCGCCCGCTGTTACCGTGGGATAGTAAGCCGCGCGGTTGAAGCGCACCAGCGCCCGGGCCTGCCGGAACTGCGCCTCCGCCGCCTTGAGGCTCTCATTGGAAACATTGATTTGTTCTTCCAGCGCATTCAGCTGCGGGTCCTGGAAAATCTCCCACCACTTGCCGCGAGCAACCTGATCGCTGGGTTGAGCAGTCTTCCAGGGCGGCGGCGTTTCTTTGTAGGTGGGAGGCGCCGGCGCTGGAGGTTTCGTATAGCGCGGGCCAACCGCGCAGCCGCTGAGCAGAAGCATCAGAGCCAGACCTCCGGCCGCGGACTTCAGACGTCGGACGTCAGACCTCGGACGTCGGCTGAAATGTCCGAGGTCCGACGTCCGACGCCCGACGTCCGCTTTCACTGTGCCCCCTGCGCGATCCGTACCGTCTCACCGTCCACCACCGAATCCGGCGGATTGACGATTACGGTTTCGTCTCCATTCAGGCCGGCCACCACTTCGACCTCGTTGCCGAAATCATGACCCAGGGTGATCGGCTTCAGCGCCACCTTCTGGCCTTGGCCAACGGTCGCCACTCGCAGCCCCTCGGAGCGGAACAGCAGCGCATTGACCGGCAGAATCAGCGAGGACGTCGGGGTAGGCAGCTTGAGATGAACTTCCGCATACGACCCGGTGAAGAGCTGCCCGGTCGGATTGTCCACGGCGATCTCAACCAGCAGGGTGCGCGATGCCGGATCGATGGCATTCGCGGTGCGCACCAGCTTGCCTGCGAAGCGCCGTCCGGGGAACTCCGCCAGGGTCAGGTCGGCGGTAAGCCCCGGCTTGGCCGCCTGAGAATATGCCTGGGGCACGCTGACATAAACCCGCAGCTTGTCCGGTTGCGCGATGTGAAACAGTTCGTTTCCGTTGCCTCCGCTGCTGCCCGAGTTGATCAAGGCGCCGATATCAGTGTTGCGCGCCGTGATTACGCCGGAGAAAGGAGCATAGATCTTTTGAAAAGATTGCAGCTCTTCCAGGCGCTTCACGTTGGCCTGGAAAGACTGCAACGCAGCCTGCTTGGCCTCGAAGTCTCCAGAGGCATTGTCGGATTCCTGCTTCGAAACTGAGTCTGTCTTTAGCAATCCTTCATAGCGGTCGGCCGTGATCTTTGAAAGATTGAGATTGGCCTGGGCCGTGGCCAGGTCGGCGCGAGCTTGCCGCAGCTGCTGGTTCACTTCCGGAGTGTCAATTTCCGCCAGCAGCTGGCCTTGCTTTACATGACTCCCAATGTCCACATACCAGCGCTTCAGGTAACCGTTGGTTCGGGCATAGATGGGAGCGTCGGCAAAGGCCTGCACGTTGGCGGGTAGAACAATTTCCTGCGCCGGTGCGGAGAGCTTGGCCCGGACCACGGCCACGGTGGGCACCGCCATCTCCGTGGTCTCGCGGCGCAGGGCCGTCCGCGCCTGGATGCGGGGAAGAATGCCGGCGATCACCAGCAGCACCGCCGAAGCCACTGCGAGCACAAGGATCCACCAATGCGAGCGTCTTTCTTTCTTCGGGCCCTCTGACCCATTCCCTGCGCCTGCACCGGTCTCCCTATAAATGCCGCTGTCGTTTTCAACCTTCATTTGCAACCTTCATTCGCGCTCCCACGGTATGAAAATACTGATGATCTCAACTAAACGCCGGGTTCGGCAAGCATCTCCGTCTTCGCCCGGCTGCGCCGTCCGTGCAGCAGGCTGAAGAACACAGGAACAAAAAACAGGGTGGCCGCCGTGGCAAAAATCAGGCCACCGATCACCGCCCGGCCGAGCGGCGCATTCTGCTCTCCGCCTTCGCCCAAACCAATGGCCATGGGCACCATGCCGATGATCATGGCCAACGCCGTCATGAGGACCGGGCGGAAGCGGGTGAATCCCGCCGCCAGCGCGGCCGTCACCGCGTCCTTGCCTTCCTCCATCTGTTCCTTGGCAAAACTGACAACCAGAATGCTGTTGGCGGTGGCCACGCCCATACACATGATAGATCCGATCAACGCCGGCACGCTGATGCTGGTGCCGGTAATGAACAGCAACCACACGATCCCCGCCAGGGCCGCGGGCAGGGCCGAGATGATGATGAAGGGGTCCAGCCATGATTGAAAGTTCACCACGATCAGCAGGTACACCAGCAGGATGGCGAATGCCAGGCCGGAGAACAGTCCCGAGTAAGAGGATTGCATGGTCTGGACCTGACCGCGCACCACCATTTCCGAGCCGCGCGGCAACTGCTTGCGGCTGTCGTCGATGATCTTTTTGATGTCGTCGGCCACTCCGCCCAGGTCACGCCGTTGCACCGATCCGTAAATATCGATCACGGGTTGTATGTCGTAATGCGAGACCAGGGCCATGCCCGTGCCGCGCTGGATCGAAGCCAGCGAACCCAGAATCGCCGGAGTCGCCCCGCTGGACCCGGTAATCGGGATGTTTTCCAGCCCCTGCAGCGAATCCAGCCGGTATTGCGGAGTTTGAGTCGCGATCGAGTAGCTCACTCCGTTCTTGGGATTGAGCCAGTAGGTCGGAGAAGTCTGGAAGCTGCCGCTGAGCGAAATCAGCAGGTTGCTGGCAATATCGCGCTGGGTGAACCCGGCCAGTTGCGCCTTGGTCCGGTCCACATTAATGCGCAGATGCGGTTCATCGAAGGGCTGCTGGATGCGCAGGTCGGCCGTGCCCGGCACCATCTGGATCCGGCGCAGCAGTTGGTTGGCAAAGCGCCGGTTGTCCTGCAGGTTGTATCCGGTCACCTGGATGTCAATCGGTGACGGCAACCCAAAATTCAGGATCTGGCTCACGATGTCCGCGGGAAGAAATGAAAAATCCACACCCGCAAATTGTTGCGCCAGCCTCAGGCGCAAATCGTGAACATATTCTTCGGTCGGCCGGTGTCCCGGAGTCAGTGTGACCAGAATGTCGGCATCCGACGGCCCGGTCGGCGCTGAATTGCTGTAGGAGAGGTTGATGCTGCTGTAAGGCAGGCCGATGTTGTCGATGATGCTCGAAATTTCGCTGGGCGGTATCTGTTGGCGTATGAAGCCTTCGATCCGGTCACAAAGACTGGCGGTTTCTTCGATGCGCGTGCCGGCCCGCGCCCGCAGGTGCAGTTTGAATTGGCCGGCGTCCACTCGGGGAAAGAAATCCCGTCCCAGCCAGGGTACCAATACCACGCACGAGCCCACGCACACCGCGGCAAAGCCCCACAGGAACGCGCTCCGGTTATGCAGGCTGCTCTCCAGCATCTCGTGATAGCGGTCGCGGAATCTCTCGAACGCCAGCTCGAACGCCACCTGCAGCCGGATCAGAGGATTGCGGCTGGTCGTGTTCAGGTGCCCGGCCTCCTGTTCGTGGCCGCGGAGCAGATACCTGGCCATGGTCGGGACCAGCGTCCGGGAGAGCAAGTAGGAGGCGAGCATCGCGAACACCACCGCTTCCGCCAGCGGAACGAACAGGTAGCGGGCCACGCCGGTGAGAAAGAACATGGGCGCAAACACGATGCAGATGGCCAGCGTGGAGACAAAGGCCGGGACCGCGATCTGCTGCGCGCCATCCAGAATCGCCTTTTGAATCTCTTTTCCTTGGGCAATGTTCCGGTTGATGTTCTCGATTTCCACGGTGGCGTCGTCCACCAGAATGCCCACCGCGAGCGCCAGTCCTCCCAGGGTCATGATGTTGATGGTCTCGCCCAGCGCGCTCATGATGATGATAGAGGTAAGAATCGACAGCGGGATCGAAATTGCGATAATCACCGTGCTGCGCCAGCTGCCCAGGAAGACCAGTATCATCAGGCCGGTAAGACAGGCCGCAATCAGACCTTCGCGCAACACGCCGTTGATGGAGGCGCGAACAAAGATGGACTGGTCCGCCAAAGGCTTGATCTCCAGCTCTGGAGGAAGCTGGGCCTGGATTCGCGGCAGCATGGCCTTGATTCCGGAAATAATGTCCAGGGTCGAAGCATTACCGCTCTTCTGGATGGTAAGCAGGGAGGCCCGCTTGCCATCCACTCGCACGATGTTGGTTTGCGGCGGGAAACCGTCACGCACGAAGGCCACGTCCCGGATGTAAATGGTCGTGTTGCCTACGCGTTTGATGGGTAGATCGTTTAACTCCGCCACCGTTTGCGGGCTGCCATTCAGGTCAACGTCATATTCGAACTGTCCGATTTTGGAGGTCCCGGAAGGCAGAATGAGGTTCTGGGCGCTGATGGCGTTGACCACGTCGGCCGGCGACAGGCCTTTGGCCTGCAAAGCGTTGGTGTCCAGGTCCACCTGAACCTGCCGCAGCTTGCCCCCGTAGGGGTAAGGGATGGCGGCGCCCTGAACCGTGACCAGCCGCGTGCGAATAAAATTCACCCCATAGTCGAACAGTTGCTGTTCGGAGAGCCTTTGCCCCGACAAGGCCAGCTGCAGAATGGGCACGGTGGAAGCGTTATAAGTGATGATCAGTGGAGGTGTGGTCCCGGGTGGCAACTGCCGTAGCTGGGTTTGGGAGACTGCGGTGATCTGCGCGATCGCCTTTTCAATATTGGCGTGAGGCTGGAAAAATACTTTCACCACCGCAATCCCGTTCAGAGACTGGGATTCGCTGTGCTCGATATCGTCCACCGTGGTGGTGAGAATGCGCTCGGTTTGCGACACGATCCGGCTGGACATGTCCTGAGAGTTCAATCCCGAGTAGTTCCACAGAATGCTGACCACCGGAATGTTGATATTCGGAAAAATGTCGGTGGGCGTGCGGTAGATGACGATCGGGCCCAGGATCAGCAGAAGCAGAGCGACAACCACGAAGGTGTAAGGCCGGCGCAGCGCCAGCGCAACAATCCACATGAAGGCCTCTTGAGGTTTACTGCTGCTGTAACCCTATATGGATGTAGGAAGCCGCGCTTCGGTCGGTAAATTTTGTACTGATCGGAAATGAAAAGGCCGGCACAAGGCCGGCCTGGAGGGATTTACAAAACTTTACTGATTAGGATCCGGCTGGCTGGAGTCGGATGTGTCCTCCGGACGACTCAGACGCGGCCGGTTGGGGTCTGACTGGTTAGTGTCCGACCGGTTCGGATCAAGCCGGTGGCGCCCTTCATTCGGTCCCCGGTTGCTGGCTATGACAGTCAACGGCGCCTGCAGAGTGAAGTTGAGCACCGTCTCGGACGGCAGCTTGATTTGCTGACCCTTGGTGGCGGCTTGGACGCCTCCACCCAGGCCACCGCCTGCGGCCGCGCCAATCGCGGCTCCTTTGCCTCCGCCCGCGATGGCGCCAATGATGGCTCCAATGCCTGCTCCGGCGCCGACTTTGGCGGCCGTGTTCTTGCCCCGCGATGAACCCTGCCGCCGGTATTGATCAGTCTGCAGGCTGTAATACTTGCCCCCCGACGAAATACGGTCCAATTGCAGAGCTACCACCGACTGGCCGGCAAACTTGCCCGCGCTCTTCACTTCCACGAGATGACCTTCAACGTCATAGCCGGAAGGGATGACCACGTCACCATCCACCGCCAGCGGAGTATCCAGCGTGGCATGGAAGGTCTGGCCTTGCTGGCTGGTTTCGGAGTCGATGGTATCGACCAGCCGCACTGCCAGGGTTGTCCCCGAAGGAATCGTAACTCTCTTCGGCGGCGGCGGCGGCGGGGTAGAGGGCACCACCGCTACGGGTGTTGTGGGTGCCATAGCAGCCACGGGAGCCGCCGAGTTTGTGTCGCTGGATGAAGAGGGCAGGCTGCGCTGGCGCGGCTCATGCCGTCGAGGCTTGGGCGCCGGGGCCGGCGAAGGCTTGGCTTCCTCGACCGGTGGAGGCGTAGCATCGGCCGTTTCCGCCGGAGGTGGTGCGGCCACCTGCAAATTATTGATGATCTGCTTGACCCCGGGCTCGGAAGAAGCGTACCGGGCGGCTGCGTCTCGTTGCGCGTCATTGTCCACCGTGCCCGTCAGAGTCACGGTCCCAGCTTCTGCTTTCACGCCTAACTGCTTACCCTGCAAACCCGAGTCCGAAGCCAGCTTGGTCTGGATGTCGCTGGTCAGTTGGGCGTCATTCGGGGCCTTGGTGCAGCCCACGCCAACCGTCAGGATCGCCGCCAGCATCATCGCGGTGACGTAGAGGGAAAGTTTCGCCTTCATAGAATGCTCCTGGTTGAGCTAACCGAGTATAGCTAGTTTAGATGCAGAAAAGCCCCTGGTCTCGGGCAAAATTCTGTAGGAAGAGCAGGCCGACACCAAACCGATAACCGCGTGGTGCAGAGCCAGTTAGGCCCAACCGGGCCGGAAGCAGATTGCGGCTTTCACCCCCAAACCGCGTCAGTGCTGGCGCAGGAACTTGTAGTCGAGAATGGACGCGGCCAGGCCGACTGACTCGGCGTCGCGGACTTCTTTGCGGCGGATGATCCGGCCCTGGCACAAAACGGTGCTGTTCTTCTGGCCGGAAATCTCTTCCGGCATTTCGAACACCATTTCCACCAGTGTGTTGTCCGGCAACTGTTGTGGCCCGAGCAGGAGCACCCCCGACTGGCTGAGGTTTTCAACCGTGCCCTCATGCCATGTCCCCAGGCCTTTGGGGCGATAGCGGACCGGGGCCTGCAGCGCCAGGCGCCGGGCGCGCGGAACCCATGTTGGCTTCTTGTTGTTCTTGCCGCGCTGGGCCTCGGCGGTCGCCTCAGGCGCGCTCGCCACCCGCCTGATGCGCTTCATCGTCTTCCAGTCGTACTTGTACTCTGCCGCGCAAAGCAGGCACACCTGGTAGTACTGACCGTCGGCAGCCCGCCGGGGCCAGGAAAATTCATGGGAGCAGCGGCCAAGCATGAGGACATCCATTAACTTCTGTGGCATGGTCGTTTCTTCCGGAGAGGATCGCCGGGACGACCTATCATCCAACAGCGCTTGCCACTTGGGCTAGGTTACTTTCGTCTAATCAAACCGGGTTCCCGCAACTGGCTGGAAATATTGGCGGTTCTGTGATTGGGGGAGCAGACGGACCCGGCCAGAAGAAGCACACTGCGCCCACTTCCTCCGAAATTGATGAGTGACGGTCATGGAAGTACGCTCAAGACCGCAAGGACGGCGATGCGTGCGTGTATCATCGCGGCGTGGATTCTGTGACTGGATTTGTCCTGGCCGGCGGCCAAAGCTCCCGCATGGGCCAGGACAAGGCATTCATGCAGCTGGGAGAGCACACTCTGCTGGCGCATGCCCTGGCGTTGGCCAGGGCCGCGTCCGGAAGCGCACAGATTGTCGGCAGCGCCGAAAAATTCGCGGCCTTCGGTCCGGTCATCGAAGACACCCACCCGGGCCAGGGACCCCTGGCTGGAATTCATGCCGCGCTGGCCGGCACGCGCACTGAACTGAATCTGATCATGGCAGTGGATATGCCATTTCTTCAGCCGGAGTTGTTAAGCTATTTGATCGCTCAGGCGCGCCGCACCACTGCCATGGTGGTGGTGCCGGCGGCAGGCGGACGCCTGCAGCCACTCTGTGCCATTTACCGCCGGGCTTTTGCGGAAGTTGCGGAACGATCTCTGCGCGCCGGAGAAAACAAGATCGACCGCTTGTTCTCCGAAGTGGAGATCCGGGTAATTGAGCAGAACGAATGGGAACGAAATGGCTTCACGGAAAACATGTTCCGCAACCTGAACACCGAGCAGGACTGGCAGGAAGCGAAACTGAAGTTGTCAGCCCGGTGACCAGAAGCGTTTATTATTAAGCGCACGAACTCCTTTGAATTATTTGGCACCCTTCACGGTTCAAGGCTTGCAACCGCAAAGATCGCAAAGGACGCACAGAACAACTGACGACTGACAACTGAAGACTGACGACTGGTTCATGGCTACCAACGGCAAATCTGGACCCTATATCGAGTTCAAGGATGTCTCCAAGGCATTTGGCGACAATCACGTGCTCGATCACGTCAGCTTCACCGTGATGGATGGCGAGACAGTCTGTATTCTGGGCCGCAGCGGCGTGGGCAAATCGGTTTCGTTGATGAACATCATGGGATTTCTCAAACCAGACTCAGGCCGGGTGATTGTGGCCCACGAAGACATCACTGACTATGGGCCGGAAGACCTGGAGCGCATCCGCAAGAAGGTCACCATCGTCTTCCAGAACGGGGCGTTGTTCGATTCGCTCACCGTGGGCGAGAACGTGGCCTTTCCCCTGCGCGAGCGGCGCCAGCTTTCAGAAGAGCAGATTTACCAGATCGTCGATGGCCTGCTGGACATGGTGGGAGTCAAAGAGATGCGCGACCAGTTGCCTTCAGACTTGTCCACCGGGATGAAACGCTCGGTGGCAATCGCCCGCGCCCTGGCCGCCCAACCCGAATGCGTCTTGTATGACGAGCCCACCACCATGGTCGATCCCCTGATGGCCCAACTACTCGGCGACCTGATCAAGCGGCTGAAAATCCAGTTGCACCTGACCAGCGTGGTGGTGACTCACGATATGCGCCTGGCCAAGAAACTGGCCGACCGGGTAGTGTTTCTTCACGAAGCCAAAGCCATCTTCTTCGGAACTTACGACGAGATGGAGAAATGCGAAGAGCCCATCGTGCAGGAGTTTCTGAAGCTGGACGAGCCGGGCATAGAGGCGTCGATCGAAGTGACCTGATAACGTCGCGTGTGGGGCGGGCGCGCTCGCCCGCCGCCTCTGAACTTGATCCTGGTTGCGGTGGCTGGCTGCCCATGTATCACATGGGCCATGTGCCGGTTGCTCGACCAATCCTCTAGAATCCTTCGCCGACCAACCGTTCTACCGTGAGCGCTGAATTCGCCGATTCCCCCTTGATCATCTTCTCCACGTACTTTGCGACCATATCCACTTCAAGGTTCACCGGATCGCCGGGTTTGAGCGATTTCAGGTTGGTCATCGTCACCGTGTGCGGAATAATCGCGACCGTCACTGTCGTGCCTTCGACTTTGGCCACAGTCAGGCTGATGCCTTCAATGCACAACGAGCCCTTGAAGATCACATAGCGCGCCAGGTCCGCAGGTATCTCAATCCGCAGCCAGTAATCGTCTGCTCCTTGAACTCGATCCAGTCCAACAAACTCGCCGGTGCCGTCCACATGACCCTGAACGATGTGGCCGCCGAAGCGCCCGTCTGCGCGCATGGGCAGCTCCAGATTCACCAGCGCATCTTTCTTTATCCGTGAGAAGGAGGTGCGCTTCCAGGTCTCAGCCGCCAGGTCAGCGGAGAAAGACTGGGGCGTGATTTCGACCGCGGTGAGGCAAACGCCGCTGACGGCGATGCTGTCGCCGGTGTTGAGTTCCTGGTTCAACCGGGAAGCGGCCACAGTGAGGCGGCGGTTGCCGTTCTTCTGGGCGATGCCCGTGACCCGCCCGACCTCTTCGATGATGCCGGTAAACATGCAGTGCTATTGTAGCGCCGGCGTCCCGCCGGCTGGTCAAGGGGCGTCCCGCCCCCGAATTCAGCAGCTTGCCCTTTCAGAATCGCGGGGTGGGCAGGATGCCCACCCGACAGCCGGCGGGACGCCGGCGCTACTGGACTTCTCCGTACGGATCGCGGAGATATCCCTCCACCGCAAAATCCTCGCCGAAACGGTGCAGCCTGATCGCCTTCACGTATGCTGCCTCGCTCATGCGTGCGAAGCCCGGGCCGGTGGCAAAAGGCACAGATCCGGTCCCTGCCAGAATCTTGGGCGCGTAGTAAAGAAATACTTTGTCCACAATGCCCGAGGCCAGGGCCGCACCGTTGATCATGGCTCCGCCCTCGACCAGCAGGCTGGTGATTTCCATCGTCCCGAGGCGACGCGCGATTTGCGTCATATCCGGGCGCCCATCTCCCACCCCTACCGGGACCTGTTCCACCCTGATGCCCTGGTCCAGCAGTTCGCGCTTCCGCTTCTCCTCCGCAAACGAGCACAGCACCAGCACATCTTCCTTTGCCGTTTTGACCACGCGCGACTCCGGTGGCAGCCGCAACCTCGAATCAACAATGACCCGCAGCAACGGCCGGCGCCGAGGAAGGCCGCTGCGGTCGGTGAGCAAGGGATCGTCCGCGATGATCGTGCCCACGCCTACCATGATGGCATCGTGTGAGTGACGCAGCTGCTGCACGTGGGCGCGGGCCACATCGCTGCTGATCCATCCCCCGGTTGCGCCCCCGCCGCCGAGCGCGGCGGGATGATGCAACTCGCCCGGAGGCGGAGCGATTTTGCCGTCCAGCGTCATGGCCGACTTGAGTGTGACCAGTGGCGTGCGCTGGCGAATGAATTTTGCGAAGGCTTCATTCAGCGGTTTCGCTTCTTCCTGAATAATGCCTGAAGCCACGGAGATTCCGGCATTGCGCAGGCGCTCAAACCCCTTACCGGCGACCAGCGGGTTGGGGTCCTGCATGCAGGCGACCACGCGGCGAATCCCGGCTGCGATGACCGCGTCGGCGCAAGCCCCGGTACGGCCCTGATGCGAGCAAGGCTCAAGGTTGAGGTAAAGAGTTGCTCCGCGAGCTTTGTCGCCCGCCTGCTCCAGCGCCAGGACCTCGGCGTGCTTGATGCCCTCAAAGGTGTGCGAACCCTCTCCGATGATGTGACCGGCGCTATCGGCAATTACGGCGCCCACACAGGGGTTGGGCGAAGTTAAACCAATACCTTTACGGGCCAGCTCAAGTGCGCGCTGGAGAAAGTATTCATCACTTTCGCGGCTCGACGAGTTCGGGGTACCTGGAGCCGGGAACTTGCGCGCCCCTTTCCCTCTTTCGCGTTTGATTGATTTCTTGGAAGTCATCAGGAATCTTCGGCCCAGGTAAGGTTTGATGCCGCCGCAGGCTAAGCAAACAGCGAATCCACAAACTCCCTGGCATCGAACGGCAACAAGTCGCCGGCCTTTTCGCCTACGCCCACGTAGCGCACCGGAACTCCCAGTTCACGCGAAATGGCGACCACCACGCCGCCCTTGGCCGTGCCATCGAGTTTGGTCAGCACGATGCCGGTCACGCCCGCTGACTGCGTGAACATCCTCGCCTGCTGCAGACCATTCTGGCCGGTGGTGGCGTCCATCACCAGCAGTGTCTCATGAGGCGCGCCGGGAACGATGCGCTGCGCCGTGCGTCGCATCTTCTCCAGTTCCATCATCAGGTTGTGCTTGGTGTGCAGGCGGCCGGCGGTGTCGACGATCACGTAGTCGGTGTTCCGGGCGGTGGCCGCTTGCAGTGCGTCGAACAGCACGGCTGACGGATCGCCGCCCGCCTTGGTGCGAATCACTTCAGTTCCGGTCCGCTGTCCCCAGATTTCGAGTTGCTCGATGGCCGCGGCGCGAAAAGTATCCGCCGCGCACAGCAGCACCGTTTTGCCCTGCGAGCGCAACACCTGGGCCAGCTTGCCGATGGTGGTCGTCTTGCCCGTGCCATTCACTCCCACCACCAGAATCACCTCCGGCGTGCCATCCACGCGGGTCACCGGTCGCGCATCGGTCGTGTTCAAGATCGCGAGCATCTCTTCCTTCAGCAGCCGCTTCAGTTCGTCCACGTTTCCGATCTGTTTGCGATCGGCCTTGTCGCGCAGTTTCTCCAGGACTTCATGGGTGGTAGTCGTGCCCAGGTCGGCGCCTATCAGCGTAGCTTCCAGGTCATCCAGCGTGTAGCGGTCGATCTCCTTGCCGATCGAGACGACATCCTCGATGCGTTCGCTGAGGTTCTCGCGCGTGCGCGAGACCGCCTCCTTCATGCGATCAAGAAAACTGGGCTTCTGCTCTTCGTCGAGGCTGCCGAAAAGGGTCTGAATCATGAAATTCTGGTATCCTAAGGCCGATTATTATAGCGGGAAGGAGGTTGTGTTCGTCGCGGCGTCAAGATCAAAGAGCCTTTAACCGCAAGGCCGCAAAGATTACCGCAAAGAACGCAAAGAACTGAAACCCCGTCGCCCCTTTGCGTTCTTTGCGGTAGCTTTGCGGCCTTTGCGGTTAAAAGCTTTTGGCTGCGAACATGCGGAAAGCTATCGTCCTGATTCCGCGGCGGCCACGGCGGCCCGCGCTTCGGGAGCAGATGAAGGCGTGACCGAACGTTGAGCGGGAACCGCCAGCGCCGTAGCATTGGGGACTTCCACAATCGGTGCCTGGATGCGGATTTCGCCGCGCTGGTAAACAGCCATCAGGGCGTTCACCGCCGTCGGGTCAAGTCGCTTGCCGGACAGATCCTTGATGATTCGCAACGCGTCCTCCGGATCGTGCGCCTGCTGATAAGGACGGCTGGTGGTCAGCGCATCGAACGTGTCCGCGACCGCAATGACGCGCGGCAGCAACGGGATTTCAGCGTCCTTCAGGCCGCAAGGATAGCCGCGTCCGTTGATCGCCTCGTGATGCAATTCGATTCCCGGCAGCATCTCGCGCAACTGGGGCACCGGGCGCAGGATGTTCGCGCCCTTGGTGGTGTGCGTCTTCATGATCTCGAATTCTTCCGGGGTCAGCGCGCCCGGCTTCTTCAGGATCCGGTCTTCAATGCCGATCTTGCCCACGTCGTGCAGTTGTGCCGACACGCGCAGGATTTCGAGAAATTCCAGGATCCAGCTTCATCTCGCGCGCGATCATCATCGAATATTTGGTGACGCGGTCGGAGTGTCCGCGAGTGTAAGGGTCCTTTTCGTCGACCGCGCCGGCCAGCATCTGGATCGAACCCATGAACAGTCGCCTTGTTCCGTCGGCCGCGCGTTTCAGGTCTTCGACGAAGTGCTCCAGTTCTTCCGACATCGTGTTGAAGGTCGAGGCCAGTTCTCCGATCTCGGTGCGCGTTGCCAGGTGGACCCGCTGCGTGAAGTCGCCGCGAGCGATGGCGCGGCTCGACGCAGCCAGCACTTCGAGCGGGCTTGGTGATGCTGCGGCGCTGCAAAAATGCTCAACGCCGACGCTCAGAAACACCGCCAGCAACGCCAGCAAGCGGCCGGTCCGCTGCATCTCAAAAATGCTGCGATAAGCCTCGTCGCTGCGGTTTTTGCACCACCACCGCCCAGTCCAGCGCGGGAACCGGGCTATACGTGCCGAGCATCTCCGTCTTGTTCTTGCCTCGCGTACGGCTGAATTCGCGGGTCGCCGCCACCTTGGGCCTTTGCCGCCCTCGCCCACGAAAGCTGCGCACGATATCGAAGTTGTTCATGTCCTGCCCGGTGGCGTATTCGGGAGTGGCGCCGGCCACCAGCCGGCCCTGGCTATCGACCACGTACGGCATCAGCCCGCCGCGATTGACTTCCTGCAACCGCCGGATCAGAAATTGCTGGTCCACCACCGATGCAATCATTCCCAGAAACCGCCCGCCATACATGATCGGCGCGCTGACCAGCATGACGGTCCGGGCTGACTTTCCGCCGCCCACCACCAAGGCCTGGCCGCTATAGGCGCGGCCTTCGTGGGCGGCGTCATAGGCCCGTCCAGTTCGCGTTGCAGAAATGCGTCGGGCTCGATGCGGCCCGCGGAAATTCCTTTGGCATCGGCGTTCACCACGGTGGCATAGGCAATGTCGTTGGACGAAGAAACAAAGTTTTCCAGCAGGGCCCGCAGTTCCGGCGCTTCCATGTTCTGCGACCCAATGTCCTTGCCGCTGGTACCTGCATCGAGGACGACAGGTTGGCCAGCATCATGCGCAGCGTTTCCTGGTGCTGCGAGATGTCGTCGGCCAGCGAGCGCGTCACCGTGTTCTGCAGCAGCATCTCGTTCGGTGTTCAGGCGTTCCGCGGTTGAGTTCTTCCATCTGCGCCGAATAGAAATACATCGGCACCACGCTGATGAGCGCGCAGCACGCCAGGATGACGTACAAAATGGGAACTCGTGATGGAAGGGGTAATTTCAAGACAAAGTGGCCCAGCCCCGCCTTTTGCCCACCGCTGGCGGCTACAGCAACCTCATGAAATTTTAACGGGAGAGGACGGTCACGAGGTCAAGACCGAAGGCCATGTCTATTACGAAAGTGCCAGTAAGATTCCCAGGCAGGAGGTCAGCACTCAGGTCTAATTCATTGCAAACAATAGAGATGGGCCACCGAAGTTAGAGTGGGAGCTAGAAGCCAGAAGCGGTAGCTGACAGCTGATAGCTGATAGCTGATAGCTGACAGCTGATGGCTAGGTTATCTCGCGCTTCACGCTGCGCGTCATCAGCTCGTGGATCGCGTCCGCCGGAGGCTTGGCACGATGCAGAATGGCATCCATCTGCTCGGTGATCGGCATTTCGACGCCATGAGCACGGGCCAGCCCGACCGCAGCCTGGGTGGTGAAGACGCCTTCCGCGACCGCCCCGTGCATGCCTGCGATGATCTCCGGCAATTTACGGCCCCGGCCCAATTCGACGCCGACGCTCCGGTTGCGCGAGAGTCCGCCGGTACAGGTGAGCACTAGGTCACCCAGCCCGGCCAGCCCGGCCATGGTTTCCTGGCGGCCGCCGCAGGCTACCGCCACACGCGTGATCTCAGCCAGGCCGCGGGTGATAAGAGCCGCAACCGAATTGTGGCCCAGTCCCAGTCCGTCGCATACCCCGGCCGCGATGGCGATAACGTTTTTCAGGGCTCCCCCGAGTTCAACTCCCACCACATCGTCGTTGGTGTAGAGCCGGAACCGCGGATCGCTGAATTCCCGCTGCACCGTTTCCGCCAGCTCGGAATCCTTCGAAGCCACCGTGATGGCGGTAGGATCACCCCGTGCCACTTCCTTGGCAAACGACGGCCCGCTCAGCGCTGCGATGCGCGGCGCGAACCCACATCTCAATTCGATGACCTGCGCGGCCACTTCGGTCATCCGCAAGAGGGTCTGCTCCTCCAACCCTTTGGTTGCGCTCACGAAGAGAAGCTCGGGCCTCAGATAAGGAAACATCTGTTGAAACAAATGACGGCAGTGCTGCGAGGGCATGACGCTGACCACGATTTGAGCGCCGTCCAAAGCTTCCTGCAGACTGCCGGTAGGCAAGACCGTCGTAGGGATGGACACCCCGGGAAGAAAGAGTTCATTTTCGCGACGGGTCGAAATTGAATCGCGGACTTCCTTCTCGTGCGCCCAGAGCCGCACCTGGTGGCGCCCGCCCCGTCCCAGCACGATGGCTATACCCGTACCCCACGCACCCGCGCCGATGACTGCAATCCGGCTCATCCCCTTCTCCATTGAAAACGTGGTTCGGTCCCGGCCAGGAGCCGGCGGATGTTCTGGTGGTGCCTGGCGATGATGAGTAGAGAGGCGATAGCCATGGAACCCAGGACCTGCGGCGCATCGGCATAATCACGCAGCAGCCAAGCCAGCACGGGAAAGAGTGCGACTCCGACAATTGAGCCTAGAGATACATAGCGAAACGCGACTACGACCGCGACAAAAACTCCCACGGTAACGAGCGTAGCCTTGGGCGCCACTAAGGCAAGAGCACCCAGCGCGGTAGCTACTCCCTTACCTCCCCGGAACTTGAGCCAGACTGGGAAGACATGTCCGACAACGGCGAACAGGGCTGCGGTGGCTGCTCTTATCGCCACTGTCGTTGGCATGGCAGTCCACTGATGTTCGGGATAATAGGGAAGGTTGGAATCGGTCCAACCCATGATCTCCGCACGGCTCAACATGATTGCAAGTAGGACGGCACAAGATCCCTTGAGAGCGTCGAAGAACAGTGTGAGCAGACCCAGGGCGGGCGAAGAGCGCGCCACGTTGGTGGCGCCGATGTTGCCGCTGCCGGTCAGACGAACATCCTGTCCGCGAAATATACGGAGCAGGAGAAAGCCGAAGGGAATCGATCCCAACAGATAGCTAAAGGCGGCAGTGAGAAGGAAACTCATCGATTTTCGTAGCGCCGGCGTCCCGCCGGCTGTCGGGTGGGCGTCCCGCCCACCCCTCGGACAGCAATTCAGGTTCAGACGCCTGGCCGTAATTCGAGAGTCCCTCGCGGCGGGCGAGGACGCCCGCCGGACAGCCGGCGGGACGCCGGCGCTACTCCAATCCAAAGCCTGCAATCTTGGTGTATCGCGCGCCGCCCTGCATCGGCTGGCTCTGGTACAGGAAGAACTCCCGGGCGGTCATCGTACCAAACTCGAGCGCCCGCATCGCGTCCAATTTCTCCTGCAAGCGCTGAAACACCGGGTTAGGGCCGTCGCCTTTGAGCCGGTGAGGCGCGCCGGACCCGCGATGCCCCCCACCACGAGCCAAAGTAAGGTGCGGGCTGAACGCGTGTTCTTCCCGCGGAACGCCGAGGCCGGCGGCAGCCTCATCCACCGACTTTGCCAAAGCGGCCAGTTGCGGGCCGGCCGCAATGCCAATCCAGAAAACCCGCGGCGCTTTCGTGGTCGGAAAGAATCCATGACCGCGAAATGAAATCTCGAAGCCGCCAGCCCGGACGCCGCCCAGAGCCTGCTTGATCTCGTCCACCGCCTCCGAAGATTTCTCTCCGATGAACTTCAGAGTCACATGCATCGACTCAGGACGCACCCACCGCGCTTCGGGCGCAAACCCGCGCACCCCGTCCAGAAACTGTTCCAGACGCTCGCGAATGGCATCGTCGAGATCAAGCGCAACAAAAACGCGCATAGAAGTCGTTAGTCGTCAGTCTTCAGAGAGAACACGTGGGGACAGCCGCCCCCGGCTGTCCAGCCGGGCAAAGCCCGGCCGCCTTGCTGACGACCGAAGACTGACGACCGAAGACTGCCCTACATCAGTTTCCTTCTGATCATATCCAGCGCCAACTGGCTGGCGAACCAGCGGATACGTTTGCGATCGCCGGAGAAATTTCTCTCGGCCACCTCGGTCTCTTTTTCACTTGCCAATGCGAGGAAGACGAGGCCCACCGGCTTTTCCGGCGTGCCACCCGCCGGGCCTGCCACGCCTGTAATCCCAATTCCCAACGTCGAGCCGCAGCGCTGGCGAATACCCTCGGCCAGCGCGGAGGCTATTTCGCGGCTGACCGCGCCGTGCTTTTCGATCAACTCCGCGGGAACATCTGCGTAAGCCGTCTTCAACTGGTTGGAGTACACCACGGCTCCGCCCAGGAAGTAACGCGAGCTGCCGCTGACCGAAGTGATTCGCTCGGCCAGCAATCCGCCGGTGCAGGACTCCGCCACCGCCAGCGTGGCATCGCGCATCTGCATGAAATATCCGACGATCTGTTCAAGCGAATCTCCGTTGTCGGAAAAAACATTGTCGTCCAGTTGCTCTTCGATTTCTTCCGCCAGTCGGTCGACAAGCTCTTGCGCGGCCTCGAGCGATGCCGCGCGAGTCTTCAAATGCAGCTGGATCTCGCCGGCGCCGGCCAGGATCGTAGTCTGCACGTCGGTATAACGTTTGTAGATGGGCGCGACCCGCGCATCGCACTCCGACTCCGCCATCATGGCAATTTTCAGGACCCGGGTCGCCATGAATTGCGGTGGCAGCTTGGCCCGCAGCCGGTCCATGCACTGCTCGTCGAACAGCGCTTTCAACTCATTTGGCGGGCCGGGCAGCAGTATGATGATTTTTTCTTCGCCTTGATACCTGCCGCTGATCCATTGCCCGGGCGCGCTGCCATTGGCGTTGGGCAGGACCACCGCCCCGGCAATCACGTCCGCCTGTTTGAGATTATTAGACGACATGTTCTTCCAGCCTCGCGCCGCGAAGCGGCGTTCCAGGCCGGCGATGATTTCAGGGTCGCGGCGCAATTCCAGGCCCAAGGCGTCCGCCACGGCTTCACGCGTCAGGTCGTCTTCGGTGGGTCCCAGGCCGCCCATAAAGATTACGATTCCGGCTCGAGACAGAGCGAGGCTGGCCGCGCCTGTGAGATGTTCGCGGTTGTCACCCACGATGGTCTTGAAAATCACATCGACGCCCAGCATGTTCAGTTTTTCTGTCAGGTAAAGGGAATTCGTGTCCTGCCGGAAAGGTGTCAGCAGCTCCGAGCCAATGGCGATGATCTCGGCGTTCACGGCTAAGAGTGTAAATGAACCACAGAGGACACGGAGGACACAGAGGTTTGACGCGACGGTGCAGCAGCAAGCCGCGTCGAATCGCTGAGAGCTGAGAGCTATGCTTCCGGCACCAGCGGCGCTCCCTGCACACCCCACGAAAGATGATGCACGGCGCCGGTGGTAGCCAGCACCGCGGAGCGGCCGGGCGCGAAGGCCAAGCCAACCAGTCCTGGTCCGGCTACTTCGAGCGAGGCCTTTGCGTCAGGCGTGATCTTCACGATGCCGCGCTTGCCGGAGAGAGAAGCTGCCACGTAAAGATTGCCGTCGATATCGAACGCCAGGCCTTGCGGCCGTCCCAGACCACGGTAAAAGATCGAGACACTGCCGTGCGAGTCGACCTTGTACACGGAATCGAAACTGGAGGTCGTGGGCCCGGTGACAAACAGATCGCCGCGCGGACCGAAGGCCAGATGATAGGCGGAAACGCTGGGCTCGAGGGTGGCGAAAACAAAAATCTGGCGGTCTTTGCCGATCTTGAAAACCGTTCCGCTGCGATCGCCGACGTAAAGATTTTCGGCGGGATCGAACGCAATGCCAGTGGCCACGCCCATTCCTTCGGCATAAGTGGACATGGTGCCGTTGGGCGCGACCCGGTACACCGTCCCGTCAAAGCGTGAGGAGACGTACATCTGTCCGGCGCGATCGAAAGCGATCGCCGTGGCGTTGGTCATCTCTGCCAGGAAGGGTTTGATGTTGTAGTTGGTGTCGATCTTGAAAATAGCCACGGGGACTTTCTGTCCCCGCGATCCCGAGAAGGTGACGTAAATATTGCCCTCGGCATCGAGCGCGGGATTGGTCACCGGATGCAGGTTTTCGGCAATCGGAGCGGCGACTTTGATCTGATGAGGATTACTCGACAGGTCGTTGGTGGACACGACGACGGTACCGGAAGAAGCGCCCGGCGGAACACGGGCGACCAGAAAATCGTCCGCGCTGATGACGACCGCGCCCTCGACGTCGCCAAAGCGGACCTGCGGCCGGCGCAATTCGTGAGGTCGCAGGCCGCGGCCCACGATGCGCACTTCACCCCCAGGCAAGGCGGCGCTGGGATGCACGGCCTCAATGTGCGGATGGCCGTTGACGTTCTTCTTGCCCAGCAGACGGTCGGAAATTCCCATGGAGTCCCAGCTTCTTAAGATGCGGCGTCCTGCTATCGCGGCAGCAAGCCGAAATGCAGCGCGATCTGCATCACAGCCAGGCCGTAAAGACCGGCGGCCACGTCATCGACTACGATCCCCACTCCCTCGGGGAGGCGTTCCAGACGGCGCACGGGCCACGGCTTGACGATATCGAACCCTCGGAAAAGTATAAAGCCGAGCAGAAGAGATTGCCACGCTATCGGCGCCGCAATCAGGGTGATGAACTGGCCGGCAACTTCATCGATCACAACAAACTGCGGGTCTTTGCGGCCGCTGGCCCGAGCCACGCGCGTGGCCGCGGGAATTCCGGCAAGAATCGCCGCCAGAGCAAGCGAAACCGCGACCCATGGCTGCCAGCCGGGAGTGATGGAGCGCGCCAGAAGCCACCACAGCAGGACCGTCGTCGCGGAACCCCACGTGCCCGGTCCGGGACGCAGATTTCCGATTCCGAAAAACGTTGCGACCAGTGTGGCCCAGAGCGGCGCGTGCGGGCGGGACGCCCCCGAGACAGCCGGCGGGACGCCGGCGCTACGGTTGGATGGCGTGCCCGGTTTTTGTAGCGCCGGCGTCTCGCCGGCTGTCGGGTGGGCGTCCCGCCCACCCTCAGTAGTCTTCATCCGATTCTCCGGAGGAGTCTTCCAGGCCTTCACCTGTGTCCTGCACCGGTGACGAGATCACATACGCGCCGCTGGACCACTTGCCCAGATCAATCAGGCGGCAGCGCTCGCCGCAGAAAGGAAAATCCGCATCCTGGCTGGTCACCGGCTTCTTGCAGATGGGACACTTCAGCTTGAGCTTGCGAGCCATGCTCTTCCTACAAGATCCTGGCGACCAGGTCGTAGTCGTGGGCCTCGGTGATCTGGCAGCGGTAGAACTCCCCTGTCTTAGGTTCCAGCCCGTCAGGGATGTCATTCACGAAAACCTTGCCGTCAATTTCCGGCGCGTGCATCGGTGTCCGGCCTTCGAGCAGCAGATCGCTCTCGTCGGAGACGCCTTCGAGCACCAGATCAAACTCCCGGCCCACCAGGGCCTTCTTTTTCCTTTTGCTGATTTTGCGCTGGATCCCCATCAGGTGTTTGCGGCGGCGTTCAATCTCGCGCTCCGGCAACTTCTTCTCCTGGGAGAACGCCGCCGCGCCTTCCTGGTCGGAGTAACCGAACGCGCCCATCCAGTCGAACTCCGAGTCGCGCACAAACTGACACAGTTCCTCAAACTCGCTTTCGGACTCCCCCGGAAACCCCACGATGAATGATGTCCGCAGCGTAACTCCCGGAATCGTGCGCCGCATCTTCTCGATGGAGCGCAGGAAGATATCGCCCCCGGCGCCTCGCTTCATGCGTTTGAGAACCCCCGGCGACGCGTGCTGCAACGGCACGTCTATGTAGGAACAAATCTTTTCATGGGAAGCGATAGTTTCAAGCAGGCGGCCGGTAATCTTGTTGGGATAGGCGTAAAGAAAGCGCACCCAGCGCAGGTCTTCGATGGCGGCCAGCTTTTCCAGGAGCAGGGCAAGGCCGTCTTTCAGGCCGAAGTCCTCGCCGTAGCAGGTGGTGTCCTGGCCGATAAGCGTGATCTCGCGCACCCCGGAGCGGGCCAGCCGCTCCGCCTCGGCGATCACGGATTCAAAACGCCGCGACCGGAACTGGCCACGCAGCTGGGGGATGATGCAGAAGGTGCAAGGGTGATCGCATCCCTCGGCAATTTTGATGTAGGCGGTATGACGTGGAGTCGCGAGCACGCGGGGCGTGGCTTCGTCATAGAGATAGTTGGGCAAGTCGGCGATAGCGCCGTCCCAGCTCTCGCGCGAGAAGCGTCCTTGCCCGGCGCGGGCATCGCCTTCGGCGCGTGATTGCAGAATCCTGAAGGGAGAATCAACCGGCGGGGCGGGAGCCATTCCAGCGGCTGCGAGTATTCCTTCCAGCTCTCCCGTTCCAACCACCGCATCCACTTCCGGGATGTTCTGGCGGATGTCATTGCGAAAACGTTCCACCAGACAGCCCGCCACCACGAGCTTGCGGGCGCGTCCTGCGCTCTTGTGCTTCGCCATTTCGAGGATGGTGTTGACCGATTCCTGCTGGGCGCTGGCGATGAAGGAGCAGGTGTTGACCACGATAACGTCGGCGTCTTCGGCGCCAGTGACCAGTTCGGCCCCGGCCTGTTGCAGAAGGCCCATCATCACTTCGCTGTCCACCAGGTTCTTGGGACAGCCCAGGCTCACGAAGCCCACGCGGGTAGGGCCTGAAGACGCCGGCAAGGCCGTTTGAACCGCGTCCTGAATGGCTACAGATTGGGTTTTCGTGGGCATGCAATCTATTGATTTTAACACTCTTGCAGGATTGTTTCCCGAAGTCGGAGGCGGCATCAAACGAGGCATCCCTTTCCCCCATCAAGCACGCGTGGCGCGTGCTAACCTTTAGGCACAATCTCAATCGGGACTTCGCGGGGGTGAAATGGCACGCACACTATTTTCAGTTGCGGTTCTGGTGTTGCTGGCGGGCCTGATCTCGGCGGCCAGCGCCCAGGAAAAGAATGAGCTCACAGGGCTGATCGGCCGCACCTTCGTTAGCGACCATGCTTCCACGGACACCATCACCCCCGGTGCTCTGCTCACTTCAGGAGCTGGGTGGAGCGTTGAAGCCAACTATGGACGGCGGCTCATGGACCTGGGCATCGTGGGGCTCACGGCGGAGGTGCCGCTCGTAGTCAACTTCGACGAAAACGTCCACTACCCCGTGAACCTGGTTCCCAGGGATTACAAGTCCTTCATCGTTACGCCCTCGCTGCGCGCCAACCTGTTTCCGGGCGCCGGAGTCTCGCCCTGGGTGAGCGCGGGCGGAGGCGTTGGTTATTTCAAGGCAAATTCCACATTGGAGTTTGGTGGAACCAACCCCGGGGAAACCGGTACCACGACCGCAATCTTTCAGATCGGCGTGGGACTGGATATCAGGCTGTTCAGCCGCTTCAGCCTGCGTGGAGAAGCGCGCGACTTCTACGCCGGCGTGCCCCAGCTGAACGTGGATATCGGAAAAAGCCGCCAGCATAATATCTTTGTCGGCGCCGGTGTCGTTTACCATTTCTGAGAAAATTGCTGACGGTCGGTTTTTCCGCGTTCTTTGCGGCTTTTCTTTGCGTCCTCTGCGGTTAAGCTTTTTTTTGATGCCTGCAGAGACCAAAACTCTTGACCGCAAAGGACGACAAAAGAAAAGCCGCAAAGAACGCAAAGAGACTCAACCGCGAATGATTGAGTCACCGGCGGATTCCTGAAATTTCCTCATACAATTCCGGCAGGCGCAGCACATCTTCGACGGAATCATCGAAGCGCGCGCTTTGATAATGGCGGGTAAATTCCGCGACCCTCTGGCGGACCCCGGTATCGTCGATCCGGGCCACGAACTCGTCGGGAGTCTGGGTAGGCGATTTGCGCCAGCCCCGCCGCGCCACATTCTCGGTCATGCGCTCGTACCACATGGTGGCTGCCTTCCGGGGCGACCGCTCCGGCCGTGCCGCCAGTTTGAATTTTTCCAGAGCCAGCAGGAGCCGGGGCAGCTTGACTGCAATCATAAGCAAGGCAGCCGTCAGCATTCCTCCCAGACCCCAGCGTAAAGGAGATCCGGCCATGGCACTCCCGCTACGGCGGGCCGCCGCCATCAGGACCTCATAGTGGCGGTGCCACCAGCTCCGCAAGACTGAAAACCAGTAGCGGCTGCGGCTGCCCGCGCTGACCGCCAGCGCCTGCTGGTGGACCACGTCGTAGTTGACGATCCACTCCCGCCAGAACGAGGCCATGGCATCGGCGTACATGGATATCCGGCTCCAGCCCGTATTCATCGCGATCGATGCCCCTGGAGTGGGATCGAATGCCACCCAGCCGTGGCCCGGGAAGTAGGTCTCCACCCAGGAGTGGGCATTGCTGGCACGCACCACGTATTGCGAGGTCAGATCGTTGAACTCGCCGGTTCGAAATCCGTTCACCACTCGCGACGGAATTCCCAGGGTCCTCAGCATCACCGCCATCGAGGAGGCGAAGTATTCGCAGTGTCCCTGCTTGCGCTCGAAAAGAAAATTGGCCAGGGGATCGTGCGGCACCGTGCGCGACAGTTGCAGGCTATAGCCGAAGTGGGTGCGAAGGTAAGTCTCCAGCGCCGCCGCCCGGTCGTAGTCGTTGTCGGCCGAAGCGGTGATTTTCCTGGCGAGTTCGGGAATCCGACTGTCCAGCGCGGGCAGGCCGAGGTAGCTGGAAAGTACCTCAGGCGGATAGACCTGGCCTGCGCTGCGCAGGCTGCTGGCCGGAGTTTGGGCAATGTCCGAAGTCGCCTGGTAACGGTTGACAGGATGCTCAGGATCCAGGTTGAACACACCTCCGCCGTCGTCGATGGCCAGGTGTGCGTAGTTGCCTTCCAGACTTTCCGGCGTGCTGGCGAGGAAGAAGACGTTCATTCCCACCGGTTCCATGACCACCCGGTAGTGAATTGGACGGGGCGGGCTACTGTGCCCACCGGCACGGGGCGGCAATACGAAGAGCCCGTTCAGCCGGGGAAACAGCGGGCGCTCGTCCCGGTTATTTGACCAGGTGCGGCCATCGAATTGGCTGAGCGCGACTCCGCGCCATTTCAGGTCAAAGCTGCCCCGGTCGTCTCCATCAATCCGGATGTGCATGACCACCGATGCGGACTGCTGGATCTCGCCGATGCGTCCCAGTTCGACGCGGTCGCTGAAACCGCTGGTAATTTCGCCGCCGGGCGCATACGCCCCCAGATAGCCGGCGGAGGCGCGGGGCAGGAGGAAGAAAATTCCGGCCCCACCCAGCAGAATGCAAAGCACCAGGATGGGAGAGGCCACCGCCAGTGACGCAGCCATGTTGCGGTAGGTCATCTCCATGCCGGACTGCCGCCAGTTGACTCCGGCCTTGGCCGAGATATGGCGCATTTCCATCAGGATGAAGCTGACCACCGCGGTCAGCATGAAGACGGCAAAGGACAGCAGGAAAACGCTGTCCACCGTAAGCAGCGCGGCCGAGAGCACCATCAGAAAGGCGATGACTGAGAGAAAATAGAAATCGCGATCGCGCCGCGCCGAGAATAAGCGCACCACCATCACGAACAGAACCAGATGGACCGTGGCGTCGAGAAATCCCCCGGAAATCAGAAAATAGTCGGCCAGGTAGAACCCGACATAGCCCAGCGTAAGCCAGGCAGTCCAGCTCTCCGGAATCAGCCAGGCCCGCCGCGCCAGCAGCATGTACCCCCGGACCAGCAGCGCCGCGGTGACCACCAGCGCCGTGACGATGCTTAGCCCCCCGGTGGCGACCAGGGTTCCAAAGCCCGTAAACACCAGGAGATAGAGGGCGATCTCGAAGTAACGCTGGAGGGCACTGGCCAGCCGGATCGTCGTGGGTCGCAATTGGCTGGCGCTAGCCATGGCCCTATTGTTAGCCATGGCGGCGAGGAATGGAAGGGTACCGAGGTCAGGGAGCAGTCGTCAGTCGTCGGTCGTCAGTCGTCAGCTGACCTCGAGCGCGCGTAAAGGGTAAAGCCGGAGATCCATTACCCCGCTGAGCGCTTGATTGCATCCCCCAAAGTGCGTCTTAAAGTGCGCTCATGAGCACAGCCATCGAAGACGGTGAGTGAGACAATCGGGACAACGCGCACCTGCAAAGAGGCGGCGACGCAAACATGAGGAGCAGTGGATGGATCAGAGTTCAGATCACACACAGTCGGACATCGACTCCATCGCAAGGCAGGAGCAGGAGTTTCTGGAAAACAGGACGCTATCGGAGCGTGCAGGCGATGGAGTTGCCGCTTTGGCTGGAAGTCTGGTGTATGTGTTGATTCATCTCTTGCTGGTGCTTACGTGGATTTTGATCAATGTCCAGGGAGTTCGAGGGATTCCGCGCTTTGATCCTTATCCGTTTTCTCTTCTCGGCATGACCGTCTCGGTGGAGGCGGTGGTGCTTTCCAGTTTCATACTCATGCGTCAGAATCGGATGTCGAAACGCGCCGAGCGCCGGGACCACTTGAACCTGCAGGTTGATCTGATTTCCGAGAAAGAAATTACAAAGCTCCTGCTAATGGTGCGCGCGATTTGTGAGCGCATGGGACTCAATCAGGTCGCAGACGACAAGGAACTCAAAGAGTTCAGCCAGGCGACTTCGGTGGAAACACTGACCCAGAGACTCGAAGACACCCTCCCGGACAACTAGCACCCTACTCAAGCTGGAGGACGGGCGTCCCGCCCGTCCCGCCGGGCGGGACGCCCGGCCTTCATTTTTACAGCAAAGCCGGTCCGGAATGGCAAGGGGATTCGCTGACGACCGAAGACTGACGACTGACGACTGACGACTGCCGTACCGATGTTAGAATCAAAAGCGGTCAGGCATAGGCCCCGCGCGACGCACTCTCGCCAACCCCGCCAGGTCCGGAAGGAAGCAACGGTAACGAGCTCTTGCGTGTGCAGTGGGTGTCCGGTGCCTGGCTTTTTTTCTGGCCTGGTCTCTCACCGGCCTCACCCACTACACCACGAAGTTCAAGAGCTGGTTGGAGAAGTTCGGCAGATTGGGGAAGATGGTCGGTAAATCTGCCGTGGGCACTCCAAACCAGTTCGCCAGAGTTCCCGCGTACTGATCGAGGGAGGTGGTGGGAATCCAGCGTCCTTCATCGCTGGAGTCGTCAGGACCCGCCAGCGCCAGGGTGGGGAAGGTACCGTAGAAGTCGCCGCCCTTGACCGCCCCGCCCATGATCAGGTGGTGTCCACCCCAGGCGTGGTCGGTTCCGGAGGTGCTGTCCGGGGCGTAGGTCCGGCTGAAATCCGACAGCGTAAAGCTGGTCACCTGCGAGGCCGCACCGATTTCGACAGTGGCCTGATAGAACGCATTCATGGCCTGGCTCAGCTGAGGGAAGAGGCTGTTCTGCGCCGTCAGCTGATCGCTGTGGGTGTCGAAGCCTCCAATCGAAACGAAGAATATCTGGCGCTGCAGCCCCAGCGCCCCACGTACCGAGATAATCTGCGCCACCTGTTTGAGCTGGTTGCCCAGACCGGTGTTGGGAAAAACCGTGGCCATGGCAGGACGCGCCGCCAGGGCATCGGCCAGGGCCTTGCTGTCCTGCAGGGCGTTGGTCGTGGTGCTGCTGGCCGCCTGGATCAGGGAGACGCCGGTATCGAACGTCAGCAGGCTCTGCAGCGCTGCCATACGGCTCTGCGATTCGGCCGAACTGCCGAAGCCCGAGAGCAATCGCGTGGGATCGCCGCTGGACTGAATGGCGCGGCCGGATAGGCCCTCGCAGAAGATATTGGTCCCGGCCAGCGAAATAATAATGGGGAAATTCGCTCCGTAGATGGATTGAATCCGGTCCGCTGTTCTCCCCGCCCATCCCGTCTGTCCATTGCCGGCCGTGAGGGTTGCAGTCTGCATCTGCGCCTGCTGGTCTTCGTGCGAGAAAAGGTTTCGCGGGAGACTGGCCCCGCCTTGCCGCAACTGAGTGCGGGTGGTGGGACGAACCAGCGTGCCTACGTTGGCCAGTACCGCCAGATGCTTCTGATTGAAAAGGGCCTGCATCTCCGGGAATCTGGGATGGAAGCCAAATGAACCTGCGCTGGGCGGGGCGATGGGCAGCAGACTCGCCTGCGGCAGGGCCAGCACCGAGCGGATCTGCTGGTAAGAGCTGTATCCGGCGCTGCTCAAGGGGACAACCATGTTATTGCTGTCGTTGCCGCCGAACAGGAAGACGCAAACCAGGGCCTTGTAGTCCTGGGAACTCTGGGCCAGTGCGTTCACCATGCCGAACCGGTTGAAACTGGCGGCGGCGAACCCCGCCGCCGCGGTGCAGCAGCTCCTCTTCAGAAAGTCTCGTCGTGAAAATGCCATGGCTGTTCTCCCCTTTAGTGTTCGACCTGGAACTGCGATGAGCTCCCCATCAGATAGAAGGCGGCCCTGGTGCGCCGGGTATTGTCGGGAATTCCGGAAAGCGTCGTGACCAGAGTGCCGCGCATGCTGTCTGACACCTGGCCATGCAGCATCACGGCGGCGACCGCCGTGACCAGTTGATCGGGATTGGCCGCCAGCGGCACGTATCCCGAGAGGTCCACGGTGGTGGTGCCGCTCACCGATCCGTAAACCAGGGTGTTCACAAAATTGATGCGGAAGATGTCGGTGCTGGTGTCGAAAATCTCGAACTCAGGGCCCACCAGCGTGGTGCCTTCAATCACGTGGTCGGGATGGTAGAAGTTGAAGACCGTCGGCGAGAAGAACGGCGGCTGCTTCATGTCCGAAGCGCGGTCCGCCAGTGACGCACCATCGGACACTCCATTCATTGCACGCAGCAGGTTGGTAATGAACAGGACGGGCTCCTTGAGTTTCCCGTCGCTGGGCAGCGCCTGCGCCGGATCGTCGCCGCGGCGCGCCTCCGGGTCAAGCAGGATGGCCGCCACCACGGCTTTCAGGTCGCCGCGCACGCCACTCCCGTTGTCGGCGAATACGGCGGCCACCCGGCCGACGTACTCGGGACTGGGATTGCTCGTCACCAGGCGCTCGATGAGCTGCTTGGAGATGAAGGGACCGACGTTCGGGTGATTGAAAATATTCTGCAGCGCCGCCGTCAGATCGGCTTGGGCGGTTCCGCCGGCCGGCAGAGTTACGCCATTCAGCAGGAGTTTCGAGCCGGTGTCGTGGTGGCTGTCGAAGGGCTCCATGGGCCCGCCGTAGTACTCCGGGTTCCGCCATTTGGCGGTCGCGCCTGGTTTAGTGGGGTACGTCCATCCCGTAAACGTGTGGGCGAAACCCTCGATCGTGTCCTGGTCGTAGGTAGCGATAGGATTGCCGGAGCTATCCAGTTGCAGTGTGCCGTCCGGATTCAGTTGCTCCAGTCCAATAGAGAAGAGCTGCAGAATTTCCCGGGCGTAGTTTTCGTTGGGGGCAACCCCGTTTCCCGGCTTGTCGTTGTTCACCATGTCCAGATAGTTGCCCATCACCGGGCTCAGCGTGACGTCGGTCAACAGGGTGGAGAAGTTGCCGAAGGCGTCGTTCTGGAACATGTTCTGCCAGGCCACGAACGCGCTGGGGTTGTTGATCTTGACCGCCGAAGTCACCATGATCTGCGACAAGCCCCACGCTACTCGCTGGCGCAACTGGTCCTGTCCGGTAAGCGCATTGGTGAAAAAACGCTTTTGCACGAACGACATATCGTCATCCGTAGCGGGAGCGGGAAAGGTTGAAGTCGGCGCGGCGAACTGCTCGTTGAGGAAAGCCTGCATGCCCACTGCCTGCACGTGCGACAGGGACGCCGGAGTTACCCCCCAGCTGGATTGTTCGAGCAAGCGTGCCGCCGCGGCCGCGCTCAAAGTATTGGCTGCACTTCCCACCTGCAACGCAAACGCGTTGGAGGTTTTGGAGCCGGGATCGGGATTGATCACCTCAACCTGAACCGTACCGGCTTGTGCGCTGGTGGCAGTGCCGGTGGCGGTGACCTCGGTGGCAGAGACAAACGTGGTAGGCAGGAATGTGCCCCCGAATGACACCACGGCACCGCTGGCAAATTTCTGGCCCGTGACCACTAATGTAAAGTCACCCACGGGAATCGTGGTCGGCAGTACGGCGCTCACTACCGGCGCCGGATTGGTAATGGTCGCGGTACCGGAAGAGGTGGCAGTCGTGTCCGCCAGGCTGGTGGCCTGCACCTGGATGTTATTGGGGACTGGAACTGTGGCCGGCGCCTGGTAGATTCCGCCCTGTGAAATCGTTCCTACCGTCGCATTGCCGTTGGGTATTCCGTTGATCGCCCATTTCACAGCGGTATTGGCACCCGCGCCGTTTAGTGCAGCCCGGTATTGGAACGTCGAACCCGCCGTGATCTCGGTGGTCGCCGGAATCACCACGACCGAGACCTGGCCGGCCAGTCCCACTTGCACGTTCATGGAAGCGGCCGAGTTGCTCTTACCCGGGTCAGGATTCTCGACCATGATCTTGACCATTCCGACCTGGGCCGCTGTGGTCGTTCCAGTGGCGGTGACCTGGGTGGGACTCACATACGTGGTGGCCAGCGTGGTTCCACCGAACATCACTTTAGATCCATTGACAAAGCCAGAGCCGCCCACGTTCAACGTGAAGTTGCCCACGGGGAGGAAGGTGGGGCTAACCGTCTGCAGCACAGGTATCGGGTTCTGGAGACTCACCGAACTGGTGGCAAAATGCGTCTTGTCAGAATTGCTGACCGCTTTGACCGTGACGGAATGGGGCGTGGGCAGGCTGGCAGGCGCACGATACTTTCCGGTTTGGTCGATGCTGCCGGCAGTTGCATCGCCGTGCGCCACCCCGTTGACGTACCAGGTGAAGGTCTGGCTCATGCTGCCGGTGCTGCCGCTGAGCTGGGCGGTGAACTGGGTAGTTTCCCCGGAACGAAGCGTGACGTTTGAGGGCGTAACCGTCATGCCCTCGGATTTCACATCCGAGCTCGCGGCCCCCAATCCGCCGCCGCAACCCGACCACACCAGAATGGCAAGCCCAAGCACCATGGCGCCGGCAAACTTCGCGCCTGAAGATTTTGATGTTCCGGTCATCTCTGATCCCTTTCCTGAAGATCCGAGTACTGAATGAGCGTTCAAGGGCGCGTCCCAGGGGCGCGTCGAAAGTTTTTTGAGTGGCTGGTGAAGAGTAGTGAAACGTTGCCTTTAAGCGAAGGTCACCGTGGTTCCATTACGGGACTGTGCCGATTCGGCACTGGAGCCGCCTTTCGGAAGCACTAGTGATTTGGCTTCGTCACGCCTCAGTCTTCCGCACGGACATGTACTGGGGTAACGGCGGGCCCCCGAGGAGGGAGCCTATGGAGTCGTCTGCCCGGCGCTCCGCAACCCTCTGCATCACCTGCAGTTGGACATTGCGGCGTGGCTGGGTCAAAATAGCCGGTTCGTCCTCCAAACGACTTTAGAACCGGGAGAACTGATCGAGTGAGCCAACTGGTGCGCGCCAAGATTACGGCCCTGGGTACCTACGTCCCGCCTCGGCTGCTGACCAACGACGATCTGGAAAAGCTGGTGGAGACCTCCAACGACTGGATTGTGGAGCGCACCGGAATCCGAGAGCGCCACATCGCGGACAAGGGCGTGGCCACCAGCGACCTGGCCACCGAAGCCGCCCGCCGCGCCCTGGCCGAGCGCAGCCTGCAGGCCTCCGAACTGGACGCCATCATCGTGGCCACGGTCACGCCCGACATGTTCTTCCCCTCCACTGCCTGCCTGGTGCAGCACAAGCTGGGAGCAAAAGGAGCCTGGGGATTTGATCTCTCAGCGGCCTGCTCCGCCTTCGTGTACGCCCTCCAGACCGGCGCGCAATTTATTGCCACCGGCGCCCACAAGAAAGTCATGGTGATCGGAGCGGATGTGATGTCTTCGATCATCGATTACACCGACCGCGCCACCTGCGTGATCTTTGGTGACGGAGCCGGCGCCGTCATACTCGAACCGGCCGAGGATGACTCGGTGGGCCTGATCGATTTCATCCACGAAGTGGATGGCTCGGGAGGATGTTCGCTCTACATGCCGGGCGGCGGCAGTCTTCATCCTGCCACCCAGGAGACGGTGGAGAAGCGGATGCACTTCGTCCATCAGGACGGCCAGGCCGTCTTCAAGTTCGCGGTCCGCAAGCAGGCGGAGATTTGTGAAAAAATCCTGACCCGCAACCACCTCAAGGGCAGCGACATCGATACCTTCATTCCGCACCAGGCCAACCTGCGGATCATCAGGGCCACGGCGGACCGTCTGGGAATGAGAGCGGAGAGCGTGGTGGTGAATATCGATCGTTACGGCAACACCACCGCCGGCACCATTCCGCTGGCCATGGAGACCGCCCGCCAGGAAGGCAAGCTCAAGAAAGGCAACCTGGTGATGCTGGCGTCGGTGGGCGCCGGATTTACCGTGGGTGCGACGCTGTTGCGATGGGCCCTCTAAAAGAATTCTCTCGCGCGGGCGCAAGGCTCAGCCCGGCGGCGGTCATGAATCCTATGCACGAACTCCTGAAAATCCAGGTCCGCCACATCTTTGACAGTGCGAACTTTGTTCGCGATCTGGGCATGCAGTTGACCC
The DNA here is from genome assembly GCA_963801595.1 of Terriglobia bacterium. GTDB lineage: Bacteria > Acidobacteriota > Terriglobia > Terriglobales > Acidobacteriaceae > JAIQFF01. The sequence goes on along the minus strand of CAWDFW010000024.1, from coordinate 65,715 downwards.
GGATCGAAGATGAATATTGCGAGAGCACCCTGGTGCCCGCCGAGCGCCACCGGCAGCAACACGGCCTGATTCATGCCGGCGTGCTGGCCACCATGGCAGACCATACTTCCGGTTGTGCGGCCCGGGGCGCCGTCGGACTGGAGCACGATGTGGTCAGCGTCGAGTTCAAGATAAATTTTCTGCGTCCAGCCGTGGCCGACCGGTTGCGTTGCCGCGGCAAGGTGCTGCGCGCTGGTAAGATGCTGGTCATCTGCGAAGCCGAAGTCTTCGCGGAGAAAGATGCAGAAGAAAAGCTGGTCTCGAAGGCCATGGTCACGCTGGCCGTGAAGCGCGCTTTCTAATTCCATCTCAAAGCGGCTGTCATCCTGAGCGGAGCCGACCGATTCGTTCCGAATCGATCGGCGCAGTCGAAGGATCCCTGCTTTCCCGGCGCGGCGTATTTGCCGATATGGGCGCTACTCCAGGACGGTCGCGCCAACATCTGGCCTTGATCCGCTTATCGGGGTCCTTCGACTCCGCGAATGCTTCGCGAAGCGAAGCATTCGCTGCGCTCTGGATGACAGGGGTCGGCTTGCTATCCGTTCTTCTGCCTCTCGAATGCTTTCTGCAAATACTTGCGGGCTTCATCCAGGGCGCCCTGGGTGTTGTCGTTGGTTTGTATGGCCTGGCGGTATTCATTGGTGGCGCGCTCGCGCTGTCCGGTAACGTCGAAGATCTTGCCCAGCTGGATGTGGCTCCAGACCTCGGTCCAGCGCGGCTCGCCATCGCCGTTCAGGCATTCGCGGTAGGCGTTGGCGGCGGCCTGGTAGTTGCGCTGGAGAAAAAACACTTCGGCGATGCGATAGTGGGCCAGCGAGCTGTTCTTGTTGACGTCGAGCGCCTTGTTGAACTCGAGCAGCGCCCCGGCCAGGTCTCCCTGCTGGGTCAGACCCTGGCCGCGCTGGATGGAAGCTCTCAGCCTGACCTCGGATGAATTCTTCAGCACCCGGTCATCAGGATCGACCACGATCCGGCGCGGCTTGCCGTAGGTTTCAATATTGAATGCGGAATTGGTGCCTACGACTTCTACGCGCTTGTTTTCAGTCTTGCCGTCCGTATCGATCTTAAGGTCAACCGGCATGCGGAAAAGATCCAGGTCTTGCGAGATCTGCCCCACCACTCGGAAGCCTTTGTTATTGCCCAGGCGGTAGATGGTGTATTTGGTCTTGAATTCCGGCGCGCCGGTGGAGTCGAGCCACTGGGAGAAAAACCAGGTGAGCTGCTGGCCATAGTTCTGCTCGGCCAGGGCGCGAAAATCGTCCAGCGACGCCGGCTTCCCCGCATACTTGGCGGCAAAAGTGCGCATGGTCTGGTCATACTTCTGATCGCCCAGCACCCAGCGCAGCATGTGCAGGATCATGGCGCCTTTGTCGGTCACCAGAGACTGGAATTCGGGCGAGAAGACGTCTAGTTTCCCGGAGCTCGAGAGTGGGACGGTGTCGTAAGCCAGCGCCCCGACCGACATGTCTTTGACTGTCTCCTCCAGGCCTGCCTGACCCGCCGCCTGTTCGACATAGCGCGCCTCGGAATAACGCGCAAAACCGTCACTCAGCCACCAGTCATCCCGGGAAGCGGGACTGACCGAAGCGCCCCACCACTGATGCGCGATGGTGTTGGCCAGCAAACGGTAGTTCACCTTGTCGGTGACGGCCCGGCTGGCGATGGCGGCGATTTCCGGCGCCCAGGCCGCGGGCACGGTGTCATCCGGGATCTCGACTACTCTCAGCGTGGTCGAAGGCGCGGGGCCGTAGAGGGTCACGTAGTAGGTGAATTCCTTGACTGCGGTGGTGGCGTACGTAGCTCCCATGGCCTGATGGGCGGGTTTGAAGAAGACGTGAAGATCGAGTCCCGCTTCGTCGCTTTTGAATTCCTGAAAGATGCCGGCCACGATGGTGCCGGGGAAACTCGGTTTGTCCCAGGTGAAGGAGAAGGTCCTGGTAGGCAGAGAGCCGACCGGCCGCTTGGCTGCGGGTGCGCTGCCCGGAGATTCTTTTCCGCTGCCGATCACCACCATGTGCGCCGGCACCGTGATATTCATGGTGGCAGTGAAGCGGTTGATGCCGTATGCGTTCACCGGAAACCAGCGCCCGGCGTACAGCAGGTAGCTGGTGTCATCGCCGATGTAGGCCAGCTTGAGGCCCTGCACCGGACTGTCGTCGGCGGAATCGAGCACACCTTCGTAATTGAAGGTAAGCGTGGTGGATGTGTCCTTGGCTACAGGCGTGGCCAGCGCGACCCGAACCGTCGAATCCTGGGTCACGCGCTCGGCGCTGAGCAGCTTGCCGGCCGCATCGACCACCTTGGTGACGCGCAGACCGTTGTGCAACTCGAAGGTGGCGATATTCAGATCTTCAAGCGCGGTAAATTTCACCCTGGCCTGCGCCGTAATTTTGTGGGTATGCGGAATGAGCTCGGCGTCAATCTGGTAGTCGTCCACCCGCAGCCGCATGGTCTCGGCTGCCCACGCCGGTAACGACATCAAAACGAACGAGAAAGCAAGGCCCATCCACAGGACCCGACGCCGGCGCCAAGGTTGAGAAGAGATCAAAGCAGCTCCTGATACTAGTACGATAATCCGTAAGATGAAGATTGTGGCGCAAAAGATGCTGGCAGGACAAGGTTTAGCCTGATTTTCGCCCAGCGGCCGCTTCCCAAAGCGACATCACGGCCTGGGCGGCCCGGTCCACGGGGTGGCGCCCGTCCTCGGTGGGGCCGCCGAGCCGGGCTTTGACCTCAGCCAGTCCGGTGATCATTTTGCTGCGGGCAGGGCCGTCCACCAGGATTTCGTTGAGCCTGGTCACGACGTTGTCAGCGGTGAAGTCCTGCTGCACCAGCTCAGGTACAACTTCCTCTCCTGCAATCAAGTTCACCATGGCAAAGTACGGTACTTTCACCCGCGGGCGCCCCACCCGGTAGGTCAAGGGCGAGACCCGGTAAACCATCACGAACGGCGTCCCCATCATCGCTGCCTCGACGGTGGCGGTGCCGCTGGCAACGATTCCGGCGTGCGACTGGGCCAGAGCAGGCAAGGTTTCCGGCACCAGGCGAATTGAGCACTGGTCCTCGATTGCTGGTTGGATCAGTGATTGCAGAAAGCTGCGATCGAGAGTGGGAGCAACCGGAAGTAGAAATTCGTATGCCGGGCCTAATCTGGCGGCCGACTCCAGAATCATCGGCAGGTTCATGCGCACTTCTTTCATTCGGCTGCCAGGCATGAGCGTGATCCAGGGCCTGGCGGCGTCCAGGCCGTGTAGGGCGGAGTAGGCTGCGCGATCAACTTCAGGCCGGGGAAGGTCGGCCAGAGGGTGGCCAACGAAAGTAGCGCTCACTCCGCGGTCGCGATAAAACTTTTCTTCGAAGGGAAAAATCACCAGAGCTTTGTCCACATACTTCCGCAGCAGGCGCACCCGTCCCTGTCGCCAGGCCCAGAACTGCGGACAGACGTAATAGACCACAGGAATGCCACGCTTGTGCATCTGGCGCGCCACGCGCCAGTTGAACGCAGGAGAATCGATGACGATTGCCAGATCAGGCTTACGCCGGTCCGCCTCCGCGATCAGTTTGTGAAACAGGCCCCAGATCTTCGGCAGATGGCCGAGGATTTCAGAGATTCCGACTACAGAAAGATCTTCGGCATCGACCACAGTCTCGCAACCCGCAGCCCGCATGCGGTCCCCGCCCACCCCAAAAAACTCCAGCTTTTGACTTAGTGTGGTCGCGGGCGACTCGCCCGCGAGCCGTCGCAAAGCCTCCATCAGCAACGCCCCGTACATTTCGCCGGAGGCCTCCCCAGCGGAGATGAGAATTCGCACGGAGGCCATTGTAAAGGGAGAACGTGTGGTCGCGGGCGACTCGCCCGCGGGTAGCGCCGGCGTCTCGCCGGCTGTCCGGCGGGCGTCCCGCCCGCCGCTAGGAGTGGAGGTATTCTGGCGAACAGCCCGCAGAGCTGAGGCGGCGGGACGCCGCCTCGACAGCCAGCAGAGCCTACCCTGAGCGAAGTCGAAGGGATGCCGACGCTACGAAGTGCTCAGGGATGCCCCTTCAGAACAACCACGTGGGGACAGCCGCCCCCGGCTGTCCAGTCGACTCGAAGAGTCGACCCTTGATTTTGCGAAGCGCTGAGGTCCTACCCAAAAGTGCTGGCCGGCGTGACGGCAACCCCTCGGCCGAGCTACGCTCGGCCCGGACAGCCGAGGGCGGCTGTCCCCACGCGGTTTCAGTCATCCGCGCCGGCCGTGACTTGCCCGCCGGCGCCCACCGGAATCTCCTGGTCTTTGTATTGCAGTTGGTAGAGCTTGTAGTAGATCCCGTGCTGGGCGAGCAGTTGCTGGTGGGTGCCTACCTCGCGCACCTGGCCTTTGTGCATGACGATAATCTTGTCGGCGCGCTGGATGGTCGAAAGCCGGTGGGCTATGACCACCGACGTGCGGCCCTCCACCATGCGGCTGAGCGCATCGCGCACCCGCGTCTCGGTCTCTGTGTCCACGCTCGAGGTGGCTTCATCCAGAATCAGGATCTTCGGGTCGTGCGCCAGCGCCCGGGCAAATGAGATCAGTTGCTTCTGGCCGGTGGAGAGCGTTGAACCGCGCTCGCGGACTTCTTCCTTGAACCCTTGAGGGAGCGCGCGGATGAAGTCGGCCAGGTTCACATCTTCGGCGGCTTTTTCGACGTCCTCGTCCGTAATATCCTTCGTGCCCAGGCGAATGTTGCCCTCGACCGTTCCGGTAAACAGAAACGGATCCTGCAGCACTACGCCGTAACGGCGGCGCAGTTCGGCCAGGTCCATTTCCTTTACGTCCACGCCGTCGATCCTGATCGCGCCCTTTTGCACGTCATAGAAGCGCATGAGCAGGGAAATGATGGTGGTTTTGCCGGCGCCCGTGTGGCCAACGATGGCGACGGTTTCGCCGGGCTCGATCGTGAAAGACACATCGCGCAGGATCCAGTCAGGCTCGGTGGAAACAAGTTGTGTGGCCGCGGGCGACTCGCCCGCGTCTTTGCCGTCGGCCACGTTGCGGTAGGCAAACCACACATGGTCAAACTCAATCCGCCCAGGTCCGGTCGGTGTTTTGGTAACCGCGGGCGAAGTAATCTCAGCGGGAGTATCCAGAAGTTTGAACACTCGTTCGCTGGCCGCCATCGCGGATTGCAGAATGTTGTATTTTTCGCTGAAGTCCTGAATGGGCCGGAAGAAGCGCTGGGCATACTGAATGAAAGCCGTAAGAATTCCGATGCTCACCACGGTCCGAACCACGTGGAATGAAAGCAGGCTCTGGCTGGAGAAATCCACCGCGACGCTGCTTACGGTGAGCTTGCGGATGATGTCATTTCCGCCAAACCAGATCACGCAGGCAATGGCCGTCGAGGACAGAATTTCCACCACCGGGTAATAGACCGCGTGCGCCATGATCGCGTCCTTGAAAGCTTCCATGTGGACGGCGTTCACTTCCGAAAACTTGTCGAAAGAGCGCTGCTCGCGGTTGAAAAGCTGCAACACCACCATGCCGCTGACATGCTCCTGCATGTAAGCGTTGATGCGGGCAATAGCGGTGCGAATGCGCCGGTAGGAATCCCGCACCCTGTCGCGAAAAAGTTTGGTGGCGTAGGCGATCAGCGGGAGCACTGCCAGCGTGATCAGCGCCAGCTTCCAGTTCATACCGAGCATGATGGCGGTAATTCCGGCCAGCACAAACACGTCCTCAAAGATGGAGACCACGCCGGAGGTGAACATTTCGTTCAAGGCATCCACGTCAGAGGTAACGCGCGTGACCAGGCGGCCGACCGGGTTCTTGTCGTAGAAGCCGATGTGCATGTGTTGCAGGTGGCGGAAAATCTGCTTGCGCAGATCGAACATCACCATCTGGCCCGCCCACTGCATGAAATAAGTTTGCAGATAGTCGAGCAGGAAACCGAGCGCGATCAGACCGACGTACATGGCCGCGATTTGAGCAATCCCAACGTAGGGATTGGCACTCAGAAAAGAATCGAACGGCGTGCTTCTGGGTACGGGCACCAGGTAGCGATCGATTTCGATGGCAACCAGGTAGGGCCCGAGAACATCGGCCACAGCCTTGATAAGAATGGAAACCAGGGAAATGCCGACCGGCCACTTGTAGGGACGCAAATACTGGAGCAGCCGCTTCATCAGCCGGCTGTCATACGCTTTCCCTAGTACCTCTTCTTCTTGGGCCATCGGCTATAGGACAAAGATACCTTAAATAGATGGGGAAAGAAGAGGCCACGATGGATGAAATTACGTAGGCCCGGAACATTACGTAGGCCCGGACGCCCTCGTCCGGGCGGGCGAGCGCAGCTCGCCGTGGTTTCCGGGTTCAGCCAGATAGAGAAAACCAGCGGAGCTTTGCTCCGCCGGGCGGGTGGGGGCACCCGCCCCTACGCGGTCTGCGGCGATTTACGCGATTTTTTTCAGCACCAGCGCCGAGTTCTTCGATCCGAATCCCACGCAGTTGCAGATGGCATGTTCGATGCTGGCTTTGCGGCCGATGTCGGGAACATAGTCCAGATCGCAGTCCGGATCGGGTGCTTCCAGATTGATGGTGGGCGGAATCTTGCCGTGCTCCATGGCAATCAGCGTGGCCGCCAGGCTGGCCGAACCGCAGGCGCCTTGAGCATGTCCGATCTGTGATTTGAGCCCGGACATCGGGATTTTTCTGGCGTGCTCTCCCAGAGCCAGCTTCAGGGCGCACGTTTCCACCCGGTCATTCATTTCCGTGGAAGTGCCGTGCAGGTTGACGTATTGGATATCTTCCGGCGAGAGGCTGGCTTCTTCGAGCGCGAGCGTGATGGCACGGGCGGGTTCTTCCGGCGAGTCGCTCATGCGTACCCGGTGGAAAGCTTCGCAAGTGGAACCGTAGCCGGCGATTTCCGCATAGATGTGGGCCCCGCGAGCGCGGGCCCGCTCGTAGTCTTCGAGGATGAACATCCACGAACCTTCGGCGATCACGAAGCCGTCGCGGTCCGCGGAAAATGGACGAGACGCGCTTTCCGGAGCGTGGTTCCACGACTGGGTGAGCGCGCGCAGCAGGGAGTAGCCCTTGATGATGCCAGGAGTGATGGGCGAATCCACGCCACCCACCAGAAACATGGGTAGGACGCCGGCCTGAATATGCTGGTAGGCGTAACCAATGGCGTCGGTAGAAGAAGTGCAGCCGGCAGTCACCACGTGGCTGTAGCCGCGAAATCCAAAGCGCATGCTGATTTCGCTGGGCAACGTTCCCATGGTTCCGCTGGGGATGCAGAAGATGCTGACCTGTTTGACGTGTCCGCTATGCCAAAGCCGGTATTGCTCTTCGGAAAATTCCTGGGCGCCGCCCCCGGTCCCGAGAATCACGCCAATCTCGCGCTTCTCCTCCATGGACATGGCGGCGGGATCGAGTCCGGCGTCCTTGATCGCTTCCGTGGACGCGGCTACCGCCAGCGGCACCACGCGGGAAACGTGTTTGCGTTCGCGCGCGTCCACCCAGGCCAGTTCGTCAAACTCGGGAATCTCGCCCGCGATTTGTACCGGCAGGGAGGAAGGGTCAAAACGCGAGATGCGTTTCACTCCCGACTTTCCGGCGAGAAGAGCCAGGCAAAAGGCTTCTTTGCCTATGCCATTGGGGCTGACCACGCCCAGTCCAGTGATGACGACCCGAGGAGCCATAGGTTATTTCTGTGTCATCCTGAGCGGAGCAGCGGCTTCGCTTCGCGAAGCTGCTGCGTAGTCGAAGGATCCCTACAAGCGGCACCAGCCTAAAGTTGCAGAGCACTCATCTCTCGCCGCTAAAATCCTCAGCCCCAGCGACTATCTTGGAGCTAATAGGGGTCCTTCGACTTCGTGGCCGCTTTCACAAGTGAAAGCAACCACTCCGCTCAGGATGACAAGTCATATGTTCAGCGCTGACCACGTTACGCGAAGTGGGATAATTAGTCACGTGTCCCTGGGCCTCTACATCTCGGTGCCATTCTGCCGCACCAAGTGCAGCTACTGCAACTTCGCGTCGGACGTCTTCTCCCGCGCCGTGTTCGAGCGCTATGTGGAACGCGTGGTTGAGGACATCCATCACGCCGATGAACTCGCCGAACAGATGGGCGGCGTGTACGAATCCGCAGTGGATTCCATCTTCCTCGGCGGTGGCACACCTACCATACTCGATATATCGCAACTGGAACGATTGTTTGTCATAGTTTCGCAAACTTTTGCGGTGGAACAGGGTGCCGAGATCACGGTTGAATGCGCCCCCGGCACACTGACTCCCTCTGTTGTCGAGGCCTTCCAGCGCTGCGGGGTGAATCGAGTGAGCCTGGGAGTGCAGTCATTCGTGGACCTTGAGGCCGCATCCGTGGGACGCCAGCATAAGCGTGCCACCGTGCTCGAAGACCTGGCACACCTGCGCGCCGCCGGCATTGAAAACATAAACGTCGATCTGATCGCAGGTTTGCCCCACCAGACTGCAGAGAGCTGGGAATTTTCCGTGTCCGAGGCGATTGCGAGCGGTGCTCCTCACGTCAGCGTGTACATGCTGGAAGTGGACGCCGATTCCCGCCTGGGCCGCGAACTGATGGCAGGCGGCACAAAGTATCATGCGCACTTCGTCCCCAACGATGAGCTGATGGCGGATTTCTATGAAGCGGCTTGTCAGCGGCTGAACGCGGCGGGAGTGTGCCAATATGAAATTTCAAACTTTGCCCGGCCGGGGAAGGAGTCGCGGCACAATCTGAAATACTGGACGCGCCAGCCTTATCTGGGCTTTGGAGTGGATGCGCATTCCATGCTGCCGGAATCGTGCAAGGCCGGTGAAGCGGTGCGCTTTTACTCGCCGGATTCGCTCGAGCAGTACGTTGCAGGCGCAGCGCGCAAGAAAATGCCGGTTTCAACGGCCGCCGCGCTCGAAGAAACTTTCTTTTTGGGTCTCCGCCTGACCCGAGGCTTTGACCTGAAACAGGTCGCGGCGGATTTTGGCGAGGCGGCGATCCATGGATTCACCGGGGCGATTTCGGAATGCGTTGATTTGGGGTTGCTGAAACGGGAGGGTGACGTGATTCGGCTGACTGGGCGCGGCAGGCTCCTGTCCAACGAGGTATTCCAGCGATTCATCCTGTGTGGGTCGGACGCTCCTGTCCGACGCTGTTGATTTTGGTTTTGTTTTTGGGCTTGTGATTGCAGGTGGCAAATTTATATCAGTGAAGATCAAAGTCAAAGGCGGCGGGCGAGGGCGCCCGCCCCACACAGACATTTCATGTCCCGCCGGTAACTTTGTGGGCTGAAATTCCTGTGTTCTAATCCACATGTGACACGGGAGAAGCACCTTGGATTTCCAACTGAACGATGAGCAACTGCAGCTGAAGAAGAGCGTACGCGAATTTGCCGAGCGCGAAATCGCGCCCCACGTGATGGAGTGGGACGAGGCCGGCGACTTCCCGCTGGCGACGGTCAGGGAACTGGGCAAGCTCGGTCTGCTGGGCATCGTGTTTCCGCCCGAGTACGGCGGCGCCGGCATGGGCTACGTCGAGTACGTCACCGCCATCGAAGAACTCTCGCGCGTGGATGGTTCGGTCGGCATCATCGTCGCGGCGCACACCTCGCTGTGTTCGAACCATATTTTTCTTGCCGGCAACGAAGCGCAGAAAAAGAAGTACGTCACGCCGCTGGCCTCGGGCGAAGCCATCGGGGCCTGGGGCCTGACTGAGCCCTCCTCCGGATCAGACGCGGGCAGCGCGCGCATGACCGCGGTGCGCAAGGGCAACAACTGGGTGCTGAACGGCACCAAGACTTTCTGCACCAACGGCCACTACGCCGACTTTCTGGTTGTGATTGCGGTGACCGATCGCGCCGCCCATACCCACGGGCTGTCGGCCTTCATCGTGGAGAAGGGAACCAGGGGCTTTCGTCCCGGCAAGAAGGAGAACAAGCTGGGCCTGCGGGCCAGCGACACCGCAGAACTCATTTTTGAAGATTGCGTCGTTCCGGCTGAAAATCTTTGCGGCAAGGAAGGCGACGGCTTCATCGACGCCATGCGCGTTCTCGATGGCGGGCGCATCTCCATCGCCGCGTTGTCGCTGGGCATGGCGGAAGGGGCCTACGAGGCCGCGCTTAAATATTCGAAGCAGCGCAAGCAGTTCGGCAAGGCCATCAGCGACTTTCAGGCTATCCAGTGGAAGCTGGCCGACATGGCCACCGAGATCGAAGCCGCGAGGCTGCTGACCATGCGCGCCGCCGCCATGAAAGATGCGGGCATGAAGACCACGCTGGAATCGTCCATGGCCAAGCTCTACGCCAGCGAAGTGGCCGTGCGCTGCGCCAACGAAGGGGTGCAGATCCACGGCGGCTACGGGTTTATCAAGGACTATCCGGCGGAAAAGTTTTATCGCGACGTGAAGCTGTGCACCATCGGTGAAGGCACCAGCGAGATTCAGCGCCTGGTGATTGCGCGCCAGTTGCTGAAGGACTAGCCGGCATTGTGGAAGCGTTGCGCTTCCAGCGCCACGGCAAAATGTGTCCTCCGAGCGGGGCTTCCAGCCCCTAGGTGGCGCATCAGGCTGCACAGGGCCTGAAGGCCCCGCTCTGTCGTACTTTTAGACGCAGGCCTGAAGGCCTGCTCTTCCACGCCGGCACATCATTCGGCAGTAACGTGGAAGCGTGGCGCTTCCAGCGCCACGATAAAGGCTAGTGAGCGATGGGCTTCCAGCCCCCTGTGGCATCACACATCAGATTGCACAGGGCCTGAAGGCCTGGCTCTTCCACGTCGGCTCTTCCACGTCGGCTCTTCCACCGCGGCTCTCCCACAACGATCGGTTTCGGTTTGTCCGACCTCTGCTTTACACTGAGAGGCCTGGCAAACAATTTCCAACCTCTTATTGATCTGCTCCGTGCCGGCGATCCCCGCGCCCTCGCCCGGGCCATCAGCACCGTCGAAAACCGCACACCGGGCTGGTCTGACCTACTCAAGGCCCTCTTCCCGCACAGCGGGAGTGCGCGGATACTTGGACTCACCGGTCCGCCGGGGGCGGGCAAGAGCACGCTGGTGGATCAGCTGGCCCGCCACTATCGCAAGGAAAACCGCACCGTGGGCATCATCGCGGTCGATCCCACCAGTCCCTACACCGGCGGAGCGATTCTGGGCGACCGCATCCGGATGCAGGAGCATTTTTCCGATCCCGGAATCTACATTCGCAGCATGGCCACGCGGGGTTCGCTGGGCGGACTGGCGCGCACCACGGCGGATGTGGCGACCGTGCTCGATGCCTCGGGACGCGACCTGGTCATGATCGAGACGGTCGGAGTCGGTCAGGATGAAGTGGACATTGTGCGCCTGGCCGATATCACAATCGTCATTCTGGTGCCGGGAATGGGCGACGACGTGCAAACCATCAAAGCCGGCATCATGGAGATCGCCGATATTTTCGTGATCAACAAGTGCGATCGCGAGGGGGCCGAGCGCGTGGAGCGGGAGATCCGCGCCCTGCAGTCGCTGGCCGTGCGTAGCGACCATTGGACACCTCCAATTGTGAAGACCGTGGCCACCCAGGGCGCAGGCATTGCGGAACTGGCGGCGGAAATTCGCGAGTACGAATCTTACCTGCAGACGGAAAATTTGGGGGTAAAGCGTAAGGTTGAGAACTGGCAGAATCGTCTGCTGGAGATGTTGCGTGATGCCTTGCTGGAGCGGGCCCAGCAACAACTGGGAAATGGAACCATAGCCCGTTACGCGGCAGAGGTCGTGGAGCACAAACGAGAGCCTTACTCGCTGGTGGAAGAGATTGTGAATTCGCTCGGCAAGTGAAGCGTTTACTGGAGGACGGGCGTCCCGCCCGTCCAGCACGAGCGGGACGCTCGCGCCCACATTTGAGATGGAGATTCCGCTGATGTTCAGCATTGACCATATTGGAGTTGCGGTGAAGTCTCTGGCGGCGGCCAAGGACATCTACGAGCAGCTGGGGCTGAAACTCTCGCCCGAGGAAGTCGTCGAATCCGAGCAGGTGCGTGTGGTGATGGTGCCGCTGGGTGAGACCCGGATGGAGTTGCTCGAACCGACTTCGGAGAACTCGGTCATTGCGAAATTTATCGCCAAACGGGGCGAGGGATTGCATCATGTCTCGTTGCGCGTGCCGGACTTGCCGGCCGCGGTGGAGCGGCTGAAGCAGGGTGGCGTACGGCTGGTTTCAAGCGAAATTAAGGTAGGAGCAGGCGGGCATAAGTATATTTTTGTGCATCCCTCGAGCTCCGGTGGCGTGCTGCTGGAGCTGGTGGAAGCGGTACCCTGACTCTGCACGCGTGGCGCGGGCGCCCTCGCCCGCGGCCTTTGACTTTAAGTTCAAAACCTCGCGGGCGAGGGCGCCCGCGCCACACGTGCACCGATCATGCTTCTTCTTGCCGCCGACACTTCGGGCAAACACGGCAGCATCGCGCTGGCGCGCTGCGGTCCGGGCAGTGCCTGCAGTGTGCTCGACGTGGTGGCCCTCGATGGCGGGACGTTTTCCGCGCAACTGGTACCCCAAATCGCGGCGCTCCTCGCCAGGCACACTTTTCACAAGGAAGATATTGGCGGCTTCGCCGTGGTCGCAGGGCCGGGCTCGTTTACCGGAGTGCGTGTCGGTCTGGCGGCCATCAAAGCACTGGCGGAGGTCTTGCAGAAGCCGGTCGCGTCCGTATCACTCCTGGAGGCGATGGTGGTTTCGGCCCGGTCGCAAGGCCGAGTGACAGCGGTCCGGGATGCGGGGCGGGGCGAGGTTTACGCAGGCGAGTACGAAGTTCACGGTAACGCGGCGCGCCTCCTGCAGGAGCGTTTGCTGACTCGCGCAGAATGGCTCGAGGCCGCAGTTGGATCAACCATCGTGGTGGCTGACCAAATCTTCGCCGAGGCGGCCCGAACCGCGGGATTGTCGGTGGCCGAGATTGAAATTCCGAGCTCGGATGTGATTGCCCGGCTGGGATGGCAAAAGATCCAGGCCGGAAAAATAGTCTCGCCCGAGGTGCTGGACGCGAACTATCTTCGCAGTTCACACGAGATATTTTCCAAGAGCAGTTCATAGTTTGTGGTTCTCGGTTCCCAGTTAAGGAGTAGGGTGAAACTCGTTATTCGTTCTGCCACATCGGCCGATTTGCCCGGGATGATGGCCCTGGAGAAGCGCGCGGCGACCGCGGCGCACTGGACCGGGCAACAGTATGAGGCGCTGTTTCGTGGGCATGGCGCGAAACGAATGGCACTGATCATCGAAGACGAGCTTGGTCTCGAAGGCTTCGTGATTGCCAGAGTGGTGGATCGGGAATGGGAGATTGAAAATATTGCCGTCGCCGGGCCGGCCCGCCGCCGCGGGCTGGGTACGCGTCTGCTGGGAGAGTTGCTCGATCGGGCCCGAGGCCGAGGCGCCGCCGCAGTATTTCTGGAAGTCCGCGAATCCAACCGCGCCGCCCGGGCACTCTATGAGAAGTGGGCATTCCTCGAGAGCGGCCGCCGCCTGAGATACTACAAAGATCCTGAAGAAGACGCGATTCTGTATCGCCTTGACTTTGCTTAGCCTGCACCAGCGGTGGTGCAGAATTGTTCACTATGAAAAGCCATTCATCTGTGGAAAATGGGATTGAAGCGGTTGGGGTGGTGTGGTAGGTTAGGGCCGTACAAACGCTCAGGAGGGTCTACTGGATGACTCCAAAGGACCAGCTCCTGGTCAGCAACGATGAGTTCCGCAAGCTGGCCCAGGAGCACACGCAGTACGCCGAACGTCTCGAATCACTCACCCAAAAGCGCTACTTAACGGAAGACGAAAAACTGGAAGAAGTACGACTCAAAAAGCTGAAACTGCGGCTCAAAGACCAGATGGAATCGATTGAGCGGCAATTTCGCGTGGTCGTGCAGCAGGGCCAGGTCGCTTAATTCGTTTCCTCGAACTGGATCGCGGCTGTGGCCGCCTACAGGTTAAATGTGCTCCGAACCCGGCGCTGACAAGCGCCTTTTTTATTATCAGTTGGCTTCCGGAGCGACTGACCCGCCCCGCCTGAACTATAATTTGGATTCCCCATGGTTCCCGACGGCTACTATTACGCGCTTGCGCTGGCTGGGGCTGCTGCCCTGGTGGGCTGGCTGGCTGGGCCCTTATGGGCGTTGCCGGCGTTCCTGCTGGCGCTATTCTTCCTGTGGTTTTTCCGCGATCCGGAGAGGGTCATCCCGGACTACGCCGGCGCCGTGGTTTCGCCGGCCGATGGCAAGGTGACCGACGTCTCACCGTTCTGATGAACGGCGTACCCCGCACCCGGATCAGCATTTTTCTCAGCGTGTTCGATGTGCATGTGAATCGCTCGCCGCTGGCGGGGGTGATCCGCGAAGTCCGCTATCAGAAGGGAAAATTTCTGAATGCCATGAACCCGGCGTCGGCCGAACACAACGAGCAGAACGCGGTCACGGTGGAAGGAGACGGCCAGACTGTGATCTTCAAGCAGATCGCGGGCCTGCTGGCGCGCCGGATCGTATTCAACAAGAAAGTCGGCGACGCCGTGGGACGGGGAGAGCGCGTGGGCCTGATCAAGTTTGGTTCGCGAGTCGATGTGTTGCTGGATCCCTCCGCCGTTCTGCAAATCAAGGTGGGAGACCGGGTGAAGGGCGGATCCAGCGTGCTGGCCCGCCTGGAGCGCGTGCCCGAGCCGCTGACCACAGTCGGAGCGACTCGGCAAGGAGCGCGGTGATGGATCCCGAAGTCCCGCAAATCTTCGCACCGCGCAAGCGACAACCGCCGCGGCGGTTGAGCAAGGGCATGTACATTCTGCCTTCGCTGTTCACCACGGCCAATATTGCCTTCGGGTACTACGCCATCCTGCAGATCACGCACGCCACGATCGCCGATGCCTGGCACTTTGACAATGCCGCCAAAGCCATCGGCTTTGCCGTGATGTTTGACGGACTGGACGGCCGCATTGCGCGCATGACCGGAACCAGCAGCGATTTTGGCCGCGAGCTGGACTCGCTGGCCGATGTCGTCACCTTCGGCGTGGCCCCGGCCCTGCTCGCCTGGACCTGGGGATTTCGACAGTTGCCCACGAATGTGGGCGATCTATCCACCAAGCTGGTGCAGTTCGGCGCGATTGCCAGCTTCCTGTTTCTGATGGCCGGCGCCAGCCGCCTGGCCCGCTTCAATATCTCGAGCAACCCGCAGCCTTCGAACCCGGGCCGTCCGGGCAAGAAGTATTTTGTCGGGATGCCGATTCCGGCGGGCGCGGGTGTGATCGCCGCGATCGTACATTTTTCCAGCGGCGATCCCATTGCCTCCTGGTGGACCGCGCTGACCTGGATGTTGATGGTGGTGGCGGTGGGTTATCTGATGGTCAGCACCTGGCGCTTTTACAGCTTCAAGGACATTGATTTCCGTTCCCGCCAGCCCTTTCGCCTGGTGCTTCTGTTTGGATTGCTGTTTGCCGCGATCCGCTTCTACTCGCAGTGGGTGCTGTTTCTGATCGCACTGCTCTACGTTTTTTCCGGCGTGTTCTGGCGTTTGAAGTGGATCTTCCGGCGGAAGGGAAGCCCGCCGCCTCCCCCGGCCTACACCGAGGCGCCGCAGACTTCATGAGCTCGAATTTCAAACCCGTGCCGGTGGCGCACCCTGAGCCGGTGCGGGCGGCTGGCCTTTACCGGCTGGCCATCGTGGGCGCGGGCACGCTCAAGGGGAAAGAGGTCGCCGAGGTCCTGGGCGACCGCAATTTTCCTTCACTCGACATCAAGCTGCTGGACGATAACGATTCTCTGGGACAACTGGAGTCGGTGGGCGACGAGGTGTCATTCATACAGAGCGTGCGCTCGGAACAGTTCGAGAAAATCGATTTCACTTTCTTTGCCTCCGACCAGGAGTGCACCCGGCAGAACTGGAAAAAGGCCCACGCCGCCGGCAGCGCCATCGTCGATCTCTCCTACGCGTTGGAGGATGAACCCGATGCCGACGTGAAGTCGCCGTGGATCCAGCGTCAACTGGGCCAGCTGCTCACGCCGGAGCTGCAACCCGGGCCGGCGGTGGTGGCCCATCCGGCTGCGGTCGTGCTGGCGCTCCTGTTGTTGAGGCTAAAGAAAGCCGGGGAAGTGAAACGGGTTGTGGCCACGGTCTTCGAGCCGGCGTCGGAGCATGGGCAGAAGGGCATGGACGAGCTCCACGAGCAGACCGTGAATCTGCTGTCCTTCCAGCAGCTGCCAAAGAAAGTGTTCGATACCCAGGTGGCCTTCAACATGGTGGCGCGCTACGGCGAGCATTCGGTCCCGGCGCTGAATACCGTAGAACACCGCGTGCTCAAGCATTATCAGCGGATCGCCGGCAAGGACGCGCCCCTGCTCTCGCTTCTGCTGGTGCAGGCGCCCATCTTTCACGGACACGCCGTGACCCTGCATGTCGAAATGGAAAAGCCGGTCGAGA
The DNA here is from genome assembly GCA_963801595.1 of Terriglobia bacterium. Taxonomy (GTDB): domain Bacteria; phylum Acidobacteriota; class Terriglobia; order Terriglobales; family Acidobacteriaceae; genus JAIQFF01. The sequence goes on along the minus strand of CAWDFW010000024.1, from coordinate 49,287 downwards.
TCGATGGCGTCTCCAAGGCGCTGGCCGGGGAACATGTGACCATCACGGGCCTGGCGGAAGAGTCGCCCAGCAACGTGAATGCTGCCGGACAAGGCGACGTCCTGGTTTCGATCCAGCCCGACACCAGCCTGGCCAATGGTCTGTGGTTGTGGGCGGCCTCGGACAATCTGCGAATCGCCGCCGCCACCGCCGTCGAATGCGCGGAAAACATGGCCGCCACCCGTCCCATAGGAAAAATCCAATGAGCCGCGGGTTGTGGCTCTGGCCTGTGTGGTCGCGGGCGACTCGCCCGCGAGAGGCTTGCAGGCCTCCGCCCAATTTTCGAGGCGATGGCTTTTCCTCGTCCTGCTGATCTTGATCTTCGGCACGGCCTGCGGATATCACACCGCCGGCCACGCCGTCACGCTTCCCACAAACGTCCAGACCATTGCCATTCCCGCCTTCGTCAACCGGACACAGACCTACAAGATCGAACAGAGGCTGACCTCCGCCGTTGTGCGCGAAATGGTGACTCGCACCCATTACCACATCCTGAACGAAGCCAGTGATTCCGCCGATGCCACGCTGCGCGGCGTGGTGATCAGCACCTCGACCTCGCCTTTGACCTACGATTCGCAGACCGGGCGGGCCTCGAGCGCGCTGGTGGTCGTGACCGCGAAGGTAACGCTCACCGATCGACAGGGCAAAGTGCTCTACGAGAATCCGGCCTATCTGTTCCGCGAGGAGTATCAGGTCTCGCGCGAGCTTTCCAGTTTCTTTGAGGAAGATTCTCCCGCCCTGGAGCGCCTGTCACGCGAGTTCGCGCGCACCCTGGTGAGCAATGTACTGGAGGGTTCTGGTTTGGAGGGGTTCTGAATATGGAGGGGTTCTGATGCGGGCCTTCGCCCAAGCCGATCGCTTCGTCTCCGAAGTCGAAGCCCGGAAGCTGCGTCCCGTCTATGTTTTCGTGGGCGACGAAACCTTCTTCCGCAAGCGCTGCCGCGAGGCCCTGCTCAAGCACCTGGTGCCGGCCGACCTGCGCGATTTCAGCCTGTTTGATTTCGATCTCTCTGAAACCGACCTGGCCGAGGTCCTCGATCGCGCCCGCACGCCTTCGTTGATGGCGCCTTTTCAGGTCTTTTTTATCCGCGGGGTCAAGACCCTGTTCGGGCGCGGATCCAACGAAGAAAAGCTGGCCGCGATCGAGGCCTACAGCAAAGATCCCAATCCCGACGCGGTGCTGATTTTCGTGGCCGACCACATCAGCATCCCGGCCGATGCGCGGCGCATGGACATGACCGACAAGGAGCGCTACGAGCGCATCCGGGAGACGCTGGGACAGTATTGCGCCATTGTCGAACTGGCGCGCGTGGAAGAAAGTGAAGCGGTCCGCTGGATCGGCGAATACGGCAACACCCGCGGGGTGAAAATTGATGCCGACGCCGCCCGCGAACTGGTGGACGCCCTCGGTGGCGACATGATGATGGTCTCCAACGAACTGGAGAAGCTGATTCTCTACGTCGGCGAAAAGAAGCGCATCACCCTGGGCGATGTGGAAACCATGGTGCTGGCCGCGAAGCAGCGGTCGTTGTACGAACTGACCGACGCGATTTCCTCGAAAGACCGGGTGCGCGCGCTGCAAATGCTGAATGCCATCCTGAGCACCGGCGACGGCGACGAGGCTGCCATCGGGCATCTCTACATGCTGGCCAAGACGTTTCGCCAGATGCTGGTGATTCTGGAACGCAATGTGCGCGACCAGCGCATGCTCTGGGCCGCGCTCTGGCAGGGATTTCGCGTGCCCCCCTTCGCCGCCGACGACATCATCCGGCAAGCCCGCCGTTATAAATCGAAGCGCGAACTCACGCGCGCCATTCGCCTGGTGGCGAAGACTGACCTGGCCTTGCGCTCCAATCCACCCACCAAGCGCTTCGTGCTGGAGAAACTGATCCTCGATCTCACCGCCGAGGTCAAGCCTGAAATTCCCGGATGGTCCCAGGAAGAACTGCCGGTGTGAGAAATAGCTTTGCGATTGGCATTTAGCACAGATGTTAATCAGCCTTCTGCTCATTCTGACCGGAGTCTAACCATTCGCTGCGAATGGTTCGCAAGTCGAAGGTCCCTCGGCATTGCTAGCGCAATGTATCGAGGGCATTCTGCGGGACCATGAACACGGAATCATACCTCGCCGTATCGATACCCGGTCCGCGCGACCTTCGCTGAAAGCTCCGCATCTCATCGTGCTCACCTGCTGTCGGTACCCTTCGAGAACCTCGATATCATGAAGCCGCACTATTTTCTGGAGGAAGGCGGCTCATTCCGCGCAAGATCGTCGAACGCGCGCGGTGGGTTTTGCTACGAGCTGAATGGCGCGTTCGCGGCCTTGCTGCGCGAGTTGGGATTCCAGGTAACGCTGCTTTCAGCTCGCGTGCCGCGCGAAGACGGTAGCTATCTCACCGGAGTTCGATCATCTGGCCCTGCAAGTCGGATCTGGAAGAGCCCTGGCTGGCGGACGTGGGCTTTGGCGATCTGTTTCTGCGAGCCTTTGCGACTCGAAGACCAGGTCGAGAGCAAGAGCAGGATGCGGCGCACGCTTCCGCATCGTCGAGCAGAAGATGAGGCGTTCTGCGCGCTGGACGATGCCGGATCGGGTAGCCCTCGAAGCGGCAATACTCTTTTACCCTGAGCCGCGCCAGGCCTGGAGAGATTTGTGCCGCGGATGTGTCACTACCATCAGACCTCGCCGGAATCGCACGTTCACCCGCAAGAGGTTTGCACCCTGGCGACTCCAGGACGGACGAATGCACCGGCTCGATAGAAGGCTGATCATCACCCGAAACGGTGAAAAGCAAGAACGCCTGCTGAACTCAGAGGATGAGTGGCAGAGCGTCCTGCAAGAATATTTCGGAGTAATTCTCTAGGCTGAGACTAGAAGCCAGGAGCCAGAAGCCAGCAGCGCCTTCTACTTCAGCGCATTCACCCGCGCGTTCAGGCGGGACTTGTAGCGCGAGGCGGTGTTCTCGTGGATCACGCCCTTCTGGATGGCCTTATCGAGGGCGGAAACAGTCTGCCGGAAAACTACTTCGGCGCCGGACTTGTCGCCCTTGGCCAGGGCTTCACGCAGGTCGCGCAACGCGCCACGCAGGCGGGAGGTATTGGCGCGGTTGCGCACGGTTCGAGTCTCGGTCTGACGGGCGCGTTTCAGCGCCGAAAAATGATTTGCCATGTCTGCTTGTTACCTTCGTTTCTACGGAGAGGTATTCCGATTGCTCTGGAATAGGCTATTTTACGGGAGTAAGTCGTGGCTGGTCAAACCCTATGGCAGATGCCCTGGAACGCCTGAAAATCCTGCTCAGTTCTTCTACTCCCATTGTCGTGATGGAAACGGTGGAAGAGATGCGCGCGGTCCGCCTGGTGCGGGCGGCCTGCTCGTCGCTGAGCCTGGCCACCTTCGAGTGGAGCATTGCCAGCGGACTGGTTCGTTGCGGCAGCGAAGTCGGAGAACTGGTCCCAGAAACCGGTCTTTCCGCCGGCGGCGCGGGTCACGATTCTGTCAGGGGCCCAGGGGCTCTACAACAGTAAGGAGCCCGCCCAGGCGCTCAGCAACCTGGAGGCGATGTCTCTGGAAGCGGCATTCGTGCTCAAGGATTTTCACCGCCACATGGATGACCCGGTCGTGGTGCGCCGCCTGCGCGATGTAGGCCAGAAGTTTTCCACCAATCGCCGCACCGTCATCATCACCGCGCCTTCGATCACGATCCCGGCGGAATTGGGCAGCCTGGTTGAATTCCTGGAACTCCCTCTGCCGGACAAACAGCGCCTGCGTCAGATCATCGACGAGATGACCGTCAGGGTAGGGAAGACGCGGACCCTGAAACGCACGCTGGATGCTGCCGGCCTCGACGCCATGGCGAACAACCTGCGCGGTCTGACTGAAGAAGAAGCAGAACGCGCCGCCTCACAAGCGATCGTGACCCGCTACGGAATCACCGCAGAAACTGTCACCGATGTGCTCCAGGCGAAAAAGGAACATGCTGCGGCATTCCGGAATGCTGGAGTTCATTGACGCATCGGAAAATCTGGGCAAGCGTAGGCGGACTGGACAATCTCAAGCGCTGGCTGGCCCAGCGGCGCGGCACCTGGGAAGATGCGGCCCGCGAATTTGGCCTGGAGCCGCCGCGCGGAGCCATCATTCTCGGAGTGCAGGGCTGCGGCAAGAGCATGTGCGCCCGCGCCATCGCCGGAGAATGGAAACTCCCGCTGGTGAAGTTCGATACCGCCGCCATCTTCGACAAGTACATCGGCGAAACTGAAAAACGGATCCAGAAAGTATTTCGCGTGGCCGAGGGGCTTGCGCCATGCGTGTTCTGGATTGACGAACTGGAGAAAATATTTGCCGGAAGCGGGCCGGATTCGGCCTCGGTCGATGCCGGAGTCTCTTCGCGCATCCTGGCCGCCTTCCTGTCCTGGATGCAGGACCGCAAAGCTCCCGTCTTCGTGGCCGCCACCTGCAACAACGTCAGCGCGCTGCCTCCGGAGTTGATTCGCAAAGGACGCTTCGACGAACTCTTCTTCGTCGATCTGCCCAACCAGGCCGAGCGCAAGCAGATATTCGCCATTCACCTGAAGCGGCGGAAGCGGAATCCAACAGAGTTTGATCTGGACCAGGTAGCCAGCTGCAGCCCGGGGATATTCAGGAGCAGAGATTGAGGCTGCAGTGCAGACATCGCTGTACGCGGCATTTTCCAGCAAACAGACGGTGAGCACGCAAGGCCTGCTGGACGCGCTGAAGGCGACCGTGCCGCTATCGGTTACCCGGTCCGAGGAAATCCAGGAACTGAGAGCCTGGGCCAGCCAGCGGGCAGTGCCGGCATCGCTGGCGGACGCAAAAGCCGAAGGAGCCTAGCCCGTGTGGGACCTGTCATCCTGAGCGGAGTCGCTGCTTCGCGCCGCGAAGCAGCCACGAAGTCGAAGGACCCCTTTAGCCCCGCACGAACCCTGGCTGATTTGTTCTGAGAACTAGCCCGAGCCAGGAAATCCCGGGAGAGACGCGTCGTCTTCCCAGTAGGGGTCCTTCGGCGCGTCTGCCCCTTCGCTAGCGAAGGGGCATCCTTGCTCAGGATGACAACCTGGGAGCTGATCACTTCAGCAAATTCCGCAGCACTGCGACCTCGGCTTCAATTCCCGTATGCAGCGCCGGATCTACGTCAGGAGCAAACAGCGGTGAGTGATTGGAAGGCAAGTGCGTCCCCGCCGCTTTCGCTTCCGCGTACTTTGCCGGGTCCGCTCCACCCAGACTGAAATAGAACGACGGCACTCCCTGGGCCGTGAAGTAGGAAAAATCCTCAGACGCCATTCCCGGGTCCTCGACCACCACGTTGTCTTTTCCCAGCGTTGACTCCAGCACGCCCTGCAGCACGCTGGTCCAGGGCGGGGTCGTTGTACACGGCGTCCGTGGCCTCGTAGTGCTCGATCTTGGGCTCCTGGGTTGCGCCGCCGGCATTCGCTTCCGCCCTGGTGATTCGTTCGATCGCGGCCAGCACCTGTTTGCGAACTTCAGGTTTGTAACTGCGGACCGTGATTCCAAGCTCCGCGTGGTCGGGAATGATGTTGTTCTTGGTGCCGGCCTGAATGTATCCCACGGTGACGACGGCCACTTCTCCCGGCTTTACTTCCCGCGCCACGACGGTCTGCAAAGTGACCACGAGGCGGGCGGCGATCACGATCGGATCAATCGTGAGGTTGGGCATGGAGCCGTGTCCACCCTTTCCGTAGATCGTGATGCGCAGGGAATCGGCATTGGAAAAGCGGTAGCCGGGTCCGACGCCGACCTGACCGGCGGGAAGATTATTGCCGACGTGTAACGCCACGGCGACGTCGGGTTTGGGAAAGCGTGTCATCAGGCCGTCATCGATCATTCGTTTGGCGCCGGCGATAGTCTCCTCGGCGGGCTGGCCGATCAGGATGAGAGTGCCATGCCATGTGTTCTTGCTGTGCGCCATGATTGCGGCCGTCCCGAACAGAGAAGCCATGTGCACGTCATGTCCGCAGGCGTGCATGACCCCGACTTGGCGTCCCGAATCGTCCTTGGTGTGGACCTTGCTGGCGTAGGGCAGGCCGGTCTTTTCCTCCACCGGGAGCGCATCAAGCTCGGTGCGCAGCATGACCGTTGGGCCCGGCGCCGTTCTTCAAAAGGGCCACCACTCCCGTCCCGCCCACGTGTTCGGTGACGGTGTAGCCGAGATCGCGCAGGCGGGCAGCCAGCTTCTCCGCGGTTTGGGTTTCATGGGAAGAGAGTTCCGGATTCTGGTGGAGATCAAGATACAGGGCGTGGGCTTCGGGATAAACGGTTTGCACCTCAGCGTTGGGCGCGGAAGTCTGGGCCCAGGCGACGGTGGTCAACATTACGGCCAGGAACGAGTATGTCAGTTTCATTATGGCCCGCATGATATCTGCAGTGAGGGACAGCCCGCAATTATGTGCGACGGACAGAAGTGCCGGTCCCACAGCTTCTTGTCCCGCTTTTCCCTCGTTCCCCGACGGTAACCGAGGCCCGTTTCACCACCATTGACTCCTGTCGGCGGGCAGCGGTACCCTTGATCTCAATGGCAGTTGCTTGCACTTCGGGGCGAGCATCCTCGGCTGGTTCCACCTCCAGACATGAGAATCGTCAGTCCGTGCCTGCAGGGCAGTGTTCTGCCCTTCGTGCACAGGCAACTCAGCATCTAACGCGCCGGAGGAAGCGCGAATACTGAATGAAGAAGAGCATTGAGATCAGCCCCAACATCGAAACCCTGTTCGGCACGCGCGACGAGAATGTACGCCTGCTGGAAGATGGCCTGAACATCAATATCGACCTGCGATCCGATTCCATCGATCTCGAAGGAGCGGCCCGTGATGTGGCCCGGGCTGAGCAGGTCTTTGCCGATTACGACCACCTGCAGCGCTCCGGATTCACCTTCAACAATGGCGACCTGGGCAGCATGTTGCGGGTAGTGCTGGCCGACCCCAAGACGACCCTGCGCGGCCTGGCCGAGGCGGGACGCCAACGCTCATTCGGACGCCGTACCGTGCAGCCCAAAAGCGTGAACCAGCGGCGCTATCTCGAAGCCATCGAGAACCACGACATGGTATTCGGCATCGGGCCGGCGGGCACGGGCAAGACTTACCTGGCCGTGGCCATGGCGATTTCCGCGTTGCTGGCGAAGCGTGTGAACCGGATCATTCTGGCGCGTCCCGCAGTGGAAGCCGGTGAACGTCTGGGATTTCTTCCCGGGACTTTGCAGGACAAGATCGATCCTTATCTGCGTCCCTTGTACGACGCTCTGTACGATTTGCTCGAGCCCGAGAAGGTCGATCGCTACCTGGAGAAGAACGTGATCGAGATTGCGCCCATTGCCTTCATGCGCGGGCGCACCCTGAACGATTCGTTCGTCATTCTGGACGAAGCGCAGAACACGACTTCGGAGCAGATGAAAATGTTCGTCACCCGCCTGGGATTCAACTCCAAGGCGGTGATCACCGGCGACGTGACCCAGATCGATTTGCCCAACGCGCGGCGCAGCGGCCTTCTGGAAGCGGCAGAAGTCTTGAAGCACGTCGAAGGTCTGACCTTCGCCTACTTTGACGATACCGACGTCGTGCGTCATCAACTGGTGCAGCGCATCATCCGCGCCTACGATGAACACAAGGCCAAAGTTGCGGAACAACTACCGCTGCTGGACTCCAAAACGAACGGCAAGGCCAATGGGAGCGAGATGGCGCCCGGCCCGGGCAACAGCGTGCCTTCCTCGGAAGTAGAAACCAGCGAGTAGAGCAGGTAAGATTGAACAGGAGGGCGCCTGGATGAGGCCCTCCTGTTTGCTTTTGGTAAAGGCCGGAAGAGAAAGCCTTTAACCGCAAAGGACGCAAAGAAACCCGCAAAGTGCGCAAAGAAGAAGAACCTTGGTAATCCTTCGCAAACCCGTGGCTGGATTGAGTGATACCGCATTGGCGAAGTTTGTGGCGCGGGCCAGTCGTGCGATCAGGCTCAAGGGCACAGTCAACGTGCTGGTGACCGGCAGTTCCGAACTGCGCTCGCTGAACCGGCGTTTCCGCGGCAAAGACCAGCCCACCGACGTGCTCTCCTTTCCGCCCGGGCCCTGCTTCGTGAACGGATTGGCGGGCGATATCGCGATTTCAGCGGACATCGCGAAGGAGAATGCCCGCCGCCTGGGTCATTCCGCGGCCCTGGAGATCAAGGTACTGGCGCTGCACGGATTGCTTCATCTGGTGGGCTACGATCACGAATCCGACGAGGGCAGTGATGGCGGGCAAGGAACGGCAACTTGCGACGGTCGTTGGGGCTGCCCCTCGGTTTGATTGAGAGAAGTGGACAGACGGAGATGCTTACTAAAAAGCCACCAGCAAAGGCCGCGGGCGGGGGCGCCCGCTCCACACGGGCTACACGATCTCGATGAACTATGCCATCGCAGCTGCGTTGCTTCTGTTGCTTTGCCTGCTGACGATGGTCTCCTACGCGGATCGCGTGTACACCGAGATCGGAAGATTCCTCTCCCGCGAGTTCCAGGACAACATCGCCACCTTCGAGCAGAGAGTCGAACCCCGGCTGGGAGTGGGCCGGGCGCGTGCCGCTCTCTCCATGGCGGTGCTGACGCAGGTCATTACCGCTGCCATTGCCCTGCTGGTGGGCTTCGCGGTGTTTCGTGAACGCGGGTGGGGCATCTATGAGATTCTTCAGGCCACGCTCAGCCTGGTGCTTATCATCATCCTGTTTAACCGCTTCCTGCCCTTTGTCTTCTTTTCAAGGACCCGCGGCGAATGGCTGGCCCGTTGCGCTCTCCTGCTGCGAATACTGATCTACATCGTGCTGCCGGTCACCCTGGTGATCGGGTTCCTGCAATCGGTCACGGCGCTTACCAAGGAACATGCGGACGAAACGCCGGAGACCCAGGCGGAAGCGGTGGATGCGCTCATCGAAGCGGGCCAGGAGGAAGGTATCCTGGATGAAAGCAATCGCGACCTGATCCAATCGGTGGTGGAGTTCAGCGAAAAGACCGTCCGCGAGGCCATGAAACCGCGGCCGGAAATTGTGGCCGTCGCTACCCACACGACCGTGGAGCAGTTCATCGAACTGTTGCGTACCAAGCCTTTTTCCCGGGTGCCGGTTTTTGAAGGCACCATTCATAACATCGTAGGCATCGTGTTTGCCCAGGACGTGCTGCAGGTTCCGGACACCGAAGCCCACATGCGCACGGTGGACACCATCATGCGCCGCGACGTCTATTTCGTGCCCGAGAGCAAACTGGTCAGCGATCTGCTGCGCGAGATGCAGCAGAACAATATTCGTATGGCCGTTGTCGTGGACGAATATGGCGGCGTGGCCGGGCTGGTGACCATCGAAGACCTGGTGGAAGAGATCGTGGGAGAGATTCGCGACGAGCACGAAAAGCTCGAAGTGGTTCGCGAGAACGAAACTTCCTACATCGTCCCCGGCAACATGGATGTGGACCGGCTCATGGAGATGTTCGGAATACGCCCCGAAGGCAAAGAGTCAGCCACGGTGGCGGGACTCGTAAGCGAACTGGCGGGCCGCATTCCTCACCGTGGCGAAGTGATCGAAGAAGACGGTCTCCGCTTCGAGGTGCTGGAGTCAACCGAGCGCCGCGTGGAGCGGGTAAGGATTTCCGTCGCCAAACCGACGCAGATGAAGCTGATATAGTCAGGTCTCCTGTAGCGCCGCCGGCCCGGCGGCTGTCCGGCGGGCGTTTCCCTCGCCGCCGGAGGCAAGATGCCTCCGGGACAGCCGGCGAGACGCCGGCGCTACAAAATTCTTATGGCCTTTCACTCCGGGTTCGTCTGCATTCTGGGCCGTCCTAACGCCGGGAAATCCACCTTGCTCAATGCCCTGGTCGGCGAAAAGCTCGCCATCATCAGTCCCAAGCCCCAGACCACGCGCAACCGCATTCTGGGGATCATCCACGTGCCCAAACCCAAGGGCAAGCTTGGCGGGCAGGTCGTTCTCGTCGATACTCCGGGAGTTCACCGCCCCGACACTTCTCTGGGCCGCAAGATGATGGCCGAGGTGCGGGAGGCGATGGTGGGCTGCGAACTGGTCCTGCTCATCGTCGATGTCACGCGCCGCTTCACGCGCGAAGATCATTTCGTGCTTGAGATCGCGAAGAAGTCAGGAACGCCGGTCTTCCTCCTCCTAAACAAGATCGACCTCCTGCGCGGGACCAAAGAAAAATTGCTTCCTATCATGGATGAGTACCGCAAGCTCCACGAGTTCCGGGAGATCATCCCTCTCTCCGCCCGAAAACGCGAAGGCCTCGACGTGCTCCTGGACAAGGTGCTCCGGTTCCTGCCTGAAGGTCCGCGCTATTTTCCGGAAGACCAGGTCACCGACCAACCCGTGCGTTTCATGGTGGCGGAAATCATCCGCGAGCAGGTCCTGGTGGAAACCGAGGAAGAGGTCCCGTACGCGACCACGGTAGTGATCGAGCAGTTCGAGGAAGGCACGAAAGTGACTCGCATTGCGGCCATGATCTACTGCGAACGCAGCGGACAGAAGGGCATCCTGGTGGGCAAAGGCGGGCAGATGCTCAAGAAGATCGGTACCGCGGCCCGCCTGCAGATCGAAAAGATGCTGGGCAAGCGGGTTTTTCTGGAGCTCTTCGTCAAGGTCCGCGAAAACTGGCGGGAGTCGCACGAGTTTGTCGAGGAACTCGATTGGCGCCGCCAGGTGGATCGCATGGCAGGCACCGGGAAGCCATGAGCCGGAGTCACTTGGCTCATATGCGGTGATACCTGTAGAATCCCCCAACGCGGGCGCGCATCCAACAAATAGCAATAAGTCACGGAACGAAAGCAGGTCCATGACCGAGAACCCGGAGTCGCACAAGTTCGAGACCGGCAAGTTGAAGTTGAAAATCACGCTGGCAGCGGACCGCAATGCGGTGGATCCGGTGGTCCAGAGCGTCATGGAACTGGTGAGAGAGGTTCATTGCGACCCGGAGAAATACGACGCCATCGAACTGGCCCTGACCGAGGCGTTGGCCAATGCGGTGGTCCATGGGGCCAAGGCTGACCCGTCGAAGATTGTGGAGTGCGACGTGGTCTGCCACGAAGACAAGAGCATGCTGATCGTGGTGCGCGATCCCGGCACCGGATTTGACCCGGGCCAGATTCCCAATCCGCTCCGCGGCGAAAGCGTTTATTCCGACCACGGTCGCGGAATTTTCCTGATCAATCAGCTCATGGATGAAGTGAAGTTCCTCAAGAACGGCACCGAAATCCACATGATTAAAAAGTAGTTTGTAGCGCCGCCGTCCCGGCGGCTGTCCGGCGGGCGTCCCGCCCGCCGCGGTGAGGGCAAGATGCCCTCACGACAGCCGGCAAGATGCCGGCGCTACAACTTCACTCCTTAACGGCAATTCCCAGCGTCTTCATCTTGCGGTACAGGTGGCTTCGTTCCAGGCCGAGGACCTCGGCGGTGCGGCTGATATTGCCGTGGTTGTCATCCAGCTTCTTCAGGATGTAGTCGCGCTCGTAGGCGGCGCGGGCCTGGTGCAGAGTGGAGAACTCGGCGCCGATGGACCGCCGGGTGCCATCGCGGTGGACCAGCGGCGGCAGGTGCTTGCGGTCGAAGCGGGTGGTGGTGGGATTCATGATGACGATGCGCTCGATGACGTTGCGCAATTCGCGCACGTTGCCCGGCCAGGAATAGCGCATCAGGGTTTCAATGGCGTCGTCGGTGATCTCGCGCGGCCGGCGGCCGTAGGTAGCGGAAAACTCCTTGAGAAAATGACGGGCCAGAAGCGGGATGTCCTCCTGGCGTTCGCGCAGCGGCGGGACAGAGAAGGGAATGACGTTGAGACGGTAAAACAAGTCCTCGCGAAAATTGCCGCGGGAAATCTCTTCGTCCAGGTCCTTGTTGGTCGAGGCAATCAGCCGGGCGTCCACGGTGACGGGTTCGTCACTGCCCACGGGCGTGAAGCGCTGTTCGTCCAGCGTGCGCAGAACCTTGGACTGCGTCTTCAGGCTCATGTCGCCGATTTCGTCCAGAAAAAGCGTGCCCCCGTGGGCGCGATGAAACTTTCCTTCCTTGTCGGTGGTGGCGGCGGGAAACGAGCCTTTGCGATGGCCGAACAGCTCGCTCTCGATCAGATCTTCGGGAATCGCGGCGCAGTTCAGTTCGACGAACATCTCGTTCTTGCGCAGGCTCTGCGCATGGATGGCGTGGGCCACCAGCTCCTTTCCCGTGCCCGACTCGCCGTAGATGAGCACCCGGCCGTTGGTCGGCGCCATCAGCAGAATCTGCTGGCGCAGCGCCTTCATGGGGACGCTCTCGCCTTCGATCACGCTGCGCGGGGTGAGCTGCTTCTTGAGCTCACGGTTTTCCTGCTTCATCTGCCGGGCATCGATGGCATGCTTGATCAGGGTGAGGGTCTTGTCGATGGAGAGCGGTTTTTCGAGAAAGTCGTAGGCGCCCAGCTTGGTGGCCCGCACCGCGGTTTCGATGGTGCCGTGGCCGGAGATCATGATGACCTCCGGGGCGTTCTCGAGATCGCGAATCTTCTGCAGCACTTCAAGGCCGTCCATTCCGGGCAGCCAGACGTCGAGCAGCACGACGTCGAAGGAACGCTTGCGCAAGGTCTCCAGGCAGGCCTCGCCGCTGTCGGCAGCTGCGGCCTTGTAGCCTTCATCTTCGAGCACGCCCTTGAGCGATTGCCGGATGCCGGATTCGTCGTCCACGATGAGGATGTTATGCATGCTGGCGGGCAGGGGCGGGGGCGGAAATAATTTCCGCCGCGAGCGGCAGCTCCACCACGAAGCGGGTGCCGACCGGCTGGTTTTCCTCGACTCGAATGGAACCGCGGTGGTCTTCGATAATCCGGCTGACAATGGCCAGGCCCAGTCCAGTCCCTCGCTTCTTGGTGGAGAAGTAAGGCAGGAAGAGTCTCTCCTTCAGTTCCTGGGTCACGCCGTGGCCGGTGTCGGCAACGGTGATTTCGACCGCATCCCGGCTGCCCACCAGCGTGGTGGAGATCTGGATCTCGCGCACCAGAGCGCCTTGCATGGCCTCGGCAGCGTTGTCCACCAGGTTGGCCAGGGCGCGCTTGATCGCTTCCGCGTCCGCCATCACCTTGGGAAGATCGGGGGCCAGGAAAGTTTGCACGTGGATCCCGTCCAGCCGGCCGTTGAACATGGCCAGAGTATTTTCCACGATGGAGTTGACGTTCGCGGGCGCCGGCTGCGCCGTGGGAAAACGGGCCAGGGTGGAAAATTCGTCCACCAGGGTGCGCAGCGTTTCCACCGCTCCGCCGATGGTTTCGGCGCAGCTGTGAAGAACGTCGAGCGAAGCTGCATCCGGTGGCGTGCCGCGTTCCAGATGACGGCGGATTCGCTCCGCCGAAAGCGCGATGGGAGTCAACGGATTCTTGATTTCATGCGCGACCCGGCGTGCCACTTCCCGCCAGGCGGTCTGTTTCTGGGCCTTGAGCAGGTCGGACAAGTCTTCGAACACCAGAACATAGCCCAGCCCCTGGCCGGCATGTTGCAGCGTGGCCACGGTGACGGCCGCATTGAAGCGGGAGCGATGCAATGCCACTTCCAGTTGCGTGGTGGTCGTGCCCATGCGGTCAGCCCGCCGCAACAGAGGTTCCAGATCCTCCAGAATCTCCTGCGGAAATACCTCCCGCAGCGCCGCGCCGATCACGATCAGGTCCGCGGACTCAGATCCCGAAGGGTTGAACATGCGAATCAACGCCTGGTTGACGTGCGTAATCCGGCGGTTGGCATCGAGCGACAGAACTCCGGTGGGAATGCTCTCCAGAATGGTCTCGATGTGCTGGCGGCGCTGTTCCAGCGCGATGTTAGCGGCGCCCAGGTCGTGGCTGGAGGCTTCGATCTGGCGGCGGCTGGTTTCGAGTTCCTCCGCCATGCGGTTAAAAGACCGCACCAGGTCGCCGATTTCGTCGGCCGCGCTCACTTCCACGCGATAGTCCAGGCGCCCCCGCGAAATCTCCTGGGTGGCCTCGGCCAGCGCCACCACCGGGCGGGTCACCAGCTTGGCCAGGTACAGCGCCAGCCAGGTGGTGGAAAACAGCACCAGGACCGTAAGCAGGAGCAGCAGCTCCATGTAGGTGCGACGCAGCAGTTTGCGCTGTCGGGTGAGTTCGAAATAACGCTGCTGGCTGGCATCGAGTTGCTTCACCGTCTCCGAGAACTTCTGCGGCAAAGGCATGGCCACGACGATCAGGCCGCGATCGCCCACGGCGGCGCCACTCAGAATGTAGTCGGTATTCTCCCATTTGAAAGGGACAATGGCGTCGGAGGTCAGGCGGTCCAGCGGGATTTTCGCTTTCAGCAGCGGCCACGAAGCGGGAGCATCGATGCTGGCTTCGGCGGTGCCCGCTTCGAGCGCCAGCGCAAATCCTCCTTGCAGGGTCGTCTCGTGCCTCCGGAATTCATCCATCACGCTGGAAAAGCTATGACCGGCGAATGCCCGTTGCGTTTCCGGCGCCGCCGCAATGGCCTCGGCCTCGGCCCGAGCGTTCTGCGCCGCGTACTTCTTCACCAGCGAGGCCACGGCCGCCGTGTCCTCCCGCACTTCTTCGACGGGACGCGAAAACCACCGTTCGATCGAATTATTCATCAGCCCGTAAGCAAACCAGAACATCATGATGACCGGCAGGAAGGAGAGCAGCAGTCCTCCCACCACCAGGCGGGTGCGGAACTTCGAGCCCAGAACGCCCAGCCGCCGCTCCGCAAACAGTTTCAAAAGGTTCCGGGCCAGTACGAAAGTCAGGGCCACAAACAGCAGAAAAATCAGGATGGTAAGAGCGGCAAAAAATAAAAGTGGAAAGCGCTGCTGAATGTCGGCGTTGAAAACGTCCAGATTCGAAAGACGACTGGGAAAGAAGGATCCCGAAAGACACGGAGATCCCGATAGCCAGCAAGATAATGGCTTTCTTGCGGCTCGTTGTTTCCTTGTTGCGAGTTGGATCGGGAGCAGCCACTTTACGGACCGGCCCGGCGGAGCGTGGACTCCATTCTTCGAGCCTGAGTGCCTCATTATAAGCCTCGTGCCAGGAGTTTCATGGTGGCGGAGTGTGCTCGTCACGCAAAGCGCTTTCCTTTCAGTGTGCCCCGTCCAAGCTCCGCTTGGGCGGGGATTTTCGTCAGCAAACAATCGCCGCTTTAGCCCTGGGCAAACTCCGACGTGGAAACATATCCCGCGTCATCTTCCCCTGGTGCCGACAAGGCGGCGCGAGGAACAAGCAGGTATTGGTCCCTCCGATTCAGGCATGTCCTCTGAGAGTCAGGATGGACTTGCAGTCTGAGGCAGGTTAACCACCAGGGCACTGCCTACAATTTCAATGAGTGAATCACCGGGAATCCATTCGAGAGCCATGCAGGCGCGGGACGGAGCTTTGCCGGGAGAGAAATAGGTGCCGTAGATTTTGTTCAGCGCGTCGTACTGCGCTTTATGCGCGTCGAAACGCGCCTTGCCGGTGGGCATGGGAACAGTGTCGGCAAGAGGCAGGCACAGGAAGACCGTGAGATGGATGATGCTGTCCATGGTGCAACCGGCCCGCTCCACCGACTTCTTGAGCGCATCCATGGTGCGGGTGACGTGCTTTTCGAAGGGATCGGTTACGAGCACGTGATCGTCTTTGGGATAGCCGTCATTGGAACCCGTACCCGAGAAGTAATAGATTCCATCAACGGTGTGATTGCCGCTGCGACGGGTGGTTTCTCCACCCGCAGGCGCGCTGCCGGGCTTGAGCGCAACCGGAGGAGTTTGCTGGGCGGAGAGTTTCATCGCTCCGATTACGAAAGATGTCGTCGCCGCGATCACGCCAAAGAAACTGCGTCGAGTGTCGATTTTCATAATTCTCCTTGGGAGTTTTGCGTAGCAAAGCAAGACTGACAGAAAGCAATCTTGAAGGCAGCCGCGCCTCACTTTACTGAAAAGTATTGCAGGCTGCGATCGACCCATCCTGAAAGCCGCGCTGGAACCATTCCATGCGTTGGGCGGAGCTTCCGTGGGTGAAGGTTTCGGGATTGACCGTGCCTCGGGACATGCGTTGGATGCGATCGTCACCCACAGCGGCCGCGGCCTTCAGGCCTGCGTCCACGTCGCCAGGGTCGAGGAGGTTGCGCTCCTGGGTGGAGTGGCCCCATACCCCGGCGAAACAGTCGGCCTGCAGTTCCAGAGCCACCGAGAGCTGGTTGGCCGCCCCCGGATTCTGTTGCTGCGCCGCGCGCATCCTGGCCTCGATACCCAGCAGCTTCTGCACATGATGACCAATTTCATGGGCCAGCACGTAGGCCTCGGCAAATTCTCCGGGAGCGCCGAAGCGTTGCTTCAGTTCGTCGTAGAAGCCGAGATCGATATAAACCTTTTCGTCCTCGGGACAGTAGAAAGGGCCGGTCGCAGACTGCGCCATGCCGCAGGCGGAATCGTAAGCGTCGCGAAACAGGACCAGCTTGGCGTGGCGGTAGGGCACTCCTTGCTGCGGCAGGATCTGACTCCAGGTGTTCTGGGCGTCGTTCAGGACAAAAGTCACAAACTGCACCAGCGGTTGTTCCTGCTGGTCGCGGGCGGGATCGGATTGCGCGGCCGTTGCGCCCGTGTCCATCGAGCCGTTGCTCACCAGCGACAGGAAATCGCGTTTGAAAATCAGGCTCAGAATAAACAAAACGACGATGCCGCCCAGGCCGAGGTGAATGCCTCCGGGGCGAAAGCCGCCTCCGCTTTCGGAGCGGCGGTCTTCTACGTCACCACTGCTGCCACCTGGGGTCCAGCGCATATTCGCTCCCGACTTGGTTTTGCGACGAGCCTCGCGCTTGGTTGCCATTGCGCAGGGCGAGCGTCACACAGGGTTTCTGCTCTCTCGATCTCTATTTCTACACCCAACGGCTCAAGTCAAAGGCGTCGGACAGAAGTGTCCGACCCGCACAGGCTTGCTCTCCACACACATGCTCTCAGGCGGTCTTGGGGCGGATCATGTGATAGAGGGCGAGCAGCACAATGGCCCCGAGAACCGACATGATGAAGCCTGCGGCCTGTCCTTCCTGATACCAGCCCAGTGCGCGGCCGGCATAGGTTGCGACGAACGATCCTGCGATGCCGATCAGCATGGTGATGATGATTCCACCCGGGTCCTTGCCGGGCATGAGAAATTTCGCTACGGCTCCGATTACCAGTCCGATCAACAGCGTCCAAATGATATGCATAGCGTTTTCCTCCCGCGATAGGATGGCTTTGGGGCGATCGCAGTTGTTCCGGGAGCAGGGCCTTAGGGCCTGGAAATCAGCTACCAGCGTTCCGGCGGGGCGGATTATTTCTCAAATCAGGCTGGACCTCGGACGTCGGACCTCGGCCAGCCAGAACATGAGGTCCGAGGTCCGACGCCTGACGCTCGCTCTTAAGCGGCCGCGGGAATGACCAGCTTCTGGCCGACTTTGATCTTGTCGGGATCTTCCAGATTGTTGGCCTTGGCGATGACGGGATACTTGTTGGCATCGCCGTAGAAGTGTTTGCTGATCTTGGACAGGTTGTCGCCCGGTTGCACGGTGTAATCCTGTGCACCCTGGCGGGCTTGAATGTCATGTTTCAGGTCGGCAAAAGTCGGATCGACAGCCTTGATCGCATCCCAGATGCGGTTCTTGCTTGCCTCCGATACCGCCGTCGCCTTCAGGTAAAGCTGGTTGCCATCCAGGTTCAGGTTCTGCAGTTCTGCGCCTTCCTGCTGAATCTTGGTTAGAACGGGCTGGTATTTTTGCTTGAGTTGCTCGAATTGATCAGGCATGTGTTTCTCCTCTCGAAACGATTATTCAACGAAGTGGACACGCTACACTCCAGCGCGCCTTTGCAGGTCCGCCAAGAAAACTCTGTAGGCCTCAAACCATATACCTCTGCGTTGTGCAATACAACTGTGTGGCGCGGGCGCCCCCGCCCGCGGCTTTTGACGTGGACCTCGACGTTCGCGGGCGGGGCGCCCGCGCCACACGGCCAAGAGCGGTTTCGGTATACTAGAAAGGTATGCCAGTGCTTCAGAACATTGCGGCCATCGCCAAAGGTATGAGCATTACCTTCCGGGAGATGTTTGAGCCCACGGTGGTGGAGAACTATCCCGACGGGCCGGGCCCGCTGAAAGGGGCCATGTTTCAGGAGCGCTATCGCGGCGTGCACGTGCTGCAGCGCGACGAGAATGGCCTGGAAAAGTGTGTGGCCTGCTTCCTGTGCGCGGCTGCCTGTCCCTCGAATTGTATTTACATCGAGGCGGCGGAGAACACGGCGGAGAAGCGGGTGAGCGGAGCGGAGCGTTACGCTCATGGTCTATAACATTGACTACAATCGATGTATCTTCTGCGGCTATTGCGTGGAAGCCTGTCCCACCGACGCCATTACCCACGGACACGGGTTTGAGATCGCAAGTTTCAATGCCAGCAACCTGGTGTACCGCAAAGAGCAGATGCTGGCCCCCAGGCCAGCGCATATGGGAGCCAACGCAATATTCAATCGCGATGAAGTGGTAGCTGGCGCACCTTTACCTGAGCAGGGGAGCTAAACTTCAATAAGTCTTGTCAGAGGATCAGACACCGGTCCCACAGCGGGCCGGCGTTTGTGCATGTGGTCCGGAACTTCAGGCCACGGATTTGCGCGGATTAACGCGGATAAAACGTAAGGAGCTCTTGCCCCTCCCGATTTTGCTGAGGGCTGAGGGCTGACGGCTGACGGCTGATAGCTTTTCAATGTCTGACTTTCTCCAAACCGTGCGCGACCGCGTCGTCATTTACGACGGCGCCATGGGGACTAACATTCAGTTCCGCAACCCCAGTGTGGACGATTTCTGGGGCAAGGAAGGCTGCAACGAGCTGCTGGTCCTCAGCCGCCCGGACATCATCAAGGACATTCACGCTGACTTCTTCAAGGTCGGCTGCGACGTAGTCGAGACCAACACTTTCGGTGCCACCCGTGTTGTTCTGGCTGAGTACGATTTGCAGGACAAGGTCGCTGAGATCAACATCGCCGCCGCGAAGATTGCGAAAGAAGTCGCGCAACAATTTTCCACCAAAGACAAGCCGCGCTTTGTGGCGGGATCGATCGGCCCGACCACCAAGCTGCCTTCGCTGGGGCACATCACCTTCGACAACATGGTGGCCGGTTACACCGAACAGGCGGCCGCGCTGATCGAAGGCGGCGTGGACATTCTGCTGGCCGAAACCTGTCAGGACCTGCTGCAGGCCAAAGCCGTGCTGGTCGGCATCTTTGACGCCATGCAGAAAACCGGCAAGCGCCTGCCGGTCACGGTGCAAGTCACGCTCGAAGCCACCGGCACCATGCTGCTCGGCACCGAGATCGGCGCGGCGCTCACCGCTCTCGAACCCTTTGACGTGGACGTGATCGGATTGAACTGCGCTACTGGTCCGAAGGAGATGAACGATGCGGTGCGCTTTCTCGGACTCAATTCGAGCAAGCTGATCTCGATCCTGCCCAATGCGGGACTGCCGCACAACGAAGGCGGGCGCGCGGTGTACAAGCTCAGCCCCGCCGAGCTGGCGCAATATCACAAGCGTTTCGTCACCGAATACGGTGTGAGCATCGTCGGCGGCTGCTGCGGCACCACGCCCGAGCACCTGAAAGCCGTCGTCGATGCCGTGGGTGGCCTGGAGCCGGCCAAACGCGAGGTCAAGCCTACGGCCGCCGCATCGAGCGCCTACACTTCCGTCCCGCTGGATCTTGATCCCAAGCCGCTGGTGGTCGCCGAAGAAATGAACACCACCACCCGGGTGGAAAACTTCCGCAACCTGGTGCGCGGCAAAAAGTACGACGACATTCTGGCCATGGCCAAGAAGCTGGTGAACGAAGGCTCGCACATGCTCGACTTGTGCTGCGCCATCGTCGGCGAAGACGAAAAGGGCTACATCTCTTCCATCCTGGAAAAGGTCGCCACCCGCGTGCCCGCGCCGATTCTCGTCGATTCGACGGAAGCCGACGTGGTCGAAGAAGCGCTGAAGCGCATTCCGGGCAAGGCCATCATCAATTCCATCAACCTGGAGGATGGCGAGAAGCGTACTTCGAAAGTACTGCCCATGGCGCGGCGCTACGGTGCGGCCGTGATTGCCCTGACCATTGACGAAGACGGCATGGCGCTGACCGCCGATAAGAAAGTCGCGATCGCCAAACGCATCTACAAACTGGCAACGGAAAAATACGGCCTGCGCGGCATCGACCTCATCTTCGATGCCCTGACCCTGCCCATCACCACCGGCCAGGAAGACTACCGCTCGGCTGGAATCGAAACCCTGGAGGCGGTGAAGCGCATCAAGCACGAACTGCCCGACGTGAAGACCATTCTCGGGGTCAGCAACATTTCTTTCGGGCTCGATGCCTATCCGCGGCGCGTGCTGAACTCGGTCTTCATGCACGAAGCGGTCAATAATGGCCTCGACATGGCCATTGTCAATTACTCCAAAATCTATCCGTTATACAAGATTCCTCAGGAAGAGGTTGATCTCGCGCTAAAGCTGATTTATCGCGATGCGGCTTCCGACGGCGACCCGCTGCAGAAATATATGAACCACTTTGCCGGCAAAAAAGGCAAGGGGCAAACCGAGACTACCGCCCATGTGGAAACGCTGTCGGTCGAAGACAAGCTGAAGTTCGCCATCATCAACGGCGAAAAAGCCGTCGGCGAGGGCGCGCACAAAAAGACCCTGGAAGAAATCCTGGAAGAGGCGCTCACCCAATATTCACCACTCGACCTGATCAACAATGTCCTGCTCGATGGCATGCGCACCGTGGGCGACTTGTTTGGCGCGCGCAAGATGCAACTGCCGTCAGTGCTCGATTCCGCCGGAGTGATGAAGCAGGCGGTCGCCTACCTCGAACCCAAGATGGAGAAGAAGGCCGGCTCGCAAAAGGCCACCATCGTGCTGGCCACGGTGAAGGGCGACGTCCACGACATTGGCAAGAACCTGGTCGATATCATTCTCTCGAACAACGGCTACAAGGTGGTCAACCTGGGCATCAAGCAGACCGGCGACGTCATCATCAAGTCCGCCATGGAGCACAAAGCCGACGCCATCGGACTGAGCGGCTTGCTGGTGAAATCGACGCTCGAGATGAAGTACGTGATCCAGGACCTGGAGCGCCAGAAACTCGAGTTCCCGGTAATCTGCGGCGGTGCGGCGCTCACGCGCAAATACGTGGAAGACGATCTCCGCCGCGAATACTCGAATGCCGTGTTCTATGCCGACGATGCCTTTGCCGGCCTGCACATCATGGAAGACCTGGCCACGGCCAATGGCAAGAAGCAGGCCCGCCTGCAGGAAGGACGCACCGTCAAGGAGTATGCCAAGGCCGCCGCGGTCGATGAGGAAACCGGACCGGTGTTCGCCGAGAGAAGTCCGGTGGTGAAAGATGCCCCGAATATCCCCGTCCCGCCGTTCTGGGGTGTAAAGGTGCGCAAGGATTTCGATCTGCGGGAACTCTTTCCTTTCATCAACGAAACTGCACTGTTCAAGAACCAGTGGCAGCTGAAAACTGCGTCGCAGGAAGATTATCTCCGCCTGGTGGAAGAGAAATTCCGTCCCATCAAGAAGAAGCTGGAAGAAGAAGTAATTGCCAGCGGAATCCTGGAACCGAAAGCCGTGTACGGATATTTTCCCGCGCAGAGCGACGGCAATGACACCATCGTGTATGACCCAGCTTCGTGTGGCGCGGGCGCCCCCGCCCGCGAAACTGCCGGCGCTGCCGCTGCTCCCAGGGAACTCCTGCGCTTCACCTTCCCCCGCCAGCGCGAAGGCCGCAAGCTTTCCATCTCCGACTTCTTCGCCCCCAAGTCATCGGGGAAAATGGACGTCATCGGACTGTCCCTGGTCACCATGGGCGCCAGGGCATCCGTCGAGACGCAAAAGCTGTTCGAAGCCGGAGAGTACACCAAGTATCTCTACCTGCACGGCCTCAGCGTCGAAACCGCCGAAGCCCTGGCCGAATACCTGCACAAAAAGATGCGCGAAGAACTGGGCATCGCTGGCGAAGACTCGCCCCACATCCGCGACTTGTTTCACCAGAAGTATCGCGGCTCGCGCTATTCCTTCGGCTACCCCGCGTGTCCGAATCTGGAGGACCAGACCAAGCTGTTTGCCCTGCTCCATCCCGAGGAAAATATCGGAGTGCGCCTGACTAGCGGATTCCTGCTGGATCCCGAGCAGTCCACGTCAGCCATCGTGGTGCACCATCCCGGCGCGAAGTATTTCGTGGTGTAGGCGCAGGCAGATACCTCTCAGCGTGCCCAGGGATCAAAGAAAGCGATGCGGGCAACTTCGAGATGTTTGGTGTCCCGCGTAACCAGCGTAAGGTCGTAGTGCAGGGCGGTGGCAGCGAGAAGCCCGTCAATAACCGGCAGCGGAGATCTCCGGGCAGCTGCGCTACCCGCGAGTCGTCCCCAGCGGTCGGCGACGGCCTGATCGATAGAAAGGATGCGGTTCGAAAACCGAAGCGCCAAGTCCCGGTCCAGCCAGGCTTCGAGGGCAGTGCGACGCTTGGCATCGGGCAGGGAACTGATTCCTTTGCGAATTTCGCCGAGCGTAAGCACACTCAGATAGAGCAGGATCTCGTCCGTGGCCTCGATCCATTGCGTGACCCCCGGGTCCGGCCTGGCTTTGACCAGTTCGGAGATCACATTGGTGTCGAGCAGAAAGCCACTCATAGGTTAATCTTCCGGCCATAGTCCGCTTTGCGTTTCAAATCCAACTCAGTCCCAGCCAGCGGCGACGCTGCGAAGAATTCGACCAGGCTTCGAGGCTGGCGGGTGCGGCCGGTAAGGCGTTCGAATTCCTCCGCGGGAACGACCACGACTGCCTCTTTGCCTTGCCGGGTCACGTATTGCGGCCCTTCAGCGCGCGCGCGGCGAAAAAGCTCGCTGAATCGGGCTTTTGCGGTTTGCAATTGCCAGGGGGTCGAGAGGGTGAGTTTAGCCCTTTGATAGCGGGGCCTTTTTCGGATTTGATCTTGGGTTTGGGTTTGGACATAACTAGTCTGACTAGTCATATTATAAGCGCTCAATCCGCTGCGCGCAAGTGCCAAACCATTCTGCAGTTTCCCCAGGCCCATGCCGTAACCATGTGCTCTCCTTCTCGCGTTTCTCCGGAATTGTTGCGCGCGCCCTGACCGGCCTCCGGCATTTGCCTACGGGCAGCTCCGCCAAAACGCTATAATCCCAATCCAACCATGGCTCTGACTTCGGGCACCAGACTCGGACCCTACGAGATCGTCGCCCCGCTCGGCGCAGGCGGAATGGGTGAGGTGTACCGTGCCCGCGACCCGCGCCTGGGCCGTGAAGTTGCCATCAAGGTGCTGCCTGCTTCTTTCTGCGGCGACCTCGACCGCCTTCGCCGCTTCGAACAGGAAGCGCGCGCGGCCAGCGCGCTCAACCATCCCAGCATTCTTGCGGTGTACGACATCGGCACCCACAATGGCGCGCCGTATCTGGTAACGGAACTGCTGGAGGGTGCCACGCTCCGCGACCGTCTGGCTGGCGGCCCTTTGCCGGCTCGCAAGGCGGTGGACTTCGCGATTCAGATTGCGCATGGTCTGGCAGCGGCGCACGAAAAGGGAATTATTCATCGCGATCTCAAGCCCGAAAACATCTTCATCTGCCGCGACGGACGCCCCAAGATTCTGGATTTCGGCCTGGCCAAGTTGTGTGTGCCCGAGCCGGGCGATGCCGGCGCCACATTGGACGTTGACCATCAGACCGCAATCGGCACGACCTTGGGCACGGCCGGTTACATGTCGCCGGAACAGGTGCGGGGAGAGAAATCCGACCAGCGCTCCGATGTATTCAGCTTCGGCGCAGTGCTCTACGAGAGCCTTTCCGGTCATCGGGCTTTTGACGGACGCACGGCAGCCGACCGTTCCAGCGCCATTCTGAAAGACGACCCTCCTGACCTGCTGGCGACCAGAAAGAACATTCCTGCGGCGCTTGACCGCATCGTTCGCCACTGCCTGGAAAAGAGTCCTGAACAGCGCTTCCAGTCTGCCCGTGATCTCGCCTTCCATCTGGAATCTACGTCCTCGATTTCGGAAACCGGCGCAGCTCCATCGCTGGCTTTTGAGAAGAAGGGAAGCAAACGTCCCCTGCGCTGGATGGTTGCGTCTCTGGTGGTCGGTCTGGCCATGGTGCTGGCCGCTGCCGGCGCGTGGTGGTTCCGGGGACGAGAGCAGTCAGGTTCCCGGACGGTCAAATTCCTCCGTCTCACCGACTTTGCCGGCATGGAAGAGAGTCCGGCGTTCTCCCCCGACGGGAAATCCGTGGCCTTCGTCAGCGACTCAACCGGATCTCGGCAAATCTGGGTGCGCCTCCTGGCAGGTGGTCCCCCGCTGCAGATTACGAACGGCGAAGGCTCACATCTTTTCCCCAGGTGGTCGCAGGACTCGGCTGCCATCATCTATTTCACTCCGCCGCCGGAAGGAACCGCTCAAGGCACTTTGTGGGAAGTTTCGGCCCTGGGCGGCACGCCTCGCCAGCTGGTTTCCAGCATGAGTGGCGCCGACGTGAGCCATGACGGAAAGCGGATGGCCTTTTTTCGCCTTAACGGAAAACAAATAGAATTGGTCGTAACCGATCGGACGGCTCCAACCCTCTGGTATTGACCCAGGCCGTCACCACCTTCACCTATCGTCAGCCACGCTGGTCGCCCGATGACAGCACCATTGCTTACCTGCACAACGAGGAAACCTGGGCTGACGATATCTATATCATTCCCTCTGCGGGCGGTGTCCCTCGCTCGCTCACCCGGGAGAGTACGCTGATGAGCGGGCTGACCTGGTTGCCCGACGGCTCCCATCTCGTGTACAGCAGTGCGCGGGGCAACACGCTGCTCTATCTTCCGACCCTGCACCTGTGGGAAGTCTCGAAATCCGGAGGCGAATCTCGCCAGCTGACCTTTGGCGAATCCAGCGATGAAAGTCCTGACATGGATCGCGAAGGCCGCCTCCTGGTCAGCCGCAAACATATGGAGTTCGATATTTGGAAGTTTCCGGTTGACGGTAGCCCCAGCCGACAACGTGAGCCGGGCAGTGCGTATCACCAACCAGACCGGACAAGTGCAAACTCCCACCCTGGATCCGACCGACCATGAAATGGCCTATCTGTCTGACAGTGGGGGCCACGGCAATATTTGGGTGCAGCCTTTGGGCGGGCGGCCAGAGGCGCCAGATCACTTTCGAAAAAGATCCGGCCATGGTGATGGGAGTTCCCATCTGGTCACCGGATGGAAAGTTTATTACGTTCGCGAACTGGTCGGGCCTCGCGAGATGCTTTCCGGGTGGGCTATTTCCTTGCTCCATCCCGACGGGAGCGATCTTCACCTCCTGATCCCCAGGCGACATGGACGACCTGGTCCGGCGACAGCAAATGGCTGTACTATTCCGAATTTTTGTCGACGCAGAACACCGGCGGCCTCCCGGCTCATGAAGATTCCCGTGGATGGCGGGACCCCGGTAGTGGTGCGCTCAGACAACGCTCGCGGCCCGGCGCCGGCGCCCGACGGCTCCGCCTTGTACTACATGGTCCCCTTGCAGAACCTGAACGGTTCGCTGGACTACGAACTGCGCGTGGCCCGTCCCGAGAACGGTCCTTCGAATTTGCTGGCGCGCATCTCGGGTCAGCGCGTGCCGTTGTGGCAGGGCTTGCATCCCGTGATCTCGAAGGACGGAAAGTGGCTGGTGATGCCCCTGGCCGATAGCCTGGGAACCAATATCTACGTGGCATCCACGGCAGATGGAAAACTAAGACAGGTAACCGACTTTGGGCAGAAACGCACTTTCATTGTGCGCCGCATTTCCTGGTCCTCGGACGGAAAATTTGTCTTCGCAGCCGTCGGCGTAGGCGATGCCGACATCGTGCAGATGGACGGGCTTCTGCAATAACACGCCTGCCGTGAATTCTGTGTGGTCGGACACTCTTGTCCAGAATCAGGATCAAAGGCAGGATTCAAGAACGAAAATACAACACCATCAACTCTTCATCCACGTACTCATCGCCGATTTTCAGGGCGCCCTTTTCGCAACCGTAAACCTCAAAGCCCAGAGACTCGTACAAGCTCCTGGCTCCCGCATTCTGACGGCTGACCGCGAGCGTAACCTGTTCGATGCCCGGCAAAAGCTGCAGCAGTCCGATCAACTCTGCCAATAAGGCGCGGCCCACGCCCTTCCCGCGACACTCTTCCGAGACGTACACCCCCCAAATCCCGCCGCGATGCCGGATCTTCTCCCCGCGCTGGCGAAAGAATCCGGCCATCCCAATGAGTTGCCGGTCAATGAAGGCGCCAAGAACAAAATTGTCCTCGGTGGCGCCCAGGCGATTTCTGATTGTGCCCAGAGTCATGGCCTCGTGCTCAGCCACAGATTCCGTGAAGGCCAGAGGTTCCCGCTCCAGTGCTTCGTGGCGAAGCTGCCGGTAAGGCTCAGCATCGAGTTCGGTGAGGCGGCGAATTTCCATGGGCAGGCAGTCACGATTATAGCGGTGGCCCTGGGGGGGGACCCATCCGCGGCAAACCGAATCATCCGAACTGCATCTCAAGGGCAATGATTCGCAAACTGAAATCCGGGAAATATAGACTTTATTCGCGCAAGAAAAATCCCAAGACCGGTCGGCGGCGGAACTTGGGGACGTTCGGAAGTCGCGCGGCGGCCGAGAAGCACGAGCGGGCAGTGCAGTACTTCAAAAGGGCGTGAGCATGGTCAAGAGGACGCTGCCGGAAAATAGCGCTGTAAAAGGGCGATTTCAGCCTCATCGGTCCCCCAGCCTCTTACGAATCATTTCTTACCCTTTCGTGTTATTTCGATTCTGATGTACTATCTCCGGTATCGCCCACGGGTTGCCGAACTTCAGCCTGGCCGGAGAGCCTATGAATCGACGCAGCTTCTTGAAATCCGCCACCGCAACCGGACTCACTGTCGGCCTTCTCAAGGCCGGCGCCAGCGCCGCCATCCCTGAACACAACTGGGACAAATACGATTGGGGATCAGGGCCTGCGGTCCCCGACCGGCTCTATCAGGGGCCGTTCCCGCAGTACGGTCCCTGCGCGGTTGTTCCCGACAGCGACGTCTCGATGATCACTTCGCCGTCCCGGGAAATTGTCGCCAATTACGGCATGGGACTCGTCGCTTATCTTTCCGACGACACCGGTCCGCTCAATGTCCCTGGTCAGAGCGCAGGAAAAAACTCTGGAGGATCTGGTCAAGCTGCCCTTCGTGCAGAAGGTTTACCTCCGTCCCAACTGGCGCGAGGTCCAGAAGCAGCCGGGTCGGCTCGACTTCGCGGAGTGGTGGAAGATTGCCTTCGATCTGGCCCGCCGCTACAACAAGCCCATCGGCTTCCGCGTCCAGCTGGAGAATCCCGACGTCCCCGAGCCTGGAATGCCCGAGTTTCTCCTCAACAAAGTTCCCCTACGTAAAGCTCAAAGGCGAGTGGAAGGGCAACCCCGCGGAAATGCGCTACAAGAAAGATAACCGCGTGCCGCGCTACGATCACCCGGCGTATCAGGCTGCGTTCCGCGAATTGAATGAGTTGCTGGCCGCCGAACTCAACGGCCATCCGCAGATCGAGTTCATGGACACGATGATGTACGGCTTTTGGGGCGAAGGGCACACCTGGCCCTACGAGGGCAATCCCTTCCCCAGCCAGTTGGTCGCGGAACAGACCTGGATGTCCATGTTCGAAACCCAACTCCAAAACTGGACCAAAGTCCCGCTGGCCACGAATACGCAGCCCGACTTCAGCAACGTGGGCAACGCCGATCTGCTGGATCGCACCATGCGCACCGGCAACTGGCTGCGCACCGACACCATCTTCATCGAGAACACTCAGATCGAGGCGTTGAGCTACCGTCCGCCCTGGGCCGCGGCGATCTGCGAGGTTGGTTTCACCACCGGCGATGCGAAGCAACTTCAGATCGACGAAGACGGAATCACCTACAACGAGCAGATCATTTCTCACGCCGCCGATGTCGGCGTCAACTATCTATCGGTTTGGAGCTGGCACAACCAGTCGGCCCGCAGCATTACGAGCTACTACGAAAAGTTTCCTGGGCCCAATCGACGAGATGGCCCGCCAGATCGGCTATCGCATCCGCCCGTCGTTCATCTGGACTTTCAAGCGGGACGGAGCCAACGGTCTGGTCATCGGACTCGCCAACGACGGCATCACGCCCGTTCCGGGAGTGCTTCGCCTTACCGTGTTCAGCGCAGACAACAAGATCAACGTGTCAGGCTGCGTCGACCCGGGATATCCGAAACCGATTGGCGTTCATCAAGCCATGCTGACGCTGCCTGCGGGCGTCTCAATGGCAGGGCTCTGCGGCTGAAAGCCGAGCTCGAAGTGAAGGGCGTGCGTCATCCCGTTCGCTGGGCGTGCCGTCAGAAGGTCAATGAAGATGGCTCGCTGACCCTGCGCCACAATTACAAACCTGATCAGCCGCTGGTGTAGAAGCGTTACAACTTGTCGGAACCAAAAATCTGTCATCGTGAGCGGAGTAGCTTTTCGCGAATGCGAAAAACCACGGAGTCGAAAGACCCTTATCGCCGGCAAAATGTTTGACGCCGGAGATGCGAAGAGTCCGCATAACCGCGATACCGAGACAAAAAAGGAGCAATCCCTTGAGCCTGGACGTGAATCGCCGTGAATTCCTGAAGATCACCGCCGGGGCCAGCGCCGCCTTGGCCATGCCAACCTTGGGACATGCCTGCTGTCTCCTCCAACAAAATGATCGGCATCCAGGTCGGCGCAATTTCGTTCGTGGATGAAGGCACCGAGAAGAGTCCTCGACGTCCTTCAGGAACGCGCCAGCGTGAATACTCTGTTTCTTGCCGTATTCACCTATGGTCGCGGCATCGCCGGAAGACAGATTCCGGGCCAGCCCCTGCCCGATCACGGCAAGCAGGAATACGATCTCAATTTTCACGGCGGGAATTTCGCCACCCCTCATCCCCAGTACTACAAGAACACGGTGATCAAGGACACGCGCGCGCCCGACCACGGCAACCTGGATATCCTGGCCGAAGTGCTCCCGGCGGCGAAAAAGCGCGGCATGAAGGTCATCTGCTGGCTCGAGGACGTGTTTCGCACCGACTTGCCGAACATCCAGAAAGTCCAGGAGCGCGACCTCTACGGACGCAATGCCGAGACGCTATGCGTCAACAATCCCGACTACCGGAATTTTTTTACCGGCCTGGTCGAGGACTACGCCCGTTCCTATGACATCGACGGAATCATGTGGGGATCCGAGCGGCAGGGCGCGCTTTCGGACAGTCTTGGCGCCACGCATGACACACCGCCGATTGACCCCGGCAACGTGACCTGCTTCTGCGAGTTTTGCCAGGCCAAAGCGAAAGAGCGCGGACATCAATGTAGAGCGCGCCCGGCAGGGATTTCTCGAGCTGGAGAAATTCGTTCGCTCGGCGCGCAGCGGCAAGCGCCCCGTGGACGGCTACTACGTTCAATTCTGGCGGATCCTGTTGCGCTATCCCGAACTGGCCGCATGGGAAATGCTCTTCACCGACGGTCTTCGCGAAACCTACGCCGCACATCTACAAAACCGTAAAGACAGCGAAACCGACGGTGCCGGTGGGCTGGCACATCTGGCACAACAATTCCTTCAATCCCATCTATCGCGCCGAACAGGACTTGCACGAGCTCTCGAACTATTCAGATTTCATAAAAGTCGTGATGTACAACAACTGCGGCGGCGAGCGCATGGCGCTGTACGCGGACAACATCGGCTCCACACTCTACGGAGATCTCTCGAAACAAGCCCTGCTCGATATGAACTACTCGCTGATGGGATTCAAGGAGGGCAGCTACGACTCAGATTCCTCACACTGGCCTGTCGTCCGACTACGTCTACCGCGAGACCAAACGCGCACTGGAGGGCGTTGCCGGTACGAACACTTGCATCTGGCCGGGCATTGATATCGATATTCCGACCGAGCCCAATAACAGCAAGTGCACGCCGCAAAGCGTAAAGGAAGCAGTCCTGGCGGCCTTCCGCGCGGGAGCGCCCGGCGTGCTCCTGTCCCGAAAGTATTCCGAGATGCGGCTCGCCAACCTCAGCGGCGCCGGGGACGCAATTCGCGAGTTGAAGTCATAGCCAGCGGACGCCGGCCGCGATGGGGTAACTCCGCGGGATGAACCAGGCTGCAGGATAATCGCGAATATGTTCTGGGCCCGGCTGATCCGGCGGTCGATCCAGCGAGTAAGTGTCTTCGGGGTGCGTTCTTCCTGCAACTGCGACTTCAAAAGGTAATGGCGGAGAGGGAGGGATTTGAACCCCCGATACCCGTTAAGGTATGTCCGCTTTCGAGGCGGATCGTTTCAACCACTCACGCACCTCTCCGGAAAGCAGTCGTCAGTCCTCAGTCGTCAGGAAATTCGCCGGTCGCTGACGACTGAGCACTGACGACCGACGACTGCTTTTCCCGCCGCTGGCGGAAAAAACTCTGTAATAACTCGGCACAACGTCCCGCCAGAACACCGCTACGGACTTCCATGCGGTGGTTCAGGCTGGGATGGTTCAGTACCTGCATCACCGACCGGATGGCGCCCGCCTTGGCGTCATCGGCGCCGTACACCAGGCGTCTGAGCCGGGCATGAACCAGCGCGCCCGCACACATGGCGCACGGTTCAATTGTAGCAAACAGTTCGCAGCCTTCCAGGCGGTGGTTGCCGAGGGCGGCACCGGCTTCTCGCAGGGCAACGATCTCGGCGTGGGCGGTGGGATCGGAATCGGCGAGGTTGCGATTGCCGCCGCGTCCCACGATCTTGCCGTCACAGACGACGACTGCGCCCACCGGGACTTCACCAGTTTCAAGCGCGCGCTGGGCCGCGCGCAAAGCTTCCTCCATGAACAGTTCGTCGCTGGCAGCTTTGTCGGTTCGGCGAGGAATTTCCACTTCGCTCAAACGCTTACTCCACCGGATGCCGCTTCAGCACCGACGCAAGCAGCGGCAGGTCCGGGCGCAGCGGCTGGTTCACAAAGATATATTTTCCGGCGCTCTCCGCCAGCAGGTAGCTGGAATCCGGAGGCAGCCGGGAAAGCGCGTCCTTGCGGAATTCCTCCGGAACAAAAATGAATACCCGCTCCGGCCCGCTCCAGAAGGCAGGGAACTGTTTGTCGTCCAGAAACGTGGGCGGCGCGTCGGGGTAGTTGGAGCCGATTTCGAGGTTGGTGCCGAAGCGCCCGTTGTAAATCCAGACGTGACGGTGAGTGTAGAAGGGAATGCTCGAGCCCGAATTAAAATCGCCATACTGCACGATATGGTCCTGCGGCCGCAGGTATGGCAGTATCGCGTCGGCCAGCGCCCGCGATGACATGCGGGGCTCGAACCGCTTGAAAGCCCAGTTGGCGGCAAAGAAGAACAGCGCCATGGCGAATGCCAGGGTGAGAGTGGCCGCGAAATTCTTCGAGCGCCGCCGCAACAACCACGCTCTGCCAAATCCAACAATAAAAATCAGGATTGCGAAAACTGCCGGACCGCGCAGCGCGGCAAAAGTTTGCGGCGTCAGATCGAAAATGTGCGCCATCGAGAGCCGGTAGGTGTCCAGGTCGTGATACTGCAGCAAGTGTGAGATGCCGCCCTTGGACGAAATATCGAGCGAACTCAGCACCAGGTAGCTCAGGCACACCGAGGCCAGGACCCCGATTACTGCGAGTCCCGCCTGCAGGCGCGGCAGCCACCGGTCGCGCATTTCTTCGGCGTCATTCAGCCCGATTCCCAGCACCACGGCAATCGCAGGCCAGGCGCCGAAACTGTAGTACTCCATGCGCGATCCCGAGGTCAGCGAAAAGAAAAACAGAATCAGCCCCGCCCAGATGAAAAGCAGCAGGCGTGCCTCCTGGACGTGTTCCATCTTCGGTCCCCAGGTCTTCGGCCGGGGAAATTCGTGCAGGGCATAGCCGATGAAAAAGCTCCAGGGAAAGAACCACACCAGGTGCAGCGCCCACCACAGGAGAAGCGGCACGGCTTCATAATCCGGCGGGTAGCGGGTGCCGAGAGCGCGCTTGAAGTGCTCGTTGATGAAGTAAGACCACAAAAATCCCGGCGAGCGCTCTTCGGCAATCCAGTGCCAGGGCACGGCGATGACCAGAAAAATCAGGGCGCTGGAAAAAATCCGCAGTTCGCGCCAGCGTCCCCAGCTACGCGTGAACAGGATAAAGAAAAAGACCACGCCGAGAGGGAAGAGCACGCCAATCAGACCCAGGGTAAGCGCGGCCAGCGCCATGACGACCGACGCGCCCCAATAGGCAACACGTGTGTCCAGGCTGCCCTGCCAGCCGCGCAGAAAGAGGTAGAAGAGCGCGGTCAGTTCGAGGGCAAAGATGGCCTCCGGGACCATAACGCGGGTGAACAGCCACGTTCCCACGCTGGTACAAGTGATCAGCCCGGAGTAAAACGCGGCGGTCTCGCCAAAAAAACGCCGGGCAAAAAAATAGACCATCAGGACCAGTCCCGCCACCCCAAGTACCAGCGGCAGCCGGGTCTGGAAAGCGCCCTGCCCGAATAGCTTGTAGCTGACCGCCACCATCCAGTAGTGCAGGGGGGCCTTTTCGAGATAACGGATCCCGTCCTGATACATCACCACCCAGTCGCCGCGCTGCAGCATCTCGCGCGAGACCAGCGCGTGCGAAGCGTCGGCATCATCGAGCAATGCCGGCTGAGCGGCGGTGGCAACGTAAATTCCGAGAGACAGCACGAGCAAGGTGAGGATGGAGAATCGGCGATTCATTGATTCATCAGAGGACGACTGCTTTGTTCACCTTTCTATGCGCGAGCCGGAGGATGAGGGTCAGAACGCTTGCGACGAAGGGTAATCATAGCATCTGGCCGCGAATGTGCATTCCATAACCATGGAGGGTGCCCCGACCAAGCCGCGCTGGGGCGTGATTATTTGAGGCCCTTTCGCGGCGTTTAAAGCGCCGCCCTTCCACGAGTGTGCGTTCGCGGTGACATCTAAGATCTTGCCGGACCCTGCTCGGCCTGCACGGGCGAAGGAGACCGTCTCAACGTGAGCGGCGGCAGACCGGCCTTAAGCTGCGAACCTTGACTGAGAATAGTTATAGATATAACTTTAATGAGAAATGGAAGCATCTACAAGGAACACGGGCGCTGCCTGGCTGCTGCTGACCTTCACTTTGCCGGCAAAGCGGGCCAGCCAGCGGGTGGAGATATGGCGGAAGTTGCAACGTTATGGAGCGGTGGCGCTGGGAAATTCGGGATACCTGCTGCCCAATAATTCCGCGACCCGGGAGCGGTTTGAATGGCTGGCGACCGCAATTCGCAAATACAGCGGTGACGCCTCGGTGGTGATGGTGCAATCGATTGACAACTTGTCAGTATCCCAGTTGAAGGCCCGTTTTACCGAAATGCGGGCGCGAGAGTATGAGGAACTGATTGCAGAAATGCAGAAGCTCGCCGCAATTCCGCGCCATAAACAGGCATCACGCCTGAGCCGGATTCGGGGACGCTTCCGGGAAATTGTTGAAGTCGATTTCTTCAATAGCCCCTTGCAGAAAAGAGTGGATGTGATGCTGGCGCGGGCCGAATCAGTTCCCTCCGATGAAGTAAAAGCCACCAGGCTGAACCCAAAAGACTTCCTGGGCCGGGTCTGGGTGACCCGGCCGCGTCCGGGGATCGACCGCTCGGCTTCAGCCTGGCTGATCCGTTGCTTCATCGACAAAAAAGCTCGATTCACATTCGCGCGGGAGGATAAGGTGCCGCGCCACGCCGTCCCCTTTGACATGTTTCACGGCGGTGGTTTTGGTCATCGGGGAGAAGACTGCACATTCGAGACCCTGCGAAGCAGCTTTCGAGTTCGCGACCGGAAAGTGGGAGTGATCGCACAGATTGTCCACGATGCCGATCTGTTTGACGAGAAGTTCGGTCGCAAAGAGGGCTTTGGAATAGACGCCGTCTTGAACGGCTGGTCGAAACAGGGGATGCCAGACAAAGAGTTGCTCGAACGTGGAATGCAACTAGTTGCGGCACTGTACGGCGTGGTGTCCGGGAAGTGATCGGCGAGGGAGGTTTGCGATGGGGCAATTCAACTGGAGGACAGACAAATGTTACTAAGGCAAAAAGTTTTGTTGATTCTGATTTCGGTCAGCCGTATTTGCAATTACCGGCTCGGCCCAGGGCCTGGACACAGCGAAAATCGACCAGGCGCTCGGTCGCTCGGGCCAGAAGATGGGCGACGTTTACAGAGTTGGATTTCCGCGCACCGACTTGCACGTCGTCGTCGATGGACTCGCAATCAAGCCCGGTCTAGCCCTGGGTTCATGGGCTGCATTCGCCGGAACCGACAGCAGCGCCTCCGTGATGGGTGATCTTGTCCTGCTGGAAAGTGAGCTCGATCCGGTGATGGAGAAATTGCGTGTGTCTGGATTCGAAATTACAGCCGTCCATAATCATCTGACCGGCGAAACTCCTCATGTTATGTACATGCACTACATGGGGCATGGGCCCGCAACCCAGCTTGCGACCTCGCTGCAAGCGGCGCTGGCTGTTTCCAAGACTCCATTGGGGAAGGCTGTGGCCGGGCCGGTTGAGCCCGCATCGCCGCCCGATTGGGTAAAGATCATTGAAGACAGACTGGGGCGAAAGGGGACCTTCAAAGGTGGAGTGCTTTCCTACGGCGTGCCACGCCAGCAAGCATTGTCCATGAACGGCATGAGCCTGGTGCCGGCGCAGGGCGTGGCCGAGTCGATTAATTTCCAGGAGGCGGATACCGGGAGGGTAGCCACGACGGGTGACTTCGTGCTCACCGCCGGAGAGGTGAATCCCGTGATTTCAGCGCTGGAGCAGAATCATGTGCGGGTCACGGCTTTGCACAGCCACATGCTCACGGAGGAACCGCGTCTCTTCTTCATGCATTTCTGGGCAGTGGGGAATCCTGCATCAGTTGCGGAAGGAATCAGGGCGGCGTTGAGCCAGGTAGCACCAAGTGAGAAATGATGGGTGTGAAGGCTGATGGGGCAACTCCTTATTTCGAGAGTGCCCTGCCTATGCTTTGCTTGGGCGGTCGGTGCGGACCTCATGGTCCTGCTCAGCTTGGGCTCAGCAAGGTCGGGCGAGGGCGTCAGTTCCTACGTTGGGCGGTGGTGCGTTTTAGCGCGGCTCGTGTCTCCCACCCTGTCTCTCCAAAAGGCGGAGAGACGAGGGTGGGGCACCCACGTTTCTTACCGGTAGCCGCCTGAGGCCAGCAGAGTTTCGCCGGTCAGCCAGCCTGAATTTTCTGACGCCAGGAAGACCGCGATGGGCGCGATGTCATCGGGCTGGCCGAATCGTCCCAGAGGGGTGGCTGCGATCATTTCCTTCTGGAAGTCGGTGCCGATGATGCCCATGGTGTGGACGCCCTCGGTCTCGACGCCTCCCGGGTTGATGGAGTTGACCCGGATCTTTCTGGGACCCAGTTCTTTCGACAGTACAGCGGTGACCGCGTCCACCGCGCCTTTCGTGGCGGAATAAACCGACGAAGTGGGCGGCGTCAGCCGGCTGGCAACCGACCCGATGTTGATCACGCTTCCCCCCTTGGACCCGAAATACTTTACCGCCTCACGCGTGGCCAGCAGCAATCCCAGAACGTTGGTGTTGAACTGGCGGTGAAATTCCTCCTCGGTCACCGCCTCGAGCGGATCGAACTTGTACACGCCCGCGTTGTTGACCAGGACGTCCAGCGCTCCGAAGGCCTTCTTGGCCTCCTTGAAAAGCCGCTGCACATCGGCCGCCTTCGACACGTCGCCCTGCACCGCGATGGCCTTGCCACCCTTGCCGGTAATCTCGGCAACAACGCGGTCAGCTCCCTCTTTACTGGAGGCATAGTTCACCACCACTGCCGCCCCCGCCACGCCCAAACTCTTTGCGATCTCTGCGCCGATGCCCTTCGAAGCACCGGTTACGATTGCCACCTTGCCTGTCAGTTCGCTCATCTCGGTCTCCTGTCCCCATGTTGGGAACTTAGACACTTAGATAAGCATCGAAGCAATAAGGATGCGAATTTGTTTGACAGGCAGAACTTTGGTCACCTGGGCTAGTGTCCTGCCCGGAAATTCGTTGAATTAGTATTGTCATCCCGACCGGAGCGGAGCGAAGCGAGCGCAGTGGAGGGACCCGCTGTTTCAGCCAACTCGACCTGCGCCGCTTACATTTCGATATTCCGTGTATTTCTGGGACAGGACACTAGATTTTCGAGAGGCGGGCCAGGTAGGCGCGCAGGACGTCGCGTTGGAGGACCAGGTTGGCGAACTTGCCTTCCCGATTGATCTGGATCAAGCCCGCGGTTTCGAGCTCCTTGAGATGGTGAGACATGGTTGCGGCGCTTACCCGATGGTTCTTAAGCAGGACGGTGCAGGGCATCGACCGGCTGCAGGCCCCCATCTCCTTGAGGATCTGGTAGCGCCGCGGTTCGGCCAGGGCGCGGGCGATGCGGGCGAACTGCCGGTCGGTCAGACGGCTCTCAGAAGTCGCCATAATTCCAAGGTACGCCGCGGCGGATTGCTATGTCCAGATGGTCAGATGCTCGGCGCAGCGAGAGCTTTGCTGCAGCTGGAGAGCTTTCAAGACCTAGCCGAGCCTTGCTCGGCCTGGACGGGCGAGGGCGCCCGTCCCCACACGTGCACCGGTACTGCCGCTACGTTCCGAACCTTCGGCGGTAGGCGCTGGGGGAGACGCCGGTGTGGCGCTGGAAGAGGCTGCGGAAATAAGCCGGGTCCTGATAGCCGACTGCGTCGCTGATTTCCTGCATGGTGCGATGGTCGCTCTCCAGCAGGCGCTTGGCAGCGGCCACCCTTAGCTTCTGCAGGTAGGTCAGGGGGCTGTCACCCGTGGCTTGCTTGAAGCGCCGGACGAAATTGCGCAGGCTCATGCCCACGCGCCGCGCCGGGGCTTCGAGCGGGAAGCTCTGGCGAAAATTTGCGTGCATCCAATCCTGCGCACTGGAAATGCTGTCGTCGGAGTGCTCGGTTTTTAAAGGGACGATGGCGAACCCGGCCTGCCATGCGCGGGGTGTCTCGATGAGCAGCGCCTTGGCGCTTTGCATGGCAACCTCGTGGCCGCAGAACCGCTCCACCAGATACAAGCTCAGATCGAGCGCGGCATTCACTCCTCCACCGCAGTAGAAGCCGTGGTCTTCGGTCACCATTAATTCCGGCATCCATTTCACCCTGGGATATTTTTCGCGAAAGCGCTCAGCCAGTCCCCAGTGGGTGGTGGCGCGTTTGCCGTCGAGCAGGCCGGTGGCTGCCACCAGCCCCACCCCGGAGCACACGCTGGCGATCGCGGCGCCGCGCTTGTGCCAGCGCCGCAGCCAGGGCACCACCGCCGCATTGCGTTCGACCACGTCGTCCAGGCTCAGTCCAGTGGTCGGGATGAAAATGAGGTCGGTCTTGCGGATATCCGCAAGTGCTGCCGAGGGCTGAATTTGTATCTCTCCGTCACAACGGACGGGCCGTCCGTCCGCCGAGGCGGTGGTCACGCGAAAACGTGGAGCCTGCCGTTTTCCCGTGAGTAAATTCCATAGCGTGCCGGTGTGGCGGAAAACCTCCATCGGGCCGATCGCGGTAGAAGAAAAAGTTCCGTCAAGAAACAGCACGGTGACATCGGTCATGGCTGGTCTTCCCCTGTCGGACAAAATGGAATGGCGTAATCACATACGTATAATGGCAAATCTGCCATCTTGTGGCAAGGGTCCTTTGTGATTAGTCTCGGAGAATCGGGAAGTCAGTCGTCGGTTGCCGGTCGTCACTTGTCAGTCTTCAGTCGTTCTGTCTTCAGCCATTCCCCCGGGTCCGACGGGGTCTTGATTAGCTGATGACCGACGACCGACGACTGCATCTATCGGAGGGTGCTATGAAGAAATACATGATCGAGCGCGAGATCCCGAAAATCGGGAGTCTGGAGCGGGAACAGTTGCAGCAGGGTGCGGCCAAATCGAACCAGGTGCTGCGCCAGCTGGGACCGGATATTCAGTGGTTGGAGTCGTTCGTTACCGCCAACAAGATGTACTGCATGTATCTGGCCAAGGATGAAGCGCTCATCCGCCGGCATGCCGACCTGAGTGGCTTTCCGGCCACCCGGGTGACGGAAATCGGTGCGACCATTGACCCCACTACGGCCGCGTAGAACGGACCGTCGGTGCCCAACGAAAATCCCGCCCAAGCGGAGCTTGGACGGGGCACCCTCGACCCTTAAACCACCGTGGCGTGCACTTCGAGGTACTCCGCTTTTATTACGGTGCGATTGGCGTCGCCAAGGTTCTTGCTGGCCCAGTGCTGAGTGAGGTCGTCGGCGAGGGTGCGTTGCCCGGCCTCATCGAGGCGCGCGAATGTGGTTTGGGTGGGGCCGAAATATTTGCGGAAGAAAGCCACGGCCTCCGACGGAGCAAAAGGATAATCGAAAAGCAGTTCGCGCCTGGTCATTTCGAGGCGCGCTTTTCCGCCCAGGCGTTCGGTGACGACCTTTTCGACTCCCCAGAGCGATGGCGGCAACATGCCGGGCGGAGGCGGGGCGTACCGCGCCGTGATCTGGAACATCTGGCCAACGAAGCCTTCCGGAGTCCAGTTGCCCATGGCGATCAGGCCGCCGGGGCGGCAGACGCGCAGTAGTTCCGCGGCCACAACCTCGGGCCGCGGCGCAAACATGGCGCCGAACATGGACATCACCACATCAAAGCGGCCGGCCTCATAAGGCAGCTTCTCGGCGTCGCCCTCGATGAATTCGATTTTCAGCTTTTCGGCGGCGGCGCGTTTGCGGGCCTGCTCCAGAAGATTGGGGGCAAGGTCGAGCCCGATAACGTCCGCCCCCGCGCGGGCGGCGGGAATGGATTGATTTCCGGTGCCGCAGGCCACGTCCAGGACTTTCGTCCCCGGCTTGAGATGGATGCGTTGGATGAAGCCTTCTCCCTCGCGGACATTCAGTTTTGCAATCTCGCCAAAGTCGCCAGCCATCCAACTGGCCCGCAAGCGCTGTTTCAATTCCCCGAAACTGTCCGGCCCACCGGCCATCGCTGCCTCCTGAAATAGTGTCGGAAAAATTATACGGGGAACCGGCCTCTGTGTGTGGGTCGGACAAGAGTGTCCGGCCCACACTGCTTATTGGGTGGCTCCTACGATTTTGGTTTGCACGTGGGTGTGTTCGAAGGCTTTGTTTTCCAGAGACACGGTCATGTTGCGATTGAAAAAGAAGAGCGCGCGAATGCGAAATTCGCTGCCCAGGCTGACCGGAAACCAGACTCCATCTTCCTGTCTGCGATAGTGCACGGCGAATCCGATGCCGGGAAGATCTGTCCCCAGGAACGTCCGCACCCCGAAGGGCAGACGGCGCGACAGCCTGGTGAATACGTACATCGGCTGAAACTCCTGGGCGTCGATGTAGGCCTCGCCGGCCCAATCCGTGTCATCGTCGTCCTTCGGAGTGAAAGCGATGTGGTAGGACTGGCGGCCTTCGAATGGTTCCTCATCCATGAGGCGAAATTTGTAGTCTCTTTGCTGGTCGGTGGTAAGCGGGAAGAGGTCGCGGGCCATACCGTCTTTGGACTTGTCGTTGGTGAGGTCTTCGCGAAAGTCGTGAATCAGTTCTCCGTCGGCGCTGTCGGCCTCGGGCGCAGGCTCGCCACTGATGGGCTCGTACTTCCCCTTGTGCCAGTAGCGGCCGGTGAGTTGCTGCAGCGTTCTCTCGGTATGGTCAGGTTTGGGGACCACCTGGTAATCGGCGGTCTCCTCGCGCAGGACTTTGCCGTTGGTCTTTCTGGCGATAATTTGGATGTGCTGCTGGTAGAGGTATTGGCTGCGCAGCTTTTCGCTGCTGTCCTGATTGGTGGCTACGCGGGCCATGATGGCGTCTGCGGTCAGAGGCTCGTCCGCTTTCGCCTGCGGCATGGAAGCGGCGGCGAGGAAGAGGATCGGGAGCAGGCGAAGCTTCATCATCCTCATATGTACGGTGGTTCCGGGACGGGAGTTCAGTTTTGTTTTGCGAATCGGCGAAGGTTTGTCTCCCGGCCTACCCTTTCCAAAACATGGCATGGTAGGGCACGCGAATTCTGATCTTGGACACCCCCAGATTGCCTTCAAGGCGGCTTTGACCTGGTATGCGATCCCGGAGTGCCTACTCCGAAATCATCCCAATCGTCCCCAGCCACGTCTCCACCAACTGTGGCCATCCCGTGATCGGAAACTTCGTACGCCGCAGTCCAAAATCCTCCAAGCTTATAAAAAGGGGAAACCGCAGGCGGAGCCAATCAGGAAGACATCAGGAGCCGCCGGGATGCACTGCACTTGTCGAAATGGGCGTCGCCGTGCTTCTCCACAACTCGCGAGAATGGTCGATCGACTCCCGGATTCCTGCCATCGTGCGTGGGGAGTCGAACAGAGCAATCTACAGAATGCACCATTTCCAGCCCTTCGGATAATTATGAGACTGGTTCTAGTCTTTACTCGTGGTGACTGGAAAAAAGGGGTCGGTCACCCGCCCAGGCGGAGCTTCGCCATCCCGATTATTCACGATGGTTTTGGGGCTGGAGTTCAGTCTTGTTTGCGGGATTTTGCGGAGCTCCGCTCCGCTGGGCAGGTGGGACACCTGCCCCTACGTGAGTTGTGGTGATTAAAGCCTAGCTTCCCATCTGGACTTGCAGGATTTCCCCGGGGAGGCGAACCATCCTGCCTCGGGCTAAGGCTTCGGCGGGATCGATGTGAACCGGCTTGCGGGCCGGTTTTCCTAACGGAATATCATCGGCCTGCATTCTTTCCATACGGATGCCCAGGGTGCGTTCCAGCTGGTGCAGCTCGGAGCGCTGTTCCCGGCCGAAGAGTGTGGAGGCCACGCCCTGTTCACCCGCACGTCCGGTGCGGCCTACGCGGTGGATGAAATTCTCCGCCACCTCGGGGAGATCGTAGTTGATGACGTGGGCAATGTCCTGCACGTGAATGCCGCGCGAGGCCAGGTCGGTGGCCACCAGGATGCGGTAGCGTCCCTGCTGAAATCCCGTCAGGGCCGCGGTGCGCTGCGATTGCGAGCGGTCGCCGTGAATCATGGCGGCGGCAAATCCTTCGCGGTTCAGGTTCCGGGCCAGGCGCTCGGTGCCGCGCTTGGTGCGGGCGAAGATCAGACAGCGGCCGGTTTCTTTTGAAAGCAGGCGGTGGAGCATCTCCTGTTTGCGGTCGCTATCAACTTCGAAAGCCTGGACGCGGACGTTCTCCGATGGCTTCAAAGTGGAGCCGAAGGCCAGACGAACCGGGTTTCTGGTGTAGTCGCTGACCAGGTGGGCAACCGACGCTTCGAGCGTGGCGGAAAAGCACAGGGTCTGGCGATCTTTGGGCAGGACTTTTGCGATCCGCCGCAGCGCGGGGAGAAATCCCATGTCCAGCATGCGGTCGGCTTCATCGAGCACCAGAACCTGGAGGCTCTGGAAGCTGATCAGGCGGCGATCGAGAAAGTCTTCGAGACGGCCAGGAGTGGCCACCACGATACGCGCTCCCCTGCGAAGCGCAGTCAGCTGGTTTCCTTCCGCCAGGCCGCCTACGACCAGAGCGGCGGGCGACAATTTCGTGCCGCGCAAGGCGTTGTACTGATCGACCACCTGCATGGCCAGTTCACGAGTCGGCACCAGGACCAGGGCGGCGATTCCGGATTTTCCGGAATCCGCTTTTGCGGCCTGAAGCAGGCGCTCAATGATCGGGATCAGAAAGGCCAGCGTTTTGCCGGTTCCAGTCTGGGCCGTGGCCAGCACGTCTTTGCCGGCAAGGGCCTGCGGAATGGCCGCAGCCTGCACCGGCGTAGGGATGGAAAAGTTAAGGGACGACAATCTCTCCTGGGTATAAGGGGAGATTGGTAGTTCTGAAAAACTCTGCATTGATGTTTTTTCTCTTTTTCTGTTGGCGGAAGCTAAGGCGGCGCGCACACGAAGCTTCCGGGCGGGCAGCAACCAGCATTTGCCAGTATTTACGCCGAAGACTTACGGAGACAAATTAGGCGGGAATTCAGGTACAAACCAGAGCAACCGCACCACAACCGTGGTATTAGACGCAACGTCAGTATAGCACGTGGGGTGAGGGATTCTTGCGCTTCGAGGTGACTTTGGTGATGCGGGGCAGAGTAAGCTATTGTTTTCAACGTTGCGCTGAAAATGTGGAGCTAACTACAAGCGGGTAAGGTGGGTAGAAGCCACGGGAGATCGTCATCTGTCGGTTGTAAGCGTAATCGCCTTCCATGAGAAGGCCGATCGGAGTCAAGGGGATTCGTTTTGGCATGTTGGTCACGCTGTTTCTTCCCAACCGAGTCCACCCCTTTATGCGCAAGATCATTTCGATATCATCCGTTTCCCTCCTTTTACTCGCGCCCTTCGCTGTGCCGCAGGCCACCAAAACGCCGGTCAGCCCGCGCGGACCGAGTGTCGCCGCCGGCAGCCAGGGCGTGGTTGTTTCCGGTAAGCCTGCCGCCACTGCCGCCGGCATCAGGATTCTGGAACACGGCGGAAACGCCGCCGATGCAGGCGCCGCCACTCTGCTGGCACTGTCCGTAACCTATGTAGGCGCGT
The DNA here is from genome assembly GCA_963801595.1 of Terriglobia bacterium. Taxonomy (GTDB): domain Bacteria; phylum Acidobacteriota; class Terriglobia; order Terriglobales; family Acidobacteriaceae; genus JAIQFF01. Next base: position 6,700 of record CAWDFW010000024.1, on the reverse strand, counting down.
TCTGCGTGGGAGGAGAGATTCCCATTCTGGTTTACAGCGCTGGCCAGAAAAACGACCAGAAAACCGTGAAGCTGCTGGAGGGACAAGGCGAGGCTCCTCGCGATCCCAAAGCCATCGCCTGGTACATGGAACACGGAATCCCGGACGGTGACGTCAAGGCAGCCGCCGTGCCTGGCACCATCGATGCGATCGTCACCCTACTGAAACTTTACGGAACCAAAAGTTTCGAGGAGGTCGTGCAGCCGACGCTGGCCATTCTGGACGCTGGCGGCCCCAGTTGGTATATCGACACCGGCAGCGGCAAGAGGATCGAAACCGGTGTGAACTGGCAGGCGGACATGGCAGTGACGTTTCGCAAATTGGTCGAGTCTGAAAAGGCCGCGAAAGGTACGCGGCAGCAGAAACTGCAAGCTGTCTCGGACCGTTTCTATCGCGGCGACATCGCCGACGCCCTGGAAGCCTGGTATATCGAAAAGGGAGGTTTTCTTCGCAAGGCGGATTTGGCTGCGCACAAAACTCCCGTGGTGGATCCGCTCAAAACCACGTACCGAGGCTACACGGTATATAAGGCCGGTCCGTTGACGCAGGGTCCTTATCTCTCACAGACGCTGCGCCTGCTGGAAGGCTTCGACCTGAAGAAGATGGGCTTCAATTCGGCGGACTACATCCACACGGTGATTGAAGCGGAGAAACTGGCGCTGGCGGATCGCGACGAGTATTACGGCGATCCGAACTTTGTGAAGGTGCCGATGCAGCAGTTGCTTTCCGATCAGTACACCGAAATGCGGCGCAAGCTGATCGATCCGAAAAAGGCATCTCTCGAGCTCCGGCCGGGCGACCCCTACAATATGAAACCGACCAAGCCGCCCACCATCACCGGACCCTGGCATGGCGGAACCACCGTCATGTGTGTGACGGATAAGTTTGGGAACGTCATCGCGGCCACTCCCAGCGGCCTGTCAAGCACAGCGGGCGTGGCCGGACGCACGGGCATTATTCACGGAAGCCGGCTCAGCAGCCTGAATACATTTGCGGGAACTCCGAACGTTATCCAGCCCGGCAAGCGGCCGCGAATTACGCTGAGCCCCACGCTGCTTTTCCATGACAACCAACCCGTGATGGCGATCTCGGTAGCGGGAGGCGACCAGCAGGATCAGGCAGCCATCCAGGTCATCCTCAACTACGTGGAATTCGGCATGAGTCCCGAGGAGGCGTTTAAGGCGCCGCGCTTCTCCACCACGCATTTCATCAGCTCCTTCGGTCAGGACCGTGCCAGCCTGGGCAGCCTCTCTGTGCCCAACACCCTCCCCGAAGCAGTGCAGGCCGACTTGAGGGCTCGCGGCCACGTGGTTACCGCCAGCCGCGAGGGAGTGGGCGGAGTGGCGCTGATCGGCATTGACCCCAAGACCAAGCAGGCCACCGCCGTCGGTCCCGCCGCGGGCAAGATCAATTAGACTCCCGGTGCTTCGGATGTACCTGGGCTCAGGTCCGCACGTGCTACAAGCTTGCCAGTCTCCATGTTAGGCGAGGAAAGTCTTCGCGGTTAGATAGTGTACCGCTCGATCGACACATGATTCCAGGGTTTCGTCGGTGTCGATAACCAGTTTGGGTTGGTCGATCGGCTCCCACGCCTCACGGATTTCGCGATAGAGTTCCGGCGTGCGATTCGCGGCGAGGTGGCTGTTTGCGGCCACAGCTTCCGCGATGCGTCGCAGTGCAGACGCTTCTGAACAGACGCACTCCAATGTGGCCCAGGTGGTCCCCACTTGCGAACTGAACTCGATCACACGGTCGCGCTGGTATCGCCGCGAGAAGGTTCGACCATCCAACAGAACGTGCAGTTCGTGATGTCTAGACAGCAGATACGCCGCGGTTTGCAGCATGATCTCCCCGCAGAAATCGTCCTGCGATTGCGAATACTCGACATATGCCGGTTGGAAGAGCGACGCTCGAATAGAGTCCTTCTCGACGACCGCACCCGGAAGCCGCTGCCCGACGGCTCGCGCCAGCGTGCTCTTGCCTGTCCCCGGGAGGCCCGCGATGATCACGATCATATGAACTCTCACGTTCGGCAGCGACCGTGCGCATTCATTTTACGCACTTGCTCGATCGGGACGGGTTGGTGGTGCAATCGCTGTTAGCGTCAACTTGAAGAAAATTTGGACTGATACCTGGCCGGTAGTGCAGCTAGTCCCATGTGAAGCGAAGAATTATCAATATCGCCTTCGGTGTCAGCGTTGTGGCGGCAATGGTCAGGTTGGTCGAGAATTTGGAAGGCCTGGCCCGAGTTGCTCCATGATGCGGCCGACTCGGGCTAACAAGCCCAATGGCTACCTTCTCGGCTCATACCGCATCGCCACCGCCCCCGAGCCGAACTCCAGCCGGCTCACGAGCCTCAAGTCGACATGCTTCGATAGCCCCGCGAACAACGTCGGCCCGTGGCCCGCTAGCCTGGGCTGCACCACGAACTCGTACTCATCGATCAATCCCAGCTCCGCCAACGCCAGCGGGAGCTTCACGCCTCCCACGAACAGTCCCTTACCCGACTCCCGCTTGAGCTGCTGAACGGCCTTCCCCAGATCCCCGCGCACGAGCTCCGCGTTCCAATCGACCCGGTCCAGGGTGCTCGACACGACGTACTTCTTTGCCGCGTCGATCGTCCGGGCGAAGGGTTCCATCCAATCAGGCCTCGCTCCCGTCCGCGCCGGCGGCCGCCACGCTGCCTCCATCATTTCGTAAGTCACCCGGCCAAAGAGGAGGGCATCGGCCTGGTCGAGGTTCTCGACCGCGTGACGATGCAAGTCTTCGTCCGCGGGTATTGCACGATGATCGCAGCACCCGTCCAATGTGACGTTGATGGAATACCGAAGGGGTCGCATTACGTAAGAGTACCGCCGATGGGGTAGACCAGCAAAGGTTAGCTTCAGGGAGTAATGACTCAGTTTAAAAGATCCCTCCGGCACCCGTGGTCATCCTGAGGGACTTCAGTCCCGAAGGATCTGGCGTGCACAGCGCCCTCCCTTGCCCGAGCCGCGCACATGCTTCACGCCAGATGCTTCGCGCCAGATGCTTCGCGCTAAGTCCTAATCTTAGTGCTGTGGCCCAGGGCTACCAGGAAGATGGCGCTCTTGCCTTCCGCGTGAGGGGAGAAGAAAGCAGTGACGTCGTCGTCGAAGAATGTCAGGCCGGTGGCGCCCAGGCGTTGCGCATAGGCCGCGAGGTAGAGCTTTCCTCCGATGATTCCGGCCTCGAGCTGCACGGCGCGATATCCGCGATTGCCGAAGCGCTGCAGAATGGGCCGCAGGTCGGCCAGAAAGAAGACGTCGGCCGCAGCGTCGGCGGGCAGTGCCTGCTGCAGTCCCAGGTATCCCGCCTGGTCGCGGAAATTTCCTGGCTTCAAACATTCGAGTACTCCGCGGCCGCGGTGGAAGACGTAGGCTCCCGGCTCTATTCCTTCCACGGCATTCACGATCAGATACAGGTGGTTAAGCTGCGATCCCTGGGGATCCAGGAAATCCGCGGGGACGCCGCGAGTGGCGCGATCGAGCATGGTGGAGAGTTGCGCCAGCGTAATCGAGGAGCGGGCAAACTTGCGGCTGGAACCGCGCCGCAGGATGACCTGTTCGATGGGGTCGCGAGGCATGGCCTCGTCAGATAACGGCTGGAGCTGAACGACGCGTCCCGTCGGAGGCGGAAAGTTTGTGAGCGGAGTTCCTCCGCGCCATCTTGCAACCTCCTCCGACGATGCGAGCGACGACGCGGCATGCATCTCTCGCATGAGCGGATAGTCGATCTCATGGCGGGAGAGCGGAACAGTCTCGAGTCCAAGAGGGTCGATGCTTGCCGGGGGTTGTGCTGGAGGCGCGGAGGCGTATCCGAGCGGCACCAGCGAGAAAGCTACTTCGCGCTGCGGATCGATATCGAGCAGGCGATTCACCGTATCGTCAACGAATCCGCACACCGCCTTCGCGGGCAGGCCCAGGGCACTGCCTACAGCCAGCAGGTTAGCGAGCAGGGTCCCGTTGTCCCAGCCGAAGTGGCGGTAGGTGCGGTCCTGATACTTCCATGCATTGCGCCAGTAAGTGGTGGTGCAGACAATGGTCAGCGGGGCGTGAGCCACGGAAGGTTCATTGGCGGTGGCTTCGATCAGCACACTGCGATAATCCCCGGCGCGCAACCGGCGCAGGCCGAACTCGGCCGCCGCGAAGTGATAGACGCCGGCCTCAAGATTTGGCAGATCCCCGCAAACCAGATACAGCTCGACCTCATAAAGTGCTCCGGTGCAGGCCGCGGCGCGAAAATAAATTTCGCCGCCGGGATACTTCCGGTGCCGGGTAATGCCGGCGGAGAGGTAGAGCAGTTGAGCGATGGCTTCCAGATCCGGCGCCGCGTCGGTTGGTGCGGTCACGGTTTCGGAAATGGCAGACAACGCGGCTACGCCGCTCTGCCGCAGTTCTGCAGGCAGGGGAGACGGCTCCAGCGTGGGATAAATCTTGAAAGGGATGGGTTGGTTGTTGAAGTCCAGAGAATGCTGATTGTTGCGAACACTCGCGTAGGAGTGTTTGGTGGCGTTGTGATACTTCAGGGCGACTTCGGTATCTGGGTTGTCGGTCATTTTGTGGGGGACTCGACCCTCAGAGATACTCTCCAGGCGGCGTCATTCTGAACCCGGTCTCAGCGTTCTTGCGCGGGCGGGACGCCCCCGGGACGAGCCGGCGGGACGCCGGCGCTACGGTTGGATGGCGTGCCCGGTTTTTGTAGCGCCGGCGTCTCGCCGGCTGTCGGGTGGGCGTCTCGCCCACCCACCGTGCCAGCTTCTGCCACCAGCAGCGTTAGTGATATGCTAGCTGCGATATGGGCATCCCGAGCCTGCTGCGCAAAATCTTCCTGGTGGACCTCATTCAGGGGTTGAAGGTCACGTTCATTTACCAGACCCGAAAGAGATTATTACCGAGCAGTATCCGCTGGAGCGGCCGCAGGTTGCCGAACGCTACCGCGGAGCGCCGCGACTGAACGTCAATCCCGACACCGACGAGACCCTCTGCATCGCCTGCGACCTATGCGCGCTGGCGTGCCCGGAACACCTGATCGTGGTCGCCAGCGAGCGCAACCCCAACCCGCCGCAAGGAACTCACCAACTTTACCTACGACCTGAGCCGCTGCATGTTCTGCGGACTGTGCGAGGACGCCTGCCCCACCGACGCGCTGGAACTGACGCAGGACTTCGAAATGGCGAATTACAACCGCGACGGGGTCATCTGGAACCGCGAGACGCTGGAAAAGGGTCCGGAGCCGACGCAGTACAAGAGATAGTCGTCGGTCGTTCGGCCGTTGGTCGAGACCTTTCGAGTCCCTCCCTTTAACCTCGGCTGCCCAAATCGGGCGAATTTGCCAAGTACCAACGACTAACAACTCAACCCGGCTGCTGCTGCGTCATGCAGTGCATCGTCCCCAATCCCCAGACCAAGTCTCCGCAATAGATTCCAATGACTCTCCCGGTCCGGAACAGCTCGGCCAGCGTATTCAGCGCGATGCGGTCGTTGGGATCGTTGAAGACGGGGACCAGCACAATTCCGTTGGCGACGTAGAAATTAGCGTAGCTGGCGGGGAGGCGCGCCTCGCGAAACTGACCGGTCCGGGCATGGGCAGTTCGACGATGGCCAGGGGCTGGCCGTCCTGATCGGTGCAGCGCGAAGCCGGTGGAGGTTCTCGCGCAGGGGCTCGTGGTTGGGGTCGGTGGGATCGGGTTCGACGGCGGTAACAACGGTATCCGGCGAGACGAAGCGGGCGATGTCGTCGACGTGGCCATGAGTGTCGTCGCCGACTATTCCGGAGCTCCAGCCAGAACACGTTGCTTATTCCCAGATATCGGAAAACAATCTTTCGAAGTCCTTGCGAGACATGGCTGGATTGCGTTGCTGCGTCTTGCTCAACAGACATTCCTCGGTCGTAATGAGAGTGCCACGCCCGTTGACCTCGATGCTCCCACCCTCAAGCACGACTCGCGATCTCCGCGCACGGGGCGAACTATCCGCGGCGCGGGCTGCTTTGACCATGCGGCTGCCGAACTTTTCGTCGTGCTTCCAATTGGAGTACTTGGCCCAGGCATTGAAACGCCACTTGATGGCGGTGAGCCCTCGAGCTCCGCTCGACCGCGACGGTCGGAGGCTGCCGTCCCTGCGTGCGCCTGCGGCAACAACGAACATACAGCCGGAGTCGCGGGTCCACACGCGATTCGTCGGCCAACGGTGAAAGCAGATGTTCCTTCGCTGACGTGCGTGTGCGTGGCAGAGAACCTCGCGTGCGTGCTTTTCCGAAGCGGCGTTCTTGACGATCATGTCGACCCGCTCGTGCCGCCGAGGTGGCGAATTATTTCAGCGCACACCCACGGGATCGGCGCGAACTTGCCCGGCCAGTCGCCGCCTTAGTGCGGCCACGCCAGCCAGGTCGAAGAGTGCGGCTCCCATTCGGCGGGCATGCGATAGCGGGGTTTGGGTTGGGAGGGTTTCATGGATAGAGAGTGAAGTTGCTCAAGCCTGGCCAAAGGCTTGGCGAGCTTTGCTCGCCCAGACAGCCGGGGGCGGCTGTCCCCACGTGGTTCTTGCAGGTCAATCGCTTAGCCTGTTCATAATCGCGCCATAGCTGTCGATGCGGCGGTCGCGCAGGAAGGGCCAGTTGCGGCGGACGTCTTCCACGACTC
>CAWDFW010000023.1:0-56171 GCA_963801595.1 Terriglobia bacterium | reverse complement strand
AGCGTACGCAGCCGCGTATCCGGGTCGTCTATGTTTTTCGCCATGTCGAGAGCCGGGAACTTCGGCTTCTGGCGAGGGCGATATTCGAGCGTCTTCCAATCCAGCCCGAGGCGTTCGTCTTCACCGCCGGCTTTGCCGGGCGAGGACGCCCGGCCTCCACTCTTTTTGTAGAAGCCGCCCTTCGTTTTGTCGCCCAGCCACTTGCGCTCCAGCATCTGTTTGTAGAAGTCGGGCAACGGGCTCGGGTGAGGGGGATTCTCCTGGCCACCGGACTTCTCCATGTTGCCCACCACGTGCCCCAGAATGTCGAGCCCGACCAGGTCAATGGTTCGGAAAGTTGCGGATTTCGGCCACCCCACCGCATCTCCGGTCAACGCGTCCACGTCCTCGATGCTCAAATCCATCTCCTGCATCAGTCGCATTACATTGAGCACGGAAAACGTGCCGATGCGGTTGGCAATGAAGTTGGGAGTGTCCTTGGCGAATACCACCCCCTTGCCGAGATTCACATCGCTGAAGTGGGTGACGGCCTCGATCGCGGCGCGGTCCGTTTCCGGAGTGGCGATAATTTCCAGCAGCCTCATGTAGCGCGGCGGGTTGAAAAAATGCGTGCCCAGCCACGACTTGCGGAAATCGTCGGAAAAGCCTTCGGCAATCTTTGCCACTGGCAGGCCGCTGGTGTTGGTGCTGACGATTGTCCCCGGCTTGCGGATGGCCTCCACTTTTTCTAATAGCGCTCGCTTGACGTCCAGATTCTCAACGACGGCTTCGATGATCCAGTCCACCTCGCTCAGGCGCTTGAGATCATCCTCAAAATTCCCGACGGTCACCAGGCGCGCCAGCGCAGGTTCGTAGAAAGCTGCGGGCTTGGATTTCTTCGCCGCCTCCAGTCCAGCCGCGGCGATTTTGTTGCGGGCAGCACCGTCGGCGTCAGTCGGAACGATGTCGAGCAGGTGGCTGGGCACGCCGGCATTGGCAAAGTGGGCGGCGATGCGTGCGCCCATGGTCCCGGCGCCGAGAACGGCAACTTTGTGGATGCGCTTCATGAAAACCTCGGAGGAACGACGGACGATATCGATTCTATCTTTAAGATGTGATGACGCGCTTGACCTACGGCGTTAAACACGTTCGCAGTGGAGGACGGGCGTCCTCGCCCCTCCATCCGGGCCTTCGCAAGACGGGCGGGGACGCCCGTCCTCCATCTAAACTGAAATGTTCGCTAGGGCATTTTATCGATTGCCCATTCGTCTCTGGCGGCATGAACCACAATGATCTGCGATCTCTGTGGGCGATCGGGCTGGCTTGAGTCGGAATGCGCGGTAAACAGCGTGACCGGGAAGGCGTAGCGCCCGGCCTTGAGTTTCCTTCCTCGCGCGATTTCGTAAGCCGCATCGTTTCCGGAAGAGAAGAAACTGTCCGTGCGCTCCTGCGAACTGGCCTGTTTCGCGGCGTCGGTCAGCATGAGCAGGCCGGTTTCGCGGTCCTGGTTCTGCCAGGCCTGCAGAAAGCGATTGGCCGCTGCCAGGGCAGAACTGTAAGCGCGATCCGGGACGGCAAGGGACGATGAATGTTTATTCCGGGCGTCGGCGGATGTGGACAGCAGGGGCGCCAGGGAAAGAATGACGAGTGGGAGGGCAAGATGCCTTCCCCACAGCCGGCGGGACGCCGGCGCTACCAATACAGAATTCACACTTAGATTATGCGGGAAGCTCCCAGATGCTCCAAGACACCAGCGAGGTTCTCTCTGCTGCGACTTAGTAAAGATGGAGGACGGGCGTCATCGCCCGTCCACGCGGGCGAGGGCGCCCGCGCCACAACATTTGAATCTCATGAAATCAGTTTGGCCAGGGCAAAAGCCGCGGCTGCGGCTACGCCGCCGATCACCATCGTCTGCAACGCGCTGCGGGCTGGGCCGCTTCCGGTGTAACGTCCCTTCAGATAGCCGAAGATGCCGAGCGCGGCCAGGGTCACCACCGCCGAGTACGCCAGTCCATGCACGGCGCTGGAGAGAAGGATGTAGGGTGAAAGCGGAATCAGGCCACCCGCAACATATGAGCCGGCGATGGTCGCAGCGCTGGTCAACGCGCGTTTTGGATCGGGCTCTTCCAGTCCCAGTTCGAAGCGCATCATGAAATCCACCCAGGCGTCGGGACGGCGGCTGAGCGCTTCGACGACGGGCGTACTTTCGGCTTCCGTCATGCCGTACGACTGGAACACACGTCCCACTTCGGCCATTTCTTCTTCGGGGATTTCCTTGATCTCGCGGTATTCGCGCACCCGCTCCTGTTCGTAGTGTTCGGCATCGCCACGGGCTGCCAGGTATCCGCCCAGGCCCATGGCGATTGACCCGGCCGCAATCTCAGCCAGGCCGCCCACTACGATCAGGTGGGTGTTCTGTACCGCGCCTGAAAGTCCAGCGGCCAGAGCGAAGGGCACGGTGAGGCCATCGGCCATGCCGATGACTACGTCGCGCACCACATTGGTGGCCATGAAATGGGTCTCGACATGTTCATGCGGCATGATCAGGCCTCCGGATGAGATTGCAGATATTTCTGGGCCCGCCGGACAACGTCTCGTTCGCCTCGATACGCCAGTTTGCGCGGAGCGTCCTCGAGTGGAATCCATAGCGCACGCCTGACCTCAACCCGCATCTCGCGAGAAACATCATCAATCTGGCCCGACTGATAACGGAACAGGTAGAACGAAACGATCTTGAACACGCGTTGCCCGTCTCCCCAGGAACGCACATAAACGTACTTGATGTCTCCCAGCTTGGTGATTGAAGTCGCGGTGAGTCCGGTCTCCTCGCGCACCTCGCGCAGGGCGGTCTGCTCGGGCTTTTCGCCCGGATCCACCAGGCCCTTGGGCAGGGCCAATACCACTCTTTGGGCGGTCTTCCGCGCGGGACGCGTCGAAGAGCCCTCGATCTGGGGCTCAATGACGGCCATTTCCCAACCCTCGCCGGCCCTGTGCACGACTACGCCTCCGGCGGAGATTTCCCGAATCATGGCCCCCAAGTTAACAGGATTGTTGGAGTTAGTCACCGGGACCACGCTGTAGCGAACCCCTCCACTAGTAACTTGCAGGTGAGAACCGACGTGCCTGGAACTATTCTCGGGGAACTGGCATCTTAGCTGCTAGGTGGAAGACCGGGGCAGTCGGGTGAAATGAGGTTCCGGTGAAGCATCTGGGCAAGATTATTCGTTCAGTACAGGCCTTCGGACGCGGCCTGTCGGGCCTCTCCGGCCCGGAGCAAACTCAGCCTTCCGGCATAGGGCTGGCGCTGGGCGGCGGTTTCGCCCGCGGCATCGCTCATATCGGCGTTCTGAAAGTTCTCCAAGAAGAAAACATTCCTGTAAGTCTGGTGGCCGGCACCAGTGTGGGTGCGCTCATCGGCGCTGCCTACTGCAGCGGCGTCACCATCGCTGAACTGGAACAGATGTCCACCCGGGTGCGATTCAAGGATTTTGCCCGCTGGACTCTCTCGCGCTACGGCTTTGCCAGCAATGAGCGCATGATCAAGTTTCTGAGTAGCATTCTGAAAGTCAAGACCTTCGAAGAATTGCAGATTCCTCTGGCCGTGACTGCCACGGATTTTTCCACCGGCGCGGGTGTCGTGTTCCACTCCGGACCGCTGGTTGATCCCGTGCGCGCCAGTTGCGCTTACCCGGGAATGTTTCTCCCGGTAAAGATTCGCGGGCGTCTGCTGGTGGACGGCATGCTGGCCCATGCCGTGCCCACGGTCCCGCTGCGCGAGATGGGCGCGCAACGCGTGCTGGCCGTGCATCTCCGGGGGACTTGGACAAACGGCGATACTGGTCCGCGGCATCTGTTCGACGTGATCGGCCAGTGCTTCGCCATCGCCCAGGAGATGAACTGCGGAGTCTGGAAAGCAGCGGCCGACCTGGTCATCGATCCCGACGTCAACGGCTATAAGTACGACGACTTCGAGCGCTCCGCGGAATTAATCCGTTCCGGAGAAGCCGCCACCCGCACCGCATTGCCTGAAATCCGGAAGTGGCTGCAGAAGGCCGAGCAGGAGCGAAAACCGCAACCCACCCGCCTGAGTCAGGCCGCAGTGGCGCCGGCAAAGTAGCGTCTCACGTGGGGACAGCCGGGGCGGCTGTCCCCACGTGGGCTGTCTAGAAGCTAGAAGCCAGAAGCCAGAAGCCAGGAGCGATCTACTTCATCACCCCGCGCGCCGCGATCCCGATATTGTCTCGTGAGGTGTTCTTGACCAGATACATCATCTCGTCGGCCTGGCGGATGATTTCACGTGGAGTCTTGGCGTCGTGCGGGTAGGTGGCTACGCCCATCGAAGCGCGGACGTTCAAGTTCAGTCCCTCTTCCTGGCAGAACATGCTGGTACGGAGGCTATCGCGCAGGCGTTTGGCCACGATCAGGGCCGCGTCTTTTCCAGTCTGGGGCAACAGCACCACAAACTCGTCTCCACCGTAGCGGAAGGCGTAGTCGATCAATCGCAGCTGCGCTTTGATCAGGTAGCCAATCTCCATCAGCAGCTTGCTTCCGACCAGGTGTCCGTAAGTGTCGTTGACCTGCTTGAAGTGGTCGAGATCGATGAACACCACGGTGAATTCGTAGCCGTACCGCGCCGAGCGGTAGACTTCGGTCTCCAGCGTCTTGATAGAGATGGCGGGCGTTGTACAGCCCGGTGCAGTCGTCGGTGATGGTGAGTTCCTGGATCTTCTCCACCGCGCGCGCATTCTCGATGGCAATGGCGGCGTAATCACAAATCGACTGCAGGAAAAATGACTCCTGGTCGGTGAAGTGTTCCATCCTCACATTGACCAGTTGAATCACGCCCAGCACCCGCAGCTTGGAGCGCAGGGGAACGCAGATGATGGAGCGCGTTTCCCACTGGGTCATCTCGTCGATGCGTTTGGCGAAGCGCGGATCGGTGTACACGTCAGGCACCACAACGCGCTCTCCATGTTTCGCCACCCAGCCCGCGATGCCTTCCCCGACTTTGAGCCGCACATTTTTCAGGGCCTCGGAGGCTTTGCCCACCGCGATGGCAAAGTAGAGTTCGTCCCGCTCTTCGTCCACCATTAGCAACGACCAGTTGTCGGGACGGAAATATTCCGCCATTTTTTCCATGATGGTCTGCAGGATGGAGTCGAGATCGAGGGATGAGGTCAAGGCCTTGGCCACATCATGAAAGATGCCCAGTTCCTGCACTTTGCGGTCGGCGGCGGCCTTGGTCATGAACTGCGGTCCTCGATGTGGGCAGGAAGTGTTGAAATTATATGCGGCCCCGGAAAGCGGCGGCAATCAACCTTAGTAACCAGTACCCCTGAAGCCAAGTCCAGAGGCTGGAATGCGCTTGCGGGGGAGACCGGCAGTTTAACAATGCGGTTCTCTCCCGCCCCAAATTCATGGGCCCGGAGGGCCTTGATTAACATATATTTATCTTCAGATTACTCTTACATCTTGGATGCGGCCAGGGCTAGCTGAGGCGGCGGGAAGACGGCCAGGTGGAATCCTTTGGGGCACGACTGAAGCGGGAACGGGAACAGCGCAAAATCACGCTGGACGAGATTGCTGTGTCCACCAAGATCGGCACCCGTTTCCTGGCCGCCATTGAGGAAGACCGCTTCGATCAGCTTCCCGGCGGGATCTTCAACAAAGGCTTTGTTCGCGCCTACGCTCGCCATCTGGGCATGGACGAAAACCAAGCCATCGCCGACTTCGTGGCGGCCACCGAACCCAGCCTGCCCGAACCGCCGCCGCAGGAGGACCCCCGGTACTTGCGGCCCTGGCGGAGCGGGTGCCGGAAGCCAAGAAGAAGAGCCGAGGCGATGGCGGTATTCCGTGGGGCATTTTCGCCATTGTGCTCCTGGTCTTGGCTTGCGGATTCGCGCTTTGGGGCTTTCATTCACGCGAGAAGCCTGCCATCCCCAGCATCGCGGTTCCAGGTCCGGTCAAGCCTGACGCTTCGACCTTGGACGAGCAAAAGGACGCGCCCCAGGTGCCGCCAAGTCGGCCGTGCCGACCCCCACCGCCGCGACGTCTCAGGCGCTTCCGCCTCAACCTGCGCCAGCCACGCCGGAAAGCGCAACCTCCACAGCAGCGGCGACACGCGGTGGCGCGGATGCAGGGCTCTTTCATGTGCTGATCAAGGCGCGTCAGGACTCCTGGGTCGCGATCACCGCGGACGGAAAACAGATCGTACAGGACACGCTCGCCGCTCCCGCGGAACAGTCTATCGAAGCCCGCGACCAGATCGTCATCAAGACGGGCAACGTCGGCGCCCTGGAAATCTCATTCAATGGAAAGAAGCTGGCATCGCAGGGCGGGTACAACCAGGTAAGGACGCTCACCTTTGACGCCAACGGCCTGCGTCCCTAGGGCACGGATCAGTGCCGCATGTCGCCCCCAGGTTCTCAAATACCGTTTAAACTTCCGTCGACACCACCCGGAGTCCAGCAATCGCCAGTGGCTGCTGTTAAGCCGCTCGCAGCCCCGAAAACATTGCGCCCCGCCCCCTTTCTCTGGTACGTTATCTAAGTCGCAAAGTGCTCATTTACAGTCTGTTGCGTTCTGACCCTCCTGCCAGGAAGTAAAGTCCAGATCGCTGGTTAAAATCGCTTGAAGGAGAAGCTGCTTGTCATCCCGTAACCGTTATCTTTTTACGTCCGAATCCGTAACCGAGGGCCATCCCGATAAGATGGCCGACCAGATTTCCGATGCCATCCTCGATGCCTGCCTGGCCGAGGACCCGTCCAGCCGGGTGGCCTGCGAAACCCTGACCGCCACCGGCCTGGTAGTCATCGCGGGTGAAATCACCACCAAGGCTTACGTGGATTTCCAGTCGCTGGTTCGAGGCACGATTTCCTCCATCGGATACAACAACGCGCTCTACGGCTTTGATTCCAATACCTGCGCTGTCATCTCCAGCATCAACAAACAGTCCGGCGACATCGCCATGGGCGTGGACACCGGCGGCGCCGGCGACCAGGGAATGATGTTCGGGTATGCCTGCAACGAGAACCCGGAACTGATGCCCACCCCGATCTCGCTGGCCCATAAGCTGACCATGCGGCTCTGCTGAAGTGCGCAAGCATGGCCGGCTTCCTTATCTGCGTCCCGACGGCAAGTCACAGGTGACGGTCGAGTATGACAAGAACCACAAGCCCGATCCGGGTGGATGCAGTCGTGATTTCAACTCAACACTCGGAGACCGTGGGCAACGAGGAACTGCGCAGCGACATTCTGAAGCACGTCATCCAGGCCACTATCCCCGCCCAGCTGCTCGACGAAGACACCAAGTACCACATCAATCCCACCGGACGTTTTGTGATCGGCGGCCCCATGGGCGACACCGGTCTTACCGGGCGCAAGATCATCGTGGACACCTACGGCGGCATGGGCCGTCACGGCGGCGGCGCTTTCAGCGGCAAGGACCCGACCAAGGTCGACCGCTCAGCCGCCTACATGGCGCGGCACATTGCGAAGAACATCGTGGCTGCGGGCCTGGCCGATCGCTGCGAGGTCCAACTCGCCTATGCCATCGGCGTGGCCGAACCGGTCAGCGTCCTGGTAGACACCTTCGGCACCTGCAAGGTCGATCCCGACACGATTCCCGATCTGGTGCGCGCCAATTTCCACCTGACCCCGAAGGGGATTATCGAGTCGCTCGAACCTGCGCCGTCCGATCTACTGCAAGACCGCGGCTTACGGACACTTTGGCCGGAACGATCCCGACTTCACCTGGGAAGCCACCGACAAGGCCGCCAAACTGGCCAGCGATGCCGGTCTGCGCGAGCCCGCGGGTGCCCGCAAGTAAAGGCTTTAACCACCAAGGACACTAAGGTCCACGAAGGAACCCGCGAGCTTGATTTTCCTTCGTGTTACTAAGTGTCCTTAGTGGTTTGATGATTTTTTATAAGTCCGATAACAGGAGAGGTATGTCAACGACGCCTACGCAACTGAATTGTGATGTGAAGAGTCTGGACTTTGCCGATCTCGGGCAAAAAGAGGATTGACTGGGCCAACCAGTCCATGAAAGTCCTGCAGATCATTCGCAAGGAATTCATCAAGAACCAGCCGTTGAAGGGGATCCGCGTGTCGGCCTGCCTGCACGTCACCGCCGAAACCGCGAACCTGGCCATCTGTCTGAAAGATGGCGGCGCCGATGTCGTGCTCTGCGCCTCGAATCCTCTCTCCACCCAGGACGACGTTGCTGCCAGCCTGGTGCGCGATCATAATATTCCGGTCTTCGCCATCAAGGGCGAGGACAACGACACCTATTACAGCCACATTCTGGCCGCCATCGACCACAGGCCCCACATCACCATGGACGACGGCGCCGACCTGGTCACCCTGCTGCACACCAAGCGCCAGGACGCCCTCGAAGGCGTGATCGGCGGCACCGAAGAAACCACCACGGGCGTGATCCGCCTGCGCGCCATGGCCAAGGAGGGCGTGCTGCCGTTTCCCCATCATCGCGGTCAACGACGCCGACACCAAGCACCTGTTCGACAACCGCTACGGCACCGGCCAATCCACCATCGACGGCATCATCCGCGCCACCAACTACTTGCTGGCAGGATCAAAGTTCGTGGTCGCCGGCTACGGCTGGTGCGGACGCGGCCTGGCCAGCCGCGCCCGCGGCGCCGGAGCCGAGGTCATCGTCACCGAGGTCGATCCCACCAAGGCGCTCGAAGCACACATGGACGGTTTCCGCGTGATGTCCATGACCGAAGCCGCCAAATTGGGCGATGTGTTCTGCACCGTCACCGGCAATAAGAGCGTGCTGACGAAAGAACACTTCGATGTGATGAAAGACGGCGCCATCATCTCCAACTCCGGCCACTTCAACGTGGAGATTGACATTGTCGCCCTGGAAAAAATGTCATCGTCCAAGCGCACCACCCGCAGCTCCGTCGAAGAGTACTCGTTGCGCGACGGTCGCAAGATCAACCTGCTGGGCGAAGGCCGCCTGATCAACCTGGCCGCCGCCGAAGGCCATCCGCCGTCCGTAATGGACATGAGCTTCGCCGACCAGGCCCTCTCGGCCGAGTACATGGTGAAGAATTACAAGACGCTGGAGAAAAAAGTCTACAAAGTTCCCGACGACCTCGACAAGCGAGTGGCTAAGCTCAAACTGGAGTCGGTCGGCGTCAAGATCGACAAGCTCACGCCGGAGCAGGAAGAGTATCTGGCGGGGTGGAGTGAGGGAACCTAGATCAGTTCCCAGTTGCGAGTTCCCAGTTCCCAGAGGGGCGGCGCCGGCCGCCCTTTTCTTGTTCTCCAAACTGAGAACTGAGATCTTAGAACTGACATCTGATGCCAAAAACCGCGGAAGTTCAAGCAAGTCTCGGCACCAAGCTGGTCTGGGGCAATGTGTTAGATTTAATTTCCCATGAAACTCGTCGCTGACTGGGCCCTCGATGTCGCAAATCACCTGGGCGCATCCTACGCCGACGTCCGCCTGGCCGACGATCGTCACCGCAGTCTCTCCACCAAGAACGGCAAGGTCGGCAGCGCCTCGGTGGCGGAGTCGTTTGGTTTCGGAGTGCGTGTCATCGCCGACGGCGCCTGGGGTTTCGCCGCTTCGGACGATCTGGGCCGCGCTGCCATCGAAGCGACCGCTGCACGCGCGGTTGAAATCGCCAAAGCGTCTTCGCGAGTAAAACTGCATGACATTCAGTTGGCTCCCGAAAGGGCGATGACCGCCGAGTGGACTTCACCCTTCCAGATCGATCCCTTTACCACCTCCGTCGAACAGAACATCGAGCTGCTGCTGAAGATCGACGCAGAATTGCGCTCCGTGCCTGGTGTCACGCTGGCCGAGACCAACCTGAACTTTCGCCGCGAAGAGCAGTGGTTCTTTTCCTCCGAAGGCGCCAACATTCATCAGACCAAATACACCACCGGAACCGGTTACGCCGCGCTGGCATTTGCCGGGACCGAAATCCAGAAGCGCTCGTATCCCAATTCCTATGGCGGACAGTGGCAGAACAAGGGTTACGAACTGGTGGAAGAGCTGAAGCTGATGGAGAACGCGCGCCGCGTGGGCGAAGAAGCAGTCGCCCTGCTGACCGCCGACCAGTGTCCCGAGGGCGTTTTCAACATCATCCTCGATGGTTCGCAGCTGGGATTGCAGATCCACGAATCGGTCGGTCATCCTATCGAGCTCGACCGTGTATTGGGCATGGAAGCGAATTTTGCCGGCACATCTTTTCTCACGCTCGACAAGCTGCGCACCCTTCGTTACGGCAGCGACCTGGTCAACATCGTTGCGGACGCCCGCCCGGAGCACGGTCCCGGGCTCGGCACTTTCGCCTTCGACGACGAAGGCGTCCCCGCGCAGTGCACGCCCATTGTCACTAACGGCCTGTTTACCGGATATCTCAGTTCCCGCGAGACCGCGCACACCATCGGCGCCAACCGCTCCGGTGGAACTCTGCGCGCCGACGGCTGGAACCATCTGCCCATCATCCGGATGACCAACATCAGCATTCACCCCGGTGAAAACCCGTTGACCCGCGAGCAGCTCATCGCGTCCACCGATGAAGGCATTTACATGGAAACCAACCGCTCCTGGTCGATTGACGACAAGCGCTACAACTTCCAGTTCGGCTGCGAAGCAGGATGGGAAATCAAGAACGGCAAGCGCACCCGCATGCTGAAGAACCCGTCATACTCAGGCATCACCACCGAATTCTGGAACTCCATGGACGCCATCTGCTCCCGCGACGAATGGACGCTGTGGGGCACACCGCACTGCGGCAAGGGCCAGCCGCAACAGGTGATGGGCACAGGTCACGGCGCGGCCCCGGCAAGATTCAAAGGTATCAAAGTGGGAAGCGCATACAAGGGAACGTGAGCTTCGTCACAGCGGAATCGATAGTTGAGGTTTAGCATTCAGCACTCAGCACTCGGCATTCAGCCAGTGACAGGAGTCGCCCGAATGAAAAATTTCAGAGACCTACAGGTCTGGCATAAGGCGCACGCGCTGACTCTGACCTGCTACCAGATGACAAGTGCGTTCCCCAAACAAGAAGTGTATGGGTTGACCAGCCAGATCCGTCGATGTGCAGCTTCAATCGCCGCCAACATCGCTGAGGGATGTGGCAAGCGAGGAAACGGCGAATTCTACCGGTTCCTCAATGTGGCTTTGGGATCGGCCAGCGAACTCGAATATCACTTCCTGCTCGCCCGCGATCTTAGTTTCATCAGTGAAGAGCGCTACGAACGTCTGGACCACAGCATTGTCGAAATAAAGCGGATGCTCGCGTCCTTAGCTTGTAAAGTCCAAGCCGATCGCATGACAGGCTGAATGCTGAATGCTGAATGCTGATTGCTGATTGCTGAATGCTGAATGCTGAATGCTGACCAAAGACCAAGCCGCAAACATTTTCGAAAAGTTAAAAAAGCATTCGACCGCCGATGAAGTCGAAGCCCTGATCTATGGCGGCAAGTCCGCCCTGACCCGCTTCGCCAACAACACCATCCATCAAAATGTCGCGGAGGAAGGCTACTCGGTCTCGGTGCGGACCGCATTCGACGGACGCACCGCCCGGGCCACCACCAACAAGTTCGACGATGAGAGTTTGAAGCGGGTGGTGCAGGCGTCCGAGAGTCTTGCCAGGGTTCAGCATCCTGATTCCGACCTGTTGCCCATGCCGGACGCGGGCGAGTCGCCCGCGGCCACACAGGCCAGACCGAGCCGGCATTTTGCCCAGACGGCGGCGCTTACTCCCGAGTTGCGCGCTGACGCCGTCGAAAAAATTGTGCAGGTGGCCGCGCGACTCAAGCTCACGACGGCCGGCATATTCTCCTCCTCGGAAGGAGTGGAGGGAATATTCAACTCGCACGGGTTGAACGACTGGCACACTCAGACATCGTCCGAAATTTCGATCACCATGCTGGCCGGCGATTCGTCAGGATGGCAGAAAGCGAACTCGCCCGACGTAAGTCAACTTGATCCCGCTGCCCTTGCGGAAATCTCGGCGCGCAAAGCGCTGGACTCTGCCCGTCCGCGCGAAATTCCTGCCGGCAAGTACACCGTCATCCTGGAGCCCGCGGCGGTGCTTGACATGGCCGGCTTCATGTTCTGGGATTTCGGCGGCCTCTCGATCCTCGACCAGCGCTCGTTCTTGAACAACCGGGTCGGCACTCAAATCTTCGGCGCGAACATCAACATCTGGGACGACGTGGCGCATCCACTGCAATCCGGCACGCCATTCGATGGCGAGGGCATTCCCCGGCAGCGGGTGCACCTGGTGGAGAATGGCGTGGTCAAACGCCTGGTGTACGCGCGCGCCACCGCGAAAAAGATGGCCCAGTCGGAATACAAAGACAAGGTCGGTCCTGTGGCGGCCACGGGACACGGCTTCTCTCTTCCCAACGAAATGGGCGAGGCCCCGATGAACATTGTCTTCGGCACGCCCCAGGATCCGAAGACAGTCGATCAGATGATTGCTTCCACCGAGCGTGGTGTCCTGGTCACGCGCCTCTGGTATATCCGGGAAGTCGATCCCTACGAAAAGATTCTCACCGGCATGACCCGCGACGGCACCTTTTACGTGGAAAACGGCAAAGTGCGGCACGGAATTCTGAATTTCCGCTTCAACGAAAGCCTTATTCACATGCTTTCGAACGTCGAGGCGATGGGGAACCCGGTGCGCGCCAGCGGCGAAGAATCCTTCGACATGGTGGCGCCGCCGATGAAAGTCCGGGACTTTAATTTCACCGAAGTGACGAAGTTTTAGGGGCAGCCCTCAGCCGTCAGCCCCCAGCCGTCAGCACGGAAAAAGTTTTGGCGGTCGTGGCTGTGATTCGGGGTCGTCCCAAAGTTCCAAAATCCCGATGTTGCCTCCAACGGTCTAACCCATCCGTTCCGGCCGTTCATTTGCTGGTCACGTCAAGCGGGCCGAAGGCTGAGGGCTGAAGCCCGACGGCTGCCCGACCTGGTAACACTCAACCGTGTCCACAATCCTCCCGCAATTCCATGATCCGCAAGGCTTTACCCCTACTAGTTCCATGACTTCCGTAACTTTTATCTGCTGGTTCCGCGGTGTAATCTGCCTCACGTAATGTCGAACAATGGGCGATTTGCGGAAGACGCGAATAGCGGTGCTGGTGCGGAGCTTCGTAAGGATAAACTCGCCGTCCGCTGAAGCCGTGAATCGCGAGTCCGCTGCAACCAAAGCCGCGCGCGCGCGTTATCCGGACATGCAAAGCGCGGTGCGATTTCCCATCAAGCTCCCGATTTCGGTGAAATCGAAATCCGGCGCCAGAGCAGCTGAGACCGACAACATTTCCGCCAACGGCGTGCTTTTCCACGTGGATTCGGAAATGCCGGTGGGTTCGATGGTGGACTTCACCATCTCGCTGCCCGCAGACGTGGTGGGCGCCGAGGCCGATGTGCAGCTCGACTGCCGCGGCCGCGTGGTCCGAAATTTTGAAGAGGATGGCCGCCGCGGCGTTGGCGTAGTCATCGACGAATACCATTTTGAGCGCCGCTGAAGTCAGGGAACTGAAGTCCAAGGAAACCGATGGCAAGCACCGCCGCCAGTATGGAAATGAACGTTGAGCAGCCGCAGGAAGTTGACGGCCAGTTCATTCGCGTGATCGTGGCTGACACGCAAGCCATCTTCCGTGCCGGGCTGCGCAAGATCTTTGCCCTGGAAGACGACATCCGGGTGGTGGGACAATCCGAAACTCTTTCCCAAACCCTTTCCGCCGCCAAGAAATTTACCGCTGACATCCTGATCTTTGAAGCCGCCCTGACGCCGAATCCCGTGGACGCCATTTCGGACCTGATGCGGCAAACCCCGGGCCTCCGCCTGGTGGTCGTCACCCAGGAACCCAATCAGGAACTTACCCTCGAACTGCTGCGCCGCGGTGTGCACGGAATTGTTTCCCGCGAAGTCGAGCCGGAACTTCTGGTAGAGTGCCTGCGCAAAGTCTCCGAAGGCCACCCCTGGCTCGACAGCCGCGGCACCCAGTGGGTGCTCGAAGCCTATCGCACCCAGGGATCGCGTCCGACGTCGCCCCGTCCCAAGGTGCAGCTTGACTCCGAAAGAATCTCTCATCGTCTCCTGTGTAACTCAGGGAATGAAGAACAAGGAAATCGCGCTGCGCGTCGGCACCACCGAACAGGTAGTTAAGAATTACCTGCGCAAGGTGTACGACAAGCTGGGCGTCGCCGACCGCCTGGAACTGGCGCTGTTCTGCCTGCACAATCGCGTCCTGGATTCAAACCTGAAAGCTCCGGCCGCTCCCGTGCCGTCATCGGGAAATGGCAGCGCTCCCGGATCTGGCCGCCGCGACCACGGAAGCCGTTACCAAGCCTTCCTGACCTCGCTGTTCCGGACTCAATTGCGGTAGAATCAAAGCGCAACAATTTTCTCCGCACTCAAAACACCGCAGGGAGAGATGGCCGAGTGGCTGAAGGCGCACGCTTGGAAAGCGTGTTTACTCGAAAGGGTAACGTGGGTTCGAATCCCACTCTCTCCGCCACACTTTCACCCGCATAAATATTGACGCAGTGTTTACGTCCGGCATCGAGCGACTTGCAGCCATGCAAGCCGGGGGGAGTTCTACCGGGGCTGTCAATGTACGAAGTGGTTGCGGTACTCCCGGCAGGGTCGCCAGCACCGCAGACCAGCCGGAACGCGGACTTGGGGCATCGCGGAAGAGAAGGCGGCAGACCTCCAACGGCAGCTAGACGCGGGTGGGGCCGGGGTTGTCCCGATCATCATAAAAGCGGAACAACCGACCATCAGCGAGTGCATCGAGACGTTCATCTCCGCGAAGCAGAGCGAGGGCATCTCCCCACGAAGGATCAAAAGCTGCGGCATCAATTGACTGCGTTCGAGAAGTTCACGACATTCCGGTCGAAGCTATTTCCATCGCTCCTGACCGCAGCAGACATGATCGAATTTCGATCAAGTTGGGATGCGATGTGGAGTTCGACGACGACTCGGCAGAAGGCCCAGCAGAATATTCGCGGCTTTCTCCGCACATGCTGCCGCGTGTGTTTTCGATGCTGACGAAGCTCTTTTGAGGCGGAGTCACGAATGTGCGGCAATGCACCTGTAGAGGTGCGCTCTCATATTCTGTTGGCATGCTACATTTACCGGAATGCGCTCCGAGATAGAGCGGGCTGTTCTCCTGTTGCGGCGTGGCGATGACGAAGCGCTAGAACAAGCCTTGGCTTTGCTCCAAAACACCGTATTCTCTTTCAGCATGAAAGTCTGCGGCCAGCGCCAGGACGCAGAAGACACCATGCAAGAGGTGCTTGTAAAGTCGGTTCCGTATCTGCCCAAATTCGACAGTCCCAGAGCGCTCGCGGTGTGGCTCTACAAGGTTGCGAAGAATCGTTGCTTAATGAGCCGGCGCAAAAGCAAGTTCGCTCCAAAGGAAGATATTTCTCTGGAAGAGTTGATGCCTGATCGGCAGGAACTTGAGCAGACTGAGCGGTGACGCCAGCGTAAACCCCGAAGCGTTTGCCATCCGAAGCGAAGAGGCGGGCCGGTTACGAGAGGCGATTCACCGCCTGCCGCCGCAATATCGTATTGTTCTAGTCTTGCGTGATATGGAGGGCCTGACAGACGAAGAAGTAGCGGAGATCACGGGGCTCCGTGCCGGAACCATTCGAGTCCGTCTGCATCGGGCGAGGCTGTTTGTGCGGAAAGAATTGATGGCGATGCGGAAGCCGCGCCACGGCGGGAAGGTCGAGGCTATCCGGTCGCGAATTGCGGGCCCCCGAGCCGACCAGACCTACCCGGTGCAAGGCAATGTTCGCCGAGCTTTCGAACTACCTGGATGAACAGATCGATGACTCCTTGTGCGAGGAACTGGAGAAACACCTCGACGGTTGTGATCCCTGCAAGGCCTTTCTTGCCAGTTTGCAATCCACAATTGAGAATTGCCGCCGTTTGCCTGCCGCAGTCCCGGATCGTGCTAAGGCGGCGGAGTTGCGAAGGGAAGTGATGTCTCATTACGAGCGGGCGATGGCAAAGCGAACCTAGTGAGTATCGTGGCTCATTGATTTGCCTGAGAAGGTTCCTGAGCCTGCAACTGTGTTTCGATCTCACGTTCCAACAATGAAATGTCGGCAGCGCCGATGTGCCTGGAGTAAATGCGGCCGTCGCGGCCGATCACGAAAGCAATCGGCAGTCCGAGAACTCCTCCGTAAAGTTCGCCGATCGTCGCGTTTCCCATCACCACCGGATAGTTGATTTTGAACTGCCGGTAGAAGTCGCGGACAGGTTCCGGACCATCGTCCATAGAAATGCCAATGATCTGGAAACCTTGGTCACCCAACTTCTTTTGTAATTCGACGAAATGCGGGATCTCTTCCCGGCACGGCTCACACCAGGTCGCCCAGAAGTCCAGAAGAACTACCTTGCCCCGATAGTCTGAAAGTCTGAGCTGTTGTCCGCTCATGTCTGGAAGAGAGAATTCCGGGGCGAAGGGGTGCTCCGCCGGCGTGACTCTCAGGCCCGGAGACACCCCGCGATGACGATTCAGGAAATAGAATCCGACCACTAGGGCAGCCGCCGCGATGCCGACCACTATGATTTTCCGCAAATGTCCGGGTCCGCGAGAGAAGCCAGACTTCAGTCTCCCTTGGCAGTGGGGTAGCCCTTGTCCACCCAGTTCGCGCCGAAATTGTCGGCGATGTAGAGCACCTTGACGTTGGTGAAACCCATCGCGCGCAAGGCATCGTCGGCTGGTTTGATGTTGGGGCAATGACTCCAGGGGCAACAGCCGCAATAGATAACGATGAACTTGTCCCGCGGCAGAGACTGAACCCGCTTGCGCAACTGCTGCAGGCCGCTCTCGCTCGAGGCGGGACCGATGTACTCCGAGCCGGGAATATGCGCCTGCGTGTAAAGCACGTGCGAACCCACCTGGATGACCAGCGGCTTTTCCCCCTTGGAAGACTGGAGGACTTTAACCAGTTCGTCGGGGTTGATGAGTTGCGAACTGGGTATGGAACTTGCCTGATAGGCAAAGGCAGATAGCGCCGCCAGCCACAGCACCGTGATCACCATACCGGCGCGGATGATTTTCTCGTCCCTGATCAGAGGTTTCATAGTTGGAACTCGTGACCTTCATTATAAGGAGTCTGGGACGACCAAGCGAGCGCGCGTCTCCCATGCATTGTGGGCTCGAACTCATCGAATGTCGAAATAGCGGAACACCTGAACTTTTGCGATGTCCAGCAGAAACAGGAACAGCGCGATGGCACAGAACAAGGAAGCGATCAAAGGTAAAGGGACGGGACTCATCCAGATTCCCCTTGATGCGAACAGGCTCACTACAGTCACGTCAGCCACCGAGCTGAGAATCAACCATCGGCTCGGACGCGAATGCCAGAAACGGTTCCGTTCGCGTACCAGATAGATGTTACCCTGCCCACTAAAAACCAGCATGAGAAATACGAGTGTCTGAAGCTCCCCCAGGGGCAAGTGGAGGACATCTCTACCCACAAAGAAGACGCTGAACGACAACGTCAAAACCAAAACGGCCAGCGCGCCAGCCGTAAACATCAGGGTGCGGATATTCCAGCGGTCGGGTCGAGAAGAGGCGGAAACGCGGTCGGTGGCAATCGCCATGGTCACAAAGTCATTGGTAAACAGGAGCAATACAACCAACAGCGGCGTAATAATGAACGTTCTGCTGACCATCACGCCGACGCTCAGGAAGACGCCGATTTCGAAGGTCTTCATGATGGTTCCAGTCTTGTCGGTGCATAGCACATCCATTGCCGCAGCTTCTTCGATAGCAGACAAGCGGGTTACAAGCACTCCACGCCGCGACATCTCCAGGCCGCCCAGGGCGCTGGCCACGGTGAACGTGGTCGGCAATGCCACCGGCACTGAAGCAACCAGCAGAATCAGCGCAAAGGGTATGACCTGCACCCACGGCATGTGGGTGAAACCAGCGTAGAGAAGCAGGGCAGCCACCAGGACAGCGTCGACCGCGACCATATACTTGACGATGGTGAAGATGATTTGCTGTAACTGACTCTTCGGGCTCGCCGTTTTGACCAGTTCGGCTGTCCTGCCGAAATATGTGTGCTGTCCGGTTGCGGTGACTTCACCTGTCGCTTCGCCGCGTTGGAGCCGGGACCCGGCGTACACAATTGCTCCTGTCTCCTTTTCCACCGGCAGAGACTCGCCACTCAATTCCGATTCATCCACCTGCACATTTCCTTCGGACAAGCGGATGTCCGCCGGAGCAAGGTCTCCCAAACGCAGGTGAAGGATGTCGCCAGGAACAACTTCTTCCGCCGGAATGGTCTGCCACTGGCCATCGCGCCGTACTCTTGCACGCACGGAAAGCCGATTACGCAAGAGAGCCAGGGCACGATTCGCTTCATGTTCCTGGAAGAAGCTCAGGGCCGAATTGAAGAGCAGCAATCCACCGATGATGAGTGCCTCATTACGCTTGTGAACCAGAATCTCCAGGACGATTGTGACTTCAAGCATCCAGGGCACTGGAGCCCAGAACTTTCCGGCAAAGGCAAGGAGAGGATGCCTCTTCTCTTCACTCACTTGGTTGGGCCCGAACTGACGGAGTCTTTCTTGCGCCTCTGCCGCGGTCAGGCCGCCTTCGATTGCGCCTGCGATAGTGGCTGGTTACTGGCCATCCGTTTCAGGACAATTCTACGCTGCCAAAAAGGGCAATCCCGGAGTTCGGTCGTATGCCCGCGACGTAATCGAGAACGGCTCTCAAGAATGTCAGTTAGCAACATCACGCGAGGGTGTGCGCTATCGCACAGTCAGCAAGCTGGAGCCGCGGTCTAATCATTAAAGGGCGGGATGTGCTCGAGGATTAGGTTCCCGAAAGTACACGTAACAAATTGCGAGAAAGTGCATTTATTAGGGCAGGAGGCGATCATGATCAGCGCCAAAGTTGAACTAAATCAACCACTTAAACAGCAACGGCAGTTCGTGGCCCAGACCGGCAGCGGCCATCACATGCTGCTGGACGATGCGGCCGGAGGCACCGGACCCAAGCCCATTGAACTGGTAGCGGCTGGACTAGCGGGCTGTACCGCATTCGATGTCATCACTATTTTGCGCCAGAAGCATCACCAGAAAGTCACTGGTTATGAAGTGCGAGTCGAGGCTGACCAGGCCGAGCGCCCGCCGCAGGTGTTTACGGTGGTGCGGATTCATCACGTGGTTACCGGATACGAAATCGATCCGGCAGTCATCGAGGAAGCCATTCGCCTCTCCGAAGATAAGTACTGCTCGGTGGGGGCAATGGTGCAAAAGACAGCGAGCTTCCATACCACGTACGAGATCGTCGAAGACAAGACTGCGTGGATGAAGCCGGCCCTGGCTGTCGGAGTCGAGAGTTGAGAGCTCGCGATAGATTCGCTTGGGGCGTCCTGGCCTTCATGTCACTGTTGGTGACCGCGCCGGCGCAAACGGCGGCCGAGCTTTCGCCCCTCACTCTCCAGCAGGCGGTAACCATCGCGCTGGAAAAGAACCCGGCGCGCAAGGTGGCTTTGGCCGACACAAGGGTAGCGTCCGCTGATGTTCGCGAAGCACGATCGGTACTGATGCCTCATCTGAATTTTTCGGAGACGGCGACGCGCGGCAATGATCCGGTCTATGTTTTTGGCAGCAGGCTGCGGCAGCAGCGTTTCTCTACCGCTGATTTCGCGCTGAACCAGCTCAATACTCCGCTGCCGTTCGGCAACTTCAGCACGCGTTTTGCGGGAACCTGGAATCTGTTTGATTCATTTGCCAGCTGGCATGGCGTAAACCGGGCAAGGCAGATGAACGACGCCGCCGCACATCAGCTGGAGCGCGCCGATCAGGAGATCGTCTTCCGGGTAGTCGATGCGTATTACGGAGCATTGCTGGCGAGCAAGCAACTTGAAGTTGCGGAGCAGGCAGCCAAGACAGCGCAGTCCATCATGGACCGGAGCCAGGTGAGATTCGACAGCGGGTTAGTAGTGGAGTCGGATTTGCTGACCGCGAAGGTCCGCATGGCATCGCGGCAGCAGGAATTGATTCGAGCCCGAAACAATCTCGACCTGGCGCGGGCCCAGTTAAGTACTGCGATCGGCGTGCCGATGGACTCCTTGTTCCAGCCGGCTGAAGCAACGACGGACAGCGCGCTGCCTGTCCCTGTTCTTCAGGAACTGGAAAAGCAGGCGCTCGCGAACCGGCCGGACTTGAAGCGCATTCAATCGCAGGAGGCCGCCCAGCAGCAGAGCGTTGCCATGGCGAAGTCATCGTTTGGTCCGCGAGTGAACGCCTTCGCCGGATGGGAGTTGGACAATCCAACATTCGTCGCGGGCGGCGGCGGCAACAACTGGCTGGGCGGAATTGAAGTGCAGTTTGACATTTTCGAGGGTGGCGCAAAACGCGCGGAGCTGTCGCGCCAGCGCGCTCTGGCCGACCGGGTGGGAGCCATGAAGCAAGCGGCCATGGACTTGGTACGCCTCGAGGTTCGCCGCGCCTACTACGACGTGGATGCCAGCCGGCAGCAGATGGAGGTGGCGCGGGCTGCCATCGCCCAGGCGCAGGAAAGCCTGCGCATCAACCAGGACCGCTATGACGGCGGGCTGACCACCATCACCGATCTGCTGGGCGCGGAAGAAGCGGCACGCCGCAGCCAGACCGACTACTGGGAAGCGGTGTACCGGTTCCATACCAGCTATGCCAACCTGGAGTTGGCCAGTGGAACGCTGAATCCTCAATCGCCGGTGGTGACGCCATGACCCTTACCCATTCAATTTTTTCACGTCTCGTTCCTCTGGCTGTGGTCCTCGCCGGCGGGCTCGTCGGTTGCTCCAGTGAACCGCAACCGGCGGCCGCGGCGCCGGAGATTGTTCATAACGTCTCCGTGCTGCCGGTACAACGGGCCGATGTGCCGGATTTGCTGGAAGCGGTAGGAACAGTGCGGGCGGCGGAGACCAGCCAACTGGCCAGCCAGATGTCGGGGAACATCGTGGAGATTCGAGTGCATGAAGGAGATCGCGTGCGGCGCGGTCAGGTGCTGGCGGTCATCGATGACGCGCAACCCCGGGCCGCGCTCGACCAGGCCACAGCGGCCGAGAATGCAGCCGGCCAGGAATTGGCCGCGTCGGATTCCGACCTGGCCCTGGCTCAATCCACACTCAAGCGTTACCAGAATCTCTACGACAAGAAGTCAGTCAGCCCGCAGGAATTCGATGAAGTGAAGGCGCGCTACCAGGCAGCGATCGCGCATCGCGATATGACTCAGGCCGGCCAGGCGCAAGCCAAAGCAGCGCTGGCGCAGGCACGTTCGTCGTTTTCATACACGCGCATCGTCGCGCCTTTTGATGGAGTGATCACCGAGAAGAAAGCCGATCCGGGGACATTGGCCAGCCCGGGTCTTCCGATATTTGCCATCGAAGGCCTGGGTCACTACCGGCTGGAAGCCACGGTCAACGAAAACGATTTGCGATTCGCCCGGATGGGACAGCAGGTGCCGGTCGTCGTGGACGCACTGCAAAATCCGGAACTGAAGGGAAAGGTCACGCAAATCGTGCCGGCTGCTGATCCCGGCAGCCGCAGTTTCCTGGTAAAGATCGAACTGCCGTCGGATGTGCAACTGCGTTCCGGATTGTTTGGCCGGGCACAATTTTCCCGCGGCCAGCGGTCGTCCTTCGTGATACCGCGCACCGCAGTCGTGGAGCGCGGTCAACTGCAAGGAGTCTACGTGCTGGACCAGAACAAGGTTGCAGCCTGCGTTACGTAACGCTGGGAAAAACTTCCGAGCTCGGCGTGGAAGTGCTTGCGGGTCTTCAGGAGGGTGAGCGTTTCGTGGCGCAACCCGGCGTACTCGATCTGAGTGGCAAGCGCATCGAGGCCCAGTGATGACGATGAGAGACGAATCGCCCAACTCGACTGAGCAGTCCGCGCCGCACCTTGGTCTTGCGGGACGCATCGCTCGCAGCTTCATCGATTCGAAGCTGACGCCGTTGGTGATCGTGGCTGCATTGCTGCTGGGCGCTTTCAGCATCCTTCAGACGCCGCGCGAAGAAGAACCGCAGATCGTTGTCCCCATGCTCGACGTATTCGTGCAGATGCCGGGCGCAACGCCGGAGGAGATCTCGCAACGGGTCAGTCTCCCCATGGAGAAGTTGCTCCGCGAAGTGCCGGGTGTTGAATATGTCTACTCCATCAGCCAGCCGGGCATGAGCATGCTCATCGTGCGCTTCTATGTAGGCTCGAAAGAAGAAGACGCCATCGTCCAGACCTACAACAAGCTCTACTCCAACTTCGATCGCATCCCGCCGGGAGTTTCGCAGCCGATTATCAAGAGCCGCTCGATCAATGACGTCCCCATCATGGCGCTCACGCTGTGGGGCAAGAACTATGACTCCTACCATCTGCGGCGGATCGCGGGCGAACTGGAAAACTCACTCAAGCAGCTCGATGATGTTTCCGAAACCGCGATCATCGGCGGCCAGCCTCGCCAGGTACGAGTGGTCTTGGATACACAACGGTTGGCCGCCTACGGCCTCACGCCAGCCGTCAGTCGCGAACCAACTTCAGACCGCGAACAGCCGTACTGAAGCCGGAAGTTTCGCGCGCGACAATCAGGAGTTCAAGGTCGAGGCGGGTAAGTTCTTCACCCGGGTGGAGGATTTGCAGCAGGTCGTCGTCGGAGTCCATTCGGGGCGTCCGGTTTACTTGCGTGATGTGGTGGAGAAGCTGGAGGATGGTCCCGCCGAGCCGGACAACTATGTGATGTTTGCCAACGCCCGCAGCGGCGCAGGCCAGACAGCCGGCGCGGATTATCCCGCAGTCACGATCACGCTGGCCAAGCGCAAAGGCACGAACGCGACCACCATTTCTGAAAATGTGCTGGAGAGGGTCAACTCTCTGCGCGGGTATGTCCTGCCCAACGATTTGAACATTACGGTCACGCGCAACTATGGCGAGACCGCTAAAGACAAGTCCAACGAACTGCTGGAGCATTTGCTGATTGCGACGCTGTCCGTGACTCTGCTGATCGCTCTGGCGCTGGGCTGGCGGGAATCCGGCGTAGTGCTGCTCGCTGTCCCCGTCACGCTGGCCCTTACCCTGGCCATCTTTTATTTCTATGGCTACACGCTCAACCGGGTCACCCTGTTCGCGCTGATCTTCTCCATCGGCATTCTGGTGGACGACGCCATCGTGGTGGTGGAGAACATCGTACGCCATTTCCGCTTGCCGGGAAGCCGTGGACGTCCTCTGGCAGAAGTTGCGGTCGAGGCGGTGGATGAGGTCGGCAATCCTACGATTCTGGCGACGTTCGCGGTCATCGGCGCCATCCTGCCCATGGCCTTCGTGCGTGGGCTGATGGGCCCCTACATGCGGCCGATTCCGGTGGGTGCTTCGGCGGCGATGTTGTTTTCGCTGATTGTGGCCTTTGTGGTGTCGCCCTGGGCGGCATTGAGATTGCTGCGCAACTACGCGGGCGAGGCGTCCCGCGCCAAACATGAACACGAAGCGGAGGGCTGGACCACGCGGCTGTATCGCCGCATGATGAACCCGCTGATTCTCGATTCCCGTCGCCGCTGGATGTTTTTTGGCGGCGTGCTCGTGCTGTTGCTGGCGGCGGTTGCCTTCGTCCCGCTGAAGTGGGTGCGAGTGAAGATGCTCCCCTTCGACAACAAGAGCGAATTCCAGGTCATTATTGATATGCCGGACGGCACTCCGCTGGAGCAGACGACGCACGTCGCGCAGGCGCTCGGCGGTTATCTGGGCCAGCAGCCCGAAGTCACGAATTACCAGATTTATGCCGGCACGTCCGGCCCTTACAACTTCAACGGACTGGTACGGCATTACTTTTTACGCCGTCAACCCAATCAGGCCGACATTCAGGTAAACCTGCGATCACGGCACGACCGCAGCGCGCAGAGCCACGAGATTGCAAGACGGTTGCGTCCCGGACTGGACAAGATTGCCGAGCCCTTCGGGGCGCGAATCAAAGTAGCGGAGGTTCCTCCCGGTCCGCCGGTACTGCAGACGCTGGTGGCGGAAGTCTACGGTCCGGATTACAAAAGCCAAATCGAGCTGGCCGCGCAGATCAAGAAAATCTTCCGGCAGACCGCCGGAGTGGTGGATGTGGACTGGTATGTCCAGGACCCGCAGACCAAGTACGACCTGAGAGTAGATCTCGACAAGGCGGCCCTGCACGGAATCTCTCCCGCCGATGTCACACGCACACTGCAGGTGGGACTGAGCGGAGCGAGCGCCGGGCTGTTGCACGATCCCCAGTCGCGCGAGGACATTCCGATTGAAGTTCGGCTGGCGCGGTCCGATCGCTCCGGCATCGAGGACCTCGAAAACATCAAATTGCCCACCGCTTCCGGAGGACAGATCGCATTGCAGGAAGTCACGAACCTGCAGCAGACCACGATTGACACCAGCGTCTATCGCAAGAATCTGCAGCCCGTTGTTTATGTGACCGGCGACGTCGCGGGCGGGGAAGAGAGCCCGGTGTACGCCATCATGAAGATGAGCGACGCCATCGACCAGATCAAGCTGCCGCAGGGCTATGCCGTCAAACAGTACAAAGGCACGACCATGCCGGAGCGTACCGATCGCCTGTCCATCAAGTGGGATGGCGAGTGGCACATCACGGTAGAAGTGTTCCGCGATCTTGGGGCTGGCATTTGCCGCCGTTCTGGTGCTGATTTACGTGATGGTAGTGGGCTGGTTCCGGTCCTTCGTGACCCCGCTGGTGATCATGGCGCCGATCCCGCTTACCCTGGTCGGCATTCTTCCCGCACATGCACTGATGGGCGCGTTCTTCACCGCGACATCCATGATCGGATTTATCGCAGGCGCGGGAATCATCGTGCGCAATTCCATCATCCTGGTGGATTTCATCGAACTGCGGCGCTCCCAGGGGATGTCGCTCGAGGACGCGGTTGTGGATGCGGGCGCAGTGCGCTTCCGCCCGATGTTGCTGACCGCGGCTGCCGTGGTAGTGGGAGCGAGTGTGATTCTGTTCGACCCGATCTTTCAGGGACTGGCGATCTCGCTGATGGCGGGTGAAGTGGCTTCGACCGTGCTTTCCCGCATGGCCGTCCCCGTCCTTTATTACTTGAGCGAACGCCGGCATGTGGATGCGACGCCGCCACAACTGCACTCGCCGGAACGCACGACCATAGTTGCGGCATAAGTCTTTTCGAAGTGAGGAAGGAGTTGTTATGACAGTCGAACGCGCAGTGAGAGTGCTGGCAGGAACCTTCGTGCTCTTTTCGGTGGCGCTGGGCTATTGGGTGTCACCGTACTGGTTCCTGTTCACGGCTTTTGTCGGGCTCAATCTGTTTCAGTCGGGGTTCACCAATATGTGCCCCGCGATGGCCATTTTTCGCAAGCTGGGACTACGAGATGCGGGCGGAGCCGGAAACCACCCGCCGGCCTCCACGAAGGCGGTTGCGAGGTAGGCTGCAGACCAGGCCGAGGCCGACAAGTTTCCGTCCCTGCGTGAGCCTCACGCGGCCAGCGTAAGAGTTTCCAGAAAGGGAGATGTTATGAAAATCAAGACAGTATTCTTGATACTCGCACTCGCAGTAACCACTGCGATGGCACAAGGCGGTGGCAGGGGTCGTGGGCCAGGATACAAATACGACGCCAGCACCGAAACCAAGATCACCGGCAGCATTGAGCAGATCAACACAACGGATACAATGTGTCACACCGGGACCCATCTTATGGTGAAGACGGATACGACAGAGATGGAAGTTGGGCTCGGTCCAGCGCAATTCCTTAAAGACCAGAAACTGGAGCTGAAAAAGGGAGATACCGTTGAAGTGATCGGCGCGACGGCCACAACCAAACAGGGCAAGGTCTTCATCGCCCGCCAGATTACAACCGGCGGAAAGACTGTGACCCTCAGAGATGAAAAGGGCACGCCCGCATGGCCGCGCGGAATGTGCCGTCCATGAACGAAGTGTGGGGAATGTTGCAATCGCGCATTCCCCAGTTTTGTTCTCCCTGTTCCGAATGCATGTGGCGGAGTACGATGCCTCAGAGACCATCAGAGGAAATATGCCCCAATGGGTGTGGGTTGCCGGATTTATCGCGCTCTACATAGTGTTGACGCAGTGGCTTCTGCCCAGGTTGGGTGTTCCCACCTGAGCAAGCCAAAAATGCGCCGACGGGTTTCGGCGCAAGACTCCCGGTGGCGCAAGCACGTCTGAAGATGGCCAGAAGTCTGCAAACTCTGCAAACAAAAAGGAGTAGCGTAACGGCACTCCCGGCAGTCTGCCGCGAGATACCAGTGATACACACTTCAGCGATTTGACCTGTCCGCAACAGTGCCTGAGAGTACCTTTCAGTCCACTCCAGCCTAAGATATTTTCGGACGCATCTCGTTGGAAAAACATGCGTTTAAGCGTTCTCGCCAGTATTCATGCGGGTTTGCGTGAAAATAGGGATTTCACTCTCTCCGCCAGTTCCTTTGCAATCTGCTACTTACGAGACTCAACACCTGAAACCACAGCAATGAGATATCAAGGAGAATTACGGGCCGGGACCAATCGGCTGCCGCTTCTGCCTTCCCTTACCTGGCTTCGCGGGACGATTGCCGGCCCCCGAAGCGTCAGTTCAGACAAATTCGTTAATTACAACCAACCGCTCGCTATGGCCGCCACATCGAAAGCATGGGTGTGGCCAAACGTCTTTAAGTTATTGGCCGAATAAGGCTTAAGAGAGGTGCAGGGAAGCCGTCCGACCCTCTTTAGCCAGTTCTGTGCAGCCAATTCTGTGCCCGTTGGATAAAGACGGCCTTTCGGATTGACCGGAGAAAGCGGATCCATGAGGTACTTGTGGGTTTTATTTTTGTTCTCTTTAATGGTGGGATGCATTTACGTGGTTGGTTGCGGCGGCACCAGCGGGCAGAGTGGACGGCCCTCAACTCCACCCCCGCCGCCTCCGCACCGCCTCCGCCTGCCTCCACCACCGCCGCCGTCCATCGACGGAGTTCTCCGCTACAAGAGTGACCTTGCAGGCACGGGCGCGAACCTCAGCGAGACCACTCTCACCACGGCCAACGTAAACGCCAGCAGCTTTGGAAGACTCTCAAGGTCGGCGCATCTGGATGGCGTCATATTCACTCAACCGCTGTTCGTAAGGAACCTGGACATCGCGGGAGGAACGCACAACGTTATTTTCCTGGGCACGGAGAACGACAGCGTCTATGCGCTGGATGCCGACGACCCGGCCCAGGTCCTATGGAAGCGCAGCTTCATTGATCCTCCGAACGGGATTACTCCTGCCGATGGCAGTTTTGGCGGACGCACCGGCATAGGACCGGTGGTCGGAGTCACGGGCACGCCGGTGATCGATCCCACGACCCAAACCATGTATGTCTCCGCCATGACCCTGGAGAATGGCACAACGTTCCACAGGCTGCATGCGCTGGACATCACGACCGGGGCGGAAAAGTTCGGCGGACCGAGCGAGATCACCGCCACCGTTCCGGGCACGGGAATTGATACTGACGCTAGCGGCAACGTGACGTTTCATCCGCCCACCGAAAATCAGCGCGCCGCGCTGCAGCTGGTGAACGGAGTCGTGTATATCGCCTTCGCTTCATTTTCCGACACCGAGCCCTACCATGGCTGGCTCTTCGCGTATGACGCCGGCACGCTGACGCAGCTGGCGGCGCTGAACCTGTCGCCCAACAGCGAAGGCGCGGGCCTGTGGCAGGCCGGGGCCGCTCCCACCGCCGATGCCGAGGGCAATATCTATATCCAGACCGGCGACGGCCACAACTTCAACATTACAGGCGGCCCGGACTGGGGTGACGCGGTACTAAAACTGAAGCTGAACGGCGGCTCGTTTTCGGTCGTGGACTGGTTCATGCCCTATAACCAGAATTGCATCGATCAGGACGATCTGGACCTCGGATCGGGAGGGCCTATGCTGCTGCCCGACCAGGCCGGCCCGCATCCGCATTTGATGGTGAGTGGGAGCAAGGAAGGACGCATCTATCTGCTGGACCGTGACGTTCTGGGAAATTTCAATTTAGGGAGCAATAGTCAGATTCCGCAGGAAATTCTCATCAATCCTGAACCCTGCGGCCAGCTGGACGTCAACAACACTCTTCGTATTTACGGCACTCCTTCCTACTGGAACGGTTTCGTCTACATCGGCGCGGTCGGGAGCAATCTGCGTGCTTACCAACTCGCCAACGGGCAGCTCACTCAAACCTCGGTCTCAAATACCGTCTTCCAGCGAGACGGCCAAAGGGGCCGTGGGCCGATCCCGGTGGTTTCGGCAAACGGCGCGACCGAGGGCATCGTGTGGACGGTGGAATACACCCTAAGCAACACCATCACTCTGCATGCCTATGACGGAACGAACCTGGCCAACGAACTCTACAATACACAGCAAAACGCCACACGAGACGCACTGGGGCGGGGAACAGTCTTCGCCGTGCCGACCATCATTGATGGACGGGTTTACGTGGTCGCAGTCAATCAGCTCAACGTGTACGGCCTCCTGCCCTGAGCCTCCGCCCGCCTCCAGAGCGGCTCCTTTGTCACTTCGTGGTTTGATCCCTGCTCTCCCCAGGAGTGGCATGTACCTTCGATTGGCGGGACAGATTTTTTTGTGCTTGCGGTTGCAGGGTCAGGTCAATAGAATCTCGGGTAATCGAAGGTCGTCAAGCGCCCACTTCAAGAAACAAATCCAAAAAGTTGGGGTAATTCCGCAGCCATGGAACGGCTCTGCTTATACATTTTTCTTGTTGCGGCCTTTGCGACCTCCGCCTGGGCGGGAGTTACCGTGAGCAGTCCCGGCAGCGGGGCCAAGGTTGGCTCGCCGGTGAGTTTTGTCGCCAGCGCCAGTACCACGACCTGCTCCCGCGGCGTTGCCTCCATGGGCATCTACGTGGACAACGACCTGAAGTACGTCGTGAACGCAAATAGCCTTAACACCAAACTCTCGTTAAACCCGGGGGACCACAAGACTGTGGTGCAGCAATGGGACTATTGCGGCGGTTCGAGTTACACCGCCGTCCCTCTCACCGTCACCACCGCCTCGGGAGTGTTTGTAACTTCTCCGGCGAACAACAGTACCGTGGAGTCGCCGGTGCGTTTTACCGCCACGGCAGCGACTTCGACCTGTCCCAAGGGCGTGGCCTCGATGGGAATCTACACCGCCCCTTCGCCTGACAAGAAGGTGTACGTCACCCAGGGAGACAGCCTGAACACCACCGTGTCCTTGAGTCCCGGCACATACAACACCGTGGTGCAGCAGTGGGACTACTGCGGAGGGGCAGCCTTTACGCCGGTCACCATCAAGGTGAGCGGCGATGTGAGTGGGAACACGCTGACCAACGTGCAAGCCCGCAAGGGCTGGCGAGGCTGGGGCGAACTGGCGCCTGCCTACGACATCTGTAGCGACTGCCAGCCCGAAGTCACCTATTCCATGACGCAAACGGGCGGCGCGACCACGTTCAATATCGGAGGCACCAAGCCTTATTCCGACGTCCTGTGGAGCTATCCCATGGTGGGCCCGGCGTCCGTTCTGGATTTGCCAGACCAAAATAAGACCCTGGTCCCAAGCCTTAAGAATTTCATCTACGACGCGTATTTCTTTTCCAGCACCATCGGCGCCGCTCAGGTCCTGGAGTTTGACGTCAGTCAATATTTCGGCGGAAAAAGTTTCATCTATGGCTCCCAGTGCCGGATCGCCGGGGGACATGCATGGGACATCTGGGACAACGTGAACCGGCACTGGGTGAGTGCCGGTATTCCATGCAACCCCGTAAACAATGACTGGAACCACGTGATCGTTCGCTTTCAACGGACCTCCGACAATAAAGTGCACTACCAGTCGATCACGCTCAACGGCGTGACCCACGACATCGACCGAACTTTCGCTCCCTATACGGCCCCATCCGACTGGTATGGCATCACCGTCAAGTTCCAGATGGACGGAAACAAAACGCAAACGCCCTACTCGGTCAAGGTGGACAAGCTGAACTTCACGTATTGGTAAACATCAGCCGCCGTTCGCCCAAAGCGCTTCGGGCTGGCCGTCATCGCTATGCTCCTGTCGGTCCTGACGGCGGATGCTGCCGCGGCAGTGCAGGGGGCGCGTTCCTCTCTCCAAGGGTGAGTCAGCCCTTTGAGAAAATACCGGCGGATGGTTGGCTCACAGGTAATGATGGACAACTAGCCGAGCGCACGTCGCAGTTCGTTGTGGAATTCATCCGCCGAACGTGGCCTGAAAGCAGAGTCGACGGCAAATGCTCTCTGGAAGAATTCCTGCCCGACATGCGGGGCCTCGGGTAGATTGGCAGCCAGTGGGATGAATTTTGCCGCCTCTCCTGCTCTGAGCCAATCCGCTGGAGAGTGGCCCTCAAACGGGTAGGTGCCGGTCAGCATTTCATAAGCGACCACTGCCAGCGCCCAGAGATCCCAGAGCGCAGCCGGTTCTCCGCCGCGCCATTGCTCGGGAGACATGTACCGTAGCGTGCCCATCACCGCGCCGGGAGTAGTATCTGCTGTGGGCTGAAGCGTAGCGGTGGACAAAAACTTCGCGATTCCAAAATCCAGGATCTTGGCCGTCTCGCCCGAGCGTCCGGCCACTAGAAAGATATTCTCCGGCTTCAGGTCACGGTGCACAAGTTGACGGTGATGAGCAGACTCCAACGCTGAGCAAGCATCTCCCAAAACAGAAATGACTCGTGCAGCTGCGAAGTGCTTTTGACGCGATAACTCTTCGCGTACGGTGCCCCCTTGCAGGAGTTCCATCACCAGAAAGGCACGTGTGCCTGCGGCGACTCCGAAGTCGTGCACGGTAACCACATTCGGATGAGCAAAGCTGGCGGCGACGCGTGCTTCCCGGCGGAAGCGCTCAGCCGCGTCCGCGCTGCCTACCAGGTCATCACGAATCACCTTCACCGCGACTCGGCGTTCCAGGGACAGGTCTGAAGCCAGATAGACCGTGCCCATACCACCACGACCGAGACGCCGCTCCAGTTGGTAGCGTCCACCCAGAACTCGCGGTAAGATCACGGGCACCAGCTGTGCACTCTCCCTGGCGCATTGTCTTGTGCCGCTGTCGTAGCAGGTGCCGCACTGCGGGCACTCGGCAAAGTGATCACTTCGAACCGCTGCCGTCCCCGGCGGCTTCTCGAGCAGCAGCGCCAGGCTGGAGGCAACCGCGACCAGCAGGTCCAGATCTTCACGTGAGTAAGGCTCTTCGGAGCGCTTCAATCCCAGAACCAACAGGGCCTCCGTGCGCTCGGGGGAGGTGGCGATTGGCACAATCAACTCAATGCGGCTGTGGCGGAGAAACGCGGTTTCATCGTTTGGTAGCTGTTCCTTTAACCAGCCCGACCCGGTCTGCGGGACTTCCAGCGGTTTACCGAGGAGCCGCACCAGCGACATCAGCTTGCTTTCCGCGAGAGGTGCTGCAAGTTCGAATCCTGAAGGCGCCACGGCCAGGCTGCGATAGCTCGGTTCGCCGGGTTCGCGCGCCAGCAGGCTGACAAACTCCGGATGCAACGCGGTTTCGATATGCGCAGCCACGCCCGGTGCAACTTGTCCGAAACTGCGCGCTGCGCGAACCTCCTCCACCACTTCGCGCTGCAGGCGATGCGCATCGTAGCGTTCGCGGAAGAAGCGCCGATCGAGAGCCTCAAGCCAGCTCTGGCGCTTCACATAGGCCGTTATTGCCAGTCCTCCGAGAACAACATAGATCCAGCCCCGCGCGTGCAGAATCTCCAGCAGAGGCTGGCGGCCATGGGACAGCAGGTCTACCAACAGCAGTATGCCCAGAGCCGGAACCACCGTGAGCAAAACCCGTCGCGCCAGAGCATACTGCAAGCCCCGGCGGAGGATCACCCTTACATCGAACAGGCGGTGCCTCAGAATCGCGTACGCCCATGACAAGGGAAAGGCTTGGTAAAAGACGTTGACCAGCAGCAGTGCTGGCCAGGAGAACAAGACGCGCCCAACATTGCTGTGGGCCGACGTCCTCATGGCATTCATCACCGCGTAGGGCACGAGAACCAGGTACCCCACCAGAGTTCCGGCTACCAGCACCCGGATGCGTCGCCGCTGGTTGACGTCATCCAACCTGCGGTAATTCAGAATAAGCGCAACCAACCCAGCGCCTATGTAGGCAAAAAGAAGACTGCCACCGATACGTGGGCTCCAGTCCGACACCGCGATTTCGGCCGCCGGATTCACGAATGTGAAGTAGGCAAAGCCGACGATGGGCAACAGAAAAAAAAGAGCTGGCACGTTCGCCAGCCAAATCCAGCGAGAACGAAGCAATTGGCGCGGAAAAGTTGAGCAAAAAGCGAAAAACAGCACGGGAAACATGAAAAAGCCCACTTCCGGCCACCAAATGAGCGCACCTAAGAAGATTGGCAAGTGCCGGACGATGGCAGACGTACCGTAGAGATATGTAGATCCGCCCAGAAGCGCGATGGACAGCGCTCCAATCCGAGCCACCCAGTCGTAAGGTCGCGTAAACGCCACTAAGATGGCCACTAACAACGTCAAAAGCGCACCTGCTGTATTCACCACAAAGCTGATGCGCTGGTATTGTGCCTGTTGAGACCATGACCGCCGCTGTAGTGTCATGACTCGCTCAAGGGGCTTTCCATCTCGCTCGACCTGGAGTCGATACGCCTTCCCGACTTCAAAGTTGATACGGATCAAGTCCCATTGGCCAAGGCCCAGCACGCGGCGCCCACCTATCGCCAGCACTCGGTCTCCAACTTGTAGTCCGGCCCGGTCCCCGGCCGAATTTGGCAGCACCTCCTCGACCACCAGGGCGGCTCGCGCAAAGTTGTACTGGCTGAATGGCGGTTCGGGGCCCCACAGGTAAACGTAAACATTCAGGGCAAAATTGCCTAGCAAGGACGCAGCAACGATGTACATCCACCAGGGTGCACGAGAAAAGGGCACAGGCCCAGCCTCCGGTTGCGAGCACGCAATCGGCCGTGAGTATAGCAGGGAGAACCGAGTTCCTCTGGGAGGGAACCTCTAGCCGGAGATCGCCACTAACAGGAGAATGGCGCAAGGCCGAACTGAGGAGTTGGTGATGAGGACGCAGGGAGAAGGCATGAACGGCGGGCCTTGCTCCGGCTAAACTTCCGCGTACGGCTTAAGCAGGGAACATGTGCAATCACGCACGTGCGTTTCATTCCCCAAGCGTTCTAAAAGTTGATACCTTATCTATTCTTTAAACACGGGGGGTGCTCCATGCTCTGCAGGAAAACTGCTGTGTGCGCGGCTGCTCTCGGCCTGGTCCTGACCGCGTCTTTGCTGCAGGCCGCCGAATCCTACGAGGTGACGACGGAACGCGGTGTGACCGTCACCATGCGCGATGGCGTCATCCTGCGCGCCGACATTTACCGGCCTAAAGCGGAGGGCCAGTTCCCGGTGCTTCTGCAGCGCACTCCGTACAACAAGACCGGCGGGGTGGCCTTTGGCCTCAAGGCGGCGGCCCGAGGATACGTTGTCATTATTCAGGACGTGCGTGGCCGCTACACTTCCGACGGCGAGTGGTACACCTTCAAACATGAGCCGGATGACGGCTACGACACAGTTGAGTGGGCGGCAGCCTTGCCCTATTCAAATGGCAAGGTCGGCATGTGGGGTGGATCGTATGTGGGGGCCACCCAGATGCTGGCAGCGATCTCTCATCCGCCGCACCTGGCGGGCATCTGCCCGGTTGTTACCGCCAGCAATTATCACGAAAACTGGACCTACCAGGGGGGCGCATTCGAGCAATGGTTCAACCAGTCGTGGACATCGGGCCTGTCCCAGGACACATTCAATCGCACTGTAGTCAACAATACCAATGCTCTTGGCGGAATGTGGAAACTGCCGCTGGCCAATTATCCCCTGTTCAATTTTTCTGACGCATCAGCGCCGGTCTCTACTGCGTCGCTGGCGCCGTATTTCCTCGACTGGCTCGCCCATCCCAGTTACGACCAGTATTGGAAGAAGCTATCGATTGAAGAGCACTTCGGCGACATCACCGTACCGATACTTCATGTGGCCGCCTGGTACGACATTTTTCAAGGAGGATCGCTGCGCAACTATATGGGGATCAAGGCCCGCGGCGGGAGCGAAGCGGCCAGGCGCGGCCAGCATCTGTTGGTGACCATCGGAGGCCACGCCGGGAGCGGCAGAAAGATCGGTGATGTCGATTTTGGACCGGCTGCCGCCGAGTTCGACGAAAACGAAATAACTCTGAAGTGGTACGACTACCTGTTCAAAGGCGTGCAGAACGAGTTTGCGGGCAAGCCGGTAAAGATTTTCGTCATGGGAGCCAACCAGTGGCGGGAAGAAGATGACTGGCCGTTGGCCCGCGCGCAAAGCACAAAATATTTTCTGCACTCGACCAAGAGCGCGAACTCGCTGCGCGGGGACGGAAGTCTCTCCACCGTGTCTCCGCGATCGGAGGCCGCCGACCACTACGTTTATGATCCTTCGAACCCGGTTCCGACCGTGGGCGGGCCGTTGTGCTGCGATTCGAACCACCTGGCCCCTGGCCCTCGCGACCAGCGCGCAGTGGAAGCTCGCGACGACGTCTTGATTTACACCACACCTGCCTTCGCCCAGGACACAGAAGTTACCGGACCGGTCAGCCTCGAGCTCTTTGCCAAGAGTTCGGCGGTGGACACGGATTTCACCGCCAAGCTGGTGGATGTGGGGCCGGATGGATTTGCCCAAAATCTGACGGAAGGAATCGTCCGCGCCCGCTATCGCGATTCGCGGGAGAAGGCTGACCTGATCAATCCCGGACAGTTGTACAAGTTCACCATTGACTTGTGGTCAACCAGCAATGTCTTCCGGAAAGGGCACACGTTGCGGTTGGAAATTTCGAGCAGCAATTTTCCCCGCTTCGACCGGAATCTGAATACCGGGGAGGATCCTGCTTTCGCCAGGAACTACGTTTCGGCCACCAACACCGTCTATCACGATGCCGAGCATCCCTCGGCGCTGGTCCTGCCGGTGGTGCCGTCGCATTGATGTCCCGAATGGAATCGATGGCCCGCTCTGGGACGACTGGTTTAGTGTGGACAAAGAAGTTGTTCCGCGTTACTCGTTCTAAACTTCCGTAACTTTCGCGCCAGTTTTGCCGGTCTAGAATCGTCTCTGTGACCAGAGAGCGACCGGCGGCATGAGTCAGGAAAAATTCCCGGCGGCTAAGAAGGAGAAGCCTGCAGCGTCCCCGATCCAGAGGTGGCAGATTGAGGGGCGCGAGTGGTGGCTGTGGAGCCTGGCAGTCGTCGTGACTCTGGTTTTGACCTTCGGAATTGTCTCGCTAACCTACTTCCAGTTACACCCGCAGGCTGAAGGTTCGTATTGGACCGACCTCAAGGAATGGGTACGCGGACTGGCCTGCGTCGTCCTGTTGTTCGACGTTTATACCCTCTATCAGCACCTGCAACTGCAGCGCATGAGGCGCCGGCTGGCCGAGCGCGACCAGTTGTTTCAGCTGATCACCGAAAACGCGGCGGACATGATTGCGGTGGTGGACGGCACGGGCCAGCGCATTTACAACAGCCCGGCTTATCAGCACGTGCTCGGGTACTCGGCGGAGGAGCTGAAGACCACCTCGTCGATTGAGCAGATTCATCCCGATGACCGGCAGCGGGTCCTGGAGGCGGCGCGCAAGGCGCGTTCCACGGGGCAGGGCCAGAGGCTGGAATACCGCATACGCCACAAGGACGGTTCGTGGCGCATTCTGGAATCGACGGCCAGCGCCATCCGGAACGCGAAAGGAGAGACAGAAAAGCTGGTGATCGTGAACCGCGACATCAGCGAGCGCAAGCGCGCGGAAGAAATGCTTGCTCACAGCGCGTTTCATGACGGCCTGACCAATCTTCCCAACCGCGCTCTCTTTGTCGATCGGCTGCAGCGCGCCCTGGTGCTTTCCAAGCGGCATACCGATTACAAATTCGCCGTCCTGTTTATCGATGTGGACGAATTCAAGGTTTTCAACGACAGCCTGGGACACAAAATCGGGGACGAGGTCCTGGTCCAGATCGGCCTGAGATTGACCGCCTCGCTGCGGGAAGTGGACACCATCGCGCGTCCGCAGTTTGGTCCTTCCAAGGACGATACCCTGGCCCGGCTGGGTGGCGATGAATACACGATCCTGCTGGAAGACATCCGCAACCCGAGCGACGCCGTAAGGGTGGCGGAGCGCCTGCAGAGCCGGCTGGCGGTGCCGTTTACCGTGCACGGATACGAAATCGTGGTAAATGCAAGCGTGGGAATCGCCTTGAGCACCGCCACTTGCGCCCACGCTGAGGACCTTCTGCGGGACGCGAACATCGCCATGTATCGCGCCAAGCGGGCCGGCAAGGCGCGCTGCGAAGTCTTTGATACCGCCATGCACGAGGGCGCGGTGCGGCGTCTGGAGTTGGAGACGCAACTTCGCAAAGGCCTGGAGTTGGGCGAATTCAGGACCCACTACCAGCCGATCGTCTCCCTGAAGACCGGCAGGATCACCGGTTTCGAAGCGCTGACCCGTTGGCAACGTGGGGACCGCCTGCTCTCGCCGGCCGAGTTTATTGCAGTTGCCGACGAGACCGGCCTGATTATCCCCATGAACCAAATTTTGCTGCGCGAGGCTTGTGAGCAGTTGCGCTCGTGGCATGCTCAATTTCCCGCCGAGCCGCCGCTGA
Organism: Terriglobia bacterium; assembly: GCA_963801595.1. Taxonomy (GTDB): domain Bacteria; phylum Acidobacteriota; class Terriglobia; order Terriglobales; family Acidobacteriaceae; genus JAIQFF01. Next base: position 19,520 of record CAWDFW010000023.1, on the reverse strand, counting down.
GCATGAGCGTCAACATTACCTCGAAGGAGTTTGCGCATCCCAATCTCGCCAAAGGAATCGCGGAAACCCTGAAGCAGACCGGGCTTGATCCCGCCTATCTGCAATTGGAGATTACCGAAACCATTGCCATGGGCCACCCGGAGAAGGCAGCTTCGGTGCTCTCCGAACTCAAGTCGCTCGGTGTACGCCTGAGCGTGGATGACTTCGGTACGGGATATTCGTCCCTCAGCCGCCTGCAGCAGTTCCCGGTGGACTCGGTGAAGATCGATCGAGCCTTCATCTCGAAGATGGACAGCGACGAGGAGAGCCACAAGATTGTCCAGGTCATCATCATGCTGGCCCAGACCCTAGGCCTGGTGACAGTTGCGGAAGGGACCGAAACGGAAGAGCAGGTGAACCAACTCAAAGCGCTGGACTGCGGCTTCGCCCAGGGCTACTACTTCTCGAAGCCGGCCGATCACCAGGTTATTTCCGATCTGTTGCTGAAAGTGAATGGCAAGGCCGCCACACCGGCCCGGGCGAATGCAGCGCTGGCGGGCGCTTAGACAAGGCAAGCTTTGCCAGTGTTGTTGCCCCCTACATTCTCGAAGCCTGTGCTCGACCCAGGCGAGCTTCGCTCGCCCACCCGGACGAGGGCGATGACAGCGAAATTTCCTACCACGACGCCAATGGGGCGCGCTTCCAGGTGTTTTTCGCTATGCATACATAGATGAAGTTTGAATCCCAGGTCTCCGTGCCCGCGACGCAGGGGTCGGAGGCATGGCTGGGCGGGCGCGATGGAATGGAAACTGGAACGGTAAACATCTTGAGGTTGGAGGTAAGACGCTCCAGCCATTTCTTTCCGTCTCCGGCATTCCCGATGTAGTTCGAGAGTGATTTCGGCGCGCCGAAGCTGATGCCGACGTTCATCGAGTTTCCATCACCCTGGTCGTAGCCGATGAAGGCGTCGTTAGGATCGTTCGCCGGGCGGTTGTTCGCAGTGGCGATGGTCTTCTGGAAATTGGAATCGGAGAGCGTGATGATGTGTCCGGGCCCGGTTCCCAGCGTGGAAAAATTCATGCGGCCTTTGAGGTTGGTCCGCAGCCCCCCGTCTCCGTTGGGTTTTACCGCCAGCAGGAACGCTCCCTGCTCGTAAAACACCGACGGGGCCATGGCCGAATAGCAGCTCAGCCACAGCGGCGTCCAGCCCGCAAGCGCGTCGCAATTTGTGGAAATCAGCGCGGGTGCGGTGGTTCCTTGCACCGCGACCACGCTGGAGGGAGCACTATCCATCCAGGCCCGCGCACCTGCGAGAACGCTATTGGAATCCTGATTCGCGCTCAACACCAGATTTCCGGGCCAGAAGTCGAGCAGGGGAAAGTAGGTGGGGACGGCTACCTTGTAGGGCTGCAGCGCCGCCTGGGTGTCGGTGAAAGTGCAAACTTTATTTGAGCAGGCTGAGCTGCGGGGAACGTTGGTCAGCACGGCATAGTTCCCGTCGCCATAAGGGGCCTGCTCGCGAGCGCCCGCAACCGGAGTTACCCGCAGCAGATCGAAGCTGGTGGCGCCGCTGATCTCCGGAGTGGTCACGACGATATTACCGGTTCCGCTGGTCAGCGCCCTGCCGGCGTACAGGGGGTTTGAGGCCCCATGCCTAGCGTGCCGCGCGACAATGTAGTAACGGTAATCCGTCTTTCCGGTCCGCGCAAAAAGGGGAAACGATCCATTGGGTGCTTCTCCGCCTTGAATCTTCACGCTACTGCCTTGCGCGATCACGCCGGCTTGCCCAATCCTGCCCAGCGGATTGGCACAGTTGCCGACTTCTTCGTACACGTTGGTCAGATCAAAGCCGCCGTAGCCGCCGCGCTGCACGCCCGCGCGAACGCCGTATTGCGCAAAGCCCTGAATTACGCTGTCGGAAATTCGCAGGGTATTGCCGGCCTGCCAGTCAATTCCGTTGCCTCCGCACTGCAGGGAGATATTCAGGTTCTTCAGCCAGCCCACACCCGGGAAGGTGCGGAAGGAACCCGGGGCGTAAATCACGGGATCGCAGACCGCTGCGTCGCAGCGTACGCCTACGTTGCCCAGGCCGGTATCCAGTCCATCCAGCAGGAAGGACTCGTCGTCGTCCACCTGCACGTAGCTGCCAAAGCTTCCGCCCTTCAGCGGGACCCGGGTTGAAACATTGAACAACCGGGTCTTCTGCGCGTTCACTTCGATGAAGGGCCTGTGACCGTGCGCAATGGTGGGACGCCCGCGGGGATTGATCAGGGTAATGTCCTGATAAGCATTGGAGTTTGAGGGGTCGCCGACAAAGATGCAGGCGTCGTCCATCCAGCATTCAAGAATGGAGCCGGAGAAATCCACGGTGAGGTTGGAAGAGCGAATCGAAACTCGCGCGAACGCCTTCAATTCTTTCGGCGGCACCACCACCATGCCGGACTGCGGAGTGCCGGGAGGATTGGTGGGCGCATAGCGCGCGGCGATGAGTGCTTCCTGCAGTCCACCGGATGCGCTGGAAAGAGTATCTCCCGCGACATGAGAGCGCTTGCCGGCAAACTGCAGGGTCCCGGGACGGCCGTCTCCGGCGCAGGTTCCGCCCGTAACCTTGACGGGCTCCGAGCCGTTGATGAGGACCCAATACTCGGGCTCGTTTCCCTTTACTCCAGGAGGACAGGAGGCGAGACTAACGGTCCCGGCGCCCGCCTGACCCAGTTCTGCCGCCGGACTCATTGACCAGTCGTATTCAGTTGCGTACTTGATCGGCCGTGCAGGCGGATTTTGGGCGACGGCGAGAAACGGAAGGCCAGCCATTGAAATGGCAAGCAGGCAGAAACAGAAAGACCTGAAAAATCTGATCATCGATCACCATCACCTGCGGAATGAACTTTTAGTCATATCACAGCTCTCGAAACCGTTAACCACAAAGGTCACAAAGCTACACGAAGGAAGCAATGAGAATGGAAGGCTTCGTGATACTTCGTGTCCTTGGTGGTTCATGATTTTTGCTGGTGATGGTGAAGCTGACTTACTGCCCGGGGGTCTCTGCGTACGCGCCATTGCACGGGCTCTCCGGTATAATCGCGTGCTTCGGTAAAATCCGGGTGACAGAGTTCGGAGGCACGAATGGAGCCAACTGGTTTTCCTGTGGGGAGCAGGCAATGAGCAGAGGGTCGCGGGCAGTGGCCTCTCCGCATGTGGTCAGCATCGGGGATTTCCGGCCACTGGCCCGCCTTCGGCTGCCCCGGCCGGTGTTCGACTATCTCGATGGCGGCGCCGACGGCGAAGTCACGCTGCGCGAGAATTGCCGGGTCTTTGATGACGTCACCTTCCGGCCGCGTTATGCGGTGCCGTTGTCACCTTGTGATTTGCGGACGCGGGTGCTGGGCTTCGAGGTTTCGTTTCCAGCCTTGCTGGCCCCCGTGGGCTATAGCCGGCTGATGCATCCCGATGGCGAAAAGGGGGCAGCGCGGGCGGCGGGAGCCGCGGGCACGGCGTACATTCTCTCGACCATCTCCGGACACCGGGTGGAAGACGTCAAGGCTGCGTCCTCTGGACCAGTGTGTTTTCAGTTGTACCTGATGGGAGGCAGAGAGGCCTCAGAGGCCGTGATTGAGCGGGCCCGGGTGGCCGGCTGCGCCGCCCTGGTGGTCACTATCGACACGCCGGTGGCGGGAATGCGCGAGCGCGACTTCCGCAATGGCATGAAAGAGCTGATGGGCGGCAGCCTGCTGTCCAAGATCCCATTTCTTCCTCAAATGCTGGCGCGTCCCGGATGGCTGATCAGTTACCTGCTCGACGGCGGTCTCTCCCGGCTGCCGAACGTGGTCATCCCAGGGAAAGGACCGATGGAGCTGATTGATGTTGCGGCCGCGCTGGCCCGCGCGGCTGTGACCTGGGACGATTTGACCTGGATTCGCAAGCACTGGCCCGGCCCGATCGTGATCAAGGGCCTGCTCACCGGCGATGACGCTCGTCGTGCCGTGGATGCGGGCGCTGCCGCGGTGGTGGTCTCGAATCATGGCGGACGCCAGCTCGACGGTGTCTCGCCTTCCTTGCGGGCGTTGCCCGAAGTTGTGGCTGCTGTGGGTGGCCAGGTCGAAGTGCTGATGGATGGCGGTATTCGACGCGGCTCCGATATCGTCAAAGCGATTTGTCTCGGTGCAAGAGCCGTTCTCTGCGGACGCGCTTATGCCTACGGCCTGGCGGCGGCAGGTGAAGCGGGTGTTGTCCGCGCGCTCGAAATCCTGCGGGCCGATGTGGATCGTACCCTCAAACTGTTGGGGTGTACATCCATTGCGGCACTCGACCGCTCGTATGTCGACGTACCAACGAACTGGCGGTAATTTCCTTCGTGTACCTTCGTGTCCTTGGTGGTCCATGCCTTTAAAAGCTTTAACCACCAAGGACACGAAGGTACACGAAGGAAATCATTCGTTGTCGAGTTTCTGAAAGAGGGCGGATCGTGCACTGGACCCAGATCTACGATCCTTTTGGACGCTGGTGGCTTTCCACGCTGGTCGCGACTCTGCCCATCTTTGTGTTGTTTGGACTGCTGGTTGGATTGAAGGTCAAGCCACACTGGTGCGCCATCGCGGGCGCAATGACAGCTGCATTCGTGGCGGTTGTATTTTTTAAGATGCCGGTGGTTTTGGCGGTAATGAGTTTCGGATACGGGGTCGCGTTTGGCTTGTTGAAGATTGCCTGGATCGTGCTGGCGGCGGTCTTTCTCTACGACATTTCCGTCGCCACCGGCCAGTTCGAAATCATGAAGGAGTCGGTTGCCGGCATCACCGCCGACCGGCGCCTCCAGGTGCTGCTGGTGGCATTCTGCTTTGGCGCGTTCATCGAAGGCGCTGCCGGATTCGGCGCGCCCGTTGCCATCGCGGGCGCTTTGATGATCGGGCTGGGCTTCAAGCCGTTTCATGCGGCGGCGCTGAACCTGATTGCCAACACCGCGCCGGTGGCCTGGGGCGGCATCGGAATTCCCATTCACACCCTGGCGGCGGTTTGTGGCCTGCCGGAATCGGACCTGAGCGCGACCATCGGGCGCATCCTGCCGATTACCGCAGTCATTGTGCCCTTCTGGCTGGTTCGCACCCTGGTGAGCTGGCGCGAGACCTTTGAAGTTTTCCCCGCCATCCTGGTTGTAGGTGTTTCGTTTGCCCTGACCCAGTTTTTCTGGTCGAACTATGTGGACAGCAGCCTGGTGGACATCATGGGCGGAGTAATTTCGATCGTCGCCACGGTCGCCTTCCTCAAGTTCTGGAAGCCGAAGAAAATCTGGCGATTCGACTATGACGAAAAGACAAGACCGGCAGAGTCGCCGGCCCAGGGAATCGCTGACTCGTTCGGCGGCGAGTGGACCGCGGAAGATTTCGACGAGAATCTGGTGGTCCACTCCTACCCGTTCGGCAAAGTCCTGAAAGCCTGGATGCCGTTCGCCATTTTGTCGGTCGTTGTGCTGGTGTGGGGCCTGCCCACGGTCAAGCTGGCACTGAACCAGGTCACTCCGGCATTCAGGGTGGTGCAAGCGGATGGCAAAGTGCGGCCGGGGCCGCCGGGTTGGGACGTACCCTGGTTGCACAAGGCGGTTTATCGCGCCTCTCCAGTGGTGGACAAGCCAGCTCCGGAAGCTGCGCGCTATGACTTCAACTGGTTGTCAGCGACCGGCACGGGGTGTTTTATAGCCGCCATTATTTCCGGCCTGCTGCTCGGTCTTTCGCCGCTCCAACTGGGTAAAACCTTCTGGCACACGCTGCTGCGCATGCGACTGGCAGTGATCGCCATCTCGTTCATGCTGGGGTTGGGCTTCGTAACCCGCTATTCCGGGCTGGATGCCGTGCTGGGCCTGGCTTTTACTCGCACCGGCTGGGCGTATCCATTCTTCGGCACGTTTTTGGGATGGCTCGGCGTGGCATTGACCGGGAGCGACACGTCATCCAATGCGCTGTTTGGAAGCCTGCAACGCATCACGTCGCAGCAACTCGGCATCGATCCTGTGCTGATGTGCGCCGCCAACAGCGCGGGTGGCGTGATGGGCAAAATGGTGGACGCGCAATCCATCACCATCGCAACCGCGGCCACCAACCAGGTGGGGAATGAAGGCGTCATTTTTCGTTTTGTAGTGTGGCATTCGGTGGCGCTGGGCGCGATCGTTGGCATCATCGTGATGCTGTATGCCTATGTGTTCCCACATCTGGTGCCTCACGGATTGACCTTCGTGAAGTAACAGACCACGTGGGGACAGCCGCCCTCGGCTGTCCTGGTCGAGCATCGCTCGACGCCGGCTTTACTTGCTGGAAGACAGGTCGAGCCTTGCTCGACCGGACAGCCGAGGGCGGCTGTCCCCACGTGTTTCTTCCTGATAGTCTCAAGAGAGAGACTTGGGAGACCGCCAGCCGTTGCCGCCGATCATCAATGTTCAGGAAATTTCGAAGGCCTTTGGAGCGAATCCGCTCTTTCAGAACGTGTCTTTTACGGTCACGGACGGCGATCGGATCGGACTGATTGGCCCGAACGGCTCCGGCAAATCTACCCTGCTGCGAATTCTGGCCGGTACCGAAGAGCCGGACAGCGGGGATGTGGCCTTCCGGAAGCGGCTCCGGGTCAGCTATGTGGAGCAGGATTCCAAATTTGAGTCCGGAGCGACAGTGCGGTCGGTGGCTGAAAGCGCCATGGAGCGGGGCGCAGTGCACGCCACCGAGCGCGGGACACGTTTTGCGGAAACCCTGGGCCGCGCCGGTTTCGAAGACCTCGAAGCCGAAGCCGCAGCTCTTTCCGGGGGTTGGCAGAAGCGCTTGGCGATCGTCGAGGCGCTGGTGCAGGCGCCCGACATTCTGCTGTTGGATGAACCCACCAACCATCTCGACCTGGAGGGAATTGAGTGGCTTGAAGAGTTGCTGGCGCAAGCCGGATTCGCCAGCGTGATCGTCAGCCACGACCGCTACTTTCTGGAAAATATTGCCACCGACATGGCGGAACTGAGCCGCGTGTATCCCGATGGCATTCTTCGAGTGCGGGGAAACTACAGCACGTTCCTGGAGAAGAAGGAAGAATTTCTGCATGCCCAATCGAAGCGGCAGGAAGCGCTGGAAAACCTGGTCCACAATGAGATTGAGTGGCTACGCCGCGGCGCCAAGGCGCGTACCAGGAAGTCCAAGGCGCGTATCAGCAAAGCAGGTCAGCTGATGGGAGACCTCGCCGACCTGAACGTCAGGACGCGCACGGCCACGGCGCAAATCGATTTTTCGGCAACCGAACGAAAGACCAAGCGGCTGATCGAACTGGAAGATGTGGCTTACCAGATCGAAGGCCGCGCGTTATTCGACAAGGTTAGTTTTGTGATCACCGCCGGTATGCGGGTGGGATTGGTAGGACCGAATGGCAGCGGCAAAACCACTTTGCTGCGGCTGTTGCGCGGGGAGTTGACCGCCGGCGGTGGCGAGATTCGCCGGGCGGACTGGCTGCGCATCGTGTACTTCGACCAGACCCGCGAGCTTGATTCGAATGTGACCCTGCGGCGCGCCCTGGCGCCGGAAGGCGATTCGGTGATCTACCAGGACCGGGTCATTCATGTGGCGTCGTGGGCGGCCAAATTTCTGTTCACCGGGGAGCAGCTCAACCAGCCGGTGGAGCGGCTTTCCGGCGGCGAGCGGGCGCGGGTGCTGATCGCGCAACTCATGCTTCAGCCGGCGGACGTGCTGCTGCTGGACGAGCCGACCAACGATCTCGACATCCCGACGCTTGAAATCCTGGAAGAAAGCCTGCTCGAATTCAAGGGATCGCTGGTGCTGGTTACGCACGACCGCTACATGCTCGATCGCGTTTCCACGATCGTTCTGGGTCTGGATGGACGAGGCGGCGCGGAAAGCTTTGCCGACTACTCGCAGTGGGAGGTCTGGCAGGCGGAGGGGAAGGAATCAGCGAGAACTTCCACGCGTCCGGCCTCTCGCTCCGAAAGTTCTGACGGAAAATCTCCGGGAAAGACCCGGCTTTCGTATCTTGAAGCCCGGGAATACGCAAGCATCGAAGAACGGGTTGCGGCGGCAGAAGAACTATTGCAGGCCAAACGTGAGCAACTGGAAGACCCGGGGATTTCGAGCGACGGTCCACGTCTTCTCAGCGCGCACGCCGAGATGGAAACAGCACAGGGCCAGGTTGACGAACTTTACCGGCGTTGGGCGGAACTGGAAAAGAAGAAGGGCTGAGAAGCAGCAATTGGCACTGGCAATTGGCACTTAGTCAAACGCGATCTGGGGATTCTTGAATCATTCTCAGCGACGATGTTGCTACAGAAAACCCCCGGCCTGAACGGATTTAAGATTGCAGATTTTAGATTTCAGATTGCGAGGCACAACAACAGCGTCAGTTCGACAATCTGAAATCTCGAATCTCAAATGCACTGCTCTCGCTCCAGACGGGACGCCGCCTCAACCTCTGAGCAGCGCGAACGCAATGATGGTTTCCCCTTTGGCGCCTGTGGTTTCCTCTAAGTCCTTCAGCAGGGCCTCTTCGAGATTGTCCGGGTCGGGATGCATTTCAGAGGCGATCACTTCTTCTTCCGTGGCGCCGACAAAACACAACTCGCAATGTCCCAGGTCGTTTTCCGAGGTCAGCGCCGGCCCGAAGGTGCGGCAAATTACGGGACGGGAGTCATAGAGTTCGCAGGTGCCCTTTTCGGGGTCGAGCACGGGACAGGTTTCGCTGTTGCCATACTCATCCCAGTGCCTGCACGCTTCATCGGAGGCGTCGTCATTCAGCAATCCGGTGGAAAGATCGCCGGGAAAATCTGGAGACAGACGCGCGACGGAAGCATGCGCCCGTTCAAGGATGCGACCCGCACGCTGCGGATCTTTCTGTTTGAGGTCCGCCAGGCCTTTTCTCAGGCGGATGGCGTCGAGTTGATTGATTGCAAAAACTCCCACACAGCATTGCGAGCAACCCGGCTTGCAAGCCAGCCACTGGCGGCTCTTTTGGAAAGCATCGTCCAGGGCTGCATCTACAATCTGGATCAGCTGCTGGTCCTGGGCTGGAGCGTGTAGCGGCATGAACCAAGAATAACCTACCGAACGTTCCGTGTAATCCGGCTGTTTGACGCGATAGTAATCGCCTGTGGCGTTACCAATGTTCACGCGGCGCATGCTCACCACGCGTGTCATCCTGAGAAAAGGCCGCTCCAGTTTTTTCCGCCGCAAAGTTTCCGTTATGATGTTCCGCCTATGGCAAACAAAGTTCGATGGGGAATCCTGTGCGCCGCCAAAATCGCTGTAAAGAAAGTCGTACCTGGGATGCAAAGGGGCGAGTTATGCGAAGTGGCCGCGATTGCCTCACGCGATCGGGGCAAGGCCGAAGAGGCAGCCCGCACCCTCGGCATTCCGAAGGCCTATGGATCGTACGAAGAGTTGCTGGCTGACCCGCAGATTGATGCGATCTACAATCCGCTTCCCAACCAGCTGCACGTTCCCTGGTCGATCAAGGCGGCCGAAGCCGGCAAGCACGTCCTGTGCGAAAAGCCGCTCAGCCTGACCGTGGCGGAAGCCCGCCAGCTTCTGGCGGCGCGGGACCGCGCCAAAGTGAAGATCGGCGAGGCGTTCATGGTGCGCACCCATCCACAGTGGTTGCGGGTCCGCGAGTTGGTGACATCGGGCCGGATTGGACCGTTGCGCGCGGCCACGGGGTTTTTCAGTTACTTCAACAATGATCCTAAAAATATCCGTAATATTCCTGCGTACGGCGGAGGCGCAGTGATGGATATCGGGTGTTATCCCATCAACACATCGCGCTTCGTGTTCGGAGAAGAGCCCAGGCGCGTGCTGGGACTGGTGGAACGCGATCCGCAGATGAAGGTTGACCGGCTGACTTCGGCCATGCTCGATTTTCCCTCGGGGCAATCCACTTTCACCTGCAGCATGCAACTGGTGCCTTACCAGCGCAGCCAGTTTTTCGGCACCAAGGGACGCATTGAGATCGAAATCCCCTTCAACGCTCCGCCTGACCGTCCCTGCCGGATTTTTATCGATGACGGCCGCGACGTGTTCGGCGGTGGTATTACGTCGGAAGAATTTCCTGTCTGCGACCAGTACACAATTCAAGGCGACGCTTTTTCCCGGGCGGTGCTGGAGGAGACTGAGGTGCCGGTTCCGCTTGAGGATGCGATCAGGAATATGGCGGTGATCGAAGCCATTTTCCGTTCCGCGGAATCGGGCAAGTGGGAGAAGCCGTAGGGAGGCATACGGTTGCCATGGAATACCTGATTGGATTACTGCTTGCCGCCGCCGTGGCCGGATTCGCGACCGCTATCGGCCTGGATCGCGAGCGCGGTTTTTATCCTCCGGTGCTCATCGTAATCGCCTCATACTATGTGCTGTTCGCCGTGATGGGAGCCTCCCGCCGGACGCTTGTTATAGAGACTGTGGTGGCGAGTGCGTTCCTGGTGGCTGCCGCACTCGGCTTCAAGAAAAGCCTTTGGTTCGCGGTCGCTGCCATCATTGGCCACGGAGCTTTTGACTTCGTCCATCACTGGTTCATTGAGAACCCTGGAGTGCCGCATTGGTGGCCTGGTTTCTGTTTGACGTTCGATGTGATTTTTGGCGTGTGGCTGGCGGTGCGTTTGAAGAGGGTACCCTCATTTTCTTTCAAATCCCATGCGGGATAAGGTGTGTGACCCACTCATTTCGCATAAGGCGCGAAATGAATGGGGCGCCGCCAGGCTCGTGATATCCTTAGTAAAGAAGCTGCGTTCCCGCCTTTGGGCAATTTCCCGCAGTTCCCGTAAATACCATGATTTCAGTCAGTAATGTGTCGATGCGCTACGGCGCTAAAGTTCTGTTTGACGAAGTATCCACGGCCTTCACGCCGGGGAAGCGCTATGGCCTGACCGGGCCGAACGGCGCCGGCAAATCCACCTTCATGAACCTGCTGACCGGCGAGCTCGAGCCGCAAAAGGGAACTGTCGTCCGTCCCAGAAAGCTCGGCGTGTTGAGCCAGGACCAGTTCGCCTTCGACAAGTATCGCGTGCTCGATACCGTCATCATGGGCAACAAGCGCCTGTGGGCGGCCATGGAAGAGCGCGACCGGATCTACGCCAAGCCGGAGATGACCGACGCGGACGGCATGAAGCTGGGCGAACTCGAAGGATTGTGGGCGAGGAAGACGGCTACACCGCCGAGAGCGACGCGGCCATCCTGCTGGAAGGCCTGGACATTCCCGACGCGCTGCACGAGCGGAAGATGGGCGAACTGCAGGGCGGACAGAAAGTCCGCGTGCTGCTGGCCCAGGCGCTCTTTGGACATCCCCAGGCGCTGCTGCTCGACGAGCCGACCAACCATCTGGACCTGGACTCGATCCACTGGCTGCAGGGCTTTCTGAACCAGTACGACGGCGTGGTGATCGTGATCTCGCACGACCGTCACTTCCTGAACCGGGTCTGCACCCACATCGCGGACATCGACTACGAAACCATCATCACCTACACCGGCACCTACGACGACATGGTGGTGGCGAAGACGCAGATCCGCTCGCAGATCGAATCGCAGAACGCGCAGCGCGAAAAGAAGATCTCCCAGCTCAACGAATTCATCGCGCGTTTCTCAGCCGGCACCCGTTCCAGCCAGGTGCAGTCGCGGCGCAAGGAAGTCGAGCGCCTGCAGGTGACGGAGCTGGCGCGGTCAAACATCCAGCGTCCTTACCTGAAGTTTGAACAGAAGCGGCCTTCGGGGAAGCACATTCTGGAGCTGGAAGGCGTGAGCAAATCGTACGGCGACGCCGAAGTGATGCGAAGCTTCACCGCCAGCATCGTGCGCGGAGAGAAGATCGCGCTGATGGGCCGCAACGGCGCGGGCAAGACCACGCTGCTGAATGCGCTGCTGGCGAATTCTCCGACCATTCCGGAAGCTGAACTGCGCAAGACCAGCGGGTACGACGGACCGTTCCTTACCGACGGCAAGGTTATCTGGGGGCACGAAGCCGCCGTGGGATACTTTGCCCAGGACCACAAGGCCCTGATCCAGCCCGGGATGACCGCCTTCGAATGGCTGCATCAGTGGGACCCGGCGGCGTCCAATGAAGAGATTCGCGGCCTGCTGGGGCAGATGCTGTTTCCCCGCGAGGACGGCGACAAGCGGACCGAAGTGCTCTCCGGCGGAGAAGCGGCGCGGCTGATCTTCTGCAAGCTGATGCTGCAGAAGCCGAACGTGCTGGTGCTCGACGAACCGACCAACCACCTGGACCTGGAATCGATCAACGCGCTCAACATCGCCTTGCAGCGCTATCAGGGGACCGTGCTGCTGGTCACCCACGACGAAGACCTGATCGACGAGGTGGCCACCCGCATCTGGCACTTCGAGGGCAACCACCAGATCACCGACTTCAAGGGCGCGTACGAGGAGTACCAGTCGGTTTCGGTCTAGGGCTGCGAATCTGGCATCGCATTTTGTAGCGCCGGCGTCTCGCCGGCTGTCCGGCGGGCATCCCTTCGACTTCGCTCAGGGCAGGCTCTGCCCGCCTTTTTAGGCTGTCGCCACTAAGTTCTTCGAATCGCAACAAAGTGAGCAACTTTCCGCCCGTTTAATCATCTCAGTATCTCTACCCACCACCTCGCCGGGGCCAACTGCCCCCGCCAGAACCGGGAGGTCCGCAATGCTCGCCGCGCAGGACAGGATCGAGGTCCAACACCAACTCTTTGCCCGTCTGCAGCAGGCGCGCGCCGAAACCGACTGCCTGTTTCAGCAGATCAAGCCCGAGTTCCTCTACGAGCGGCCGATTCCCGAAAGACATCGCATCGTTTTTTACATGGGACACCTGGAAGCATTCGATTGGAACTTGCTGCGCGAGCGGGTTCTGGGCCGGACCAGCTTTCATTCGGAATTCGACAATCTATTTGCTTTTGGCATTGACCCCGTCGATGGCGGGTTACCCTCAGACCGGCCGTCCGACTGGCCTTCATTGGCGCAGGTCCGCGACTATGTGAGCCAGGTCAGGCAGGCCCTGGATGATGGATTGGCTGGAACGTTGTCGCAACTCCGGGGCCAGGAGAAATTTTCGCCCAGCCAACTGCTGCACGTGGCCATCGAGCACCGGTTGATGCACGCGGAAACGCTGGCCTACATGCTGCACCAGTTGCCGTTCGACAACAAAGTGCGCAAGCCACGTTTGCCGGAATTGGTGGTGCGTCCGGCCGAGCCGCGAATGATCGAAATTCCGGCAGGTTCCGCGACTCTTGGCCTGGCACGGGGCGGGAAGACCTTTGGATGGGACAACGAGTACGAAGAGCACAGCGTCGCAGTGCCCGCATTTTCCATCGATCAATACGAAGTGACCAACCGCGAATATCTCCAGTTCGTCGATGCCGGTGGATACGAGGATCAGGCCTTGTGGCGTGAGGCCGACTGGAAGTGGAAGACGCAGCAGAATATTTCGCACCCGGTCTTTTGGAATCGGGTTGACGCCGAGTGGCAGTACCGGACTATGTTCGAAAGCGTGCCCCTCCCGCTGGACTGGCCGGTTTACGTGAGTCATGCGGAAGCCTGCGCCTACGCGCGCTGGGCGGGAAAGGCGTTGCCTACCGAAGCGGAATGGCATCGGGCGGCTTACGGCACTCCGGAGGGAACGGAACGGCCATACCCCTGGGGCGCGGACGCTCCCGACCGCAGGTTCGGCAACTTCGATTTCGAAAGCTGGGACCCGACGCCGGTCGGAGCTTTTCTGCAAGGCCAGAGCGCGTTCGGCGTCGCTGACCTGGTGGGCAACGGATGGGAATGGACGAGCACTGTGTTTGGACCGTTCCCCGGTTTTGAGCCGTTCGAATTTTATCCTGGCTACTCGGCCAATTTTTTCGATGGTGAGCACTATGTGATGAAGGGAGGCAGCGCCCGCACGGCGGGCAGCATGCTTCGCCGGTCTTTTCGAAACTGGTTCCAGCCGCACTACCAGTATGTGTATGCGGGATTCCGCTGCGTGAGGGATTAATGAATCACAAAGGGCATTTCATGTTGACCCATGCCATCACTGCCGATCCGGGGCAGGAATTTGCCGCGGAAGTGCGCGCCGGACTCACTAAGGTTGGGCAAAAGGAATTGCCTTCCAAGTATCTCTATGACGATGTCGGATCGGCATTGTTTGAAGTCATCAGCGTTCTGCCGCAGTACGGTCTGACCCGGGCGGATGAGCGCCTCCTGCGGCGCCATGCGTGCCAGATTGTGGAGCAGGTGCCGGGGCGAGTGGCCGTGGCCGAACTGGGCAGCGGCAGCGGCAAGAAAACGCGCTGGCTGCTGAAGGCGCTTTGCCGGCGGCAGCACGTTTCTTACTTCCCCATAGAGATTTCCCCGACCGCCCTGGCCATGTGCGAGCGCGAACTGGGCGACATCGATTCCATGAGCATCGTGGGCTTCGAGCGCGAATATCTGGATGGCCTGGTTGAAGTGGCCGCGCGGCGTCGTGAGGGCCAAAATCTGCTGGTGCTGTTCCTGGGCAGCACGATTGGAAACTTCGACCGGCCGGCGGCGGCAAAGTTCCTGCGGGAAGTTCGGATGATTCTGCAACCCGGTGATTCGCTTTTACTGGGCACCGACCTGGAAAAGCCGATACCGCAGTTACTGGCGGCTTATGACGATCCGCTGGGCGTGACGGCCGCGTTCAATCTTAATCTTCTGGCGCGCATTAATCGGGAACTGGACGCGGACTTCGTCCTGGAGCAGTTTGAGCATGTCGCCCGGTTCAATCCCGAGGCGCGTAGCGTGGAGATGCATCTGCGCTCGCGGCAAGGTCAGAACGTCACGATTCCCCGGGCGGGGCTGACGGTGTCGTTTGCCGAAGGGGAGACGATCTGGACCGAGAGCAGCCATAAGTATTGTCCGGAAGAGATGTCCCGGATCGCGAGGGAAGCGGGCTTTTTCTGCAAGGCGCAGTGGATTGATCAGGAGTGGCCGTTTGCCGAGAACCTGTTCGTGGCGGAGTGAGGCTAATTTTGTTTCGGATGCGCGGTTGGTATCTCTAGCGTCCTCGAAAACTGGTTCAGCAACGCGACATACGCCGAGAGGAGACGATACGACTGGTAGTAATCGTCGAGCCGGATGGCTGAAAACCGGTCTTTCGACGTGTGAAGGATGGCGGCATTCCAGGTCTCCTGTGTCAGTGAGTGAATTGTGATGCGGGGTATTTTCACTTTGGCAAACTGTTCCCCGTCACTGCTGCCGACTTGATCCACGTTAACAGCGGCCATGGGCAGGTTCATCCTGGTGGCGATATAGGCGAGCAGTCGAGCTAATCGCTGGTCAGAACGCCTGACCCAATCCTTGGTAGGCGCCAGGCCGAGCGTGTCAATATTCACCATTGCATCGGTCGCAGCAGCCTGTTCCCTGGTCATTTGTCGAACATAGAAGTGCGAGCCCACTTCGCCCTCCTCCTCGTCGGTGAACCCAATGAAGACGTAGGTATGCTGGCGCGGTACAGTTTTTAGCGCAGCATAGAGGGACGGCAAAAGGGACGCCCCACTCCAATTGTCCACCACTCCATCGCCTTCCGCCGTGCGGTCGAAGTGTGCTCCGACGATGATCACCTTGTCGGAACCGCCCGGCAGCGTGCAAATGAGATTCGGCAGCTTCGACCCCTTCACCCGCTGTTCGGAAACGTGCTGATCGCCACAACCGGCTTCGGCAAACATTTGCTTGAGAGTCAGCTCACGTTGCATGTTGTTGCCGGCGTATCTTCCCAGCCGGGCTTCGACGACCTGGCGCGAGGCAGGACTGTAACGGATGTCCTCGGCAACCGAGCTGACCCAGGAGCACAGCAGCCAGGCGACAGCGGCGGCAGCTGCAAAAGACTTCGATCGCGGAGCCAGGTTAAACACGTGACTAACATATTGCCGGCGCCGGCCAGTTAAGAATAGTGTGTGTTCGGGCACAATGGCGGGCGGCTCTGAAGGCGTAGTTTACCCGGAACCGCACCGATGGCTGACCCATCTGCCGGAAGTCACTGTCACCCAGGCCCTTTCCCCAGTTGTAAAAAAATTGTCAACAAAAGGCTGCAAGCCTTAGATATCAATCGCGTGGTAGTAAGCTTGAAGAACAATCCCCTGCCTGGGGAGGCGGAGGACAGGCGATGAGAGTGGAGCCCATCCACAGTCCAGACCTGCAGCGTGGCGAGCCCATGCCGCGCATCAGTGTTCCTTACTCTGGGGGTCCGATGGAACGGATTCTGGTGGTCGAAGATGACCGGGCGGTCCAGAAGGCGCTCAAGCGCTTATTTGAGGCGGAAGGCTTCGCGGTCGAAATCAGCGCGGATGGCAAATCGGCGCTGGATGCGTATCGCGCCACCACCCCGTCAGCGGTCGTACTCGATCTCAGGTTGCCCGCCATGTCCGGGCGGGATGTTTGCCGGGAGATCAAGCTGCAGGCGCCGACCCTTCCCGTGATCGTTCTCAGTGCGGCCAGCGACGTCTCCGACAAAGTGTTGCTGCTCGAACTCGGCGCCGACGATTATGTGACCAAGCCGTTCAGCCCGCGAGAACTCCTGGCGCGGGTGCGGGCGGCGCTGCGGCGCAGCATGCGGTCCGCGACCAGTGAGGTCAACAGTTTTGCGGGCATCTCCGTGGATTTCACCAAGATGGAAGTGACCCGCGACGGCCAGGCCATCGGGCTCACCGCCCAGGAATTCAAGACCCTGAAATTCATGATGCGGAATGCGGAGCGCGTGATCTCGCGCGACGAACTGCTCAATGAAGTCTGGGGCTATCAGAATTATCCCTCCACCCGCACCGTGGACAATCACATTCTGAAGCTGCGGCAGAAGCTGGAGAGGGACCCGGCCAATCCGGTACACTTCCGAACCGTGCACGGCATGGGCTACAAATTTGTACCGTGATTGAGAGAGGGACCACAGGCGGCAGGAGAGAGCGCTGATGCTGAAATTTCGGATGCGCACCAAGTTTCTGCTCTCCATGCTGCTGATCTCCGCCGGACTCACCTGTACCAGCCTTCTGCTGGTGCGGCACAGCGTGCAGAAGCAGGTCAGGCGGGAAATCTTCGCCGACCTGCGCAATTCGGTCAGTACCTTCCAGAATTTTCAGCGGGAACGTGAACTTACCCTGATGCACTCCGCCGAGTTGATGGCGGACCTGCCCAACCTGCGGGCGTTGATGACCACGCAGCATGAGGCCACCATTCAGGATGCCTCCAGCGGATTGTGGCGGCTGGCGGGCAGCGATCTCTTTATTCTGGCCGACCGGACCGGCCGCGTGGTCGCTTTGCACACCGCGTCTCCCGGCCTGACCCGCGAGATGGCGCAGCAGTCACTGGCCGGGACCCTGAGCGATGAAAGCGCGGGGCACTGGTGGTTTGGCAGCCAGCACCTCTACGAAGTTTTTCTCCGGCCCATCTATTTTGGCCCCGCCGAGGAGAACCACCTGCTGGGCTTTCTGGTGATCGGCTACGAAATCGATGACCGGCTGACTTCGCAGGTCGGCCGGATTGCGGCCAGCCAGGTGGCGTTTTATTACGGCGATGCCGTGGTGAAGACCACGTTGTCCCCGATGCAGGAATCGGAACTGGGCCGGCAGCGCGCTCTTCATCCTGCCTCGGGAGTATCGGAACCGGAGGAAATTCAGCTCGGCGACGAACGCTTCCTGATTACTTCGCTGGAGCTGGCCGGCGCAAAAAACCCTTCCGTGCGGCTGAGCGTGCTTAAGTCCTACGATCAGGCAACTGCCTTTCTCGATAGCCTTAACCGCCTGCTTCTGGCCCTGGGCCTGGCCGCGGTAGCGGGGGGGAGCGCATTGGTGTTCTTCATTTCGCACACCTTCACCCGGCCGCTGGGTAACCTGGTGGAAGGTGTGCGCGCCCTGGAGAAGGGTGACTTCACCTACGCTCTGGACGCCCATGGAGGTGACGAGGTCGCCGAAGTGACAGGGGCGTTCAACCGCATGCGGGCCAGCCTGCAGAAAACGCAACAGGAGTTGCTGGAGGCGGAGCGGTTGGCCACCATTGGGCGCATGGCCAGTTCGATCTCTCATGATTTGCGGCACTCGCTGGCGGCCATCGTGGCCAACGCGGAATTTCTCTGCGAGAGCCGGCTGTCTTCCGATCAGCGGGAAGAGCTGTACCAGGAAGTTCGAGTGGCGGTCAACCAGATGACCGATCTCATCGATTCGCTGCTGGAATTTTCGCGCACCCGCGAGTCCCTGCGGCGGACCTACGGCAACGTCAGGGACTCGGTCGAACGCGTGGTGCAGGCCATCGGTACGCATCCGGAATTCCATCCGGTGCGCATTACATTCAGCCAGGAAGGCAGCAGTTCGGGATGGTTCGATCCCCGCAAGCTGGAGCGCGCCCTCTATAACCTGTTGTTGAACTCCTGCGAAGCGGTGGTGCCGGAGAGCGGCCTCATCCATGTGGGGCTGAAGGAAGTCCGGGGCGGAGTCGAGATTCGCGTAAGCGACAATGGCCGGGGGATACCGGAACTGATTCGCGGACAGCTGTTTGAGCCCTTCATCAGCCACGGCAAGGAAAACGGAACTGGGCTCGGGCTTACGGTAGTTCAGAAGATTGTCCAGGACCACGGCGGAGACGTGATGGTGGAAAAAACCTCGGCCGAGGGAACCGTTTTCCGCCTGCTCCTTCCCCTGGCCTCGTCCGAGGCCGGGCATCCGGGGGGAACGGGGCGCACGTCGCTGGCTCGTACCGAGCAGTCACAATCGGAGTAGCATTTCGGAACCGAGGCTCGGTCCGCCGCCAGGCGTTCACCTGGGCGTGCCCGGCGAGCCTGCGGCACTCTTTCTGCGGGGAGGCGAATTGTGAAATACAAGAATAGTTTGCCTGGCCGGATCAGAAAATTCGGCACGATGGGACTGCTTCTTCTTTCGGGCAGCATGAATGGTTGGACCCAAACCAACACTTCACCGGCAGCACCACCCACGGATGCAATGACCGATGCAGTGCGCGAGTTGCAAGCCGAGGTGCGCGAATTGCGCACCGCGGTGGTCGAACTGCGTTCCGAAGCCGGGCAGTACCGCGCCGAGACGGAGCAGCTTCGGAAGGAGCTGCAAGCCACCCGGAGCGCGTCCGCCCCTGCTACTCCTACGGGAGCGGCTCCGGCGCCGTTGGAAGAGCGCGTTTCTTCCCTGGAAGAGTCATCCCAGCTGCTGAGCAGCAAGTTGGACGACCAGTACCAGACGAAAGTGGAGGCGGCCTCAAAGTATAGGGTCCGTCTTTCGGGCATCGTGCTGATGAATCTGTTCAGCAATCACGGGCGGATGGACAGTCAGGACACACCGACGTGGGCAATTCCAAACATTCCCAATGTGTCCGGACAGACGTTTGGCGCCACCCTGCGGCAATCGGAGATCGGCCTCGAAGTATTTGGTCCACGCCTGGCTGGGGCCCGGACCTCGGGAAACCTGCAGCTCGATTTTTCGGGAGGATCTCCGAACACCCCGAATGGAGTGAATCTCGGCTTGGCCCGCATGCGGGTCGCCAGCATACGCATGGACTGGAAAGATACTTCCATCGTGGCGGGCCAGGACAATACTTTTTTCTCTCCACTTTCAC
>CAWDFW010000022.1:0-186619 GCA_963801595.1 Terriglobia bacterium | reverse complement strand
TTTTTCGCCATCTGCTGGAGGTACGCGGCATTGCGGTGTACGGCAAGCAGAAGACGCGGCACACCGAGCTATCCAGTCTGTCCACTCTCACCATCACCGGCGTCCGCGCCGCGCGGGGTGGCGACGAGCCCTCACGCGCGTTGCAGAACCAGCCTCTGGTGCTGGCCAGCTATCAATCGCGGCCGCTGATTGAAGATGTGCGGGTCATCAACAAAGTCAGCCAGAACCTGCACGCGGAAATCCTGCTGCGCCTGCTGGGCCGCGAAGAGGGCACCGCGGGCACGGTCGAAGGCGGACTCGAAGTGCTGCGCGGATTTCTCAACCAGGCCGGCATCACGGGCGATCAGTACGCGTTTTACGACGGCTCCGGACTCTCGCGGCAAAACCTGGTGACGCCGCACGCCGTGGTCCAGTTGCTGCGCTACTGCCGACTCGCAACCCTGGGGCGCCAGTTTCCGCGACACCCTGCCTCTCTCCGGCACCGACGGTTCTCTCTCCAATCGTTTCAAGAATGTGGACGTGCAAGGGCGGGTGCAGGCCAAAACCGGTTCGCTGGGCGGAGTCAAGACGCTGTCCGGCTACGCCACCACCAATCGCGGCGAGCGAGTGGCATTTTCCATCCTGTCGAACAATTTCAATCTGCCGGACAAACGCATCAACGAAACCATCGACAACATCGTTGACGAAATCCTGGACGACGGCAAAGCCAAGAAATAGGAGTTGCTGGTGGTGTGGGTCGGACACTCTGTCCGACGTTTTTGACTTTGATGGTTGACGTAGACTCAAAAACAAATCAACTTCAAAAGCGTCGGACAACTCCCTACGAATCGAAGGGAGTGTCCGACCCACACGAGCACTACCGCGGCATGCGCTTGGCCTGGCGATGGCGCAGCGCGCGCACCGCGCCGGGGCCGGTGCCGGTGGGCGGCTTGCGCATTCCATCCAGCAGATCGTTCAGAACCACGGCATTATTGTGCTGCTCATTTCGGGAGGCGAACAGCAGCGTAAGATTCTTCTTCCGGTGGGCCAGGCGGTAAAGTTCGTCGAGAGCCTTCGCGGCCTGAGGCAACGCCAGTTCCTTGAGATAGCGCTTGCGGAAAGTCAGCCAGTCTTGCGGGACGGGCGTGAAACCAGCGGCGCAGTTGGTCGGAAGGAGAGAGGTCGCGCAACCAGCCGTGCAGCGCGGCCTGGCTCTTGCTCAGCCCGCGGGGCCAGAGCCGGTCCACCAGAACGCGATAGCCGTCGCCGCGAGCGGGCTTCTCATAGACTCGTTTGACGGTGACGCGTTTGACGGCAGCGGGCATGGGGGTGCTCTACTATTGTACTTCCGCGCGGTTGGCAACCTGCGCTGCTGCTTTTTCGAGGGTCAGATGCTTGAGGAACGAATGGCATCAACTTTCAGAAATTGGCGGGCCCTCGCTATCGTCGCTGTCGCTCTGGTCCTGTCCAGCGGCTGCGATGTGCAGCGCCGAAAGAGCGACGCTGAACTGGGACTGAACCCGCAACAGGCCGCCGGCCGGCGACTCTACGACCAATACTGCGATCGCTGCCACGAGCCTTACTCGTCCCGCGACAAGAAAGCGCGCAGTTTGCAGGGAGTCTTCAAGAAGCAGTTTCTGTCGGAAAGCGGAATGCCGGCGAACGACGAACGTGTCGGCGAAATCATCGTGACCGGCCGCAACATGATGCCAGCCTTCGGCCAGACACTGTCGCAATCGCAGATCCAGGAGTTGCTGGCCTACTTGCACACCCTGTAAATCAAGGCAGATCGTGTGGGGGCGGGTCTCGGACCCGTCCTGGTCGAGCGCAGCTCGACAATTTGTGTGCTTCCAAAAACGGCAGGACGGGTGGCGATGCCGGTCCTCCATCTCAGGATGCCGATTGACTTCACCGCCGCGAGCGAGTAAATTTTCGAAACCATATTCAGTTTGCTCTTTCACAACTTCTTTGGTTCGCGCACCCTCGTCATCCTGACGAGGAGGGAAGCGGGTGAGAATCCCGCGCTGCCGCGCAACTGTAAGCGAGGAAATCGCAGCCGGTCACTGGGGCAACCCGGGAAGGCCGGTTGTATTCATCGGACGTTAGGAAAGCCGAGCTGCGCTCGGCCGGGCAGGTGAGGACACCTGCCCCTACGTGGACTGGGAAGATCGACAGTCCGCATTTCGTCCTTACTCGCAAGCCAGGAGACCGGCGTGAACCGTCCACACCAACCCCTTTCGCGTGACAAAGGAGGAGTGCATGCGGTTCTTCAAGATTTGCGTTTCGGTTTTATTCCTGCTGGCAGCGGCGTCGGCTGCCGATTTCACAATCAAGGTTGTTGATCCCCAATCGGCGGCGGTGGCTGGGGCGCAAGTGGAATTGTTTCCCGCCGATTCCTCGACTCCGGCCGCCATTGGGACCACTTCCGCTGAAGGGCGTGGCAGTGTTTCGTGGAACCGCTGCAGCTTCCTACCGCGTTCGCGATACTGGCCGCAGGCTTTGCGGTCGAAGGCACCGACATTTCCGCGTCCAACTCGGAAGCGATCACCGTGAGCCTCCGACTGGCTCCGGCCACTGAAACCGTCACGGTCAGCGCTACCCGCACCCTGGTTCCCGGCAGCGCGTCCGGCGCCGACGTGGAAGTCCTGAGCGCCGGGCAACTGGAAGTCATGCGCCCGGTGGCGGCCGATGATGCGTTGCATTTTCTTCCCGGCGCGGTGGTGAGTACGGCCGGGCAACGCGGCGGGCTATCGTCCTTGTTCGTTCGCGGCGGCGAGTCCACTTACAACAAAGTGATTGTGGACGGAGTCCCCGCCAACGACCCCGGCGGAATCTTCGACTTCGGCGTGCTTCCCCTCGCCGGAGCGGAGCGTCTGGAGTTTGTTCGTGGCTCTCAGAGCACGCTCTACGGCTCCGATGCCATGACCAGCGTGGTGCAAGTCTTCACCCGCACCGGAAGCACACCCGTCCCTGAACTGCGTTTTGGAGCGGATGGCGGAAATCTGGGCACGGCGAATGGATATGCATCGCTGGCCGGCGCCAATGGCCGCTTCGATTACAACCTCTTCGGCGACCAGTTCAACACCATGGGGCAGGGTCCGAACGACGATTACTCAAACTCGTTGCAGGGCGGGAACGTCGGCGTGAAATTGACCGACTGGGCGGCGCTGCGCCTGCGCGCGCGCCATTCCAACAGCGCCACCGGGGTGCAGAGCTACTGGAATTTTAACGGCGATCCCATCCTGCCGCCCGACTTCGACCAGCGCGCGCGGCAGAACAATCTGCTGGCCAGCGCGGAGTTGACGATGGCAGGGCCATCGCGCTGGCAGCATCGCTTCACCGGCTTTGAGTACGCCCTGCACCGCACGAATATTCAACCGGTGAATCAGCCCGGCCGCGTGGACCCTTTCGGCAACCAGATCGATACTCCTTTCCATGCCATCACTGACATCAACCGCGCCGGCTTCGACTATCAGGGCGACTACACGGAACGAAGCTGGGCCCAGACCACGGTGGGATATGAGTTCGAGGATGAGAACGGGACCACCGGCACCCTTCCCGATTCTCTGAGTCACGGCGTGCGCCTGAATCATGCGGTTTACGGACAACAGCTTCTGAGCCTGGGGCGGCTTTCCGTGGTGGCCGGGGCCCGCTTTGTGCACAACCAGAGTTTCGGAAATAAAGTTGTGCCGCGAGTTGCGTTGGGCTTCACGGCGCTGCGCGGCGGGAATTTCTTTTCCGGCACGCGCTTCCGCTTCAGCTACGCCACCGGCATCAAGGAGCCCAGCTTCGCCCAGTCATTCGGGAATGGCGGCGGCTTTCCTGTGATTCCCAATCCCGATCTCCAGCCGGAGAAGGCACGATCCTTCGAAGCCGGCGTGGAGCAGAAGTTTTCCCGGAACTACTCATTGACGGCTACCTACTTCAACGGCCTGTTTCGCGACAAGATCGATTTCAACTTCCTGACCGGGACGGCCTGTCCGCCGCCCAGCGTCTTCTGCGGCCAGTACATCAATGTCAATGAGGCACTGGCGCATGGGGCAGAGGTGGAGTTTCACGGACGGCCGCTGGCGAAGCTGTCGCTCGATGGCTCCTACACCTACACTTCGACGCAGATTCTGGAGCAGCCGTTTGCTTTCGATCCTCTGCTCGCGCCTGGCCAGCCCTTGATCCGCCGTCCCAAGCATGCGGGCAGTCTGTTGCTGACATACCTGAGCACCCGCTGGGGAGCAAATCTGGGTGGAAGTTTTATCGGCAGACGCGCCGATTCGGATTTCCTCGGCTACGGCATCAACCACGCGGCCGGGTACGCGCGCGTGGACCTCGGCGGATGGTATGCGATCACTTCTCGTATCACGGCCTACGTGAATCTCGAGAATGCCCTCGACAAGGCCTATCAGGAAGTTGTGGGCTATCCGGCGCTGGGGGCAAACGTCCGCGCCGGAATGCGATTCAGAATCGGCGGAGAGTAACGGTTCGTCGTTGGTTGTGTGGTCGCGGGCGGCTCGCCCGCGGCTCTTAAGATGAGAAGTGATCGCTAATGTCGAGCTGCTGTCCGGGTATGTCGAAATTGCTCGATCCGATCCTGCTTGGACTGCTCAGCTGGAAGCCGTCACGCGGGCGGAGTCGCCCGCGACCACACAGGCTCCTACCGGTGACGTACTCGTCGGGTAGGTCGGGCAACCGGTTGCGGGCGATCGTCAGCCTCGCCGGCATAGGGAACGGCCAGGGGCAGGGACGCAGCGGACCTTGATCCCTGATACTTGCTGCGCGCCGCCATCAACTTTCCCAGTTCCTCGCTGCCCAGGGGTTGCTGGCGCCCGAGCAGGTGCGTGACCAGCGCGATCTGGGCAAAGTGCTCGACCGTTTCCATCTTCATGTAGGCCTGATGCAGGTCGGCGCCGTACGCGACCACGCCGTGGTTCGACATGAGGATGGCGTCGTACTGGGGAACCAGGGGTTCGAGCGCAGCGGTAAGCTCGGGCGTTCCCGGCGTGCCATATTTGGCCAGCGGGATCGAGCCCAGTCCGATTACCACCTCGCATACCAGCGGTTGATTGAGCGCCATGCCGGCCGCGGCGAAGCCGGTGGCGGTGGGCGGGTGCGCATGCACGACGCCCTGCACATCCGGCCGCAGCCTGTAAATCAGCAGGTGCATGGCGATTTCGCTGGAGACGTCGCGGCGTCCTTCCAGACGGCGGCCCTCCATATCCACGATGACCAGGTCTGAAGGCTTCATCATGCTCTTGCACATGGCGGTCGGGGTGGCCAGGATGCGGCGCTCGTCGAGGCGCACGGAAAGATTGCCATCCATCGCAGCCACGTAGCCGCGCTCGTGCAGGGCCCTGCCAAAGAGGACGATTTCGCGCCGATGTTGACGTTCGCTGGGCATCGTTTTCGGGAAGGTGGACCGCAAGCCCCGGCTGTTTCCGCGTATGTTAACTCAACCAGTTGGTGGTTACAACGCCGTTTACACACTATTACATTTGTGCACGGAGCCCGTCCCGGCCGCCTTTCGGATGAAAGCAGGCAGGAAATCCTATAATCAAACCGCGTGCTGATTTCCGATTTCAATTATTCATTACCCGACGAACTCATTGCACAGGAACCTCTGTCCGACCGGGCGGCGTCGCGACTGCTGCATCTGAATCGCGGCGCCGAACGGAGTGCGCGACGCACAATTCCGGGATTTTCCCGGCTTGCTGCGATCGGACGACCTGATCGTATTCAACAACACGCGCGTCTTTCCCGCGCGCCTGTATGGCAGGAGAAGCGGCGTGAAGGCCCAGCCGCTGAGTGCGAAGAATCCAGCGGCTCGAGATTTTCTGCGGGGCAGAATCGAAGTCCTCTTGACCCGTCAAGTTTCGAGCGAACCCAACGAGTGGGAGTGTCTGGTGCGGCCCGGGCGGAAGATCGGCGCAGGAGAACATCTGTTCTTCGGCGAACACGACGAACTGCAGGCGGAAGTCGTGGCCCGGGCCAGTTTCGGAGAACGCCGCATCCGCTTCGCTCCGGTCGCCGGATTTCTTTGCCGCCGTCGAACGCATCGGCCACGTCCCTCTTCCTCCTTATATTGATCGGCCCGACGGTCCCACTGACCGGGAGCGCTACCAGACCATCTATGCCCGGCCAAAAGGGCTCGGTGGCCGCGCCCACCGCCGGCCTGCACTTCACGCCAGAAATCCTGGCCCAGATACGGGAGCGGGGCATTGAAACCGTCGAAGTCACGCTGCACGTGGGCTTAGGCACGTTTCAACCGGTGCGCGAGGAGCGGGTGGAGGATCACAAGCTGCACCGCGAATCGTATTCCATTTCTCCAGGCGCGGCCGCAGCCATCAATCGCGCTCTGGATTCCGGACGCCGGGTTGTAGCGGTGGGAACCACAACGGTCAGGACGCTGGAATATTCTGCCCGGGAATCGCGAAGGATCCAGGCCGGGAGCGGCGAGGCCGACATCTTTATCCATCCCGGCCATGAGTTCCGGGTGGTGGGCGCGCTGCTCACCAATTTTCATCTGCCGCAGTCCACGCTGCTCATGCTGGTGTGTGCCTTCGCGGGCCAGCAGCGCGTGCTCGAGGCATACCGCCATGCCGTCGGCCAGCGCTACCGGTTCTATTCTTACGGAGATTGCATGTTTCTGGAGTGACCGATCTCAGGAATATACTGGGCCTTGCAGGAGTGAGCTATGGGAACACAAGCAATATCAAAGCCGATTCCAATCCAGGATTTTGTCGCGGAGCTGAGAAAGTTTCCCGAGCCGGCCTTCCGCCGGATCGACCAGATCATCCGTTTTCTGGAGAGCACTCCGGTTGCATCCGACACCCTGGCGCCCTACCTCACCTGGGACCGCCAGCACTACACCCGCAACCTGATTGACAAGACGCCGCTTTACGAACTGGTGGCCATCTGCTGGGAAGTGGGCCAGGCGAGTTCGGTGCACAACCACCGCGAGCAGAATTGCTGGATGGCGGTCCCGATCGGGCGCTTGCGAGTCGAGAACTACCGCACGATTGCGCAGGACCTCGACCAGGGCACCTGCAAGCTCGAGACCGCCGACACCGTCGAAATGAATCCGCGCCAGCCCTGCGCCGTGGATCCGCTGGAGCCCGTGCATCGGGTTTACAATCCCCGTGAATTCAACCAGCGCGCGGTGAGCCTGCACGTCTATTCCCGCCCGTTCGACACCTGTGTGGTCTATTCGCAGGAGCAGGGCACGTGCGGCGTGATCAAACTGCACTATCAAACCGAGTACGGCAAACCGGTGAAGAGCACCAACTGAGAACAGAGAACTGGAACTAACAGAACTGGCTTTATCAACTAGTTATCAGATGGAAGCAATGGGCCAAATAGCAATGAACTCTGGACCGGCGGCGCTGAAGCCAATGGCCCATTTCTGCTCCCTCTGTCCTGCTAGACTTAGCTCTTGCCTCCGCGAAGGAAACTCTCGACTCCGCCATCCGAAAGCGCTCCGGCCACGCAGCCGGCGCCTTCTGTACCCAGGCTGACTGCCACGGACGGCCGCCGCATCTTTCTCATGGATGCGATGTCTTTCATCTTCCGCGCCTACCACGCCATGGCGCGGCAGCGCGGCATGACCACCAAGACCGGCTTGCCCACCGCGGCCACCTACGTCTTCGTCAACATGCTGCGCAAATTGCGCGAGGACTTCTCGCCCGAATATCTGGCTGCCGTATTCGACGTGGCTGCACCCACCTTTCGCGACACCGCAGCCGAGGCCGTCACCAAGGTACGCAGGTTCGACCTGAAGACCCAGACCTTCCAGGAAGTCGAGTATCACGGCTACAAGGCCAATCGCAGCGAGATGCCGGCGGAACTGGTGCAGCAGGTGCCCTACATCCGGCGCGCCCTCGAGGCCTACCGCATTCCCATCCTCGAACTCGCCGGCTACGAAGCCGATGACGTGATCGGCACCCTGGCCCGCAAAGCCGCCGCGCAATCGTACCTGGTGTACGTGGTTTCGAGCGACAAGGACATGCTGCAACTGGTCAACGATCGCGTCCTGGTGCTGAATCCGCCCAAGGACAATCTGATCTGCGACGCGAAAAAGGTGGAAGAGATTCTCGGGGTGCCGCCGGAGCGCGTCATCGATGTCATGGCCCTGCGCGGCGACTCCGTGGACAATATCCCCGGCGCTCCGGGAATCGGCGACAAGGGTTCGGTCGAACTGATCCGGCGCTTCGGCACGGTTGAGCAGGCGCTCGACCGCGCCGCCGAAGTCGAGAAGAAGTCCTATCGCGAATCGCTGCAGAACAATCGCGACAATGTTCTCTTCAGCAAGCGCATGGTGACCATCGACTGCGATGTCCCCGTCGATCTTGATGTGAACGCCATGCGTGCCGGCGAGCCCGACCTCGAAGCCCTGCGCGGATTGTTCACCGAGCTGGAATTCACTTCCCTGCTGAAAGAACTGCTGCCGGTGGTGGAGGTAACCGAGGCGCACTACATCGAGGCGAAATCCGCGGATGACGTGGAAGCCGTGCTGAAGGCAGTCTCCGCCGGTAACACTCTGGCCGTGGCCATCGAGGCCGAGTCCAGCGACGTCGCGGATGAAGATGAAGAAGAAGTGGACGAACCCCAGGAGAGCATGTTGCCCCTGACCGCGGCGCCCGCCGAGTCTGCGCCCGCGCGCATGGTTGCAATTTCCGCAGCTGCGGGCACATCGTTGACGGTATCGATGCAGGAGGCCGCAGGCGCACGGCTGCGATCTGCTCTGGAAGACGACGAGCGTGCCCAAGGCCATCCACGATTACAAGACGGCCATCCACGCCTTCGAGCCCCAGGGCATCACGCTGCGCGGTGTGCGGCATGATCCCATGCTGTATTCCTATCTGCTCGATCCCACCTACTCCTCGCACCGGCTGGCGGAAGTGGCGCTGCGCCGCTTCAACCTGAAGCTGAGTGGAACGCTGGCGGAATCCGCCGACGTCACGGGACGCTTTGCCGCAGCTCTCCGCCATGAAGTGGAACAGGCCGGGTTGCTGAAGCTATACGAAGAAATTGATTTGCCTCTGGTGCCGGTGCTTGCGGGCATGGAGCACGCCGGGGTCAAGATCGATCGCGAAGTTCTGGGAGAGATGTCGTCGCGGCTGGAACGCGAAGTCGAGGCCAAGGCCCGCGAAATCTGGCAACTCTCCGGCTCTGAGTTCAATATCAATTCGCCCAAACAGCTGGGCGACGTG
Organism: Terriglobia bacterium; assembly: GCA_963801595.1. Classification (GTDB taxonomy): domain Bacteria; phylum Acidobacteriota; class Terriglobia; order Terriglobales; family Acidobacteriaceae; genus JAIQFF01. Next base: position 177,440 of record CAWDFW010000022.1, on the reverse strand, counting down.
CTCTTCAACAAAATGAATCTGCCCAAGCCGGTGAAGTACGGCAAGGGCAAGACCATTTCGACTGCGGTCGATGTGCTGGAAGCTCTGGCGGAAACTCACGATGTTGCCCGCAAGGTGCTGGAATACCGCCAGCTCTCAAAACTCAAATCAACTTACGTTGATGCCCTGCCGGCGCTGCTGAATCCGGCCACCGGCCGCCTGCACACCACATTCGGACAGACCGGCACGGCGACGGGAAGGCTGTCGTCGGCCAATCCCAATCTGCAAAACATTCCCATCCGCACGGAACTGGGCCGCGAGATCCGCGCCGCCTTCACGGTCGAGCCCGGCCACGTGCTGCTGGCCGCGGACTATTCCCAGATCGAACTTCGCCTGCTGGCCCACTTCTCGAAAGACCCGCTGCTGGTGGAGGCCTACCGTCGCGGCGACGATATTCACACTCTAACCGCGTCGCAGGTCTTCGGTGTGCCGCCCCTGATGGTCACTGCCGATCACCGCCGCCAGGCCAAGGTCGTCAATTTCGGAATCGTTTACGGGCTCTCGGCGTTCGGCTTGTCACAAACTCTCGGCATTGAACCCGGGAAGCCAAACAGTTCATCGATGCCTATTTCGAGAAATACAAGGGCGTGCGCGCGTTCATCGACAAGACGCTGGAAGAGGCCCGGCGCGAACAGAAGGTTACGACGCTGTTCGGGCGGGTGCGGCCGATCCCGGACATCAACAGCAAGAACACGAACCAGCGCGGCTTCGCCGAACGCACCGCGGTGAACACGCCGTTGCAGGGAACGGCGGCTGACCTGATCAAGATTGCGATGATCCGGATTGATGCGGCTCTCCGCGAACGCGGCCTGAAAGTCCCGCATGACACTACAGGTGCACGACGAACTGGTGTTCGAAGTACCGGAGAACGAAGTCGAGACCATGCGGGCCCTGGTGCGCGATCAGATGGAGAATGTTCATCCGCTTGACGGTGCCCCTGCTGGTAGAGGTTGGGGTGGGACAGAACTGGCGGGACTTGGAGTAGATGCCACGAACTGGAACACGTGGAGACAGCCGCCCTCGGCTGTCTGGTCGAGCGCAGCTCGACAGACTTCTCTGTTTCTTGAGCAGAGCTAAGCATGCTCAGCCGACGCGGGCGGCTGTCCCCACGCGAGCGTTCACGCTCCCAGCGCCTGCTTGATCGCTCCCGCGATATTCTGCGCCAGCACCTTCATCTTCTCTTCCGACTCGGCTTCGATCATCACGCGCGCCAGCGCCTCCGTCCCTGAGTAGCGCACCACCACGCGTCCATTGCCGTTCAGTTCGCGTTCGGCGGCATCGATCGCCTTCTGAATCTCGGGCACCTTGGCGAACGGCACCTTCTCGCGCACCCGCACATTCTGAATCGTCTGGGGAAAGACCTTGAGATCGCTCACCAGTTCAGCCAGCGGCTTTCCGCTTCGCGCCATGGTTTCCATCACGCGCAGCGCAGTCAACAGGCCGTCGCCGGTGGTAGCTTCCCCGTCCCGGAAAATAATGTGACCTGATTGCTCTCCGCCCAGGACGGCACCGCTCTTCCGCATCTCCTCCAGCACGTATTTGTCGCCCACGTTGGCGCGCAGCAGGCGAATGCCGGAATTGCGCAGCGCGATTTCGAGGCCCATGTTGGACATCGTGGTCGCGACCACCGTTTCGCCCGGCAACGCCCCGCGCGCCTTCATGTCGCGCGCCGCCAGCAGAAGCACGGCATCGCCGTTCACCACCCGGCCGTTGGCATCGCAAAAAAGCGCGCGGTCCGCATCGCCATCGAAAGTCACGCCCAGGTCGAATTGTCCCGGTTTCTCCGCCACTGCCCGGGCCACGGTTTCCGGATGCAACGCGCCGCAGCTTTCATTGATGTTCTTGCCGTCCGGAGCCGCACTTAGAAACGTCGCCTGAATGCGACACCGGCGAAACAATTCCGGGGCCTCGGCGGTGGCGGCGCCATGGGCGCAATCCACCAGCACTCGCAAGCGACTTAGATCCGTCGCTGACATTCTGCGCCAGCCACGCGATGTAGGCATGACGGAGCTCGCCTTCGCCCGGAAGACTCGGCGAGGGCTGGAATGACGAATCCACGTGGGCCTCGGGATTCTGCAGCAGGGCAAAGATTTCCTGCTCGATGGCGATCTCGTGCGCGTCCGGCAATTTGTAGCCGTCGCCGGAGAAAACTTTGATGCCATTGTCGGTCCAGGGATTGTGCGACGCCGAAATGACTACGCCCGCCGCGTACTTGCGCGAGCGCGCGAGATAGGCCACTCCCGGCGTGGTGATCACGCCGGCGCTGTGGACTTCGACTCCACTGCTGGCCAGCCCGTGGGTCACCCGGTCGGCAATCCACGCGCTCGATTCCCGCGTGTCCTGCCCAATCACCACCCGCGCAGGTCCACCCGAGCGCTTCAGATCATGACCCAGCGCGCGGCCGATCATGTAGGTGCTGTCCTGGGTCAGGGGAAATTCGCCGGCGACGCCGCGAATCCCATCGGTGCCGAAGAGTTGTCGCGTCTGGGTTGTCATGCTGAATTGAAAATGCTTAACGCCCGGGTGCGGCCGGGGCGTGTTCCATGATAACCGTGACTCGCACCGGATTTGGGGTCATCACCTGGACCAGGGGATCAGAGACGTAAGCATGGCGCACGAAAGTGGCCCGGTCCATGGTTCCGCTGGCGTCGATAGGGTCGGTGATGGCAGCCTCGACGGCCTCGACCCGCTTGCGTGGTCCGCTGATCGTAATCGAGGACGGCTCCGCCTCGAGGCGCCCGATCTGGTAGCCGGCGGCGAAGTTGCCGAAAGCCCGGGGACGCACCGGGACCTGCGCGGGTAAGGCGAGTGTCAAACATGAGGTGGAACTGGTTGGGAACCACCTGGACGACTTCAAGCTCTGTGGGTTGATGCACCTGTTGCGCGGTCAAATCGAAGGTGCGCTCCCCCGGCTTCATCCCACTCAGGTCGATCTCGGCGTAAATGTCCGCCGGCTGCAGGCGCCGCACGACTCGCTGCGGACCGCGCACCCGGATCTGGGACCGGGGCACATTCTCGCTGCTGATTTCCAGGTTCTCGGGAATGTTGCGGAACACGATAGGCACGTCCACTGCAACTTCCGCCGGCGGATCGCTGGACACTGCCAGCCACAAGCCCGACAGCCAGCGCCAGCGAAAGCAGCTTGATGCCGAAATTGTGCAGCACGTGCCGATGAAAGAAATCTTTCATGGCTAGCGGTCGCCTCCCGGACTGACCCGTGAATCGGCGGCGCGCGGAAGGGAGATCCTCTGGCTGTCGTTCTCGGCGCCCGCAGTTTCCTCGCTGCCGTTCGTGATGGGAGTGGGCAACGTCGAGGGTGGCACATAACGGCGCAACAGCTCTCCAATGCGCTCGCGCAATTGTTCCACCGTCAGGTCGCGCTCGATCTTGCCGCTCACCGCCAGGCTGATGGCGCCGGTTTCCTCGGAAACGATCACGGCAATGGCGTCGGTCTCTTCGGTCACGCCGATGCCGGCACGATGCCGGGTGCCGAGTTGGGTCGAGAGCACCGGATTCATGGAAAGGGGCAGGAAGCAGGCCGCGGCTGCGATCCGGTCTTTCTGCACGATCACGGCGCCGTCGTGCAGAGGCGCGCTGGGACGGAAAATCGTGGCCAGCAGATCGTAGGAAAGATGTGCGTCCAGGGGAACGCCGCTCTCGATGTAGGTGCGCAACCCGATTTCCCGCTCGATCACAATCAGCGCGCCGGTCTGGTTCTGGGAGAACAGGTTGGCCGCCAGCACGATGTCGTCGTATGCGTCCGCCTCCGACGCCGCGGTTCGGCTGAGCAGAAGCCGTCGTCCCAGCCGCGCCAAAGCCTGTCGAATCTCAGCCGCAAAAATCACGATCAGCGCGAACACCGCGTACGGCAAGCAGCGTGCTGAGCAGCCAGTTCAGAGTGGTGAGTTCGCCGACCCGGGAAAAGTAAAACGCCAGGGCCAGCGCCGCCACGCCCACCAGCATGTAGGCGGCGCGCGTGCCCTTGATGAGCGCCAGCAGTTCGTAAATGATGATGGCGACCAGCAGGATGTCAACCGCCGAAATCGGCGACAGGTGCGGCCACGGCGCTGCGAAGAACTTCACCTGCAGACCCCTTTCCAAAATCGGTCTAACTGGAGCGGGAACAATGTAATTGTAATCCAGGCCGAGGGCTATGTTGATCGAAATAAAGGCTTTGTAAAGATATGTGGGTCGTGGGTCGGTCCGACCCACACCCGGCTACCTCTGTTTTCGCCGCTTCACCGTCGCACTCAGAGATCCCTTGGCCAGGCGGGCGGAGATCTCATCCCCAGGCTTCACTGTGCTGGCATCTTTCAGCAGCTTCCCGGAGGGATCGAACACCAGAGCATACCCGCGGTCGAGGATGGCCAGCGGAGAAAGCGCCTCCAGTTGTCCCGTAAGTTGATTGAGCCGGCCTCTTTGCCGGAGCAGCGAAGTTCGCGCGGCTGCGGCCAGTGCAGCGACGCCCGAGTCGAGTTGTTTGTGGATCCCAGCCAGCATGCGGCGGACATCGTAATGCCTGACGGCCGCCGCCGCCGTTTCCAGGCGCCGCCGCATGCTGCTCCAGAATCTGGTGCTCGGCCCGGTCCAGCCGGTTCTTCAAGTCGTCAAGCTTTTGCTGGCGCCGGTTGATGAGATCCACCATGCGTCCAAAGGCGCCGTGCTGCGCCAGTTCGGTTAGTGCCTGCCTCCCCATCAGCAGCCGGTAGCGCACAGCTCGAACCAGGCGCTGCCGCAGTCCCTCAGCCTGGTCCTCCACTTCCTGCCGGGAACGAATCACCAGTTCAGCAGCGGCGGAAGGAGTGGGGGCCCGCAAATCAGCCACGAAATCGATAATCGTGAAGTCGGTCTCGTGGCCCACCGCGGAAATCACGGGAATTTCGGACGCGGCCACCACCCGCGCCAGCGCCTCATTGTTGAACGCAGCCAGATCTTCCGCCGAACCGCCGCCGCGGGCCACGATAATGACGTCCACGCTGCGCGCCTGGTTGAAATAACGGATCCCGGCGCTGACCTCCGCGCTCGCTGAGTCGCCCTGCACCTGCGCCGGAAAAATCAGGACACCGGCGGTATGATGACGCCGCAGCAGAATGTTAAGAATGTCGCGCAGCGCGGCGGCCTGCGGCGAAGTCACAATCCCGATGCGCCGCGGCAATGTCGGGATCGCCTTCTTGCGGGCGGTGTCGAACAACCCTTCAGCTTCGAGCTTCGCCTTCAGCTGCTCGAACGCGACCAGCAGCGCGCCCGCGCCCTTGGGCTCGAGGTATTCGGCGGAAATCTGCAGCTCGCCGCGGTCCTCGTAGATCGTGACCCGCCCGCGCAGCACTACCTGCATGCCATTTTCCGGACGAAAGCGCAGCAACCGCGCCTGCGAGCGAAACATCACGACGCGAATCTGCGAGTTCTGGTCCTTCAGCGTGAAGTACATATGCCCGGAGTCATGTGCCCGGAAATTCGAGATCTCTCCTTCCACCCAGGTGTCGCCATACTCGCGCTCGATGTGGGTGCGCACCGCGGCCACCAGGTCGCGCACCGTCCAGACGCGGCGATCAGGCGGCTTGAAACTGAATCCGAGCTGGTCCGTGGAACTCATAAGCGACCCAGTGTATGGGTCGGACACTCCCTTCGACTTTGCTCAGGGCAGGCTCTGTCCGACGCCTTTGAATTGACTTTGACTTATCTCTTCTGTGCGCCAGCCCGGACTCGCACTAATGCCGAAACCGCCCAATCAAATAAAGCACCACCGAAAGCACCACACTCACCAAAATCGAGGTCGCCAGCGGAAAATAAAACGTACTGTTCTTCCCGCGATAAACGATGTCCCCGGGCAGCCGCCCCAGAGGGATGTGGGCCCGCCCCGCAAGCATGAGCACCACTCCCGCCAGAATGGCAATCGCCCCGACCACCACCAGCATTTTCCCCAGATCGCTCATGCAGACCCAGTCTAAACCGGTTGAGACTTCTCCGTGTCCTCTGTGTCCTCCGTGGTTGAATTCAGCGTGGTTGAATTCAGGAAGTCCCGAAACAAAATGCTAAAATCTCGCCTCATGCGCAATCGTCTGGCTATCGTGCATCATCTTGCTGGTTGCTTTTACTCTCACCGCCCAAACTCCGTCGGAGGTTGAGATCACCGCCGAGCCCGGCCACCATCTCGCCCTGGAAAATAAGTACGTCCGCGTGTTCAAGGTGGAAGTCGCGCCCCATGCGGCCACGCTCATGCACCGCCATCGCCACGACTATATCTACGTGACACTGGGGGCCGCGCACGTAGAGAACGATGTCGCGGGCAAGCCCCCGGTCACGATCAGTCTGCAGGATGGAGAAACGCACTTTCTCCCCGGCGGCTTCGCCCACATCGCTAAGAACCTTTCCGACCAGCCCTTCCGCAACATCACCATCGAACTCCTGCAGGACGAAAAAGCCCGCCGCTCGCCCCCGCCCAAGTGGGACGAAGAAAGAGGCCTGCACATCCTGAACGGCGGCACTCTGGACATACTCTTCGTAAAGGACGGCGCCCGCGCCTCCGAGCTCCAACTGCAGCCGGGCGGTGTCCTGCCCAAACACCATCACGCCGGCCCCTACCTGGTCGTAGCCGTAACCGATCTCGACTTGCGCAGCGACGCAGGCCAAGCCGCATCCAGTATGCAACTCAAAGCCGGAGACGTGGCCTGGGAAAAAGGCGCCGTCACCCACACCGTAACCAACGCAGGCAAGCAGAACGCGAAGCTGATCACCATAGAGTTTCAGTAACGCAGCCCACGTAGGGACGGGTGCCCTCACCCGTCCAGGCCGAGCAAAGCTCGGCAAGCCCTCGCTGGTGCGAATGAAGCCCGTGAGGCTCAAAGGCGTGGCATCAGCGGTGAAGGAAGAAGTACAGCAGCGCGGCGACCACCAGCAATGTAAGCAGGAAACGGAAGATGGGCCAACTCTTGCTTTTCTCGAAAGTAAGGGGCGAGTTGTCAGTGTTCGGGGGCTGAAGCGTGCCGGATGGCCGGAAACGTTTGCGCGCCGCCGAAGGTCAGCGTTTTGGGGCCGGTGCTTTCGGTGAAGCTCACCTTCCGGTCCACGAATACCTTTATGTCTCCTGAACCGCCTCTGCTTCGCCAGCGCCTGGGACAGCTCCGGCAGAAAAGTACTCGCCGACCACGCCGGCCAGCTTCTCCGCGAAAGGATGCTCGATCTCTTCGTGGCTGGATCCTTCAATGGTGGTTGCGTTCGGGTCATGGGAATGCAGGCTGAATCCGCCGCCCGGCTTGGTTTCAATGTGGAAGTCGAACTTGAACTCCTTACCCGCGGGAAGATTTCCGGAGGGCAGATTCAGTCTGGGAAATTCCTTGGCCAGGGCAGCGCTGATGTTGGCCTGAATCTTTTGCTGCAGCTCCATTCGCGTAGGCGCTTCGAGCGGTGGGAGGCCGGGATCGGTGGCGTGGGCGATGAATCCGCCTTCAGGTTTGGCCTCGATGCGGTAAGTAAACGTGCTGATCATGCGCTTGATATCCACGGTGTTTGGCGCGATTGTAGCGCGCTTTGGCGGGGGCTGAAAGAGAATTGTCGGGGTTCCGGATTACGATGGTGACCGCTGCGTCATCCCCCTCGACCCCTGCTGCATCCCGCCCGGGTGGAATGAAGCTCGGCAAGCTTTGGGTGGTGGCGGTGGTGGTGTGGTCGCGGGCGACCCGCCCGCGAGACTTCTCCAGGCCCGCACGATACAATTGCCCGCTGTATGAGTAAGTGGCGATCAGGGCGCCCAGGACCGCGCCTAGGGCTGTCCCAACGAAGCGTGTCTGATTCATTCGCCAGGGAAATCACTCGCCGGGGATTCATCGCCAAAGTTGGTCAAGGTCTGGCCGTGGCCAATCTTGCCGGTACGCTCTTGAAAAGCGCTGAGGCACTGGAGATGCGGATCCGCCGGGAAAGAAATTAGGATGGGCGGAGCTTTGCTCCGCCCGACAGCCGAGGGCGGCTGTCCCCACGTGGTCATCACCTGATTGCCCGGGTGGCAGGAAGCCGGAGCGCTGGATTTATCTCGATAACAGCGAACTTCACTGCTTGCCGGCTGCGTGTCCTGTGGTATAAGTCGCTCACCACCAAAACCAATCGGCCCGTGACCCCGCAGAATGGCCGTTCTGCGGAATTTTTTCACAAATTCTTCAGGTAGGGGTGTGCAATGAACGTCCTGGGACTATTTTGCGTGCTGCTAATCACCTCGAGTCTGGCTTCGGCCCAGACGTTTACCTATTCCAAAATCGACGAGCCCGTCGCTGTGGACGCTGGAGTCAGCGGCGGTGTCGGATGGGGATCATGCGTAACCTGCGCCGGCGGCGTCGCCACCGGAACCGCCACCATTGCCAGTTCTCCGTTTATCACCAGCCCCTCGATCGACGGTGCCAGCCGCGATTTTACTATCAGCGGCAGCGCCTACACGAACGGGTTGTGGTGGTACAAGGTCGGCACCAATGATGCGCGTATCCCACTTCAAAATGGATTTTTGGCTCAACGTGACCAGCGATACCCAATATGCGCAGGCACTGGAGTTCGATGTTTTCCAGTTCAACAAGCAAGTTACCCAATTCGCCACCGGGACCGAATTCATGTTCGGGACACAATGCAACTACGCTTCTCGGCGTTTGGGATGTCTGGGACGCTTCGCATCACAAATGGTCGCATAGCAGCGTCGCCTGCACTCGCTTCAAGCCCAACACCTGGTACCACGTCTACGCTTAACTTTCACAGAAGCTCGAACAGTCAATTACGAGCACTACGACTCCGTCACCATCGCGCAATTCAACAACAGCGGCAGGCTGGTCAATTACAAGACATACAATTGGAATATTGTGTTTCCATCGAGTGCGCTGCCGGCAGGGTGGGGCGAAAATATGGGCCTGCAGTTTCAGATGGACATCGCCAAGACTGGCGCCAGCATGACGGAATACGTTGACGGTGTCACCCTGACCGCCTGGTAATGGTAGTCGCGCTGATTTGCTCCTGATATCGCTATACTATTAGCCGCCTGCAGCCGAATAGAAATTATGCGGAAGGGCGGACGTTTTGAAAATATCAGGACAGTCAATCATCGGATTCCGTTCCGGCACCAGCAGCGGGCCACTTTTCAGCGCCACCAATCCCCGCACCGGCGAGAGCCTGCCGCCGGACTTCTTCGCCGCAAAACCTGACGAAGTAAATCTGGCGGCCAGCCTGGCCCATGAAGCTTTTGCCCCTACAGCCAGATCTCGGGCCGTGAAAGAGGGAAATTCCTGCGCACCGTCGCGGCCAAAATTGAAGGCGCCGTGGATGCGCTGGTCGAGCGCGCCGAGCAGGAGAGCGCTCTGCCCAAGCCCCGCCTGCAAGGAGAAACTGCGCGCACCTGCGGCCAGCTTCGTCTTTTCGCGGAAGTGGTGGAAGAGGGTTCGTGGGTCATGGCTCGCATCGACCGGGCTGACGCCGGCCGCAAGCCGGCTCCGCGGCCCGATATCCGCTCCATGCTGCATCCACTCGGCCCCGTGGTGGTCTTCGGCGCGAGCAACTTTCCCCTGGCCTTCTCGGTGGCTGGCGGAGACACTGCATCGGCGCTGGCTGCGGGAAATCCGGTGATCGTCAAAGGGCATCCCGCCCATCCCGGCACCAGCGAGTTGGTCGGGCAGTTGTTGCGGGAGAGCGTTCGGGAATGTGGCTTGCCGGAAGGAGTTTTCTCACTCCTGCTCGATTCCGGCGCCGGCGTGGGTGTGGCGCTGGTCAAACATCCACTGGTGAAGGCCGTGGGCTTTACGGGGTCGCATAGTGCCGGAAGGGCGCTGATGGACCTGGCGGCTGCGCGTCCTGAACCCATCCCGGTATTTGCCGAGATGAGCAGCACCAATCCGGTTTTCATTTTGCCGGGCGCGCTGCGGCAAAACGGCGACGACCTCGCAACCGGAGCGTACGCTTCGCTTACGATGGGGGCGGGCCAGTTCTGCACCAAGCCCGGACTCGTATTCCTGCCCGAGAACGGCGACGCCACGACTTTCATCGACAAGTTGGGGAAGCTGGTCGTCGAGTCCCGCCAGTTCAACCTGCTGACTTCCGGCATACGAACCGCCTATCAATCCACCACGGCGCGTCGCCAGACCGAAAAAGGAGTGAAGCTGCTGGCGGCAAGGCGGGCTTCGAGCGATGATCAGGAGTTCGGGGTAGGTGCCGCGCTGTTCGAAGCCGACCGCGAATCATTCCTGCAAAATCCGGAACTGGCTGCGGAAGTCTTCGGCCCCGCCACCCTGGTCGTGCGCCATTCCACTCGCGAGCAGGTCCTCGAACTCGCGCGCAACCTGGGCGGACATCTGACCGCAACCATTCACGGCACGGAAGCCGATCTGCGCGAGTTCAGCGATTTGCTCGCAATCCTGAAGACCAAGGTTGGCCGGCTGGTATTTAATGGTTTCCCGACCGGGGTCGAAGTTTCCCACGCCATGGTGCACGGCGGCCCCTATCCATCGACCTCCGATGGACGCTCGACCTCGGTGGGCAGCGGAGCAATTTTCCGCTTTTGCCGCCCCGTCTGTTACCAGGGATTTCCCGAATCCACCCTGCCCGACGAATTGCGAGACAGCAACCCGCTGGGCATCTGGCGAATGCTGGACGGAAAAATGACCAAAGAAGCGCTGGCACGTCTAAGGTGAAGCAGGCTGCGAACTTGGTAGTCAGCTCTGGTTCCCGGATGCGGCGCGAGCCGCATGGGCGAATGGACCGATGGGAGAGAGGGAAGACCGCGCACACTGAGTTTCGAGCAACTCGGCAAATTGAGGGGCGACCACCGGCCGGCTGAAATAATATCCCTGGGCCTGGTCGCATTGGTGGGCCTGAAGAAAAGCCAGTTCTTCCGGGGTTTCCACGCCCTCCGCCACCACCCGCAGGTTCAAGCTTCTTCCCATACTGATGACCGCGGTCACGATCGTGGTTTCGCTCGGGGCGGTGGTGATCTGGCGGACGAAAGACTGGTCGATCTTGAGGGCATCGATGGCAAACCTTCTCAGGTAGCTCAGGCTGGAGTATCCCGTGCCGAAGTCATCGACCGCCAGCTGCACGCCTCGCGCCCGCAGCGTCTTCAGGATGACTTCGGTGGACTCGGCGTGCTTCATCAGAACGCTTTCGGTCAGTTCAAGCTCGAGAAATTTCGGATCCAGTCCGGTTTCCTCCAGGGTTGCGAACACTCCCTGCAGGAAGTTTTCGTTGCGAAATTGCATGGCGGAAATGTTCACCGCCATGCTGGCCAGGGGCAGGCCTGCATCCAGCCAGGCGCGGGCCTGCCGGCAGGCTTCGCGAAGGATCCAGTTTCCGATCGGCCGAATCAGGCCGCAGTCTTCCGCAATCGGAATGAATTGCGCGGGAGATATCGGCCCGCGAACGGGATGGGTCCAGCGCAGCAAGGCCTCCGCCCCGGTGATCTCTCCCGTCTTCAGACTGACCTTGGGCTGATAGTGGACGGCAAATTCCTGCCGTTCCAGGGCCCGCCGCAGGCTTTCTTCGATGGCTTGCCGCTCCACCGCCCGGACGTTCATCGCCGGCTTGAAGAACTTGTAGCTCTGACGGCCGTTTTCCTTGGCCTGGTACATGGCCGTGTCCGCGTTTTTGATGAGCGTCTCCGCGTCCAGTCCGTCGTCGGGAAAGACGCTCACGCCGATGCTGGTGGTGACGTGGAGATCGTGGTGGTCGATGGAGTGGGCTTCGGCCACGGCCTGAAGCATTCGTCGCGCCGTAATGGCGGTGTCCTCCGATCGTCTCTACTTCGGACAGCAGCACCACGAATTCATCGCCGCCCTGCCGGCTTACGGTGTCCGAGGCGCGCACACATTCCACCAGGCGCTTGGCGATGGATTGCAGAAGCTTGTCCCCGGTGGGATGGCCCAGGGAGTCGTTGATGTGTTTGAAGCCATCCAGGTCCAGAAACAGCACTGCCACGCTCTTGTGATGACGAGGCGCCAGGGCGATGGCCTGGCTGACCCGGTCGTTCAATAACATGCGATTGGGCAAACCGGTAAGAAAGTCGTGCTCGGCGGAATGGGTGATCTGGTCCGCCATGGCCCGGGCCGCGCTCACGTCGCGGAAAACGATGACGGCCCCGGTGGCGTTGCCCTCGCGGTCGTGGATGGGGGAAACGGAATCTTCGATCGGAATTTCAAATCCGTCCCGCCGCACCAGCATATAGTTTGACGGCAGATGCGCTGTGCCGTCTTGCTCAACCGCCGTCTCCATCGGATCTGGCGAAGCTACGCGGCTGGCGGCGTCCAGGATTCGGAAAACCTCGGCCCAGGGGAAGGCCGGCTGCTTCCTGCAACGACCAGCCTGTCATTTTTTCCGCCACCAGATTGAGGAAGGTGACGTTGCCCAGGATGTCCGTGCAAGCGACGGCGTCTCCGATGCAGTTGAGCGTGACCTGGGCGCGTTCCTTTTCGACGAACAGCGCCTCTTCCATGGTCTTGCGCTCGATCGCATAGCGCAGCGCACGCAGCAGACCGCGCGTCGTCGATCTGACCCTTGATGAGATAGTCTTGCGCGCCTTCCTGCAAGGCTTGCGAGGCCAGCGCCTCGTCGTCCATTCCGGTCAGCACCACCAGCGGGACGCGGGGCGCGACGGTGTGGGCCCGCCGTACCGCTTCCAGTCCGTGGGCATCGGGCAACCCCAGGTCGAGCAAGATGAGGTCGACCGTGTGCTCCGCCAGGTGCTGTCTCCGCCTCGCTCATGTACTGCACGTGCGTCAATTCGGTGTGCTGCAGAGCCCTGCTCGTTCAACATCTCGCGCAGCAGGCGGGCGTCTCCCGGGTTGTCTTCGACCAGAAGAAGATCTGTGATCGATCTCTTCCGCTCATCCGCTCTGCTCCTGCTGCGGCAGCTTGACCTTGGTCAGCCAGAAATCGTTGATGCTCCTCACCAGGCCCTCGAACTCGTCCAATTGCACGGGCTTGGTGAGGTAGCAGTTGGCCTGGAGCTGATAGCTTTTCACGATGTCCGCTTCCGCCTCGGACGTGGTCAGGATGACGGTCGGGATCGTTTTCAGATTGTCATCCGCCTTGATGTGGGCCAGCACCTCGCGGCCGTCCATCTTGGGCAGGTTCAGATCCAGCAGGATGAGGTCCGGGCGAGGGGCATGGACGTGGGCGCCCTCACGCCTCAGAATGCCATGGCCTCCACTCCGTCGGCAGCCACTTGCAGGTGGATGGACCTGTTGGCGTCGCGGAAGGCTTCCTGCGTCAGCCGGACGTCACCGGGACTGTCTTCGACCAACAGAACCTGTATGGGCATACCGTTTCCTCCGATGGCTTTCATGATTGCCTCTCCGCTGCAGCGACAGCGATTGTCGCCACGCTTCACTAGTCTCCGCTTCTGCGTCTGCTGCGGCAGCTTGACCGTGGTCAGCCAGAAATCATTGATGCTCTTCACCAGGCTGTCGAACGCCTCGAACTGCATGGGCTTGCTGAGGTAGCAGTTGGCCTGCAGCTGATAGCTCTTTGCAATATCCGATTCCGCCTCGGACGTGGTCAGGATCACGGTGGGGATCGTTTTCAGGCTGTCATCCGCCTTGATGTGGGCCAGGACCTCGCGGCCGTCCATCTTGGGCAGGTTCAGGTCCAGCAGGATGAAGTCGGGGCGAGGGGCATTGAGGTAGCGTCCCTCGCGTCCTCAGAAAGGCCATGGCCTCCACGCCGTCGCTGGCGACGTGGAGATCGATGATCGGGTTGGCGTCGCGGAAAGCTTCCTGCGTCAGCCGAACATCTCCGGGACTGTCTTCGACCAAGAGAACTTCTAGAGGCATGCTCGGTTCCTCCGATGGTGCTTCATGTTTTTCGTACTTCCCCAGGGTGCTTCCCGGCCTGGCTTACCGCGTTTCATGGCGTCAATTCTGCTGCGGCGGCAAGCGTGACCTTGGTCAGCCAGAAATCGTTGATGCTCTTCACCAGGCTTTCGAACGCATCCAACTGCACCGGCTTGTTGAGGTAACAGTTCGCCTGCAGTTGATAGCTTTTAACAATGTCCGCTTCCGCCTCGGACGTGGTCAGGATGACGGTCGGGATGGTTTTCAGGATTTCATCCGCCTTGATGTGAGCCAGCACCTCGCGGCCATCCATCCTGGGCAGGTTCAGATCCAGCAGGATCAGGTCGGGGCGAGGGGCATCTGCATTGCGTCCCCTCCTGCCTCAGAAAGGCCATGGCCTCCACGCCGTCGTTGGCCACGTGCAAGTGGATCGCTGGATTGGCGTCGCGGAAGGCTTCCTGCGTCAGCCGGACATCGCCGGGACTGTCTTCGACCAGCAGAACTTCTACGGACATTTCTTTATCCGGCATGGGACCCTCCAGTAGCTTTCATGGTTTTCGTTTCGCTTCCCGCCAGGGCAAAGCGAAAGGTGGAACCCTGCCCGGGTTGCGACTCGACCGAGATGCTGCCGCCGTGCCGTTCGACGATCTTCTTGCAGATGGCCAGTCCGATGCCGGTGCCGGCAAACTCTTCCCGCTTGTGCAGCCGCTGGAACATGCCGAAAATCTTTTCGAAGTACTGCGGATCAATTCCCAGTCCGTTGTCCTTCACCGAGAACGTCCATTTCTTTCGCCGTTCCTGGCGGCGGAGATGTGCACCTGGGGGACGCTCCGGGGCTCTGGTACTTGATGGCGTTGCCGACCAGGTTCTGAAACAGCTGGATCAGCTGCATCTCGTCCGCCAGGACCGTGGGCAGGGGATCGTGCGTCACCAGCGCGCCGCTCTCTTCGATGGCGCCGCGCAGATTCATGAGCGCCTGCTGCAGGGCCTCTTCGCTCGAGGTATCGAGCAGGTCTCTTCCCTTGGTCCCGACCCGCGAATAGGCCAGCAGGTCCTGGATCAGCCGCTGCATGCGGCTGGCGCCATCCACCGCGAACGCAATGAACTCATCGGCATCGGCGTCCAGCTTGCCCTTGTAGCGCCGGGAAAGCAGCTGGGTGTAGCTGGCCACCATGCGCAGCGGCTCCTGCAGATCGTGCGAGGCGATGTAGGCAAACTGCCCCAGTTCCTCGTTGGAGCGGTTCAGTTCCTCCACCTTCTGCAGAAGATGCAGTTCGGCCTTCTTGCGCATGCTGATGTCGCGGATGGCGGCCGTCACCAGGATGCCCTCGGCGCTTTCGAGCGGGCTCAGCATGATCTCGATGGGGAAATCGCTGCCGTCCTTGTGCCGCCCGGTGAGTTCGATCCCGGTGCCGATCTGCTGCGCCAGCGCGTCTTCCGCGGAGCGAAGAGCGTCCGCGACCAGCCGTTCGGCGAAGCCTTCCGGAATGATGTTCTTCACCTTCTGCCCCAGCAGTTCGTCGCGGCGGTAGCCGAACTGTTTCTCCGCCTGCACATTGAGCAGAACGATCTCTCCCGCCTGGTTCACCACCACCATGGCATCCGGAGCCGCTTCCAGCAGCCCGCGGTATCGGCCTTCCATCTGCGCCAGATGCTTTTCCGCGGCCTTGCGCACGCTGATGTCGCGGATCGCCGCCGTCACCAGGATGCCTTCGGCGCTTTCCAGCGGGCTCAGCATGATCTCGATGGGAAACTCGCTGCCATCCTTGCGCCGCCCGGTGAGCTCGATCCCGGTGCCGATCTGCTGCGCCAGCGCCTCGGCCGCGGTGCGGGTGCCGTCGGCGATCAGCCGTTCGGCGAAGCCTTCGGGAATGATGTTCTTGACCTTCTGGCCCACCAGTTCGTCGCGGCGGTAGCCGAACTGCTTCTCCGCCTGCACGTTCAGCAGGACGATCTCTCCGCCCGGGTTCACCACCACCATGGCGTCCGGCGCCGCTTCCAGCAGCCCGCGGTATCGGCCTTCCATCTGCGCCAGATGCTTTTCCGCGTCCTTGCGCACGCTGATGTCGCGGATGGCCGCCGTCACCAGGATGCCTTCCGCGCTTTCGAGCGGGCTCAGCATGATCTCGATGGGAAACTCGCTGCCATCCTTGCGCCGCCCGGATAGCTCGATCCCGGTGCCGATCTGCTGCGCCAGCGCGTCGGCGGCGGTGCGGGTGCCGTCGGCGATCAGCCGTTCGGCGAAGCCCTCCGGGATGATGTTCTTCACCTGCTGCCCCACCAGTTCGTCGCGGCGGTAGCCGAACTGCTTCTCCGCCTGCACGTTCAGCAGGACGATCTCGCCGCCCTGGTTCACCACCACCATGGCGTCGGGAGCCGCTTCCAGCAGCCCGCGGTATCTGCCCTCCATCTGCGCCAGATGCTTTTCCGCGTCCTTGCGCACGCTGATGTCGCGGATCGCCGCCGTCACCAGCATGCCTTCCGCGCTTTCGAGCGGGCTCAGCATGATCTCGATGGGAAACTCGCTGCCATCCTTGCGCCGCCCGGAGAGTTCGATCCCGGTGCCGATCTGCTGCGCCAGGGCGTCGGCGGCGGTGCGGGTGCCGTCGGCGATCAGCCGTTCGGCGAAGCCTTCGGGAATGATGTTCTTGACCTGCTGCCCGACCAGTTCGTCGCGGCGGTAGCCGAACTGTTTCTCCGCCTGCACGTTCAGCAGGACGATCTCTCCGCCCGGGTTCACCACCACCATGGCATCCGGGGCCGCTTCCAGCAGCCCGCGATACTTCGCTCCCGACTCCTTGCTTTCGCTGAGATCGCGGCTGATCTCGGTAAAGCCGCGCAGATTTCCCGCCGGATCGCGCAGCGCGGTGCAAGTGACATTGGCCAAAAACCGGGAGCCATCTTTCCGCACCCGCATGGCCTGTTCTTCGTGCCGGCCGCTGGCGGCGGCGATGGCGAGCACTTGCTGCGGGCGGCCGCCCTGTATGTCTTCCGCGGGAAAGAGACAGGAAAAATTGCGCCCGACAATCTGTTCCGCACTGTAGCCCTGGATGCGCTCCGCCCCGGCATTCCAACTCACGATCCGGCCCTGCGGGTCGAGCATGAAAATGGCGTGGTCCTGCACGCCGTCGAGCAGCATCTTGTATTGTTCTTCGCTGTCCCGCAGCGCCTCTTCTGCCTGCCCGCGTCCGGAGTTGCGGTGTTGCAGGCTCCAGCCCGCGGCTCCGGCAATCAACAGACCCAGCACCGTTCCGAGGACGAGAACGCTCTGGACCTGGCCCAGGCGCCGCCTTGCGTCCTCACTGCGCGACTCCAGCAGGCGCCGCTCTCCCGCCTGCAGCTGGAGCACGACAGCCTGTAATTCCTCTTCCCTCGATTGGCCCCCTCCGCCGCGCAAGGCCTCGGCGGCCGCCTCCACGCCCTGGCCGTTGCGCAAAGCGATCACCCGATCGGCCTCCTGGATTTGCCGCGCCGCCAGCTGATCGAGCCCGGGCAGCTGACGCTGGGTCTGGGCGTTGTCCGCAGTCAGGCGGCGCAACCCGGCCTGGTCCTGGGCCGCCCGGGAGCGGCTGCGGTGGTAGGTCTCGAGATAATTTTCGCTGCCGGTCAGCACAAATCCCCGGCTGCTGGACTCGATACTCTCCATGGCGAACTGCAGGTCCTGGAGGGTCTCCAGAACCTCGTGGGTATGGCGCACCCAGCGGGTGCTGGCGCTGGACACGACCACGCCGCGATAAGAAGCGGCGCCGACGATGAGCAGGGCCAAAATCGCCGACCCGAACCCGAGCTGTACCTTCCGATTCGAGCCTGATGTGGTCTTCATTTCACCCGATCAGCACTGGGCGCCGAACAGCCCGGCGTCAAGTGCGCGAGAGCCCCGACTGGAAGCGCAAATACTGAATGTGCTCGCGAGTCTCAATTATGGATTTAGAGGATGAACAACCGAATTAAGACCTTCTGACAATGCCCGTTTGGGTTTTCAAATTGGGACCCCACGATCTGGACCTGCCCCGCAGTTAAAAGGCTCCCCGCGCCTTCATCAACGACGAATCCATGCTCTCGACCTGCCGTTGCAGTTGTTGCTGGGCCACTTCGTCGAGACCGGTAAACTCGATGCCCATGCCCACTCCGCCATCGCTGGTCCTGACCACGGCCGTGGTTTGCACTCGTTCGGAATCCAACCAGAAGGAGATGGTCACCTTCTCTCTGACCGGCAGGGGCGTCCTGGTCTCGACATAGCAGCCTCCGGCGCTCATGTCCGCCGTCGTCGCCGCCTTACCCGAGCCCACACTCTGCCCATCGCGGATTTCGATGGGAAAGGAAATCCGGTGACGCCGGAATTTTCTTTTGTCCTTCGCTACCGGTACGGTTCGGAGAATAGGAGCAGTTGCCGTGATCCGGTGCGCCGCCCGCTGCTGCTCCCAGGGACACGGCTGTCCCGCCAGGATTTCTACTCCCAGATCGATGGGTAAGACCGGTCCCGTCACCCAAATCACCTTGCAGCGGGCTTTGCGGTCTCCCAGCTGCACTCCGATGACGTCCCCGACGAGAAGCGTGGCTTCCAGTCCGGAGAGCCGGGCGCCGCGATCGCTGATATCCCGGGTGTGGGCGTTTCGGGAGAAAGGACGGCCCTCCGCATCCATGCCGAACACTCGCACCGCCAGCTCGGCAAGGAAACGGGGCTCGGGCTGGTCGGACATGCAGTGATGGCGTGCGCGGCACTGTGAGGACTCCCTGGCATTTAGAACCCGGCTCTCACGCTGCGCGCGCGCTTCCATGCCTCCATTTCGGGTCCGGTTGCAGGGCCTTCCTTAAAGACGAGCCCACACCAGACATCACATTTGCTGGCGGGCCTCTAATTATGGGATTGAGTGACTGACTGGCAGAATTAGTAATCTCTGATATGGCGAATCTGAATTTCAAAGCGGGAAGAGGATCAGGCGCCAGCGCAGGAGCATGGGGAGCGCTGCGCCAAAGGCAAGGCACCGTGCTCGAAACGCACTCATTTCCAGACTGGCTTTACCAGACCAGCGCGAAGAACAAACTTCCCCCGGCCAATGGCACATTTGGAGCACCTGCGCGGAGATCATTAAAAGAGCTATGCCGGCGATGCGGCAGTTGCCCAGGACGCTTTCCGGGTACTCGCAAAGCCGAACCTGCTCTCCAACGCTTTCTGAGAATGAAGCCGAAAGAGCGAGAGTCTCTCTGACCCTGGCTGGATCCAGTGATGCTCTCGGGATTGGTGTAAATGATTAAGATTGAAGCGGCAAAGTTATCTATAACGACCGTGGTAAACTGATCCTCCGCACGCCGGAGAGGTGGCAGAGTGGCCGAATGCGGCGGTTTGCTAAACCGTTGTACTGGCTAATACCGGTACCGAGGGTTCGAATCCCTCCCTCTCCGCCATTACCTTTAGACCCAACGTGATAGAGCCGGACTACCGCAGCACGGCTACCGAATCGCTGATATCCCAAGATCTCAAGTATTGGCTCCTCAGAAGGAAGCTAATGCCGAAAGTCGCTGTCTACACACGCGCCACCACAGGCGGGAGCCGCCGCTACGTCAAAGCAACCTGGGGTTCCACCGGGCCGTTCTTCCTGCAATACGAAATCAACGGGAAACGAGTCTGGGAAGGTTTGCTTTGGCCGATGCACGCTCGAAGGAGTCCTTTCTCCTCCGCGAGGAAGCCTCCCCACCCAAACCATCACCCCGCCGCGGCCAAATGGCTAGTATTATAATAGACATAATAGTACTTCTCAATCCGTTCTGCCTGTGTCGGATACTCGCGACTCGCCTACCAGGACGTGATCTCGGTCAACGCCCCCTCAATTCGATCGACTTCTTCACGAATCACCCGGATCGATTGCTGATTTCCTGGAAGTGGCACGGGAATAATTGCCTCTACCGCGTGACGGATTCTGTAGTTGCGGTCCCGAATCAGGTTGATTTTCGCGGAGGTCTCCTGTCGGTATTGGTAAATCCGTCTGGCCAGTTTCGTGATGATCCAGGCAAAGGTCAGCCCGAACAACATCTCGATGGGAAGACGGTCGGTTGCTCCATCGAAATCGAGGAACAGGAATCGATACACAGCCTCGCCCAGACCCAGTGAGGCGAATACCACTCCAATCCCAATCAATCCCAGGGTCAAGCGATCGCTGGACCGAAGTTCCGCAGACGATTGCGCACTGCCAGAGGCTTGCACGGTTGCCAATTGCTCCTCCATCGTGAAGTGTAATGGACTGCAGATTCTACTATATCGGCCCCGAATCGTCCCCTGAAGGCCGGTGTTCCGGCGCCCCGCACTCAGGCTTTAGCCGGCGGTTTCGGGGGAATCTCGGCATAGCCTGGGGTGGCCTGGGCGAGATTCTTGTCCAGCGAAGCCTTGGCATCGCCGATCGACCAGCGGATTCCGCCGCCGAGCAGATTCAGGAAAAACGTATTCGACCAGTTTTCCGGGCGGTCGCCAATGGCGGTGTAGAAGACGCGTCCTTTGCCATGCATCCGCGCCCAGGTTGCGGGATAGGGAGCGCGCTGGTAAGGCTCGCCTTTCATGCCCTGGGTGTCGAGCGCGAGAATCACGTGGAGGTCCGGAGCAAAATCCTTCAGCGAATACCACTCATCGGTGAGGCTGACGGGCGAGGTCACGCCTTCGAGGCCGGGAAATTTCGCGTCCTCCACAATGAGGTTGGCCTCCTGCAGCCGGGGTGTGCTGCCATGCGTGATGAACTCGCCGCCCAGCATCTTCAAATAGGGATCGGAGTTCGCGCCGTGGGCGACGTAACGATTGGAATTGTCTTTCGGGTCGGGCTCGGTATGAAACGTGTCGCTGGCGGCATGGACTCCGACAAAGCCCAGCCCGCCGTGGATGGCGTCGAGCAGCGCCTGCTTGCCGGCCGGCGACATGGCCGGATTCCCGTCCGTGCCGACCGTGGTCAGATCTCCGGTAGTAAAGAAGAGTAGCGCCGCATTTTTCTTGAAATCGCTGGAGTCGAAAATCCGGCCGTCCTTGGTGGCGGTGACTTCGAAGCCATGCTGCTCTCCGAGAGTCCTGACTGCCTGTTCCAGGATGCTGGGATGTCCGGGAGTGACCTTGATGACATCGTGTTCGAAGCCGGAAGACTTGGTGAAAATGAGCACGGACTTCTTCCCGGCTGCGAGCAAGTTCTTCGGTAAGGCAAGCCCGGCGCCAGCGATGGCGGTGGCCTGGAGAAACTGACGGCGGCTGACAGTGTGATTCATCCTAGTGCCTTTCCACGATGGTTTGGAGTCGCATGATTTCGCCCAGCTTTGCGGGGGCGGGCCCACAACCGTTTCCAGCCACGCCTCCCCGGAAGCATACTAGACCGCGGCGAGCTTCGACTCAACTGCCGGCTGCCATGTGAACCGTTTTGACATGATGGTCGAACTCACGCTGTAGAGCCTTTTGATACTCTTCCCGGCTTGGGCGATGGCTCGCAGAGCTTGCCTGGAATTTCACCTCCGGGCATGCCGTGCATTCTGCTTCCACTGGAATATCGCCCAGCCATTTGGTGACGCGAAGAAAAGGCTTCTTCATGTTCCCAAGTTTCCTACAAATCCGTGGTCCGCGCCAACCCCGGCAGGCTAAGCATCTCTGAGCAGGAGTTGTATACTCACGTCCCAGCGGTTAGAACCCATCGCAGAAAGGGGCATTGGCTCAGTTGGAAATTTCTCCTTACCCACAGGCGTCATCCTGAACGGCCTTCAGGCCGTGAAGGATCTGGCGTGAAGCAGATACATCCCTTTACCTCTGCGTTGCTGCGAGTGCACGCCAGATCCTTCGGGACTGAAGTCCCTCAGGATGACGCCGCTGGAAAGGGACGATTTCGAATTGAGCACTCCAAAAAGGACCTCTATGAAACGCACGGTCCTGGCTTTCATTCCTGCTCTTGCTGTCGGCCACAATTGGTTGGAGTCAGCCGCAGCCGCAACCGCCTGCGGTCATCTCCAGTCCCGAAGTCCACGCGGACAACAGTGTGACCTTCCGCTTTCGAGATCCGAATGCGCACGAAGTCATGTTGACTCTCGAGGGCGCGAAGCCTGCGCCCATGCAGAAAGACGACCAGGGAGTCTGGAGCTTGACCACCGCGCCGCTTGACGCCGGACTTCTACGGCTACTCGTTTGTGGCCGACGGCGTGGGTCTGATCGATCCCTCCAATCCTTCGATGAAGCCCAACCTGCTGCACACCGAGAGCCAGGTACACGTCCCGGGGCCGGCTTCGTTGCCGTGGGAGATTGGCGACGTGCCGCATGGCCTGGTCCATCATCACTTCTACAAGTCTGGAGTGGTGGGCGATGAGCGCGACTTCTTCGTCTATACGCCGCCGGGTTACGATCCGAAGGCGAAGCGCAGTTATCCGGTGCTGTATTTGCTGCACGGGTTCAGCGATGACGCCAGCGGATGGACGGCGGTAGGGCGGGCGAATGTCATCCTCGACAATCTGATTGCGCAGGGCAAGACCAAGCCCATGGTGGTGGTGATGCCGCTGGGTTACGGCGCGCCTGAGATCGTGGTGGCGGGGCCGCGGGCGTTCGCCACTGAACTCCGCAAGAAGAATTACGACCGCTTCATCCAGGCACTGTTCACCGAAGTCATGCCGCAGGTGGAAGCCGCCTACCGGGTATCCAAAGATCGGAAAGAGCGGGCGATTGCGGGCCTGTCGATGGGCGGCGCCGAGTCCCTGCTGACCGGACTGAACAATCTGGACAAGTTTGCCTGGATTGGCGCCTTCAGCTCTGGAGGGCTTACTGAAGACTATGACGCCCAGTTCCCCGGGCTCGACGCCAAAGCAAACGAGAAGCTGCGCGTGCTCTGGATCGCCTGCGGCACCGATGACCGGCTGATTGAGCCGAACCGGAAGCTGCGGGCGTGGCTGGATTCGAAGGGCGTCCACAACACCCCGATTGAAACCCCGGGCGCGACATGTCTGGATGGTCTGGCGGCGGAACCTGGCGGAGTTCAGCGGGCTGCTGTTCCGGTAGGAAAGGCAGTCGTCGGTCGTCAGTCTCTCAGTCGTCGGTCTTCAGTCGTCAGGTATTGGTCGTCGGTTTTCCGTCTCCACAAGTGGTGGGAAGGGCACGACTTCAGAGGCTGCGGAAAAATTCGCGAATGTCGGCACTTCCCGTGAAAGAGCGGCCCTTCAGGGCCGCGTAAGTCGTTAGGAATACTGCGGGCTTTAGCCCCTGGTTTCGCGGCGGGTGGTGGCGGTGATGCGTCGTACACCCACTTCCGTAATCTCCTCCTCTTTGCCGGGCCGTTCCATACTGGGACAAATGCATAAGTAGGCATCTCAAACGCACCCTCTGAATGGCGCCCTCCCCTCCCAATACGCGTCGCTGGAAGCGAAAGCAGGTTGACCTCCAGGTCTTTGTCATTCTGCGCGACGGGGAATCCAAAGTTTTCGTGCCGGGCCGGCTGGCTGAAATCAGCAAGGGCGGCCTCGCGCTGTATGCCGGTATCAATCTGCAGCCCGGGGACCCGGTCGAGGTCGAGTTGCCGGCGCCCTATTCCCGGGTGAAAGGAACGATCCGCAACCGGGACGGCTACTGCTTCGGAGTGGAATTCCTGAGTTCACTCTCATCGGCTGCCCGGCCGGCCAGCCGCAATCTGGCGCTCTTCCAGCAACGGCATGAGTCCTACCTGCGCGAAAGCGAAGAGGAAATCAACCGCTTGCAGAAAGAGATTGCGGCAATGCGGCGGGCGGCGGCGCAGGCGGAGGAGATCAAGAAGTTGTGATGGTTGGGGTAAGCGCCTGTGGGTGTTGAAAAAGGGCTACTCGGAAGCGGACGTTGGTGGGGTGTGGGTGCCACGAAGTGAAGAAGAGTTTCTTGCGCGGGTTGGAAACTAAGCCGTCACGGCGAGCGGCGGTCGGGGTACTTGACTGAGGAAGCGGACCAACCGCTTGATGTTTTGGGCAGCCGCTGCCAGGAAGAACTGCTCGCGAACGAACTTCATTCTGCGCAAACGCAGCCGGCGTAGTCCGATCTGGTTCTTGAGTTCCGCGAACAGCGCCTCCACCTGCTTTCTTTGCCGCTGTGCGTTCACGAAGCCAGGCGTGTTGGCCAAGGCTCGCGCACGTTGCCGGGCCGGCTCATGCATGTGGATGGCAAGATACTTCAAAGGCGCGGTGGTGCATTGCGTTTTTTGTGCGCACGCCCCACAACGTTTGCGGGTCCCGATATAGACGTGGGTACGGTTCCGGGTATTGTGTCCGCCATAGTTGAGTTGCTGGCCGGCGGGACAGAGGTAGCTGTTGCTTTCGGGAAGATACGTAAAACGCTCGGGACCATAGAGCGGACTGTTCTTGCGGAGAGCGCTGTCCCGCGTACGCATATACGGTGTGATGCCCCGCTCCATCAACCATTGCAGGAACTCTCCGTTGCCGTAGGTTGCATCAGCGGCCACCGACGCAGGTTCTCGCCCCTGCCACTGCGCGAAGCGCGTGAGCATGTCTTGCGCCGCCACCGTCTCTTGACTCATCCGCGCTGCCGTCGCTTGCACTCCCACGATCACGCAGCTGGGATTGTCCACTAGATAGTTGTCGTAGTAACCCAGGCGAGCCGGAGTTCCACCCTTCGTCGCGTAAGTGGAGTCCGGGTCCGTGGTCGATACTTGCTCCTGTTCATGCACCGGTTCTTCGGTTGGGTTCTGCTGCTCCAGTTCCACCAAGTACTGGCGCACCGTGTGGTTCACCTGCGCCGCTTCGGCTAACCGCTCGCGCGGGATGCGGCTCTCCTTGCTGGCATTGGCCTCCACGAAACTGCCATCCACCGACAGGTTGTCTCCTTGCACCAGTCCGGCTTCCAGACAATGTGCCACAATCTCCTCAAACAGTTGCTCGAACAGCTTCGACTCCTGGAATCTCCCGTGCCGATTCTTGGAGAACGTGGAGTGATGCGGAATCTCCTGATCGAATCCCAATCCGGTAAACCAGCGCCATGCCAGATGCATGCGCAGCTCTTCCACCAACTTGCGCTCGCTGGTGATGCCGTATAAATAGCCAATCAGCAAGATGCGCAGCAAAAGCTCGGGATCGATCGAAGGCCGACCTGTCCCGCTGTAGCTATCCTTCAGCTTTTCGCGCACGAAGGCGAAGCTGACATGCTTTTCGATGAGCCGCAGCAGGTGGGTTTCAGGAACCTGATCTTCCAGGCGGAAGTAGTAGAACAACGCTTCAGAGCGCTCGTGTTGCCCCATCATGATCAGCAGGCCTCCGACGATCGGAATCAAACAGAGCATGGGCGGATGCTTTCTTCTAACATGCTTCTGCTGAATCTCATCCTGCTAATCGACGTGACTTTTTCAACACCCACGCCTGTTTACGACAGTTACCACTAATGTGCCCGGTCCAGAAGTGCAGTGTCACTGGCGGACTGGGAAGCGCAGACTAAATGTGCAAGCGCTACAACTACGGGAAGTTCATGCCCCGCAGTACGGCCTGAAAACGCGGTTCTGATCGAAGCGGATCAAAGTTGATATCAACTTTCACATAAATCATATATTGATCATGTTCCTGGTAGGCCTGCTCCAACGCGGAGAGCGCACGTTCCCGATCGCCCAGCAGTGAATATATGGTGGCCAAGTGAACGGGAGACACATACGTTTTCTTCGATCTCTGCACAAGTTCATGCAAGACCCTTTCCGCCTCCTGTTTCTTGCCCTGCCGCGCGTAAACCTGGCCCAGGCTTGCCAGATCATCATCTGACGGCGCCCCGTCCCCTACCGCCGCTTTCAGTTCGGAGATCGCCTGCGGGTAACGCCCCGTAGCCGTGTAGACCCAGGCCAGGCCGCCATGATCAGAGTAACGACGGAATATCTTCTCTGCCTGATCGTATTGGCGGGCAGTGAAGTAGGGATACCCTACCTGACGGGGTAGATTTACCGGGTCGAGTTGTGCGGCCTTTTCCGCCTCGCGCACCGCTTCCGCAGTGCGGCCTTGAACCTGCAGGAGCTCCGCGAACTGGTTGTGGGCCTGCGCGGAATTGGGGTCTAGCTCAATGGCACGCTGATACTCTTGTTCGGCGCGCCGCCAGTCCCAATCGTGGAGCAGAACTACGTGGGCCAGAGAGACGTGCGCTTCGCTGAAGTCACTGGATAGCCTTATCGCATTTTCGGCCGCGGTCTTCGCCTCTTGCAAAGCCTGTTTGGAAGGAAGCCCACCGATCCAAGGCTGACCCAGGCTGATATAGGCGTCCGCCAATCCGGCGTGGGCGCGACCAAAATTTGGATTTCTGGAGATTGCCCGCTGGAAGTAGTCGATGGCAGTGCGAACGTCATTGGTCGTCTGTTTGTCCAGATAGTAACGGGCATGAAGGTAGAGCAGATAGGTTTCTGAATCCTGCGGTGAAACCTTCTCCTGAGCGCTGTCCGCCTGGGAAGAAAACCGCAGCTGCAGCCTAGTGGAAATGTCTCGAGCAATTTCCTGCTGCAGATTTCCAATCTCCGAGAGTTCGCGATCGTAACCTTCTCCCCATAATTCCGAGCCATCGCGCACGTCTACTAGGGCCGTATCGATGTGAAGCTTGTCCCCTCGTTGCGCGACCGTTCCGGTAAGAACGGCCCCCACGTTCAAATCGTGTCCAGCCTTCTGGGGGTCGGCCTGCCGCCCCTTGAAGTGAACTACTGCAGCCCGCGACATGACCCGCAACTGCGGCACGCGGGATAGCGTGTGGATTAGCCCTGTGGTGATACCGTCACTCAAATATTCCGTGTTCGCATCCGCATTCGCAAATGGCAGGACCGCGATGGAATGAATGCGGGCGCTCTGTTGACCGCGGCGAAACTTCAGCCCCAGAACAGCGCCAATCAGCAGGATCACGGCCAGAGCGGAGGAAGTCAGCATCCACGTCCAGCGGCGCGGACCCGTGTGAGGCACTACCGCCTGCTCGACTCGCGGCCTTTCACCAAGCGTGCCCGGTGTTAAGCGATTACTCGGAGACTGAACCTCTGCTATGAAACGGTAGCCACGCCGAGGCAGAGTCTCCACAAAGCGGGGATGCTCTGCCGAATCCCCCAGAGCTTCCCGCACTCGGTTGATTGCGGTGTTGAGACTGCGATCGAAGTCCACAAATGTGTCGGATGGCCACAGCCGCTGCTGTAACTGCTCGCGGGTAACCAGATCGCTGGGATGCTCCAATAAGATGGCTAGAATTTGGAACGGCTGGCCTGTCAGCTTGACTCTTATCCCATTCTTGCGTAGTTCCCCAAGGCGCAAATCCACTTCATAGATACCAAACCGCACCACCTGAGAATTGGGAACTGGTTCCAGCACAGGTGAACCACAAGAGATCCTGTCAGTCTAGCATTGAAGTGCAAATAAGAATTCTCCCCGAGGCTCTACGCAGGCTTTTAACATGTTGGACTAACCGTCACATTTTCAATAACTTAACGGCTTATTTCTTTCCAACATCATTTTGATACCCAAATAGGCCTCCATCCATTGAGGTAGCCGGACTCTCGGCAGACGTTGTCCCTCAACGCGGCACTCCGCGAGGGAGGACAACGTGACAAGAACATATACCGCCTGGCAGACAGCTTGTGCAGGCTACCGATCGGTCTTTGTTTTGCTGACCAGCGTACTGACAGTCATGCCATTTGTATTCGGCCCACGCCCACTTGCCGCGGAGACAAAGGCTAGTGCCCCAAAGCAGCACTTCGCCTGCAATGTTGGGTACACGTTGCCAGAGTGCCAAGTTGCTTCGACTGTCTTGAGAAAGGCTCTCGCGCGATACCCGGTGGATGCGCTCGGCGAATGGACATGGGTGCTAGTACGCACTGTGGACTGGAAACAAATTCTGTCGGATAGAAAGTTTGATACAAACCATCCAGCGTTCAGCTACCTACCGAAGCGAGAGACGTTTCTCGACGGCGCGTTAGTGGTCAGAGCATCGATTCGCGGCGCGGAGCTTAGTGCGATATGGCACATGCCCATCGAAGACTTGCTCGACCTGGCGATTCGGCACGAACTTGCACACGCGTTGTGTAACGATCGCGACGAAACCAATGCCGACCGCGCAGGGATCGCCCTGAAAAATGGGACGCCATTGTCCTGCCGAGTTATCGAGCAGGCATCGGCTCCGAATCGGAAATGAGCAAGCAGACACCGTTCCGATAGTTGGCGTAATATCGCGTTTCACTCATTGACCAAGCCAAGACATCCCTTGCGGGCCGGAATGCTGGATAGAGAAGGTCAAAAACATCATTGCTCCAACGCAACGACCATTAACCCACTAAACGCTACCCTTCCAATTGGGTGCGACTCAATTGAGGGGGACTTACCGTTGCTGTGAGAATGGCTCCCCCGCTCACAGGCAATGCTCTTGGGTCGCACTCCCATCTAGATCGTGGGGATCGATTCCTTCGGCGCAGATGATGTTGTTGTAACATCGTCAATTGCACTCATCGACCTGATCAAGGACCGCGCCGCTGCCGTTCGGGATGTAGGATTCAGCTAAACGCACTGCGATCTGGGGTGAATACCACGGAGGTAGCGTGAGCCGCACCGAACCTGGAACGCAGAATTCCGTTGCCGGGAAAGTCTCACCGGCAAGCATCGGTGTCGCCTTGCGGGGAGCCGCCAGGGAGCCGTTCAATTGGCTGCTGCTGGCGATGCCGGTCGCTGTGGGCCTGGAGCTGTTTCATGCTGGCCCTCTTTGGAAGTTCCTGGTGTCCGGGCTGGCGGTGATTCCGCTGGCCGGACTGATGGGACGGGCCACGGAAAACCTTGCCCAGACATTAGGTGCAGGCATCGGCGGGCTTTTGAACGCGACCTTCGGCAACGCAGCGGAGCTCATCATCGCCCTGCTGATCCTCTCGCACGGACCGGAAATGTATCCACTGGTGAAGGCCACCATCACTGGTTCGATCATTGGCAATGCTTTGCTGGTTTTAGGGATGGCGATCCTTTTTGGCGGCTTGTCTCACTCAAGACAGGTGTTTAACCGCACTGCCGCCAGCATGGGTGCCACACTCCTGGCCCTGGCATCGGTCGGGCTGATCATGCCGACCGTGTATTACTACCTGTTTCGCGCCGGAACCAGTCTCAGCCCTGCGGAGTTGCACAACGTCGAATACCTGAGCGAGGAAATCGCAGGCGTCCTCGGCTTCACCTACCTGCTCAGCCTGGTTTTTTCGCTGCGCACCCACCAGCATCTGTTCGGGGGAGCCGATGAAGAATCTAAAAACGGAGAGCACCACCAGGCCGAATGGAGCCGGACCACGTCGCTGATCATGCTGCTGCTGGCAACGGCAGGCGTAGCGGGGATGGCACACATACTGGTCGGATCGGTGGAACTCGCCGGGCGCGCGCTCGGCATGAATCAGGTGTTCGTCGGGGTGATCGTTGTCGCCATCGTCGGCAACGCTGCCGAGCACTCGACCGCCGTACTCATGGCCATGAAGAACAAGATGGACCTGGCCCTGCACATCGCGGTCGGCAGCAGCATCCAGGTTGCGTTGTTCGTGGCCCCGGTCCTGGTCTTTGCCAGCATGTTCATGGGTCATTCGCGCCCCCTGGATCTACACTTCACGCCACTGGAATTAATCGCCCTGGTTATCTCGGTGGCTGTACTGGCGCTGGTCAGTCAAGACGGAGAGAGCCACTGGATGGAAGGGGCGATGCTGCTCGCGGTGTACTTCATCCTGGCGCTGTCGTTCTATCACCTACCGGAAGGCTTCCGTTGAAGCTTCTAGAACGCTTTACTCCAGCCACTGCGGATTCTGATAAGTCCCGTCAAAGTTGTGTGACGTCTTGTAAAGCTCCCATTCGCCTTTCTGAGCCACCGGCGCGGTTCGGGCGAGGAGCGCGGCGACCTGCTCCCCGCTCAGCGGCTTGAAGGTTCGCGCCACTTTCAGTGCCTGTTGCAGGATGGGAAGCGAGTCGCAGCCGGTGATGACCACGCTGGTGGGCAGCGTGAGCGCGTACTGGAGGCACTCGACCGGCTCGGCCGCCTTGCTCTTGAGAATCAGGCCGTCGCCCATGGGCTTCATGCCCAGCACTCCGATGTTGTGCTTCACCAGCACGGGGAGCACTTTCTTTTCGAAGCTGTCGTAGTGGGCGTCCATCAGGTTGAGCGGCATCTGCACCGTGTTCAGGGTGAAGTTGCGGGCGAAGGCGGCGTTCAGCATTTTCAGGTGGATGTCGGGGCTCTTGTGTCCGGTGAAACCGATGTAGCGGACTTTGCCATTTTTTTTGGCTTCGAGCACCGCCTCCATCCCGCCCTTCGCGGCAAAGATGAGTTCGGGATCGGTGTCGCGGATCACTTCGTGGAACTGCAGCAGATCGATGGTGTCGGTCTGCAGGCGGCGCAGCGACTCGTCGATCTGGCGGGCGGCGCCTTTGCTGCTGCGGGCGTCGAGCTTGGTCATCAGGAAAGCCTTCTTGCGGTATCCGTCGCGCAGGGCCTTGCCCATGCGGACTTCGCTGGCGCCGTCGTTGTAGTCCCAGCAGTTGTCGAGGAAGTTGATGCCTTCATCGAGCGCGGTGCGGATGATGCGGATGCTTTCCTGCTCGTCCTCTGGCTCCCGAGGTGGTATCCGCCCAGGCCGATGCAGGAGACGTTCTCTCCGGTATTGCCCAGGGTGCGATAAGGAATGCCGTTTTTTACTTCGGCGGCCCAGACGCGAGGCAGCAGAGTGCCGGCCACGGTGACGCCGGCGGCGGTCTCCAGAAACTCGCGGCGGGTGAGCGGGGGCTTGGGGTCGGTCATGGGAGGTCCTCCTTAGTCGGCATTATCCCACCGGCTGAGGTGGAAGCGCCACGGACCACGTAGGGGCAGATGTCCTCATCTGCCTGGCGGAGCGAAGCTCCGCTGTTTTCGTATGCGAGAACCGGTCGAGCTGCGCTCGACTGGGCGGACGAAGGCGTCCGCCCCTACGTGGTTTGTGCTGGATTGAGATCCAGCGTGAGATCTGGGCTTTTCCCCGCGACAGAGATCTCGCTGCAGTTATTCAGAACCCAATCCGCTCCCGCGGCTTTGAGTTCGGGATCCTTAACCGTGGTGCGGAAGGCGATGACCGTCGCACCGGCTGCCTTGCCGGCGCGAATGCCCGCAGGCACGTCTTCGATTACGACACAATCGGTGGCCACAAAGCCCAGGACCGATGCGCCTTTCAGGTAAGGCTCGGGATGCGGCTTGCCGTTCTCTAATGTCGTTTGATGTGATCATGCGTTCCGGGACGGGCAAGCCCGCGGCCCGGAGGCGGGTCTCCGCCAGCGGCCGGGTGCAGGAGGTCACGATGGTCCAGCGGTCAGGGGGCAACTCCGTGAGCAGCCGCAACGAACCTGGAAGGAGCACCACGCCCTCCAGGTCTTCCATTTCGCGGCGCTCGACTTCGCGATTCTCGGCGGCGTGATCGGCATGGGGTAAGTATTCGCGGACCGTAGTAAGGCTGGGGCGGCCATGCGCCCGCGCGACTACCTCGTCCGGGTCAAAGCCATGCTCCACCGCCCAGCGATGCCACACCCGGGCCACGGCGCGAGTGGAGTCGATCAGGACGCCGTCCAGGTCGAACAATATGGCCTGACATTGGATTTTAGGCATGTTGGAAGAGCGGCGGCAGAGTGCGATCCGCGCGGATGCAAAGTATACCGGAAGAACCACGTGGGGACAGCCGCCCTCGGCTGTCCAGTCGAGCGCAGCTCGACAGGCTTCTGCGCGCCGGAAGAATAGCGGAGCTTCGCTCCGCTGGACAGCCGAGGGCGGCTGTCCCCACGTGGTTCGTGGTCATCCGCCCCTACGCAATTCTTGGTCAGCTCGCGCTGCCGGCGGCGGCCTTCTTGGCTTGTCGCGGGTTTGTCGGCCAGCATTTTGCGGATCTTGCGCCGCAGATCGGCGGGGGTGAAGGGCTTCTGGATGAACGACACGCCTGGGACCAGCATGTCGGAGCGAACGAACTCGCCGCTGTATCCGGTCATGTAGAGGACTTTTATTTCCGGGCGAAGCGCGCGGACCTGTTTGGCCAGGGCGGGACCGTTCATTCCGGGCATGATTACATCCGTCACCAGCAAGTCGATCACACCTTTTTGGCTGACGATGCGCAACGCTTCCTGGCCGTGGGGCGCGGACAGCACATTGCAGCCGGAGGCGCTCAGGGCCCCGCAGATCAACTCGCGCAACGGTTCCGCGTCTTCCACCACGAGCACGGTCTCTCCCGAAAACACGGCTTCGGCGTTGTTGTCTTTTCCCGGTTCGACGCTGGCGACCGCCTGGACCTCAGCGGGAAGAAATATCTGGAAGGACGATCCCCGCCCCGGCGTGCTCTGGACTTCGATATGGCCGCTGCTCTGCTTCACGATTCCGTAAACCGTGGCCAGGCCCAGCCCGGTTCCCTTGCCCACAGCTTTGGTGGTGAAAAATGGTTCGAATATGTGCGCCTGAGTTTGCGGATCCATGCCGGTGCCGGTGTCGGTCACCTCCAGCAGCACGAAGCGGCTGGGTGACGCGCCCGGGCCTGCCTGTGCATCCACCTTCTCGACATTTTTCGTCTGGATGCGAAGGCTGCCGCCGTGGGGCATGGCGTCGCGTGCGTTGACTACGAGATTCAGAACGATCTGTTCGATCTGTCCGGGATCGGCCTTTACGCGATCGAGCTGCGGATCCAGCACGAACGAAAATTCGATGTTCTCCTTGATAAGGCGCCGCAGCATCTTGTCGAGGTTGCCGACCGTCTGGTTGATATTCAGAACTACGGGCTCGACCACCTGCTGACGGCTCAGCATCAGGAGCTGGCGAGTGAGCGAGGCGGCGCTGTTGCCGGCCTGCTTGATCTGCTCCAGACTCCGGCGATCGTCGCCGGGCAGATCGCCACGCTCGAGCAGCAGATCGCTGTACCCATTGATCACGGCCAGCAGGTTATTGAAGTCGTGGGCCACGCCGCCGGCGAGAAGACCGATCGCTTCCATCCGCTGGGATTGCTGCAGTAACTTTTCGGAGCGGGCCAGAGCATCCTGGGCCACCGCCTTTTCGGCCTCGGCGCGGTTGAGCACGAAGGCCAGAATCCACACCAGGGTCATGAACAGCACGATCTGGGCAACCACCAGGCAGGCGATGTTCAGTCGCACGTCACTTGAAAATAGCCGGCTGTGGATGCACGCGCCGCCGAGCAGCGCCGGAACAAGCGCGGTCACCGGCAGCAGCCGGCGCGCCAGCCAGCCGCCCGCGTAAGAGTTGGTCAGCACCGCCATCAGACCCAGGTCTGGCCGGCAGAACAACAGCGAAAGAGAGCCGACCAGGAATCCCACCCCGGTGTGAAGCGCCATTGAGGTGTACTCGACTGAGCCGTACAGCAGGGGCACGCCGTACAGGTATCCGACGATGGCGAAAAGAGCGCTCAACCCGGTGATGGCCGCCAGCGTCTGGGAAAGTTTTGCGTGCTTCTCGGAGAAGGCCAGCAGCAGGACGCTCAATCCCGCAATGAAAAAGTTGAATGCCGTAATGTGGGCCATCCTGCCGGGAAAAGACAGTTGCACCACGTCCTTGAACAGCAGCTGGTCGATGCCGAGATCGGCGTGGAACACGTACTCGGACAAGGTAAGCAATCCGACCAGGCTGACCAGCGTCGCGGAAGCGGCACACCAGAGTTGGGTGCTGCGAGTCTGGCTGGACCGTGTCAACAGGAAGAGGGCCACGCCGAGCAGCAGGAAGCCGATGGCCGTGTTCGGCTTCATGGTGATGCGCCCGGGCAGGACCGTGGTGAGGAATCCCACATTCCAAAGCCAGCCCAGTAGCACCAGGCTTCCCAGGAGCACTAACAGAAGAGAACCCAGGCGGGCGATGGTCCGGTAGGCCGTGTATGGGTCCTGGCTCATGGCATGGAGTCGCAATGGATTGCGCGCAAGAGTCAGCTAAACGAGATTCAAGCTGATGCTCGCGCCGCGCACCGGAATGCCGGGGATGGGGTGCGCACACTACCCGTTCATTGTGTCTATAACCGGGGCCGCCGGGAAAGAGTACAAAAGTAACGCAAGGGAACCGCAAAGCGCGTGGGGACAGCCGCCCCCGGCTGTCCGGTCGAGCGCAGCTCGACAAGGTTTACCGCCATGGAAAGTAGCGGAGCTTCGCTCCGCCGGACAGCCGAGGGCGGCTGTCCCCACGTGCTTCTCCTGCTAGATAGCCTTGTGGAAGACCTTGAGCTCTTTGGGGATGATGAAGACGGTTTCTTCCTTGGCCAGCTGAAGTTCCTGGAATTTTTCCTGGGACATCTCGACCTGGACCGGAGCTCCCCACTCGCTGAGCGCTTCAACTTTCACCATTGGGCCGGCGGAATTGATGTGTTTGATGATGGCGCGAAAGTTGCTCCCGCCATTGGGATGGCGCTGAATTTCCAGTAAGTGCGGCCGCACATAGACGAGATCTCCCGTCTCCTCTTCCTGGATGGCGGGAGTTTCGTCGTCCATGCGGCCGTGGAACAGATTCACGCTGCCGAGAAAGTTGTAAACGAAGGGCGTGTTGGGGTGATGGTAGACCTCGTCAGGGCTGCCGACCTGCTCGATGCGGCCTTCATTCATCACCGCCACCCGGTCGGAAACTTCCAGGGCCTCTTCCTGGTCGTGGGTGACGAAGACGCTGGTGATGTGAACTTCGTCATGCAACTGGCGCAGCCAGCGGCGGAGTTCCAGACGGACTTTCGCATCCAGTGAGCCGAAGGGTTCGTCGAGCAGCAGGACGCTGGGCTCGACCGCCAGGGCGCGGGCCAGTGCGACCCGCTGGCGCTGGCCTCCGGAAAGTTGCGAGGGATAGCGGCCGGACAAATTCTTCAACTGGATCAGCCGCAGCAACTCGTGCACCTTGTCGTGGATCTGTTCCTTCGACGGCCGCACATTCCGCGGACGGACCTGAAGTCCGAAGGCAATATTTTCGAACACCGTCATGTGCCGGAAAAGGGCGTAGTGCTGGAAGACAAAGCCCACCCGGCGATCACGGGCGGTGCGGTGCGTGGTGTCTTCGCCATCAAACAGGATGGTCCCGGAGTCGGCGAATTCCAGGCCGGCGATGATGCGCAGAAGCGTGGTCTTGCCGGAGCCGGACGGGCCCAGCAGCGCCACCAGTTCACCCGAGGGAATCTTCAAGCTGACGTTGTCGAGGGCGGCAAACTGCCCGAATTTCTTGCTGATATGTGTCGCTTCGATGCTCATGCGATTTGCTCTTCTCCATCCCAGCGAGCGGATTCCGCCTGCTGCCGCCGCGCTCGCCATTCGACGACGGTCTTGACCAGCAAGGTGGCCAGAGCCAGCAAGGCCAACAGGGACGCCACCGCGAACGCGGCCGAGAATTGGTATTCGTTGTAAAGAATTTCGACGTGCAGCGGCATGGTATTGGTGCGTCCGCGAATATGTCCGGAGACCACCGAAACCGCGCCGAACTCGCCCATGGCGCGGGCATTGCACAGAATCACGCCATAGAGCAGTCCCCATTTGATGTTGGGCAGGCTCACCCGGAAAAAAGTTTGCCAGCCGCTGGCGCCGAGAGCCAGGGCTGCTTCTTCTTCCTCCTGCCCTTGCGCCTGCAGCAGGGGGATCAGCTCGCGGGCTACAAAGGGAAAAGTCACGAAGATGGTGGCCAGAACGATTCCCGGCACGGCAAAGATGATTTGCAGGTCGTGCCGTGACAGCCACGGCCCCAACACGCCTTGCAATCCGAAAAGCAGCACGTAGATTAGTCCGGCCACGACCGGCGAGACCGAAAACGGCAGATCGATCAGAGTGATCAGCAAACTCTTCCCGAAGAATTCGAATTTGCCGATGGCCCAGGCGGCAGCCACTCCAAACACAAGATTCAAGGGAACGGCGATGCCTGCGGCCAGCAAGGTCAGGCGAATCGCTGACAGAGCATCGGGCTCGAGCAGGCTCGCCCAATACACGCCGATCCCTTTGGCGAACGCCTGGGAAAAAACAATCGCCAGAGGCAGGAAGATAAAAACGCCGAGGAAGCTCACCGCAACGGCCGATCAGGACCCAGCGAACCGCAGACGGACTCGCCGGTTGCGGCGGTTGCGACTCGCCGGGCCGGCGAAAAGTTTCGGGTGCTGAGTGGAAGAGTAGTTGCCATGGCTAGACGATCTCCTCCGCGACCAGCGCAGTCGTCTTCTCTTCGCGGCTGCTGCTCCACTTCTGCAGGAGATTGATGGGCAGAAGCAAAATCAGCGAAAACACCAGCATGACCACGGCGATGGCCGTTGCGCCCGCATAGTCGAACTGGTCGAGCTTGGTCATGATCAGCAAGGGAGTGATTTCAGTTCGCATCGGCATATTGCCGGAGATGAACACCACCGAGCCGTATTCGCCAACCGCGCGCGCAAACGCCATGGCGAAGCCAGCCAGCGCGGCGGGCAGAATTGTCGGCAGCACCACCCGGGAAAACGTCTGCCACCGGCTGGCCCCCAGGCTGGCCGCGGCCTCCTCGAGTTCCTTGTCCATGTCTTCGAGAACCGGTTGCACACTTCGGACCACGAACGGAAGTCCGATGAAGGTAAGCGCAATCGCCACTCCCAGCGGCGAGTACGCAGACTTGATTCCGATAGATGCCAGCGGACGCCCGAGCCAGCCGTTGGGCGCATAGATCGTGGTCAGGGCAATGCCGGCCACCGCCGTCGGCAGGGCGAACGGGAGATCGACCAGCGAGTCAAACAGACGTTTGCCGGGAAAGCTGTAGCGCACCAGCACCCACGCCACCAGGACGCCGAATACCAGATTGATCAAAGCGCCGATCAGCGAGGCCCCGAAGGTCAGGCGATAGGAAGCCACGGCACGCGGAGAAGCAACAATGTGCCAGAACTGGTCCCAGCTGAGCGCCGAGGCTTTCAGAAAAGTAGCAGCCAGCGGAATCAGGACAATCAGGCTGAGATACAGCACGGTGAAACCCAGCGCCAGTCCGAAGCCCGGCAGGTTGCTGCGTTTTTTGAAAGTGAAAGCCATAGTGCTTATCAGTTGGGCTGATAAATCTGGTCGAACACGCCTCCATCGGCAAAGTGTTTCTTCTGGGCTGCCTGCCAGCCTCCGAAAACGTCATCGACGGTGACCAGCTTTATCTTCGGAAACGTAGAAGCGTACTTCCTGGCCACGGAATCAAGCCGCGGCCGGTAGTAGTTCCTGGCCGCGATTTCCTGGCCCTCGGGCGTGTACAGGTATTCCAGATAAGCCTGGGCCACCTTTCGGGTGCCCTTCTTATCCACCACCTTGTCCACGATCGACACCGGCGGTTCAGCTAAGATGCTGATTGTGGGCACAACGATTTCTGCTTTTTCGGGCCCCAGCTCCCTTATTGACAGAAAAGCCTCGTTTTCCCAGGCAATGAGCACGTCCCCGATCTCGCGTTGCACGAAGGTGGTGGTGGAACCGCGCGCCCCGGAATCCAGCACGGGGACGTTCTTATACAGGCGCCTTACAAAATCCTGCGCTTTTTGTTCGCTTCCGCCGGGCTGCTTGAGGGCGTAAGCCCAGGCCGCCAGATAATTCCAGCGGGCCCCGCCCGAGGTCTTGGGATTGGGCGTGATCACTGAAATCCCAGGCTTTACCAGATCGTCCCAATCCTTGATGTGCTTGGGATTGCCCTTGCGCACCAGAAAGACGATGGTTGAGGTGTAGGGAGTGCTGTTGTCAGGCAGCCGTTTCTGCCAGTCCGCGGGGAGCAGCCCGCTGTTCTGTGAAATCGCGTCAATGTCGTAGGCCAGGGCCAGGGTGACCACGTCGGCCTGCAATCCATCGATGACGCCGCGGGCCTGCTTGCTCGATCCGCCATGAGATTGTTCGACGTTCACTGTCTGGCCGGTCTTCGCCTTCCAGTACTTCGCGAAGGCCTGGTTGAAATCCTGATACAACTCCCGGGTGGGGTCGTAGGAGACATTGAGCAACGTAACCTCGCCGCCCTGCGCTCCCCCCGGGATTGACGACAGGAGCAGCAGTCCCGCAACCAGTAACCCCGTAACCACCAGAACTTTCCTCTGCATTACTTTCCCCTTTGAAGTTTCATGC
This sequence comes from Terriglobia bacterium, assembly GCA_963801595.1. Lineage (GTDB taxonomy): Bacteria > Acidobacteriota > Terriglobia > Terriglobales > Acidobacteriaceae > JAIQFF01. The sequence continues at coordinate 139,629 of CAWDFW010000022.1, read as the reverse complement.
GGCGCCACGAACCCGGTCGCCGGGCCGCAAAAAGCAAACGGCCCACGATTCTGATTCGTGGGCCGCTTGAGAAATTGAATGTCCTGGTCTGGCTACATTCCATCCCCACGTCCACGATGACTGCAACACGTGCAACGACAGCACGTACAGATACAGCTCGTGGAGATGCGGTTGGCTGACATCGGAAAATAGTATACGACATAATCCAGACATAAGTCTAGTAACATGATAGACATTATGGTGGTATTGTCAACAGCGCCGAGGGGCTAGGGCTTCGGCGAGGCGCCCGATCGGGACCGCTCGCGCCTGGCTTCTTCTGCCCGCCCCAGGTGGTCGTAGGCCTGGGCCAGCAGGGCATGAGCCCCTGCGAACTCAGGCAGCCGGCTGGATGCAATTTCCAGGTGAACGACCGCAGTCTTGTAATCGCCGGTCTTCAGGAGACTGGCGCCCATTTCGTAGTGCGCCCAGGTTGAGTCGGGCTGAAGTTCTATGGCATGGCGCAAATACTCAATGGCCCGGGGATACTGTTGCTGCCGAGCCAGCGCAGCTCCCATGACGAATTGAGCCAGATACATCTTGGATCCCGTCGCCAGCACAGGTTGCAATATGGCCGCGGCCTTTTCCGCTTTTCCTTCATTCAGCAGCGCCAGCGCCGACAGGACTTTGTTTGCGACTGGCAATCCCATCTTTCGGATCGACTCCCGTCGCCCCAGCGCTCGGGCCCGCGGATTTCTGCAAGCCGACATATCCCAGCGAGGCCAGCTTCTGCATTTCGCTGGAGGTAAGTTCAGGGCCTCCGGAAGCACCCGGGCCACTGAAGCGCCGGTCGAAGGCATCCAGCTGACCGGCGATGGTTTCCAGCGTGGCCTTGGCAGTCTGCGCCAGGTTGCGCGTGGCGCCGGGGTCGGCCGAGAGATCGTAGAGCTCCGGCCGGGGCGCCTTGATGTATAGATATTTGCCCGCACGCCAGGATTCCAGCGGGCTCCACCCGAATGCGCGTTGCGGAAAATCGCTGACCGAGTAAACCGGTTGATCGGTACTGGTTTTCGATATCCTCAACAAAGACTGCCCCTGCATCTGCGACGGGACCGGCACGCCTGCGATGGCGAGGACGGTGGGAGCAACGTCCACCAGCGAAGCCCGCGCCTTTACTCGCTTTCCCGCGCTCTGGTTCTGGGGCAACTTCAGCAGCAGTGGAACATGGATGGTTTCATCGTATAGAAAGATTCCGTGGGTCTCCTCGCCATGCTCGGCCAGGCTCCGACCGTGATCGGAAGCGACAATAACGAGTGCGTCGTCGTACAGCTTCCGTGTGCGCAACAGAGCGATCAGCTTTCCCGCGGCAGCATCCACAGAGGCCACAGCGGCACTGTAGGAAGAGCCGGACGCAGCCTCCGGGTCATTCAAATGCACCCACAGGAAGAACGGACCCTTAGGATTGCGGGCAAGCCAGGCCGCGGCCCGAGCGGCGACTTGCGCTGCTGACCGATCGACTGAACCATTTCGGCCCGGGCCAATGCTCCGGCGGCTGAAAGCCGGCGTCGTACACAGAAAATCCGCGGTCGAAGCCGGGAGCCAATCCGTTTTTCGGATCGAGCGCGATCGAACCGACGAAGGCGGCTGTGCGATATCCACCTGCCCGCAACAAATCCGGAACGAAAGGCAGAGCGGGAGCCAGCCGCGCGCCGAACTCGCTGACCCGGTGCGTCTGGGGATAAGTTCCGGTGAGGATGGTCGCGTGCGAGACCACCGTCAGCGGCGCCTGGGAGTAGGCGTGCTCGAAAACCATGCTCTGGCGCGCCAGGCCATCAAGATTCGGGGTGAGTCTTGTTTTCGATCCGAGGAAACCCATGCGATCGGAGCGCGTGGAGCTCAGGGTGATGACGACGATGTTCGGCTTGCCGGCCGCTTGGGTGGAAATCGCCCCTATGGCGAGCAGAAGAACGATCAGAAGTGCCGGAACAAATCCGCCGAAACATACAGTCAAGTCTACCGCAGCGATCGAGGCACCGGAGGCACGCGGGCGAGGGCGCCCGCGCCACATTGTCGCGTTCATCGACTATCATGGAAACGAGGGTCACAGCTTACCTTGCGCTTTCTACGAATCCGGAGCCTGGGTTTCTTCCTGCTGGTGTGCGCTACGGCTGGCCTGCTGCTTTCCTGCCAGCCCAGAAAATGGCACGGCGATCAGAAGCTCATCATTCTGGGCATCGACGGCATGGACCCGCAACTACTGAAGAAGTTCATGGCCGAGGGCAAGATGCCGAATTTTTCGGCGCTGGCCGAAAAGGGATCGTTCCGGCTGCTCACCACCAGCATTCCGCCGCAGAGTCCGGTGGCATGGTCAAACCTGATCACCGGAATGAACGCAGGCGGGCACGGCATTTTTGATTTCATCCATCGCGATCCCAAAACGCTGCAACCTTATTTTTCGGCGTCGCGCGTGGAACCGCCGAAGCACGGCATTCATCTGGGGAACTGGGTCATCCCGATCGGAGGCGGCACCGCCGAGCAGCTTCGCCAGGGCAAGGCCTTCTGGGAAACGCTGGACGACTACGGCGTGCCCAACACAGTCATCCTCATGCCGTCGAATTTTCCTCCGGTCAAAGCCCGGGGATACACCCTGTCCGGCATGGGCACGCCGGATTTGCGCGGCAGCTACGGCACATTCTCTTTCTATACCGACGACCCCATGACCGCTGCGGGCGTGGTCGAAGGCGGACAGATTATTCCGGTGCAGGTGCAGGACTCACAGGTGAAGGCAAAGCTGATCGGGCCGGACAACACGTTTCGCAAAGGATCGCCGCCAACCCTTGAGCCCTTCACCGTTTCTGTCGATCCTCTGGAGGCTGTGGCAAAGTTTACGGTGCAGGACCAGAAATTTGTACTCCGCGAAGGAGAATGGAGCGATTGGATCCACATTCAGTTCCAACTCATTCCATTCATCGGCAACGTGAAAGGGATCTGCCGCTTCTATCTCAAGCAGGCGCATCCGCGATTTGAGCTATACGTTTCGCCCATCAACATCGATCCCGCCGATCCCGCGCTGCCGCTTTCCACTCCCAAGAGTTATTCCCGCGAGCTTGCGGAAGAAGTGGGCGAGTTCTACACCCAGGGTATTTCCGAAGACACAAAGGCTCTGTCGGCGGGCGTGCTCGACGATAAGGAATATCTGGAGCAGGCGAAGACGGTTTTGGCGGAACATCGCCAGATTTTCGACGCCGAGTTTCCCAAGTTTCGCTCCGGCCTGTTCTTCTTTTATTTTTCCAGCCTTGATCTTAATTCGCACATGTTCTGGCGGTTGATCGATCCGCAGCATCCGGAGTACGACGCTGCGTTGGCTGCCCGGTACGGGTCGGCGTTGCCCGAGTTTTATCAGCAGATCGATCAGGTGCTGGGCGAAGTTTTGCAGCGCATGGACGATCGCACAACCTTGCTGGTGCTCTCCGACCACGGATTTGCTCCGTACAACCGCTCGTTCAATCTGAACACCTGGCTGCTCAACAATGGCTACATCACGTTGAAGAGCGAACCGAATCCCGATCAGACTCAGGCCTTCGCCAATGTGGACTGGAGCCGCACTCGCGCTTATGGCCTGGGATTGAATGGTCTTTATCTGAATCTGAGTGGGCGGGAGCGCGAAGGCATTGTTGAGCCCGGCGCGGCCGCGGATTCGCTGCTCAAAGAAATTAAAGACAAGCTGCTGGCCGTGCGCGACCCTGCAGAACAATCACGCGGCAATTACGCGAGTGGACCGGGCCAGCGATGTTTACCAAGGGCCATACGCGGCGCAGGGGCCGGATTTGCTGGTGGGCTACAACCGCGGCTATCGCGCGGGATGGCAAACCATCCTGGGGAACTTTCCCGCGGACGTTTTCGAGAACAACACGAATCCCTGGAGCGGCGACCATTGCATGGACTACACGCTGGTCCCGGGCGTGCTGCTGAGCAATCGATCAATCGACGCCGCCAGCCCGGCTTTGACCGACATCGCGCCCACCATCTTTGCGCAATTTGGAATTCCCCAGCCGGGCGGTATGATGGGACATTCAGTGTTTTCATCCAACCGCTGACGTGCGCAAAAGCACCAAGGAGGCGACGATGTCCTCGCAAAAGATCAAAATTGAAGGCGAGCTGCTGGAAAAGGCGAAACAGTGTGCGGAGGCCTCGGGCTACGCGTCGGTCGATGAGTTTGTGCTGCATACCATCGAGAAGGAAGTGAAACGTCTGTCGCCTGACCAGGGCGGTGGGACCGAATCCAAGGAGAAAGTGACAAAGCGGCTGCAGGGTCTGGGCTACATCGAGTAGCCGTCTCGTGATTCTTCCTCGCAAATCTTAATGGCGTCATCCTCCATCCCGACCGGGTCTGCGCTCTTCGACTTCACCGCCAACGTTCCTCTTCTATGGGTGCTGGCGATTTCCATCGTGATCGGATTCCTGATGGTGATCGTGTTTCGCTACACCTCCGACCAGAAAGCGATCGGCCGCGCCAAGGACCAGATTGAAGGCGCACCTGCTGGCAGTCCGCCTGTTTCAGGACCAGCTGCCCGTGGTGATGCGCGCCTACGGAAAGATCCTTCGCGGGACCGGCAGCTACCTCCGCCTGGCCTTCACACCGTTCCTGATTGCGATACTGCCGATCACGTTTCTGATCGTTCAACTGGACCGCTACTTCGGCTGGCTGCCGCTGCAGCCGGCACAGACTTTTCTGGTGGAAGCGCGAGTCGAAGATCCGGCCGCGCTCAACCAGGCTTCGCTGCAACTGCCTCCGGAACTGTCGAGCTCTGCTCCGGCCGTCCATGTTCCGCAAGAAAAGGAAGTAGTCTGGCGCGTCGTGGCTGAGCGCGCAGGTCATTACGACATCCACATTGCAGCCGCCGGGCAGACGGTTTCGAAGCAGGTAGTCGTGGCGCCGGGCCTGGCCCGGGTTTCGCCGGTTCGATTGAAAGACAATTTCTGGGAGCGCATGTTTACCTCGGGCGAGCCCGCATTGGCGGATAATAGTCCTGTGCAATCGATCGCCATAAACTATCCTCCGCGCGAGATCAGCTTCGCCTGGATGGAGTGGAACTGGATTGTCCTGTTTTTTGTGGTGTCGCTCATCGCAGGTTTCATTTTCAAGAGTGTGCTGGGAATTCAGGTATGAAGTGCCTTCGATTGCGTCGACACCGACGCGGCCTGCTTCCGGCTCTTGTTTTGATCATCGCGCTGGTGCTGCTGTTCCCCCAGCGCAGCGAAGCGTATGCGGGCCCGGGCGCGGGATTCGCGGTCCTATCGTCTTTCTGGACCATCTTCGTCGCCTTTCTTTATTCCTTCTACGCGCTGGTGACCTGGCCCATTCGACAACTCCTGCGAATGTTTCGGCGGCGCAAAGCGTACGGCAAGGCGCAGGTGAAACGCGTGGTGATCGTCGGATTCGACGGCATGGATCCCGAACTCGCCAGCCGCTTCATGAGCGAAGGCAAGCTGCCGAACCTGGCCAAGCTGCGCGACAGCGGGACGTTTCGTCCGCTGCGAACCACGTTCCCCGCGATTTCTCCGGTGGCGTGGTCCACGTTTCAGACCGGAGTGAATCCCGGCAAGCACAATATTTATGATTTCCTGGCCCGCGATCTGAAGAACTATCTTCCGTATCTTTCGTCGGCGCAGATCAGCGAGCCCAAACGTCACCTGAAGATTGGCAAGTATTCGCTGCCGCTCGGCAAATCCGACGTCAAGGGACTGCGCAAAGGAACGCCTTTCTGGCACTGGCTGGGCAAGGCGGGAGTCTTCTGCTCGGTCATTCGCGTGCCGGTAACTTTTCCGCCGGAGAAGTTTCCCGGCGTGCTGCTCTCCGGCATGTGCGTGCCCGACCTGAAGGGAAGCCAGGGAACATTTTGCTTCTGTACCACGCAGGCGAGCGAGCGACAAATTTCGCGAAGGCGGCGTCCGCATTCCCGTCGAGAAGAACGGATCCGGGCTTTCATTCCTACATTCCCGGTCCGGAAAATCCACTGGGCACGGGCAGCGACCTGCGCGCCGATTTCAAGATTCGTCCGGACGTGGGCCGCGGCCGGGCGCGGATTGAAATCGATTCCGAAACTTTCACCATCAAGGTTGGCGAGTACTCGGAATGGATTCCGGTGAAGTTCAAGGCCGGCATGGGATTCACGGCCCGCGGCATCTGCCGTTTCTATCTGAAAGAAATCTCGCCCGAGATTGAAGTCTATGTGACGCCGGTGAACATCGATCCCGGACATCCCGACCTGCCCATCTCTCATCCCGTGACCTATTCGATTTATCTGGCCAAGCTTTTTGGTCCCTACGCAACGTCTGGGTCTAGCGGAAGATACCTGGGCGCTGAACGAAGAAGTGCTCGACGACCAGGCATTTCTGGCGCAGTGCTACGGCAATCACGAAGACCGCGAGCGCATGTTCTTCGACGCGCTGGAAAAAACTCCGCAGGGCCTGTGCGCCTGCGTCTTCGACACTACAGATCGCGTGCAGCACATGTTCTGGCGCTACCTGGACAAAGATCATCCCGCGGTCAGAGATGTGCCGCAAGACCAGAAGCCGCGCGTGATTCAGGACCTCTACGACCGCATGGACACCCTGATCGGACGCGTCATGCAGCAGATCGACGATCAAACCCTGCTGCTGGTGATTTCCGATCACGGCTTCCGATCTTTCAACCGCTGCATGAATCTGAATGCCTGGCTGCATCAGAACGGCTACCTGGTGTTGAAAGACGGCAAAAGCGAAAGTGGAGACTGGTTCGAAGACGTTGACTGGTCGCGCACCCGCGCCTACACCATGGGCCTGAACGGCCTCTATATGAACATCAAAGGCCGCGAGCGCGAAGGCATCGTAGAAGCCGGAGCGGAAGCGGAGGCCCTAAAAGAAGAATTGCGCGGCAAGCTCGACGGTCTGGTCGATCCGGCCTCGGGAAAGGTCGGCATCACCGGAATGTTCGACTGCGACGCCGTCTACGCCGGCCCCTATGTCGATAATGCCCCCGACCTGATCGTCGGCTACGGCGAAGGCTTCCGCGCGTCATGGGATTCAGTCATGGGCAAAGTAACCACCGCAATCTTCGAAGACAATCTCAAAGCCTGGAGCGGTGATCACTGCGTTGATCCGCGGCTGGTGCCGGGCGTGCTGTTTTCGAATCGCAAGATTGCGATTGAAAAGCCCGCGATCGTGGATGTCGCGCCTACGGTGATGAAGCTGTTTGGGTTGGAACTGCCTACCTACTTTGATGGGAAGCCTTGGGCGGTGGCGGCGACGCCGGCAAGTAGCATACTCATTTCGTTTAGCAGCCGAGAACCTTTTACCTAATCGCCATGATGCGGTTTCTCGTGACACAATCCATATAAATCAGGCCCGATCTTCTGAACGGAGGCCTTCACGCCAAGTGGACGATGTCTTTGACGACTGGCCTGAACCAGATTTTGACGCAGCCGAGTTAGAACCACGCCACGACCCAAAGGTCGATGAAGCCGCCGTCAAGTTGCTGGGATTTATCGAAGAGAACGCTGGCGAAGTCTTCTACGAGATGCAGCTCGAAGTAATCTTCGAGCGTGATTACTTCCATTGGATTACGACCAAAGCCCTAGCCCAACTACGCGATACTCGCAAGATCGGCAGCAGCCTTGAAGTTCTTAAAGAGGTTGGCCGTATTCGATTCTACTTCCACGTCAAGAATAGATATTGGAAGCGAAAGGCAGCAGAGATTAGAAAGCTCGTCGAACAATTCTCCGAGCCCGCTTTCACCCGCGCCCTCGGCAATCAGGGTGAACTGCTAGTCGACGCTGGATTGCCGAGCGTTGGTTTTCTACCCAAAGCTCGTGACGCGAATCGATTTGCGGGTCGTCAATGGACCGAGACGAAACACAATCTTGATCGCATCTTCGAGAAGGATGGCGTTCGTTACGGCACCGAGATCAAGAATCGCTTGTCGTACATTTCACAGGATGAGCTCTATACCAAGCTAAAGATGTGTGAAGTCCTTCACCTGAGACCCGTTTATTGCCCGCTGGATGCCCAAATCCTACATATACGAGTTGTTCAAAAGAGGTGGATTCGCGTTACTAATGAGATTTCAGTTTTATCCGTTTGGCTCAGAGTCTCTTGCTGCAAACGTTCGCGCACGACTCAAATTGCCGGTCGACTGTCCTAGACGGCTCGAAGATGGCACCCTTCAGCGGCTCTTGAAGTTCCATGATCGGGCGAAGCACAGCTAAGCCAATTCGTATTCATACGGGTTCCATCGCAACCCTTTGCTTCCTATGACTTACACCCACTGTGATGTGAATTCATGTTGAGATTCACATGCCTACTGCAGCAGCGTCCCCCCGTTAGCCGGCTCTTCTCCCGGCGCAAGCACCACAGCCGCCGCGACTCGGTCGCCTGGCTCCAGATGCAGCAGGCGCACGCCTTGTGCGGCGCGGCCGGATTCGCGGATTGTCGTTGAATCCATGCGGATGATTTTGCCGTACTGGCTGATCAGCATGACTTCGGATTTCTCTGTTACCTGCGCGATGCCCACGACTTTGCCGTTACGCTCCGTGGTTTTGACATTTATGACTCCCGACCCGCCGCGTCCTTGCAGTCTGTATTCGTCGGCTGCGGTGCGTTTGCCGTAGCCGTTTTCGGTGACGGAGAGAATCAGTCTGCCTTTTTCCGGCACCAGGTCGGCGACCTGCGCGTCGGTCGCGGGCGCCTTGGTTGCATCGGCTTTCGGCGCGACATCGTCTTTCGGCGTCGTCGCCATGCCAACCAGGTAGTCGCCCTTTTCCATGCGGATGCCCCAGACACCGTATGCCTGGCGGCCCATGGGGCGGACGTCTTCTTCATCGAAGCGGATGGCCTGGCCTTCGTGGGTGGCCAGGAACACAATCTGCTGGCCGTCGGTTAGATTGGCTGCGACCAGTTCGTCGCCCTGCTCGATGCTGATGGCGTAGATGCCGTTCGAGCGCACGTGGGAGAAGTCCTTAAGCTCGGTCTTTTTCACCAGGCCGTTGCGGGTGGCGAAGAAGATGTACTTGCCCGCCTCTTCCAGATTGCGGACCGTCAGCATGGTGCGAACATTCTCGCCCGGTTGCAGACCGACCAGGTTGCCGACATGCTTGCCCTTGCCGGCCGCGCTGACGTCTGGAATTTCGTACACCTTAAGCCAGTAAACGCGTCCGGTGTTGGTGAAGATCAGAATGTAGGCGTGGGTGGAATCGATGAAGAGATGCTCGACGAAATCCTCGTCGCGCGTCTTCATGCCGGTGCGGCCCGTGCCACCGCGGCGCTGCATGCGGTAGGTGGAGACCGGCGTGCGCTTCATATAGCCGCCATGGCTGACCGTGACTGCGACTTGCTCGTCGGCGATCAGGTCTTCCAGGTGGATCTCGGCAGCTTCGTCCTCAATGACGGTGCGGCGGTCATCGCCGTAAAGCTTCTTTACTTCTTCCAGTTCTTTCACGATCACGGCGCGCAGTTTCTTTTCCGAACCCAGGATGGATTCGTACTCGGCGATGTGCTCGCGGGTGACTGTGAGTTCTTTTGTGATCTCGTCGATGGAGAGCTTGGTCAGGCGGTGCAGTTGCAGCTCGAGAATCGCATCGGCCTGGATTCCGGTGAACGGCTTTTCCGGATCGCGCTTGGGAGCGCGGCCGGTGGTGTTGATGTCGATCTTCTTGCCGGCAAAATAGCCGACCAGGTTCTCGCGGGCTTCCGCGCGGTTGGCGCTGGCGCGGATGATGGTGATCACGTTGTCCAGGTGATCGAGCGCGGTCAGGTAGCCTTCGAGAATGTGTTCGCGGTCTTTGGCTTTCGAGAGCAGGAAGGCGGTGCGGCGGCGGACCACATCGACGCGGTGGTCGATGAAGTGCTTGATGGCCTGCACCAGGCCCATTTCCTTGGGCTGTCCGTTGACCACCGCGAGCAGGATCATGCTGAAGCTTTCCTGCATCTGGGTGTGCTTGAAGAGCTGGTTGAGCACGAGCTGGGGCTCGCCGTCGCGCTTGAGCTCAACCACGATCCGCATGCCGTCGCGGTCGCTTTCATCGCGGATGTCGGAGATGTCATCGACCACCTTGTCATTCACCAGTTGTGCTATGCGCTCAACCAGCCGCGCCTTGTTGACCTGGTACGGAATTTCGGTGATGACGATGGCCTTGCGGTCTTTGTTGAAAGTTTCAATGCCGGCTTTGGCGCGCATGACGAAGCGGCCGCGTCCGTTCTTGTAGGCATCTACAATTCCGGCCCGGCCGTGAATAATTCCGGCAGTCGGGAAGTCGGGGCCCTGCACGAATTTCAGAATTTCGGCCAGCTGGGCATTGGGACTGTTCACCAGCGTGATGGTGGCATCCACGATTTCCGTCAGGTTGTGGGGCGGAATCTTGGTCGCCATGCCCACCGCGATGCCGTCCGATCCGTTGACCAATAAGTTGGGAATGCGCGCCGGGAGAATGTCGGGCTCGATTTCGTTGCCGTCGTAGTTCGGGCGCATATCGACGGTATCTTTGTCGAGGTCGTCGAGCAGCGCCGTGGCAACCCGGGTAAGTTTGGCTTCGGTGTAACGATCTGCGGCCGGCGGATCTCCGTCCACCGAGCCGAAGTTGCCTTGCCCATCCACCAGCGGATAGCGCATGGCAAACGGCTGCGCCAGGCGCACCAACGCGTCGTACACCGCGAGGTTGCCGTGGGGATGGTATTTGCCCATGACGTCTCCGACGATGCGGGCGCACTTACGGGTGGACTTGTTGGGCGCCAGGCCCATCTGCTGCATGGTGTACAGAATGCGGCGGTGCACCGGCTTCAATCCGTCGCGGACATCGGGCAGCGCGCGCCCGATAATCACCGACATCGAATAGTCGAGATAAGACTTCTTCATCTCCTCTTCGATATTGACGGGTTGAATGTTGAGCGCGCCGGGAATGCCGGTGCCGTCTCCGCCGCCGGGCGGAGGGGTCAAGGGGAGTTCAGGATTCTGATCGTCAGCCATAAAAGCTTCTAGCTCCTAGCTTCTAGCTTTTGTGGAGCGGACTCTCGTCCGCTGCCTTTGACTTGCTTTGTTTCATGCTTAACAATGCCGGAGCAAAATCAAATTCAAAAGCGTCGGACAGAGCCTGCCCTGAGCGAAGTCGAAGGGAGTGCCCGACCCACACTGGAAAGCCCGGTCATCTTACCGCCCTAAACAACTGTATTTACAGGATGTTACGGTAGATTTGCGATATGAGAATTATACCATGAGCGAGCTCCAAAAAGGGGCCGTAACTCCCGCTCCCCGGATGACGAATCCGGTTCGCAGCGTGGGGCCGCAACAGTGGGATAATCTGGGTCTGTAAGGGTCAACTCTATGGAGACTTTGAAGGGAAAGATAGCCCTGGTTACGGGCGGCAGCCGTGGTATCGGTGCGGCGGTTGCGCTGGCGCTTGCGGGAGCGGGCGCAGACGTCGCAGTCAACTTTCGGACGCGCTCCGAGGACGCCGAGAAAGTCTGCGTCGCGATCAGGAAATTGGGACGGCGCGCGCTGGCGATTCAGGCTGACGTCTCGCAATCCGAGCAAGTGAAGAAGATGGTTGCGCAAATTGAGAGCAAGCTCGGCGCGGCGAATATTGTTGTGAACAACGCGGGAATCGCGCGCCAGCTTAAGCTCGAGGACATCACGGAAGCGGACTGGGACGAACACATCGGGGTAAACCTGAAGTCCGCATTCCTGGTGACCCAGGCGGTGCTGCCGCAGATGCGGGCGCAGCGCTGGGGGCGAATCATCAACATTTCTTCCACGGCGGCCCAGACGGGCGGGCTGGTGGGGCCGCACTATGCCGCGTCCAAGGCGGGAATGCTGGGGCTGACGCATTCTTATGCCGCGCTGCTCGCCAAGGAGGGCATCACGGCCAATACGGTTTGCCTGGCGCTGGTGGAGACTGACATGCTGCGCGCGAACCCGCGCGCCACTTCCAGCGTGATTCCGGTGGGGCGCTTCGGCAACGTGGACGAAGTGGCGTCGGTGGTCCTGCTGCTCGCGGAAAACGCCTACATGACCGGACAGACCGTCAATCCAAACGGCGGATGGTATATGAGTTGACGGAGTCTGGCGAGCCTTTGACTCTTCCGCCGCTTCGCGGCTAGGGCCGGACCACTACTTCGTTAGGGCTGGCAGGCAGCACGAACTTCACACCGCGCTCCTGGTTGAGCCTCAACGTGGCGGGCACATCGAGATCGGCAATCTGTATCTTGCGGGTCCAGGAACCGGTCGTCCAGTAATCTGCCTTGGAATAGATCGTCCCGCTCATGATGGTGTATTCGCTGACTTCCTCCTTGCGGCCATCTTGAAATACGAGAACGGCCGGCGGAAGCTGGCGCGGCGTTTGCACTGCGGCCTTCCTGCCCGGCGCCGATCGCGCGGCAACGGGCGAGGGCAAAGGAGATTTCTGCGAGTAATCGGGCACGGTTTGTCCGCCGGACGAGGCCTTTGCGGACATGGTGGTGCGCACAAAGTGATCGCCCTGCCATTCAATCAGCAATGACTCACGCGGCGCCGGTGGCGCGGGTGGCGGGGCCGGGGTCGAGGCCGGAACCACGATCACCTGGGGTTGCGCGGCCGGCTGAGAGTCGTAGCCCGCATCGGAATCAGGATAAAAATACGGATACGGGAACAGAAGCGCGCCTCGCCCTGACCCACGTCCCTGACGGAAGCGCGCGCGATCACCGGTCATGCCGTGCCCTGGAAACCCGGCCGATGGGCCGCTTCCGGCTGGCCTGATCCCAGCAGAGCCGGCGCCTGTGCCGCGAACCTGGGCGCTGACTGGCGAAATCGAGAGCGCGGCGGCTGCGATGGCGAGAGTAAACCGGCTTGGCATTTACTTGCTCATTTCAGGATTCGGCGGTAACCGGAAATCAATGCCGCGATCGTCGTTCTGCTGCGCGGTGGAAGTCAGGTCGAGGTCGGCAAGCGCGATTTTGTGATGGCGTCCCGGCGTCAGGTCGTACAGCATGTCTCCAATCACGGCGTAGTTCTGAACTTCCAGTTGGTGACCGTCTTTGAAGATCAGCACGGTCTGAGGCTGGTCGGGGACAGGAGTCTCGGCCGGCGCGGGTGCTGCAGCAGCCTCCGTTTCAGTCTCGGTGCGGCTGGGCCGCTGCGGATAGGCGTCCGAGTAAGAGCGTGCCGCCTGGCCCGGACCGCGGCGGTCGAAGATGGTGGGGCCTCCACGGTAGTCCTCTTCCCGCTGGTCTTCTCTGGGCTCGGTTCCTGGGCCCCCCGCATCGTCGGTTTCGGAATCACCGACCACCACCGGGTAAGCATAAGGTACGTAAACCGCCCCACCGCCGGGGAAAAACTGCCCGCGGCGATGATGATGATTACGCTGGCCACGCGGCGGATTCGGATTCACCTGAAACAGCGTGCAACAGCCTGGGTTATTGAAACCCGGGTTATTAAAACCTGGGTTCCCCGGCTGAAGCCCGTTCGGTCCGAGCGACGTAATGCTGGCGGGCACGCCGGGTGCGGAATTAAGGTGGCCTCCGGAGTTGATCGAGGTGACTGATGCTGGAGCCCCGTTGATCTGCCCGTTCGCAGCGGGCGTCAGAAAAAGCAGTCCGCCCAGAACCTTCGCCAGTACCGCTACCGTGGCTGAGTTCAGCCGCATCACATGCGAATCATACCGCAGTTTCGAAACCATGGCGCAGCCCCCTGGACAAAAACCAGCCCTATTAGTTAGAGGCTCTCGCGGGGGCTGGAGGCTTGTCTATTTTTTGTCAACTTCTAAGTGATTGAAGGATAAGCCTGTGTGGATAGTCGCCTTCACGCCACGCGAGCCAGTTCCCACAGACTCCAGGCAGCATTCGCCACCAGCAGGCTCCAGACGGCCGCCATGACGACTTGACGACTGTGAGTCTCCAGCAGATCGGCGGCGATGCCGGCCACGAACACGAACAGGAAGGGGACAGCGATGAATTGAAAACCCAGGCCGGGATAGTGTGGTGTACCCACGGCGAGCGCCAGGGACGAGGCCGCGACCAACAGAGGCGCCGTGTTGCCGAAATAGCGTGCACGGGGCCACCAGAAGTAAGCGACTAGCGCGACCGGCAGGGCCAGCACCAGCGCAGGACTGCTTTGTCCCAGTTGCTTCAGCACCTGCTGATATGCCTGCGGCATGGTGTACGCCTTCCACGAGATGCCCAGAAACGAGGCGTGCAGAATCCCCTGCCAGAAAGCGCGCGCCCGAAAAAAGTAAGACGCATAGACGAGGAGATCAGCGATCGCGCAAGCCACCGCCCAGATGGCCAATGCGGCCAGGCGCCGGGTGGGGGCCAGGTAAAGCATGAATGCCAGCGCGGCCGGCACAACCACAATCAGCGAAAACTGTGAGCCCACCGCGAGCGCCAGCGACAGGCCCAGCAGCATGATGCGCCGCCAGTTCCACAGCACGACTTCACGCGGGGCGTACAAGGTGTGGGCCACGGCTATGGCGGTGAAGATGGCGCCGAACGCTCCCCAGGCGGCGCCGGCTTCGGGTTCGGCAAACCACAGAGCGCAAGAACGGAGAATGCCGGGCGAGAAACAATAAAGGGCCAAAGCTACGTATCCGCCGGCATTGCCGAAGAGGCGCCGCGCCACGTACCACAGCGAAGCACCGAGGAGCAGGCCGAAGCCCAGATAAGGGACCGCCGCGGACCAGTGCAGCGCGCGAATATTTTCCGGCTGGAGCGCGACCGGCCGCAGCCACAGCGGGGCCGCCGCAATCAGATACCACAGCGGCGAATGGTGGGCATCGTAACCGCCGTCCCCGAAGACCAGGCGGAGCGCCGGATTCATTTCGTTCGCGGATCCCTCCTCGCCCAGTTCGGGTGCCCTGCGCTCATCCGCACGGGGCCCTCGGCCCAGGCTGTTCCACAGTGCGGTCCCACGGTCGAGCCGGTAAATCTCCGCGGGATTCACCGCCTCATGACGCACACCTTTTTCCACCAGCCAGAGACACTGTGCCAGAAACGCGAGCAGCAGGCATGCCGCCAGCACCTGAGGCCGTCCAAATCTTTCGGAAGTAAAGAATCGTGCCATGACGAACCGGCGAGTGTTTTACCATGGCGGGGGACGAATCGGGAAACTTCCTCAGATGAACGAACCAAAGATGGATGAACCTCAAGGCAGCCGGCCCGGCGAACCTGATGAGGATTCTCCCGCTTCTCCTGCGCCCGCCACACTCCCCGGCTTCGAACTGACGAAGCTCTCTCCCTTTCAAGCATGGATGCAGAAGATGTTTATCGGACGCGATGGCCTGCGTCCGGTGTGGCGGCTCGTGCTCTACCTGCTGATCTACCGGGCCCTGCGATTCTGTCTTTACGTTCTGATCGCTTATGGTCTCCCCGGCGTGCCGCGGCTGTGGCTGCAGACGGCTGCCGAGCTGGGGCTCGCCATTATCGTGCTGCTTCCCGCGCTGCTCATGGCGCGCGTTGAAGGCCGGGCATTCGGCTGCTACGGCCTGCCGCTGGGCAACGCCTTTGGCCGGCTGTTCTGGATGGGCGCCCTGTGGGGAATGGGTTCGCTCACTCTGCTGATCCTGGCGTTGCGCGCAGCTCACGTCTTTTATTTTGGGGCAGTCGCCCTGCACGGCGTGCGCCTGCTGAAGTTCGCCGTGTTCTGGGCCGTGTTCTTCCTGATCGTGGGCTTCTACGAGGAATTCTTCACCCGCGGATACACCCAGTTCACCTTGACCCAGGGTGTTGGCTTCTGGCCGGCGGCGATCTTGCTGTCGCTCGGTTTCGGCGCGCTGCATCTGGAAAACCCGGGAGAAGACTGGGTGGGAATTCTGGCCGCCATGCTGATCGGCTTTTTCTTCTGCCTGACTCTGCGTCGCACCGGCAACCTCTGGTTTGCGATTGGCTTTCACGCCTCGTGGGACTGGGGAGAGAGCTACCTGTACTCTGTCCCCAATAGCGGCTGGAAGCCTCCCGGCCACTTGCTGCATTCGTCGCTGCAAGGTCCGCGCTGGTTGAGCGGCGGCTCAGTCGGGCCGGAAGGCAGCGTCTTTCTTTTCGTGCTGCTGGCGCTGCTGTGGGTGGTGTTCGACCGAGTCTATCCCGAAGCGAAGTGTGGGGCGGGCGCCCCCGCCCGCCGCTTTTGAAGTTGACTATGTTCCGTGCAGCATGGAAACAACATCAGCTTCCAAGAATCAGAGTCAAAATCAAAAGCGGCGGGCGAGGGCGCCGCCCCACACTTTGGTACGATTCAACTACCAGGAGTAGTGCACGGTATAGGTGATCACCTGCTCACCATCCGGCGCGATGGTTACAGGAAACTCCACGGTCTGCGCGTCCGTCTTGCGCGACGGGTGCGACTGCTCGGTCAGCTTCCAGTTGGTCCAGCGATACAGGTGCTCGACCACGCGCACCGTCACCGCCTCTTTCTTGTGATTGCGCACCCGGATTTCAAAGGACTCATCCATCCAGTGTTGGGATGAATCGACGCGATAGTTGGTGCGCTTGCGTTCGCCCACTACGTCGAAAGAGTTGCCGGTGAAGATGCGGATGGTTTCGTCCTTCGGCGTATGGTCAATCACGTTCTCGCCGACAAATTCCAGGTGCCCGTCGGTATCGCGGCGATAGAAGCGCAGCTTGCCCTTGGGCAGGGCGATGCCGAGGTGGTTCACTTCAGCGTTCTTGAACTCCTCCATCACCCAAACCTTCGGATTGGACTGCGTGCCGTAACTCTGGTCCTGGCGAATCTGCTCCAGGTTGTAGTAGCCGTACTGGGCCACTTGCGCGCCGTCATACACATAAAGCCGCTGCGCGTGAATGCCGGTGGAGCGCACGAACTCCACCTGCTTGGTTTCCTGATCGTGCAGCGTGGTCGGCCGCGCCAGGGTGTAAAGATGGAATTCGTCGAACGACTTCTCGCTGACCGCGGGCGCCATGGCCTCGTCCGCCATCGCTTTGTTCATTGCGCCATAGGCCCGGGCGGCTGGGGTGCCGGCCTGAATCTTGTTTACGTCACCGGCCAGGAGTTTGATGTTGGCGTTCTCGAACGTCTTGCCGCTCTGGTTGCGCATGGTGATCCAGCCCACCATGTCGAGCAGATCAGTCTTGCCCTTTGGGTTGTCGGACACCACGATGTTGTAATCCGACTGCCAGCTCATGCCGCCCGCGACGTAAGAAATTTCGGCGTCAAATTTGCCGGGGTCGTTGGTCTGAAGCAGCCAGCTCAGGGTCGGCTTAAGAACGGTGTCGCCGGACAGCGCCGGAAACAGCGGCTGGCCGGGCAGTCCGAAGCGCAGCACGCCATCCACTTCAATGATGGGCTGAGTGAAAGAAGGCTGCTGATAATTCTGCGCGTAGTAAGAGCTGGGAATGTATCCGCTGCGCACGATCTTGCCTTTGATGATTTCCTGCTTGTCGGCGCGCTGCACCAGGAAGTCGATGGTCTTGCCTTCGTAGAACGAAAGCAGCAGTTCCTGCGAGATGGGATCGTTGCGGTAATTCTGCTCCAGCACCTGCAGGCTGCGCCCGGCGGGGTCGCGAAGAATGACGGAATCCGGCTCAAGGTGTGAGGCAATGCCGGCAAATTGGGCGCGGTTTACACCTGATGTGAGGTCAAGTGGCACATACTCGCGCGCCACAAAGAAATTCTGGTTGTAGATAGTGAGTGCGGGCTGGTTACTGCTGTCGGCAGCCTTCTCCTGAGCTTTCTCCTGTCCAACCACCACCCCGCACAGCAGGAGCAGAGTCGAAATAAATCTGATCAGCAGCAGCTTCTTCATTGTCGTTTCCCCTTTTCAGTCGGCGGGAAGAAGGTCTTTCCCGTCCTATGGGAAGAACGCGGGGGGAGGGAGAACTTGCAGAGAGTTTTTAACCACGGGAGGACACAGGGGCCACGGAGGTAACCTGGGTAACCAGCATGGTCGCTGCCCAGCAAAAGAAAAAGGGCGACCCGATGGGCCGCCCTTTAGCCTTGCCTTTGAATCCGTGAAAATCCGCGTGAATCCGTGGCCAGGAATTCCTAAATATCCAGGTTCTTCACATCCAGCGCGTTGTCTTCGATGAACTTGCGGCGGGCTTCGACGTCTTCGCCCATGAGCGTGCTGAAAATGGTTTCGCACTCGGCCAGGTCTTCGAGCTTGACCGAGAGCAGAGTGCGGCGCTCGGGGTCCATGGTGGTTTGCCAGAGCTGTTCCGAGTTCATTTCGCCGAGACCTTTGTAACGGGTTTTGTCGTATCCCCGGCTTCCGGCTTCCTTGATGTATTCAAAAAGATCGCGAGCGTTGGTTTTTTCGACCACTTCAGTCTCGATCGCTTTCTTCCTGGCGACTGGTTTCGGGGTCTTCTTCTTGCCGGAGTCTTCGGCTTCAGCCGCTACTTCTTCACCGCCTGCTTCTTCTTCGGAACTGCCGGCGGAGGCATCGCTCACAGCCTCGATCACAAACGGCGGTTCCATGTAGGGCTCGACCTGCTTGAATTTGGACAGCAGTTGCCGGTACTCGGCGGTCGAAGCCAGCTCCCAGTTGATCAGGTGCTCGGCGCCCTGGGAGTTGACGTACTTTACCTCCCATAGATTGTGCTCTTCGTCGAAGCGGGGCTCGATGCTCTTGAAATCGCGTTCTTTCTGCAGCTTCTTCAATTCTTTTTCCAGCTTCTCGATCTTCTTCGGCGCGGCTTTTTTCTCGCCTTCAAAATCGGCGCGCTTGGAAAGATCGAGACGGGGCAGAAGTTCAGTGATCTTTTCGTCGCGCAGGCGCTTGTTCACCTTGTCGAAGAAGCCGAAATATTCCTTAAGCCCGCTGGCGAACTTTGACAGGCCGGCGCCTTCGAGCTTGGCCGCGCCTTCACCGTAGCGGACGATGATGCTGTCGGCCGCGCGTTTGAGGATGATTTTGTCCAGAGCGTCGTCGTCCTTGATGTACTGCAGGGTCTTGCCCTTCTTAATCGAATACAGCGGCGGCTGCGCGATAAACACGTTGCCGCGCTTGATCAGCTCCTGCATGTGGCGGAAGAAGAAAGTGAGCAGCAAAGTGCGGATGTGGCTCCCATCCACGTCGGCGTCAGTCATCAGGATGATCTTGCCGTAACGCAGCTTGGTGAAATCGAAGTCGTCCTTGCCAATGCCGGTGCCGAGGGCGGTAATCATGGCGCGAATTTCTTCGTGCCCCAGCATCTTGTCGTAGCGAGCCTTCTCGACGTTGAGAATTTTTCCCTTCAGCGGAAGGATGGCCTGGAAGCGCCGGTCCCGTCCCTGCTTGGCGGTGCCGCCGGCGGATTCTCCCTCGACCAGGAAAAGCTCGCAGCGTTCCGGCTGGCGTTCCGAACAATCGGCCAGCTTGCCGGGAAGTCCGCCGCCGTCGAGCGCGCCCTTGCGCCGAGTGAGATCGCGGGCCTTGCGTGCCGCTTCACGCGCGCGCGAGGCTTCAATGGCCTTGTTGATGATCTTGCGTCCGACGGTCGGGTTCTGCTCGAGATACGCGCCCAGACGCTCGTTCACGAATGCCTGCACCACGCCGGCGATATCGGAATTCAGTTTGCCCTTGGTCTGGCCTTCAAACTGAGGCTGAGGCAGTTTCACGCTGATGACCGCGACCAGCCCTTCGCGCACGTCGTCGCCGGTGAGATTTTCTTTGACGTCCTTGAACAGGCCCATCTGCTGGCCCGCGTAATTGATGGTGCGGGTGAGGGCCATGCGGAAGCCGGAGAGGTGCGAGCCTCCGTCCACCGTGTTGATGTTGTTGGCAAAGCTGAACACCGATTCCGAATACGCATCGTTATATTGCAGCCCGATCTCCATGACCACGCCGCTGCGCTCGGCTTCCATGTAGATGACTTTGTCGTGCAGCACCTGCTTGCCCCGGTTCAGGTGCTTGATAAATTCAGCGATGCCGCCGTTGTATTTGAACTCGGCCGATTTCGCCTCGCCGGTCTTGGCTTCAGTCGTGCGCTCGTCAGTCAAGGTGATGAGCAGGCCTTTGTTCAGGAACGCCAACTCGCGCAGGCGCTGCGCCAGGGTATCGAAGTTGTATTCGGTTACCGAGAAGATGCTCTTGTCGGGCAGGAAGTGGACCTTGGTCCCGAGCTTCTTGCTGGCGCCGGCTTTCTTCAGCTTGCTGGTCGGTTCACCTTTCGAGTAGGTCTGCTCCCAGGTAAAACCGTCGCGCCAGATCTCGAGATCGAGCTCTTCGCTGAGCGCGTTCACCACCGACACGCCGACACCGTGCAATCCGCCGGAAACTTTGTAAGAGGATGCATCGAACTTTCCGCCGGCGTGCAGTTTGGTGAGCACCACCTGCGCGGCGGGAATTTTTTCGCCGTCGATGTCCATCATGTCCACGGGAATACCGCGGCCGTTATCGACGACCGTGATCGAATTGTCCAGATGGATGGTGACTTCGATCTTGTCGGCGTGACCCGCGAGTGCTTCGTCAACCGAGTTGTCCACCACTTCATAGACCAGATGGTGCAATCCCATCTCGCCGGTGGAACCGATGTACATGGCGGGACGTTTGCGCACCGCCTCCATGCCGCCCAGCACTTTGATGGAGTCAGCGTTGTAGTCGCCGTTGCCTCCATTTATGGCAGCGAGCTTCCCGTTTTTTGGCTTGGTTTCGTCGATGGGAGTGATTTCTTTCGTAGCCATTCCGCTCCGTGGAAAGTACCAGCGTCAAGTCCCGGCTGGCGTGCTTTTCCGGTGTCCTGGATTTTGCCTCAAATCACTGAAATTATTAACACTTACGGCTTCCGAGGTTGTAGTTAATTGTACCATGAGAAGGCGCATTTTTCGACCCCCGAACCGGGCAGGTAAATGCCGCCGGGACCACGTGGGGACAGCCGCCCCCGGCTGTCCAGTCGAGCGCCGCTCGACAAGGGTTTTCAGGGGCATAGCGGAGCTTCGCTCCGCCGGACAGCCGGGGTCGGCTGTCCCCACGTGGCTATTGGTGGCCCTGCACGGGCGGGGCGCCCGCGCCTACATTGTCAGCGCACGAGGTCGGCCCGACCTGATAGCATATTGGGAGGAGATCCCAGTCCAGCATGAGTGTGCCTGTATCGCAGATGTGGACGGTGGCCAGCTATGTCATCCGTCAGAAGCTTGCCCGGCGGAAGCAGTATCCGCTGGTGCTGATGCTGGAGCCCCTGTTCCGCTGCAACCTGGCCTGCGCCGGATGCGGCAAAATTCAGTACCCGGCCCATGTCCTCAAGCGCCAGCTGACCCCGGAGGAGTGCTTCCGGGCGGTCGATGAGTGCGGCGCGCCGGTGGTTTCGATCCCGGGCGGCGAACCGCTCATGCACCCCGAAATCGACAAGATTGTCGAAGGTCTGGTGGCCCGGAAGAAATACATCTACCTGTGCACCAATGCTTTACTGCTGAAGGAAAAGATCCACCTCTTCAAGCCGACTAAATACCTGACTTTCAGCGTGCACCTCGATGGGCAGAAGGAGCACCATGACTTCGCGGTCTGCCGCGAGGGTGGTTATGACATTGCGGTGGACGCCGTCCGCGAAGCCCTCAAGCGCGGCTTCCGGGTCACCACCAACACCACGCTGTTCGACGGGGCCGATCCCAAGAGCGTGCGCGCCTTCTTCGACGACATGATGGAGTTGGGCATCGAAGGCATGATGCTTTCTCCTGGCTACTCCTACGAAAAAGCTCCCGACCAGCAGCACTTTCTGGGACGCGCCCGCACCCGGCGCCTGTTCCGGGCGATTCTCTCGAACCGCGAGAAGGACTGGCGCTTCAACCTGTCGCCGCTGTTCATGGAGTTCCTCATGGGCAAACGGCATTACGCCTGCACCCCGTGGGGCATGCCCACGTACAACATTTTCGGCTGGCAGAAGCCCTGCTACCTGCTGCAGGACGGCTACGCTGACACCTTCGACGAGCTGATCCGCGAAACCGCATGGGAGTCCTACGGCACCGAATCGGGCAATCCGCATTGCGCCAACTGCATGGTGCACAGCGGTTACGAAGCTTCGGCCGTAAACGACACGTTTGGCTCGCTCGAGGGCTTTGTGGCGACCGTGAAAGGCACTTTGTTCAATCGCTACCGCGATGAAGGTGCTTTGCGGCTGCTCGACGAACCGGCAGAGCCCGCTCATTCACTGGTGCAGATTGCCACGCCAAGTGAATCGCTCGAGGAAACCCGGGCATGACCGGAAAGGCCGCCGGGCACGTACATCCCGAGCCCGAACCCGCTTCTCCTGACACTCTCGAAGTCTCGCCTGGATGGGAACACGAAAAGCTTGAAGGCTGGGTTCCTGCGCTGGCGTCGGAAGAAGAAACCCGCGAAGCCCTGGAGAAAGCCTTTGACTATCGCGGGGATGTCACCATCACCCGCAAAGACGGAAGCACGGTTGAAGGCTATCTTTTTGATCGTAAGACCGGGCCGACCCTGGCAGATTCACTGGTGCGAGTTCTTCCTCGGACCTCGAACCAGCGTGTGATGATTGCCTACTCGGACATAGCCGCCCTGGCCTTCACCGGACGCGACACGGCGGCGGGAAAAAGCTGGGAAGCCTGGGTCAAGAAGTACGTGGAAAAGAAGGCCGCCGGCGAGAAGCACATTGGGCTGGAGCCGGAATCCCTGGAGTAGATTGTGTGTGGGTCGGACACTCTTGTCCGACGCTTTTGGTTTTGGGTTTCAGGGGTTCGCGGGTCAAGGTTTCAAATCTCGGGGACAAAACCAAATTCAAAGGCGTCGGACATGAGTGTCCGACCCACACGAATTAGCGCTTTCGCGTAAACGTCAGTCTCTCAATCAGTTCATTCACTTCGTCTTCGCTCCCACCGATGAACGTAAACGATAGTGCATGGCTCCTCTGCACCAGGACCAGCGATGTCTGACGCATGGTGAGTGCGCCGCGCGGCTTGGTGAAGTCTCCTCGCACCAGGTTCATGGCACCAACCGTAAGCTCATGGGGATCGCCTGCCGCCTGAAAGCCTTTGGCGGTGGTCAGCCCGGCCAGCGATTCGAAATAGTCGGCTGCGGTGCTCATGCCCGCGGGAAGCGGTTCAACCGCGATCACGACCGCTGAATTAATCGTGTCTCCGGTCGCTTCCGGAGGCCGTTCGAAGATGGACAGCAGTACCCGCGACTTGAAGGCATCAGCGGAATCGTCCTGCATGTCGGCCGTGCGATCGACCCAGCCGAATGGAAGCTTGTAGCTGAAATCGAAAGCATGGTTGCGGTACACGCCCTGGCTGATGGCCCCGGAGTCGGCAAGGGAAGACTTTACCTTCGGCGCGGAACGGGAGGAAGAAGCCTGCGGTTGCGCCCACAGGGCAGCTGCCAGCAGGGGCAGGAGAACGCTAGGCGGAAATCGGGCCATGACTGATGTTACAGGACTGAGGCAAAGTAGCGCCGGCATCTTGCCGGCTGTCTCGAGGGCATCCTGCCCTCGGCGTGAGGGCGGGACGCCCTCACGACTGCCGCCGGGACGGCGGCTCTACAAGTCCCTCCATCGCTTCGCACCCAGCAACTTTTCACCGAGCGCGGTCAGGCGGGCGGGCGAACAGTTTTTCTTCTCCCATTCCCGCGGATCGCCGGGGAAGGCAAAGCCTTGGGGCGGCTCCATCTCGCGCCATGAGCGTACGCGGGTCTCGCGCAAGTCTTCTCGTGACTCGTCCGCCGGCGTCATCGAAATATATTGCGCGATGCGGACCTTGTCTTTCGAAACATTGGGCCGGATGCCGTGCGCCAGCAGACTGTTGAAGATCAGCAGATCGCCGGCTTTCGGCATCACGGGAACCACTTCGAAGCCAGTCGTGTCCGGCTTCCAGGGGTCGCGATCCGCAGGCTGCGTCTTTCTCCACTCTTCCAGCGTGCGAAACAGCTCCGGCACGCACTGGAAGCCGCCCATCTCCGGCTCGTGATCGACCAGCGAAAGCACGCCCTGAACATTCACCGGCAGAGGATCAAGCGTGGTGTCGGCATCCCAGTGAATGAATCCGCTGAAGGGCCGCTGGCTGCGATTCGGAGGATTCAGATTGGCGCGGTCAATGGTGACCCAGAGCCTTTCGTTGTCCCATATATCGACGAAGGCGTCGTAGATTCGCGGATACTGCCGGTTATCCCACAAATACTGGTGGTTGTAGATCTCCACCATGCCGCTGTTGTTCAGCTCCTTCATGGCGTGATCGCGGAGCTGGTCCCTGTACCAGGTCGCGGGGTCAGCGGGATTCATTTCCTGAAATTCCCACAGAAGATCCACCAGGCGCTTCACGTTTTCTGGAGGGACGGCCTGCCTGACCACCACGTAGCCGCGCGTGATCCAGTGCTTCCAGTCGTCTTCCGAGAGCACGCGCAGCGGCAGGGTCTTTTGAATGTCACGCAGCTGGGTCTCGGCGACATAAGCTACGCTGGCGTTTCCCGGACGGTTCTTGCCGTAGGCGTAGCGATCTTTGGCTTCGACTCGATCAGACATGACGAGTGCCTCCTGTCCGGGCGCTCATCCTCAGGGGCGCTGGCACCCCCGCACGAGCGAGGATGCTCGCGCCTACATCAGGCGGCGCGCGCCGTCAGGGGCTGAGTGCAGAAGCCGCAACGCCTGGCGTCGATGGGAATCTCGCTCAGGCATTCAGGACACTTCTTGGTTGTGGGATCGGCCGGTGCCGGCGCCTTGCGCATGCGCGCGATCAGCGCGTTGATCGGCGTGACCACAAAGAAATACACCGTGGCCGCGATCAACAGAAATGAAACCAGAGCATTGATAAAATCGCCGACCGGAAAAACCGTGCTGCCGACGGTGAAGCTGATCGCAGAGAAATCCGGCTTGCCGACCAGAGCGGCAATGAGCGGGGTAATCAGGTCCTTGGTCAAGGCGGTCACCACGGACCCGAAGGCCACGCCTATGACAACCCCCACCGCGAGATCAACCACGTTGCCACGAAGGATGAACTGCTTGAATCCGCTAAGCATGGAATGGAACCTCCAAAACGAGAGGCGGCTAATTTACGGTGTCACCGCAGGGTAGGTCAAGCTGTACTCTGTGTGGGGCGGGCGCCCTCGCCCGCCGCTTTTGAACTTGACTTGGCTTTGGAATCTTACAGTTGCTGTTGGTGGGTCAGGCTGTGTAGGGGGCCTTGCCGGGCAAACACTAAAGTCAAAGGCGGCGGGCGAGGGTGCCCGCCCCACATGGTTTATCCCTCAGATCCGCATGGGCATGACGATGTAGCGGTACTTGTAGTCTTCGCTGTCGGCGGGGCGGAGCTGGCCGGCGGACTGGGGGTCTTTGAACTCGAGTTTTACGTCGCCGGCGCCGACTGCTTTCAGGAAATCCAGAATGTACTGGGCGTTGAAGCCGACGGTCAGGGAATCGCCCTGGTAGCTGGTCTCGAGCGAGTCTTCCGATTCACCGGTTTCGGTGGACGAGGCGGACAGCTTGACCTCGCCTTTTTCCAGGCGCAGGCGGACGGCGCGCGAGCGCTCGTCGGCAAACTGGGCCACGCGCGAGATGGCCGCGCTCAGCTCGTTGCCGGCCAGCGTGACGCTCTTGTTGTTGTCCTTGGGCAGGACGGCTTCGTAGTTGGGGAACTGGCCGGTAAGCTGGCGCGAAGTCAGCAGCCGCTGTCCGATGCGGAAATACAGCGTGGATTCGTCTTTCGCGAACTCGATGGTGTCCGCGTCGGTCGAATCGAGCAGCGACCGCAGCTCGTCCATGGCCTTCTTGGGGATCAAAGTCTTCAGCTCTCCCGAAACGCCTTCGAACTTTTCTCCGCTGCGCTCGATGTGCGCCAGGCGATGTCCGTCGGTGGCCACCATGGTGATGGACTCAGGCTTCAGCACCATCAGCGCGCCATTCAGGGTATAACGCGATTCTTCGCTGGCGATGGCAAACCCGGTCTTGGCAATCATGGCGCGCAATACCTGGGCGGGAATCTTCACCACTCCGGCGGTGGGGAATACCGGCAGGGTGGGAAAGTTCGAACGCGCCATTCCAACCATCTTGGTGTTCGACCGGCCGCAGCGGATGCTGATCCAGTGATTCTCCAGCAGCTTGATCGTGATATCGGCGTCCGGCAGCAGCTTTACGTAGTCGTGCAGTTTGCGGGCGGGGATCGTGCAGGAGCCTTCCTTCTTGACCTTGGCGTTGCACACCGTGCGCAGGCTGAGATCGAGGTCGGTGGCGGTGAGCGAAAGTTTGTCGCTCGAAGCTTCGAACAGGTAGTTGGATAGGATTGGAATCGTGGTCTTGCGCTCCACCACCCCCTGGGTCGCAGTCAGTTCTTTTAAAAGTTCGGATTTACTGACCGTGATCTCCATGGTGGCGGTCCCTGTGGCTGAGGCCAAAGCTTCTACCGGCATAACCCAAATCTCCCGTCAGGCGGCGCTACTTTGAATGCTTCCCTTATATCAAAATAAAAACCTATAAAACCAGCAGTAACAGTAGAGGGGTCGTAAAAGTGGAAATCGTGTACAAACCCGCAGCCACACCGGCCTCTGTGCTCAAGCCTTCATGTCGAAAATTAGCCCACTCACTGGCGGAGATGAAGGTATCGTTTGGCCGTGCCGCGCGATTGTCACCGTCTCTTGCACACCTTCCACAACCGATTCACAGCGCCGCTCAAGGAAGACTTTGCTGCTGAGTGGAAATACGGTTTGCCGCCGCGATTCATCCGCCCAGTTGCTCGGTCATTTTATTGATCAGCCTGTTCAAATCCTTGTCCGTCTTGCGGGTGACATCAATCTTGTCCACCGAATGCAGCACGGTGGTGTGATGCTTGCCGCCAAACTGGCGTCCGATCTCGGGCAGTGAAGCTTCGGTAAGATGCTTGGCCAGGTACATGGCGATCTGCCGCGGATAGACGATGGCGCGCGAGTTGTTCTTGGCCTTGATCTCCACCAGTCGCAATCCAAATTGCTCGGCCACGGCTTTCTGAATCGACTCAATCGTCACCTTGCGGGCCTGGGAGTCGATGAAATTCTTGAGCACCTGCTGGGTGTAAGGCAGGGTGATCTCGGCGCCGATCAGCGAAGAGTGCGCCACCAGGCGGATGAGCGCGCCTTCGAGTTCGCGAACGTTGGAGCGGATATTGGAAGCGATGTAAAGCGCCACGTCGGTGGGCAGGATGAACTTTTTCCTGCTCCGCCTTCTTCTGCAGAATGGCGACCTTGGTTTCGAGGTCGGGCGGCTGGATGTCGGCGATCAGTCCCCACTCGAAGCGGCTGCGCAGCCGGTCTTCGAATTCCGCCAGCTCTTTGGGCGGACGGTCGCTGGCGATCACGATCTGCTTCATGGACTCGTGCAGCGCGTTGAAGGTGTGGAAGAACTCTTCCTGGGTGCGTTCCTTCTGGGCCAGGAACTGGATGTCGTCCACCAGCAGCACGTCCACGTTGCGGAACTTGTCGCGGAAGCTGATCATCTTGTCGTAACGCAGCGAGTTGATCATCTCGTTGGTGAACTTCTCGCTGGAGACGTAGCAGATGGCCGACTGGGGCTGGCGGCGCTTGATCTCGTGACCGATGGCCTGCATCAGGTGGGTCTTGCCCATGCCGACGCCGCCATACAGGAAGAGCGGGTTGTAGGCTTTCGAAGGACGTTCGGACACCGCCTGGCAGGCGGCGTGCGCGAACTGGTTGCCGCTGCCGATGACGAAGGCGTCAAAGGTGTAGCGCGGATTCAGTTGCGCCGCGCCGTCCCAATCAAAGCGCGACTGGGAGGCATGCGGACTGGCTGGGAACCAGGTGGGCGGAGAGTCCGCCGTCGTGACGCACCGGGGTGGAGGCGGGATCGTCCTCCGGCGTAACAAACTTTACTTCCTGGAACTCCAGGCCGAGATTGTCCAGCGCTTCCTGGATGAGGTCGGCGTACTTGTCTCCCACGTGGCGGAACTCCGCGGTGGGCACGCGCACGAAAAGGACAGGCCCGGCGGAATGGCTGTACTTGGTGGGCTTCAGCCAGGTGTCATAGGAATGCCGGTTGATCTTTTTTTCCAGCGCGTCCAGAACGCGCAACCACGGATTGGGAGAGAGGCTTGGGCTTGGAACAGACATAAAATAATTTTCGTGGGGCTGCGGCCAGATCAGCGCCCGGTATCAGAACTTGTGCAGCAAAAATGCTTTCATTTTCCAGCAGCAGAAGAGCCTTGATTGCTGGCCGTTTGCCCTGGGTCAAGAAAATTTCTGTAAGCTGGATCAGTCCGGCATACTAGCACAAAATTTTTCCGTCTGCGGGAATCTTGTTCGCGGACTTTTTTCGTTGCTATGATTCAGAACCCTAAGCAAACCTCCTGTCAAGTGTTCAACTTATAACTGTCGCGCGAGTGGTGCAGAAAGTTGGTGTAGGGCGGGCGCCCTCGCCCGCCGCATGTTGACCTGGACTTTGGTATTTGGCATTCGTCAGTGATCGTGTGAGGCTGCCTTAGGCAGAAAAATCCAAAGCAACACCAACTGCAAAAGCGGCGGGCGAGGGCGCCCGCCCCACATCGTTCACTCTTCCCCGGGTTTGCCCGGCTGCGCGCACTCATTTATACTTCTCATTCGCTTCAAAAGAGACCCAGTTCATCAGGAGCAGCGATTTTTCATGCCCAAGCGCACATTCCAGCCCAACCGTCGTCACCGCTCGAAGACGCACGGATTTCTTACGCGGATGAAGACCAAGGCCGGCCGCGCGGTAATTTCGCGGCGGCGCGCCAAGGGCCGCAAGCGGGTGTCAGTGAAACCCGGCTTCCGTGAGTAATGCTTCCCCTTTTCCGGAATTCGCGGAAGATTCGCAAACTGGGTTGAGGCGTGCTGTGAACGCACTCGCGGCCAATGGCAGCGGCGACCGGTCCGGATCTCGCGGAGGCAGGTTCCCGCGCGGCGTGCGCTTGCTCCGGCACGCGGATTTCGAGCGCGTGTACAAACAGGGGCGCCGGCATTTTGCCGCCCACATGACCGTGTTTTACCTTCCGGGCCGCGAAAGGGACGGCGGAGTGCGGGTCGGGTTCACGGTGGGAAAGGTGCTGGGCGGCGCGGTAGTACGTAATCGCATGAAGCGGCGCCTGCGGGAAGCGGTTCGATTGCACGGCATGATTCCAGCCGCAATGGATGTCGTGATCAATCCCAAGAAGTCGCTCCTGACTGCAGAGTTTGTGGATGTGCAGCGCGAGATTCGGCGGGCGTTCGACGTGATCGAAAAGTCAGCGGGAAAACCATGAACCACAGGGCCAGAAGCTGCGTACTCTTCCTTTTACGCGGATACAAGTGGGCGCTCTCGCCGCTCCTGCCCCCGGCCTGCCGCTACGTGCCCAGTTGCTCCGAGTACGCCATGGAAGCGGTGGACCGCTACGGCGTCTGGCGTGGCGGCCTGAAGGCGCTGTGGCGTGTGCTGCGCTGTCATCCTTTTGTGCAGGGCGGTTACGATCCGGTGGTGAGACTGAACAACTACAGCGTAACCCAGAGTGCGGCGCCGCCCGCCAGTCGTGCGGTCACTGAGTAGCGAATTTGCCTGACTTCAACAATCCTCAACAAGAACCCGGCATGGAGCGCCGGCTGCTGCTGGTGTTCGCGCTCACCTTTCTGGTCATCATTCTGTTTCAACCCTTGCTGAAGAAGTACATGCCGCAGACGGCCACGCCTGCGCCCGAGACTCCGGCGGCGGCCCAGCCTTCCGCTCAGCCGGCGGCCCCCTCGCCCGCGGCGCCCCAGGTCCAGGTTCCCGCGAAGGGTGCCAGCAAGCAGGCTGCGGCTGAAGCTGAAACGGTCGTCGAAAACGATCTCTATCGCGTTACCTTTACCAACCGCGGCGGCCTGGTCAAATCCTGGATCCTCAAGACGTACTTCGACGAGACAAGGCCAGCCGCTCGAACTGGTCAGCAAGGCGGCGGAGAAATACGGATACCCGCTGTCGCTGTGGACCTACGACGAGGCCCAGCGCAATAAGTTGAATTCAGCGCTTTACCTCGCCTCCGAATCAGGGAACGTGAAGGCCCCGGCCGAACTCACCTTCGAATACGCCGACCAGGATGTCGCGTTCGCAAGACCTTCAGCTTCGATCACACCTACGTGGTGCACGTCGAAACCGTCAGTCGTTTCCAAGGGCAGCCAGGTCACGGCCTTCCCCATGTGGCCGGCCGGATTCGGCGATCAGTCAAGTCCGTCCTCCTATGCCGGCAGCCGCATCGAGCACCAGTACAACGACAAGACCGAGCGCCTCGACATCAAGAAAATCAGCGGCGGCGCGACTTTGCCGGGTCCGTTCAACTGGGCCGGGGTGGTGGACCAGTATTTCGCCGCGGTCTTTCTGCCCGAGGACGTCCAGAACGCAGCCATGGTCACGCTGCGGCATCAGGTGGATGTGCCCAAGAACGCGAAGAATCCCAATCCCCAGGAGACGATCAAGGAAGACGTTCTGGGAGTTGGCGTGGGCAATCTTCGCGGACCCAGCGTCGAACGTCTGTATGTAGGGCCCAAATCACTCGGTGTTCTCGAGTCAGTGCCGGTGCCGACCTTGACCGGCGCGCCGCCGGACTTACGCGCCCTGATCAATTTTGGCTTCTTCGGAGTGATCGCACGCCCCTTGTTCCTCTGGCTCAAGTGGACTTACGGTTGGATCCATAACTGGGGCTGGGCCATTGTCATCCAGACCCTGGTCATCAACCTGGCGCTGCTGCCCTTGCGCGTCTCCAGCATGAAATCGGCGCTCAAGATGCAGAAGGTGGCGCCGCAGATCAAGGCCATCCAGGAAAAGTACAAGAAGTACAGCATGCGCGATCCGCGCAAGCAGGAGATGAACCAGGAGGTCTCCGCGCTGTACAAGGCGGAGGGCGTAAATCCGGTGGGCGGATGCCTGCCCATGGTCATCCAGATGCCGTTCCTGTTTGCCTACTACAGCATGCTGGGCGCGGCCCTGGACCTGCGGCAGGCGCACTGGCTCTGGATCCACGATCTATCTTCGCCGGACCCGTGGCATCTGTTGCCCATCGGCATTATCATCACCATGCTGCTCACGCAACGCATGACGCCCCAGCCGGGCATGGACCCGTCGCAGCAAAAAATGATGACCTTCATGATGCCGCTGATGCTGGGCGTCATCAGCTGGAACCTGGCCGCCGGCCTGTGCCTGTACTGGTCCGAGGGCAACCTGATTGCAATCGCCCAACAGGCGGTCATGAACCGTACCAGCCTGGGCCGCGAAATGCGGGAGATTGCGTTGAAGCGGGCGAGGAAGAAAGAGAAATAAGCTATTAGCTTTTAGCCCTTAGCTCCTAGCTTAAACTGCGAGACTCGTTGCTAGACCGCAGTTGTGAAGACGCAACATCAAACTGTTGTTTTTCCTCGCAGCAAGCATCAAAGGGTTGTGGCTAAGGGCTAGAAGCTAAGAGCTAAGAGCTGATCTATGTCCATTCCCGACAAAATCGCCGCCGCCAATAAGATCAACGATCTGCTGAAAGGGATCGTCGCCAACGGCGGATTGCGCCTGAAGTACCGCATCACTGTGGATCCGCCGCTGGCGGAGCAGCGGGACTGGGAGCGTCCCGAAATTCTGGTGGAATTCGTGGGCCCGGACTCGCCGCTATTGCTGGAGCGGGGCGGCGAACTGCTGCGCTCGATTGAATTTCTGGCGCTCGAAATGCTCCGCCTGCCCGGTAATGAGCACGAGAAAATCTGCTTCGACTGCATGAACCATCGCGGCATGCGCCTGGAGGAACTGCGCCTGGCCGCCGGCGTGGCGGCAGACAGAGTGCGCAAGACCAAAATGCCTTACGAGTTTGCGCCTATGTCATCGCGCGAGCGCCGCATCGTCCACCTGGCACTGCGCGATCATAGCGACCTGCGCACCCAGAGCGAAGGCGAAGGCCTGCGCCGCTATGTGGTCGTGTATCCGGAGAATTACAAGCCGGCGGCGGGCAAGCCCCCGCGGAAAACCCTGCCCTGATTGCCCGTGTGGGGACGGGTCTCTGACCCGTCCATGCCGAGCAACGCTCGGCTATCTGCTGCCCCGCGAAAACTGCTTTCACCCGCTACAATCTCCCCGTGAACCTCGACGACACTATCGTTGCGATCGCCACACCGCCGGGCCGTGGCGGCATCGGGGTTGTGCGCATTGCGGGCCCCGAGGCGCGCACCATCGCTGCACCCATGCTGCGCCTGAAGCATGAACTTGAACCCGGCCGGGCGGTGTTTGGAGAGCTTATCGAACCATGTGGCGCGGGCGCCCTCGCCCGCGATGGAAGCCGGCAGCGGCTCAGAGGCAGAAGACCAAAACCAGCGGGCGAGGGCGCCCGCTGCCACACACTCGCACCCTGAGTCAGCGCATCGACGAAGTTGTCGTAACCTACTTCGCCGCGCCTCATTCCTACACGACCGACGACATCATCGAAATCTCGGCCCACGGCTCGCCCGTGGTCCTGCGCCACGTAGTCGAACTGGCCCTGGCGCGCGGCGCACGACTGGCCGAGCCCGGCGAATTCACCATGCGCGCGTTTCTCAACGGGCGCATCGACCTTACCCAGGCCGAAGCTGTCCGCGATCTGATCGAGTCGCAAACGCTTTATCAGGCCAAAGTCGCAGCCCAGCAGCTCGAAGGCGCACTCTCTCGCCGGCTGCAGCCCATCAAACAGAAACTGGTGGAACTGATCGCCCTGCTCGAAGCCGGCATTGACTTCGCCGAGGACGACGTCTCGGTCCTTCCCGCGGAACAAATCATCGAGCACATCTCCGCCATTCGAAGCCCCGCTCGAACAACTGGCTGCCTCCTTCGCCTATGGCAAGCTGGTCCATGAGGGACTGACGCTCGCCATCGTGGGCCGGCCCAACGTGGGCAAATCGAGCCTGTTCAATCGCCTGGTCGAAAGCGACCGCGCCATCGTCACCGCCGCACCGGGAACGACTCGCGATCTGGTGACGGAAACCGTTGCGCTGGGCGGTATTCCAGTAAAGCTGGTGGATACCGCCGGTATTCGCCGCGCCCTTGATGAAGCGGAAGACATCGGCATTCGCAAATCCATGGAAGCACTGGCCGACGCCGATCTGGTGCTGGTGGTGCTGGATTCTTCTGAGCCGGCCGGCACTGAAGACTCCCGATTGCTGGAGCTGGTGGCGCAGCGGACTGCCATTCTGGTGGAAAACAAATCAGACAAGACCAGTTCGCAGTTTCAGGTTCCCAGTTCTCAGTTGCGGCGAGTTCGTGTGTCGGCGCTGACCGCAGAAGGCATTCCGGAGCTGCGCGCCGAGATTCTGCGCCAGGCGGGAGGAGAGTCAGAGGGCAGCCGCGAAACTGGTTTCCTTACCAACACACGGCATCAGGGCCTGGTGCGCGACTCACTGGCTGGACTTGATGCCGCGGCGAATGCGGTGCGAAGTAAGGTACCGCACGAGATGGTCCTGCTCGATCTGTACAGCGCACTGCGTCCGCTCGATGGGATTACCGGGGCCACCACCAACGATGACATCCTGAATCTGATCTTCAGCAGGTTTTGCATCGGAAAATAGGTCGCGGCGGAGACTTTCGTTACCAAAGATCATTCCCTTTGCCAGCCAGAGCTTCTCTGAATCGCCTCATAGGAGCCAGCCTTGCATGTAAGCTATTTCGAAGCACTGCCAGAACTTCTCTGAATACGGCATCGAAGGGCCACTCCTGCCCTTTCTTGGAGATCGACCGCCAATGCCTTCTCCGCTGCCGCGCGCTGATATCCCAGGTTCACCAGCGCCGAGAGCACGTCTTCTTCCGCCGCGCTCAGGGCGGGCGCCGCGGCAATCTCGCCATGCTTTTCGACAGCCAGCTTGTCGCGCAATTCCAGCACCATGCGTTCGGCGGTCTTCTTCCCGATTCCCGGGATTCGGGTAAGCCGCGCGATATCGTTGCCGCGTATCGCGTTAACCATCTCGTCGGCCGCCATGCCGCTCAGAATGGTGATCGCGAGCTTGGGCCCGATGCCGCTCACGGTGATCAGCTTTTCAAACAGGACCTTCTCGCCGGAGCGCAGAAATCCGTAGAGCGCCAGCGCGTCCTCCCGCACGTGGGTGTGGATGTGAAGCGCGACCTCACCGCCGATCCCGGGCAGCTCGGAAAACGTAGGAACGCTGATGGTGACGTCGTATCCGACGCCGCCGGTCTCGACGACAGCCTGGTTGGGATGCTTGGCCAGCAGCTTTCCGCGCAAATGAGCAATCATGGGGAATCAGTCGTCGGTCGTCGGTCTTCAGTCGTCAGCAGAATCTGGTTTTTCTGAGAACCGACAACTGATGACTGACAACTAGAATAAACTCATAAGAATCATTCGTCAGCCCGTGGTCGTGAGTCGTCAGCAGAATCTGTTTTTTCTGAAGACTGAAGACCGACGACTGACGGCTAGAACAACGAACTCTGTTTTCGGTTGGGCGTGATCCCAAAATGCTCGTAGGCCAATTGTGTAGCCACCCGCCCGCGCGGGGTGCGGTTCAGGAAACCAATCTGGATCAGGAACGGTTCGTAGATTTCTTCGATCGCGTCCTGCTCCTCGGCCAGGGCCGCAGCCAGGGTGTTCACGCCCACCGGGCCGCCCTGATATTTCTCGATGATGGTCAGCAGCAGCTTGCGGTCCACTTCGTCGAAGCCGTGACGATCGACTTCCAGCATCTGCAGCGCAGCCTGGGCGGTCGGCAAGTCAATCTTTCCCGCTCCCCGCACCTGGGCGTAGTCGCGCACCCGGCGCAACAAACGGTTGGCGATGCGCGGAGTTCCGCGGGAGCGGCTGGCGATTTCGAGCGCTCCGGCGTGGTCGATCCCGATGGCAAGAATTTCCGCCGAACGCTCCACGATGATGCGCAAGTCTTCGTGGGTATAAAACTCCAGCCGCAGCACGATGCCGAAGCGCGACCGCAGCGGCGATGACAGCAACCCGGCGCGGGTGGTCGCTCCAATAAACGTAAACGGCTTCACATCCATGGTGTGAGTGCGCGCCGACGGCCCCTGCCCGATCATGATGTCCAGTTTGTAGTCTTCGAGCGCCGAGTACAGGATCTCCTCGAGCGCCGGCTGCAGCCGGTGCACCTCGTCGATAAAGAGCACTTGTTTGTCGCGGACATTGGTCAGGATGGCAGTAAGGTCGCCCTTGATCTGCAAGGTCGGCCCGGAAGTCTGCTGAAAGGGGACAGCCAACTCGTTGGCGATGATGGTGGCGAGCGTGGTCTTGCCCAGCCCGGGCGGACCGTAGAGCAGAACGTGGTCCAAAGCTTCGCCGCGGGATTTCGCCGCTTCAATCGCGACTGCCAGGTTTTCTTTGACCTTGGGCTGACCGATGAACTCGGCGAGGCGCTGCGGCCGCAGTTTCAGCTCAAATGAAGAATCGTCCTCGACCGGCGCCGCCGACACGATTCGCTGCTTGAGATCGGGAATGTTTTTGGCGGTAGCCACTGACAGGATGGTAAGGCGAAAAGAGAAATTGGGCAATCGCGACAAGAACCACGTAGGGGCGGACGCCCTCGTCCGCCCGGTCGAGCGCAGCTCGACAGTGTTTCCTCGCCAGCGTCAGGGCAGATCTCGACGACTAATGCCAAGTCGAGCTTCGCTCGACCGGCGGACGAGGGCGTCCGCCCCTACGTGGGCATGCTGGTTATCTGCGCGCCTTGGCCGGTTCCTTCTCGCCCACCCGCTTGCTGACCTCGAACACCATCTTGCCGGCTTTCTTGTCGGCGTCCACGACCACGTGATCGCCGTGCAGCACTTCGCCGTCCAGGATCTTCAGGGCCAGCGGGTCCTGCACCAGCTTTTGAATGGCCCGCTTCAGCGGACGCGCCCCGAAGTTCGGATCGAAGCCCTCGGTGAACAGCAGGTCTTTGGCCGCGTCGGTCAGTTC
Organism: Terriglobia bacterium; assembly: GCA_963801595.1. Taxonomy (GTDB): domain Bacteria; phylum Acidobacteriota; class Terriglobia; order Terriglobales; family Acidobacteriaceae; genus JAIQFF01. The sequence goes on along the minus strand of CAWDFW010000022.1, from coordinate 103,919 downwards.
GAGCGAAATCTTGCGATCCGCCAGCAGGCGGCGAACGTCTTCCAGGCGCAGCTCGATAATCTTCACCAGCTGCTCCTTGCCCAGCGGACGGAAGACAATGATGTCGTCCACGCGGTTCAGGAACTCCGGCTTGAAGTGGCCGTGCAGCGCGTTCATCACCTGCTTCGAGGCTTCGTCAAACTCTTTCTCCGAACGCAAACCCTCGGACTGCAGGAAGGCAGAGCCAATGTTCGAAGTCATGATGATGACCGTGTTGCGGAAATCCACGGTGCGGCCCCGGCCGTCGGTCAGGCGGCCATCGTCCATCATCTGCAGCAGGACGTTGAACACGTCGGGATGCGCCTTCTCGATTTCGTCGAACAGTACGACCGCGTAGGGACGCCGCCGCACCTGCTCGGTCAGCTGGCCGCCTTCTTCGTAGCCGACATAGCCGGGAGGCGCGCCGATCAGCCGTGAGACGGCGTGCTTCTCCATGTACTCCGACATGTCGATGCGCACCATGGAGTGCTCATCGTCGAACAGGAACTCGGCCAGGGCGCGGGCCAGTTCGGTTTTGCCTACGCCCGTCGGTCCCAGGAAAATAAATGACCCAATGGGCCGCTTGGGATCGCTCAGTCCCGCGCGCGAGCGGCGGATGGCATTGGCGACGCGTTCGAGGGCGGCGTCCTGGCCGACCACGCGCTGCCGCAGCCGCTCTTCCATGGTGACCAGCTTCTTGACTTCGCCTTCGAGCATCTTCGAGACCGGAATGCCAGTCCACTTGGAGACGATGCGGGCCACGTCTTCCTCGTCCACTTCTTCTTTCAACATCCGTGTGGGGCGGGCGCCCCCGCCCGCCGCCTTGCCCTGAGAAGCCCCATCCATCTGTGCAGTCAGCTTCTTCAGTTCCTCTTCCGCCTGCACCAGCAGCCCATAGCGTATCTCCGCCACCCGCTGCAGATTGCCCTTGCGCTCTTCCGCCTGCTCTTCGATCTTGAGCTGCTCAATTTTCTCTTTCAGTGTTCGCGTCCGGGCAATCAGGTCCTTTTCCTGCTTCCAGTTGGCTTTCAGCGCGTTGGACTTTTCCCGCAGCTCAGCCAGCTCTTTCTCGATCACCGCCAGCCGCTCTTTGGAGTTGGGGTCGACTTTCCTTCTTCAGCGCCTGCTTTTCGATTTCGAGCTGCGTGGCGCGGCGCTCCAACTGGTCGATTTCGGTGGGCATGGAATCGATCTGGATGCGCAGCGATGCTGCCGCCTCATCGATCAGGTCGATGGCTTTGTCGGGCAGGAAGCGGTCCGAGATGTAGCGATGCGACAAGGTGGCCGCGGCCACGATGGCGGAGTCCTTGATGCGCACGCCGTGATGCACTTCGTAGCGCTCTTTCAACCCGCGAAGGATCGCGATGGTGTCTTCGACGTTGGGTTCGCCCACGAACACGATCTGGAAGCGGCGTTCGAGCGCGGCGTCTTTTTCGATGTACTTGCGATACTCGTTGAGCGTGGTGGCGCCGATGGCGCGCAACTCGCCGCGGGCCAGCGCCGGCTTCAGCATGTTGGACGCGTCAATCGCGCCTTCCGCCGCGCCTGCGCCGACCAGGGTGTGCAGTTCGTCGATGAACAGAATGATCTTGCCCTGCGAGTCTTCGATTTCCTTGAGCACCGCTTTGAGGCGGTCTTCAAATTCGCCGCGAAACTTCGCGCCCGCCAGCATCGCGCCCAGATCGAGCGACACTACGCGCTTGTTCTTCAGGGCCTCGGGCACGTCGCCCGAAATAATGCGCTGGGCCAGGCCCTCCACGATCGCGGTCTTGCCCACGCCAGGCTCGCCGATCAGCACCGGATTGTTCTTGGTGCGGCGGGAGAGTACCTGCACGACGCGGCGGATTTCCTCGTCGCGTCCGATGACCGGGTCGAGCTTTCCGCGCCGCGCCTGTTCGGTCAGGTCGCGGGCGTAACGCTCCAGCGCCTGGTACTTGGCTTCAGGATTCTGGTCCGTGACTTTCTGTGATCCGCGCACCGAGGTCAAAGCCTTGAGAATGGCATCGTAGGTCGCACCCTGCCGGGCCAGGATTTCCTGGGCCGGGTCGCGCTTCAAGTGGGTGATGGCCAGCAGCAGGTGCTCGGTCGAAACATATTCGTCCTTGAAATTTGCGGCTTCCTTGAAGGCCCGGTCCAGAAGGTCGTTGGCCGCCTTGGAAAGAGTGGCCTGGGCGGCTCCGCCGCCGGAAACTTTGGGCAGGCGTTCGATCTCACGGTAGGTCTCGTTGAGGACGGCTTGCGGACCAATGCCGATCTTCTCCAGCACCGGCTGCACGATTCCCTCTTTGTCCTCGAGCAGCGCCGCCAGCAGATGCAGGGGCAACAGTTCAGGATTGCCGTGCTCGGAGGCAAGGTCGTTGCCGCGCTGTACTGCTTCCTGCGCCTTCACCGTAAGTTTTTCCCAACGAATTGCCATAAGAACTCCTCATAGTAATTGAGCAATTTTGCAATTGGGTAATTGAGAACGGATGTCTAGCCCGTCAGCATGGACCCGTCCGGACGGGATTTCAAATTGCCCAATTCCCGATAGCCAAATGCTACGCGCAATTGCCCAGTTCAAATACAAACGGGAGACGGTCAGTCGGCCGCCTCCCGTCGGTAACTGTCCAGCTGCGCTCAGAGCTGACGGGCGAGGACGCCCGTCCTCCATCGGCTGCCAGATTACGCGGCTTTGCTCGGGCTCTTGCCTTCCAGCGTCTTTTCGCCGCCTACGTTGACTTTGATCTGCTTGGGCTTGGCTTCGGCCTTCTTGGCCAGCTTTACCTTCAGCACACCTTTCTCGTAGTTGGCGGAAACGCCTTCCGTGATCCACCGTGGTCGGCAGGGTGAAGGTGCGAGTGAAGCTGCCATACTGCCGCTCGATGCGACGGTAGTTCTCTTCTTTCTCGTCCTTCTCGAGCTTGCGCTCGCCGTGCACGGTCAGGGTGTTGTTTTCGATGCGGACGTCAATGTCCTTCTCGTCAATCCCCGGAACTTCGATCTTCAGCGTGACGTTGTGTTCGTCCTCGTAAACGTCAACTGCCGGAGCAAAGCTCGAGGTGGTCAGCGATTCATCCCGGCCCTCGTTGAACGAGGCATTGAACAGACGGTTCAGGCGGTCCTGCACGCTGCTGAACTCGCGGTAGGGATCCCAACGGGTTAGTACGGTCATAAAATCCTCCTCTTAGAAACTTTGAAATTGGGTTAAGGGCTTCGTGTTGCTGCCCCGGATTAATATTTAGTGTATGAGCAATAATAAAATATGAGTGTATTATTGTCAACTATATATATATTGATTGTTTTCAATTACTTACGTAGGCAATAACGCATTTCAGGTATTCCGTTTCCGGTACGTTCAAGAGGATGGGATGATCCTTGGCCTGCCCACGGTTTTCCACGATGCGAAGATTTCTGTGGACATCGCGGGCCGAATCTCCCACCACTTCGAGGTATTGGGCGGGGCTGACGTGATAGGAGCAGCAGCAGCGTGACCAGGATGCCGCCGGGGCGCAGCATCTTGAGCGCGCGCAGGTTGAGTTCCTTGTAGCCGCGGAGAGCGGTCTCGAGGTTGGCTTTGCTCTTGGCGAAGGCGGGCGGATCGAGCACGATGGTGTCGTAGCGGCGTCCGGCGTCGGCGTAGTCACGCAGCAGGTCGAAGGCGTTGGCCTCGACCCATTCGATGTCGCGGCCATTCAACGCTGCATTGCGGTCGGCCACTTCGAGCGCGGGGCGGGAACTGTCCACGCCGGTGACCTTGGAGCAGGACTGGGCCAGGTGCAGGGCAAAGCCGCCCTGGTAGCAGAAAACATCCAGGGCTTCCCCGTGAGCGTAGCGCGCGGCCGCAGCGTAATTCTCGCGCTGGTCGAGAAACGAGCCGGTCTTCTGGCCCTCCAGCGCCTGGTAGTGAAAGCGCACGCCATTCATGGTGAAAATCGTGCTGGTCTCTTTCGCCCTGAATCAGGGCCGAAGGCCGTGCGGGCAGCTGCTCCAGTTCGCGGATCCGGGGATCGACGCGTTCGGCGATGGCTGCCGGTTTCAGGCGGTCGCGTTGAGCTCAGACGACAATCACGCTGCGCACCGGCTCCGCGTCCATGGCCTGGGTCAGGGCCTGGATGGAAACCAGGTCGTTGTAACGGTCCACGATCAGCCCGGGAAGAAAATCGGCTTCGCTGAAGATCACGCGATAGGCATCGCGTATCGCGCACCACCCGTTCCCGATAACTGATGGCGCTCCTGAATACGTTCCCGGAGCAGGCGGGCTGAGGTCATTCACGGCGTGGGGCGAAATCAGGCGGATGGCGATTTGCGAGGCGCTGCTGTAGAGGGCCGTGCCCAGAAATTTCCCGCGCTCATCGGTGACACCCACAGCCGTGCCCGGCGCAACCCCGTCGGCGGAGACGATGTCGGAGCGATAGACCCAGACGTGGCCGTCCTGCAAACGCTGGGCGCCGCGGCGGGAGATTTTTACGACGGGAAGCGACGAAGCGCCTGATTTTGGGGGCATGACATGATCTTACCTCGAACGCACGTAGGGGCAGATGTCCTCATCTGCCCGGCGGAGCGAAGCTCCGCTTGTTCGCGGGATGCCAGAACCTGGTCGAGCTGCGCTCGACTGGGCAGATGAGGACATCTGCCTCTACGTGGTTTGTGGTGACCCCGCTCTGAATCCTAGCTGGCGGCGGGTGATGGGACGGCTGGGTTTCGACGGGAGCTTCGCGCAGGGCTTTTTTCAAATCGGCGTGCAATTCGTCGAGTTCGGTCATGGGCAGTTCCGACGCCCACTCTTCCAGTTGTTCCAAGTCCAGCGTGGTGTGAAGGCGCACGCCGGACTTGATGTCGTCGGCGAAGACAGCGCTGAAATCGCCGGGCTGATACTGGGTGTCGCCGATCTTCCTGCCGGTGTGAGCGTCATAGACTCGGCGGCTGGCGCTGCCATCGGCGTTCATGAAAGGCGAAGAAGACCTCGCCCAGATCGCCATACTCCGCCCGGTAAAACCAGGCCTTGTCCACATGGGTCTTGGGTCGGGCCCGGCGCTTGGCGGTGAGGCTGGGCCGTTCCACCGCCACTCCGGTGGCGGGATCGAAGTACAGAACGCGCTGGCAGGATTCGCAGACCACGATCTGTCCGCCGCGCACTTCGTTGTAAGTCTGCGGACGCAGCATGACCTGGCAGCCCATGCATTTCTGGTCGCGCACTTCGGCGATGCCGGAGCCGCGAAATTTAGCCACGCGTTCGTACTGGCGCAGCAGGTCTTCGTTCACTCCGGCGCGGGCCTGGTTGCGCTTGGCATTCCACTCCGCCAGCAGCTTTTCGTCTTCGGCGGTGCGCTCGCGGGCCGCGGCCTTTTCTTTCTCGATCTCCGCCATCTCGGCTTTCAATTCCAGCTCGGCGGCTTTCACGTCTTTGTCGCGAGCGTCGGCGTTGAGCATCAACTCCAGAATCTTGTCTTCGTTGGCCTTGATGTCCTGCTCGGCGAACTGGATTTCGTGCAGCAGCGCTTTGTACTGTTCGTTGGTTTTTACGGCCAGAGACTGGTCGCGATACTTGGAGATTTTGCCCTGCAGGTCCTGGATGGCGCTTTCGTACTTGCGCTTGGTGGCTTCATCGGCCTTGACCGCGGCTTTGGCCTGTTCCAGCCCGGCTTTGGTGCCGGCCAGCTTGGCTTCGATGGCGGCCACGCGTTTGGGCAGCGCAGCAACTTCCTGATTGAGGCGGAGAATTTCGCGGTCCGCCTGCTGTAGCTCCATGAGGTGTTGCACGTCTGGAAGCATTGGGCTGAAGTAATTTTAGCATGGTGGCCGGAGAGCCGGCAGCTTGCAGCGGCCCGCGTAGGGACAGGTGTCCTCACCTGTCCAGGCGAGCAAAGCTCGCCAGGGTTTGATGTTTGATAGCGGGGCCATTGATCACATCCCCGCGCAAGATCCAGAATCCAGTGGCCACGCCCGACCGTCTGATATGTTCTAGGCTCTGGTTTCAGCAGCCGCCGCGCCATGCCCCAAGCCCAGCGTCAGCACCGCTTCGCCGTAATCCTGGCCTTCGGGCTGGTGTATTTCTTCTGGGGATCGACCTACCTCGGCATTGACATTGCGGTCGAGCACATTCCGCCCGCCCTGATGTGCGGCATACGCTTCTTGATCGCAGGCGGATTCATGCTGGCGTATTGCGGGCTGCGCGGGCGAAAGATTGCTTACCCGCCGCGCCAGCTGGCGCGGATGGCGGTCGTGGGCGTGCTGCTGCTGGTGGGCGGCAACCTCACGCTGGCTTATGCGGAGCGGTATGTCGCCTCCGGCCTGGCAGCTCTCATCATCGCCGTGACCCCGCTCTGGTTCCTGGTGCTGGATTCACTGCTGCTGGGCGATCATCACATCGCACCCCGAGGCAAAGTCGGACTGGGGATGGGAATCGCCGGTCTGCTGGTATTGTTGTGGCCTGATCTCTCAGCCACCACCGCCCTGGGACGAGTCCAATTCTGGGCTTCCATCAGCCTGGTGGGCGGATCGTTCAGCTGGGCGCTGGGCTCGGTGTTGGCCAAGAAGTGGAAGTCTCCCGACGTGGATCCGTTTTCTGCCACTGCGTGGCAGATGATCGCCGCAGGGATAGCAAACTTTCTGGTCGCATTCTCCCTGGGAGACATTTCGCGAACGCTGTGGACCACCCGCGGAATCGCCGCCACACTTTACCTCGTGGTTTTCGGGTCCTGGGTCGGATACACAGCTTATATCTGGCTGCTGGGGCACGTGCCGACCTCGAAGGTTTCTACCTACGCGTACGTCAATCCGGTGGTGGCGGTGTTTCTAGGCTGGCTGGTACTGCATGAGCGCGTGACCGGATTCATTTTGGCGGGCAGCGCCATTGTAGTTGGCTCCGTGGCCCTGGTCACCAGCGCCCCGGTGACTGCTAAAAGGACCCTGGAAATGCCGGCGGTGGAGACGATGGGCGATTAGTCACGTAGGATGATGGCGACTTTCATGTAGCGCCGCCGTCCCGGCGGCTGTCGGGGCGGCGTCTCGCCGCCCCTGAGGCGGAGGGCAGGATGCCCTCCGGACAGCCGGCAAGATGCCGGCGCTACAAGTGCCGGGAGATTCCATGCCGAATTGTGTGCGCTGCGGTCGCGAATTGTCATCTTCTTCGAAAGAAGATGCTGGTCCCTTGTGCCGCGACTGCCTCGCCGATACAGGTCTCATTGTCTCCTCAAGTGAAGGCGCTGCGCCTCCACCGCGGCGGAGCCGCCCGCCGTTTCACCTGACTCAGGTCATCGTGGGTATCAATGTCCTCGTCTTTCTCGCCATGGTGCTTTCGGGAGTGTCTCTCGTTGGCGCCGACGCCTTTGCAACTGGTGACGTGGGGCGCGAACTTTGCCCCTCTATCGCTCGGATCACAGCCCTGGAGGATGCTGGCCTCGAATTATGTTCACATTGGCATCATCCACATTTTTTTCAACATGTGGTGTCTGTGGAACCTGGGCCTGCTGGCGGAGCGGATCTTTGATCGCTGGAGCTACCTGCTGATTTACACCGCCAGTGGGATCGCCGGCAGCCTGGCCAGCCTGTGGTGGCATCCCGGGGGTATTGGAGCGGGAGCCTCCGGAGCCATCTTCGGTCTGGCCGGTGGGCTGATCGCCGTGCTCTACCTGGGAAAACTTCCCATCGCCAAGGATGCGCTGAAACCCACGCTGAAAAGTCTGATCATGTTCGCGGCCTACAATCTGTTTTTTGGCCTGGCGCCGGGCATCGACAATTCCGCTCATCTCGGAGGCCTGGCCGCAGGTCTCGGCCTGGGCGCGGTCCTGGCCAGGAGTTACTCAGAACCGCCGGAGATCCGCACCCGCTGGCGCAACTACGTGGCGGTGGGAACCGCGCTGCTGCTGCTCGCGGGATACAGCTACCTCAAGCAGAAATCACTCCCAGTCGCGCCTCCAGCCACGAGCCACATCCAACTCCCTGTCATCCCGACCGTAGCGGAGCGCAGCGAGCGGAGTGGAGGGTTCTGTTGTTCGCCTGCGCCACGGCAAAGGATCAATCGCAGCTAATCTCTTTGACCTGCCTGATGGCACGACTGAAGAGGTTGCGGAAAAACTCGCCAGTGTCGGCCCTTCCGTGGAAGAGCGGCCCTTCAGGGCCGCGTAAGTCGTCAGAAATGTGTGCGGGCTTTAGCCCCCGTGGTCGCTGCGTCCGGGCAAATTGAGTTTTTCCGCAACGACTGAAGTCGTGCCCTTCCCACTTCTTACTGCGCAGCCTTTTCCTCCTCCCTGTCGTCGTCGGTCACAAGATCAGCTGCGTGTCCGCGCACGACGTACGTGGACCTCCGGGTTTCATCAGGCTCGAAAGTGACCCGCACCGGACGCCGCTCCCAACCCGGCGCCGGGCATTCCGAATCGGGCGCAGCATTGCCACCGGCTTCTCCCAGAGCTTTCTTCATTACAGGCTTGCGGCGTCCAATCTGGAACACGATGGCGAAGAGTTTTTTGCCGTCATCGGAGACGCCGCAATAGGCCGCGTAGTCGCGATACCAGCTGGCCACCGAATAGTAAGGATCGAATTCAGGCAGGGCGAGGGAAGAGACGCGCCCTGTCATCCGGTCCACCAGCAGCCATCCGCCGCGCTGCCACACCCAGTGCGTGGCCGCCGGATCGCCCGGCAGATTGTCGTTCACGCGGAAAGCGCGCCGCACCACGAACAGGCGTTCGGTAATGTCATGAGCAGCCCCCACGGTCGATTCCCGCGTGCGGCCGTCCACATACAGAGCGCGCATCTTCAGGTCAAGACACTCGGCGTCGTTGGCGCCGGCGCACCATTTGATTGTGGTCCACTTGCCAAAAGCGATGACGTGCGGCTTCGAAGCGCCGAAGGCCGTGCCCGCCGGAAATGACAGAGCGAACAACATTATCGAGAACAGGAATCGAGGCATGGGGCAAGCCTATGGGTTCGCTGGCGCACCGAACAAGGACGTCGGTCACATCTCCAACACTTTGTTCCAGAACGGGAACAAGACACTTCATTGAGGGTTTCACTGTCGATGAAATCGTTTACAATAATGACTGTCACCTCCGGCTGGACCATGAGCCCCCTGCAAAAAGTACCGACAACCATTTCCTCCCGCTCCGTGTCTTACCAGGAGATGAGTGAAGTACCTATTCGGAGGTCCCCGCCCAGAATTCTTGTGGTGGACGACAATCAGGACATCATGGGCCTGATGCAGGAACTGCTGGCGACTCACGGCTATGACGTGGTAGCAGTTCCCAACGCGGCCGAGGCGGAAGCTGAGATCCTGCGCCATCCGCCCGACCTGATCCTTTCCGATGTCGTCATGCCCGGCAAGTCGGGATACGAATTGTGCCGGGAACTCAAAGAGAATCCCAGCACCCGCCTCATTCCCTTCGTTCTGATCACCGGCCTTACCGACCGCCAGGACCGGGTGTTGGGCATCGAATCGGGCGCCGACGATTTTCTGCACAAGCCGATTTTTCCCGAAGAACTGTTTGCCCGGGTCAAGTCCCTGCTCAAGCTCAAGGAGTTCACCGACGAACTGGAGACGGCGGAATCCGTGTTGTGCACGCTGGGCTTGAGCGTGGAGAGCCGCGATCCCTACACCGAAGGCCATTGCGAACGCCTGGCGCGCCATGCCAGCGACCTGGGACGCCATCTTCGCCTGGACCAGGAATCCATCGTGGCCCTGCGCCGCGGCGGATATCTGCACGATCTGGGGAAGATTGCAGTGCCCGACGAAATCCTGAAAAAGGGAACCAATCTCACTCCCGAAGAGTGGGCCATCATGAAGCGGCATCCGGTGACCGGAGAGGCCATCTGCCAGCCCCTCAAGTCTCTGCGGCTGGTGCTGCCGATTATTCGCAGTCATCACGAACATTCCGATGGCAGCGGTTATCCGGACGGCCTGCAGCGCACGGAAATACCGCTGCTGGCGCGCGTGCTGCAGGTGGTTGACGTGTACGACGCCCTGCGAACGCAGCGTCCCTACAAAGCTGCGCTCAGCCACGAGCAGGCGGCCATCACCATGCGGGAAGAAGCCCGCTCGGGATACTGGGACGAGCAGCTCACCCGGGAATTCCTTTCCATGCTGGAAAAACAACGCCAGGTAGCATAAAAGCCCACGTAGGCCCCGACGCCCTCGTCCGGGCAGGCGAGCGCGGCTCGCCAGGGTTTCGCCGTTAGTCTGAAAATCTCTCGTAAGGGTGTTTTGCCAGGACCGAAATAGCGGAGCTTCGCTCCGCCGGACAGCCGGGGGCGGCTGTCCCACGTGGCCACCGTGAGGGAATAAGTACCCTCGAATCAATGGACTTTGGTTTTGAGTTCACAGCCTGTGATGCAACTTTTCTCCGCCAAATGCGTCCTATCTAACAGAGAATAGAAGCCAGAAATCCAGCGCCGTGGTTAGTGCGTAGCCTTTCAGGAGCTTTCCCTCATGCTGATCAAAAAAGCGGACGACATTCCATCTTCCGAGATCACCCCGAAGAGCCTGTACCTGAACCGGCGAAAGTTTCTGGCCGGCACGGCGCTGGCGGGCGCGGCTGCGGTGGCGGCGGGAGTGGGATTGCACGAAATAGCCTCACCCTCGTCGGTGGCGCAGGCCAACACCAAAATTGACGGCATCCAGAAGAGTCCATTCTCCACCACCGAGGCGATCACGCCCTACAAGGACGTCACCAACTACAACAACTACTACGAATTTTCGACTGACAAGTACGAGCCTGCCGGGCTGGCCAAGAATCTCAAAACGCGTCCGTGGACCGTCACCATCGACGGCGAGGTCAAGAAGAAGCAGGTGCTCGACGTGGACGCCATCATCAAGATGGCCGCGCCGGAAGAGCGCATCTATCGCCATCGCTGCGTGGAAGGATGGTCCATCGTTGTGCCCTGGGTGGGGTTCTCGCTGAGCGAATTGATCAAGCGCGCCGACCCCTTGCCCAAGGCGAAGTTCGTGGAGTTCACCACACTCTTTGATATGCGGCAGATGCCGGGCCAGCGCAGCAATGTGCTGCAATGGCCTTACCTCGAGGGCTTGAGAATGGATGAGGCCATGCACCCGCTGGCGCTGCTGTGCTTTGGCATGTATGGCGAAGTGCTGCCCAATCAGGATGGCGCGCCGCTGCGCATGGTGATTCCGTGGAAGTACGGCTTCAAGAGCATCAAGAGCATCGTTCGCATTCGTTTTGTGGGCAGCCAGCCCGACAACACCTGGCATATTTCCGCGCCCAGTGAATACGGGTTCTACTCCAATGTGAACCCGCATGTGGACCATCCGCGTTGGAGCCAGGCCACGGAACGCCGCCTGGGAGAATTTCGCAAGCGGCCGACTTTGATGTTCAACGGCTACGATCAGGTGGCGTCGCTGTATTCGGGCATGGATTTGAAGAAGAATTTCTAGCGTCACGTAAATTCTGTCATCCCGACCGGAGCGAAGCGCAAGCGAGCGCAGTGGAGGGACCTGCTTTTCGGCGAGCATAGCAAGCGAGGGCAGGAGCCCTCGCGACAGCCGGCGGGACGCCGGCGCGACGAAGAGCTGTTTTTTTGTAGCGCCGGCGTCCCGCCGGCTGGCCCGAGGGCATCTTGCCCTCGGCCTGTGAGGCTCAAGGGAGACTATGGTCCGCTGGTTTAAACCCTTTGTATTTCTCGCCTGTCTGGGTCCGCTCGCGCGGCTGGGATGGAAGGCCTACATGGGCCTGCTGGGGGCCAACCCCATCGAAGTCATTACCCATTCCACCGGCGACTGGATCCTGATCTTCCTGTTGGTGACGCTTTCCATCACGCCCTTGCGCAAGCTCACCGGCCAGCTGTGGCTGATTCGCTATCGCCGGATGTTTGGGCTGTTCGCCTTCTTCTATGCGGTGCTGCACTTCATAACCTACATCTGGCTGGATAAATTTTTTGATCTGCACGAGATGTTGGCCGACGTGAGCAAGCGCCGCTTCATCACCATCGGTTTCACTGGATTCGTCCTGCTGATTCCCCTGGCTCTCACTTCAACTCGGGGCTGGATACGCCGTCTAGGAGGCAAGCGCTGGCAGGCCTTGCACCGGCTCATCTACGTCAGCGCCATCGCCGGCGTCGTTCACTACTGGTGGCTGGTGAAGGCCGATGTCACCAAGCCGCAGCAGTATGCCTTTGTGCTGTCTCTGTTGCTGGGATATCGCATCGTAGCCTGGCTGGTGCGTAAGAACAGGGAAAGAAAAGCGAGTTCGGCGCTGGCGGAACAGGCGGAAGTGGCAGAGGGATAGCCGTTACGTGATGGTGACAACTTTTGCGGTACGGCTGTGTTAGAGATTGGAAGCATCGAACCTTATAACCATCGTGAAGGAGTCGTGCGTACGCTGCACAATTTGTTATGAGAAATTCATATCTGTGCCTGGGACTGATATCGCTTCTTTTTTGTGCAGCTTGTGGAAACAACAGCAATGGCGTGCCGGGCTTTATTCCCAAAGGAAATTTTTCCAAGGCCAGTCTGAATGGGCAGTACGTCTATCAGATCGAGGGATTTGATTTCACCACCAACCTCAGTGGTGTGGCGTACCGCGAAGCCGGTGTGTTTACCGCCGACGGTAACGGAAATATCACCAGCGCGACCGATGATTTCTCCGAGGGCAACACCTTCCTCACCACCAGCAGTACCGGCTCCTACACCATCAGCAACGACGGCACCGGCAGTTTGAGTTTTGACAATGCCCTGGGGACGATCCAGCTGGCCGTGACCCTGGTCAGTTCTTCCAAAGTTTATCTGGTGGAGGGTGACCAGGCCCTGAACGGCGGCGGGCTGGCGGAAAAGCAGGACTTGACCTCCATCACTTCCGCGCCCAGCGGCACCTTTGTTTTCCGCGAGCATGATCTGAATGCGACCCAATCCGTGGCCAGCGTGGGCGCTTTCACGGTAACGGGCGGCGTCGTCAGCAATGGGAACGAGGACGTCAATCGCGGCGGAACCTTCAGTTCGCTGACCTTCACCGGCTCGTTCAACGGCCCTGACTCCAGCACCGGGCGCGGCACCGGGACCTTCACTGACAATTCCCCTGCCACCTCCAGCTTCGTTTACTACATCGTGGACGCCAACAACGTGCGCTTCATGGCGCAAACCGTCGGGGTCAACGGGCTGGGACGGGCCGAGCTCCAGAGCGGCACGCCCGCGCTCTCCGGCAGCTACGCCTTCGGCAGTGAGGGCGACACCAGCTTTCTGAGCGGCGTAAATATGGCCGGCCGCTTCAACGCCAGCGGCGGCAACATCACGATGGGCGCGCGCGATTCGGTGCAGGACGGCAACGTCGCCAGCAATGTCAGTTTCACCGGGACCTATAACCAGGCGGTCAACGGGCGCGCCCTAGTAAGCCTCACCACGGCTGCAAACAAGAACCTCGTGGTCTGGATGGTCAGCCCTACGCGCGGACTGTTCCTGGTCAACGATCTGAACACTGTCCAGGACGGAAGCCTTGACCTGCAGCAGGTTTCCACATTTTCGAACTCCACGATGAACGGACAGTTCGGCTTTATCATGAACGGATTCGACGCAGGTGGCGCGAAAGACCGGGTGGGCACATTGCAGTGGGATGGTTCCGGAGGCTTGGTGCTGAATGAATTCACGAACGCGGCTGGAGTCATCACCGTGCCCGTGATTCTGTCCGGAAACTACGCGGTTTCGGGCAACGGGCGAACCGGGGCCTCGCTGGGCAGCCTCTCCAACAACCTGATCTTCTACCTGGTCTCGGCAAACGACGCCTACATCGTGCAGGCCGATTCCGGTGTAGCTCTGAATGGCACCATCAGCAAGCAGCACTAGGAAATTGAAATTTCAGATTGCGGATTTTAGATTTCAGATTGAGTTTTACCGGTCTTCTTGGTTCTTGAATTCCCGAGGAGTGCTCTGAAATTGCATTGCGGAGCTCCTGATTCTGAGATCTAAAATCTGCAATCTGAAATTCTTCCTCAGCCTCTTTCGAAGGCGTGCTTCTGCTCAAGTTCGGCCAGCGCGCCACGCATGTCCGCCTCAAATTTTTCCGCTTGCGCCATCAGGGAGGCGTTGGCAGAAGCCCATTCGCCCTGCAGGGTCATCAATTCCTGGCCTCGCAGTTTCTGCGCCACTTCGAGGATTTGCCCGGGCGAAGTTTCCAGGAACAGCGCTTCCGTGGGATCGCCAATCCAGACCGGCCCTCCGGCGACTTTGGTCTGCCAGTAAACTTTGCGCGCCACCAGCAGGGCCATATTCTCTTCCGTCGCCTTGCCAAACACCCACTTACTGCGTTTGAAATCGTAATAGCGGCTGGAGAATTGCACTGGCACCCGCTTGCCCGACTTCAGAAATTCAATTTGCCGGCGATCCACTTCCTTGCGCAAGGCGTTGATCACCGGGGCTTCAATGTCTTTCGGTTCCAGGGACGGCATCACTTCGTACACCGTGGCGGAAAGATTCACCGACACCGGCGCGTGCAGCCCTTCCGAATTCTCGAGAGCGATGTCAGCGTGCAGCACGTAGAAATCCGCGCCCGACGTGGACTTGCGAAACGGCCACTCCAGGCGGAATGAAAGAGGCAGGCCGCTGAGGCATACGTAAATCTTCTTTTCCTGTTTTTGGTCGGCTTGTATCGGGCTGTTCATAATGAGATCGATTCGGAATTTGTATTTTAACCGCCGCCACTCCACTTTTGCGGTCGAAACGGAAGATATTGGGGCGCAGATCAACCTGCCCCGCATTTCCCTGCGTGTACTTGTTCCACGATAACCAGGTTGGTTCTTGTCGGTCGGGATGCGGGCTTGGGAACCCGTCGGTCCGTAGCGCAGCGCTGTGTTTCACCCCCGCGGGACACGTCTTGCCAAAGTTCCACTTTGACTAAATGTGAGCCAGATGCGCGGCATGAATCATCGATTCGCTTGTATTCCATTCCACCTGTTTACTGCAGAGGTTCGTATCGTGGCGGATGCCAGATAGAGTCTCAAAATGAAAAAGGCGGCTTGATGGCCGCCTTAGTCATTGCATTCGATATTTCCGGCGAGCGCGGGCGAGTCGCCCGCGGCCACACAGCACGGGCTATCTGCCTGAGGCTGCGCCTGCTGCCTGGGGATACATTGCCGCAATCTTCTCCAGCAGGGCATTCATGCTTCGGCCCGTCTCCAGGGTAGCATCGACCGCGGGATGACCTTCGCCGTCGGTGTGCAGGACCAGGACGCGCGCACCTGATTTGGCCTTTTTGACCATGTAGGCCAGGTGGTGCCGATCATTCTTGGTCAAGGTGGGACCCAGGATTACCAGATCAAAGGTTTCCCGCTTGAGCGCGTCCAGCACCGGCTGGCGGCCCTCCGCCTGGCTGACCTGATGGCCCGCTTTTTCAATCGTAGCCGATTGTGTGGAAAGCACTTCCTGATCGCCTTCCGCGTACAGAATCTTCAGTTTTGAGGTGGACTTTGTGGTATTTGCCATAAAGTGAGTAAGGCCGGCCTTTCTCGTTCCGGCTGACCTGCACGTTAGCAATACCCCGCTGCCCTGAGAACGTCACTGAAGACCAATGAGGGCCACACCGAAGACCATCGCCCGACCGGGGACGAGGGTCAAGAGTGGCCAGGTTTCGGCCCGTTATTTCTGGCAAAGTGTGATCTGTCGAGGGGATGCCCGACCAGACAGCCGGGGGACGGCTGTCCCGCGTGTCACAGGCGGCTATTTCGCATCAATCTTCAGATTGATATTTACCGTCGGGCGGGTGTCGAACTGGCTCACCGTCTTGGTGTCGCTCTTGGCGTCCTTGTACTGAGCGTAAACTTCGTAGTCCACGTTGGGTGACAGCGCCGGGAAGCGGTACATCCCATCCTTGCCCACAATGAACGTCTTTACGGCGCGGGTGCGCGTATTGGCGAGATACACCACAGCATCCGGGAGGGCTGCGTCCGAGTCATTGACGACTCTTCCCGTCAACAGGCGCCCGGCATCGCCGCTCTTGTCCTTGGCGTAAGCCGGCAAGGTGGCTATGGCAACCGCCAGCGCCACGATCATCAGAGCCACAACCCCGTGCTTTTTCATGAGGTCCCCTCCCCGCGAAACAGCGACAACATGCTACTGCTTTAGATGCAGACCGAGGTCCTGACGCTCATCATTGTCCACGTGCACTTTGACCTCGGAATCCTGGTGTAACTCCTTGCCTGTAGGCGACTTATAGCCCTTCAGGTCGGCCCAGACCAGGTAATCAGCCGGGCCCGGGGGTACGCGCTGGGCAAACTCTCCATTGTGATCGGAATAAAGCTCCCAGCGTGCCTTCTTCTGGTCTGCCCGGCGGATCTTTACCTTCACTCCATAAAGCGGACGGTCGTCGGGCCCCCAGACCGTCCCGAAAATAAGGGCGTAAGGCTGGCCGGGCTTCTGGGCCGCCGCCTGGCCGACGGGTACCACGAGGGCAAAGCAGAGCGTGACGATCAGGAACCAGAGGCAGATCCGTGCGGGAAATACCGGCATGGAGGCAGGACTAGGAATCGTCTCCGTCCCCCATTTCCTCCAGTTCTTCCTCGTCGATGACCGCCTCTTCCATCGGCTTCAACTCGATGGGATTCACCGTGACGATTTCGAAATCGCTGCCGCACTCGGGGCAGGAAACGATTTCGCCTTCGTCAACCTCTTCTTCGTCAATATCGAGGTTGGTCTCGCATTCGGGACAATAAATCATGCTGGCCTCCGGGCTGGACGGGTGTCCTGGGTAAGAGTGCTCCTGTTAATATTTAGTTTCTCCCGGGCCAGAGGTCAAGGGCTGGTGACCGGAAAAAATATACGGCACAAGCTTACTCCGTGGACATCATGTTTACTTCCAGAATTTCCCTGATTCTCGCGTTGCTGGCGGTGTTGCCCGCGTCCGTACCCTACCGCACCTTCGCCCAAACCGGCAGGCTCGAACCCAAGCCGACCGCTGATCCTCAAATCGCTGCCGCCCTGACCCGGATTTCTGCGCAACGGATTCAAGCCAACATCGAGAAGCTGGTGAGCTTCCAGACCCGCCTGACGCTCTCGGCGCAGGACCCTGATTCTATCAAGGCCGGCCACGGCATCGGCGCGGCGCGAGAATGGATCAAGGCCGAATTCGAAAGCTACTCGCGCGCCTGCGGCGGCTGCCTCGAAGTCAGGACTGACAGCTTCACCGAAAACCCCGCGGAGCGGATTCCGAAACCCACGGTCATCACCAATGTTTATGCAGTCTTGAAAGGCACCGACCCGGAGAATGCCAAACGCATTGTGCTGGTCACCGGCCACTACGATTCGCGCAACAGCGATACCCTGGACGTAAGCGGCATCGCTCCCGGCGCCAACGACGACGCCAGCGGCACCGCCGTCAGCCTGGAATGCGCCCGCGTCCTCAGCCAGATGAAGTTTCCCGCGACTATTATTTTCCTGACTGTGGCCGGCGAAGAGCAGGGCTTGAACGGCAGCCACCATTTCGCCAGGATGGCGAAGGACCAGGGTTGGGACATTGAAGCCGTCCTGAACAATGACATCGTAGGCGGCGACCGCAGCCCGCGGCAAGACACCGGCATCGTGCGCGTATTCTCCGAAGGCCTGCCGGTGGCCGCCACCGAAGCCGAATTGCGCCGGGTGCGCAATCTGGGCGGGGAGAGCGATTCCCCCTCCCGCCAGCTCGCCCGTTACGTCGCCGAAGTCAGCCGTGCTTATCAGACTGCGGCCCATCCGTTGCTGGTGTTCCGGCTGGACCGCTATCTGCGCGGCGGAGACCACTATTCCTTCAACCAGCAGGGATACGCGGCGGTTCGCTTCACCGAGTACCGCGAAGACTACAACCACCAGCACCAGAATGTTCGCACGGAAAACGGCATCGAATACGGAGACCTGCTCAAGTTCGTCAACTTCGACTATGTCGCGAACGTGGCGCGGCTAAACGCCGCGACTCTGGCATCCCTGGCATCGGCGCCCGCTCCGCCCGTTCAGGTTCGGCTGCAGACCAAAGAACTGGAAAATGACTCGACCCTGACCTGGGAGGCTTCCCCGGGCAGCGCCTCCTACGAAGTCCTCTGGCGCGATACTGCCAGCCCGGAATGGGAACATGCCCAGCCGGCGGGAAACGTAACCCGTATCACGATGCCGCTGTCGAAGGATAATGTGATTTTCGCCGTGCGCGCCGTCGATGGTAAAGGACACCGCAGTCTGGCCGTGGTGCCTCAGCCTGAACGCTAGACGAAACCTGTTACCATTGACCCACTGACCTCATGCCTCGTGGACGCACCCTTACGCTGAGTTTGCCGCCGTTTACCAAGGCGGTGAAGTGGATCATGCTGGGGAATGCTGGGGTCTTCCTCCTGACCACGCTGCTGTCGGTGCTCAGCCCGGGCGTCTTCGCTGTCGTTTCTTACTCTTTCTCCCTGGTGCCGAACCTGGTCCTGCACGGCTGGATCTGGCAAGTGGTCACCTATTCTTTCCTGCACGCCGGTTTCTGGCACATCTTGCTCAACATGCTCTGGCTGTGGTGGTTCGGCGCCCAGCTGGAAATGGAATGGGGCACCAGAAGATTTGTAGAGTTCTACCTATTCTGCGTGATCGGGGCTGCCCTCACCACCATCGCGGTCTCCTATACCGGCTGGGGAGGAGTATCGCCCAACACCAGCACGGAAGGCGCTTCCGGCGGCGTCCTCGGAATCCTGGTGGCCTTCGGGATTTTGTTCGGAAACCAGGAGATCATGCTGTTTCCGATTCCGTTCTCCATCCGCGCCAAGTACTTCGTGATGGGAGTTGCATTCTTTACCGTCATCGACGCGATTAACGCGGCCGGCGCCGGCCGCGGCTCCAACGTCGCCTACGCCGCCCACCTGGGAGGCCTCTTCTTCGGTTTTGTCTATGTGAAGTTCCTTCCCCGGAAGGGCCTGGGATTCAACGCCAGCGAGAGCTTTTTCGGCTTGCGCAATCACTACTACCGCTGGAAACGCCGCCGCGCCGCACGGAAGTTCGAGGTTTACATGCGCAAACACAACCGCACCGTCGAATTTGACGAGCAGGGCAACTACATCCCGCCCGAGGAAGAAAAGAAAAATGGCGGCTCAAAATCCGGCTGGGTAAATTAGAAAAACCCACGTGGGGACAGCCGCCCTCGGCTGTCCAGCCGGGCAGTGCCCGGCAAATGTGGGCGCGAGCGTCTACGCGCGTGCAGAGCGCAAGCCTCTACGCACTCATCTCCCGGAAAATCCAGAAAACGCCGTCACCATTTCCCCCACTACCCCATCCCGCACCGCTTTCCCCTTAAATCCCAAATCGTGGCCCGCCCCATCCACGCTCAACAATTCCGTCTTTGCCGGAATCATCTTCACCGCCGTCTTCCATTTCCTCGATCGACCCAAAGGGATCGCGCGTGCCATGCACAAACAACGCCGGCACCCGCAAGCCAGGCAAATGCTGCACCCGCAGCTGCGCCGGCTTGCGCGGCGGATGCAGGGGATAAGACAGCAGCAGCAGTCCCGCTACCAGATCAGGCTCGCCGGCGCACAGCATCGTCGCCTGCCGCCCGCCGTAGGAGTGCCCGCCCAGGAACATCCGTCCGCAGCCCAGTTTCCGCAAAGCCGCAACCGCATTCCTGAGCCCCTCGCGATCGCGCTCAGCGTCTCCCGGCCGCGGCGGACCGTAAGGACGCGCTTGCCGGAAAGGAAGGTCGCAGCGCAGCACGGTAAGGCCAACCCCGGCAAATGCTCCAGACAGAGCAGTCAAGAGGGAAGAACTGGAATTTGATCCGGCGCCATGCGCCAGTACCAGCCCGTCGCCGCCAGGTTCCGGACGATAAAGAAATCCTCGAACCGGCGGGTCGAGCGAGGCATCGCCAAAGCCTTGGAAAGCCAACCGTCATGCAAAACCAACTGAGAACTGCGAACTAAGCAACTGCCAACTGGGTTTTTAGAAACTCGGGTTTTTCTCGAAATCGGACCGGATCATGGCGAAAGCACTGTCTTTCGGGATCGTCGGCCCGCCGAAACACGGTTCGGCGCTAACGCCGTCTCTTCGCGCTCTTCCTGCGCCGCGGTTTGCGCCTGCGAAATTCCGCGCTCTTCCTCGGCCGTCACCAGATGCAGGCGCATGAAGTTGGTCGACCCCGACGCCATCTGCGTTCCCGCCACCACCCCCAGCACGTCGCCGGTCTTGACCCGGCCCCGGCGCAGCAATTCCTGTTCCGCCGCCAGCAGCATCTCGTCCGCGGTCAGCGCCTGCGTCTCGCACCACCGGTTGCACGCCCCACAACAAGTTCAGGCGATTGCACACTGCCGGGGTGCGGCAGAAAGCGTAGATCTCCGCCTGCGGCCGGTACTTCGATATCAGCAGCGCGGTATTGCCGCTCTCGGTGAATACCGCGATCGCGCCCATGTGCAGATCTTCGGCGGCGTGTGCGATCGATTCGCAGATGGCCTCGGCAATCGACAAGCGGCGCTGCTGGCGGCGTCGCGGCTGGGTAAACTCCGCCATGTTGCTTTCCGCTTCCACCACGATCCTTGCCATCATGGCCACCGTCTCACGAGGATAGAGACCGGTCGCGGTCTCCGCCGACAAGCATGACCGCATCCGTGCCATCGAACACTGCGTTGGCCACATCGCTGGCCTCGGCCCGCGTGGGCCGCGGATTTTCGATCATGGACTCCAGCATCTGGGTGGCGATGATGACCGGCTTGCGCCAGTCCGCCGCGCGCCGGATGACATATTTCTGAATCACCGGGACTTTCTCCGCCGGCATCTCCACTCCCAGATCGCCGCGCGCCACCATCACTCCATCCGCAGCTTCGAAAATTTCTTCCAGCCGCTTCAGGGCCTGCGGCTTTTCCAGCTTGGCGATCACCGGCACATCGCGGCCGTTCTCCCGGACAATTTCCTTCACCGTGCGCACGTCCGCGGCCGAGCGCACGAACGACAACGCCACCATGTCCACGCCATGCTTCAGCCCAAACTCAAGATCGGCGCGGTCTTTGCCGGTCAGCGCAGGAATCGACAGCGCCGCGCCCGGCAAGTTGATGCCCTGGTGCTCGGCCAGCATGCCGCCGTTGACTACCTCGCATTCCACATCGCTGCCCCGCACCTGCGTCACCCGCAGCTCGATCAAACCGTCGGAAAGCAGAATGCGCGAGCCCGGCCGCACCTCCTGGGCCAGCCCCTGAAATGTAGTCGAGATCAGGGTGGGCGTGCCGGGGATATCTCGAGGCGTGATGGTGACCAGCGAACTGGTCTTGATCAGTACAGGCTCGCTGTCCTTGAGCCGTCCAGTGCGGATCTTGGGGCCTTGCAAATCCTGCAGGATACAGATGGTGCGGTTTTCCTGTTTCGCCGCGCGGCGCAGCCGGGCAATATTGCGCGCATGCTCGGGATGGGTGCCGTGCGAAAAATTCAGCCGGGCAACGTCCATGCCCAACTGCATCATTTCGCGCAGCCGGGCTTCGGTATTGCACGACGGTCCGATGGTGCAAATGATCTTGGCGCGGCGAGTGGCCGCGATGGCGAGCTTCCGCCGACAAATCACCCGAGACGAGATCCGGCTTGCCTGGTTTCAAAGTTCTCCCCGTTGTCAATGTAGGCGTGAGCGTCCCGCTCGTGCGTCCCAAGTCCAAGTGAAATTTCCGCGACCGCATCAACCGTGTACAGAGAGCCGCCGCGGCTGTCCAGCGGCAGGCTCACCAGGTTCTCAGACAAGCACCAAGTGTTGAACCCTTGCTTCGCACAGCGGGACGGCTCGCGCCACGATCTGAAACGTTACGGTCTTCTCAAATGCGCATTAGTCTCGATCAGTTCGATGCCCAGCCGGGCGCGCGGGAAACAGCATGGCATTGAATTCCGCGCCCACCAGCACCACCAGCGAGATCATGTACATCCACACCAGCAATGCGATGCCCACGCCCAGCGAACCGTAAAGAATGCTGTAGTCGGCGTAACGCTGCAGGTACCAGCCGAACAGGGTGGTGGCCAGGAACCACAGAGCCGACGCCAGGGTGGCGCCCGGCAACACGCTGTGCCAGGGCTGGGTGCGCGGGACCGCGTTGTGATAGATCAGCGCCATCACCGCGATGCTGGTGAGTCCGGCGATCGTCCAGCGGATGGCCGTCCACATGAGCAGGATGAAAGGACCGAACTCGTGTCCCAGCTGAAACAGGATCTGGGTCTCAATGCGATTGCCGAAGGCCACCAGGATGGTGGAGAAGGTCAGCGGAATGCCGGCAAGAATGACCAGCGAGAACGCGATCAGCCGCTCCTTGACCAGTCCCCAGCTCTTGGGCAACTCGTAGCAGCGGCGGAAACCTTCCATCCAGGAGATCATGACGCCGGACCCGGTCCACAGCGTGATCAGCGAAGCCGTGATAAGCACGCCCACCGAACGCTGGGTGGTGCCCCTCAGGTACGCGAGAGCCGTGGCTCCGCCCGCTGGAAGAATCTTTCCCAGCGCGTCGGAAATTTCGCGCAGGTAGGCTTCAGTCCCGCGCGAGGTGGCGAGCACCGATCCGATGAGTAACAGCGTGGGGAAAAAGGTAAGGATGGAGGAATACGCCGCAGCTTTGGCGGTGGCGAACGCGTCATGCTGAAACGCGCGCCAAAAGGCGAGGCGAAGCAGGCGCAGGAAACGCAACATGAATGGCCCCAGAGTATTGCGCCGGGGCATCGCATGCAACTGCGAAGTGCTGCTACGTTCCTGATCTTGCAATCGTTCTGGGTTAGCGTGCATTTGGGGACTCAAGGACGCAGAACTCGAGAACGCAAACCGGGAAAGCGGCGGGGCGGCCAGTCCGGACTGCCGGACGCACCGCCCCAGCGCTCTTCCTGAATTACTCGGCCGTCAGTTCCTCGGTCTCGCCTTCCGTACGCATCAGCTCGAGCGCCCGCTCGGCTTCCTCGTAGGCCTGCGAAACTTCCTCTTGCACCTTGGCCGCGGCTTCTTCCATCTCTGGCGAGAGCCGCACGTTGCGGTAATACTCCATGCCGGTGCCGGCCGGGATCAACCGGCCCACGATGACGTTTTCCTTCAGTCCTCGCAGGTGGTCCACCGCGCCCTGAATCGATGCCTCGGTCAGGACCCGGGTGGTCTCCTGGAACGACGCCGCCGAGATAAACGACTCGGTCGACAGTGACGCCTTGGTGATACCCAGCAGCAACGGCCTGCCGGTGGCCGGTTTGCCGCCCTGGGCGATGACGCGCTCATTTTCCTCGCGGAAGCGGAATTTGTCCACTTGTTGTTCGAGGAGGAACTGGGTGTCGCCTACGTCCTCGACCTTCACCCATCGCATCATCTGACGGACAATCACCTCGATGTGCTTGTCGCTGATGTTCACACCCTGCAACCGGTAAACTTCCTGGATCTCATTTACCAGATACGACTGCAGCTGCTTCTCGCCCAGTACGGCGAGAATGTCATGCGGGTTCAGCGGACCGTCCATCAGCGGTTCGCCCGCCTTGACCCGTTCGCCCTCCTGCACGTTGATGTGAACGCCGCGCGGCACCGAGTATTCCTTTTCGGTGCCATTGTCGGCGACCACGTACATCTTGCGCTGGCCCTTCGAAACCTCGCCGAACTTGACCGTGCCATCGATTTCGCTGATGACCGCAGTCTCGCGCGGCTTGCGGGCTTCGAACAGTTCGACCACGCGCGGCAGACCACCCGTGATGTCCTTGGTCTTGGTGGTTTCGCGCGGGATCTTGGCCAGCACGTCGCCGGGATGTGCGGTGTCGCCGTCCTGCACCATGAGGTGGGCGCGTGAGGGCATCAGGTAGCGCTTGCTGGCCTTGCCCTTGATCACGATGGCCGGCTGGCGCTTCTCGTCGGGCGAATCCGCCACTACGTGTCGCGAAAGTCCAGTCACTTCGTCCACTTCTTCGTGCAACGTGACCCCTTCCTGCAAGTCTTTGAACTGCACCGTGCCGCCGATTTCGGTCAGGATGGAGAAGGTGTAAGGATCCCACTCGACCATGACTTGTCCGAGTGCTACCTGATCGCCTTCGTTGACCTTCAACTTGGCGCCGTACACGACCGCATAACGCTCGCGTTCGCGGCCCTTGTCGTCCACTACCGCGATCGAGCCCTGGCGATTCATGACCACCAGGTCACCCGACTTGGCCTTGACGGTCTGCAGTCCGATGAAGCGGACCGTGCCATTGCTCTTGGCATCCAGCCGCGATTGCTCCGAGACTCGCGACGCCGTACCACCGATGTGGAAGGTACGCATGGTGAGCTGGGTGCCAGGTTCGCCGATGGACTGGGCCGCGATCACTCCCGTGGCCTCGCCCAGCTCGACCAGCCGGCCCGAAGCCAGGTTGCGTCCGTAACACATCACGCAGACTCCGCGCTTCGATTCGCACGTCAGCACCGAGCGGATTTTTACCCGTTCGATCCCGGCCGCCTGAATGGCGCTGGCCAGCTCTTCGGTGATTTCGTTGTTGATATCGACGATCACACCGCCGTCGTAGTCCTTGATCTTTTCGAGCGACACGCGGCCCACAATCCGGTCGCGCAGCGGTTCGATGATCTCGCCGGCTTCGACGATACCTTCGACGTAAATACCATCGACGGTGCCGCAATCGTATTCGCTGATGATTACGTCCTGGGCCACGTCCACCAGACGCCGCGTCAGGTAGCCTGAATCGGCCGTCTTCAGCGCCGTGTCAGCCAGACCCTTGCGGGCGCCGTGGGTCGAGATGAAGTACTCGAGCACGGTCAGCCCTTCGCGGAAGTTGGCCGTGATCGGGGTCTCGATAATTTCACCCGACGGCTTGGCCATCAGCCCGCGCATGCCGGAGAGCTGGCGAATCTGCTGCTTCGATCCGCGAGCGCCGGAGTCAGCCATGACGTAAATCGGATTCAGCGCGCCTTCTTTATCGCGCTGCTGCATCTGCCCGAACATCTCGTCCGCGACCTTTTCCGTAATCGCCGACCAGATTTCGATGACCTTGTTATAGCGCTCGCCGTTGGTGATGGCGCCGTCGAGATACTGCTGCTGCACGGCGACTCCGAGTTTCTCGGCGTCTTTCACCAGCGTCTTCTTATTGTCCGGGATGACCATGTCGTCGATGCCGATGGACAGTCCCGCCTTGGTGGCGTAGCGGAAGCCGAGGTCTTTCACCTCGTCCAGCATCTTGACCGTGACTTCGAGGCCAAAGCGCAGATAGCAGTAAGTGACCAACTGCCCGATACCCTTCTTCTTGAGCAAGCCGTTAATGAACGGCATGCCTTCGGGAAGGTGATCATTCAGGATGGCCCGGCCAACGGTGGTGTTCAGGAAGCCACGCTCCGAGTTCACCGGCTCGGTGTGGATAATTTCCTGATCGTCGTAGGCAGTCATCAGATCGATGACTTCACCGGTGTAGCGCAAGCGGATCGGGCTGAGTGTCTCCACTTCGCCGGCATCCAGCGCCAGCAGCACTTCTTCCACGTTGGCAAAGGCGCGGCCTTCACCCTTGGCGCCCGGCTTGCCCTTGGTCAGGTAGTAGAGGCCCAACACCATGTCCTGCGTCGGGACCGTGATGGGCTGGCCCGAGGCGGGAGACAGAATGTTGTGCGACGAAAGCATCAGCACGCTGGCTTCGACCTGTGCTTCCGGAGACAGCGGAATGTGGACCGCCATCTGGTCGCCGTCGAAGTCGGCATTGAACGCCGTGCATACCAACGGGTGGATCTTGATTGCCTTGCCTTCCACCAGCACCGGCTCGAAAGCCTGAATGCCCAGACGGTGAAGGGTAGGAGCGCGGTTGAGCATCACCGGATGGTCTTTGATGACCTCTTCCAGGATGTCCCAGACTATCGGTTCCTGCTGCTCCACCATTTCCTTGGCTTGCTTGATGGTGGTGCAGTGCCCGGTCTGCTCCAGCCGGTGATAGATGAACGGCTTGAACAATTCCAGAGCCATCTTCTTCGGACAGACCGCACTGGTGCAGCTTGAGTTCGGGGCCGACCACGATGACGGAACGTCCGGAGTAGTCAACGCGCTTGCCCAGCAGGTTCTGGCGGAAGCGTCCCTGCTTGCCTTTGAGCGTGTCCGACAACGACTTCAGCGGACGGTTGTTGGCGCCACGCAGCACGCGGCCACGGCGTCCGTTATCGAACAACGCGTCCACCGCTTCCTGCAGCATGCGCTTTTCGTTGCGCACAATGACTTCGGGAGCGTGCAGGTCCATCAGCTTCTTCAACCGGTTGTTGCGGTTGATGACGCGGCGGTAAAGATCGTTCAAGTCGGAGGTGGCAAAGCGGCCGCCGTCCAGTGGAACCAGGGGACGCAGTTCCGGTGGAATGACCGGAATCACATCCAGAATCATCCAGTTCGGCTTGTTGCCGCTCTTGCGGAAGGCTTCGACCACCTTCAGGCGCTTGGCATACTTGAGCCGCTTCTGCAGCGAGCTCTCATGCTTCATCTTCTCGCGCAGTTCGCCGACAGAGCCTCCACTTCGACACGCTTCAGCAATTCCTTAATGGCCTCGGCGCCCATCATTGCCTTGAAGCCGGCGGGACGGTATTGCTGGTCCAGTTCGCGGTACTTGGCTTCGTCCTTGATGACCTCGTGATCTTTTACCGGCGCATCTCCAGGCTCGACCACCACGTAAGCCTCGAAATACAGAACGGATTCCAGATCGCGCAACGAGATATCGAGCAGGTGCCCGATGCGGCTGGGCAATCCCTTGAAGAACCACACATGCGAGCAGGGAGAAGCCAGCTCGATGTGGCCCAGGCGCTCGCGCCGCACTTTTGAAAGCGTCACTTCCACGCCGCACTTGTCGCAGATGACGCCGCGATGCTTCATCCGCTTGTACTTGCCGCACAGACACTCCCAGTCGGTCACCGGACCGAAAATGCGCGCGCAAAACAGGCCATCACGCTCCGGCTTGAATGTCCGGTAGTTGATGGTTTCGGGCTTGGTCACCTCGCCATGCGACCAGCTCCGGATTTTTTCCGGAGAGGCCAGGCTGATGCGGATAGCGTCAAAGTCAGCGATCGGGTTTGCCATGTCAAAGGGGCTAGAACGGTACAAGGTGGTCCTCCGCTTTCCCGCGGTCGTACGCCGCCGCTACGCGGCTCTTGAAATCGGTCGTTGGTCGTTGGCCGTTGGTCTTTGGCCAAAACCACCGAAAACCTCTAAGACTCGACGGCCCAAGAGCCAGACCGCCGGCCTTTATTTCTTAAAACCTGTCTTCGTCCAAATCACGCAATCTCAAATCTGACTCGCGCCGCACGCCGTCGTTGGCCAACGACCAAAGGCCAACGACCAACGACGGTTTTTAGTCCGCTGCCGCGCTCAAAACCGGCTTCTTCTCTCCGGCCTTGATCAGCTCCACATCGAGACACAGCGACTGCAACTCGCGGATCAGCACGTTGAACGATTCCGGCACGCCCGGCTCCATGGCCGCTTCGCCCTTGACGATGGCCTCGTAAATCTTGGTGCGGCCGTACACGTCGTCGGACTTCGCGGTGAGCAGTTCCTGCAGGATGAACGCCGCGCCGTACGCTTCGAGAGCCCAGACTTCCATTTCTCCGAAGCGCTGACCGCCGAACTGCGCTTTTCCGCCCAAGGGTTGCTGGGTGATCAGCGAGTACGGTCCGATTGACCGCGCGTGGATCTTGTCGTCCACCAGGTGCGAAAGTTTCAGCATGTAGATGTAGCCGACGGTGACAGGCTGTTCGAACTTGTCGCCGGTCATGCCGTCGTACAAGTAAGTCTTGCCCGATTCCGGCAGGCCCGACTGCTTGAGCAGCGCCTTGATCTCGCCTTCGCGCGATCCGTCGAACACCGGCGATCCCATGTACACGCCCTTGGTCAGTGTCGGCGCCACTGCCATCAGCTCCTCATCGCTGAGGTCGGCAATGGTGTCGGCCAGGGTCGTGTCCTTGAACAGCGCCTTGAGTTCGCGCCGGATCGCTTCTTCTTTCGTGTTCTCGGCCAGCATCTCCGTGATCTTCTTGCCCAGTTCGTGTCCGGCCCATCCCAGGTGGGTTTCAAGAATCTGTCCCACGTTCATACGGGAAGGAACGCCCAGCGGGTTGAGCACGATCTCCATCGGCGTGCCGTCTTCGAGGTACGGCATGTCCTCGTCGGGCAGGATGCGGGCAATCACGCCTTTGTTACCGTGACGGCCAGCCATCTTGTCGCCCACGCTCAGCTTGCGCTTCATGGCGATGTACACCTTCACCAGCTTGATCACGCCCGGTGGCAGCTCGTCGCCCTTGGTCAGCTTGTCTTTCTTCTCGTTGACGATCTTCTTGAGCACGTCGATCTGACGCGAGGTCATTTCCTCGATCTCGTCGATCTGCTCATTCACCCGCGGGTCTTTATCGGCGTATTTAATACGCTTCAGGTTGCGGGTAGAAATGCGCTCGATGGTGTCGCGATCAAGAACGGTGTCCTTGGTCAGCAGGCGCTTGTTGGTGCGCTCGTCGTGCAGATCGGCCTGAACTTCCTTGCCGCCCAGAATGTTCTCCAGACGCTTCAGGCGCTCGTCGGTCAGAATCCGGATCTCATCCGAAAGGTTCTTTTCCAGCTTTGCGATCTGCGTGCCTTCGATGAACTTGGCGCGCTCGTCCTTTTCCTGGCCCTTGCGGGAGAAGATCTTCACGTCCACGATCACGCCTTCAATTCCCGGCGGACAGTAGAGCGAAGCATCGCGCACGTCGCCGGCCTTTTCGCCGAAGATGGCGCGCAGCAGTTTCTCTTCCGGCGTGAGCTGGGTCTCGCCCTTGGGCGTGACCTTGCCGACCAGAATGTCGCCCTGCTTGATCGAAGCCCCGATGCGAATGACGCCGGCTTCATCCAGATTGCGCAGCATGGATTCCGCGACGTTGGGAATGTCGCGCGTAACTTCTTCCGGACCGAGCTTGGTGTCGCGAGCTTCGATCTCGTACTCCTCGATGTGCACCGAGGTGTAGTAATCCTCTTTCACCAGCTTTTCGGAGACTAGGATCGCGTCTTCGAAGTTGTAGCCGCGCCACGGCATGAAGGCGACGAGAACGTTTCGTCCCAGCGCCAGCTCGCCATGATCGGTGCAGGGACCGTCGGCGATGACTTGCCCCTTCGTCACCCGCTGTCCCTTGAGCACGATCGGCTTCTGGTTGATGCAGGTGTTCTGGTTCGAGCGCTTGAACTTGGTGAGCTGGTAAATATCGCTGCCCACCTCGCGCGAAAGCTGTCCGGGATGATGCTCGCCTTCGACGCGCACGATAATGCGCTCGGAGTCAACGGAGTCGATGATGCCGTTGCGCTTGGCCAGAATCACAGCTCCGGAATCGCGAGCGGTGACGCCTTCCATTCCAGTGCCGACGATCGGCGCTTCGGCGCGCAGCAGAGGCACTGACTGGCGCTGCATGTTGGCGCCCATCAGAGCGCGGTTGGCGTCGTCGTGCTCGAGGAACGGCACCAGCGATGCCGCCACCGAAACCAGCTGCTTCGGACTGACGTCGATGTAATCGACTTCATCGCGGCTGACCAGCACGAAATTGCCGGCCTTGCGGGCATTCACCAGGTCGCCCACGATGCGACCCTTGTCGTCCAGTTCCACGTTGGCCTGGGCGATGGTGTGGCGGTCTTCTTCCCACGCCGAAAGATAGAACGAGAACGGCTCCAGCTCTGCCGCCCGCTTCTTCTTGTCTTTCAGCTCGGCATTCAGCTTTTCAGCTTCGTGCTTCTCCAGGTGGTCGCCGATTTTGCGATCGCTGTCGCCGGCATTGACGATGCTGACGTAGTCGAGCACGCGTCCGCCCTTGACCCGCCGGTAGGGCGACTCGATGAAGCCGTAGTCGTTGATGCGGGCATAGCAACTCAGCGACGAAATCAGTCCGATGTTCGGACCTTCCGGCGTTTCAATCGGGCAGATGCGTCCGTAGTGCGTCGGGTGCACGTCGCGGACTTCGAATCCCGCGCGCTCCCGTGACAGACCGCCCGGCCCAAGGGCCGAGAGACGCCGCTTGTGCGTAATCTCCGACAGCGGGTTGGTCTGGTCCATGAACTGCGACAGCTGCGACGATCCGAAAAATTCGCGGATCGCAGCCATCACCGGCTTGGCGTTGACCAGGTCGTGCGGCATGGCGGTGGACATTTCCTGGTACACGGACATTTTTTCCTTGATCGCCCGTTCCATGCGGACCAGTCCGATGCGGAACTGGTTTTCGAGCAGTTCGCCAACGGCGCGCACCCGGCGGTTGCCCAGGTGATCGATGTCGTCCACGGTGCCGATGTTCTTGCGCAGCTTCAGCAGGTAACGGATGGTGCCGTAGAAATCTTCCGGCTCGAGCGTGCGGTTGTCGAGTTTCGAGGCGTCCTGGTTCTCGAACAGCTTGATGTTGAACTTCAGCCGGCCTACCCGCGAGAAGTCGTACTTGCGCGGATCGAAGAACATGCCGTGGAACAAGGCAGTGGCGGTGTCGAGCGTCGGCGGATCGCCGGGGCGCAGCTTGCGGTAGATTTCGATCAGCGCCTCCTGCGGCGTCTTCACCGCATCGCGCTTCAGGGTCTGGCAGATGACAGTTCCTACGTCGTCGCGCTCGGGGAAGAACAAATTGATCTCGACCACCCCGGACTCGAGAATCTTCGCGACCTTGTCGGCGGTCAGCTCGGAGTTGGCTTCGAGCAGGACTTCGCCGGTGGTGGTGTCCACCACATCGCTCGCCACCCAGGCGCCTTCGAGGTCCGAAACGTCAATCTCGATCTCGCTGATCTTCGCCTTCTGAATTTCCTTCAGCGTGACCGCGTTGATCTTGCGTCCGGAGTGCGCGATTTCCTCGCCCGACTTCGACTTGATGCTGTGGGCCAGCTTCATGCCCAGCAGGTTCGTGGGCTTCTCGCTGGCGGGATCGAGCGTCCAAAAGAGCTTGTTGTCGCGAATGACCAGGCGGTCCACGGTGTAGAAGGTCCGCAGAATGTCTTCGCCGGAACGCAGGCCCAGGGCGCGCAGGAAAATCGTGCCCAGGAACTTGCGCTTGCGGTCGATGCGGACGTACAGAACGTTCTTCTGGTCGTATTCGAATTCCACCCACGATCCGCGGTAGGGAATGATCTTGCCCAGGAAGTAGGTGCGGTTGTTGGCGGTCTCAAAGAACACGCCGGGCGAACGGTGCAACTGGCTGACGATCACGCGCTCGGTGCCGTTCACGATGAAGGTTCCGTTCTCGGTCATCAGCGGAACGTCGCCGAAGAAGACTTCCTGTTCCTTGATGTCGCGGATCGAGCGGGTGCCGGTCTCGGCGTCCTTCTCGAAAATGGTCAGCCGCATGGTGACCTTGAGCGGCGCGGAGTACGTCATGCCGCGCTCCTCGCACTCGCTCACGTCATACTTCAGCTGCAGTCCGACCGGATCGCCGCACTTGTTGCAGAAGTCGGGAGTGTTCGCGTTGTAGGTGCCGCACTTCGAGCACAGCACATCGCCGGGATGAAACGGATCGGTGATGACGGTCGAGCCGCAGTTCTTGCACGTGGTGCGCAGGTGATGCAGTCCCTTCAGGTGGCCGCACTTGCACTCCCAGTTGCCGATGGCGAAGTCCACAAACTCCAACTGCGACACGTTGCGGAAGTCGCTGATGGGGAACACCGACTGAAACACGGCCTGCAGGCCGGCGTCGTCGCGCTCGCTGGGCAGCCGGTCCATCTGCAGGAAGCGTTCGTAGGAGCGCTTCTGAACCTCGATCAGGTTCGGAATCTGGATGGTGGCTGGAATCTTTGAAAAATCAAATCGGGTACGGTAGGCGTTGTTCTTCGACATTCAGATGGCTCCCAAACTTTCAAGCGCAGCCTTGAGCTGCGAAAGGCACATGCGTGGTGACGGGACTTGGGTCCCGTCCGGGCTGATCGCCGGATCAGGCGACCTGCTTATGTACGGTCACCGCGCCGGGGCGTTGCAGACACGTATGCGCCCTCGGGGGCATAGCTCCCCGCGGGCGCCAGTTGCAGCGCTTAGCGTCAGTTGAATTTTTTCTTTCCGCGCCAGTTCTCAGGCCTGTTTCCGTTCCGCTGTTCACGAAACAGTTTGCCAACTCGTGTGCGACTCAGCTCCGCTTCCCCGGATCGTTGGAGTGGAGAGTCGCCTAACCGTGAAGTGGGAAGCAGACGATATATAGATGCTACCATCGCCTCCCAGGGTTCACCAATGAAAATGTGCCGGCCAAGCTCATTTCGGGAGGGGATTGTCCCAGCCCGCCCACCCCTGTCATCCTGAGCGGAGCGGCTGCTTCGCCTTGCGAAGCAGCCACGCAGTCGAAGGGCCCCTGCTCCCGGCAATTGCCCGAACCGTTACTTCACTTCGACGGTCGCCCCAGCTTCGGTAAACTTCTTCTTGATAGTCTCCGCCTCGTCCTTGTTGACGCCCTCTTTAATGGTCTTGGGAGCGCCATCCACCAGGTCCTTGGCTTCTTTCAGGCCCAGGCTGGTCACTTCGCGTACAGCCTTGATAACATTGATCTTATTGGCCCCAACCGCGGTCAGAACAACGGCAAATTCGGTCTTTTCCTCGGCCGGCGCCGCACCTGCCGCCGCTCCGCCGCCACCGGCCACCATCACCGGGGCTGCGGCCGCGGCCGAGACGCCCAGTTTCTCTTCCAGCCGCTTGACCAAAGCCGCCGCGTCCAACAGCGACAAGCCTACGATTTGTTCTTCCAACTGCTGCAGATCCGCCATTTGTCTAGTCTCCTCGAATTTTCGGTCTATCTATTCCGCTAATCGCCAGCCGGGTTTCCAGTGCGCTCAGATCTTCTTGCCGTGCCAGACAACACGACGTGAGGAACCGCGCAACCCCCGCTCTTGATAACCTTCCGGACTCGTGTGGCGCGGGCGCCCTCGCCCGCGTTTGCATGCCACCAGAAATGTACCGCTCCAACCGCCAGTCGCGGGCGAGGGCGCCCGCGCCACACGGTCACGCTTCCTTGAACTTGTTTTTCTCCACGCCCTGGTTGATCACCACCGCCAGGTCCTTGCCGACGGCATTCATCACCGTGACCAGACGCTGTGCCGGGGCATTCATCAGGAACAGCAGCTTGGAGTAGATCTCTTCCTTCGACGGCATGGTGGCCAGCGCCTGAATCTCTTTGATCGAGATCACGCGGCCTTCAACCACCCCCGCCTTGAAGGTGAATTCCGGATTGTCCTTGGCGTACTTCGAGATCGCCTTGGCCAGCGCCACCGGGTCGCCCGAGGTATAGGCCAGCGAAGTGACCCCTTTGATCTCCTGCAGCGCGCCTTCCGCGGCCGTTCCCTTGGCAGCCAGCTTGGCCAGGGTGTTCTTCACCACCCGGTACTTGGCTCCGGAACTGCGCAAGGTCTTGCGCAATTCGTAATCCTGCGCCACCGTCAGCTTGCTGTAGGTCGCGATAATCAGGCTGGAAACATTCTTCAGCTCCGCTCCCAGCTTCTCCACCTGCTCGATCTTCTTTGCTCTGCTAACCGCCATGGTTCGATCCCTCAATTTTTTGATCCCTGATCTTGTGGAGACCGGGTCCCCGCCCGGCTGGACGGGCGAGACGCCCGTCCTCCACCGCTTTCTTATCAGCTTTGGCCGCCGCTTCCACCTGGGCTGTGTCAATCGAAATTCCCGGCCCCATGGTCGAACTCAGGTAGCAGCCCTTGATGTACTTGCCCTTGGCCACGGTCGGCTTGGCTTTAATCACGCTGCTGATGACCACGGTAGCGTTCTCGACCAGCTTGTCGGGCGTAAACGAAATCTTGCCCACCGGCACGTGCACCAAAGCCGTCTTGTCGGTACGAAACTCGACTTTGCCAGCTTTGACTTCCTGCACCGCCTTGCCCACGTCAAAGGTGACGGTGCCGGTCTTCGGATTCGGCATCAGGCCCTTCGGTCCCAGGATCTTGCCCAGCCGTCCCACCGACTTCATCACATCCGGGGTGGCGATCAGCGCGTCGAAGTCGGTCCAGTTCTCTTTATTGATCTTCTCGACCATCTCTTCGCCGCCGACAAAATCCGCGCCCGCCTGTTCCGCCTCTTTGATCTTGTCGCCGCTGGCGATCACCAGAACTTTCTTGGATTTCCCCAGCCCGTGCGGCAGGACCACGGTGCCGCGCACCATCTGGTCGGCATGCTTGGGATCGACTCCCAGCCGCATGGTGATTTCTACCGTCTCGTCAAATTTTGAGTATTTGACCTTCTGCAGCAGCGGCACAGCGTCTTTAAGCTGGTAAGGACGCGCTTCCACAGCCGCGCGCGCCTTGGTGATGTTCTTTCCTGCCTTTTTCATTGCTTTCTTCCTGTCTCCCACCGTCCATCGCTGTTCCGATGGACCGTAGTATTTTCGACCTTGCTTCTTCGATGGAGGACGGGCGTCCCCGCCCGTCCAGCCGGGCGAGACGCCCGGCCTCCATTTCAAATCTTACCCAATGACTTCAATGCCCATGGAGCGCGCCGTGCCGCGCACGCTCTTCATTGCCGATTCGACCGACGCCGCGTTCAAGTCCGGCATCTTCTGGCGCGCGATGTCTTCCACCTGCTTGGCCGTCACCTTGCCGACCTTGTCTTTATTCGGTGCGCCCGAGCCCTTGGCGATCCCGGCCGCGCGCTTGAGCAGAATCGAAGCCGGAGGCGTCTTGGTGATGAAGGTGAACGAACGATCGCTGTAAACCGTCACCACCACCGGAATGATCAGCCCTTCCAGTTCCTTGGCCCCGGTGCGGGCATTGAACTGCTTGCAGAACTCCATGATGTTGATCTGCGCCTGGCCGAGGGCCGGGCCCACCGGAGGCGCGGGCGTGGCCTTGCCTGCCGCAATCTGAAGCTTGACTGAACCTGTCGCTTTCTTCGCCATAATCTCTTTTCGCCTTCCAGGAACTAGAAACCGGAAACCAGAAACTGCTTCTTAAGCCACTTTCTCCACCTGGGTGAATTCCAGCTCCACCGGCGTCGAACGGCCGAAGATCGTGACCATCACTTTCAAGGTCGAGCGGTCTTCGTTGACGTCATCCACCACGCCCTGGAAGGTGGCGAATGGACCCTCGGTGACCCGCACCGTCTCGCCTTTTTCAAATTTGACCTTGAGCTTGGGCTTGTCCTTGGCCTCGCCGACGCGGTACACGATGTGCTGGACTTCTTCCTCGGAGAGCGGCGTGGGTTGCTGTCCCGGTGCCCACAAATCCCGTGACCCGCGGCGTGGACTTCACCACATGCCAGACGTGGTCGTCCATGTCCATTTCGACCAGCACGTAGCCGGGATAGAACATGCGCTCGACGGTGTATTTCTTGCCGTTGCGGACTTCGGTGACCGCTTCGGTGGGGATCAGCACCTTGCCGATCTTCTCCTGCAGCCCGAAGGCCTGGACCCGCGATTCCAGCGACTCCTTCACCTTGCGCTCAAATCCCGAATAAGAGTGGATGATGTACCACTTCATGTTGGGATTGCGCGGCGGCTCGAGCGCTCCAGCGGCCTCGGGCGAGAGATTCTCTCCGCCTGCTCCGGCTTCGTTTTTTTCTTCGTCCTGCATAGATTCCGCACTCGTCGGCTGCAACACTTCGCTTCCTTCCTCAACTCAGTGCTGCTTGAAATAACGGAACACCGAGTCAATCCCGTGACCGATCACCAGGTCCACCGCCCAGAAATACGCAGCGAACAGGAAAACCGTGACGATCACCACCACCGTCGTGGCCTGCACTTCCTTGAACGAAGGCGCGGTCACCTTCTTCATCTCGGTGCGCACGTCGTTGTAG
Organism: Terriglobia bacterium; assembly: GCA_963801595.1. Taxonomy (GTDB): domain Bacteria; phylum Acidobacteriota; class Terriglobia; order Terriglobales; family Acidobacteriaceae; genus JAIQFF01. Next base: position 68,317 of record CAWDFW010000022.1, on the reverse strand, counting down.
TAAGTCTTGATCCGCTCCGGCCAGGACCTGATGGTCGCCGTCAGCGTGTTCTGTTCCGCAACGCTCGCCATGGACTCTTCCCGCTTTCCTTCTTAACCCGTTCGCATTCGGCGCCCAAAAAACTGGCAGGGGCGGAGGGATTCGAACCCCCAAGTTCGGTTTTGGAGACCGACAGTTTAACCGTTGAGCTTACGCCCCTGAATTCATTGACGAATTTTGTGATTTACGGATTGACGAATTTAAATTCGACAATTCGTAAATCCGACAATTCGTAAATTATTTCACTTCCTTGTGCGGCGTGTGCTTGCGGCAGACGCGGCAGAACTTCTTCAGCTCCAGGCGCTCCGTCATCGTCTTCCGGTTCTTGGTGGTCGAATAGTTCCGCTCTTTGCAATCGCCGCACTGCAAGGTAATGATCTCTCGGGGCATAAACAGCTCCTGGCTTCTGGCTCTTAGCTCCTGGCTTAATCTGAGAACTGAGAACCAGCAACTGAATCACTGGGTTTCAATTCTTCATCTACGCAATTCTTCATCTACGCGGTGGAGGCCGGGTGTCCCCGCCCGGCGGGACGGTCGAGACGCCCGTCCTCCATCGTCTGCTACTGAATAATCTCGCTGATGGTTCCGGCGCCCACCGTGTGCCCGCCTTCGCGGATGGCAAACCGCAGGCCCTTCTCCATCGCCACCGGCGTGATCAGCTCAATCACCAGCTGCACGTTGTCGCCCGGCATCACCATCTCGGTCGCCGCCGGCAACTCCGCCACTCCCGTCACATCCGTCGTCCGCAAGTAAAACTGCGGCCGGTAGCCTTTGAAGAATGGCGTGTGCCGCCCGCCTTCTTCTTTGGTCAGGATGTAAACTTCCGCCTTGAACTTGGTGTGCGGCGTGATCGATCCACCCTTGGCCAGCACCATGCCGCGCTCCACGTCTTCTTTCGCAATGCCGCGCAGCAACAGTCCGGCATTGTCGCCCGCCATGACCTTCATCCAGCTGCTTCTTGAACATTTCGACGCCGGTCACAACTGTCTTGCGGGTATCGCGGAAGCCGACGATTTCCACTTCCTCGCCAACTTTCACCTTGCCGCGCTCGATTCGTCCCGTCACCACCGTGCCCCGGCCCGAGATCGAGAAAATATCTTCAATCGGCATCAGGAACGGCTTGTCCAGTTCGCGCGCCGGTTGCGGCACGCTCTTGTCCACCGCCTCCATCAGTTCGTCAATCTGCTTCTCCCACTTGGCTTCGCCATTCAGCGCGCCCAGAGCCGACAACCGCACCACCGGCACGTCGTCGCCCGGAAACTGATAGGTCTTCAGCAACTCGCGTACTTCCAGTTCCACCAGGTCGAGCAGTTCGGGATCATCCACCGCATCGCACTTGTTCAGCGCCACCACGATGTACGGCACACCCACCTGCCGCGCCAGCAGCACGTGTTCCCGGGTCTGCGGCATCGGACCGTCGGTCGCCGCCACCACCAGAATCGCGCCATCCATCTGGGCCGCGCCCGTGATCATGTTCTTGATGTAATCCGCGTGGCCCGGGCAATCGACGTGCGCGTAATGCCGGTTCGCCGTCTCATACTCCACGTGCGCCGTGGCAATGGTGATGCCGCGCGCCTTTTCTTCCGGCGCGTTATCGATGCTGTCAAACGACCGGAACTGGATCTTGGGGTTGTGCTTGGACAACACCTTGGTGATGGCCGCCGTCAACGTGGTCTTGCCATGGTCAATGTGACCAATCGTCCCGACGTTGCAGTGCGGCTTATTACGCTCAAATTTCTCTTTCGCCATATCTCGCTCGCTGTTTCCTTCCGTCAGTAATAGCGATAAAGCTGCTGAAACCTTGTCCGCAGCCCGGGCTCCACTTCTTCCACTCGGGACAGGTAGAACTCCCGCATCTGCGCCTGGTCGGAAACGGTCAGCGCCTGATACAGCTTTTGCGCTCCCAGTTTCGCCAGCGTGTCGTCAACTTTTTCAAATACGCCTCTGGCCAGCATCATTTCCAGATCGCGTATCCGCGCGCCGCTCCGGCGCACCCGCTTGAGGAACTGTTCGACCCTTTCCGGGGCCAGCGCGCGATTGATCGCGCCTCTCAGTTCCTCAAATTCCTGCTCTTTCTCAACTCTTATGACAGTTGGCCGAAAGCTCACCATCACGCGCACCCTGCGTCAGAAAACTCTGGAGCGGGAGACGGGAATCGAACCCGCGACCAACAGCTTGGAAGGCTGTGACTCTACCACTGAGTTACTCCCGCTTAAACCCAGCCATCAGCTATCAGCCGTCAGCCCTCAGCTAAATCCGTGGCCCCGGCCGCCGATTTCCATTCGCTCAATTCAAATCAATCTGGAGCCGATGACCAGGATTGAACTGGTGACCTCTCCCTTACCAAGGGAGTGCTCTACCAACTGAGCTACATCGGCTTGAACCAGCCCTCAGCTATCAGCCGTCAGCCCTCAGCTAAATCCCTGGCCCGGCTCCAGCTACTGCTCCGCTTCGCTCTCGTGGTCCGGATGCATCACATCGTTGCGCCGCAGCCAGGTCTTCAGCGCGAACATTGCCAGGACCGCCAGCGTGGCGAAGCGCAATTTCGGATCGCTCAAAGTCGCCCACGACAGCGCCCCCAAAACCACGAAGGCGGCCAGCGCCATGTAGAGACGATTCATTTCAAGTCTCTGGTGCACAGGGAAGGATTCGAACCTTCGTACCTCCGAGGAGGGGCAGATTTACAGTCTGCTGGCTTTAACCACTCACCCACCTGTGCAGAACTGCAGAACAGTTCGGCCTTACCTGCTTGTCCGGCATTCCTCGCAGACATGCACGCTCACGGAAGATCGTTCAGACGGACTCTTCGATACGAAACCATGGATACGAAACCATCGAAAAGTGACGAACAGAAAAGCGCGCGAATATGCCCTCGCACGCAAACACCACACTTGGAAAATTCCCTTATGGAGTGCCGTTGGAAAAATCTGTCAAGCCGCCGCGGCCGAATCTCCTGCCTTCCGGAACCAATGCTGGAGCTGGCGAAGGGATTTGAACCCCTGACCCTCTGATTACAAATCAGATGCTCTACCAACTGAGCTACGCCAGCAGGTCTTGGATCGGGCCTCTCCCTTTTGGGGACAAGACACCCTCTGATCCCTTCCTGATGTCCGGGACAATTCTAAAAGTTACCATAACGGCATTTTGCGTGCAAGCCGGGGGGTGTGGGTCGGACACTCCCTTCGACTTCGCTCAGGGCGGGCTCTGTCCGACGTCTTTGACCTTGGCCTGTGGATAGAAGTCGTCGGCTAAGGGCTGGGGCAATGCGGCAAGAGTACGATCATAATATATAGATGAGAACCTAACAGATCAGAACCAGAACGAACGAGCAACCCGAACCTGAAACCACAACCTTAAGACCACAAACCAAAACCAACTTCAAAGGCGTCGGACAAGAGTGTCCGACCCACACCAAACTGTGGGAAACTGTGTTCCATGGCCAAGCGCAATCTTCGGATCATCAAGCGAGTCAAGAACGTTCCTGTCATCGGAATCTGTGAAGCTTGCAAAATGCAGTTCCAGGCCGAGCACCAGCCTGCCGGCCAGCAGGCCCGGGCACAGGCTGTGATTCAGCAGCAGTTCAATGCGCACAAGTGCGAAGCACCGGCCGGAGAAACTCCTCACTTAGCCTGAATCTCGAGCGGGTTCGGAAGCTGGATGGCGCTTTGCGATCCGCCCACCACGATTTTTTCACCGTGGGCGGCGTATTGCGCGATCACGGCAGGCTTCGACCAATCCAGGTCCCACCCATTCTCGATGGCGATCGCGGTGTAGGCGCCGGGAATCACACTGCGGAAAGTGAAGGTGCCGTCGAGGTCGCTCTGGTCGCGGCGGAAGAGTTCACGGTTGGCTTCCGGATTTTTGGGAACCAGGACGATCATGGCTCCGGCCGCGCCCTTGCCCGCCCGCTGCGCCAGGCCGTTCACCTCCGCGGCGCCTCCCACCACTCTCAACGAGAGCGCCAGCGCCGTGCCCGCCGGAACGGTGAGCGACCGGCCAGAGACCGGGGAGCCATTCACCACCATGGAAACAACCGAATATGCGCGCGACGCGGCCCCGGCGAGGACCTCGTAGTTTCCCGGAACAAGGTCTGCGAATGTGACTTCGCGGGCTGGGTTCAATCGGACCCCAGGCGACGACGCGCTGCTGCGCGTTGCGAAGTGCGAATGCCATTTGCGGCGGAGGCGGCGGTCTCGCCAATCACTTCGACCTTCGCGGTGATGGTGCTGACGGCCTGTCCGGCGGAGGCGTCGAGTTCCTGATTGTCCTGGCTGATCTCGACCTCGCTGCTCTGGATGGGCTCGTCGTTCTGTTGCGGCAGGCGCAACTCGTACTTGCCGGGGGCAGCGATGATCTCAACCACACCGGGCGCGGTCATCTGCACCTCGGGTTGAAGGGCCTGCTGCGCGCCATCGAAATCGCGCTTGAAAAGCGTGGGCATCTGGAAGCCCTGTCCGGCTTGCGGGGGCGGGATGCGCAGGATCACGTGCAAGGCGGGCACGGGCGTCAGGCGGAGATCGAAATCGAGACGATCGCCGCCGCGAATGAGGATCGGCGAGGCATCTTCGACTTCGGTGGCTCCGGCGTAGTACGTGGGCAGATAAACCACGTCCAGCGAACGATCGACCGAGGTGGGAGCATCGGTCGCGCCGGTTTGACGGATCGACGGCGGGTGAACGGCATACCACGGCTTGGCCACGGCGGAGACGAAGTAGGTGCCGGCATCGAGCGGCGCGAATTCGAACGAACCCAGATCGTCGGACTGATCGGTTCGATAGCTCACGGTGCGGCTGACGCCCGCGCTGTGGTCGTCGCGCCAGAGGGTAACGGTGGCGGCGCGGACCGGTTCTCCGGATTCGTCGAAGACGTGGCCGGTGAGCACCGCCGTGCGCACCAGCCGCAGCGTGAGGTTTTCGGTGTCCACACCCGCGCCGGTCACGATGGCAGTGGAAAACTGCTCGTGCTGGTCGTAGGCGGCGCTGATGTATCCCCGCTTGGCGCCGTTCAGGGAATATTTTCCCGCCGGAAGATTGCGGAATTCGAAGCGGCCATCGTCGCCGGTGATCATGAAAATCTGGTTTTGGCGGTTCCTGACGTCTCGCAGAGAAACCCGCGCACGGGAAAGTGGATGACCCTCCTGGGCGCTGACGATGATGCCGGCAATGCGGAAATGGCCGACGCCCCCCGCCAGCTGTTGAACCGGCGTTTGCGCGACCAGCATGACCGGCCACGCCAGAAGCAAGCACGCAACCCACGTAGGCCCGGACGCCCTCGTCCGGGCGGACGAGCGTAGCTCGTCCCGGGTTTTGCTTGCCCCAGCCAAGACCTTTGCCGGGCTCCGCCCGGCCGGGCGGGTGAGGGCACCCGCCCCTACGTAACTCGGATTTGGCCATCGCACGAACATGACTTCACTCCCGCGTTGAAATCAATGGCACGCGCACGTGCTCGGTCTGCCCCGGGGCCAGACGAACGACCGGGCCTTTGTCGTCATACCGGCTCATGACTTCAGGATTCTGATATTCAAGCTCGGTTGGCGGGCGGTCGAAAGCGAGAACGCGATAGGCGCCCGGAGGAACTTGCTGCAACTGAAAGGTCCCCTGCGGCGAGACCCCACTCTCCGTGAAACGGCCGGGAGAATCCGGCAGCGGGATGCAATAGACGTACGGACCTGCAGGCAGGCGATGGGCCCGGACCGCATCGCCAAGATTGGGCTGCGCCGGTCTGCCGCCTCAGGATGCATGCCTTCGACGGTCCCGTCGATCGCGGCACCGTCGTCGCGCAGCACGATCTCAATGGGAAGACTCGCACCGCCCGGACCGACCACAAGGGGCTGGCGCAGGAGATCGGCGCTGCCCGCCACCGCCGATGCGACATATCCGCGGTAGGGGGTGACCTTGAGCCAGTAGCGGCCGGGCCGTACGTTCTCCAGCACGTAGTCGTTGTCGTTGGGCTTGCGCGGTGGACGAAGGGAAGCGAATCCACCCGAGTCGAAATCGTCGGCGGGCTGCAAAAAGACGTCAGCCTTTTGCTCGCGTGTGAAACCGCCCCGTGCTGAAGAGTGCGCTCGACCGTTCGCCGCTTCCTTCATCGGTGATATTCACCGGAATCGAGCCGTTGGGCAGGAGCACCATCGAGGCATGCATCAGGGGACCATCTTTCACCGTGATATTCACGCTACCCGTCGCGGTCTGCTGGCCCTGCTGCAGCGTGGCTTCGACGGTATAAATTCCGTTAGGCAACATGCCTTCGATGCCCTCGCCGTTGTATCCCAGAGAATAGCCCGGGCCTTTGTGTCCCTGGAGTGCGACTGAAACATCCACCCCGTTCTGGGCCTGGAAGTTTGTGACCGCGATCCTCACCGGGTAGTACGGCTGGAGCACAGGAGAAAGTTCGACCTGGAAGGTTTTGCCGGCCTCCAGCGTGATGGCGGACGCCGACGCAAAATCAGTCGCAGCCGGATAATAGATAGGTGGATATCCGTAGAGCTGGCCGCGCGGATCGAAGGTGATGGGATCGCGGTCCATCAGTTCAGTGGTGAAGATTTTGTAGGTGCCGGCCCTGAGATTGGCGATACGAAACTCGCCGTTGGAGCGCGTGGTCGCACTCGCGCCGGGAGCCCAGAAAGCGCGGCCGTCGCGCACCTGGCGTTTGTAAACCTGCACCGTGATCCGGTCAGACTGGTTCGAAGACGGGAGATTCACCCGTCCGACAATGAGAGATTCGGGAACAAGCGCGATCGTGATGTCATCGCCGGCGGTGCTTGGAGGCGGAGAAGAACTCATGCCGGAGTCGAGAAAGCCGGGCTTGCGGGCCATGAGCTGCGCGGAAACGTTGTAGAACGCCATCCCCTCGGCGGGGCTGTTCGGGCTGGTTTCCACTCGCGGGAGTGCGAATTCAAAGCGGCCCTGATCGTCGGTAAAGGCCGCAAATCGGTTGTCGGCAGTAGCCACCAGGGCGCGAGCAATGGGTTCGCGGCTGACGCTGTTGATGACGGTTCCCCGCACGCTATTCGAGGCGGCGTTCGGCTCCTGCGCATCCTGGGAGTGAGCCGGTTGAAGGTAAAGAAAAACAAGAAGAATGGGAACAGGCAGCCAGAAAAGCGGAGAACGCTGCGGGCGGCAGCGGAGAACAGCGGGAGAAGACGTACCATCCCTCACAACACGGCTCCGAAGCTTTTGTATTGTGGCTGAAGAGGAAAAGGAAAAGCAAATTATCCGGGCTCGGATGGCGTCCGGACCAGTACCGATCAACTGTGCGGGCTTCCTTTGCGAACTTTGCGGCTCCTTGGCGTCCTTTGCGGTAAAAGGTTTTGACTTCCCCCGGATCATTGAAAAATCTTAAACCGCAAAGGACGCCAAGAAAGGCCGCAAAGGACGCGAAGAGTGGTGAATGATTCTGAACTGCGGTGATTCGGACGGCGGCACGATACCGTCGTGGCCGGGGTTTATCAGGATTCAGTTTTGCTTGATCCCAGTTTTCTTACTGGTCGCAGCGAAAAGGCACCTGGTGGACCACGCCGGCCGAATTCGTGTGCTGGTAGATCGCGTAGTGGCCCAGGCCGGAGTATTCGTCCCCGACCTTGTGCATCTCGGCGCGGTCGGCGGGGCAGGAGATCGACGTCGGGCACGCGAAAACGAGCGTTGCCAGGCTTAGTACGGCGCACATCAACTTCAGGGTTTTCACAGATAATCTCCTTACTGAAGTTCATACCATGAAGTCCGACGGAAAGAGACTTACGGTAGGAGCCTGCCGCAGGGTTCCCCAAAGTTATGTACTTCCGAGTAGAATTCGGGCGTCAGACGTCGGGCGTCGGACTTCAGACATCAGACGTCGGACCTCAGACGTTCCAACCGCGGAAACCAGACTTTGCTGACGTCCGAAGTCCGACGCCCGACGCCCCGGGGAGGTTGACATGTTTGCTCGTCACGTTGCTGTCAAACTAAGACCCGACACATTGGCCGAATTCATAAGAGTGATGGACAATGAAGTCCTTCCCTGGCTCCGAAAACAAAAAGGCTTTCTGGACACGATCACGCTGGCTGTCCCCGGCGGCAGAGAAATCGTGTCGATCAGCTTCTGGGACCAGCAGAAAAGCGCGGAGGTTTACGACTCAACCAGTTATCCCCAGGCCCTGGAGATCCTGAAGAAAATTTTGGCGGGAACTCCCCAGGTCAGGACCTTTGATGTGGTCAGCTCGACCCTGCAAAAAATTGGCCTCCAAATTCTGCCCTTCTCCACGGTTCGAGCGCGCCGACACCATGGGGACAGCACGACAGCCGCGAATCGAAGCCATCGCGTGTGAGTTGCTCCGGCGCCGTGTGCCCACATCGCGCCTTGCGATGTGTGGGTTTTCGAAAAACCCGGGGACAGACGGGTGGAGTACACCCTTGGCGTGAGACAAAGGCGAAGTCGTGCTTTGGGGTGGCCTGATAACGGGCCCCAAGGTAGGGTACTTTCCGTCTGTATGAATGTATAAGTGAAATGAAGAAGGGTTCCCCGAGCGGCTACGATGTTGAGACCGACGATGCAAACGTCGGCTCAGAAAGCTCACCAGGAGAACCCCATGAATGCTCTTCACTATATCGGATTCGACGTACACAAGAAAACCATCAGTTTTTGCATCAAAACCGCCGCGGGCGAGATTGTGGAAGAAGGCAGCACGCGGGCCGAACGCTGGGCTCTGCGGGAGTGGGCTGCGGCCCGGCGGCAACCCTGGCGGCGAGCGATGGAAGCGACCCTGTTCAGCGGCTGGATCTACGACACTCTGCAGCGTTACGGCGAGCAGCTGGAGATGGCGCATCCCGCCAAGATGAAAGCCATCAGCGCGGGCAAGAAGAAGAGCGACCGCCTCGATGCCCGCACCATTGCCGATCTGGTGCGCTGCAATCTTTTACCGGCCTGCTATGTGGCCCCGCCGCGGATTCGCGAACTGCGCCGCCTGCTGCGCTATCGCAGCCTGGTGGTGAGCGAAGCGGTGCGCATGAAGAACAAGATGGCCGGCCTGTTGATGGAAACCGGCGCCCTTTATGTGAAAGAGAAATTGCACCGCAAGAAATATTTTGCCAGCCTGCTGGAAGAACTCGAAGAGGTGCCGGAATCGGTGATCGATCTGCTGCGCTTGAGCCGCGGCGCGCTGGAGATGTTCGAGAGCACGCAGAAGCGGCTGGTCCGCGAGTTGCTCGCCGATCCCGAACTGGCGCAACGCGTGGAGCGATTGATGACGATTCCCGCGGTCGGAGAAATTACCGCTCTGACCTGGGCCCTGGAGGTCGGCAATCCGCAACGCTTCCCTTCCAGTTCCGATGCCATGAGCTACTGCGGACTGACCGCGGCCTTGAAGTCTTCGGCGGGCAAGCAGCAACGCGGACCGATCTCGAAACAACGCAATCGCTGGCTGCAAACCACGCTGATCGAGGCCGCCAAACTGGCGCCGCGCTGGAATCCGCAACTGGCCGCGTTGCATGCCCGCGAACTGGAACGCGGACATCGCAACCGCGCCACTCTGGCGGTGGCCCGCAAACTCGTCGCCTATCTGCTGGCCGTCGACAAGAGTGGTCAGGCCTTCCAAGTGCGCACCCCGTCGGAAGTGCCAACACCAAAAAGCTGCCGAAGAAGTAAACACGTTGAACCCAGCGGCGATCCACCGGCCGTTCCTCGCCACCTCGGGGACTGGGCAGAGGAGTCACTACTCCCGATGCTCCTTACCGTCTGTATCGAGGCCGGCCGGTCAACCCTAACTCATACTTCGTGGACCGGGCTTACACCCGTTTCCCGCAAATGGATGTCTGGCCAAGCTGCTGCTTTGGCCGCTCTGCAGGATCGCAGGCCGTTCGCCCACTTACCGCCCTACACCCGCTTCGAGAGCCTACTCCTCCAAGCGGACAGGAGACCTCCGTCTCCTCTTGACTTTTACTTATCATGGATGTCCCCGGATTTCGTCCGAAGTAGTCGAGGCCGGATTCGGAATCGCGTTCTTTGCCGGTGAATTTGTAGCCATGCCCAGACCCTACGCTGAACGAGCACAGATAGGACTGCATCATAGGAGTAGACTCTTCAGCCCCCAACCGAATCGGTCACAGCGTCCACGGTAGAGATGTCACTGAAATACAGCAGGTAGGCTGGCTCCCGGTCAAACTTCTCATACTTGGACTCGTCGGTAGTGGAAAGCATATCGAAGACAATCTCCTCATCAAGGGGATCGACTAAAGTGATCTTTGCAAATATGACCTCCCCGTCAGGGCGCGTGAGTCGGACCACCTTGCCAATGTTCTGTTGAAGCAGCGCAATCGTCTCTGGTGTCATATTTTTGTTTGTCAGAAATGCACGTGGGCGGGTGCCTGTAGATGATCAAGACGTTGTACCGCTGAAGGCGTACGATTGGGCGCCACGTTTCTAGCCGGAGCGGTGCAAAAGGCGGCGCGATAAGTCCGCGCCTTGGAAATCGTTACGGCCGATTTCCACTTTCGCACCGCTCCGGCGACGGCGGTGTTCAGGGTCCCTCAGGAAAGGTACAACGTGTTGAAAGATCACAGGTGCCCCACCCCTTAGATGATGTCTGTGTGCTCCATCTATGGTGAGGGTGCCCCGTCCTTGCGTTTTTTGCAAGGGCGGGTAACGATGCTGCCGACACAACTTTTGTGGATCTGCAACCTGGTCGCGCATGCGTTCCAGGTTCCCGCCCTTTGCAAAGTGCGCAAAGGACGGGCACCCACTATGTTTTTTGCGCCAGCGAGGTCAAAAGCCTGGGCCACCGGCCGATTTCAACTCCGCAAGCGCGTCAGTATCAGTATTGGATACGCGCAGCACGATCGGCGTAGGCGGCTCCCCATTGCTGCAAGGTCTGGACCAGCGCGGGCGGGACGCCGGCGTCGCGGAACTGTTTTGCCGACTGCCATACGTTCCCGCCACTGATGTCGCCGTAGTACCCGGGTTGAGTGTACGGGCGCCGGGGCACTCCGACCGGCAGGTGCTTGGTGATCGGGTATTCCAGGTTCTTGTCCATCCATGCGGCCAGCATCGACGTGGTCAGAGCCTGATGTACCTCGACCGGCAGTGGTTTGAAGATGGGCGCCCACACCGGACTGATCATGATGCGGGGATCGATGTTGTCGTTCGGACGCCAACCCTGCTTGATGTTGTCGGGACCGAGTCTGGGATCGGAGGACTGCAGCGCCTTGGTCACAGCCACCAGCAGTCGCGCCGGTTCCGGTTGGTGTGTCTGCGCCTGAAGGTCGAGAAACCCGGCAATCACATAGACCCAATCCACCGGTTCGCGCTCCCGGTGTTGATGATTGCCGCTGTTCAGGATGATCTGCAACTCATACCAGGCCGAGGTGAGATATTCGTTGGTCAACGCGCTGCCGCCCACTCCGGCCGGTCCGTTGGGGATGTGGGCAGCGGCCGGAGCAGCGTCTCCCGGAACCGTGTTGCACCAGGTGCGGGAATCCGCGGTCGCGCCGAAGAGGTCGCGCCCTCGTGCTTCGAGCCCAAACTCCTGCATCATTTCCCACGTCTTCACCAGTTGCCACAGCTGGGCCGAGTAAACCTTATTAGTCAGCTCCGGCGACCGCTGCTTCTGCTTTGCCAACCCGTCCGAGGAAGGAGCGCCGGGCTTCAGACCATTGCGTGAAGGCGGCAACCACCGGGCGAAGGTCGTGATTCGTAGTTTGCGCCGAGGCCAGGAGCGGGCGCAGCGGCGGCTTCTTTCCTCCCTTGCTCTTGCCCTCCGGAGTCTCTCCATCGTACAAGGCGGCGAACTCGCTCTGGCTGAAAGCTGGCCCCCATGCGTCCTTGGGATGTACGCGAGGCAGCCATTGGTTCCAGTCCGGAAGTTGCAAGGCGATGGGAATTTCATGAGCATTGAGGTTGCCGTCGGGGCGAAAGATGTCCGGACGTAATCTGCCCCGCAAGGGCACCGAGGTTGGAAACCTTCCCCGCCGGATTTGACGGCGCTGACGTGTTTTTCGCCGTGCTGGCCAATCAGATACGGCAATGCGTCCGTGTCCTGATCGAGTACCCAGGCGAGTCCGGCGCCTGCCGCCCAGTTCGAGACCGGTTGCTCGTCAAGTCCAGGCCCGGGTTGGTAGGGGGGGTTCCAGGGCCGGCCAGGATTAGGCAGGGGCAAGCTCCGAATGTAGCTGGCGATCTGCTCGCTCTGCAGCTCGGACAGGCCATGGAAGCGGGCGCGGGCAATAATGCTGGCGTTGGAGAAGTTGAAGTATTTCAGGTCGCGCCCATCCTGCGCATGGCAGTCGGCACAGTGCGCCTGAATCGTTGGACTGTTGGGCAGGCTGCTTGCCGCCAGCGACGCGCTATGCCAGAGCTCCTTCCCCGCCTGGATCGACGCTGCGTCGGGCAAGGGTGGTGTCCAGCTTTCGGGCGCGTCCTCCACAAAATCGTTTGCCGGGAGAATCTTCTTGCCCTCGGCGTTTAGAAAATTCCATGCCAGGACGCGATAGCTGCTGACGAACCCGTCGGTGTGGTTGAAGCGGAAGCGGATTGTGTTGTCGCCACCGACGACCGTACCGTCAGGGAGGGCGAGAGTCATCACCAGCGTGGCGAAACCTCCGCCGATTCCACCGTAAGTCCTGCCCGGCTCGGCGATGGTGACCGTATTGTTGTTGAGCGGTATCCAGGCGCTGGTATTGACCTGGACGCTGGCTTGATCCGCATACCGCAGACCATGGATCTGCAGCCAGAGAGATCGCACCGGCTCAGCCTGCCCCGCTGGAAGCGTGACGGTCCGGCTCACCACCGTGCCGTCTGCGCCCAGGACCTCGATCGGCAGCACCACCCGCCCGGTCGTGGTATCCGCAAATCCGATGGAAATCGGTTAGCGGCAGCCAGGAATAGACACACCAGCAGGACGCCGGGGTGCCCCATTCATTCGCGTCTTTTGCGAATGAATGGGGGATGGAAACCTTTCCCATCGCCGAGCTTGTCGTGCGGACGATTTGTGATCTCCAGTGGGCACCGCTGAAAGTTTACCCGCACCGGACCTGGTTCGCCATAATAAGGACACCCGAAGGCTGCCTGGTGCCGTCGGACACTGATTATTTCCGGTTAGGCGTTGACCGTCGCCTGGATCGTTGAGTCCCGCTTGACGAAGTCGAGGATCTGCCCGCCCAGAGTGGAGTAACGGTCGCCGTTCCCGCTGTAGGCATAGGCCATGGGGATTGTGGCTCGCGGGGTGATGATCGTCAAACGAGAGGTGGGGACGTCCCTGTTCCCGGCGAGACATAGGGCCTGATCGGCTATGAGCCACATCTGATAACCCGACATTGAGCGAAACGAAGATAATGGGGAATACGCCAACGGAGAGTTAGCGATGAATAGCTTTGATCTGTCTATTTCATCCTTTATCAACGGCTTCGCCCATCGATCAATCAGATTCGACGAGTTTGTCTCCTGGTTCAGCAATTACAACCTCCTTAAGGGTGGAGTAGTCATTGGGATTGTGTGGTGGTTATGGTTCCGGAATGAAGATGATCGAAGGGCGCGTGAAGCTTTGCTGGCAGCAATAATAGCAAGCTTTCCAGCCCTCGCCATCGCGCGCGTTCTGTCATGGATCGTCAATCGCACCAGACCGGTGATCGAAAAAGGTTATTCGTTTCGCATTCCATATGGAGAAACGGCAAAATGGGAAGGCCCTAGTTCATTTCCGAGCGACCATGCGGTATTTTTCTTCGCGCTGGCAAGTGGGATCTTCTTAGCGTCCAGGCGCGCGGGTTGGTTCGCATTTTTCTATGTCTCGGTGCTAATCTGCCTGCCACGTATTTTTCTCGCGGAGCACTACACCACAGACATTCTTGGAGGTGCGGCCATTGGAATCGCCATGGCCTGGCTGGCCAATCTTCCCCGTGTCCGCAAACCCCTAACCGGCTGGGCGTTGCGGTGGCTGGATACAAACCCGGGACCGTTCTACGCGTTCTTGATTATCCTGACATACCAGATGGTTGAGCTATTCGATCCGATCCTTAGCGCGCTGAGCGTCGCCGAGCGCATAATATCCGGTAAGCTGCCTTGAACCGCGAACCGATCATTTAAACGCGCCAGCAGATTTGACCGGGAACGCGTAATTCAGGAAGGGAGTGTGTGAGGATGTCGCAGCAGGCCCTACCCCAACGCAGGGGCGGCCTCCGCACCACTCCACCCCAACGCGACAAGGATTAGGAAGTTAACCGATGCGTCTTCAAGAAAGTCGATGCTGTCCCGCACGCCCCGCCCGCGCCCCTTTCCGCCCGCAACTTCCTAAAAATGGTAGCTGGTGAACTCGGAAGAGAGAGGTGTAGCGTTTTCCCCTCGTGTTCTTATACCCCCTGCGCGTTGACTTGCTACTGCGCCCCACCTAACATGGCAGCCTTATCTTTTTCGCTTCGGCAGAAACCATGATCGGACAGACCATTTCGCACTACCGCATTGTCGAGAAGCTGGGCGGCGGCGGTATGGGCGTGGTTTACAAAGCTGAAGACACGCGGCTGCACCGTTTCGTCGCCCTCAAGTTTTTGCCCGATGAAGTAGCCAAGAATGCCCAGGCGTTGAGCCGCTTTCAGCGCGAGGCGCAGGCTGCCTCCGCTCTGAACCATCCCAACATCTGCACCATTTACGACATTGGCGAGGAGAACGGCCAGGCGTTTATCGCCATGGAGTATCTCGAGGGCGTGACGCTCAAGTATCTGATCGCGGGGCGTCCGGTGGAACTCGACACGCTGCTCGGGCTCGCCATCGAAATTGCCGACGCGCTCGATGCCGCGCATGCCAAAGGCATCATTCATCGGGACATCAAGCCCGCCAACATTTTTGTCACCCAGCGCGGTCACGCCAAGGTGCTGGACTTTGGCCTGGCCAAGGTCACGCCGGCGAGCGGCAGCATGGAAGGGGCGGGAGCGTTTTCGCAGGCCACCGCCATGAGCCAGGACCACCTGACCAGTCCCGGCTCTACTATGGGGACGGTGGCTTACATGTCTCCCGAGCAGGCCAAAGGCAAAGAGCTGGATGCTCGGACCGACCTGTTTTCCTTTGGCGCGGTGTTGTATGAGATGACGACCGGCACTCTGCCCTTTCGCGGCGACACTTCGGCGCTGATCTTCAATGCGATCCTGGAAAAGCTGCCCACGCCTCCCATCCGGCTGAATCCCGATCTGCCCGCGGAGATGGAACGCATCGTTAACAAGTCGCTGGAGAAGGACCGCAATCTGCGTTACCAGCATGCAGCCGACATGCGCGCCGACCTGCAACGGCTGAAGCGCGACACCGATACCGGGCGGGCAGTGGCGGCCAGTTCGGGGACTGTGGCAGCGGTACAAGACCCGGTTCCCGCTCCCGCCGCGCCACTACCGGGCTCCGGATCTTCGGTGGCGGCTGCCCGGCCGGTATCGTCCGCCGCGGTGCCGGTGGCCGAAGTTGCGGCCCAGCCCTCGCGAAAATTGTGGAAGATTGCAGTGCCCGTAGTCGCACTGCTGGTTGTCGTCGGCGTGGGGTTCTTCTTCTACACACGCCGTTCGCAGGCGCTCACCGAAAAAGATTCCATCCTGCTGGCTGACTTCGTCAACACTACCGGCGACGCTGTCTTCGATGGGACCCTGAAACAGGCGCTGGCGGTGCAACTGGAGCAGTCGCCGTACCTGAATGTTATGCCGCAATCGCGGATCCAGGCCGCCCTGCGCTTCATGGGCCGCTCTCCCGACGAGCGCTTGACCAATGACGTGGCGCGCGAGATTTGTGTGCGGGAAGGCGTGAAGGCAATGCTCACTGGGTCGATTTCGGGGCTGGGCAGCCATTACGTGATCGACCTGAACGCAGTGAACGCCCAAACCGGCGATTCATTGGGCCGAACCCAGGCGGAGGCCGAGAGCAAGGAGCAGATACTGAAGTCGCTGGACAAAGCGGCGTCCGATCTGCGGCAGAAACTGGGCGAGTCCATCGGCTCGGTGCAGAAATTCGCCACTCCCCTGGAACAGGCTACGACTTCTTCCTTGGAAGCACTGCAGGCCTTTACCCTGGGGCAAGCAGAGCACCAGAAACTGGAAGACGAGAAAGCAGTTCCGTATCTCAAACGGGCCATCGGGCTGGACCCGAATTTTGCCATGGCGTATGCCACCCTGGGCGTGGTTTACGGCAACATGGGGCAATCCATCCAGCAAAGACAGAACCTGACCAAGGCGTTCGATCTCAAGGACAGGGCGAGTGAGCGGGAGAAGCTCTATATATCCGCTCATTACTATAGCGAAGCGACGGGAGAAATAGACAAGAGCATCCCGATCTATGAGCGGTGGAAGCAGACTTATCCCCGGGACACGGTCCCATGGGACAACCTGGCGCTCGCTTACTCCTCAACCGGCCAGCACGAGAAGGCGGTAACGAATGCTCTCGAAGCCCTGCGGCTGGACCCGAATGACCGTTTCGCCTATCAGAATCTCGCTGATGCTTACGAACGCCTCGGCCGCTACGACGAAGCTAAGGCGATTCTTGATCAGGCCGCGGCCCGGAAACTGTCTTCGCCCCTTGATTCCCTGTCGCGCTACGATATGGCGTTCCTTCGAGGGGATAAGGCCGGCATGGAGCAGGCCATCGAGGCTGCCAAAGGGAGTACGTTCGAGCCCGTGATGTTCCTGATCAAAGGGAACAGTGAGTGCGCGGGTGGCAAAGTGAAGGATGCCCGGCAGGCCTATGTTCAGGCCGGCCTTTTAGCGCAAAAGATTGGCATGAATGAGCTCGCCGCGGCGCTGAAAGGGATAGAGGCGACGTGCGACGCTGAAGTGGGCAATCGAGAACAGGCGAAGCAAAAGGCCGCGGAGGCGCTCCCCCTGTCCGACGACCAGAATTCCCGCGGGACCGCTGCTGGCGCTTTCGCCCGAGCGGGAGACAGCGTCCGATCACAGAAGATCATTGACGAACTGGCCAGGAAATATCCTACCGACACCCTGCTGAACTCGGTTTGGTTGCCGGTGACGCGGGCGTCGATCAAGTTACAGGCCAACCAACCTGGAGAGGCCGTCGACACTCTGGAAGCCGCCGCCCCCTACGAACTTGGGTCGCCGCCAGGTGGCGCCACCTACTGGCCTATGTATATTCGCGCCGAAGCCTACTTGCGTCTGCACAATGGCGCAAAAGCAGCGACGGAATATCAGAAGATTCTGGACCGTCGAGGCATCGACCCCACCAATTTTCTCTACCCGCTGGCCCGGCTGGGATCGGGCCGGGCGTATGCCCTGCAGGGAGATAAGACGAAAGCCAAGGAGGCCTACCAGGACTTCTTTGCCATGTGGAAAAATGCTGACCCCGATGTCCCCATCCTGAAGGAAGCCAAGGCCGAATACGCCAAACTGCAGTAGTCCTGTGTAGGCGCGAGCGTCCCGCTCGTGCAGCGGAGCCAACCGCGAGGGCGACGAAATCTTGGATGGATCGGCCTTCCCGGCGCTGAGAGCGAAACGAAATTTGCGGTTATTGCCAACCTGGCACGAGCGGGACGCTCGCGCCTACATTGGGGTATGATTACTTCTCCCTGACCGCCGCTGCCGTGGCGAGCGGTCATATTTCATGCGCATACGACGCAGACTCCCCATCTGGTTTGGCGTTGTGCTGGTCGCCCTGGCCATCGCCCTGGCAGTGGTGCTGCGCCAGCATGCCCCTCCGGAACCTGCCCGCTTGCTGCCCGGCGCTGACGGCTATCTGTACGTCAATCTCAAGTGGGTGCGTCGCGCCAACGTCGCGGGCCAGTTGCCTGATGTGCCCCATGAACCGGAGTACCAGGAGTTCATACAGGCCACCGGCTTCCAGTTTGAACGCGACCTCGACCAGGCTGCTTTCGCCATCCATTATCCGGTCAAGCGGAAGGTCCAGCCGTCGATCCCGGAGTCTTCACGGTTTTCGGAAGTGTTTGTGGGCAGAATCGATGGAGAACGGTTGCGGACTTATCTGGGCAAAATCTCAGGGTCGGTGGAGAACTACCGGTCGGTGGACATTTACAGCATTCCGCTCGAGGGCCGCACTCTGCGGGTTGCAGTGCTGGGTTTTGATACCGTGGCGGCGTCCAATCACGATGATCCCCTGGTGATTCGCGGCATTGTGGACCGGTCGCGCAAGGTGGCTTCTCCGTTTGGCGGACCGGCGCTGCTGCGGCGGTACTACAAGTATGTTCCCCTGGCCAGCCTGGCCTGGGCGATTTTCAAGGTCGATCCGGTGGACGGCTCACCCAGCCGGAATGCGCTGTCGTTCCTCTTCACCAGCCCGACTACGATAGTGGCTTCCGCCCGCTACCTGGGGAAGGTGCACTTCCGGGCCGAGGCCTTTACCGGCAGCCAGGACGAAGCCCAGAGACTGACCGAGCAGCTGGGGACATTTCTGCAACTCTTCCACACGGCCGAGGGGACGGTTTCGACGCCGGGCAGCGATCCTGACGTAAAGGCATTCTTCGACGGATTGAAAGTGCAGCAGCGTGATAACCGCACCGTGCTCACGGCAGCCATTCCGCCCGGGTTCATTCGCAAGGCAGTGGCCTCGCCCCCGGCAGAAGTCCAGCCGGCGCCGGCGCCTCCTGCCAGCAAAAACAAATAGCGTAACCTTGGACAGCGCCGCGCATCTGGTGAAAGTAGCAATGACCGCGTGGGTACAGCCGCCCTCGGCTGTCCGGCGGAGCGCAGCTCCGCTGCAAGGATTTGAAGGGCATCGAAGTCAAAAATCGAGCGAGCTTTGCTCGCCCGGACAGCCGGGGGCGGCTGTCCCCACGTGTTTGCGGGTATTGCTAGGGGCGCCCGGCTGGCAGCGGGTACAATAAATACGGATGTCTAATCTTCCTCTTCCTATCGCCGCCTTCCTGGCCGGGCTGATTTCGTTCCTCTCGCCTTGCGTGCTGCCGCTGGTTCCGGGCTACGTTTCACTGATCTCGGGCGCCGGCGTCGAGGAACTGAAGACCCAGGAATCCCGCCTGCTGGGCAGAGTGATGCTGAATTCCATCGGATTCATTCTGGGTTTCAGCGTGGTCTTCATTTCGCTGGGCGCGATTTCGACTGGAGTAGGGCAGGTCCTGGCGCGCTACAAATCTACGCTGGCCCAGGTGGCCGGCGTGGTCATTATCATATTTGGATTGCACCTGACCGGGCTGTTCAAGATCAAGGCGCTGTACACGGACGCGCGCCTGCATAGCGTGAAAGGCGGAAGCACTCCCTGGGGCGCCTTCCTGATCGGCTTTGCTTTTGCATTCGGCTGGACGCCCTGCGTGGGCCCGATTCTGGCTGTCATTCTGGGTTTTGCCGCCGCCCAGGATTCTGTAGCCAAGGGAATCCTGCTGCTGGCGGTATATTCAGCGGGACTGGCTGTGCCCTTCCTGCTCACTTCACTGGGAATCGAACGCTTTCTCAAGTTCTACAAGCGCTTTCGCATGCACATGCATGCCCTGGAAGTGGTCAGTGGCGGGTTGCTGATTGTACTGGGGGTGCTGCTGGTATTCGGGCGCTTCACCATCATCTCGAACTATCTTTCGTTCCTGAATCGATTCGCGCTCTAAGAGGGAGTTTTTCGTGAAACGCGATCCAGTGGTCATTATCGTGGTCGCCCTGGTGGTGACCGTCATGATTGTGTTCGGGTTTCAGGTGGCGCGGCGAAATTCGGGTGCGGCTGCCAGCGCGAGCCCCAGCATGAATGGCCAGGCGGCGCCGGACTTCACCCTGGAATCGCTCGACGGCAAGACCGTGCATCTGTCAGATTTTCGCGGCAAGGGTGTACTGCTGAATTTCTGGGCTACATGGTGCCAGCCCTGCAAGATCGAGATGCCCTGGTTTGCCGAGTTGCAGAAGCAGTACGGGCCGCAGGGATTGCAGATTGTGGGCATTGCGATGGACGACGCCAGCCCCAAGGAGATCGCCGAGTTCGCTCACGACCTGGGCGTGAACTACCCCATCCTGATAGGTAAAGAAGAGGTTGGCAACGCCTATGGCGGGGTGCAGTTTCTTCCCGCCACCTTTTATATCGGACGCGATGGCAAGGTGGTGGACAAGGTTTTTGGCCTGAAGGGCCGGGGCGAAATTGAAGACAGCATCAAGAAGGCGCTGGCCCAGGGCCAGTCCGGTACAGGCGCAAAAGTAATGTAGCCTGCGGCTGCCGGACGTTCTAACATTTTCTCTGATGTCGATTCTACGAAAGCTCGGTCCTGGCCTGGCCTTGCTGGCCGCACTGGCGGTCGGGCACGATAGCCTGGCTGGTGCTTTCGCCAACCAGGATATTCCGGGAAGGAAAACTCCCTCGGTTTCCATGGCGCCTTCTCCGGTGATTACGGTCACGCGGGGGCGGCCCAACACGGTGAATCTGCGCTTTCGTGTGGGCGCTGGCTTTCACGTGAATTCGAACAAGCCCAAGTCGGAATTTCTCATCCCCACCGTACTTAAGTTGAGCGCCCCGACGGACATCGTCATTGGACGAGTCACTTATCCCGCAGGCACCGATATGAGTTTCGCTTTTGCTCCGGAGGACAAACCGAGCGTCTATACCGGAGAGTTCCCGGTGACAGTGGATGTGCGTCCGCTGGCCAGCGTGATTCCCGCGCGCTATATGATTCGTGGCGAGCTGAAGTATCAGGCCTGCGACAAGGCCGCCTGCTATCCCCCCAAGAAGCTTCCGGTACAGTTTGAAGTCAAGGTCATCAAGGGCCCGCCGCCGCATCGCAAGAACCCGGGACAAAGCCCGCACGTGCACCTGTAGGACTCGCTTTGCTGGGCACCCGCGGCCTCTAATCTCCGCTTGAAACCTCGGTCCAGCAGAGTACAATTGCCCACAGCGCGACTGCATGTCGGATGAATTGAATGGCCCCTGTGCCCGGACAGTACCCGCGGAATCCGCAAGACTCCACTGAGCTTTTGGCCCCTGAATTCTTGCCGCCCACGACCCTGCCGGGGCCGGATTTCGGCAACGCAAACGGCTGCGAGAGTCTGGCGGAGTACGTCAGCCAGACCGTGTTGCAGACTTTGCCCAACGATCTGACCCGGATGATTTACCTGGCTTCGCTGCGGGACTGCAACAGCGGAATGTATCTGCATCCCGAACTTTCACACCAGCGGGGAGTGGACGCGGCGGATGGGGCGCTGCGGGCCTGTCATGAGCAGGTTTTTCGCCGCCTTTTAACTACCCGATTGCCCGAGTACGTGACTCAGCTTCAGGAATATGTCCGCTACACCCGGGGGGAAACTCCCACGGTATTGAAGACCTGGAAGTCTTTGCAGGCTTACCGGGCAACGGTTCCGGTGGACGCGCCCGCCACTTCGACGGAGTTGTACTTTCTAAATGTGACGATCGCCCTGGAAGTCGTGGGCAAGGAAGAGCAGCAACTCTAGTGGGTGGCCCCGCCGTTGGATAACTGTTCAAAGGGCAGCCAGGCATTGATGACCCGGCCGATCACCGAGGCCTCCCGCGGCACCTTGAATCGCCTTACCGGCTGGCGGGAGAGCGGATAGGGCAACAGAGTCAGTTCTTTTCCTTCCATCTGGCACCAGCAGCAGCTGTGACCGTCGGTGTGCCAGACCAGGTAAACCGGACGTTCGCGGATGGTCCTCCATTCGAACACCTGGATGGTGTTCTGCATCACGTCAACTTCCACCAGTGAGCCGGGAGGAATCAACTCGCCCATGGTGTCGTCCTTCAGGCCGACCACAGCATAGCGGTATCGTCTGGGATCAAGACGCTTGCGCAGGGCCGGAGGCAGGGTCGCCAGCTCCTGCGGGTTCAATTTGAGCAGGCTGGTTTCGTGACTGTTGAAGCCGGCGTCAAAGTTGAGCTGGAAGCGGAATCCGGATTCCTGCATCGGCGCGGACTCCATCCGGGGCATCCCCGGCTCCATCGGGCCGGCGTATTGCCGCACCTCATTCAGGTCAATTCCGAAAACCAGCAGAAGCTCCTCGAGCGAAACCTTGAGGCAGGCGGCCAGGCTGAAGAGCTTGTGAATGCTGGGGACGGACCCGGTTTCGATATCGGCCAGGGTGGAGTGTGAAACGTAGAAGTCAGCGTTGCCCTTGATGTCGGCGATCGACCGGCTGATGCGCTCGATGTCGCTGGATTTGACAAATCGCTCTTCGCGCAACTCTCGAATCCATTTTCCCGAATCCATGTGAGTGGCCCTGTTTTCCCAGTTTCAACCGACACTTTGCGAATCCATGAGCTCCCCATGGCCCGCGGAAGTTCGTGACTCACGCTAAGTTAAGAGAAAGCCGTTCCCTGCTCTTGCAACCGCCAAACTTTTTCAATGGGGAAAGCAGAAATCAACGATCGGCAGCTGGCGGTGCTCCACGCTACCCGGTTGTACCTTCAGCCCGCCATCAAAGCCTGCTTGAGGCTCCACTGCCGTTGCTGCCGAATCCGGCTGAGGTCCGTGAGCAATTCCTCATACGGCATTTCGACCGCCGGAAGCGATAACACCCAGCCCGGGAACAGCCACTTCAGCCATAAGCAGGGCTGAACCAGCGACAAGTTTACCCGAAGCCGAAGCGCCCCATGGATCAATTCCTCCGCTTCCCTGGCCAAACTGGGGTTTCCTTCCGTTCTCGCCAGTTGCCCTAACTTCATCAACATGGCGGCATTTTTCCCCACCAGATCCAGAGCGACTAACGCCAAGGCCAGACGCTTCCTTTGGAACGAACGAAATTCCCGCGGAAGCAGCGTCTGCTGCAGATACTTCTCTTCCGAGGGATCGAGCAGGATACGAAATACCTCTGCATCGACCTGGTGCTTTTTCGCTTCCCAATCTTCCAGGCTCCTGATGGCGGGCAGCCCGGGACGGAGCACCGCCCAAACCAGAAACAGCGACAAACCACTGGCGAACAGAATTACTAGTGTCGATACCATTTGTTTACGTGTTCGGTCAGCGCATTGTTCCAATTCGCCAGGTCGGTACCGGGCAAACCAACGACCGGCTTTCCACCCCGGGGCCGAAGAAAATAGAAGGCCCAGATTGCAACGCCGAGATTATAAGCTGCAGACCTCATTAACACAAAACCGGTCACGGTTACCGCATGAAGATGGGCGCGAAGCTCCAGCAAGGCCAGATCCAGGGCGGCATAGACACCAAAACCGGCGGCGATTCCCACCGAATAATTTTGCCAGGTCAGGCCCAGGCGAGACATGAGGGCAATGGCCACAATCAGCAGGCACACTTGCAGGAACCGGGCGGAGCGCTCGGTCAGGATAATCCACTCGAGCGCCAGATCGGTTCCGACCGGCCCCTTGGTCCAGAGCAGCATGGCCAGGGCAGCGGCGGACGCGACGACTGCTGAGATCCACAGAACTCTCAGAAAAAGTCGCAGGAACGGATAAGACCGGATGAAATGCCAGCTGATCTCAAAAACGACACCGAGGGCCAGCACGATTGCGACGGCCTCGCCCCACCAAAAGACCGTGGAGTAACGGTCGCTTGATTGTGGCAGAAAGTAGAGAGTGACATCCCGTGCGGGCAGCAGAACGGTGTAACTGAAAAAGAAAGGGAATTGTCCAACTAATCCACGACGAAGCATGACCATGGCGATTGCAGACTGGGTCGCCACCGGTACGAACCAGAGGATAGACGTCGCCAAGCGGAAAAAGTTCATGGGCCGCATTGGAAGGCTACTCGCAATCCAGACAGCCCACAAGCGATTTTGCGCTTACCGAAACCTCAGATCAATTCCCTTTGCAATGCCCAGGTGAGCACGTGGGGGTCGGAGCCCCTCCGTCAGCAAAGGAAGAGATTGAGACAGCGCTTAGAAGTATCAGAGTTGCAAGCATCAGACGAACCATCTTCTTCATGAGAATCTCCTCCACGGGATAGCGACCCGCTCGGGAACCACCATATTTTTTCTGGAGCAGGAAATCCGAAGTGTTCGAAAAACGCGCGATGTAAAATGCGCGTCCGTCGGTATACCGACAAGATGTGCCGCGGGCCTGGTCGGCGTAAACCTGGGCCGTAGCCAGTATTCCCTTCTGCTTCTGCCTGATGCACGCGCCACTGTGGGAGGCCGGGGTGAAGTTCGAGATTCGTGCTGGCCGCGCGGGTTTCGTCGGTCAACCGACGAAAACTCCCAATTTTCAGTCCAGAAAGCCCAGAAAGTATCCTAAGTGCCTATTTCAACGCTCTATGCAAGACAAGCGCCTCGCCAGGATCATCGCTCGCTCTGCTGTGGCCCCAACGGACCAGCGAGCAAATCTTGTGGCTTGGTAAAGCATGATGTGCCGCTGGGTATTGCTGCACCACTGCCGGTTGAAGTGTTGCGATCGTCCGCTGGAAAATGCGGGTCGCAGGATGCCTGATTCCGGTCCGTGAAGTCTTCAGGTTTTCATTGAGTAACTTTCATCATGAAGTTGCCGGGCGCGATGTCTATGGGGGGACTATGCGAAGTTTGTTGGATGGCGAACAGGGGACTCCGCGGGCCAGTAGCGTGAACAAGCGGCACGCAAATCATTGGAGCGGGCGCAGCCATGCACCAAAAGAGGCAGCACGCGGTCGCCGCTCACTAAGAAGGAGTCGGTCTAGTATCGATGGATGAACGCGACGGCAGCGGTTCGTGGTCTTTTCAGAATACCTCGCGCAGGACCTTCTCTCGGCTGGATCGAAGCCGGCGCAGATCCCACACACCGTTGTGACTGGGACGCCCGGGCCGAGAGCATCAGAAATATTCTGGCCCGCTGCGGATACACCGTGACCCAGCTCTCGGCCGCCACTCGCAGGCGCCACGGAAGCAAGTCACCCTATTTCATTCCAGTAACTTTCCTTTACAAGGTCAGAAGCGGGGTCACGCCGCATGTTTGCCAGATCGCGGCCTTGAGCGATAACACCGGATATCGCTTTGCTGACTGGTTGCGCATGTTCGGCTTTGATCTGCGGCAAGTCCCCCGCCTGCAAATGCGCCTGCACACCGAGCGCACCGTTCTGATCACACCCGACGAAGAATGGTTCCAGGCTTCGCGGCCGCCTTCCTCTTATTACGACGGATACTGGAGCGCCACCCGCACTCAGGCGGAGAGATGGAGCGGCAGCGGCCGTTACCTGTTCGCCAAGGTTGGCACCGCGGACGCGCTGGTTTCCCCGGAACTGGTGCCTGGCAGTGTGGTGCGGGTCGATCGCCATACCCAGCGGATGAAGGACGCCGGCCACGCCTCCATGGGCGCTCGCTTCTGGCTGGTTGAGCAACCCGGGGGACTCACCTGCACCCGGGTGCGATGGATTGACGATCAGCAAATCGTGCCGCTGCCCTGCCGTCCGCCTTGGGGAAACTGGCCGCTGCGTCTGCCCACAGAGGCGCGGGTCCTGGGCCTGGTGGATACCGGCCTTCGTCCCATGACGTTGCCCTGCAGCGCCGGGCGGACGGAGTTTGCCTCGCCGATGCTGCCGTGCGGTGAAGAAAAAATGAGGTATTCGGAATTGCTCCGAGTCTCTCGCGCACGCACCGGCCTGACCTTCC
Organism: Terriglobia bacterium; assembly: GCA_963801595.1. GTDB lineage: Bacteria > Acidobacteriota > Terriglobia > Terriglobales > Acidobacteriaceae > JAIQFF01. The sequence continues at coordinate 42,863 of CAWDFW010000022.1, read as the reverse complement.
GCGTGGCACATGGCCTCACTCGCGCCCTCGCGCAGATTCTCGGGGACCAAGAATACGGCATCGCCCTGGGTTTGCTCTCCGACTATGAGGCCATGAGCAAGTTGCCGCGGCACATCGCCAAGATCATGAGTCTCTGCATCATCTATTGCATGGATGTTCGTGACGTGATGGACGCCGCGGGAGTGGGGATCGACGATTCCGCGAAATTGCCTCTGCCCATGCCCGATCGCCCTGCTCAAATTCGGCCTGATTTGCCGCACCATGTGGCGGAACATGCAGCCGACCGCGTGGCGGACAATTTTGGGCGCCGAGCCCCGCACGGCGGCTTGAGCCGCTACGCCCAATCTGCCGGCGGTCGGTCTTAGGCTCCAGGACCACGGCAATCGGCGGCGCCCAGGGAACTTCTTCAGCACTCCCGGTTCAGGAAATTGCTCCAAGCGGGCCGGCGCAGCGTATCGGTAACCGGAGTTTGGTTACTTACCAAAGTACAAAAACATCCCTGGCGTCGTATGACTCTGGTGCTTTGACGCTGGCCTGCACTCACCCTACGATGATGCTTGCACGGGAGCCCCCGCTTCCCGCCATTCTCTCCCAAAAGATCTGTGGTGAAGGGTGTCGCTGAGTGCGGCGGCAATGGAGGCTGGACCGGGAATGAACGTCGATCACAAAACGAAGTTTTCGCACAGCGCTCCAATCAGGCAACGCGGAGCCCGTGGCTTCAGCCTGCTTGAAATGATGATCGTGATCAGCCTGATTCTGATCGTGAGCGGGATCTCTTTCATGGCGGTGCAGCCGGCCCTGAGAGACGCGCGGGTGAACCAGGCGTATCAGGACGTGCTGATGCCCCTTCGGGTGGCCCGACAGCGCGCCATCGCGGAGCGCAAGCAATACATCGTATGCTTCGGGGTAGCCGCGCCGGCGGGCGCTCTCACCCCGCTGGGCGCACCAACCGCGCAGAGCATCCAGCTCTTTCGCTGGGATGCGGGAACCGCCCTCTCCTCAGCGGCACAGATCTCAAACACCACATTGCCCACCGACATGCAAATGCAGGTCATGGCCGGGTTGCCGAATACCGCGGCAACCGTGCCTGACGGTTTTGGCAATGGCGGCGTGGCCATCGATTTCGACCAGGGTGTGGCCGGGGGCGGGATCAAGAACCAGGTGATGTTCATGCCCGACGGTTCGGCGCATGACGTCAACGGAAACTGGAACAGTGGGATTGTGTACGTATCGCGCCCCGGAGATCTGTACAGCGCGCGCGCGGTCACTCTTTACGGAGCAACCGGAAGAATCCGAGGGTGGCGCCTTCTGACCAGTCCGGGAGGGCCCAAATGGTTTCAACAATGAGCCAGAGTAACTACATGCCATCAAAGAAATGCCCGCAACAGGGTTTTGCCCTGCTCGAAACTCTCATCGCCATCGTGGTGCTGATGGTTGGACTGCTGGCGGTATTGGCGACCTTTGCCATGGCTCTCAGCAACACTACGGCAGTGCAGAACGACAGCATCGCCCGCCAGAAAGCGGCGGAAGCGGTGGAGAGCATTTACACGGCGCGCCAAACCGGTCAGCTCACGTTTAACCAGATCCAGAACGTGGGCGCGGGCAACGGAATATTCAAGGTGGGGTTCACGCCCATGATGGATCCGGGGCCGGACGGTCTGGATAACACCGCCGACGACGTTGCCGCCGTCCCTATCCGATTGCCGGGAGCCAGCGGCGTGATCACTAACACCTCCGCTGACGTGTTGATTGACCTGGGCAATTTCACCCGGCAGGTGCAGATTGCAGACGTGCCGGGGAACCCCAACGTGCGGCAGATTACGGTCAGTGTCCGTTATCCGGTGCCGCAGGGCTGGTTCAAGACCTATCAGGTGCAGGCTTTGATCGCTTCGTTCCGCTGAGGAGAAAGATGAGATCCACCCGACAAACAATCCGCGGCTTCAGTCTGGTCGAATTGCTGATCGCCATGGCCCTGGGCCTGATCGTGCTGGCCGCCACGACGCAGCTGTTCAAGAACGGAATGGACGCGACCCGGCTGGTAAACCAGTCTTCAGAAATGCAGCAGAACGTTCGCGCCACCCTGAACCTTATCGCCAAGGATGTGAGCATGGCCGGTTCTGGCCTGCCCGCCGGCGGTTTGTCGCTGCCCGCGGGTGCCGGATCGGTGGCCTCGTTCTTTGCCGTGGATCCTACCAAGGCATGGCTGGCCAACAATGGCTATCCCAACAAGTTTATGTTCGGGATTATCCCGGGAGCGGGCAATGGCATCGAGCTCGGCGGGCCGGCCAACATCGCGGCCACCGGAACCCCGTCGGACGCCATCACGGTCATTTACGCTGACTACGCTTTTCCGCTGAACCAGTACTCCACCGCGATCCCGGCCGCCAACCCGCTGGGCGATAAGGTCACGTTTACGCCTCCGGCGCCTCTGCCCGCGGGCTTTCCGGCCATTCAGTCGCCCACCGGAATTCAGGTTGGGGACTTGATTCTGTTCACCAACAATCTGGGCAGCGCGGTTGGCGAAGTCACGGGAATCGCGCCCGGAGCAGGTACCAGCACTGATATCAGTTTCGCCAATGGGGACCCGCTGAAGATCAACCAGACGGGTGCGGCCACCGGGAACATCAAGTCCATCATCGGCGGCGGAGCCACCATCGGTACCCGCCTTTGGGCGGTAACTTATTTCATCGAAGTCCCGGCCGCAGCGACCAGTCAGCCCCCGCGGCTGATGCGCCAGGTCAACGGACAGGCGCCGGCGCCGGTAGCCGATAACATTATCAATCTCAAAGTCACGTATGACTTGTGTAACGGAACCAATGGCCCGGGCTGCTCCGGTATCGCCAACCCCCTGGGAGCACCTTTCTCCCCCAGCCAGATTAATAAAGTGAACATTCAGGTGATGGGGCAGACCATCAACTCTTACGGCAACAAGTCCAGAAGTACGGTTCTGACCACTTCCGTAAGCACCCGCAGCCTGTCGTTCAAGGACCGTTACAACTAGAAATCGTTATTGAGGAGAGAGCTGGAGTTTCAGGAGATCATTACTATGCGTAGCATTAAGGGCCGATCACGGGGATTTACACTGATTGCGAGTTTGTTGGTGCTGGCGCTGTTGTCCGCCATCGCGATCAGTCTTCTGTTTATGGTCCAGGGCGCCGGCCAGGTTGGAAACAACGATCTGGAAACCAACCGCGCCTACTACGGCGCCGAATCTGGCATGGAACTGCTCACGGCGAACCTGGCCGCGCTTTACCAGCAATCGCAGGCTCCGACCCCAGCGCAGCTCACGGCCCTGGGCAACAATCCGCCGACCAGCGCGATGATCGGCTCTATGAATTACCAGGAGAGCGTGACCTGGATTCCGGACGCCAACGGAAACCCAAAAGCCAGCACCAGCGTGATCAGCTCAGGAACCAACGCGGGACTCACGGCGGAAATCATTCCCTTGACCTTGAAAGTCAGCGCCACCCGGCCCGGCGGCGCATCGGTGAACATGACGCGGGGCGTGGAAGTGGCGCTCATTCCGGTGTTCCAGTTCGGTGTGTTTTCCGACAGCGACTTGAGCTACTTCGCCGGCCCCAATTTCAACTTTGCGGGGCGGGTACACACCAACGGCAACCTGTTTTTGGCCGAGGGCAACGGCAACAACCTCGTGTTGGACGACAAAGTTACGGCGGTGGGAGAAATTCTCCGCGACCGGCTGGCCAATAACTTCCTGACCAATGCCAACTATACCGGGGATGTTTATGTGCTCAAGCAGAACCACGGCTGCGATGGGAACATCGCCACTGCAATCGCCAGCCCGAACTGCCAAAAATTCACCGTGCCCCTGGCCAGTTGGAGTGCTGGTATCCCCGCCGCGGGCACGCCGACCTGGCTCCCAACCTGGAAGAACACTTCGACGAACACATTTGGGGGATGGATCGGCAACGCTAACTCGCTGTCGGTGCAGCCTCTGACCCTTCCCTTCGTGCAGGGCGCCAATGGCTCGGCCCAGCAGATTGCGATTATTCGTAAAGCTCCGCTTGGTGAAGCGGTGACATCAGCGACGGGATCGTCGCGCGAGTACAACAAGGCCAATCTCCGCATTTTGCTGGCCAGCAATCAGGCCGATTTACATCCCGACCGGCCCGGCCTTCTGGCGGGAGACGTCGATCTGACCGCCGGCGGCTGTACGGCATCTCCGACTGGTCTGGCGGTGGCGGTAAAGGGAGTTGGAGGGGTGGCACTGGGAACCACCAGGTTTGCCATGGCATCTTCCGCACAGGGGGACCCTGCCTGGTTAGGAGCGCCGAATTTGTCGCCCTGCGGCGTCAATCCTAATCCCTGGAACTTGATTGATGGCTGGTTGCGGGTGGAGTATCAGAACGCCGCCGGCGCATGGGTTGGGATCACCACGGAGTGGTTGCAGCTGGGATTCGCCCGCGGACTCGTTTCTCCCACCAAGCCGGTAGGAGGGGGAGCGGGGTCGAATCCAGTGCACCCGAACGCCATCCTGATATTCCAGCAACAGGCTGACCGGAACGCGAGCGGCACTTTAACCAACGCCGATAATCCGAGAAATATTTTCGAGGCGGCGGGCCCCACCCAATACAGCTGGTACCCGATCAATCTTTACGATCCACGCGAGGGTTTCCCGCGCGACGCGGCACCGGCGGGCATGGCCAACCCATTTTGCTATGTCAACGGCATCATGAATGCTGTGGAGTTCGACGTAGGCAACTTCCGGAAATGGTTGCTGGGCACCGTCCCCGGAGGAAGCGGGCCACTGGTCTCGTACAGCAGCCAGAACGGCTATCTGGTGTACTTCTCCGACCGCCGCGGCATGCGGCCCGACCCCAACAATGGCAACATCACCTCGGGAGAATACGGGTTTGAAGATGTCATCAACTCGGCCTCGCCGACTGGAACTCCCGATGGAGTGCTGGAAGCAGCTGAGGACGTCGATCAGAACATTGCTGTTAACCCTGCACCCTCGGTGTGGGGCACCAACAACGTCGGTGACGGTTTTCGGCTGACCGGGGCAAATTCGACCGTCGGAAATCCTTATCGATCCATAAATTGCTCGACTTTCGGCCGGCAGAACATCGTGACCGGAGCGCGCCACGTGTTGAAGCTCGTGGACGGTAGCCTGGGGAACGTACCCATCCGTCCCGATACCGGTCTGGGTGGCTTTACGGTCGCGTCGGAGAACCCGGTTTACATCCAGGGAAATTACAATTCCGACAATACCGATCCTTTCTGGGGCAATCCTCCACCAGCCGTGGTGGCGGACATCAACCACTCGGCCGCCGCCGTTATTTCCGACGCCGTGAGTCTGCTGTCGAATAACTGGTCCGATACCAACAGTATGCTCAACCCCCTGAACCTGGGAGGACGGGCGCCTAACACGCCTACGTATTATCGGCTGGCTATTGCAAGCGGAAAGAACGTCAACTTCCCACAACCAGCAGGCACAGCGCAGGACTTCGGCACCGACGGCGGAGTGCATAATTTCCTGCGCTACATCGAGTCCTGGGGCGGATCCGGTGGACTGTACTATCGGGGATCGCTGGTCAGCCTCTATTACTCGCAGTATGCAACCGGTATTTACAAGTGCTGCAACCTGGTTTACGGCCCGCCGCCGCGCTACTACTACTTCGACTCGGCGTTCCTGGACCCGGCCAAGCTGCCTCCAGGCACCCCGATGTTGCAGGACGTAGTCAACCTGACCTACTGGCAGGACTTCAAACCGTACTAGCTAGAAATGAAATGCGCCGGCCTGAATGGGCCGGCGCATTTTTGCTCATGGAGGACGGGCGTCCTGCCCGTCTGGCACAAGCCTTCTTCTGTAAGCTCTATTCCCGACGGGCGGGACGCCCGTCCTCCATGAACTCGTTTTCCCCTACGTGGGTCGTGGGGCTTGCCTGGCGGCGGTGCGCTCGTTGAGCGCCAGCGTGACTACGCGGAGCATGTCGTCCCAGGGCGCGGGTTTGCCCGTCCAGATCTCGAATTGGCGGGCGGCCTGATGGACGAACATCTCGATTCCCGGAATCACTTCCGCGCCCCGTCCTTTGGCCAGCTTCATGAGGCGCGTCTCTTCGGGGTCGTAAATCATGTCGAAGACGTAGCGTGCGTTGATCTCGTTTTCATTCAGCGGAGACTCGCGCGTGTTCCCCATGCCGACGGGAGTGGCATTGATGATGACATCGAAGATGAGCTTCTTCAGATCAGCGCGTTTGGCGATTCTCGCTCTGGCCTGGTGGGCCAGCTTTTGCGCTGGCGCGGCAGTGCGATTCAGAATGTAAACTTCGGCGCCCCGCTCCTTAAGCCCGAAGACCGCGGCGCGCGCTGCCCCGCCCGCGCCCAGCACCAGGATCTTCGCTTTCTCGATCGTAATCCGTTGCTCGAGCGGCCGCACCACGCCCGCGGCATCGGTGTTGAAGCCGTAAAGCTTTCCATCCTGTGCCCGCACCACGGTGTTGCAGGCGCCGATTTTTGTGGTGTGAGAATCGGTGTTGTCGAGGTGCTTGAGGATGGCTTCCTTGTACGGCATCGTGATGGAGAGCCCGTGAATTGGAATATCGCGTACACAGGCCAGCAGGTCTTTCAGGGTCTTGGCATGCAGCGCGAGATAGACTCCATTCACATTCTCCCGGCGCAGAGCGGCATTCATGATGGCAGGCGAGAGCGAATGCGCGACCGGATCGCCGGCCACGCCATAAATTCTGGTGGCCGCGTCCATCTGCTCGATGCGATAGGTGTTGCGCAACTCCTGGGCGGTGGTCTGGCCGGGCGCGGTCTTCTCATCGGGACTCACCGCGGCGAAGGTGAACACGCTGCCCGCGCGTACTCCGAGCAAGCGGCTGATGATGCCCTGCTCTCCCATGCAAAGTCCGACCAGAGAATGGCGGTCGCCAAATTTCTCCAGGAATTTCATCATGGTCACGTTGTCATAGAGAGTCGTGGCCGTGCCGACGATCTTGTAGAAATCGGCCGGGATCTTCACCATCTTTTCCAGGGTTTGTTCCAGATTCTTGGTGGCCCGGAAATCGTGGTAGGAAAGGATGAGGGCGGACCGCGTGCGCAAACGCTTCACCTGCTCCGGCTTGCACTTGGCGGCGCTCTGCAGTTCGATATCGAGCAACTGACAACCCGACGCGCCGGCCTTCCCCAAAATGTCCAACTGGGCGGCCAGGGATCCCTTGAACTTCCCCCCGCTGGCGATGCGCCGGCAGGTCGCGATAGCGGTGACGTGAGGATGGTATTCCATGAAACGCTTGATCCTGGGCAGCGCAAGCGAGGGTCGGGGCAGGTAATCTAACCTGAACTCCAGAAAGGTGTTATCCCGAACCAGCGCCTCGGCTTTGTCCACCAGGGCGGCGGGATCAGTGTCGGTTATGGCCACGCACACTCGGGGAAGGCGCAGGGGCAGGAAGCGGGCCACGTAGCTGTTGGGGGCAGCAGTCATGATCGGAGAACGACTGGGGATATTACAGGCGCGTAATTGCAGATGCAACAACGGATTATCGCAAATTGTCGCAGGCAAACTTTTTAACGTACCCACGATAACACCAGCGTAACCTTGACCGACCCCTATCCCCTTGTTACTGTGCGACTTGAAAGCCCTTTTATTTGCACGAGTTAGCGGGAGAAAGCCGGCGAGGGCCCCGGCCTCGATTTTGGAGGTAACATGAAGAAAACAGGACTGTTGCTGTTACTGTGCCTGACGGTGGCGGCAGCGGCGCAGCAAGCCGATTCCGCCCCAGCGGACCAGGCGGCTCCGCAAAACACCGAGATTACGACGGGGACCTTTCCCATTGAACGGATTCAGACTCCGACCAACGCCGATATCAATTGCGGCGGCTTCGTCAACAAAGAGCTGGTGCCGAACTCAAAGTTCGTGGCGGGTGGCCTGGAAAGCCCCAACACCACCAAGTATGCCACCAATGACACCATCTTCCTGGCAGGCCAGGGCTACCAGACGGGGCAGCAATACGAGATCGTGCGCGAACTGGTGGATCCAAACCAGTACGAACTATTTGCCGGCCAGCGGTCGATGCTGAAGGCCATGGGCCAACCCTATTCTGAACTGGGCCGGGTGCGCATTGTGGACACACGCGGCAAGATGGCGGTGGCGCGGGTTGAATTCAGTTGTGAAGCCATTGTTCCTGGCGATATCGCGATGCCGTACGTGGAAAAACCCACCGTCGCATTCCACCTGCCGGAGCGCTTTGACCGCTTTCTGCCCAACAACAGCAAAGCCAGCGGACGCATCGTGCTGGCCAAGGATTTTGACCTGCTGCTGGGAACGGGTTCGAAGATCTACATGAACGTGGGAGCCAACCAGGGAGTCAAGGTGGGCGACTACTTCCGCGCGGTGCGCAGCTACGAAGCTGACTTGCGCGATCCAGTGGACTCGCTTTCGTTCAAGGCCTCGACCACCGATGACACCCAGAAGTATCCGCCCTCCATCGAAGGACACATGTTCACCAAGACCAAGGGCCCTTCGATTCACGTGGCCGATATGCCGCGGCGCGCGGTGGGCGAGATCGTGGTCATCAACACCACTCCGACAACCGCGACCGGCATGATTGTGTTTGCCCTGGAGGATGTGCACGTCGGCGACAACGTGGAACTCGATCAGGAGTAGTTCTTCTTCGGGAGAAACTGTTTCAGGGAGGCCTTCGCCTCCCTGATTTTTTTTGCAAGTGAAGCAGACGCGGGCGGATCGCCCGCGACCGCACGATTCACTCCGGGTCGGCGAAGACTTCGGCGGTGAAGGCTTCCAGCTTCGCTCCGGTTTGCCACGCCTCTGGCGGTAAACCGGCTTTCCTGCAGGTCTGCTCCAGGAAAGCGATGCGGTCCCATCCATGCTCGAGCGGCACCTGCGGCAGCAACAGGCCGCGGCAGTAGCCCCGGCTGATCAGCAGGCCGTGGCGTCCAATTTCCACCTCTTCCGGACGAAGCGGACGCAGGGGCGAGAGCACGCTGAGGGAGACTCGCAGTTCCGGGACCTCGTCCCGGGTCACGGGCGGAAAGCGCGAGTCGTCAAAGGCCGCGCCGCGTGCGCTTTCTGCCACTGTGCGGTAAAGGGATGTGACGGGAAAGACGTAGCCGACACAGCCCCTCAGGTCACCGCGGTAGTAAAGAGTAGTGAAGGCGCCGCGAGGCTCGGCCAGGTGGGGAGAAGGCGGCACCAGCGATATTTCCCACTGCTCGAGGGTTGCGGAAATTGCCTGGCGCGCAAGTCGAAGCAGCAGGCCGCGCTCCTGGGAAGAAAATTCATCCAGCAGCGGGGCGCCGGAGACGCAGGTCAGGCGAGAGGAAGGATCATCAGGTGACGGGCACATCGCGTTTCCTCCGTCGGCTGAGGACGAAGGCGCGGCGGCGGCTCTTCACCACATGGCGATCGATCTTTGACCAGAACGCAACAAAGTAATCGAGCGCCGACGCCAACGATAGAAAGACCATAAACCAGATGGCGACCACCGCAATCCAGTGAACCGGGAAAATGTAAGGGCCTACCGGCCATTCTTTCCAGCGGTGGTCGAGGATCACGGCGACTACCGAAACAATCTGCACCAGCATCTTGAATTTGCCCAGATCGCTGGCTTCGATGGTGAAGCCCTCCGAAGCCGCAATCGAACGCAGGCCGCTTACCAGAAATTCTCGCGCAATGATCAGCACTGCTATCCAGGCAGGCACCAGGCTGGGATTGAACTGGACCAGGGTGATAAAGGCAGCCGCGATGAGGAGTTTGTCGGCCAGGGGATCGAGCAGTATGCCCATGGTCGTGATCTGGCCGCGGCGGCGGGCCAGGTATCCGTCAATGCCGTCAGTGATGGAGGCGGCGATAAACAGGGCCGATGCCAACAGCTCCTGCTCGCCATCAAACGCCCGGAAATGGTTGGTGGAAAGCAGCCAGATCAGCAGCGGGATGCTGCAGATGCGGGTCAGCGTGATGGAGTTGGGCAGGTTCACCGCGGCACGGGCCGCCAGCGGCCAGAAACAAGGCGGGCGACAGCTCATTATCCTCCACCCGGAAGAGGGAATCAATGAAGCAAAAGGGCAATGGGAATCACGTGGGGACAGCCGCCCTCGGCTGTCCGGCGGAGCAAAGCTCCGCTGGGTTTGGCTCGTAATATCTGTCGAGCTTCGCTCGACCGGACAGCCGGGGGCGGCTGTCCCCACGCGGTTTTCGGTTTACGAGTCGGTGCCGGTCTTGCCCAGGCCGAGATTCTTCAACATGCTCATTCCCTCTTCCAGCATCGATGAGCTCTGAGGGACCTGGCCGTTGGGCGTAAGTTTGTCGATCAGCATGGGCAGTAACTGGGCCAGGTGGGAACTGGCGGCGTCGGGCGCGATCCCGGCTCTGGCGGCGAGTTCCTTTACCTGATCGCTGCCCAGGACATGTTGAATCTGGTCGGCGGAAATGGGCAGGTTCTGGCCCGTGCTGACCCATGAACTCACCAGGCTGCCCAAACCTTTTTCATGAAATTGCTGCAGCAGTCCGGAAAGTCCGCCGGGCTGGTTACTGATCATCTGCATGATTGAGGATGCAAGCGGATTCGAGCTGTTGGCCAGCATGCCGCTGACTTCCTTGCCCGCCATATCTTCGAGAAAATTCATAAATGCCTCCTTCTAAGACGCCTGAATACGAACTTTAAGAAAGAAGGGGAGGGGCACGAGTTCACCCGGGCCACTATGGCGCGAGGAAGTCGCGCTTCAGCCCGAGATTCGCTGTCGCGTCTCGTCAGGCATTTTTTCGCGACGGCAAAGCCGCCCTCCCGCTGACAAGCTACTTTTGCTTGGCGATAATCTTGTCCTTGATCTTGGCGTAGGTGGCGGCGGGAATGACCTTTTTGCGGGTCAAGTCCGTCTTCTTGGCGTAGGGACGGCCGTCAATGATCTTTTGCGAATAGGCCTCGCCGATGCCGGGCAGCGCGTCCAATTGCTCCTTGGTGGCGGAGTTGATGTCCAACAGATCGGCCGCCGGGGCCGACATGGCGGAATCGGTCTTGGCTGGCTTGGCGCTTTTGGCGGCGTTGGTCTGCGCCACGGCGACTGTGGCCAGAAGCGCTACGGCGAAAAGTGAAAACAGAATTCGCGCAATCAGGCTCTTGCTCTTCATGATTTCTCCTTAGTCCTTTTCCGATGCTTTGTAGCCGGCGGCCTTGGCCTCCGACTCGCTCATGAACTTTCCTGTCTTGGTCTTGCCGTACCAGCGCCCGCCTTTGTGGTAAACGCCGCTATCGGTGTTGACCCAGACCATGCCGCCCGCCTTGGCAGCCGAGATCTGCGAATCGGAAGCGCTGGCGGTTGTGGTGGCGGTCTTGTGACTTGCCTTGGTCGCAGGGGGCGCCATTGAATTCGCGGGGGCAGCTTGAGGAGGAGCGGCCATGGAACTGGCCGGGGCCGCCGCGGGTGCGGGCGCAGACGCGGTGTGACTGGCCGGAGCTGGACTGGCAGCAGGGGCTGCCGCCACGGTGCCTGAGTCCACCTCAGACTTTTTGCTCTTGCGTGTCTTTTTGGTTGTGGTGGCAGTTGCCTCGGTGGGCGTCGTGCTGGCCGTCTCCGCAGCCGGAGCCGCTGCGCCGTTTTCCGCTGCTGCCTTCTTACTCTTGCGGGTCTTCTTGGTAGTGGCGGGTTCGCTAGCGGTTGTGCTGGCCGATTCTGTAGCGGCTTCAGCCGTCTTGCTCTTCTTCTTGCTGGTCTTTTTCGCCGCCGTTTTGCTGCCGGCTGAACTGTCAGAGCTGGCCGCGTCGGTGCTGGTGGAATCTGACTTCTTGCTCTTCTTCGATTTTTTCTTGGCAGTGGTGGTTGTCGAAGTGTCAGCGGCCGTTGACTGGTCGGCGGACGCGCTTGCGTCCTTCTTCGTCTTTTTCTTTTTCTTCTTGCTGGTTGTAGTGGAGGCCTGGTCGTCGGTGGAACTCGCCTGGGGACTTGCCATGGCGGAAATCCCGCTCAGCACGAAAAACATGCAGAGCGCGATGGTCCACATACTCAGCCTGGTGTGCAGTCTGTTCATGATTTCCTCTCTCGTTCCGGACCGGTCGCAAGGAACTTCGGAAGCTTGTCTCAGGGGCGCTGAGTGCTTCCCGACTGGCCGCAAAGGGCGACCATAATGACACTTCGACCGCCAGGGGGTCAATCAGGGATCACCCTGATTTAGATGAAAACATGTGGGGCGGGCGCCCTCGCCCGCCGCCTTTGAAGTTGAATTTGATCGCAGAACTTCGTTGGAGGAGAGTTACCAGCCTTTGACAGGCCCACGGATGGCCTCGCTACGACAGGCTTTCAACTGGTGTGCAAATGCGAGGCGAGCACAAACAGCGAGAGCGGCCAGTACGCGGCGAAAGGAAGACCAAACAGTAACCAAAGCCCTCGACTCCTGAACTTGAACAGTCCCACCGCGAAGAGCACCAGCCAGCAACTTGCCAGAAACAGGCTCACGTAGATAGCAGGATCCATGCCTGCGTCAAAGAACGAAGATCCGAGAAAAGTAGGATAGAGAAGAGCGGCAATGGCGATCGCCAGCGATGATGCTAGCAGCAATCTCATCGTTTCAACTCTTGATGGCTTATTTTGCCTGTTCTCGTGTCGCACCACTATTTCAACTGCGCCAATTTCCAACGCCAAGACGTCCGCCCCACACTTACGCGGAGGTTCAGGCGTAGATTCCGCGTTGGCGGATGGTGTAGGCGACGCGATCGATGGCCAGCATATAGGCCGCGATGCGGTTATTGACGCCGTGGGTCTCGGAGAAGCGAACCACATCCTCGAAGGCGCCCTTCATGATGTGCTCGAGCTGCTCGTTGACCACGGACTCCTTCCAGAAGTAGCCCTGGCGGTCCTGCACCCACTCGAAGTACGAGGTGGTGACGCCACCCGCGTTGCACAGAATGTCGGGAATCACGAAAACGCGTTTGTCGGCCAGAATATCGTCGGCGGTCGCGGTTGTCGGGCCGTTGGCGCCTTCCGCCAGAATCTTGCACTTGATCCGGTCAGCATTGCGGCTGGTGATCTGGTTCTCGGTGGCTGCCGGGATGAGGATTTCGCACTCGGAAACCAGCAGTTCAGCTGGGTCCTCGGCGAGGGCGCCGGGAAATCCGTGGATGGTGCCGTTGCGCTGGCGGTATTCCCACAGCGCCTCCGTATCGATTCCCTCGCGGTTGACCAGGCCGCCGTCCACTTCCACGATTCCGATCACTTTGTAGCCGGCTTCCGTCATCAGGCGAGCAGCGTTCGATCCCACGTTGCCGAAGCCCTGCACGATGACCCGCGTGGACTCGGGATTGAGCCGGAGCTTCTTGACCGCTTCGTCGCATACGATCATGATGCCGCGGCCAGTAGCCTCGCGGCGTCCGCGCGATCCGCCGATGTTGATGGGCTTGCCGGTGACGACTGCAGTCACGGTCTGGCGCATGTGCATGGAGTATGTGTCCATCATCCAGGCCATGGTCTGTTCGTTGGTGTTCATGTCCGGAGCCGGCACATCTTTTTCCGGCCCGATGAACTCGACCAGCTCCGCAGTGTAGCGGCGGGTCATGCGTTCCAGTTCGCCCTGGGACATCTTGTGAGGATCGCAAATCACCCCGCCCTTGGCCCCCCCGAACGGAATGTTGACCACGGCGCACTTCCAGGTCATCCAGCTGGCCAGGGCGCGGACTTCGTCCAAAGTGACGTCGGGAGAGTAGCGCAAGCCGCCTTTGGCCGGGCCGCGGGCAATGGAGTGCTGTACCCGAAAGCCAGTGAAGACCTCGAGCCGGCCGTTATCCATCATGACCGGAATGTGCAGGATGATCTCCCGGGTGGGATACCGCAGGACCTTCATTAACCCCTCGTCCAGGTTCAACTTATGGGCAGCAAAGTCGAAACGGGCGGCTTGCGCCTCCCAGGGATTGATTTCCTGTTCGAGGGAAATGGTTTTCAAAGCCATGGCGGTCTCCGTTGGTGCGGTCAGGCAGTAAGATGCTGGCCGGCGCCGGGTGACACACCCGGAGTAGGCGGGCAAACGTTCAAAGTATATGCAGGGCCGGGGCGGCGAGGCAAGTTACCACACCTGCCCTCAGTTGTCCCGTCCAGCAAATGGCCGCTTTCCTGCAGCGAATCAAAGATATAAGCTGACGGTGCCCCATTCATTTCGCGTTCTTTGCGAAATGAGTGGGGGAGCCATGCCTCTCCCATTGGAATTTTGAGAGAGGCCAACACTAGCCTGCCATCAGGGGAGGAAGAATACCGGGGCCTTGCTCCGCCGGACAGCCGGGGCGGCTGTCCCCACGCGGTCTGTGGTTGCTTCCGGCGGTGATCGGCCTATAGGGGCCCTTCGACAGCTACTCCGCTCAGGGTGACAGGTCTTAGATTGTTATTTCCAGCCCCTCGGCGGCCGCTCGCACTTTCGGATAGTGGTTGCGGGCTTCCTCAACAACTTTATCGATGCAGGCATCGTCGTGGTCGGGATCGTGGTGGAACAGGACCAGCTCTTTGGCGCCGCTTTCCATCACCACGTTGATGGCTTCGCGCCAGTGGCTGTGTCCCCAGCCGCGCTTGCGGGCTTCGTATTCTTCAGGCAGATACTGCGCGTCGTAGATGAGGACATCGGCGCCGGCCGCGAGCTTGCGCACGTTCTTGTCGAAGACCGGGTCGCCGGGCTCGTTGTCGGTGGCATAGACCACCACGCCTTCTTTGGTCTCAAGCCGGTAGCCCATGCATCCCTGGGGATGATTGAGCCACATGGCTTCAACCATCACGTCGTCGAGCGGCACCCGGCCCTGCTCCAGGTTGTAGAAACCGCGCTGGGCTTTCATCTCGCTCATATCCACGGGAAAGTAGGGGGCGGCCATCTGCTCTTCCATCACGCGCTTCAGAGTGCGAGTGCGGCTCGAGGAGTGGAAAGAGAAGCAGTTTTCCGGGTTCTCGTAGAGCGGTCCGAAAAAGGGAATCCCCTGGATGTGGTCCCAGTGAAAATGGGATACGAAGATGTGGGCACGAATCGCCTGGCCTTCGGAGTCGCGCTGGAGTTGCTGGCCGAGCGGGCGAAGTCCGGTGCCGCAGTCGAAGACGTAGAGATTGTCGCCCAGGCGCACTTCGACGCAGGAGGTGTTGCCTCCGTAGCGCAGGTTGTCGGGCTGGGGAGTCGGCGTCGATCCGCGGACGCCCCAGAACTTGATCCGCATACGCCCCCGTGGCAGATTTGACCTGACTCGCCATCTTCCAACGGTTGCGCCCATCCGTCAATTCATTCGCTGGTTACTCTGGTTTGGGTTTGCCAGGATGGAGGACGGGCGTCCCGCCCGTCTGGTATCGGACTGTGCACGACGGGCGGGACGCCCGTCCTCCATTCTTTGATCTTTGAGGTCATCTCGATATCGTCATGCGCATTCCGTAACGAGGCCGCAGTGTGATGCTGGGCAGCGCAGCTACGGGATGCCCGGGAGCCAGGCGTAACTGGAAGCGCTGCGCAATCGCCGCCAGGAGCAGGCTGGCTTCCATCATGGCGAAGGAGGCGCCGATGCATAGACGCGGGCCGCCTCCAAAAGGGAAGTAGGCAAAGCGCGGGAGGCGTTGGGTGGCCTCCGCGGTCCAGCGGTCGGGATTGAATTGTTCGGGCTGCTCAAAGAAGCGGGGATCGCGGTGCAGTATCCACTGGCTCATGACCACATTCGCCCCCACGGGAAGACGGTAGCCGCCGAGTTCTATCTCTCTTGCCACGGTTCGCGCCAGGCTCCAGGCCGGCGGATAAAGCCGCATGGATTCCTTCACCACTTTGTCGGTGTAAGGAAGGCGGGGCAAATCCTCCAGTTGCGGAGTGCGGCCGCCCAGGACCAGGCTCAACTCCCCCCGAAGTTTCTGTTCCACCTCTGGATGCTGGCTCAGCAGATACCAGGTCCAGGAGAGACATACTGCGGTGGTCTCATGCCCGGCCAGCAGGAAGGTGAGGATTTCGTCACGCAGCTGGCGGTCGGTCATGCCGCTGCCGTCTTCGTCGCGGGCCGCCATGAGCATGGAAAGCAGGTCGCCGGTGTCCTCCCCGCTGGCCCGCCGCTGGTGAATGATGCGGTTCACAATATCGTCCAGTTGGCGCACCGCACGCTTGACCCGCATCATCGCCGGCACGGGAATGTGGCGCAGCGCGGGTGGCAGAATCATGCGGCCGCCCGAGGTGTGGCGCATCAGGATGTTGAGCGCGCCGGCGACTCTTTGCGTGTCCTCTTTCACCTCCACGCTGAAGAGCACCTTGGCCACGATGCGCATGGTGAGTTGCATCATTTCCTGATGGATGTCGCGAACCTCGCCGTCCTGCCATGTGGCCAACATGTCATCGGTGTAGGCGGCCATTGTGTGCCCGTACGACGCCATTCGTTCGCGATGGAAAGCAGGCTGGGACAAGCGCCTCTGCCGCAGCCATCCCGAACCTTCGCTGGTCAACAGCCCTTCGCCCAGAAACCAGCGACTGTTCTGGATGACTTTGTCCTTGGTGAAATTCTGCGACTGCGATACCAGAACCTGTTCGATCAGGCTGGGATGGTTCAGGAAGTACACGTCCATCCAACCCGCGCGGTAGTAGAAGATATCGCCGAATTCACGGGCCCAGCGGGTATAGATGGCCAGCGGATCGGAATTGAATAAGGGAAGATTGCCGATGAGGAATCGGGGCGGCGGTCCAGGAGGGCGACGTGAAGCTACAGGCATAGAAGTCCGGATGCGATGGAGATCTCGGAATGACAGATGCGCGCGTGGGGACAGCCGGGGCGGCTGTCCCCACGCACCCGTCCTCCACCACACCCTGATTTGATTTTACAGGTCCCCGCGGAGTGGCCTGAGGGCCTTGTCTATAATGACTAAACCCAGAATGACTCAGACCATGCTTCGTCCCGATTACAAGGAATTTTCCCGGCTCGCCGGAGAAGCCACGCTGGTGCCGGTGGTGAAGTCGGTCGCGGCGGATTTGTTGACGCCGGTTTCCGCTTTCCTGGCGATTGCCGCCGATGAGCCTGACGCTTTTCTGCTGGAGTCGGTAGAGCGCGGAGAGCAGATTGGGCGTTACACCTTTCTGGGAGCGCGTCCCTACATGCAGGTGCGGGCGCGCGGGGGCGAGATCGAACTGCGGCGCGGCAAGAAGAAAGAGAAGCGCCAGGGAAACGCGATCCAGGTCATCAAGGAATTGCTTCGGCAGCACCGTCCCGCCACGGTGCCTGGGTTGCCGCCATTCACAGCCGGTGCGGTGGGTTACTTCGCCTACGACGCGGTGCGGCAACTGGAAAATATCGGCGAACACGCCGAAGATGATTTTTCCCTGCCCGACTGCATATTGATGTTCTTCGATCGCCTGCTGGCATTCGATCACCTGCGCCACCAGATCCACATCATTGCCACCGCCGACGTGTCGCGCGAGAGTCCGCGCCAGGCCTATGACCGGGCTGCGAAGGACATTGCAACGCTGGAAAAGAAGCTGGCTGCGGGATTGCGGCCGGCACACTGGAGCAAGGCCCCGCAGCCGGCCAGGGGCAGATTGAAAGTACATGCCGGGACTAGCAGGAAAAAGTTCATTGCTTCGGTCGAGCGCGCCAAGGAATACATCGCCGCCGGAGACATCTTTCAGGTGGTGCTTTCGCAGCGGCTGGATTTTACGCCCTCAGTCGAGCCCTTTGACGTGTACCGCGCCTTGCGCCGAGTGAATCCTTCTCCTTATTTATATTTTCTGCGCATGGGCGACACGCATGTTCTGGGCTCTTCGCCGGAAATGCTGGTGCGGGTCACAGGCCGCAAGCTGGAATATCGCCCCATTGCAGGCACTCATCCGCGGGGACACGACGAAGCCGAGGACCAGCGCCTGGCAGAGCAGATGCTTCACGACGAGAAAGAGCGCGCGGAACACGTGATGCTGGTCGATCTCGGCCGCAACGATCTGGGGCGAGTAAGCGAATACGGGTCAGTGAAGGTGAAGGACCTGATGTACGTGGAACGCTACTCCCACGTGATGCACATCGTGTCGGCGCTCGAGGGCAAGCTGCGCCGCGACCTGGACGCGCTCGATGCCTTCGCGGCGTGCTTCCCCGCGGGCACGCTCAGCGGTGCGCCCAAAGTTCGCGCCATGCAGATCATCGAGGAACTCGAACCGACGCGGCGCGGGGTGTATGGCGGCGCGGTGCTGTATGCGGATTTCGACGGGAACCTGGATTCATGCATCGCCATCCGCACCATGCTGATGCAGGGGAAGAAAGCATTCCTGCAGGCAGGTGCAGGAATTGTCGCGGATTCCGATCCCGCGAGCGAATTCGAAGAGTCCATGAACAAGGCGCAGGCAGTGTTGCGGGCAGTCGAAGCGGCGCGCGGCAGGGGCTGAGAACCACGTAGGCCCAGATGTCCTCATCTGGGCGGGCGAGCGAAGCTCGCCTTGGGTTTGGGATGCCGGCAGAAACCTCGCCTGAGTTTTGAACGGTGCCAGCAGAAACCTCGCCGGGCTTTGCCCGGCCGGGCAGGTGGGACACCTGCCCCTACGTGGTTCGTGCCAATCTTCTGATGCAAGGATTAAACTAGAAGGCAGGAAGGCAATCATCTTATGAACAGCTTTGGCAGCCGGTCGGCCCTGCGCGTGGGCAGCAAGGAATACGAGATTTACCGTCTTAAGGCCCTCGACGAAAAGGGCATCTCTACCAGGCATCTTCCCTACTCTCTGCGTATTCTTCTGGAAAATCTGCTGCGCACCGAAGACGGGCGCAACGTGACCGCGGATGACATCAAAGCGCTGGCCGCCTGGAACAGCAAATCCAAGCCGGACAAGGAAATTGCATTCACTCCCAGCCGGGTCCTGCTGCAGGACTTTACCGGAGTGCCGGCCGTGGTCGATCTGGCCGCCATGCGCGATGCCATGAAGCGTCTCTCGGGCGATCCTTCGCTGATCAATCCGCTGCAACCGGCGGAGCTGGTCATCGATCACTCGGTTCAGGTGGACGAATTCGGCACGCCGCAATCCTTCCAGCTCAATGCCGAGCTCGAATTCATCCGCAACAAAGAGCGCTATGCCTTCCTGCGCTGGGGACAAACCGCGTTTCGCAATCTGGCCATCGTTCCGCCCGATACCGGCATCGTGCACCAGGTGAACCTGGAATACCTGGCACGCGTCGTCTTTGTGCAGGAGGCAAACGGCAAACGCACTGCGTATCCCGACACACTGGTGGGCACCGACTCGCACACCACCATGATTAACGGCCTGGGCGTGCTGGGCTGGGGAGTGGGCGGGATCGAAGCCGAGGCCGCCATGCTGGGACAGCCGGTCTCCATGCTGATCCCGCAAGTGGTTGGCGTGAAATTGACGGGCGAGCTTCACGAAGGCGCTACCGCCACCGATCTCGTTCTCACTATCACTGAAATGCTGCGCAAGCATGGCGTGGTGGGTAAGTTTGTCGAATATTTTGGCCCCGGCCTGCCGGAACTTTCTCTGGCGGACCGCGCCACCATCGGCAATATGTCGCCCGAGTACGGCGCCACCTGTGGCATCTTCCCGGTGGATAAAGAAAGCCTCACTTACCTGCGGCTCACCGGACGTTCCGAAGAACAGATCGCGCTGGTCGAGGCCTACTGCCGCGAGCAGGGCATGTTCCATGACGAGAAAACGCCGGAAGCGGAATATTCCGAGCTGTTGACGCTTGATTTGAGGACGGTCGAGTCCAGCCTGGCGGGTCCGAAGCGTCCGCAGGACCGGGTGACACTTTCGCAAGCCGGAGAGTCATTCCGGACCGCGCTGCCTTCGCTGCTCAAGCCGAAGTCTTCTGCTCATGTGGCGGCGCCGGCAGCAGTTGCTTCCGGTAACGCCCCTTCCGGCAGCGTCCCCAAGCAGGTGGACCGGTGGGAGCAGGAAGGCGGCAGCCCCACGGCGATCGGCATCGACAACCACAAGGTTGAAGAACACGTTTCGCCCGGCGTGAAGCAGTCGCTACGCCACGGCAGCGTGGTAATCGCGGCCATCACTTCTTGCACCAACACTTCGAATCCGTCGGTGATGGTAGCGGCCGGGCTGGTGGCCAAGAAAGCGGTCGAGAAAGGACTGACCGTTCCGCCCTGGGTCAAGACGTCGCTGGCTCCGGGCTCGAAGGTGGTCCGTGACTATCTGGAGAAAGCCGGGCTGCTGCCTTATCTGGAGAAAATAAAATTCCACATCGTTGGCTACGGATGCACAACCTGCATCGGGAACTCCGGGCCCTTGCCCAAAGAGGTTTCGGAGGCGATCGATGAGAGAGATCTTGTAGTGGCGTCGGTGCTCTCGGGCAATCGGAATTTTGAAGGGCGCATCAATTCCGAAGTGCGGGCGAATTATCTGATGTCGCCGCCGCTGGTGGTGGCTTTCGCCCTGGCCGGCCGCATCGATCTAGATTTGCGCAAAGATCCCATCGGCAAGGGAAGAGATGGCAAGGACGTATATCTGGCCGACCTGTGGCCGCCGCAACGCGAAGTGGAGGAGACGATTCGGAAATCCATTTCTTCCGACATGTTTACCAAGAGCTACGGCGAGGTCTATGAGGGCGACGCCCAGTGGCGCGGGTTGCCGGTACCCAAAGGCGAAACCTACGCCTGGGAAAAAGACTCCACTTACATTCGCCGCGCGCCCTATTTTGACGGTATGTCGCTGCAACCCGCGCCGGTTCAAGATATCAACCGCGCGCGCGTGCTGGCCGTGCTCGGCGACAGCGTGACCACCGACCACATCTCTCCCGCCGGTTCCATCAAGCGAGACAGCCCGGCCGGCAAGTACCTGGTGGAACATGGAGTCAAACCAGCAGACTTCAACTCTTACGGATCGCGGCGCGGCAATCATGAAGTCATGGTGCGCGGCACTTTCGCCAATGTGCGGTTGCGCAACAAGATGGTGCCCAGCCTCGAAGGCGGATTCACCCGCCACTTGCCCGATGGAGCGGAGATGTCGATTTTCGACGCTTCCGAAAAATACATTGCCGAGGGCGTGCCGCTGGTGATCCTGGCGGGAAAAGAGTACGGTTCCGGATCCTCGCGCGACTGGGCCGCCAAGGGTCCGCGCCTGCTCGGTGTCCGCGCTGTTATCGCGGAGAGTTACGAGCGCATTCATCGCTCAAACCTGGTGGGGATGGGAATTCTGCCGCTGCAATTCCTGGCCGGAGAGAATGCACAATCACTGAACCTTACGGGCGATGAAGTGTTTGAGATTGCGGGCGTCAGCGATCTGGTGCGGAAGTTTGCCGCCGGCCGGCAGGTGAAGGTCCGCGCAGGCCAGAAAGAGTTCAATGCGCTGGTGCGCATTGACACTCCGCAGGAGGCGCAATACTACGCCAATGGCGGGATTCTGCAGTTTGTGTTGCGGCAATTGATTGCGAGCAAGCCGGCGCCCGTGCACGCGTGATTTGGATCGTCTAGGCGCGAGCGTCCCGCTCGTGCAGCAGCGTTCGAAAAGCACGAGCGGGACGCTCGCGCCTACACACGCTTATGCCTCTTGTCGAAATTCGCAATCTGACGAAAGTTTTTCCTCTGGGCGAGTCGATGTTTGGGGCTCGCGCCGCTGGGGAAGTTCGCGCCGTGGACGATGTGTCACTCGACATTCACTCCGGCGAAACTGTTGGATTGGTCGGCGAATCGGGATCGGGTAAAAGCACGCTGGGCCGCCTGGTACTGCGGCTGATCGAACCGACTTCGGGCAGCGTGCGCTTTGAGGACCGCGACCTGCTGGCGGCCGGTCGTGGCGAGATGCGCCGTCTGCGGCGCGACATGCAGATCATCTTTCAGGATCCGTTCGGGTCGCTCGACCCCAGAATGAATGTCGAGGACATCATCGCCGAGCCGCTGGTGATTCATGAAGCCATCAGCCTGACGGCGCGCCGGGTCCGGGTCTCTGAGTTGCTCCGTGCCGTGGGCCTTGATCAGTCGGTCCTGCCCCGCTTTCCGCATGAATTCAGCGGAGGGCAGAGGCAGCGCATTGGAATCGCGCGGGCGCTGGCGCTGCGTCCGAAGTTCATCGTTGCGGATGAGCCGGTCTCGGCGCTCGACGTCAGCGTGGGCGCACAGATTGTCAACCTGCTGGCGCAGTTGCAACGCGAGTTTGGCCTGACATATCTCTTTATCTCGCACTCCATGCCGGTGGTGCGCTATCTGGCCACTCGAATTGCCGTGATGTATCGCGGAAGGCTGGTTGAGGTTGGCGATACGCGGCAGATCACGGAACAGCCGCAGCACCCGTACACCCGCACGCTGCTCGAAGCCACTCCGGAAATCGCAGTGTAGCGCCGGCGTCTCGCCGGCTGTCCGGCGGGCGTCCCGCCCGCCGATTGGCCAAGGTGGAGATCAACTGTATCCCGGAATCGCTATGGATTTTCCGATTGGACTGTATTCATCAGCGTGGCTGTTGACGGGCGGGCATTCTGCCCGCCTATCGGGCCGGCGAGACGCCGGCGCTACCTGGTTTGGGATATCCTTGATCCGTTTTTTGGAGGCAACCATGAAAGTGTGGTTAGCTGTTTTGCTGCTGTCTATCGCCGCTTTTGCTCAACAACCCAAGAATCCTGTGACCGACGTTTTGCGGGAATCTCTGGCCGGGAGGCAAAAGAACACCGTGGCGGCCGTTGAAGAAATGCCCGCCGACAAATTTGGCTTTAAACCAACGCCCGACCAGATGTCGTTCGGCCATCTCGCGGCGCACATCGCCGAAGCCAACTATTTCTTTTGCGCCAAGGTTGGCGACGTGCCAGCCCCAAAGGTGGAGGAAGCAAAGGAATCCGACGGCAAGGACAAACTGGTGGCCGCGGTGAAAGCGTCGTTCGATTTTTGCGGCACCGCGCTGGCCAAAGCCGAGGACGCGAAGCTGGGCGATCCCATCCAGGATTTTGCCCACAAAACTCAGCCACGGGCGTGGGCAGCACTGGCGCTTGCCGGCAGCTGGGCTGATCACTACGGCGCCGCCGCCATGTATCTCCGGCTGAATGGGCTGCTGCCTCCAACCGCGCAAAAGAAAAAATGACGGCAGAGCGCCCCGCCGGAGTCACTGCGGTGGCGGCAGCGTTTTTTCTGGCCGCTGCCTACTTGCTGGTCGTGGGGCTGACCATGCTGGTCCGTCCAGGACTGGTGTCGATGGCGGCAGGCGCGGAGTTGCTGGGCGGGCTGGAACGTGCTGGTCCTTACATGTTTCTCCTCATGGCCGGTCTGGGCGGGGTCATCGCGCTCGGTCTCTGGCTCCTGCACCGATGGGCGCGCTGGCTGGCCATGCTGGTCGCGATGATCGGCGTCGTGATGCTGCTGCCCAGCGTCTCCAGTGCGATGTTCGATTTCCGGATTGGCAAGCTGGCCTGGGAAGGTCTGGGAACAATCTTGCGGGTCATGATCGTCTGGTATCTGTCGCAGGAACCAGTGCGCGAAGCCTTCGCGGCTAAATAGTCCACTTGAAGAGGCTATAGATGTAAGTACTTATATATGAATATTATAGTTCTTTAGGTATAGGTATATACTAATATCATGCATGGTATATAATGCGAGATATATGGCACTTAGCATCAAGAACGATGAAACCGAGCGCCTGGCCAGGCAGGTGGCACACGAAACCGGAGAGTCGCTCACCGAGGCTATCCAAAAGGCACTGCAGGAGCGATGGGAACGCCTGAAAGTGAGGCGGCACAGCCATGTTTTGGCGGGCCAGGTGGATGATCTTTTGCGGCGAGTGGACGCTCTTCCCGCGCTCGACTCCCGGCCTGATGATGAAATCCTGGGCTACGACGAGTACGGGATGCCCCGCTGATGGTGATCGACACTTCCGCTCTGCTGGCCATCTTTCTGGCCGAGCCCGAACGCAAACCCTTCCTCGATTCCATCTTGCAGGCTGAGATGCGAATGATCTCCGCTGCTAATGTCCTCGAGACAGGTATTGTGCTGGAAGCTCGACGTGGCGAATCTGCGGGCCGGGAATTCGATCTCTTCGTTGTCCGGGCCAATCTGCAGATCGTTCCCGTGGACAGCGAACAAGCTGAGATTGCGCGTTCCGCCTGGCGCAAATACGGCAAAGGACGCCATCCGGCGGCGCTCAACTTCGGAGACTGTTTCGCGTATGCCCTGGCGAAATTCGCCGGCGAACCGTTACTGGCGAAGGGGACCGATTTTGCTGCTACCGACATCGAGGTCTGCTTAGTCGACTAGCGATCGAAACCATTAACCACAAAGGGCACGAAGGAACACGAAGGAAACCCTGAGACTAGGGCCTTCGTGATACTCACACAGCATGCCGGAACTGCCGGACATCGCCGCGTACATGACCGCGCTCGAACGACGAATCGTCGGGCAGCGGATCGAGCGCGTGCGACTGGCCAGCCCTTTCCTGCTTCGCACCGTACAACCTCCAGTTATGGACGTGGAGGGACGCGTGGTGCAACAACTGCGGCGCATCGGGAAGCGAATCGCGATTGGAGTGGAGGGCGATCTCTGGCTGGTACTGCATCTGATGATTGCCGGTCGCCTGCACTGGCGACCTCCCCAGGCAAAGCTGGCAGGACGCAAGAATCTGGCAGCCTTCGATTTTCCCACTGGCTCTCTCGTGCTTACCGAAGCCGGCACCAGGCACCGCGCATCGTTGTCGGTCCTGGCCGGAGAGGAGGCCTTGCAAGCCGTGGATCCCGGAGGAATCGATGTCTTTACCGGTGATCTCAGCTCATTTCGCGATGCTCTCACAGCGGAAAATCGCACCCTGAAGAGAGCTCTTACTGATCCGCGCATCGTGAGCGGCATCGGCAATGCGTATTCGGATGAAATTTTGCACGCAGCCCAACTCTCGCCTGTCACGCTGACGCAAAAGTTGCAGCCGGCGGAATGGCAACGGCTGTTCACCGCGACCCGGGACACACTCCGGCTCTGGATAGACCGGTTGCACGCAGAGGCTGAGACTGGCTTCCCCGAAAAAGTGACCGCGTTTCGGAAGGACATGGCGGTCCACGGGCGTTACGGAGAGCCTTGCCCAAGATGCGGCGAAAAGATCCAGCGCATTCGCTATGCGGACAACGAAACCAACTACTGTGCGCGTTGCCAAACCGGAGGGAAGCTTCTTGCCGATCGCAGCTTGTCCCGGCTATTGCGATCGGATTGGCCGCGTACGCTCGAAGCGCTCGAGTCGCTCAAGCGGCGCTAGAACCAACCCCTGAACATGTGGGGCGGGCGCCCTCGCCCGCCGCCTTTGATCTTGATCTTGAATCTTGAATTGATCGTGCCCGCAGCGTATTCCAAAGCCTTAAGTCAAAAGCGGCGGGCGAGGGCGCCCGCCCCACACGACACCAGTCCCTACTCTTCCTCTTCCTTCACATCCCCGCGCGCGACTTTGGCTTTCTCGACAATCTTTTCCTGCAACATGCCGGGCACGGCATCGTAGTGATGCATTTCCATGTTGAAGCTGCCGCGGCCCTGGGTCATTGATGTCAGATCAACCCCGTAGGTCAGCATTTCGGCCATGGGCACTTCGGCTTTTACGACCGTGTTGCCACCCTTGTTGTCCATGCCCTGGATGCGTCCGCGGCGGCTGTTCAAGTCGCCCATGATGCTGCCGGCAAAATCGTCGGGCACGGTGATCTCGACGGCCATCACGGGCTCGAGCAGCGTCGGCTTCGCGACTTCCATGGCTTTTTTGAAGGCGATGCGGCCGGCCATCTGGAACGACATGTCGTTCGAGTCCACATCGTGATAGGAGCCGTCGTACAAGATCACCCGAAAATTCGACTACCGGAAATCCAGCCAGATAGCCGCGCGCCGCCGCGTCTTTGATTCCCTTTTCGATGGCGGGAATGTAGTTCTTGGGGATGGCGCCGCCGAAAATATCGTTGACGAACTCAAACTCGCCGCCGCGCGGCAGCGGTTCCATCTTGATTTTGCAGTCGCCGTACTGGCCGTGTCCGCCGGTCTGCTTCTTGTGCTTGCCTTGCACGTCGGCCTTGCCGCGAATGGTCTCGCGGTACGGGACCTTGGGCGCTTTCAGCACCACTTCGGTGTGGTACCGCTTCTTCATCTTGGAGACCACCACTTCGATGTGCTGCTGGCCCGTGCCGGCGATCAGAAATTCCTTGGTCTGCGGATCGCGGAAGAAGCGCAGCATGGCGTCTTCTTCCATCAGCTTGTGGATGCCGGGGCCCAGCTTGTCTTCATCGGCGCGGCTCTTGGGTTCGATGGCGAAGGTGATGGCAGGTTCGGGCAGCTTCACTCGCGGATACTGAATGGGTGCTGACTTGTCGCCCAGCGTGTCGCCGGTGAGCGTGTCTTTCAGTTTCGCAACCGCGCCGATATCTCCTGCGTGGAGCTCCTGGTCACTGGCACTGCCGTCTTGCCCTGCATGATCGAAATGTGCGCGAACTTTTCCTGGCGTACCGCGGCTGAAGTTCAGCAGCGTGGCATCGTTTTTCAGGACGCCGGAAAAGACCTTGAAATAGGAAATGCGTCCCGCGAAGGGATCGGAAACTGTCTTGAACACGTATAGCGATAGCCGGCTCGGTATCGGTCTCATGCCGCCTTGGCGGCTCCCCATTGCTGGACGATGCCGGGTCGCCTTGCACCCATTCGTGCTCCGAAGGCGCGGGAGTGTAATCGACGATGAAATCCATCACCCGGTCGACGCCGATGTTGCCCAGGCCGGAGCCGAAGATCACCGGGAAGATCTTGTCTTCGCGGATCGCGTTCATGCAGCGCCGGGATCAGGTCCTCTTCCGGAATCGTTCCCTTCTCGAAAAATTCTTCCAGCAGCGCGTCGTTGCCTTCGGCCACCAGTTCCACCAGCTTTTCGTGCGGGCCTTGGCCTCGTCCTTCATGTTCGGCGGGAATCTCGACCTTCTTTTCCCTTGCCGTTGCCGCCCAGTTCGTAGGTGTAGGCCTTCATGCGGCACCAGATCGACCACGCCGCGGAAATTTTTCTCTTTGCCGATGGGCAGTTCGCAGGGGGATGACGGCGCGCCCGAAGGCGTTGGTCAGTGATTCCAGGACGCGGTCGGCGTCAGCGCGGTCGCGGTCCATGCGGCTGGCCACAATCAGGCGCGGCAGTCTGATATTCCTCGCAGTAGTTCCACACCCGCTGGGTGACCACCTCGACGCCGGCCACGCCGTCCACCACGACGATTGCCGCGTCCACCACCGGCAGCACCAGTCTTGGCTTCGTGGACGAACATGTTGAAGCCGGGCGTGTCCAGCGAGATTGATCTTGGTCTTGCCCCACTCGACGTGGGCCAGGCCGGCGGAAATCGACATCTTGCGGGCGATTTCTTCCTCGTCGTAAT
Organism: Terriglobia bacterium; assembly: GCA_963801595.1. GTDB lineage: Bacteria > Acidobacteriota > Terriglobia > Terriglobales > Acidobacteriaceae > JAIQFF01. Next base: position 15,630 of record CAWDFW010000022.1, on the reverse strand, counting down.
CGGTGGTGGAAGTGCCGTCGTCCACGCGCCCCTGGCGCTGCGTTGGCGCCGGCTGCGTAGAGCATGGCGGAAACCAGCGAGGTCTTGCCGGCGTGTCCGTGTCCGATCACCGCTACATTCCGGATGATTCGCGCCTTCGTAAACCTTCACGGGTTCGCTCCTTGAGAAAAAGGCGGGCTCATAGGACTTATAGAAGAGGACAACTTATAGACCGAAGCCCGGCAGCCTGTCAAAACCTAGGATGCTACCACAGCGGAATTTGGCCGCTCAAGGGAGTGCAAGTGTGGCGCGGGCGCCCCCGCCCGCGAGGTTCAAACTCAACGTCAAAAGCCGCGGGCGAGGGCGCCCGCGCCACACGGGCACACTTCTTTATTTGATTCCGATCACCATCGAGTCGGGCCCCAGGAGGTGTTCAACGCGGGTTTCGCGGAAGCCGGCCTCTTTCATCCAGCCCATGCAATCGGCGCCGGTGTAGTCGAAGCCGCCGGGGGTCTCGATCAGCATATTCAGGCTCATGAGCAGGCCGAATGCGTTCTTGGAGCGGTCGTCATCAATGATGCCGTCATAAACGATCAGCGCGCCTCCCCGGGGAATCGTGGCAAAGGCCTTCCCTACCAGCATCTTCTTTTCTTCGAGGTTCCAGTCGTGCAGGATGTGTCCCATCATCACGACATCGGCTTTGGGCAAATCCGCATCGAAGAAACTGCCGGCGCGAAACGTCACGCGGGAACTGAGACCGTTGGCGGCCACGTACTCTTCAAAAGTGGGGGCCACTTCGGCGAGATCGAAACCGATTCCCGAGATATGCGGATTGGCTAGGGCCACCTGCACGATCAAGTCTCCCTGAGCGGTGCCGACATCCACGGCTGTCTTGTAGTTCTTCCAGGGAAACTTGCTGGCGATGATGCGGTTAGCGCCTGTGCTGATCCCGGTCATGGCCTTGAGAAAGCCTTTCAGGTTTTCGGGATCGGCGTAGAGCGCGCCAAAAAAATTCGGCCCGCCGCCCTTGGCCTCGTTCTGTAATTCCCCCGTCCGGAGCGCGGCGGTGAGATTTCCCCAGAAGTGGTAAAGCCGGCGATTCGCCATCTCCAGAATCCCACCGACATAGGTGGGCTTCCGCTTATCCAGGAATTTGTCGGTCGATGGCGTGTTCGAATACTTGCCGTTGACGCGCTGCAGGAACCCGAGCGCGACCAGAGCGTCCAGAAAGTCGCGCGCCGACCTCGGATGCAGCCCCAGCCGACCCTGCAAGGCGCTTAAGTCCTCGGCGCCGTGGGCGAGTTCGGTGAATACTTCCATTTCGATCGCGCTCAACAGGGTCTTCGAGGCCCAGAATCCCAGGCCCACTTGCATGATGGCTTCTATGTTGGGTTCGTTCATTTTGACGAATTGTATCTCAGATCAAATTGGGCGGTAGCCAGTTCGAACAACGCTCTAGCCCGGCGTCATCCTGAATGACTTCAGTCCCGAAGAGCCTGCCTTGAGCAAAGCCGAAGGGATCTGGCGTGCAGCGCGCCACCGCTGGCTAGCCGCAGATGCGCTACACGCCAGATGCTTCGCAAGCTCAGCATGACGGTTGAGGCGCTAAACTGGAATTCCATGCGCGATGCCGATCCAACTGCTCATTCCACCAAGACCATTTCGCTTCTCGGAATTCCCTTCGACGCGAATTCTTCGTACCTGCGTGGTCCGGCGCAGGCTCCGCAGGCCATTCGCGATGAGCTTTACTCCGGTTCCAGCAATTTGTGGACCGAGGATGGCATTGATCTGGGCCGGCCAGGCTGCTTTCATGACGCGGGTGATGTTGCCTTGCCGGACGACGCGGCTGCAGCCTTCCCCGCGATCGAATCCGCCGTCGATCAAACTTTGAAACTGGGTCATCCGCTGATTTGTTTAAGCGGCGATCACTCGGTGACCTATCCCACCATCAGGGCCTTTCACGCGCACTATCCTGACCTGACGATCCTTCACTTCGACGCTCACCCGGACCTTTACGATGAACTCGACGGCAATCGACTCTCTCATGCCTGCCCTTTCGCGCGCATCATGGAGGAACAACTGACCCGCCGCCTGGTCCAGGTCGGCATTCGCACCATGAACCGCCACCAGCTCTCTCAAGCCACCAAGTTCCGCGTGGAGGTCGTCACTATGCGGAACCTGGATCGTTTTCCAAGTGTGAGGTTCGAGGGCCCGCTCTTTATTTCCCTGGACCTGGACGTGCTTGATCCCGCCTTCGCGCCAGGCATCTCGCATTATGAGCCGGGGGGAATGTCGGTTCGAGAGGTGTTGGGCTGCATTCAGGGATTGAAGGCTCCAGTCGTTGGCGCCGACATTGTCGAGTACAACCCGACCCGCGACGTTCGTGGACAGACCGCCATGGTGTGCGCCAAGTTCGTGAAGGAAATTGCTGCCACGATCCTTCGTCAGTACGAGGTCGCGCCCAGCGTCTGGCCTTAGATGGGTCAGATGAGAGCTTACGCTTTGGGCGCTCTCGCCTTATAAAAAGTCCAGCTACCTTTCACCGATCCGGCAACCAGAAGCGCTCCACCAGACATGGCCAACGCCACAAACAAACTCGTCCACTCATTTCCGTTGTGGGGCGCCGCAGCCACTCTGGGCAGATGGAGAATGAGCACCCACAGAAAGAACATGAGGCCCAACAAAGTTGCCGACAGACGAGCCGCTGTCTGAGTGGCGATAGAGAGCGCCGTGGCAACAAATGCCACACCGATAAGATATGCCCAGAACAGGCGGCCCGGAATCCACGCCGGCACCAAGGTTGCAATGAAGCGGGCATACAGGAAATGTTGGACCCCGAACACCAGTAGAGGTGCGGCAAACAGGATTCGTCCCAGCTTCATGACTCCCCCCAGAACCAGCGCCGCGCCGCACAGCGACAGAAGTTCAGAGCCGCTGGTCCACGGGCCCGGATCGTGAATATTTGCGGCAAGCCTGGGGACATAAGCCAATAGCACGCGAACCAAAAGCAGAATTGCCAACGATATTGCCGAGCAACGCGCCAGGGTTCCGGTCGCAATACCCGCCGCCGCCGCGACCAGAACAATCGCGGTGACGTATCCCCAAAAATGTGGCGCCGGGGCCCACGGCGGGCCGAGCGCGGGTGCCGACGCGGCGAGCGCATGGATGAAATACTGAAGGCCGAACGCTGCCGTCGCGGTGGCAAAGAACGTGCGGCCCAGCTTGGTCAGTCTTTTCATAAATGTTCTTGGACTCCCCGCCTGCGGTCAGGTTAACTTAAACCCGACATCCTAACCCTTGGGAGCAATCGATGAACAGGAGCACTTGGTTTGTGGGGCTGGTTGCGGTCCTGGCCGTGGCAGTTTCCCGCGGACAAACTGGAGCACAGAGCGCCGCCTGGCCGCCGCCGCAGGAAGGTGATTTCGTCGTCCACAATTTTCATTTTCAATCGGGGGAAACCATGCCCGAGGTGCGATTGCATTACACCACCCTGGGCAAGCCGGTGAAAGACGCCAGCGGGCGCACCACGAATGCCATCCTCGTCCTTCACGGTACGGGAGGCAACGGACGAGGATTGCTGCAACCCATCTTTGCCGGTGTGCTGTTTGGTCCGGGCCAGTTGCTGGACGCGACGCGATATTTCATCATCCTGCCCGACAATATTGGTCACGGGAAATCCAGCAAGCCCAGTGACGGCATGCACGCACACTTTCCGCAATATGACTATGCCGACATGATTGCCTTGCAGCACGAACTGGTCGAAAAAGGTCTGGGCGTGAATCATCTGCGCCTGGTGATGGGCACATCAATGGGCTGCATGCATTCCTGGATGTGGGGCGAAACCTATCCCGACGAGATGGATGCGCTCATGCCGCTGGCCTGCCTGCCGGTACAGATTGCCGGACGAAATCGCATGTGGCGAAAAATGATCATCGATGGAATTCGCCAGGACCCGGATTGGAAGAATGGCGATTACAGCAGCGAGCCTCGCGCCGCCCTGCAAATCTCCGCGGATATTCTGTTGATCGCGGGCAGCGCGCCCCTTCACCTGCAGGAAGACCTGCCGACACGCGATGCCGCCGACAAGTTCCTGGAAGCATCGATGAAGCGAATTACAGCCGGACTGGACGCCAACGATTTTCTCTATGCGGTAAACGCTTCACGAAACTATGATCCGTCGCCCCGGCTCGATGCCATCAGAGCGCCGGTGATGTTCATCAATTCCGCGGACGATTTCATCAATCCTCCTGAAATGAGGGTTGCAGAACGCGAAATCAGGAAAGTGAAGCGGGGTCAGTTCGTGTTATTGCCTGCTTCCGAACAGACGCACGGGCACGGCACACATACTCACGCCGCAGTCTGGCAGCAGTATCTCAAGCAGTTACTCGAGGAATCTCAGCCTTGACTGGTTCGACTCACTAACTCCCAGTTCACCACTTCTTGAATATCACGAACACTGCCGCAACGATCAGGACAAATCCCACGATGTAGTTCCACTTGATTTGCTCGTCCAGATACAGCACGGAGAACACCGAGAAAACCGTCAGAGTGATGACTTCCTGAATGGTCTTGAGCTGGACTGCGCTGAATTCGTAAGATCCGATGCGATTAGCGGGGACCTGGAAGCAGTACTCAAAAAAGGCGATGCCCCAGCTGATCAGAATGACTTTGAACAAGGGCGCCTGCCGGAACTTCAGGTGGCCATACCAGGCGAAGGTCATGAAGATATTTGAGATGGTGAGCAGGACGATCGTGGTCATAGTCGTTATGCTGCCTTAAAGGGTGGTCTCATTTCCAGTTGCACAACGAAAATCGAGTTTGCGATTCCTGTTGGCGGCCAATTTGCTTTGAGGGTAAGATCAGCCGCGAGCTGGTTTGACCTATGTTTCCGCAACTGACCCAATTTTCGGACCTTGGCTTTCTACTGCTCCGGCTGATGGTCGGCGCGGTGTTCATAACCAGCGGCTGGAGTCATCTTAAAGAACCTGAGAAGCGCGGCCAGAGCATCGGCATGAGCAAGGGCTTTACGATTTTCCTGGGCGCAGCGGAAGTGGCCGGAAGCCTGGGCGTCATGTTCGGGGTCCTCATCCAACTGGCGGCGTTGGGACTCATCCTGATCATGCTGGGCGCGATCCAGAAGAAGATTTTCGTCTGGCGCACCGGGTTCTGGGGAGAGAAGAATTCGGGATGGCACTACGATCTGATGCTGGTGGTGATGAACCTGGTGATCGCGCTCACCGGCGGCGGGCGTTGGGTGCTGATGAAGTAGATGGCCCCGGAGAGGACCACGTGGGGACAGCCGCCCCCGGCTGTCCGGCGGAGCAGGGCTCCGCTGTTTCTGGTGCTTTGCTGGGCCTGTCGAGCTGCGCTCGACCCGACAGCCGAGGGCGGCTGTCTCCACGCGATTGCTGGTGGAGATACTTGCGCCCGGGCCTTGCGTCCCCTATTCTTGTGCCAGCAGTTGTGATTCAACCATGTATCGCCAGACCGCCAGATTGCTGCTGGTGTTTCTGCTCTCGGGGATTTTTGTCCCCGTAGGCCTGGCGATCTCCGCTCCATCGCCTCATGCCTGCTGCATGCGGAAGACGGCGCACGATCATGGCTCCGGCGTTAGCGAAATCCAGGCCGTAGGCGGCCAAAATCACAATTGCTGCCCCCCGTTTGCCACTGCTCACTGGGCCGAACTGGGACCGGGAATTGATTCCGGCACGCATCCTCTGCTGGCCTACCTGTCGCCAGACACGCATCCGGCATTGCGCAGCAATCTTGTTCAGTCTCTTCGGCCCGTCCGCGGCCCCCCGCTCAGTTGACCAATCTGCTCTGACATTGCCGCCTGGTTGATTTACGTCGGCTTGTCAGGTTGCCGTCTGTTTCGGCTTTCTTGGCGGAAGCAGCGTCGGCATCCCCTGACCTTGCCTGTGGACAACCTTGCTGCCTATAGGGAATGGCTTCGTTTCCCCTTCCGGCGCGGGCGAGATACCCCCGCGACAGCCGCCGGGACGGCGGCGCTACAAAAGTAATGTCGGGTGAATACACATGTCTCGTGTGCTGTGGGCTGCATTGATTATCGTTCTGCTGCTGGGTGCTGGCCTTTGGATTTCCGGCCTGATACCGCATTGCTGTGGGGCGCGCCAAACTCCCAGTAGGACGGAAGCCGCGCTGGCGCGGCGGTTGCGCTCATGGTCATTGCCATCGGGGGCAAAGCAGCGCCGGAATCCGGTCACCAGCTCGCCCGAGGTGCTTGAGGAGGCGGCCCGGCACTTCGCCGATCACTGTGCTTCCTGCCACGGCAATGACGGCGGCGGCAATACCGAGATCGGCCGGAATCTGTATCCCCCGGCACCGGACATGCGGCTGCCGGCCACCCAGCAACTCAGTGATGGCGAGCTCTACTACATCATTCACAACGGCGTTCGCTGGACCGGCATGCCGGCATGGGGCGAACCCGGCAACGACAACGACCAGGACAGCTGGAAGCTGGTGGTATTCATCCGTCACTTGCCCAGCCTGACCGCGGACGAACTCCGCGACATGGAGCGTTTTAATCCGAAAAGCGATGCTGATCGTAAAGAAGAGAAGGAAGAACAGGAATTCCTGAATGGTGGGCCGGCAGGGATCGGCCCCCGAAATCCCGATGAATAACTTCAAGGAGACAAACGTGAAAAAGCGGGCGTTGATGGTGACTCGGATTCTGATTTGCACTCTGCTCCTGGGCACGCTGGCCTTCGCTCACGGCGGCATGGAACACATTCTGGGAACGGTCACCGCGATCACCGACCACTCCCTGTCGGTGAAGACCCGCGACGGGGCAGCCAGGACGGTGGAGTTCGATGGCGAAACCAAGTTCGTGAAGGGCGACGCCGCGGCCACGATCAAGGACGTTCAAGTGGGAAGCCGGGTCGCGATTCATGCTCACAAAAACGACAACGACGCTGCATGCAGCGGAAGTCAGGATCGGCGCTGACGCAGCTCCGGGCCAACACTAGCGTGAAAACTGGGGAGGAACGTGACTTACAAGAACAAGGAGCTCTGGTTTTGGTCGGGCTGCTGCTGAGCAGCCTGACCGCTTCTGCCACCATCTTTGGCACGGTCAGTGGTCTGATCCACGACCCGCAGCACCGTCCGGTGCAGGGAGCGCAGGTCACACTGCACGCGGCCAATTCCGCCTGGACGAAGTCCGTCAGCAGCAACGACTCCGGCGAATTTCGCTTTCGACAGCGTGCCCCTCGGCGAGTACACCGTGACCGTCGAATTGGCCGGCTTCGCCGCGGAGGAGCAAAAACTCGTCCTCAGCTCTGGCCGTGACGTCCGCAGCCACTTTTCGCTGACCGTTGCACAAGCCAAGGAAACGGTCGAAGTTAAGGACGCATCCATGGCGTCAATCCCGAGTCCTCTTCGACCGCAACCCTGGTGAGCCGGCGGCAGATTGCGGAAACTCCAGGCGCCGACCAGACCAACAGCCTTAGCATGATCACGAATTACGTGCCCAGCGCCTACATGGTCCACGACCAGCTCCACATTCGTGGCGGGCATCAGGTCTCCTGGCTGATTGATGGCGTGCCCGTGCCCAACACGAATATTGCTTCCAATGTCGGACCGCAGTTCGATCCCAAGGACATCGACTATCTCGAAGTGCAGCGCGGCGGCTACTCCGCGGAATACGGCGACCGCACCTACGGCGTCTTTAACGTGGTGACCCGCTCCGGCTTCGAGCGCGATCGCCAGGCCGAACTGGTGGCCAGCTATGGCAGTTTCAATCGCACCGAAGATCAGTTCAGCATCGGCGACCACACCGACCGCTTCGCTTACTACGCCAGTGTTTCCGGCAACCGCACCGATCTTGGACTGGAAACAGGAAGCACCGAGATACTGCACGATCTCGGCGCCGGGCTCAGCGCCTTCACTTCCCTGACATTTAACAAGACCCCGAAGGACCAGCTTCGCCTGGTTGCGTCCGCTCGCGGCGATCACTACCAGGTCCCCAACGATCCCGACCAGCAGGCCCTCGGTATTCGTGACGTAGAAAACGAGCGCGATGATCTGGTCAATTTTTCCTGGCTGCATGTCGTCAGCCCGTGGACCGTCCTGACGGTTTCGCCCTTCTACCACTTCAACCAGGCCCACTACATTGGCGATTATGTCGGCCAGCCCGATCCCGACGTGGTGATTCCCGAGGACAACCGGGGCTCGAACTACGTGGGGGGCGTGGTTTCTCTGGCCGTCAATCACGGCAAACACAATTTTCGTGGCGGTTTTCAGGTCTTCGGAGCGCGCGACAATCAGCTCTTTGGAGTGGTCACCAGCGATGGCAGCAATCCGCCCCTGAGCCAACGCGAAATAGTGTGGGGGGACGTGGAAGCGCTGTTTCTGGAAGATCAGTACAAACTCACCAGCTGGCTGACCATCAACGGCGGAGTACGGCTGACGCATTTCGGCTCAACCGTCAGCGAAAACGCAGTCGATCCTCGCATTGGCGCCGCCATCCGCGTGCCCCGCCTCAACTGGGTCTTCCGCGGATTCTACGGACGCTACTACCAGCCGCCGCCGCTGCTCACCGTGAGCGGTCCACTGCTGGAGCAAGCGGCGCAGCAGGGATTTGGTTTTCTGCCGCTTCGGGGCGAGCGCGATGAGCAGCACGAATTTGGTTTGACCATCCCGGTGAGGGGATGGACCTTCGATCTCTCCAACTTCCGCACCGGCGCCAGGAACTTTTTCGACCATGACATTCTGGGCAATTCCAACATCTTCTTTCCCCTCACCATCGAGCGCGCCCGCATCCGGGGGTGGGAAGGGACGATGAACTCGCCGCGCCTCGCAGGACGCGCCCAGTTCCACGCCGCCTATTCGTATCAGTACGCGGAAGGCGCCGGCGGGGTCACCGGCGGCCTCACCGATTTCGAACCGCCGGACGAAGGCTACTTCTTCCTCGATCACGACCAGCGCCACACGCTTTCTACCGGGGTCAATCTCACGCTGCCGTGGCGCGCCTGGGCTGACTTCAACGCTAATTACGGCTCCGGCTTTGTCGATGGCGAAGGCCCGGAACATTTGCCCTCACATGAAACCTTTGATCTGTCGCTGGGGAAATCGTTTGGCGAGAAATGGGACGTTCGCCTCACCGGGCTCAATCTATCCAATCACCGCTACTTGCTGGACAACAGCAACACCTTCGGGGGAACGCACTACGTGAATCCGCTCGAGATCTCGGTGCAGGTGAAATACAGGTTCCGCTTTTAGAGCGGGCGTCGGACGTCCGGCGTCGGACCTTAGAGGCTGTGTCGCAACCTTGGACGCGAGCAAAAAAAGTGAAGTAGCGGATCCACAAGAAGCCGCGAAGCGGCGCAAGAATAAAGCCCACGGCGCAAGCCGTGGGTAAGGAGCGGACCGCGAGCAAGCCCCGAAGGGGCGAAAGAAGGGTTGGGACACAGTCTCTTCGGCCCAGCGCATCCAATGCGCGGGAGGAATTGTGGAGAACAGGAGCAGATGAGATTCGTTCTGGCTGTGCTGGCCGTTATCGGAATTGCGGTTTCGACGCTCGCCTTGCGCGAGCACTATCGAACTGACACTTCGCCCTGCAGCATCAATGAGAAATGGGATTGCGGGATCGTGAATCACAGTCCCTACGCCGTGCTCTGGGGCGTGCCGGTGGCGACAATCGGGATTGTCGGCTATTTGCTGCTGGGCGCACTGGCGCTTAAACGGTGGTATTCGTGGTTGTTGCCGCTTGCGTTGGGAGCACTCGCGTTCTCCCTTTACCTGGCCCACATCGAAGCCCACCTTCTGGGCGTCTGGTGCATTTACTGCGTGGCATCACTGGGCGTGATTTCCGTCTTTACCCTGCTGGTTCTCGGGACAGTTCTGAGTCGAGCCTGGCGGCAGCGCATAAACCACGAAGGGCACTAATGTGCACAAAGAAATCCCCGTGCGTAGTTTTTTTTGCGTACTTTGCGAATTCTTTGCGAACTTTGGGGTAAAGCCCCTTCAGCCCTGCGCACCGATCTTTTTCAACGCCGCCAGTAGTTCCTCATTATTGGGCGCCTGGTCCAGCGGATATATCCTGGCGAATGCAATCTTACCCATCTTGTCCACGATAAACACGGCGCGCTCAGTGATGCCGGGAAAGGGCTGCTCCTTGCGCAGAATCCCAAACTGCTCGGAAACCTTGCCGTGCGGGTAAAAATCCGCGCACATGGGCGTGTGCATGGTCCCGATTTCCTTTTTTTGCCAGGCAATCTTGCTGGGAATCGAGTCCACACTGATGTCCACGACCTGGGCGTCGAGGCCGGCGAATTTGTCGCGGTCGGCGTCGAATGCCGGGACCTGCGCCGCGCATGTCGGCGTCCAGTCCAGCGGATGGAAACTCACCACGACGTTCTTCCTGCCGCGGAAGTCACTGAGTTTTATCTTCAAATGGCGTTCGCCTTCGACCGCGGGCAATTCAAAATCCGGGGCTGTGTCTCCCACCTTCAGGGGCATGATTGTCTCCTGTGCTCATGTTAACCCAACGGGTTGCACGGCCAACGCGGCCGGGTCACTTCGCTTTACCATATTGCGACCCGGCAGAGTCCCTCAAAATTAACATTCCTTTAACAACTTCCGAAACCGTCGCAGACTATTATTTCGCGATGCCGCAGGAGCCTCTCGTCATAGAAGACGTCTCTAGGCCGAAGGAAGGGCAGCGCATTCTGCGCCTGACCGGGCCTTTGACCATGACCACGCTGTTTGATTTCCAATCCAGAGTCCGCGCCGATAACTCGCGAGCGCTACTGCTGGATTTCAGCAAAGTTCCCTACGTGGATTCCGCTGGGATTGGGGCGCTGGTGGGCGCTTATGTCACCCACCAGAAGGACGGGCACAGTCTCTACCTGATCGGAGTGAATGATCGGGTCCACAGCGCGCTTAAAGTCACTCGGGTGGAGCAGTTCTTCAACTTTGTCGATTCAGTGTCGGCGGCGGAACAGGCGCTGAGGGCATAGAGCACGCCACTATTACCAGGCCTGATCATTTATCATGGGGAATGGTTTTTCGTCTTCTCGCCGCTCTTTTGGTGCTCTCGACTACCTCCTTCGCTGGCATCAGCGACGATGTGCGAGAAGCGCTGGCGCGGAATAACTTTTCCGCCGCCGAGACCGAACTGCAGAGCTATCGCGGACGCCAGGGCGCGACGCCGGACTACGTGGAAGCCCTTTCCTGGATGGCCCGGGCCAGCCTTCAATCGAACCAGTTGGATCGTGCCCAGACCTATGCCCGCCAGACGGAGAGTCTGTCGCGGCAATTGCTGACCAGGCGCCACCTCGATGCGGAGCCGCATCTGCCGACTGCTCTCGGCGCCGCCATCGAAGTCCAGGCCCAGGTGCTGGCTAGCCGCGGCGAGCTTGCCCAGGCGGTCGCTCTGCTTCGCCACAGCCTGGTGGCCTACCGCAACACCTCAATCCATGACCGATTGCAAAAGAACCTCAATCTTCTGGCGCTGGTGGGACATCCTGCGCCAGCGCTGGCCATCGCGCCGTACCTGGGCCCGAAGCCGGTAACACTGGCCGAACTCAAGGGTTCGCCGGTGCTGCTTTTCTTCTGGGCGCACTGGTGCTCGGACTGCAAGGCGGAGGGTCCGATCATTGGCCGCATCCGTTCCGAGTTCGGCCCGCGCGGTCTGATTCTCCTGGCGCCCACTACCCTCTACGGATACAAGGCCCGCGGCGAGGATGCTGAACCAAAGGAAGAATTGCCCTATATTGAACGGGTCTGGGAGCAGTTCTATCCCGGATTGCAGGCTTCTCCCGTCCCGGTCAGCAAAGAGAATTTCAAGGTTTACGGTGTCAGTACCGTGCCCACCATGGTTTTGATCGACCGCTCAGGCCGCGTCGCGCTCTATCATCCCGACGTGATGCCTTACGAGGAACTCCGATCAGCCATCGAGAAAGTGGTCCGCTGAACAGAGAACCGGGAACTATTCTCTGAAAACTGGTATTTCGATCCGGTTTTCAGCTCCCGGTTTTTCCGTCCCCGGTTTTCAGGTCCCCAGTCTCGAGGCCCAGTTTTAAGATTCCCTCCCGCCATCTACAATCTGCAATCACATGAATGACACCCGCATCGCGGAGTTGCTCGAACCGTTCCTGAGCGACAACCGCCGGCGCACCGCGGCACTCGCTCCCTCGCAAGTGCGGCTTATATCGATGTACGTCAATTTACTTCTTCGCTGGAACGACCGCGTCAATCTCACCGCGATACGGGAGCCGGAAGAGATTGTCACTCGCCATTTTGGCGAATCCATCTTCGCCGCCCGGCAATTGTTTCCCCTGCCCGAAGTTGAGGCGGGCGGGACAGCGCACGTGATAGACATTGGTTCCGGAGCTGGCTTCCCTGGCCTGCCGGCCAAAATATGGGCGCCCCACATTCACCTCACGCTGATTGAGTCGAACCAGAAAAAGGCCACATTCTTGCGCGAGGTGGTCCGCAACCTGGCCCTGGCGAATGTTGATGTGTTTGCCGCGCGTGCGAAGACTTACTTTGGAACCCCGGGAGATGTGGTTATGTTTCGGGCTGTCGAGAAGTTCGAATCGATCCTTCTGGATGCTGCCGGGTTAGTGCGCACTGGCGGATGCCTGGCAGTCATGGTCGGAAGATCCCAGGCGGATCGAGTTCGCGAGCTCTTACCCGCGCTGCAGTGGAAAAATCCTATCGGCCTTCCACACTCATCCAATCGATTCCTGATCATCGGAATGAACGAACCAGGATAGTTACTGGCACGGCTATTGTGGGAAGGGCCCACGGCTATTGGCCTGTAAATGGGATATTACCTCGGGATGGAAGGCACTTAGTGGGATTTGTGTTGCCTATGAGGCCCTCCAGCGATAACCCCGCATGTGAAGAACCATGATTGATAATCATGCGTACCATGACAGTAATAAGTGGGAGATGTTATCGCCGCAGTGATGAATCGCCATCATCGCACCGGCTTTATGGTGGCGAAGTGGGCCAACGGTAGCAGTTTGCACGATAAGTTACATCCGCAATGATTCCGTTACCAGCGGATTTGTTCTACGTGGAACAGTCAGCTTTGGGCAAATGGTCCTCACACCGAAACACCTCCATAAGTCTAATCGACGAGTACTTGGCAAAAAATCCGCTGCCGAGTCCTGCTCGGTATAGACGGGTCGGAGACCTGTCACACACGATGCTTGCCCAGGTATGGATTGGCGAGCTGGAAACGGAAGCTCTGATGTTCCACGTGGAACATCGTGTCTCGCTGATTCTCACTTCGAATATGTTCCACATGGAACATCCTGTGGAAGTTGAGGGTCGATAATCCTGCAACCGCCTCATTGCTCAATGCGATGATGTCATTCCACCGTTGCACCAAAATACGTCATTGCAATCGCGCATTGCTTCAGCCTATTCTGCAAACATCTCTGGATTCTCTAAAATCTAAATGGGACGCATCATTGCGGTAGCCAACCAGAAGGGCGGCGTCGGGAAGACTACGACCGCCATCAATCTGGCCGCATCTTTCGCGGCCGCCGAAGTCAACACCTTACTCGTGGATTGCGACCCCCAGTCGAATACGACCAGCGGGCTGGGCTTGGCCAGGGACCCGGAGCGGATCTCTACCTATCATTTGCTGATGGGTGCGGCCGGGCCAGAACAGGCGGTACAGCCGACTGAGATCGAGCAACTGTGGTTGGTCCCGGCGCACAAAAACATGATCGGCGCCAATATCGAACTGGTGGACGCCGAGCGCAGGGAGTTTCGCCTGCGCGACGCCTTGTCCTCTTTTAGAGAGCGCTATCAGTTCATCGTGCTCGATTGCCCACCCGCGCTCGATCTTCTCACCCTCAATGCCCTGGTGGCCGCCGACGCGGTGCTGATCCCGATGCAGGCGGAATATTTTGCGCTGGAGGGCATTAGCGAGCTGATGGATACCGTGGAACGCATCCGCAGCAGCTTCAATCCTGAACTCACCATCGAGGGCGTGGTCCTGACCATGCTCGACGAGCGCACCAACCTGGCACAGCAGGTGATGGCGGAGTTGAAGCGGTTCTTTGGCGAGAAACTCTGCGAGACCACGATTCCGCGGAATATACGGCTGGCAGAGGCACCCAGCCATGGCCGTCCGGCGCTGCTGTACGATCCGCGATCCAAGGGTGCGGAGAGCTACATCCGCCTGGCCAAGGAGATTATCGCGCACCACTTGCCGGCGGAAGCTGCGGTGCCGGTGCAGGAGATGGACAAGACAGCCTAATAGATTGATGATCATCTATATTATAAATTGATGTTTATCTATGTGGTTTTGCGCGCGGGCCCTTGTAGCCGGGCTTTGCCCGGCCGGACAGCCGGGGGCGGCTGTCCCCACGCAGGCACCGCGAGATTCGAGGACGCATGACAACAACGGCAGAGAAGGTGGTTACGGAGACGGAGAAAGTCGCTCCTGACAAACGCAGGGCTTTGGGAAGAGGACTGGATTCGTTGCTGCCGGGCGGGCCGCGGGTGGTTTCGCCTGCTGCGGTGAACCCTGCGGGCGCGGTGGCGCCAACTCAAGCGGGCGGGGCGCCTGCTCCACATACACCCGGCATGTCCGACTCGCGGGATGCTGTCGTCCAGATTCTGCTGGAGCACATCGAAGAAAATCCCTACCAGACGCGCAATCACTTTGGTCCTGAAGCGCTCGAGGAGCTGGCCAATTCGATCCGGAGCAACGGCGTGGTGCAGCCGGTGGTGGTGCGGCCTGGTGCGGACGGCCGTTATCTGCTGATTCTGGGCGAGCGGCGCTGCCGCGCGTCGAAGCTGGCGGGGAAGACGACCATTCCAGCGATCGTGCGGCGGGTTTCCGACCAGCAGGCGGCGGAGATGACGGTCGTCGAAAACCTGCAGCGGCAAGACCTGAACTGCATCGAGCAGGCGGCGGCGTTTTCCAAGCTGAGCCGTGATTTCGGATTGACCCAGGAGCAGATCGGGCAGCGGGTTGGAGTCTCGCGCGAGTCTGTGTCGAACTACATGCGGTTGCTCAAGCTCCCGGCCGCGGTGCTGCAGCACCTGCAGGAAGGACGCCTGGGATTCAGCGAGGCCCGCGTGCTACTGCAACTCATCGACCCCACCCTGGTTGAGAAAGTCGCCGATGAAGCAGTGCGCAAGCATATGTCGGTGGCGCAACTCGAAGAACTGGTGGACCAGACGAATGTCCCCATGGTGAAAGAGGAGACCCCGCACCGGGCGCGCTGGGTCGATCCCAATGTGCGCGCGGCGCAGACCGAGATGGAGCGCGCGCTGGGAATGCGAGTTCGAATCCGCGACCGCAAGGGAAAAGGGAAGATCGTGATCGAATACTCCACGCTCGAGGACTTTGATCGCGTGGTGGAGATGCTGAAGGCAAGATAGGGCGAGTTTCTGGTTTCCGGTTTCTAGAATTTTTCGTTTGCTCTCGCGCCCGTCACCCTACCTGTAGAATCGAGGCTTGCGACTCAACATCGAGAAACTGGTTTACGGCGGGGACGGGCTGGCGCGGCTTCCCGCCGACGATCGGGGTCCTGGCAAAGCGGTATTTGTGCCGTTTGTCCTGCCCGGCGAAACTGTGGAGGCAACTCTCCGGGAACAGAAGCCCGGATTCGTGCGCGCTCAGCTGGACGGAATTCTTACTGCCTCTCCCCGGCGTGTCGA
>CAWDFW010000021.1:0-38264 GCA_963801595.1 Terriglobia bacterium | reverse complement strand
ATCCTACACACCCGCGTCCTGGCGGGCGTGCTGGATGTCTCTTACGTCGCCCATCGCAATAATAATGTGGTGCTGCTCGAGCACCGACTGGTCTGGCGGATTGACCTGCAGGTCACACCCGCCCTCCGCTACCGGGCGTTTCACGCCGAGCACAAGCAGGTCGTAACGGCCCTTCAAGTTCAAGTCGTGCAGAGTGCTTCCCTTCCAGGGGGAAGCGGCATGGACCTCAATCTCCTCCACGCGCACCGTCCTGCCCTGCTCCTTGAGCATGGTATCGAGGAAGCCGACCACGTGCGGGGCGAATCAGTTCGCTGGCCATGCGCAGACCTCCGATCTGGCTGGGCGAAACCGTGGAATTGGCGCCGGCGCGCAACATACGTTCGGCAAACTTGCGCTCGGCGGAACGCGCCACGATGCGCATCTTGGGGAAGCGCTGGCGAACGATTACGGTCACGACCAGGTTGTCTTTATCCAGAGGCAGGCCGGCGATGAGGCCGGCAGCGCGGCTCAGTCCGGCTTTTTCCAGAATATCTTCTTCGGTGGCGTCGCCGACAACGTAAAGCATTTCCTGCAGAGTGCCGGGATGCAACTCCTTCAGCTTCCGGATATTTTCCTCGGAAATGTCCACCACCACGTGAGGAGTGTTGGTCTTCTGCAGTTCCGCCACCGCATGGCGGCCGGTGTCTCCCAGGCCGCAGACAATGTGGTGGCCGGTCAGCTGGTCTATGTGATGCTGCATTCTGCGCCTCCAGAAAGGCTTCTTGAACTCCATTTCCACCATGAAGGCGGCCACGATCGAAAAAACATAAACCGTGATCGCGACCCCAAACAGCACAATGCCGATGTTGAACACGCGCAGCACGGGATTGTGGCTGGTATCAACAATTTCTCCGTAGCCCACACCTGCCAGCGTTATGACCGCCATGTACAGGGCCTGAAGGAAGGTGACGGAGGGGCCGCCGAGCACGCGATATCCCGTGGTGCTGATCGCGATCAGAATCAGCAACAGACCTAGTGCGAGCAGGAGACGTTTGCGGAGGACCATCGCGTTACCGCCGCCATTCGTCGATCAGATTCGCCACCAACCCGCTCCATCCGGTCTGATGGCTGGCTCCCAGACCCATTCCGGTATCGCCGTGGTAGTACTCGTTGAACAGCAGACACTCGTTCCAGTGCGGATCATCCTGAAACTTGTGGTAGAAACCGAAACAGGGGCGCTTGCCGTCAGCATCCGCGTTTGAAAATCGAGATCATGCGGTTGGCCGCATCACGCGCGATGTCGATGGGGCGTCACTGACTGGATATTGCTCCCCGCAGTCGGCAACGAGAACTGCGGGCCGACCGCATCGCCGAAGCGCAGGAAGGAGTGGATCAGCAAGTAGGAAGTCGGAAACCAGACCGGGCCGCGCCAGTTCGAATTCCCTCCCTTCAGCTTGACCGCCGCCTCTCCCGGTTCGTAACCGATGGAGCGGTCGCCGAACTGGAAAGGATGCTGCTCGTGATACTTCGACAGGCTGCGGATGCCGTAAGGTGAAAGAAACTCCGCCGGGTCCCAGATGCGCTGCAGCAGGCGCTTGAACTGGTTCGGATCGGCAATCGAAAGCACGTAACGCTTCCTGCCGTCGCCTACCGTGTAACACGCGTCGCCCACGAGGTCAGGACGGTTCTGGATGAACCATTCCACGTCGCGCAAAAAGCCCGGGTGAGCCTCGAGTTCTTCGCTTTCGAGGACTTCGATGGCGTAAAGCGGAATCAGGCCGACCAGCGAACGCAGGCGGAATTTGTGAAACTCGCCGTTGGGATAGCGCAGCACATCGTAAAAGAAACCTTCCTGCTCGTCCCACAACTGGTAGTTGCGGCCGCCCATCTTTTTCATGGCCGCGCCGATGTAGATGAAGTGCTCGAAGAATTTGGTGGCCACGCCTTCGTACACGCGGTTCTGCTTGGCCAACTCCAGCGCAATGCGCATCAGGTAGAGACAGAAGAAGCCCATCCAGCCGGTGGCGTCGGATTGCTCGAGGATGGCGCCGTTGGGAAATTTTTCTCCGCGATCGACGACGGCGATGTTGTCCAGGCCCAGAAATCCGCCCTCGAATACGTTGTTGCCCTCGCTATCCACCCGATTTACCCACCAGGCAAAGTTCATCAGCAGCTTGTGCAGGCACCTTTCCAGGAACACGGTGTCGCCCTTGCCGGTGCGCTGCTTCTCGCTCTGATAGACGCGCCAGCAGGCCCACGCGTGCACCGGAGGATTGAGATCGGAGAACTCCCATTCATACGCTGGAATCTGTCCGTTGGGATGCTGGAACTGCTCGAACAGCAGCACCCACAGATTTTCCTTGGCGAACTCGGGATCGACCAGGGCCAACTGATGCACTGGAACGCCAGGTCCCAGGCCGCGAACCAGGGAAATTCCCACTTGTCGGGCATGGAGAGAATGCGCATCGAGTTCAAGTGGCGCCAGTGAATGTTGCGCATCTGCTTGCGCGATTCCGGCGGCGGAAACTTCGGGTTGTCGCCTTCCAGCCAGCGGTTTACATCCCAGAGATAAATCTGTTTGCTCCACAGCATTCCGGCCAGGGCCTGGCGCTGGATTACCTTCTCTTCCGCGCTAGCTGACTGTGGATGCACCGAAGCGTAAAACTCGTCTGCCTCAACTTTGCGCCGGCGGACGATTTCATCCACGTCGTTGAGCGGGGCCGCCAGTTTTTCCGCCGTCAGGCGCAGCCGCAAGATCATCGACCCGCCCGGCGGAACTCTCTGCTGGTAGTGAATGCACGACTTGGTGCCCGTCAGCCGCGGGTTCACGCAGTCTTCATGATGGATGATGTGGCGGTGGAAGGCATCCTTGACGTACGGCTTGCGATTGTCGGAGCAGCCATAGAGGCGGACCGCGTTGTTCTCGTTGTCCGTGAACAGCGCTTCCCCGCCCGGCGGTGCGTAAAGGTAATGAAGTCCGAGCGAGTAGGGAAATTGCAGATTGTGCAGGCTGGTAGCGTTCGACTCGTCGGCCACGAGCGCGATCTGATTTCCGGGCCTGCAGCCGAATGGAAGGTTCCGGCCCCGGTGGATCGGTCCAGGCCCAGGTGTTGCGGAACCAGAGGTGCGGAAGCAGGTGCAGCTCGGCGGCTTCCGGCCCGCGGTTGTTGGCCTCGATGCGAACGCAAATGTCTTCCGGCCCGGCTTTGGCATATTCGATGAAGACATCGAAGTAGCGGTCTTCATCGAAGATTCCCGTGTCCAGCAATTCGTACTCCGGCGCGCCCACCTGCCCCCAGCGGCGCCGGTTTTCTTCCAGCAATTTCTGGTAGGGAAACTCGCCTTGCGGATACTTGTACAACATCTTCATGTAGCTGTGGGTCGGCGTGTTGTCGAGATAGAACCAGTATTCTTTCGCGTCCTCGCCGTGGTTGCCTTCGTTGCCTGAGAGCCCGAACATGCGCTCTTTGAGGATGAGGATCACGGCCATTCCACAGGGCCAAAGCGAAGACCAGAAGCTGATAGCGATCGCAGATGCCGGCAATGCCGTCTTCGCCCCAGCGATAGGCCTTGCTGCGCGCCATGTCGTGGGTGAGAAATTCCCAGGCACAACCGTCGGGGCTGTAATCCTCGCGCACGCTGCCCCAGGAACGTTCGCTGACGTAAGGTCCCCACTTGCGCCAGGGCGCGATCGGGCCGGAATGTTTCTCGCTCAACCGTTCATGCTCGGAGGTGTTGTTTTCCATGGTCGGATTGAGCACCGCTACTTGGCTGCCTGCCCGGCGCCGCGACCGAGCGTAGCGCTGACTTTTTGGAGTTGCGTCCTGAAGGCGGGCGCGTTATAGGCCGACGGATTCTGCACCTGCGCGAAAAGCCCTGCGATCGCGCTTTGCACATCATTGTCGGGCGCGCCGCTCTGCTTGCAAACGTTGTATAGCGAATCCAGCGACATGGCGGCTTGCTCGGCGGCGCGCTGTCCCTGTAGAGCAAGGCTCGAGTCGGCAGCAATCCGGCGCATGACCTGGAGGGTGAACTCCTGGTCGTAGGCGCGGGCATTCAGTTCGCGCGTGAGCGAGTCCGCCAGGGCGGCAGCGCGTTCGGCCGAGGCCGCGATTTGTTCGCGGTCGCCGCTGAGTTGTCCCATCAGGCTGCTGAGAGTTGCGACCTCTGATTCCAACTTGGCCGCCGCGGCCGCGTCGGTCGCCGCCGCCGCGTAGCGGAAGACGACGAAGCGCGCAGCGTTCCATGCGGGGACGCCCGGCGTGCGTCCGGCATAACCTGCTTCCTGACGCCAACTGTCTTTCGGAGCGGTAAGGCTGTGGTGGCAGGCCATGCAATCGAGTTCCGCGTACTCCGGCCAGTCGAACTGCGCGCCCGGCGAGCCAGACGCTGCAGGCTATCGCGCAACTGCATGCCCTGGCCGACGGCCCATTCTTTCGCGCCGAACCACGGGGTCTCCGTGGGTTCCTTCCAGTGGCGCGGCATCACTGCGCTGAACAGATTCAATTCGAAGGTCAGGTCCGGATGTCCGGCGGCGATCATCTGGTGATCGACAAATTTTTCCGCAGTGCCCACGTGACAGCGCAGGCAGGTGTGGCTGCGAACAGCCACATCGCGCAGATCGATCATGCCCAGTTTCGCCTTTTGCTCGGACGGTTGATTCTCCCAACCCTTGACCGTGTGCGGACCCAGCCAGCCTGCGGCCGGACCATGGCAACTCTCGCAACTCACGCCGTCGTTGAGATCAAAAGTCTGGGCGCGTTGCTCGGCTGCAACCGAGAGCGCGTGACAGGCCAGGCATTTCTCGTTCTGCTCAGGTGGAGACTTCAGATTCAGGATGCGGCCGATGCGCAGCGAGACGTCATTGGAAAGCACCTGGTAGGCGCGGGCATGTTTGTCCTGTCCGGCCCAGATGCTGTACTCGTTTTGCGAAACGTGCGTGATCTGCCTGGGCTGAATGCTGCCGTGGCAACTGCTGGAAGCGCAGCCTCCAGGGCCGTTGTATTTTCCCACCGGGGAAGTCTGGCCGGCAGCGGCAGCGGCCAGCGCGAAACCAATCCCAATGACGGCGACGCGCCGGAGATATCTGCGGCCGGCTGCGGCGAGAGTGGGCATTCCGCGCTTCATTATTCGAGCGATAATCGAGCAATGATTCAGGAAATAGCGATTTGGATTGCTTATACCCATTCCATCTCGCGAAATCAATTGACAGTGTGGTACGTGGGAAAAACGGCCGGACACGCACATCGGTGCGCGCTGCGGGCATCCCCGAAGTGAACCTTTGCCGTTACGATGGCCGGGGAAGGCGCAACGTTATGATGCAAGGCTAAGGGGATACTCGCGGCGTGTTCGACGAACTCAGGGGCATCCAACACGAATTCGGCTACCTGCCCGCGGACCAACTGCGGCGGCTGGCCGCCAGGATCGACGTGCCGCTGAGCCAGATCCACGCTGTGGCCAGCTTCTATCCACATTTTCAGCTCACTCCTCCGCCCCAGGTGGATGTCCGGGTGTGTGCCGACATGAGTTGTCATCTGCGCGGCGGCGTCGAAGTGAAAGCCGCGCTGGAGCAGGCCTTTCGCGGCACCAGCCCGGAGGCAGTAAGCATCCGCGACGTGTCTTGTTTGGGGCGCTGCGATCAGGCCCCGGCGATTTCGATCAATGACCGGATCTATTGCAACGTGCAGGGCGAGCGCACTGCCGCCGTGATAAAGGACGCTGCTGTCAGGCGGCGCCCTTCCGGAACCGGCGCGGGACCGTCGCCGGACGCCGGTGATTTCCGATCCCTATAACGGCTCGTCGAATTATTCGGTCGTGCGGAAATTTGTGGAAACCCGCGACTGGACTGGCATTGTGGCCACCCTGAAAGCCAGCGGCCTGCGTGGCATGGGCGGGGCCGGCTTTCCTACGGGCAGCAAGTGGGAGATTGTGCGCAACGCAGCCGGAAAAGAAAAATACATTGTCTGCAACGCCGACGAGAGCGAACCCGGCACCATCAAAGACCGCTTCATCATGGAGAACGCGCCCTGGCTGGTGATCGAAGGCATGATCACCGCCGGCCTGGTCACGGGCGCGCGGCGCGGAATTCTGTACATCCGGCACGAGTACGAAAATCCAAAAGAAATTCTGCAGGAAGAAATTGAGCGCTGCTACCGCGAAGGGTTGCTGGGCGCAGGCATTCTGGGCAGCGATCTCAGCTTTGATCTGGAAATCTTCGTCAGCCCGGGCGGCTACATCTGCGGCGAGGAGAGCGCGCTGCTCGAAGCCATCGAAGGCAAGCGGGCTGAGCCTCGGAACAAGCCTCCCTTCCCGGGAACGAATGGTTTGTGGAACCAGCCGACCGCGATCAATAACGTGGAGACGTTCGCTTTCGCCACCGTGATTCTGGTGCGCGGAGTGGATTGGTTCAAGGCGCAGGGAAAGAACGGATCGGCCGGCATGAAGTTTGTCGGCATCAGCGGCGATGTGAACCGGCCCGGAATCTTTGAAGTGCCGATGGGCACGAAGTATTCCGAACTGATTCAGGACTACGCGGGCGGCGTTCTCGACGGCCGCGCGCTGCTGGGCTTTGCGCCCTCGGGGCCGTCTTCCGGATACCTGCCCGCGTCCATGGCCGATCTTCCGCTCGACTGGAATGCCCTGGCGGCGGCCGGTTCGATGGTGGGCTCGGGAGCGATTGTGGTTTGTGGCGAAGGCCGCTGCATGCTCGATATGGCGCTGAATGCGGTGCGCTTCTATCGCAACGAATCCTGCGGGAAGTGCGTGCCCTGCCGCGTGGGCTCGCAGAAGATGGTCGAAATGCTCACCGGCTGGACTGAAGGCCGCGCTTCGAATTCCGACTTGCAACTGCTCGACGAACTCTCGTTCGCGATGAAGCTGACTTCGATCTGCGGCCTGGGGCAGATTGTTCCCGCGCCCATCCAATCGGTGCTGAAGCACTTTCCCCAGGTGGTGGAAGAGCACGTCAAGAACGGGCGCTGCCCCGCGGGCGTTTGCGCCCCGAAACGAGGGACAGCATGAGTTCCAGGCCTGCGCCCGAAATTCAGCTGACCATCGATGGCAAGCCGGTCTCGGTCCCAGCCGGGACCACGATCTTCGACGCTGCCCGCATCAACGGCATACCGATTCCCACGCTTTGCCATCAGCAGAATGAAAATCCGGTGGGCGTGTGCCGCGTGTGCGTGGTGGATGTGGGACAGCGCGTGTATGCCGCGTCCTGCATTCGGCCAGGCGGAAGCCGGCATGACGGTGAAGACGGCGACCGAGCAGGTGCAAGGCGCGCGACACACGCTGATCGAGTTGCTGATGTCGGACCATCCCGCGCCCTGCGCGCGGCAGTTGCACTCGGGCGATTGCGAACTGGAACATCTGGCCGCCGCTGCGGGGATCACCGAACCCCGCTTCCCGCGCCGCACCACGCCGCGGGGCAAGGATGACTCCTCGGCGGTCATTGCGGTGGACCACGAGTCGTGCATCCTGTGCGACCGCTGCATTCGCGGCTGCGACGAGATCCGGCACAACTGGGTGCTGGCCCGCCGCGGCAAGGGATATCAGGCCGGGATCGCCTTCGATAACAATCTGCCGATGGGCGGGTCGTCGTGCGTTTCCTGCGGCGAGTGCATGGTGTCGTGCCCCACCGGGGCGCTCACCAACAAGCGGGTTGTCGGAACCGAGCTGGGAGAAGGCGACGTTCTCGATCCCGCCGAGCTTTTGCACCTGCCGATTTTCGAGAATGTCTCCGGCACATTTCTCGAACTCAATCAGAAAGCCGTGGTCAAGCGACGGTTCCGCGCAGGGGAGATCATCTGCCGCGAAGGAGAATTCGGTTCCACAGCTTTCTATATTCTGGAAGGCAAAGCGGAAGTTTTTCTTTCCAGCCCGATTGCGCACGTCAAGACGCAGGGCAGCAGCAGCGGATTCTTCAGCCGGCTCAAAAGCATGCTGTCACCGCGCGAGGAGGACAGCCGCAGCGAAGAATCCTACCGGCCGTTCATCCCGATTGACGCCTCGGTCGATCTGCCTTACGACAATCCCATCGCCGAACTGGGGCCGGGCGACCTGTTCGGCGAGATGACCTGCATGAGCTACTACCCGCGCTCGGCCACGGTGCGGGCGAAGACCGATTGCGTGATGCTGGAAATGCTGCGCAACGTGCTCGACATCCTGCAGCGCAACAAGACTTTCCGGGCGCAACTGGAGCGCAACTATCGCGTCCGCGCGCTGGATTCGCACCTGCGCAGCGTGCCCATTTTCGCTCCTCTGACCAAGGATTTCGTCGATCACTTGCGCGACCGGGTGGAATTGCTGCGCTTCAGCCCGGGACAGGTAATCTGCCGCCAGGGCGACGCCGCCGACAGCTTCTATCTGATCCGCATCGGGTTCGTGAAAGTTTCCGAAGAGAAGCTGGGCGGCGAATTGGTGCTGGCCTATCTGGCGCGGGGCGGCTACTTCGGCGAAATCGCGCTGCTCACCGGCAGCCCGCGTACGGCGACCTGCACCGCGCTCGACCACGTCGAGGTGGTGCGCATCTCGGCCGAAGATTTTCAACTGATGCTCGACAAGTTTCCCGACGTGCGCCACAGCCTGGAGGCCACGGCGCACGCACGCCTGGCGGAGAACCGAAGCCGCACCATCCGGACCGAGAATGTTCCAGTGGACCAGTTTCTCGCCCAGGGGCTGATGGAAGCGCAAAGCCTGCTGGTGCTCGATCTGGAACGCTGCACGCGTTGCGACCAGTGCGTGCGCGCCTGCGCCGACGCACATGACGGCGTGAGCCGACTGGTGCGCGAAGGCCTTCGTTTCGACAAGTACCTGGTGGCGACCTCGTGCCGCCAGTGCCGCGATCCGCTGTGCATGGTGGGCTGCCCCGTGGGCTCGATCCGGCGGCGCAACACGCTGGAAGTCATTATCGAAGACTGGTGCATCGGCTGCGGTCTGTGCGCCACCAACTGCCCGTACGGGAACATCAATCTGCATCCCTTCCCGGTGGAGGTGGACGATCCGGCGCATCCCGGCCGGCAGATCGCGAGCGTCAAGGTCAAGGCGACGTCCTGCGATCTGTGCCACGATCATGCCGAGCCCAGCTGCGTGTACGCCTGTCCGCACGACGCCGCGCACCGGGTGAATCCGCCGGAGTTCTTCGCCAACATCATTCAACCGCAAAGCATGGCAACGAAGACGAGGAGCTGAGGCCGCGTGCGGATTGACGACACTCACCGCAAATGGTTTGTCGGAAGCGCTGATCGGGCTCGCGGTGGCAACCGCGGTGTATGTGCTTTACAGCGCGCGTTCCGCGCAAGGCCCGCGGGGCGGCAGCGCACTGGGACTGACTTACGGCATCGTTGGATTCAGCTTCATGCTGTTTGCCGGACTGCTGGGGCTGCGCAAGAAGTTTCCCATCTGGCGAGTTGGAAGAGCGCAGTCCTGGATGCGCGGCCATCTGTGGCTGGGATTTCTCAGCTTTCCGCTCATCCTTTTCCACGGCGGCTTTCATTTCGGTGGACCGCTCACCCGCGTCCTGATGTGGCTTTTCATTTTTGTTTTCGCCAGCGGAATTCTGGGAGCCGCGCTGCAGCACTTCATTCCACGCATCCACACCGCGCAGCTTCCGATGGAAACGATTTACGAGCAGATTGACCGGGTGCGCAGCCAGTTGGCGGAGGAAGCCGTGCGACTGGTCGAAGAAGCCTGCTCCGCGCTGGAAGGCGAAGTTTCGCACGCCAGCGAATTGCAGCGGGCCACATCCGCCAGCGCGGGAAAAATGGGCGGACTCACGGTCGCGTCGGGACTGCAGGCGGATGAACAGGTCAGCACACAACTTCGGCATTTCTTGAACCGCGAAATAGAACCGTATTTGAGCCGGGCGGGCGCGGGCGGAATGAGCCTGAGCGATGCTTCGCAGGCGCGGACCATGTTCCAGCAACTGCGCGTGCTGCTGCCCCAGAACCTGCACTCCAGCGTGGACGACCTGGAAAACATCTGCGAGGAAAAGCGCCAACTGGACCAGCAGAGCCGGCTGCACAAGGTTCTGCATGGATGGCTGCTGGTGCACATTCCGCTGTCCTATGCGCTGCTGCTTCTGGGAGCGGTCCATGCGGTGATGGCCCTGAAGTTCTGAGACAAGGCGATGCTGCGACGGTCACGAACCACCAAAAAACTCGCCAAGCGCATTGACCTGCAATATTTCACGCGGCCGCACGCCTTTCGGCGCTGGCGCTTCTGGCTGTCCGTGGCGGTGCCGGTCATCGCCCTGGGCTGGTTGGTCACGCAGCGGGCGCAGGGCGGACAGAAAGTGTACTCGAGCGGGCCGCTGGCCGCATCGCACGCGGTGTTCACCCAGCAGTGCAGTCTTTGCCACCTCGCCCGCACCGCCAGCTTCAGCGCGCAGGTGAGCGATCAGGCCTGCCTGGCGTGTCATGACGCACCCGCGCACCATGCCAACCAGACTTTCACGCCGGCGTGCAGTTCGTGTCACCTGGAACACAAGGGTGCGCGAATGCTCGCTGCGACTTCTGATTCCAGTTGCTCGCAGTGCCACGCCGATCTCCAGACGCGTGATGGACGGCCCCACTATGTGGCTTCCATTGCAGCTTTTGCCAAGGGCCATCCTGAGTTTTCTGCGCTGCGCGCGGGCAAGGCGGATCCGGGGAAGGTGAAGTTCAATCACTATGTTCATTTGCAACCGCATCTCATGGGACCGGACAACGCGCGTGTCGAGCTGAGTTGCGATGATTGCCATCGCACGACGAAGGGAAACGATGGATGGCCGTACGCTGCGACTTTTGATGCGTCCCAGGTGAGCGACAGCATACCTCAGGGGCTGAAGCCCGCGTCTTTCGCGGATCGTGGTGGCACGGCTGAAGCCGTGCCCTTCTCGATACGACAGCGCTACATGGCTCCCGTCACGTTCTCTGACAATTGCGCGGCGTGTCATACCTTGCAATTCGACAAACGTTTTGGCAATGAGCAGGTGCCCCACGAAAAGCCCGAGGTGGTGCACGTATTCCTCCAGAAACGATTCGGAGAGTACATCGCGGCGCATCCCGGGGCGGTGCACGAGGTCAATCCGCCGGATCGCCAGATTCCGGAGCGGGTGCGAGTGCCAAGAGTAGCTCGCAATGCGAATGAGTGGGTACAGTTCCGCACCGAGGACGCTGAATGGTTGCTGTGGAGCAAGACCTGTAAGCAATGCCACACACTAAGTCCCGGCGCTGGGCCGCTGCCCGTGGTGGCAAGTTCCAATTTGACGGCTCGCTGGCTGCCACATGCCCAGTTTGATCATCACGCCCACCGCATGATGACGTGCAGCGCGTGCCATGCGAACACGCTGAACAGCCGCGAGACCTCCGACGTACTGTTGCCCGGCATCCAGACTTGCCAGCAGTGCCATCGTGAGGACAAACCCAAAGAGGCAGCCGAAGGGCGCTGTTTCGAGTGCCATCAGTACCACGACTGGACGAAAGCCAAACATACGAAGGGGCGGTTTACGATTCCGGAGTTACGTGGCGTGGCTCGGCTGGACACGCGATGACTCTGGTCCGAGGTGCGGCAGGATGCTGCTAGTCCTTTAGACACCGGCGGAAACAACCTGGCCTGCACTTCGGACGTGGCTCGTGTCCTCCGCCAGCCGGCGACGAAATTGAAGGTGCCGCAGGCGCGTCATTTCAACCAGGGGCCGCCAGACACCGTGCACCAGGTCGTGCTTGATCAACTGGTGCCAGAACCGGTTCGAGCGTTTGTACAAATAGGACATCGCGAGATATAGCGGCACTGCATTCCAATCCTCCGGGCGACGCCGCCAGATGGATGAGTGCGAGAAAAGCCGGTCGTAGATCCAGGCGTAGCCTTGCTCCAACTCGTCGGGAGTCATGTGCCTGGGCTGGAAAACCGCGTGGGCGGTGTCGTAGAGAGTCCAGTCGCGATGAAGAAGGCGTTTCTCAGATTCCATTTGCCGGAACAGGGGCGTTGCCGGGTACGGCGTGAGGATGTGAAACGTGGCGCACTCCAACCTGTTTTCCTCGACCCATTCTGCCGTACGCGCGAAAACGTCTTTCCGGTCGTGATCGAACCCGAGCACGAATGAACCGTTTACCTGAATTCCACAATCGTGCAACATCTTCACCCGGCGCGCGTAGTCCGAGGTTTTCGGCGTCTTCTTGTGCGCCTCGGAAAGATTGTCGTCCGTAAGCGACTCGAAGCCGATAAAGACTCCCGTGCATCCAGCCAGGGCCATGTTGCGAATAAGCGAGGGATCGTCAGTTACGTCGATGGAGACGGCGGCGCTCCAAATCTTGTTGAGCGGGCGAAGCGCGTTGCAGAGCGAATGCAGGTAGTCCCGCCGCGATCCCAGGTTGTTGTCGACAAAAACGGCGTAAGGCTGCCGGTCAGCGGCGAACTCAGCCGCCACCTGTCTGGGGTCACGGACGCGATACGGCATTCTCAAACCATCGGTGGCCAGATAGCAAAAGCCGCACCGGTTATGGCATCCGCGGGTGGCGATCAGGCTGGTGGTAGTAAGGAAACTATGACGCGGAAGCATGGACCGGCGAGGCGCCGGATCTTCCGAATAATCGCTTTCGTAGGTGGCGGTGTAGCGGGCCCGCAATCTGTCGGCTTCAACGTCACGCAAGACTTGCGGCCAGAGTTGAACGCCATCTCCCAAGGCCAGCGCATCGGCGTGCGGCGCGCATTCCTCCGGACAGGAGAGAACGTGCAGTCCTCCAAGAATCACTTTCGAGCCGCGCTTGCGATACCAGTCGGCCAACTCGAAAGCGCGCCGGGCAAAAGTCAAGTGAACGGTGATTCCAACGACTTCCGGCATGGGGCTGAAGGGCGGACGCCCGTCCAACAAGTTCTCGTCCCAATACTCAACTCGCCAGTGGCCGGGCGTGGTAGCGGCAAAGCTGCTCAATGCCAGCGTAGGAGTCAACACGTGCTTACCGAAACTGGCATTCGCATCTTTCGGATAGAAGGGGTTGACGAGCAATGCGTAGCGCGATTCGATCGGGGCGGCCGGATCCCGACTGTCGAGTCGCGGAGCTTTGATCATCTCCAGCGGAATCCAGTGTCTCCGAGGGGGCCGCAGAAATGGCTCGCCGGGCGCGATCATCCGCTAACCTTCTACTCTGAGAACGGCTGTCGTCAATAACCGTTAAGGCACGGTTGGCTTCGAACCGGAACCAGACGAGGCTCGGCTCCCGGTGTCCGGGCCGGGCGAACTGGGCGGATCATCGCCGACCGTAAACAGTTGTCCGTCTTTCAAATACATGCGCTCCATCTCCTGACGGTTGAAGGGACGCGCACCCCGCCGTCCGAATACGGCCAGCTGGTTGCCGCTCTCATCGACGGCGCGATCGCGATCAATTCCCTTGGAGATAGCCAGCGCCGGACCGCGGGTGCGATACCTGGCAATCAGCTTGGGCGTGGGGCGCGGACTGAATCCACTGAACGCCGGGTTGTCGAGCGGCGAGAACAGTTGCACGACCTTTAGCCCGTTGACTCCGTCGGCGACGTAAGCGAACAGGCTTGAACTCACCATGCCAAGTTTCACGTCGTTGGCATCGTTAAGTGAGCCGCCGGCGTTGAAGAGATTATCCAGCCGCGGCTGCACGGGATGTTCCACATCCACGATTGCCATGCCCTGTTTTCCGGCAGCGACATAGGCGTAGGTGCGGGCCACGTAGAGATTGCGCGCATCTTCGAGCGGAACCAGCGCGCCGGGCACGGGCTTGGGCTGAGACAGGTTGGTGACGTCCAGCACTTTGAGTCCCTGCGCGTCAACCACGAACGCGTAGCGGAACTGGATGGCGAGGCCACGTGGTTGCGTCAGAAACGGGGCGCCAATTTCCGCCACAATCCTGGGCTGCAGCGGATGATCGAGGTCAACCACCACCAGACCGCGATCGCAGAGTATGTAGGCGAAGGTCCCGGCGATGGTGATGCGCCGCGCGCCGTTCAGCGCGCCCTCTGGATTGAAAGTTGCGGCACGCTTCAGAAAGTTATTCGCGGGGTTGCCGTCGAGCAGCGTGCCCACGCCCGGGCTCTTGCCTTTCAGATCTGGATCGCCGACGATCACCAGGCCCTCGTACTTGTCGGCCACGTAGAGGAAGCCGTACATGAGGTGAATACTCTGTTCTTCGTTCTCCTCGCGATGGGTGCGCAGCGGGATCAACCCCGAGAGTAGTCGGCGTCGCCACCGCCGTGGCATATTTCGTGGGCAGGTAGAAGCGCTGGCCCAGGGGAGAGACCGGCGCAGTCACCATGCGTTCGGAAATATCCTTGTTGTCGATGTTGGCGATATCGAAAATGCGGAAGCCGCCCTTGCCCATGGCCGCGTAGAGATATTCTCCCCGGGCCTGCACGTCGAGGACCTCGCTGCCGGCATGATCGTAGGCTTCTTCGAGCTCGCTGTGAGCGGCCAGATGCTTCTTGTAATTCTCCGGATACGCGATCTTCTGGAAGTCGCTGCCAATCACCGCCGGAGGTTCGTCATGTTCGGCGACGGCCACGGCTTCGTAGCCGTGCTTTCCTGCGGCCACAAAAACGTAGCGGCCCATGAAGTTCATGAAGTTCGTGCCCTGGAGCAGGAGTTGCGCCATCCAGGCGTTGTTGTCGTTGGCGCGTGAGACGTGGCAATCGGTGCAGCCTTTGGTTTCTTTGGCGCGTACGGTGTGAGGAACGAAGGTGCTGAAGGCCTGTCCGCTGAAACCTTCGGCAGAAATCGTCTGCTGCTGGTAGTAGAGCCAGTCGCGGTCGTTGTTCTGCGAACTGACCAGCACGGCGCAGGCTGACCGGACCGGCGCCACGCGATTGCCGGTCACCGTGCCGTCGATTCCCAGCGTGTAGATGTCGTCGCGCAGGACTTGAAAATTGTACGAAGTCCAGTTGCGAGTGGTGAGGCCTTCGTTGTGCAGCATGGGCATGCGCTGGTTCGCCGTCATCGACAGATGGCAGCCGTAGCAGGTCGGCGCCCAGGAGGAATGGCAGGTGTAACAGGTCATCTTGCTGTTGGGATGCGCGAGCTTTGATTCAGCGGGCGAATCCTTTGCCGGCGCGTCTCCCCAGGTTTGACCATCCTGCTGAATGGTTTTGGCCAGGCGTGATTTCTCGCTGTAGTGCTGCGCTCCCGGGCGTGATGGTGTCGAGCACCTGCACCACTTCCCACTCTTTGTCTTTCTCCAGCATGGAGCGCTGATAGAGGCGGTCCGTCTTTCCAGTAGAAACGGCGCTCCTGCCACGGAGTGCGCAGCCCGGCCAGATTGGTGCCGCCTTTCGGCGCGGCCGTGCCCGAAGTGATCAGCGTCGCGTGCTGCTGAATCGTGCCGTGGCAATCCACGCAATCGATCTCGATGGCGTTGCGCGTTTCGCCGTACAGTTTGCCGTTGCCGTGGCTGTCCTGCTCGAAGTGGCAGTCGATGCAGTGCATTCCTTTTTCCAGATGGATGTCTTTGAGGTGCACGGCCTTCCCGAACTTGTCGGGATCGTCGAAGGAGACCTTCTTGTCGTCTTGTGTCGAGCAGGTTGCCTTTGCGATCGTGCTTGAATGACCGCGCGGAAAATCCAGCCATGGCTGTGGAAGTCGGCGAACTGGGTGTGTTGCAGCTGCGCGGTTGAACTCGGGCGTGCCGGTTTTCTCCAGGAAATCCGGGTCGGACCACAGGCCGCGGACCGCGGAGCGTTCGGGGTTGCGCGTCTGAATCTGGTTTTGCTCGGCTGCGCTGGGATTGCGTTGCTTGGCGGGCCACATGTGCTCGCCGTCCATTTCGTTGTCCCACCAGGTGTAGCCGAAATAAGTCGCGACCATGTTCGTCCCGGGATGCATGTGGCAGACCATGCACTGGCTGGACGGAATCGAGCGCGTGAACTGGTGGCGGATGGGATGTCCGGATTCGATTTCGCGGAATGGTGGGATCGGCAGTCGCGGTCTGTCCCATGATTGCCGTGCGCAGCGTAGGCGCCGGAATGTTCCGGCGAACGATCGTTGGCGTAGATCACGTGGCAGGCGCTGCAGCCGCTGGCGCGGTAGTCGCCGGGCTGATCGTTGGTGCCGGGGAAAGACAGCAGCGGGTCGAGCAGGCGCGTCTTTTGCAGTCCCAGAAAAACCGGATCGGTGCGCAGTTCGGTGCCGAAGCCGCGCTCGCTCAGTTTGATCTCGGGCTTGCCCGGCTCTTCTTCGAGGCTTGGATTGCCTACCTCCGGCTTTTCTCCTGCTGCCGCGCTCGAACACGCGCAGCACGTTGCCGGGCTGCGAAATCTCCCAGCGCTCCAGCGGATCGAGATAAGGCAGCACTCCTTTCTTGCTGACCTCTTCCGGCGTGGGCGGCGGGAAGGTCATGCAATCGCTGCGGCGTGCCGTCGGGCGCCGTAGCTTTCGCCGAAGTGCGGGGTCTTGAGCGGGAATGCGCCGTTGTTGTAGAGCGCCGCGCCCCACAGCATGGCGCCGTGGGTCATCATGCTGGTCTGCACTTTTCGGACTTCGGCGGTGTGGCAGCCGCTAGTGCCGCAGGTTTTTTCGGCGACGCGCAGGTCTCCCGGGTTGACGAAGCGAATGTAGTTCCAGTCTTCGTTGAGCCACTGCGGTGTAGGCTCGCGTCGGGTTGGCGGAGCTGCGGGCGTTTTCCGGGTTCCGCGGTTGAGGATGGGCCTCGACTCTTCGCCTGATCGTACTGCGCGGAATCTTTCGGAGCGTCCGCGGTCAGACGGATTTCGGCATTGCCGCCGTGACAATCGCGTGCAACCCAGGCGGACGGTGCCGGTGCTGTGCATGGTCGGCGCTATCGGTGGCAGTGTGGCAGGTGATGCAGCCAGCGGATTTGCGGTCGGCGTCGGCCTGGGATTGCAGGAGCAGGACATCGTGATGATGCTTTGAGCGTGCGGCCGGGCTCCGGCTTGCGAATGCGAGACTTAGCGCGATAGCAGCAGTGCGCCGATTTGACGAATTGCGTCGCATTCGAGTTCCAAATCCCACGCCTGATGACTTCTTGCCGCTGCCTCACGAGCGAGGCGCTCGCGCCTACAATTCAGAACTGAAACTTTACTTTGGCGAATACCGAGAACAGGGTCTTGCCGTTGTAAATGTCCTCGAAATCCTTGGCCCGGAACCAGCGACGATATGCCGCCCGTGAGCACAATGTTCTCGCTGAGCGGCGGACGGTACTCGACGCCCGCGCCCAAATCAGTGCCGATGCTGTGACGAATCGGGCTGCTGGAACAAGCAGCAACTCCAGCGGTTCGGTCCGATCGAAGCGTAGATAGTTCGCCGTTGACGAATGCGCGCAGCTTGGGCGTCACATTGAAATCGGCACCCAGATTGAACAAGTAAATCCCGGGATTCACGAAGTTCGGCCTGGCCTTCCTCTTTGTTCGAACGCAGGCTGGGCAGCAGGCTCATGGGAGTTCATCAGCGCCATGCCGGTGCCGGTGAGGCGAAGGCCTTCGTGGTCCCAGAAACTGAAGTCGCTGCCGGCAAAGTGGGTGTCGTCGACGATGGTGTCGAAGCCGTGGGCCGTGCCGTCGGTGCGGGAAGCTCCGGAGCGATTGCTGGAATCGCCGGAGGCGTAGAAAAACGATGCCCGGTAGCGCACCCAGTCCTTATCGACGGAGACTTCGAGCGCGGCCATTCTGCGCGTTGATGTCAACCCGGCGTCCGGCGATGGGATTGAAGTCGTCGTGGCCGAGGGCCTGGTAAAAAGCGTGGCTGAGATTGATGCGGCCAATGTGGCCGTTGCTGGCCCATCCCAGGTAGTAGGCGCGGATGGCATGCGGCGTTCACGTTGCCGTTTACCACCGCGCCGGCGGGCGCGGGGCGGACCAGGAATCCGTTGTCGTCGTAGTGAATGCTGGCGTCGTCGCGGTTGTAGTGAAAGCTGAATTCGGTGGTGTAGCCCTTGGCCAGAAAATCCTGTATGTAGATGTTCGCGACATAGACCTGCTGTCCGCGATTCTGAAAGGTAGTTGAGGCCGCTATTCGTATTCTTCTCGAGGAAGTTGAACCAGGCGAGATTGTAGGCCAGGCGGTTGGATCGCAGATTGCCGAAAAGTCGTACTCCGGGCTGCTCTTCGGAGAACAGAAATCCGCGAAAGTCGCTGGTGAACTGCTGGATGCCGGCGCGAACAGAAACGAAATCGTAGTTCGGACTCAAATCGCGGATCTTGGCCTCGACGAAGGCTTCCTGCAGGCCAATGTGAGTGTCGAAGCGATTGATTCCCTCCCGCGGGTCGATGTTCACGATGCCGCGTTCGCGAGTCTGCAGGAAGTTGAGGTTGATCTCCGGCGTGAAGTGCACTCGAAAATCAACCGGCCGAAAAGAAGTGTCGCCGCGGAACAGGTCGAAAGAGAAACGTAAGTTTTGCGTAAGCAGGGCCTGCTCGCCGCGACCGAAAAAGTCGCCGCTGTCCGGACGCTCGGTATCCACCCCGCTGGGCAGGGGCAGGCGACGGCCATCCACGGCGGTTTCGCTGGTGCCGGTAAAGTTGAAAAACCAGCGCTGTCCGAAGATAGGATAGTCGCCCTTGAGACGATTGCGATTGAACGGATCGTACCAGTGGCCCTTGACGTAGGGCGCGTCGCGCTGCTGTTCGTAGCGGCGCCATTCCGGCATGGCGGTGTCCCAGCGGTCGGGCTGGGGAGAGAAGTTGGCAGAGGCTGGCGGGATGGGTCCGGCTCCCGATTCCACCACGGCGACTTCCGGAGCCGGACGATTCATTCCCGGATAAGGCGCAGTTGGAGCGGTCGCAGCGGGCGTGCGTGGCGTTCCCGGCAAACCGGATGGCCCCTTGTTTTCGGGAGCAAGCGCAGTCAATGCCTGCATACGAAGATCCAAAGTCGAAAGCTCGCGCTTGTTCAGCTCCAGGCGTGGAA
Source organism: Terriglobia bacterium (assembly GCA_963801595.1). GTDB lineage: Bacteria > Acidobacteriota > Terriglobia > Terriglobales > Acidobacteriaceae > JAIQFF01. The sequence continues at coordinate 19,426 of CAWDFW010000021.1, read as the reverse complement.
TCACCACGGCTTTGAAACCCGGCTTGGTCAGTGTGACTTCATAAATCCCGAGCTCGACATCGCGCAGCCGGAAGATTCCTTCCGCGCCAGTGAAGGTTTCATAGTGGGCGCCAGAGGCGTTGCGCAGTTCGAGCTGCACACCGGGAACTGCCCGTCCCTGCTGGTCCCGCACGATTCCCTGCAGCGCCATGACGTTGGCAGGACGATGCTCCGGAATCTGGCGATCGGGTGCGGCTTGCGAGGTGGATTCCTGGGCCCGAGGCGCGACCAAAGACAACAACGAAAGCAGGCAGAGAGCAACGGGCCATCGCAGCGTGAAAGCATGCGGCGACCTGGACCACAGGAACCCGTGCCAGCATCGGCCTGTCAGCACCCGTAGCCACCATCCCAAGGAGAGTTATGTCCTTTCGTACCATAGCGATTCTTCGCATGCAACAGAACTGCGACCAGTGACTTTGGTTTGTCACTGGTACCGACACAGCAAACCAAAACCTCCCGCAGACTTGTTAAACTCGCCCGACGAGGGAGCGCGAACATGTCGCAGGCGGCAACGGCAGTCGAAGGGGAGCGGGTGGGGCGGTGTGGCGATCCCTCCGTGATGGTCATTTTCGGCGCGGCCGGCGACCTTACCCGCCGCAAGTTGATTCCATCGCTTTACAACCTGGCGAAATACAACCTGCTGTCGCGCGAATTCGCGATGATCGGCATTGCGCGCAACCCGATGACCAGCGACGAATTCCGCGCCAAGCTGGTGGCGGACCTGAAGGAGTTCGTGGAAGGTCCCGTCGATCCGGATCTGCAGGAATGGTTTGAGCGGCACGTGTTCTACATCACCGGCGAATTTGCCGATCCCGGCACCTATCAGCAGCTCAAAGATCTGCTACTGAAAGTCGATAAAGACCATGCTACCCACGGCAACTATTTTTACTATCTCGCCACCGCGCCGGATTTCTTCGGCCCCATCGTGCAGCAACTGTCCGCCACCGGCCTGATGAAGGAGGAAAACCATCAGTGGCGCAGGGTGATCGTCGAAAAACCATTTGGGCGCGATCTGGATTCCGCCCGGGCGCTGAACCAGCAACTGCTCAAGGAAGTGGACGAAAAGCAGATTTACCGCATCGACCACTACCTGGGCAAGGAGACGGTCCAGAACATTCTGGCCTTCCGCTTTGCCAATGGAATTTTCGAACCGATCTGGAACCGGCGCTACATCGATCATGTGCAGATATCGGTGGGAGAAATCGTGGGCGTCGAACAGCGTGGCGGCTACTACGATACGGCCGGGGCGCTGCGCGACATGGTGCCCAACCACATCATGCAGTTGATCAGCCTGACCGCCATGGAACCGCCGATTTCGTTTCAGGCGGACGCCGTGCGCGACGAGCAGGCCAAGATATTGCACGCGGTGCAGCCTCTGAGTTCCGAGGACGTGTTGACCCGGACGGTACGCGGACAATATGGCGAGGGGCAGATCGCGGGCCAGCACGTTCCCGCGTATCGTTCCGAGCCTGGCGTGCCGCCCGATTCGCGCACCGAAACTTTTGTCGCGGTGAAACTGCAAGTGGACAACTGGCGCTGGGCGGGCGTCCCCTTCTACCTGCGCACCGGCAAACGCATGGCTTCACGCAGCACTTACATCGTCATCCAGTTCCGGCGCGCGCCCTTTGTGCTCTTCCGCGACACCGAAGTGGAAAAGCTCATGCCCAACCAACTGGTGTTGCATATTCAGCCCGAGGAAGGAATCGCGTTGCGGTTTGCAGCCAAGACTCCGGGGCCGATCATGCGCCTGGGAACCGTGGACATGGATTTCCAGTACTCCGACTATTTCGGCAAGCAGCCCAGCACGGGTTACGAGCGCCTGCTGCACGATTGCATGGTGGGCGACGCCACCCTGTTTCAACGTGCCGACATGGTCGAAGCGGGGTGGAGCGTGGTCAGTCCGATGCTGGACCTTTGGAAAGCTCTGCCGCCGCGCAATTTTCCCAACTACGCGTCCGGCACATGGGGGCCGAAGGATGCCGAGGAATTGCTGGAGCGTGACGGGCGGCACTGGCGGAACTTCGAGCAGTAAACGTGGATGGCTAGACTCGGGATGGCTAGACTGGGAACGGCACGGCGTTGGACGGGCACGACGGAGGGCGGGCTCGATTTGCGATGAGCTCGACGTTGGACGGGCTTGACTTGGGAAGGGCACGACTTCAGTCGTGCCAACAAAAGTGCCGGGCGAGGGCTTTAGCCGCTCCATCCCACGCCCAAGGTGGTCCGAATAAACTCGTGCCCTTCCCAATTTGTAGCCTCTAAATGATCGCTTTGCGTTAGAGGTCGCTTTGCCTTGAATTCCTCTTCCTGATCTTCGCTACTTGCTCTTCATCTCGTACACGCCGTCCCAGTCCGCCTCCGGCGCAGTTTCCATGAATTCCAGGGCGCGCTGCAGGAAGATCTGCGTCGGGCCGTCTTCCGGAAAGGATGCCAGCAGTTCCCCGAAAGTACCCGCAGCCTCGCGCCAGCTTTGCGCGTGATACGCCTTCATGGCGTTCTCGAAGCGGGTGATCAGCGCCTCGTATTTCGGTCGGGCTGATTCTATGTCCATCAATTCATAAACTACGACCGGCTGATGCTTGCCTTTCACCCGGATCCGGTCCAGCTCGCGGCAGACAAAATGGTCCGCAACTTGCCTGTAGGTTCCCTCGCTGATGACGATGTGGGAACGATATTGCTTGGTCATGCCTTCGAGGCGCGAGGCCAGATTGACGTTGTCTCCCATCACGGTCCAGGCCAGGCGCTTGGCGCGATCCCATGTTTCCGACGTTCACCGGGCCGGTATTGAGACCAATTCCGATGGCGATCTCCTTGCGCCCTTCCGCTACCCATTTTGCGTTGAGCTTCTCCAGGCCATGAATCATTTCGAGAGCGCAGTGGCAGGCGCGCAGGGCATGATCGCTCTGCGGGTAGGGCGACCCCCAGAATGCCATGATGGCGTCGCCGATGTATTTATCGAGCGTGCCCAGGTTTTTGAAGATGACCTCGGTCATCTCACCCAGGTATTCGTTCAGCAGGCGCACCAGTTCGTCGGCGGTCATGCCTTCGGAGAGGCTGGTGAAGCCGCGAATGTCGCTGAACATGACGGTCAGTTCCTTGGTCTCGCCGCCGGGGCGAATGTATTTCTGCGGATCTCTTTCGATCAGCGCAATCACGCCGGGTGACAGGTACTGCGAGAAGGTCTTGCGGATCTTCCGCTTTTCGCGTTCCTCAAAAATCATGCGGAAGCTTGTGATCACGGCGTAGTTGGCCACCAGCGTGCCGGCGGGGATGACAAAGCTGAGCCACCTTCCCCATGGAGGCGAAGCTGAAATAGACGAACCATCCGAATACGGCCAGGGCGCACACCAGGGAGAGAGTGGAATAGAGCGGCTTGATGCGCGCGAACCAGGCTCCGAATCCAAGGCCAAACAGCACGATAAACGCGGCGTCGATGAGGTCCTCGCGAATGCCGCGAGTGAGAAACGTGCGCCCGGGCTCGCCGCTGTGCAGCAGGTTGTCGATGATATTGGCGTGGACCTCGACTCCCATGTAGCTGGCGGTTCCGCTCTGGAAGGGCGTATTGCGCAGGTCGCCGATGGCCATGGCGGTGGCGCCCACCAGCACGATCTTGTCTTTGAGCGCGCTCGGGCGGGACGGTGCCGTCAATCACGTCCGCCATGGAGTATTGCGGGTAGGTCCGGTAGGGGCCCGTGTAGTTGATGAGAGCGGTGCCGTCGCGCGACGGCAGCAGCAGGTGCTTGCCGAACTGGATGCGCTCCAGTCCGGTCTCCGCGATGTACGCGGCGATCTCCTGGTCGGGAATCTTTTCGTACTCCCGTACCGACTGCAGGGCGAGCGAGGGAAAGAAATCCTGGTCCTGGTAACGCATGATCAGGAGGGCATGCCGGAGCGTGCCGTCGGGGTCAGGATTGATATCAATGAATCCGTACGACGATGCGGCTTCGGCGAGTTTTGCGATGTTGGCCTCAGCCCCGGCAGCGACCGTGCCCCCGTTCTCGATCCATGACTTCCCCAGGTCGAAGTCGCGGCCGTCTTTGGACTTGACCTTGAGCACCTGAGGAAATGCCTTGGCCCATGCGACATTGAAATACTCTTCGGCCTTTTTGGGATCGGACAGCCGGGCCCGCTGCTCATCCAGAAACAGGTGTCCGAGAACCACGTTGCCGGACTGCTTGAGCGCCGCCGCGAAAACAGCGTCCTGGTCGCTGGCAGCCTCCAGGTCTCGAATTTTCTTCAGAAAGGATGCCGGGGTGCCGGGCGCGATTTCCGCCTGGAGTTTCTGCAGGGCGGCCAGCGCCGAGTTGCTCTCTGGAGTGGGAAAGGTGGCGTCGAAGGCGATTACGCCCGCGCCCGCACCCGACAGGCTCTCTACCAGCTGGGCATATGAGTTTCGCGGGAGAGGAAAAGATCCCAGCTTCTGAAGAGTTTTTTCATCAATGCCGACGATGACTACGCGATCATCGTGCGGCCGCGTGCCGCGCAGGGCAAAACGCAGGTCCAGAGTGCGCAGCTCGATATTCTGGAGAAAGAGGAAGCCGGCGCGACGGTTGCCGCCAATTCCGGAATAGGCAAACAGTACCAGCCCGGCCAGCGTAACCAGCACCGCCAGCGCAAGATCCACCTGGCGGGCCGAGACTCTACCCAGACGCGCCGACCAACCCCGATTGGCTTGCGGTGTCATCCCGGTCTGGCGGGGTGTACGTTGGCCACCCGCAACATTCTTTCCGCCCGGCTTACTTGTTGCATTGCGACGGTGGCACGCCCACCGGACAGCCCGGCGGCCGCACCGGCGCGGTAGTCGTTCCCCGATCCACGGCGAAAGTAATACCAACCGCTGCCCCGGCGAATGCGCCCATCAGCAATGCCCAATGCCAGGGACTTGATACTCCGGCGGTCGCCCCCGGCAAGGGCACGTCCGGAACATCGGTGGAACCCATGCTTGCGTTCTGCACATCGCGCGGTGTCGGCTGTGACTGGTAGCCGCCCGGAGGCACCTCGTTGGCGATTTCGACCATCTGGCCAGCCGTCAGGGTCACGGCATTGCCGGCATTGCCGGCATTGGCGGCGTTGGATGTGTTGTTCAAGGCCTGCGCGCCGTTCAGCGGTGTGACGCTGACCACTCCGGTGTAGCAGACTACGGTCGTCTTGTTGTTTCCGTACTCGACGTAGAAATCGGTCCCGATCACGCCGATTACGGCGTTGGGCGTGTGCACTTCGAATTTGCCGTTGGGCTGCGTGATTTTCACGACTTTGCTGCGCAACCGGCCTGCGTTCATTTCCAGCGAGGTCTGCTGGGACGCGGCATCATGCTGAAGCACGCGCAATTCACTATTAGAGCCCACGCTAAGGATGGAACCGTCATCCAGGCCGGCCCGCACCCGTCCGCTCGCGGCCGTCTTGAGCAGGTCATTCCAGTCGAGTTCGTCTTTGGCCTTGGTGGTCTGTTCGTTTTTCGTGGCGGCAGGAATCAAAGCTTTGATCTCACCCGCCCGTTGTCCGGCCGCGGGCGGCGCGCCCAGGGCAGGCAGTGAAGACATCAACAAGCAGAGAACTCCGGCGATCAGACGTCTGAAGGTGTCCACAATAATTCCCTTTCCCCAAGCAACAGCCTGTTTTTTGGGCTTAGGCGAATTGTGCCAGAGCGCTGGGGAAAGTCAACGTTACGGAGCCCTGGGAGTGACCAGTGTGGTTACACCAAGGTGTCGGGCCTGTCGTTCCCGGGCGCGGGGCGTATTAAATTCCTTCCAGCGGCAGACTTGATGATCGAGAAAGAGATGCGCCTGGCCTATCGAAACCAAATGACGCCTCACCCGCTCCGGTCCGCGATGGTTTGGGTGTCCTCCTTAATGCTGGCGGGCAGTCTGCTGATGTCATGCGGCGGGGGAGGCACGACGCCACCTTCTTCTCCATCCGTGACGCCTTCCCCGCTCAGCGCGGCAGAGGTCCAGCAGGTGGTTCAGGACGCGGCGCAATCCGCAAACGCTCCGCTGGTCATTGCCGTGGCCGACCGGGCGGGGAAAATTTTGGCGGTGTTCCGGAATGCGGGCGCGCCTCTGACCTCAATCGGCAATTTCGGAGCCACCGTCGATAGCAATGAGCTGGCCGTAGCTCTGGCCCGCACCGCAGCGCTGTTCAGCAACAATCAGGCGCCGCTCTCCAGTCGAACCGTTCGCTTTATCAGCGGCATTCACTTTCCTCCCGGAGTTTCGGATGCGCCCAACGCGGACCTGTACGGGATCGAGAACACCAATCGGGGTTGCCCCCTGAATGCCACTTTCCTGGCGGGACAGAACATAGATCCAGCGCGTTCGATCGACGGGCTGAGCCCGGGTTTGGGAGTAATCACCGGCAAAGCTGATGCCGACGACAGCAATCCCGCAGCGGTGAATCCGGGGGGCGTACCGCTATTCAAGAATGGCGCCGCTGTGGGGGGAGTTGGAGTGGTGAGTTCATCGGCCGCGATCGCCGAGTTTGCCGCTTTCTCCGGCGCGTCACAAGCGGGCTTTCTGCCAACAGTGGCGCAGCTTCCTCCGCCCGGCGTGGTGATTATCGGCGGCATTGCCTTGCCCTTCGTGAACCAGACGACTGCTCCCAGCGGGGTGGGGCCGGGGTCCACAGGGGGGACATTCGTAGTTGGACCGCTGGCGGGAGGACTGCCGCCGGAAGGCGATCTGGTAGGGCCCGTGGGCGGAGCGTCGGGACTGACTCAAAACGATGTGGCCACCATCATCAATCATGCCGTCGCCACCGCGGAGATGACGCGCGCCGTCATACGTCTTCCATCCGGCTCCCGGTCGCGGATGACCATCGCCGTGGCCGATCTCGATGGCACGGTGCTGGCTCTGCATCGCATGCCTGATGGGACCGTGTTCAGTATCGACGTGGCGGTGGCGAAAGCACGCAACGTGATTTACTTCAGCAATCCGGCGGGCACCCCGGATCTGCCGGGAGTTCCGGCAGGCACTGCGGTCACGAATCGGACGATAGGATTCGGTGCCCAGCCGCTCTTCACCCCAGGCATCGATGGCTCTGGCCCGGGACCATTCTTCAACCTGTTTCTGTTCGACCTGGCGCACCCCTGCAGCCAGGGTTCACAGGCCGCCAATGCCGATCAGAACGGAGTCGTATTTTTCCCCGGCAGCCTGCCCCTCTATAAAAACGGCGTGCTGGTGGGCGGATTGGGCGTGAGCGGCGACGGGGTTGACCAGGATGACTTCGTGACCGCCGCTGGCGCCCAGGGCTTCGAGGCGCCCACCGCGATGCGGGCCGACCAGGTTGAAGTGGACGGAGTGCGGCTACCCTACCAGAAGTTTCCGCGGAACCCCACCGACTGAACCGCAGCCAGCCAGTGTGGCAATGTCCGCGCCTTTAGACATTGGGCTGGTAGGTTCGCTTTGCGTCCTTTGCGCTGAAGATCTTTTGGACGATTCAGGCAAAGTCAAACTCTTTACCGCCAAGGCCGCAAAGAGAAGCCGCTAAGGACGCAAAAAAAACACCAGATGTAGCAGACGGCAATTTTAAGTTGCAAATCACGAGCTGTGTTCGATAAGGTTCTACCTCACCTTCAGCCAGTTGCGCTGGCGCATCCCATGGTTACCGATTGCCACATCCATATCCAGCCGCTGGAGATGTTCAAGCCGGAGGCGCTGGCGCTCCTCAAACATAAGCGGCCCAATTTCGATCAGATTGCAGAGTTTTGCCAGTCGCCAAACGCCTTCCTCAAATATCTGGACGCAGCCGGCATCGGCCGGGCGGTACTGATCAATTACGTCGCGCCGGAAGTGATCGGCTTCGGTCCCGAAGTCAACCAATGGGTGGCCGACTACACCAGGGCTGACCCCCGGCGGCTCATCTCGTGTGGAGGCCTTCATCCCCGGCACTCCCCGAACATCATGGCGGATGTCGAGCAGATTCTGCGGCTGAAAATCCGCATGATCAAGATCCATCCTCCGCACCAGTTGCTGTTTCCCAACGACTACCTTCATGGCGTGAAGGAACTGGAAATCATCTATCGCGCGGCGGAGGCCAACGGCGTTCCGGTCATGTTTCATACCGGAACATCAATTTTTCACGGGGCCCGCAACAAGTACGGAGACCCCATTTACATCGATGACGTCGCGGTGGATTTTCCCAAGCTGAAAATCCTTCTGGCGCACGGCGGGCGGCCGCTCTGGATGGACACGGCGTTCTTTCTCCTCCGCCGCCATGCCAACGTCTATCTGGATATCAGCGGCATTCCGCCCAAGACTTTGCTCAAATATTTTCCGCGGCTGGAGGAAATCGCGGCCAAGACGCTGTTTGGCACCGACTGGCCCGGCCCCGGCGTTCCCGACATCAAGAAAAACCTGGACGACTTCATGGCCCTGCCCCTGAAAGAAGAAGTACGGCAGCAGATTCTGTCCGGCACTGCGGTGGGGATCTGGCCCGAATAAAACAGCAGTCAGGTTCGGGTCAGTGTGGGTCGGACACTCACTTCGGCTTGACGCTGAAGTGGCTGGCTATGCATTGCCAGCGCCCATCCAGGTTCATCCAGGTATCGGTGAAGCGGCCGCGGCGCTCCCAGGGCTTGCCCTTGTCCACTCCCTTTTCGTAGTAGGTGCCGGTCACGACCGCCGTGTTTCCGTAAGAATGAACCACCATGTTGGAGGATTGAAGGGCTTCAGGACGGTAGGACTTGTCGGCCACGGAAGCGACGATTTGCGACTTGTTGTAGAGAGTGCCCTCGGCCACGGTCATGACGAAATCATCCGCCAGCAGGAGCCGCACGGCAGGCGCGTCATTATTCAACTCGGCGCGGTTCCACAGATTCTCCATGGCAATGACCTTCGATGAATCCTGTGCGCCCACCACGGACGGGACTGTCAACCACAAGCCCAGCGCGATGATGATAAGGATTCGTCTCATGAGGCCTCCGTCGCGAGTCAGGGGAAGTATATAGCGGAAGCGATCAGCTTCCGCAAAACGCGGGAGGCTTCTTGAAATGCGCATGAGAACGCGACGGATTCGACCGAGTAGTCCGCGCTGAAGTTCTGGCGTGAGGTTGTTCGGGCTGCCGCAGCCTGGTCCACGCCCTATTTTTTCTTGGGAGCGGAATCGCCCTTGGCGGCAAAGGTGCGAACGAATGTCACTACCGCATGGATTTCGTCGTCGGTAATGTTGCCCTTGAAACCTGGCATGTTGCCTTTTCCCTCGCTGACGGACTGGGTGAGTTCCGCATCCGATTTGCTCTGGACTGCCGCGGACCGCAGGTCGGCTACCTGCAGACTCTTTCCGACCGGAGTGTTGCCGCTGCCGTCCGGCCCGTGGCAGGTGGCGCACTTCGCCTTATACACATCTTCGCCGGCTGTATTACCCTGACCGGCGGCCGGGCTTGCGGCCATCGTGACGGCAATAACCAGCAGCGCGACGGCCACCCCCGCGTCAACGAGCCGCGGCTTCCTCTTCGGCAGTTTCATAGTCCCCCAGATATCTGCGATAACCAGTCGGATTTGCGCCCGCCCGGTCGCGTTGAAATCACGTCATTCTAGTGGTTCAGCCCAGCCAAATCAACGGCGTGGAGTCTGTACCCTTCATCTCGTCTCCTCTCTCCAGTCCGGCGGCGTACGAATACGTGTACGCCAGCGGGCAGACGCCCCGTGCTGTCCTTTCTTACGATGGCCCGTTCATTGACCCGTCGCGTCACGGGTCAGGAGATGGCTCATGGCGTCGCAGAAGTTCTCCCCTTCGCTTGCAGGAGAAGCCCTTCTTCACTGGCAGATGGAATACGAAGGCGCCCTGCAGGAAACTGACCACAAGATTCTGTTCAAGCGAATCGAGATCGCGGAAGCGGCACTTCTGTCTCGTCGTGAGGCCTTGCTGCAAGGTCCCGACGGTCACGGTGAACGGCAGGAAATCAAGACGGCGCTGGATAGACTGCGCCGCCTGAAGAAGGAAGTTCTGAAGTTTCCGTGAAATGGAAAGTGCGTTTCAACCCATCAGGCTCCCCCTGACCTTTCCCTGGGCACCCGCTCGCATTCGCCCTAAAAGGGCATTCCCGCCGCAATCGAGAAGGGCGACCACTTCACGCTGAGGGGCGCGGGATCTCCATGCCGGTGTAATTTTGCCGGCCTCTTCTCCGGCACCGGCATTGCGCCGCCGCAGTTACAGCCTCCGCGTAGGAATCGATTTTTAGGCGGCGCAGGCACCCGGCTGCGACACTCCGGCCCGCCGGGGGCGCCCGCTACCCTTTTGGACTGGACAACCGAAAGCAAACGATATAAAAAGAAAGGGCAATCATAAGCCCTGGTTTCGAGACAAGCGTGCTCAACGAAGAACGCCGGCGGGCCATTATCGAAGATCTGGAGCGCGATGGCCGTGTACTCGTCGCGGACATGGCCCGGAAATTCGACACTTCCCAGGTCACGATCCGAAAAGATCTGGAAGTCCTGCATGCCCACGGCCTGGTGCACCGCACTCACGGAGGCGCTTTGCCTGCCCGCGAAGGAGCGCTGGAAGATCCCTCCCTGCGGGAAAAAGAAAAGTTGCACCGCAAGGAGAAGGTGCGGATTGCGGCTTCCGCGGCGGCCCAGGTCAAGGAAGGGCAGGTGGTGATTCTCGATTCCGGCACCACCACCACCGCCATCGCGCGCGCATTGCGAAACTTTCATAACGTTACGATTATCACTAACGGGCTAAACATTGCAGCCGACCTGACCGGGGCCCCGGTCGAGGTGATCCTGACCGGCGGCACCGTGCGCAAAAACTCTTTTTCGCTGGTGGGACCGATCGCGGAGGAAACCTTGCGCGGATTGAATGCCGATATTCTTTTTCTCGGTGTGGACGGCTTTGATGTCCACTATGGGCTCAGCACGCCCAACCTTCTTGAAGCCAAGGTCAATCGCGTCATGGTTGAAGTTGCGAAGCGAACCGTCGCGGTGTGCGATTCCAGCAAGTTTGGCCGCCGGAGTTTGTCCATGATTGTCCCGCCCACGGCTTTGCAGGAAGTCATCACCGACCACGGCATTCCCAAGTCCGACCTTAAGGCTCTGAAGAAGATGGGAATTGAGGTGACGCTTGTCTGACCGTAGCCTGTCTGGACAGAGCTTGTCTGCGCAGCAGAAGACCGGGCCGTCCACGGCGGCGGGCGCTCCAGGCGCCGATTCCCTGGCCGAAATTCTCTCTCAGCCCCAGTTCTGGGGCCGTTGCTTCGAGGGGTTGGAACGCGAAGGATCGCTGACCCACATCCGGCAGCCGTTTCGCTCCGCCAGCCAATGGCTGTTCATCGGCTGTGGCTCAAGCTACTACGTTGCACTTGCGGCGGCGGCAGCCTGGAGCCGTATCACCGGAATTCGCGCCCGGGCAATTCCAGCTTCGGAGTTGTTGCTCTTTCCCGACCTGGTGCTGGCGGATTCGGAAGACCTTGCCGCGGTCGTGATTTCCCGTTCAGGCAGTACCTCGGAGGCCGTACAGGCGGCGCGATTGCTGGAGCGGGAAAAGAACATTCGGGTGCTGGCCGTCACCGGCACGCCCGACCAACCGCTCGAGCAGATCGCCACCGCCACTCTGCCGCTCCTCCCCTGCGATGAGAAAAGCACGGTGATGACGCGGTCATTCACGACCATGCTGCTGGGCCTGCAATACCTGGCCGCATGCCAGGCCGACGATTCCAGTCTGCGGCAGTCCCTCGGCAGATTGTCCAGCCTGACGCAGCCGGCCATGGATAGCCTGCATCCCCGGGTCCGCGACTTTGTCGGCGCTCGCCAATTTGCCGACTACGTGTGCCTGGGACAGGGACCATTCTTTGGTTTGGCCTGCGAGACTGCGCTTAAGATCACGGAGATGTCGGTATCCTATGCGCAGAGCTTTCATACCCTGGAATTCCGCCACGGACCCAAGTCGATTGTCGGGCCGGAGACGCTGATCATATTCCTGCTGTCCGAGCAGGGATACGACGCCGAGTGTGATGTTCTGCAGGAAATCAAGGGGCTGGGAGCGACGACGCTGGCGGTTGCCAATCGGGCGGACAAACGCGCCCGGGATGCCTCCGACCTTCTCGTCGAATTTGATCTCGACCTGCCGGAAGTGGCCCGCCTGGCGCCTTACGCGTTTGCCGGCCAGTTGACCGGCCTCTATACCGGACTAAGAAAGGGTCTCGACCCTGATCACCCGCGCAATTTAAGCCGGGTGGTGGTGCTCGATGAAGAGAAAGCACTTCCCTGACGTAACTGGCCCCAAAGTTACTAAAGATAGGCCAAACTCGCGGAAATAGCCCATTCGTGCCATTCCCAGGTCCCCCTACTAACGATAGGCTGTTCATGAACAATCTTTCGGGGGAGGGCTTGTTCGACGAGCGTCCCATGACTCAAACGAGTCTGGGACGTTTTGTTTTGGTACCAGAAAGAGGCCAATGCATCTACCTTCCGCCGTCCAGCCTGCATGCGTTGAACTGATATATTGACTTCGATATCTCCCCGCCCGGGTGGCGAAACTGGCAGACGCACGGGACTTAAAATCCCGAGACTCGAAAGAGTCGTATCGGTTCGATTCCGATCCCGGGCACCATGTTTTCAATCACTTACTGCACCATAGGTGCCACCGGCGAATTGGCGATTTCTGGCGCGGTGGCAGTACTGGTGGCACTTGGACAGAGCTTTTCGAGCGCGGCCATCCGATGCTCCGGAGAGAGATGGGCATAGCGTGCAGTCATCGTGATTGACTTATGTCCCATTAGTTCCTGCACCGTCTTCAGATCGACGCCGGCCATAATCAGACGACTAGCAAACGTGTGGCGCAAGCAGTGCCAGGTGAAATCCTTGATACCCGCTTTCTTGATGGCATCGCGGAACCAGTCCGGGCGCTTGGCAATGAAAACCCTCCCGCTGCCCACGCTGCGCTCATAAAGCATTGTCATGATGGCCAGCGCTCGGCTATTCAGGCGCACGAAGCGACTGGTGCCGTTTTTGGTCTGATCCAGATGGATAGTTCCGGCCCCGAGGTCTATATCGCTCCAATCGAGTGTGAGTTGCTCACTCATGCGCATTCCAGTCATCAGCGCGATTTCAAATTCAGGGATGCGGTCAGCGTAGTCTTTTTCCATCACAGCACGCAGTTTGACTTCTTCCGCTGCTGACAGGTAGCGGATGCGTTCGTTGTTTTCCTTTCGCTGGCGTACCAGACGCGTGGGGTTAGTCTTGATTTTCCCCAAGCTCTGCGCCAGACGATAGGTGAGTTTCATCAGGGCCAGGTAACGGTTGCGCGTGGACAGTGCCCATTCCGACTGCGATTCCAGCCACTCCGAAATTTCTGACGGTTCGATGTCTTCCGCTTGGCGAGCGCCGAACTCAGCAACAAGCTTTGGCATCCGCAATGCGTCATGACCGGAGCTGCGTTTGTTGGCACGGGACCAGGCCAGTGCGGACTCTGCGATTTCTGAAAACGTTATTTTTTTGGCGCGAATGTTGACGGGCATCTTCGCCCCTTCGCGCGTCTTGGTCCGGCGCAGTTCTACAGTCTTGATAGCAGCCGACTTGGAGCCGACCTTTTCCCGGCGCCGACGGCCGTCGGCATCGAAATACTGAATCCACCAAACTCCCGAGTCCGCAACCTTCTCGAACACTCCACGTATCTTCTTCATACTTTCCTCCTCGTTGTTTTGCCGCGAGCCTTGCTAGAAGACTGCCGCCTTCTCTGCCCTCGATGTTTGAGCAGGTATTTCTTTTGTCTTTGCAGGTTGTCATAGCGCCTACAGATTTCATCCATGCAATACGACGACTTGATACGCGGCTTGACGAAATACTTCTTACAACCTTTGCACAGTCCCAGATGCTCCCGATTATCGAAGCACACCCGTGCTATAAGTGCGGGCCAATTCATGGGATTGGGAAAAAAAGTTCCCGTCTGCCAAAAGATGTTCCAGTGCGGCCCCTGCGTGAGGGGATATCTTTCCCACCATCCGCGCAAGATAGACGCGGCTTCGCCGTGAACTCCTTTTTGTCTTTCAGTGATTGATGTCGGAACTGAGGTACGTACAGATGCAAGGTCCAGGACGCTCCACAACGTTCTCACTTGCCTGCAGAACTCCAATAAATCCTCGAGGTCCATAGTTGCCAGGTCGCTATATTCTCTGGGGATCGCTTTTTGGTTAGCGGCGACCGCATCCGGTGAATCAGGCAAATTAGCCAAGTGTGCCGCTAGCTTCAAAACCGGCAATGCCACGTCCCGCCATGCTTTGTCTAGCTGGCGCTGGGTCCAGGAATAGTCGTCCGGTGGTTGTGCTTCTCCTTTCAGGACTTGCTCGATCTGGAATAACGAGTTCATCGGGGTTCACCTCGAATTAACAACTTGATGTTTCACGTTGTTAACCACAATATTAGCACTAGCACGAACCACGGCGCAAGCACAGGAGGGTACATGGAAGGCGAACTTAGGAACTCCCCGAACGCAACGCTCGAGCAAGCGGCTGCATTCTTACACGTTTCCCCGCGGAGCGTTCAGAACTATCAAGACCAAGGGCTACTCAAGGTCGTTCGCTTCGGGCGGCGGCGATTTTTTCGCTGGGCCGAACTCGAGAAATTGGCAAAGACCGGCGTGGCCCGCGCGGACAGTCAACCGAGGGTCTGATGGATGGACCTCGACGGCAGGGCAAGGAAGGTTTAGCCGCCAAAGATTTAATAGGAGCACATGAAGTGAAAGACCCGCCTGTGGGGGGCGGGCCGAAAGGAATCGCAATGCAGCCCAACGATAGCAATTCGACCGAGCCAAGTCAAAGTGAATCACGCTGGGTCTCGGTAGGCAACACAGCCACCTGCAAGCGCTGCGGGCGGGACAATCTGGCCTGGCAGCAGGGCAAAAGCGGCAAGTGGTATCTATGCATGACCCGACGCACTAAAGCCGGCGCACTCGAAGCCGACCGACGCGCCTTCCACCAGTGCCAGCCCTCAACCACAAATCTTCACGGTCTGGAGGTGTCGGATGCCGACATCCCATTTTGACCGTTCCGCACTTCCTCCGCCCCGCACCTTTTACCAGCGCGAGTTTGGCTCTGACCTTGGACGAGAGAGACGCGGGTGGGCGCAGACGAAATGCTGCTTCCACGATGGCCAGAGCAAGACTTCCCTTTCGCTCAATCTGATGGAGGGGAATTTCTTCTGCTTCAGTTGCGGCATCAAGGGCGGGGACGTAGTGAAATTCGTGATGCTGCGCGAGAAATTGGACTTTAAGCGGGCCGCTCAATCTCTCGGTGTATGGCGGGATGAGATGACGCCCTCGGAAAGCAAGGCACTGAACTCCCATCAGCACGCGCGTGAACGTCAGCGGGCCGATGAAGCCATACGGAAGGAATCGGAACGCCGCGAGCGGATCGATGCTCGAGATCATCTTCGTGCTGTGAAGACGCTCTATGAAGAGGCGATTTCCGAACACGATTGGTACCTGATGGCAGAAATGCTTCCCCGCGTGCGGCAATGCGAGGAAATCTATTGCCAGCTGGCGGGCCTGGTGGCCGCATGAGTCTTGACGGCGTCCCCATGGAATTTGACGGCGTCCCGGTAACCTCCACGCCGGGACGCATCCGTTCCTTTCTTGAAATTCCCGACATCATCACCCTGGACATTCCGCCGGTTGAGTACATCGTGCGAGCGCTTGGCATCGCCCGCAACACGATCACGCTCCGGACTGGCGCGGACGGTGACGGCAAGACATACCTTGTCCAGGCATTGGCGGTAGCAGTAGCGCGGGGAGGTGACTTCCTCGGAATGCTCTGCCAGAAATCCCCGGTATTGTACGTGGATCTCGAGAATCCGGCCTACACGGTGCAGGACCGCCTACGCCCCATGACTGGTGAGCAATCCGTACCCGAATTGCGGGTTTGGGGTATGTGGAACCAGCAGCAGCCACCGGTGGCTGGCAGCGAGCTTTTGCTGACCATTGCCAAGGAAACCAAGCCGGTCATCATCGTTGATCCTTTCCGGTACTTTCACACCGCCGAAGAGAATGACAGTACCGCCATGGCAGGAATCATGCAGTACCTCCGCGCCTGTGCCGCCTACGGATGCGCAGTCATCATTCTGCACCATCCTGCCAAGTCCGAAGGCAGCACGGGCCGGGGCTCGTCCGCGATCCGGGGAGCCTGTGACCTCGCCTTCCTGCATTCGCTCGACAAGGAAAGCCAACTCATCACCCTGAAGGTGGACAAGAACCGCAATGGCGAAAGCCGCATCATCACTATCCGGGCCAACTTCGAGGACGGCACTTTCTGCGTCACTGATGCGCCCTATATCACCCGCCGGAATGATGAACTCGGGAAACTGGGCGAAATCATTCGAGCCAACCCGGGAACAAGCCAAAATACCGTCTGTAAGTTGTCCGGCATGATGAAGGCCCGAGTAGGCCGCCTCCTGAAAGAAGGAACCGGCACCCTTTGGCTCACTCGCCAAGGCCCGAATCGCTGAATAATCTATTACCCATTCGGGTGGTTCTCAAATGAGCCAGAACCACTTGGAACCACAGAACCACGAGAGGAACCGGTTGTGTGTGGTTCGTGGTTCTCCCCTAAGGGGAGAGAACCACAGAACCACCACACCAAACCACCTGGTTCAGGTGGTTCTAGCCATTCTGCTGCTGTTGCCGAAAGGCTTTGTGCTTTGCATGGCTTTCATTCTGAATGGCGCTTAGTAGGTAACGTTCAGCTTTGCTGCAGATGCCATCCCGATGACGCAATGCGGCTGGAGTAACCCCAAACCAATCATTTCCCCGCGCCTGGGGTTTTGGTAAGGAAAGCGTAATCCAGGTAGGGGCGTGCGTGTGGAATGCGCAGCAACCCCTACCCCGTAGGAGAGGTGTTACGGAAAACCATTGTAAACCATGTCGGCAAGTGCCACCACAACTGCCACCAGCGCCAGACCGGGAGAACGAAGACGAGCAAAATCAGTCGCGTGTCGCGGTCCCGCACGGGATTACGAATCCCCGTCTCTCGCTCAAAGATTAACGAGTTTACTGCTGTAGCAGACGAATGTCGGCCCCGCATGAGCCGTTCTTATAGTTACAGTCAGAGTTGTTATGGAACAAGAAACTTTCAACGTGTACAGCGCCGCCCGCTTGCTGGGCTGCACTTCGCAATGGATTCGCGTTCTGCTCGCGGAGCAGCGCTTGCCAGGTGCGCAGAAAGTTGGTGGGCAGTGGCAAATCCCCGCGTCCGCCCTCGAAGAGTTGAAGACGCAGCGTCAGGCGGTGAGCGCATGAATCTCCAATGGCTGCTGACCTCGGACATCGATCCGGATTCCTTGCCGACCTTACCGGACGAGAAAGAAATGCGCTGGATTCGGGAAGTGTACAAGGCCGGGCGGGAACTGGAGCGCGAGGACCGCCGAATCAAAGCGCTTAGTAAGCTCACGATCCGGATTGGCGACAGTCAGGCGGACATAATCGTCCGCAGCGGCGGGCCATGCGGCGAAACGGTATCCAAGTTTGACTGCTTCGATCAGGAGGACCGTGACGGCGACTGAAGTGATCGGGCGAAGGACGATGCCTGAAGCAGCAATGCCTGACGTGCAGTGCATGACGGCACTAAGGCCGAAAGGCGGATTTCAGCGAAAGATTGACAAGCTGACCAAGCGCATCCGCCTGCTGCAGCAGCTAGTCGGGAAACTTGAGGCCAGGATTCGCATTCAGGACGAGATGATAAAGAAATTCCGCGAGAGGGAGTCAGCATGGACGAGTCACCCCAGGCGGTAGTTGAACCCGAGTTAAGCCCGGCAGTAGAGCAGCCGCGCAGCAATGAGGACGCGCTACGTTCGCGGATCGATGCCGAGGACGTTAAGAATGCCACGCTGCTTGACGATGCCCTGAAGAATGGGCTGGTTGAACTGACCGACGACATGGACCCCAAGCTGTGGGCGGCTGCTTTCAAGGGCAGGTTAGCGCGGGCGGAGTCGGATGGTGGACCGGCACCCCACGCCGTAGAGCCTGGGACTGGGGAAAGTGACGAAGTTACCAATCGCGATCAGGAAATCCTTGATTCGTATCACCAGCGCCGCGAGTCCTTCCAGGCCGAGCATCCCGACTTTAACGACGTTATTGGCCGGATGGAGTTATCCCCAGCAGTTGCGCCGGGCGTGGAATTGGCGTTGCTGCACCTTGGCCCCGCCGTGGCGTACTCGGTTGCAAGTGACCCGGAATTTATCGCCGAACTAAACGGACTGCCGCCAGCAGCAGCAGTGGCACGCGTTGGGGCCAAGGCTGCGCAGATTACCCAGCAAGGCGCAGCGTATGACGCAACAGCCCGCGATTTCCTGGGCGCGGAAATCTCGCAGCAGCACTACGCCGAGTATCAGCGTCGTGCTCAGCAGGCAGTGAAGGCCTGCGGACCTTACCGAAGAGGAAATGAGCATTGCTAGTGCGGTTCAGTTAGCGCCGCATGTTACACGCACCATTGTGGCGATGAACGAACCCAGGATTGCAATCCATCTCGCCCGAAATCTGGAATTAGTCGGCAAACTGAACCGGTTGCATCCGATGGCTGCGGCGGGCGAACTTCACCAGCTCAAAACTGAATTACAGACGAGGCGGCGGCGCAGTCAGAACGCCGTGGACGGCTGCCCAGCCCCATCACTCCGACCCGAAAGACATCTCCGACCGATTCCGGGTTGAGCGACAACCTATCGACCGAGGCATGGGCGCGACGTTTCAGCAAAAGGATGGGCTACTAAATGTCATTGCCGTGGGAAGAACGCGCTGCACTGCGGGAACAATACCCTGAATTTTACGTTGACCTCTTGCTCGAAGTTTTAGGCGTGGTTGACGCGGTAGAACTGCGGCACCTGTCGGGAACTGAGGCAACCGCGCTGGCAAAATCCCGTTTTTCCGCACTGCTCTGGGAGCACCTGCCCGAATGCCGGGCGCGGGTTACCGCCTATCAACAGCGGATCGCAACCGAGCAAGCGGAGCTAAACAAGGCTGCTGGTGAGTACGAAGAAAAACGCGTGCGCGCCAGGCAAGCGGAAACCATCCGCATCGAGCGGGAGGCGGAAGAAAGCCAGGCGGAGCAGTATCGCAGCGCACGGGAATCGGAGGAGCGAACGCGAGAACAGTGGCGGGAAAATTATGACCGCATGGAAACGGAGCGCCTGAAGAAAAACGAAGAGCAGCGGCTATCTGCGGAAGCGGCGGCGAAAGAGGCCGAGCGCCTTGTGAGCGTAATCGAAAAGGGAGGGGGATAAATTTATGGGCGGCGGTTTGACCATCACACCACCTGCGGTAACGCCTTACCGGCCTCAGCCACTTGACCTGACGGGCGGCATGAAACTTGCCAGCTTGCTCGGAGCGCAGCAGGCACAAACCCAGGGCCTGAATCTCGAAAACCAGCAGCGCCAGCAGAGCATTCAGGCGCAACAGCATCACGAATGGTTGG
>CAWDFW010000020.1:0-160772 GCA_963801595.1 Terriglobia bacterium | reverse complement strand
ACGTCGATGGCCGTCTGGACAGGCAGCATAAATGAGAGCCAAGCTCGCGAAGTGGACACTCCGAGATAGTGTCCACTTGGAGCGGAGATGGACACTTCCCAGCAAGTGGCAGTCATTCCCAGAGACAAACAGGTCCGGTCTGGCCAGTGCGGCAGCGGCGGAGTATCGCCGAGAAGCGGCGGATTGTCGAAGAGACGTTGGCGGCGGGTGCGTCGGTGGCGCGAGTGGCGCGGGCGCATGGGGTCAACGCGAACCAGGTGTTTGGCTGGCGTCGGCTGTACCAGGCGGGAAGACTTGGGGAGCAGAAGGCGGGGATGAAGTTGTTGCCGGTTAGCGTAAGCGAGAGTTCGCCCGCGCCGATTGCGTCGAGCATGCGGTCGCCGATCTTCCGAAACGGCAACCCAGCACGATTCACATCGAACTGCGCCACGCGCAGGTGCGCATCGAGGGCAACGCGGATCCGGCTTTGGTGCGGGTGTTGCTGGAGTGCCTGCGGCATGATGGCGTTGCCGGCCAACACGCGGATCTGGATCGCGGCCGGAGTGACCGACCTGCGGCGCGGCTTCACGGGGCTGAGCGCGCTGGTGCAGACCACGCTGGAGCAGAAGCCGTTCTCCGGACATGTGTTCGTGTTTCGCGGGCGGCGCGGCGATCTGATCAAAGTTCTGTGGTATGACGGCGATGGGCTGTGCTTGTTCGCCAAGCGGCTGGAGCGCGGGCGTTTCGTGTGGCCGCAAGCGGCGAGCGGCACGGTTTCGCTGACGCGGGCGCAGTTGTCGATGCTGCTGGAGGGCATCGACTGGCGGCGGCCGGAGCGCACCTGGGAGCCGCAGCTGTCGGTGTAACCGGCGAGATTCTTTGCACAACTTTTTTCGCGCCAGCGTGGATGAAAACGCCACTCTTCATGCGATACTCCGCGCATGGCGCCGTGACGACCCTCCCGGATCTGAACGTGCTTCCTGCGAGGCGTTGACGCACGCTGATCCTGGCCCAGCATCAGCAACTGATTCCCCAGCACGAGCAGTTACTGTCACGGGAGCGGCGAAATCGAGCATCTGAAGCTGCTGATCGTCAAACTGCAGCGGATGCAGTTTGGGCGCAAGTCGGAGAAACTGCAACGGCAGATCGAGCAGTTGGAGTTGCGGCTGGAAGAGCTGGAATCGAGTCGCCGAGAGCCAGAGTCCAGCCGCCGCGAACCGACTCCCGTTACGGTCTCCTGCGACTCCAGCGAAACCGGCGCGGCGTGCCCTGCCCGATCATCTGCCGCGCCAAACGCGGACCCATGCGCCGAAGGAAACGTTCTGTCCGGAATGCGAGGCGAGCTGCGCAAGTTGGGCGAAGATATCTCGGAGATGCTGGAGTACGTGCCGGCGCAGTTTCGTGGTGATCCGGCATGTGCGCACCGAAGCTGAGCTGCACGAAGTGCGACTGCATCGTGCAGGCGGAAGCGCCGAGCCGCCCGATCGACGCGCGGCCTGGCCGGGCCGGGACTGCTGGCGCATGTGCTGGTTGGCGAAGTACTGCGATCATCTTGCCGCTGTATCGGCAATCGGAGATCTACGCGCGTCAAGGTGTGGAACTGGAGCGCTCGACGATGGCCGATTGGGTAGGCGGGAGCAGCCGGTTGCTGGAGCCGCTGGTGGAAGCGCTGCGGCGCTACGTGACGGCCGCCAGCAAACTGCACGCCGACGACACGCCGGTGCCGGTGCTGGCTCCGGGCCAGGGCAAGACCAAGACCGGCCGGTTGTGGACGTATGTTCGCGATGATCGTCCTGCGGGCGACACCGCGGCTCCGGCCGTATGGTTCGCCTACTCGCCCGATCGCAAAGGCGAACATCCCGCGCAGCATCTCGAAAAGTTTCGCGGCACGCTGCAGGCGGATGCCTATGCGGGATTCAATCAGCTCTATGAAAATGGTCGCATCCAACAAGCAGCATGCTGGGCGCACGTGCGGCGTCACGTTCTACGATCTGGAACAGGCGCACAGTTCGCCGGTGGCGCGCGAAGCGCTGCAGCGGATCGGCGCGCTGTACGGAATCGAAGAAGAGATTCGCGGCCGAGCCGCCGGACGAACGCCGCAGCTGTGCGCCAGACGCAGGCGAAGCCACTGCTTGACTCTCTGCGACAGTGGTTCGAGGCGACCTTGTCGAAGCTCTCGCGCAAGTCGGAGACGACGGTGGCCATTCGCTACGCGCTTTCGCGCTGGAATGCGCTGACACGCTATATAGAAGATGGACACATCGAGATCGACAACAACGCCGCCGAACGCTCGTTGCGTGGCGTGGCTTTGGGCCGGAAGAACTACCTGTTTGCCGGATCGGACGCGGGCGGAGAACGCGCCGCGGCGATCTACAGCCTGATCGGTTCGGCGAAGCTCAACGGCCTCGATCCCGAAGCCTATCTGCGCGACGTGCTGACCCGCATCGCCGACCATCCCATCAACCGCATCGACGAACTGTTGCCTTGGAATCTCGTCGCCAGCGTGCCGCCCACAAACGCAACTCCAGCCTAAAAGACACCGCCGGAGCGAACCATTCCGAACGCTTACGGTGCCTGCTGAGCGAGAGCCAGCCGGGTCAGGTGGTAAGCCAGAAGCCCATCCGGCATCAGAAGACGCGCGGCGGAAATCAGCTTTTGGCATCGGCCGCATGGCCGAGCGCGTCGTTGATCAAGCCGCGGTTGTAATATCCCCAACTGGTCTGGCTGAAGTTCCTGCTCAGCGCTGACTCAAGCCGCGGCTGCCACTGCCCGCTGATCAAAGCCGGGCGAGCTTTCGCGCCGACCGGTAGGCCCAGACAATCTGATCAGGATTGACTTGCGCCGCGGCCGCCTCAAATCGGGATTTTGCTTTGCCGGCTTCTCCGCAGCTGCCATAGACTTCTCCCGCCAGATAATTCGTTCGAGCCGAACCCAGGATTGGCTCCAGCCCATCGCGAGTAAACGGCAAGTCGGGCACCGGTGACGGCAGATGTTCCACCGCCGATAAGGCTTCGCTGCAACGCCCACCATGCGCCAGCGCCAGAGCGCGCTGCAACTGAACTTCGATCCAAACCTGGCGAACGTTGGTCCCGCCCTCTTCCCGTGCGAAGAAACGGTTGTGGAACAGGGCAGTCGCGGCATCGTAGTCTCCCGCTTCCGCCAGATTCAGAATCAGCTCGTAAATCAGCCGCGTCGGCATGTTCTCGCGGTCGGGATAAAGCTGCAGGGCATCCACGCGCTCGCGCGCGGGCCTTTTCAGCAGGCTGAGGGTCTGGTCGATGCCAACGTAGAGTGCAACATTGTTGGGATCGTTGCGCAACCCCTCGCGAAATGCCGCTAAAGCCTGTTCCGGATCGTTCTTCACCTGCAACAGGACCCGCCCCAGGCTGGCATGCAACACCGGCAAGGCGGGAGCGAACTTACGCGCCGCGTTCCACTCCGCCAGAGCATCTTCGGTCAGGCCGCGGGAAAAATAGAGCGTGCCCAGAAGATAGTGGGCGGTGCCGTCCTCGGGATTTTCCCGAAGCGCAGCTCGCAGGACATCGAGTTCTTGCGCGCTGTCCGGAAAAACGTAGGCCGTAGAAAGCTTGCCGGCGGCCTGGTAGGCGGCGGACGCAGGCTGGCCGAGCTTCTCCATGCAGTAGGCCCGGAAGTATGCGACCAGGGGATGAAGCTGCGGCGGCAACGATCCCGGTTCGGTCTCATCGGGCACGGCGGCAGGATAGTTTCGCGAGAGCGCGTCCAGCGCGGGCTGGTACATGCCCAGGCGCATGTACAACGCAGCCACATTCAACACCCGGTCAGCATCGTCCGCCAGATGACTCAGGTCCGGAGACGACAACTGCTCCTGCAGAAAATAGCTTTGCGGAAAACGCTCCAGCCATTCCTGAGCGAAATCCCGTGCCGCGGGTTTCGCCAGCGCCCGGCGCACTGCGGCCAGTTCTTCGGCAGTTCGAAGGTCGTTGGGCGCGGCCTCCAGGGCCTCCTGCAAGTAAGATTCTGCCTGACTCAGATCACCTGCGCGGGCTGAGAGCTCGCCCAATCGGAGTTCCCCCGCAGCCTTGAACTCAGGCATGAGATGGGCGGCTTCGAAGGCCCCTCGCGCGGCCCGGGTTTCGCCCATGGCCTCGTAGGCGATGCCCAGATAATAAGAGACCTCCGCATCGCTGGTGTCACGGGCATGGACTGCCTCAAGATATTTTTTGGCCTCGGCAAACCGCAACAGTCCCGCACAGAGACGGCCGGCCGCCTTCTGCAACCCGAAACTGTCGGGATATTTCGCCAGCGCCTGCTGGTAAGTCGCGAGCGCCGGCAGAAGTTCTCCGTCAAGTTCCTGCTGGTTGCCGAGTTGGATCCAATCGTCCTCGCTTCGCTCCTCGGCCCGTGGCATGACGTACGCCGTCTGCGGCCCCACCTGAATCTCTGCCTCCGGCGTCCAATCGTATTCGCCTTCCGTCTGGTGCAGCAGCACTACGCCGTGATCATCCTGCAGCTCGAAGGTGTACTTGTCCTGTGGATTCGCCAAAACAAGCTGGTGCGACCACACCCGTTCAGGCGAAAGATCGACATTCTCCTGAAAGATCTGTTGCTTCGCGTCCAGAATGCGCAGCGAGGCATGCTTCACCGCACGATTGACGTTCAGACCAATCGAGCAGTGCGTTGCCCTTACGGCTGAGATGAACGATGCCGTTGAGATTCGCCCGTGAAATTCCGCCGATTTCGCGCACCGGCATCCAGTACTCGGAAAACCTTATGCTCTGCCGGGGTTGCAAAAACGCGTAAGTCTCCTGGTTGCGGAACAGCCCCGCCTGCACTTCCGCATACGCGCTGTCGTTATCGGACAGCGTCTTGCGCCAATCGAGGCCATCGGCGTCAACTCCCCATGACCATATTTTCTTGGCGGGAAGCTCGTCATAGCTGGCAAAGTGTGCGGTACCAGAGTTGGTGTGCGGGTTCCAGAGGCCCATGAAGGGTTCCCGGCTGCCGTGCACGAACAGCGACACCGGTCCCTTAGTCTGGTTCCGGATCAGGCTCAGGTCCGTGCCGTCCGCCTCCACCGGCCAGGGTTGCACCTCGGTAAAGCCGTGGCTGGCGGCGAAGCGCATGGGATACTGGATTCGCGAATCGTCCCAGACTTCCACCCCGGCATTGCTCCACCAGTAAAAACGATGCCTGACGTCGCTGCGGTTATACAGCGTCACGCGCTGCTCCAGCACCGTGGACTGCGGCCGCAATACCAGTTCCACCGTCCATTGCATGCCGTACACGCGATCGATGTTTCCCACCGTCACCGAGGCGCTGCCGTCGTCGTGTTTGGCAAACGCGAAATCGACCGGCGACATCGAAACCCAGTTGTGCGAAACCGGAAAATTGAATTCGACTCCAAACGCCGCCCACGCACCGCGATATCCGATCTCCGCTTTCTTGATGGAAGGATTGGCGTAGAAAATGGGCTGGCCGTTGATCTTGTCCACGCAGGTGTAAAGATGTCCGCCAATGTCGGGCAGCACCGAGCATTTCAGGTATTCATTTTCCAGATAGATGGCGCGCCACTTGTGTTCAGCGCGGCGGCCGGTCAGATTGTTGCGCAGGGTATAGGGATAATTGAAACGATCCGTAGCGAACTGATCAAACGGCGGGTTGGGATCGGGCGGACCTTCCTCGTAGGTTGGCAACGCCAGCGCTTCCCTGCCAGACCCGTACTTCCGCTCGGGCTGCCACCAGGGCGGCAAACAATAGAAAAAAGAAGGTTCGTCTGGCGAAGGCCGTCACACGGTGGGAACGGGCGTGCATGCAATCAGTATGGTACTCCTTGGGAAACGCGTTGTACTCTTAGTTGAATCATGTGCCAGGTTTCCAGGTGACAAGGATATTTCGGCCGTCCGGCCGCGCTTTCCGCGCCAAAGCAATTCTGGCGGGGTCCATCCTTCTGTGTGTGCTTCCCGCCGCCCTCGACATTTCAGGACATGCCCAGGCCGCGCCGGCTGCCATCCAGTTCACGAATTCTACGGCGGCGGCCGGCATCACATTTGCCCATTTCAAGGGCAACAAGGGCATCTCCATCAACCGCGAGGAATTTGGTCCGGGAATCTGCGTGGCCGACTTCGACGGCGACGGTTGGCAGGACATTTACTTCGTGAACGGCCGAGATCTGTATGACCGCGGCATCGCCGTCCGCAATGCGCTTTATCGTAACAACGGTGACGGCACATTCACCGACGTCACCGAAAAGGCCGGCGTTCCCGGCACGGGCTACGGCCTGGGCTGCGTCTGGGGCGACTACGACAACGACGGATCTCCCGACCTGTTCGTGACCCAATACGGCCGCAACGTTCTTTATCACAACAACGGCGATGGGACGTTCACCGACGTAACCGACAAGGCCGGGGTCGCCGGCACGGAGTCAGGAACATTTCATTCGGGCGCAACCTTCTTTGATTATGACCGGGACGGGCGGCTCGATCTTTACGTCGGCAGTTACGTGAACATGGGCGATCGGCGCTATTGCGATCTGGGCGGAGTGCAGAGCAGTTGCCCTCCCAGTGCGTATCGCGGCAGCCCGGACGCGCTTTACCACAATAACGGTGACGGGACCTTCTCCAACGTGAGTGTCAAGGCGAAGATCTACCAGCCCGAAGGCAAGAATCTTTCCGTAGGCGCCAGCGACTACGACAACGATGGCTGGCCCGACCTGTTCGTCGCCAACGACGGCCTGAGCGCCTACCTCTACCACAACCAGCACGACGGTACCTTCAAGGAAATCGGGCTGGACAGCGGCATGGCTTTTACCGGACAGGGCGTCACCATGGCGGCCATGTGCATCTCGCTGGGAGATTTCAATAACGACGGCTGGTTCGATCTGTACATCTCCGATTTTCAGAGGTCCTCCGATCACATCTGGCAGAATGACGGCAAGGGTTTCTTCGATGAAATAAGCGACCAGTCCGGCCTCACCCGCGCCACCCATGACGTGTTGAGTTTTGGCGGCGGTTTTTTCGACTACGACAACGACGGCTGGCTGGACATTTTTATCGCCAACGGCCACGTCTATCCCGAAGTGGAGCAAGCCACGCCTGGCATTCGCTACAGGCAGCTCAATTCCCTGTTCCACAACGAGCACAATGGCAAGTTCGTGGACGTGAGCAAGTCCTCGGGCAACGGTTTTCAAACTCCCTACGTCGGCCGCGGGGTTGCCTTTGCGGACTTCGACAACGATGGGTTCGTGGATCTTGTGGTGGCCAACAATGGAGATGCGCCGCTGCTGCTGCACAACAGCGGCGGCAACGGAAATCACTTCCTTAATTTCAGGCTGGTGGGAACCAGGAGTAATCGTGACGCGATGGGGGCGCGTGTAAGAGTTGTGGCCGGCGGCATTTCACAGATCCGGGAAATCGAAGGCGGTGGCAGCTATCTTTCGCAGAGCGACCTGCGCGCCCACTTCGGACTGGGCAAGGCCGCTCGCGCAGAAACCGTCGAGGTAAAGTGGCCCAGCGGCCTGCAACAAACCTTCCGCAACGTGGATGCGGACAAGTTCTATCTCATTCAGGAAGGCAGCGAGAGGATTGAGGTTCAGAAGTTCGCTCGCCAGCCAACCACAGCCCGCTAAGCTCCGGCCGCGCCCTGCAAGACCTCGCGCAGCCGCTTTGCTACGATCAGGTCTTCCCCGGGTTGCAGCATCCAAACTCCGACCACGATGGTATTGCTGCCGCCGGGCAGACCAGCGCTCGCGGGAGGGCCGCCAGTCCCCGGGTTCAGCTCGACGCGAGGCGTGCCCTGGCGCATCTTTTCCATCACTTCCTTGGCCGCGATCTTGACCCGGCTCTGGTCATAGGTAATCACCAGATGAGGAACATGATTAGCCACCGCGGGAATGAAGATCTGGGTCTGTACGGTCGGTACACTCTTCAGCGCCCCGGCAATGCGCTCCGCCCTCTGGCGGTAATCGGCCTCCATGGCGGCGTCGTCCTGGGCAAGGAACCAGTCCACGGCCGCCACCAGGCCCACAATTTCCTCTTTAGCGACCTTCATCCCGCGGCCAACCGTATTTGAATTTGGCGAATTGTTTTTGCTGGCGGCCTCGATCAAATCCTTTCTCCCCAGCAGCAAGCCGGTACACTGTGGGCCGCGCAGGCCCTTGCCTCCGGAAAATGTCACCAGGTCAAATCCCATCTGGGTGTAGTTCCACAGGTTCGAAATCGGAGGAACGTCGGCGGCCGCGTCGTTGAAACATGGAACGCCGTGCTTGTGGGCCACCCGCACCCAATCTTCGCGGCTGATGTGCTCTTCCCCGGCGTTGAAGAAGTGCGTCATCACCGTCCGTTCATTGAAGGCCTGCTCGTACTGCTCGAGCGTTTCGACTTCCACAAAACGCGCTCCGCAATTGCGGACGGCGTGGTCATAGTCATAGCGATGCGACTTTTGCACAATGACTTCATTCTTCAAACTATTCATGTCGGTCGGAATGCTGAGAATGGCGGCGTCATTGCCGGCGGTAACGCAAGCGGCCGTGCCCAACGTAAGCGCCGACGCGGCCCCGGCGGTGACCAGGGCACCCTCGCAGCGCAATCGCTTGGCCAGGTACTGGCCCGCAGCCTTGTGCAATTCAATCAGGTTGACCGGATGCAGAGCCGCCAGCGCCACCGCCGCCTGCACTTCATCCGGCATCGTGGACGCAGTAAGCGTGGTGTAGGTCCCCGCCGCATTGATGAAGGTAGCAACGCCCAGCTTCTGGTAATAGTCCACGCCCTTTACCTTGGAGCGCGATGACGCAACCGCCGGCAGGGATGATCCGGCACAGACTGCGGCAGCTCCGCCTGCGACAATCGCCTGACCTCCGCTCCGCAACAGCTTGCGACGGCTGATGGTTCCTGGCATCTGCTTCTCCTTAACTAATTGTTATCTCGGGAAATCATCAGCCTGTGCCGGCTGAGAATGTCCCGGCCCGGGCATATTGAAATATTGCGGACGCGCTTTTTCCCACTCCACCATGCTGAGCCCGGAAGGATCAAACACAATCCGCCCCGCCCGCACCGTCATGCGTGCGATCAGCTTGCCTTTGCCGTCCATCCGGGCGAAGCCGCAATCAATGTAGCTGAAAGGACCGTTGAGCTGTTCCAGCACCGCAATGTCCGCTTCCTTCCCCACCGACAGCGTTCCCAACTCAGGGCGATGGATCTCCCGCGCCGGATTGACCGTCGAACGCCGGATGAGGTCCTGCAGCGGCACTCCCATGGCCAGAAACTTGGACATCACCTGGGTCATGCTGAGCACGGTGAAGTTTCCGGTATGCAAATCGGTGGAAATGGAATCGGGAATGAAACCCTTGTTTGACCGCCGGCACGGCATTGCGAAACCAGAAACTGCCAGCCCCGTGGCCAACGTCAAAAATCACTCCCCGGGCGCGGGCCTCGGCCAGAATCGGATTGAGCTTGCCGTCCGCGAGCAGGATGGGAAATTGCTGGGCGAAGACGTGAGTGTGAATGTCGCCCGGCCGCATCTTCTTCAGTATGAGCTCGGCATAGCTGCGGTCCGGCCGCGGCCAGAAATCGAACATCACCGGCAGGTTGACCGCGCGGCCGCACTCTTCAGCCCGGTCCACGGCGGCCCAGGGAGTGTGTTCGCCGTCCCAGGGATCCTCGGTCCAGTAATGCGCCGTCTTCACGCCGACGATGATGTCGGGATACTTCTTGATGGTCTCGGCGCAGCGCTTCACATCCATCTGGTCCACCGACTGTTCCAGGTCGCCCTGCATCCCGTTGGCTACGATGTTCAAGAAGGCCAGCACCCGTACCTTGGCACGATCGATGACTTCTTCCTTT
Organism: Terriglobia bacterium; assembly: GCA_963801595.1. Taxonomy (GTDB): domain Bacteria; phylum Acidobacteriota; class Terriglobia; order Terriglobales; family Acidobacteriaceae; genus JAIQFF01. The sequence continues at coordinate 150,975 of CAWDFW010000020.1, read as the reverse complement.
TCCAGAAGAAACGTGTCCGCGCCGGAACTTCCCGCGTCCACCATGGTGGTCACGCCCGACTGTAGCGCAATGTCCGCCGGGATCCCGTACGGCGTCAGGTGGGTACGGCCCTCGGGGGTGAACCAGTCGAGCGGCGCGCCGCCATGGCCGATGTGGACGTGAATATCGATGAGCCCGGGGGTGACATAGAGTCCGGAAGCGTCCACCACTTTCCCTGCCTGGCTGGCGGGAATATCTTTTTCGACGGCGGCAATTTTGTCTTTCACCACCGCCACGTCCATGACTGCGTCCACGTTGTTCGCGGGGTCAATTACATGGCCGCCCTTCAACAACAGGTCATAACGGGGCGTCTGGGCGAGAGTGTTGGCGGGCATACCGAGAATTGTAACGAGCGCTACTACGATTCCGAGAGTCTTAGTCCATTCCCGCATGTGGGGGCCTTTCTTGCCTTTCCTCTGTGGCCTCCGTGTCCTCCGTGGTCAACATCAATGAACCACGGAGGACACTGAGAGCACTGAGGACATTGTTCCCACGCCCTCAACCGCAGGGCGTTTTGACTTTCCTCTGCGTCCTCCTCCTCTGTGGTCAAGCCATCCATAAAACCACGGAGGACACGGAGGACTCAGAGGTACGAATTCGCTCACAAGGCTTTAATCAAACCAGCAAGTTTATCGAGTCGAGGAAGCCTTGTCATCAGAAGGTTGACGAGAAATGTGAAGTCTCCCTGGCCCCGCTTGAAATGGCCGGAAGCATGGCGTAGCCTGAGCGGTACCTTTCACGCGCTCAGGGCCAACCTTATGGATCGGCGGACGTTCGTCAAGGCCAGTTGTGTGGGAAGCGCCAGCCTGTTCCTCGATGGCATCGATCCCAAAGCCTTCGGCGACGTGACCCTGCCAGGTCCGCCCCCGATCGAAGTCGTCCATGGACCGAAGCCGGCGAAGTCTCCGCTGGGCATGCCCGGATTATTCCCCGGACGGGTGGTGGAAGTCACCGATTCGAAGTCCATCGTGCGCAACCGGGTTTCGCAACCGGTAGTCCGCGACATGATCGAGCGCGGGATGAAGGAATTGACCGGCGAGCGGTCAGCTTCGGCGGCCTGGGCCAAATTTGTCGAGCCCTCCGACGTCGTCGGCATCAAGATTAATCCCTCCGGCGCGCCGGCCTGCTGCTCATCTCCCGAAATCGTGCGCGAGATCATCAACGGCGTCCAGTCAGCGGGCGTGCCCGCCGGCAACATCGTCGTGTACGACCGCTACGAATATGAAATCGATATCGGCAGCTACCAGGCGCTGCTTCCACCCGGGGTGCGTGTGGTGGGGATCCAGGACGGTTTGGTTGATTCCGGATACGATCCCGAGGTTTATTGCCAGGCCACTTTTTTTGGCGAGTGGGAGAATCGCTCGTATATGGCGAGGATTGTGGCCCACGGCCTCACCAAAATTATCAACGTTCCGACCATGAAGGACCACTCCGCCTCGGGCGTAACCGGCTGCCTGAAAAACCTGGGCTACGGAACCTTTAATAATGTCGCCCGGTCGCATCGTTCTCCCTTTTCGTTCACCGACCCGCTCATCGGGGTCATGTGCTCGGTTGAGCCCCTGCGTTCGAAGGCGGTGCTGCACATCATGGACGGCATGCGCCAGGTCTGGCACGGCGGCCCGCTGACCCAGGTGCAGGAGTTTATTTATCAGTCGGGAATTCTCTTTTTCGGTACCGACCCCGTGGCCATGGACACAGTCGAACTGGAGGCCATCGAAAAGAAGCGGCGCGAAGAAGGCGTCCCCTCGCTCTGGGAGCACAAGGCGGAGAGCATCACCACTAACGGCATGGAGTTTTATCACAATCCGCAAAAGAACCTGTTCTACCGCCGGCCGGGCCATATTGCGTCCGCTGGAAAGCTGGGGTTGGGCGTGGCTGACCTCAAGCGCATCGACCATGGAAAAATCCGCCTCGGCTGACCGACTCAATGCCAGGACCAGCCCAGACTTCCGAGCCATCACTAGCTGAGACCGACTGGCCTGCGCTGCTCTATGACAAGGCGCGCACCGGAGGCCAGGGTATTCGTCCCGCCAAGGCGCCCGACCAGGTGCGCTGGCACGTTCGCATGGGAGGCTCCGTCCGTTCCGCGCCGGTGCTGCGCACCGGAGTTCTGTACGTGACCTCGATGGCGGGAAACCTGCACGCCATAGATACCGAAAAAGGCCGCCAGAAGTGGCAGTTTCAGGCCGCCGACCACATTCACTCCACGCCTTCTCTTTCCGGCAACAAAGTCCTCTTTGGCTGTGACTCGGGCAAGGTCTATGCCGTGGATCGGGATTCGGGAAAGCCGGCGTGGGAAACGGCCGCCTCCGCTGAAGTCTGGACCTCGCCGGTCATCCGCGATGGCGTAGTTTTTTTCGGCAGCGCCGATGCCCATCTTTATGCAGTGGACATCGATACCGGCCGCAAGCGCTGGACCCAGGAACTGGGCGGCCGGATTTATTCAACGGCCTGGGTTACAGACGACCACCTTTACCTTGGCTGCGGCGACGGCAAGGTTTACTGCCTCGCTGCCTCGTCCGGCAAAACGGTGTGGAGCACTCCAACTGGAAACGGCATCGATTCCTCCCCCGCAGTGGCCGGAGATACGGTGCTGATCGGATCGGAGGACTTCTTCTTCTATGCGCTTGATGCCGCGACCGGCGCGGTGCGCTGGAAGTATGAGACCGGACTCGGGATATCTTCGTCCCCCGCGGTTTTCGAAGATCTCGTCGTCGTCGGCAGCAAGGACGGTTTCCTCTACGCATTCGAGATCCCAACCGGCCGACTGCGCTGGAAGGTCCAGGCCAGCGATGTCGTCACCGCGCCACCGGTCATCGCCAGCGGCCTGGTCTGCATTCAGGCGGGAGGAACGCAGGCGTTCGACATCGCAAACGGCAGTGTGGCCTGGAGAGCCGGCCTGGGAGGGTCGGTCCAGTCCGCTCCAGTGCTGACCGGGGACGCAATGTACGTTGCCAGCAACGACGGTGAGGTCTATGCGCTGGAATAAGCCACTTGCCGCCGTTTTGCTCTGCGCGTCTGCGGTCCTGGCTTCAGCCCAGGCGTCACCTGAAGCTCTCCAGCCTCAGGCTTCCTTCGTTCACAAGAAGAAGTACGTCATGGGGACCGTCTTCGAGATTGTCGCTTATGGCGGTTCGCAGAAGCAGGTGTCAGACGCGATCGATCTGGCGCTTCAGGAAGTCGTCCGGCTCGATGATGTGATGAGCGACTACAACGCCCACAGCGCGCTAAGCCGCTTGAACCATTCCCCGCACTCCCGCCCGGAGCGAGTTGCTCCTGATTTGTATCGCGTAATCGGCGAAGCTTTGCAGTATTCCCGCCTCTCAGGAGGAAAATTCGACGTCACCGTGGGCCCGCTGGTCAACCTATGGAAGGCCGCCATCCGAGGAGGACAGCCTCCCTCTTCCGCCGACGAAGAAAAAGTTCGGGCTTGTGTGGGCTATCAGAAAGTTGAATTGCTGCCCCCCGACCGGGTTCAGTTCCACTCGCCCTGTACCCAGATTGATTTGGGCGCCATCGGCAAAGGCTATGCCCTGGACCGGGCGGCCGCAGTGTTGCGCGCGCACGGTATCTCGCGCGCCCTGCTTGATGCCGGAGGAAGCACGCTGGTCGCGCTGGGTACTCCTCCGGGACAGGCCGGCTGGCCGGTGCATCTGAAAGATCCGTCGAACCGGGTAGATCCCGCGGTCATGCTGTCCGACAGCAGCGTCTCCACCTCGGAGCAAACTCCGCCCAGCCTCCTGTCGCCGGAGCAGGCGGGCCACATAATCGATCCAGACAGTGGCGCGCCCGAAAGAACAGCTTTCACGGTCAGCGTGGTCGCAAGCACAGGAACCGCCTCCGATGCGCTTTCGACAACGTTGTTACTGGTGGGCCCCGAAAAAGGTAAGGAGCTGGTCAAAACCATGGCGGGCGTGGCAGCGCTCTGGATCTCTGCGGACGGCACGTCGGAGTCGGCATCCAGCGGCCCCAGGATTCTGATCAACGGTGGCGCCCAGCGCCCAGCCACCAGCGCCCAGACCGAGTCTGGCGGCCTGCGATGATGGCACACGCAAATTTCATGTTCATGCGAACCCGAATTCTGACCGTGATTCTCGTCCTGGCGGCGACGCCCGCCTGGAGCAGAGTGCTGTTGCGCTGGAGCCAACCTTCGCTTCCCGCTCCGGCGACGATGGGCGTCAGCGATCTGGTTGTCTCCTGGGATGATGCCGCGCTCATCAGGAATGCCCACAGGCAGGGCTATCGCGTCTATGGCGAAGTTCCACTTGGCAAGACTGCCGACATAGCGCGCAGCATGGCCAGGATCGATCTGGCGGGCATCATTCTCAATCCGGGTGATTCCCAACCCGGCCAGATTGATCAGGAGCTCCAGCAGCTGCGCTCGGCTTATCCCCGCCTTCCTGTGCTGGTGCTTAACCCCAGGGCCAAACAGCCGCAGATGAAGGGACAGATGGTCATCAAGAGAGAGGGCGTGCTGCAGGTGACCAGCCCCACCGCCCAGCCCTGGGTAGATACCAATCTCGCCCTTTTCAGGCTCGATCAAGCGTTGCGCCCGTCACAGACTCCTCTTTATGAGTTCCAGTGGGACTTGTCGGATCCCCAGCTGCAGGAAAGTGGCCCGGCTCCCGCGGACTATGCGCTGGCAGTGGCCGAGGCGGGAGCGTTCCGCGCCGATCTCGTCCTCGACCTCAATCCGCGGCTGCAGACTGACCTGGCCCAAAATAGTCACGCTGCTCTGGCCGTCCTCAACCAGGTCAAGCGCTATCTGGCGTTTGCTTCGCGAGGGGAAAAGAAAGCCGGCAAGCCGGACGCCAACGTCGGCGTGATTACCGACTCCTACCAGAAATCCTACGAAGCCATCAACCTGCTGGCGCGCCACAACATTCCGTTCGCCGTTCTGAAAGCTTCTGACCTGAAGCCGCAGAGTCTCGATCGCTTCGACTTGCTCGTGGTCTTAGCCACCCTGGACGGTCCGGCGATGAAGGGGCTGGCGGATTTCGCCTCTAAAGGCGGTGTGGTGGTGGTAGTGGACGCGCACGGGCCTTATCCCTGGCAATCCGGCCAGCCGGTTCCCGCGGGCGAGCACTCCGTTGCCTATGACACCGGCAAAGGCCGTATCATCGAGCTCCAGGGACAGGTGATCGACCCCGAAACCTTCGCCCAGGACATACGCCGCCTGCTGGATAAAGATCAGGGCAAGGATGAGTCAGCCCTCAGCCTCTGGAACGCCCTGACCGTAGTTGCCGTTTCATACCAGTTGCCCGGCGGTGGGAAAGCTTGTCGAGCTGGTGAATTACGCTGAGGAGCCGATTTCAGTCCAGGTGCGAATCAAGGGATCGTTCTCTTCAATTCGTTATGAGACTCCCGAGCGGGCTTGCTGCCAGTCTCTTACTCCAACCCAGCGTGGGGCTTTCACGGAATTCGTGGTTCCCTCGCTGCGGATCGCCGGCCGGGTGCATCTGGCAAGCCGAAAACCTACTGACCACAAAGTCGAGGTGAAATGAAAATCACGCGCCGTAGTTTTGCGTTCTCCATTGCTCTGTTCTTTCTGCTGCTGCTCGTGCCTTCCACCAGCCAGGCTCGGAAAGGCCCTTCCAAGAGCTCCTACCTTATGTATGTGGGCACCTACACCGGTCCTGAGAGCAAGGGGATTTATGCCTACCGCTTCGATGCTGCCACAGGTCAGGCGACTCCGATCGGGCTGGTGGCGGAAACCATCAACCCGTCATTCCTGGCAATCGACCCGACCCGGCGATTTCTGTATGCGGTCAACGAGGTCTCGGATTATCAGGGCCAGAAGACCGGCGCGGTCAGTGCCTTTGCCATCGACCGAAAGTCAGGCAAGCTGACCTTCCTGAACCAGGTCCCGTCGCACGGCGCCGGGCCTTGCCATGTGTCGCTCGACCAGACCGGGAAATACGTCCTGGTGGCCAATTACGATAGCGGCAGCGTGGCCGTCTTCCCGGTTCTCAAGGACGGCAAACTGGGCGAAGCGTCGGCCGTGGACCAGCACACCGGCCACGGTCCCAACCCCGAGCATCAGGAGGGGCCGCACGCGCACCAGATCGACCTCGCGCGCGACAATCGCTTTGCCCTAAACACCGATCTGGGGCTCGACCAGGTGCTGGTTTACCGCTTCGACGCGACCAAGGGCACGCTGGCGGCGAACCATCCGCCCTTCGCTGAAGTTGCGCCAGGTGCCGGGCCGAGGCACTTCGTATTCCATCCCAGCGACAAGTTCGTGTACGTCATCGCCGAACTGGGTTCGACAGTCACTGAATTTTCCTACGACGCCGCCAACGGGGGCCTGAAGCGCCTGACCGCAGTCTCAACCTTGCCGGAGGGATTCAACGGACAGAACGATACCGCGGAGATCAAAGTGGACGCCGCCGGAAAATTTCTCTATGGCTCGAACCGCGGGCACGACAGCATTGCCGTCTTCGCCCTCGATCCCGCAACCGGTGCTCCCAAACTGCTGGAAAACGTCCCCACCGGTGGCAAGACGCCGCGCAACTTTGAAATCGCACCCGGCGGCGGCTACCTGCTGGCCGCCAACCAGGCCAGCAATAACATCGTGGTCTTCAAGGTCGATCAGCAGACCGGCCACTTGACGCCCACCGGCGAGGTTTTGCCGGTGACGTCTCCGGTCTGCATTAAGTTCGTAATGATGAAGTAGAACTAAGAAACGGCGGTGTCCCAGTTTGAGGTCCGGCTCTCAATCCGAGGCGTCATGCTGAGCTTGCGAAGCATCTGGCGTGCAGTACATCTGCGGCCGGCAAGCGATCGCGTCGCTCCACGCCAGATCCTTCGGGCCTGAAGTCCCTCAGGATGACGCCGAGGCGAAAATAGAGCGCGCTGCCTCACGTCCACTTCCCCTGCCCCTCGACAATGGTGATGTACCGATCAATGGGAAGATCGGTAAACCGCTCCACCGCGCCGCCGGGCAGCGGCCATTTCACTTCGAGCCAGTCAATCTTCCTGCGCGCGCCAAGCCCCAGCACCATGCGGGGATCATGCGACGACAGGTAGCTGCCCCCGCCCACTTTCATGTGACTGCGTTTCAGATCGCCCGCCTGGTAAGAGATTCGCGCTCCAATCGCGTCCGGGTTCGACTTTTTCCCGATCAGCCGAACGCCCAGCCAGTGGCTCTGTTTCGCGGCCTGGTTGCGCAATAGAATCGGCGGTCCGCCATTGACCGCAATCAGAACGTCCACCGCGCCATCATTGTCGAAGTCTCCGATGGCCATGCCCCGCGCCGAAATCTGGGTGGAAAATATCGGACCGCTCTGTGCGCTGACGTTCTCGAACCCCCGTCCCGTGTTGTGCATGAGAATGGGCGGCTCTTTATATGTAACTCCTGGATGCAGGCCCTCAATCAGATCATCGGGATTGCCGTTGGCCAGAAACAGGTCGAGGTTGCCGTCATTATCGTAGTCGAAGAATTTCAACCCCCAGCCGCTCATCAGCCGGGTGGCCATGCCCACGCCGGTCTCCCGCGCCTTGTCGTCAAAAGTTTCGTCGTGATTGTTCTGATAGATGGAGTAAATTTCGCGGTCGATATTGGCCACGAACAGGTCCATCCAGCCATCCTGATCGTAGTCCGCGGAGTCCACGCCCATCCCGGAGCGGGCCCGGCCGTCGGCGCTGAAGGCCACTCCGGCCGGCGTGCCGATCTCTTCAAACTTCCCTGCTCCGCGGTTCATGAACAGGAAGTTGGCCACGGTGTCATTGGCCACGAACAGGTCCATCCGGCCGTCGTTATTGAGGTCGGTGGCCACCACTCCCCAGGCCTTTCCCGGATACTTGGCAATGCCCGAGGCCCGGCTCACGTCCGTAAATGTGCCGTCGCCGTTGTTGTGGAACAGCCAGCTCGGCATGGGGTTATAGAGACGGGGAATGCAATACCCGTGCTTGCCTTCCTCGCCCGGCCCACAGGTCTTGTTCAGCGACTTGGAAAACTCCACAAACTGGCAGACGAACAGGTCCAGCCGCCCATCGTTGTCGTAATCGAACCAGACCGCGCTGGAGGCCCATCCCGGCGCGGCCACGCCGGCTTTCTCGGTCACATCGGTGAACGTGCCATCGCCATTGTTGTGATAGAGAATGCTGCGGCCGTACTGCGTAACGTACATGTCGGGAAAGCCGTCGCCATCGTAGTCGCCAACCGCCACGCCCTGGCCGTAGCCGCCGGCGGCCACCCCGGCTTTCGCGGTCACATCAGTAAAGGTGCCGTCACGATTGTTGCGATAGAGCGCATTGCGCAGCGGCGGATCAGGAGTGAAAAAGTCGCACTTGCCGCTGTTGACCAGGTAGATGTCCATCCACCCGTCGTTGTCGTAGTCGAGGAAAGCGCATCCCGCGCCCGTGGTCTCCGGCAGGAATCGCTCCGGAGACTTCCCGTTCACATGTGCCCAGGTAATGCCGCTGACGGAAGGAGGAACTTCTTCAAAAGGATAAACCGGGTCAGGCAGGGCGCCAGCGAGACGCGCTAATCCGCTAAACGCGACGCTGCCGGCCAGCCCCCTAAGCAGTTCCCGCCGGGAGAGCAGCCGCAATCCCATCTTTGGCTGTGAAATTAATCTGTTCAATTCAGCGACTTTTTCTCGACGACCATTGTACCGTCAGAAAAAACTTCCCGTGTCATCCTGAGCGGAGTGACTGCTTCGCATCGCGAAGCAGTCGCGCAGTCGAAGGACCCCTATCGAACGGATAACTTTTCGGCACGGGCAACTGAGAACTCATCCGCACCGCAGCTGATGACGCAGCGGTCAGGCAGGGGTCCCTCGACTTGCTCTCACCGCTGGCGCGGCTCGAGCCGCGCTCGGGATGACACTGGTGCGAAACACCGGCCCGCCGCCCTAGTTGGAATTTTCAGGCTGAGTTCCCGCCGGCGAACCCGGCTGAGCGCCGCTCTTCTCCGTCATCTGGCGATGGATGGCAAATTCCCTGTCCGCGTCCTGCTTGCGTCCCGAGCGATTGTAGGCCATGGCCAGATTGTAGTGCGCCGCCGGATTCCTCGGCTGCAGCCTGACCGCTGTCTCGAGCGGCGCGACCGCTTCCGGAAATTGTTTGGACGAAATCAGGGACACGCCCAACCCCAGGTAGGCATCGCCGAAAGTGGCGTCCAGCTTGGTGGCGCGGGTGAAGTGCGCGATGGCTTCGGGCCACTGGCTGTCCTGCCGCGCCAGTTCGCCGAGCACGTACTCAGCCCCTGCATTCGTAGGATCAATCTCGATTTCCTGCTGCAGTTCCTTTTTAGCCTCCTCGGCCACCGTAGGGCTGGGATCAGGCTTCGAGAGCAGCAGGCGCGCCAGCAGGAAATGGATCCCGGGCATGCGCGGATCCTGTTGCAGGATGCGTTTGTATTCGGCGGCCGCCTGGTCCCACTTGCCCTGCAGTTCGAGCGCCTCGGCATTGAGCCGGCGCGCCTGGTACGAGTTGGGCGCGGTCGCCGCCAGTTCCTGCGCCGCCGACGTGGAGAGATCGGAGTAAGTGTGCACCGACACGTAGAGCACGTCGGGGTCGTGCGGGAACTCGCGGTTCAGGAAGCGCAGGAAGTCCACCGCCGCGTCCGGCCGGTTCTCGGACATGGCGCAGCGCACGCCATTGAACCCCACCTGGCGCTTGAGATCTTTGTCCCCAGGCTGGGTTGCGGCCTTCCTCAAGATGGGGATGGCCTGCTCGCAGTGGCCGTCATTAGCCAGCTTCAACCCCTGCTGAGCTGTGGAGGAAGGGGCGCTTGCCGGCTTTGCCTTGGTCTGAGCGGGAGAGCTTCCGCAAAGGAGTGCGCCTAGAAGAGTGGAAACCAGAGCCGTGGAAAGGGATCCAGACATAAAAAATAGGGCAGGCGTCACAAACGCCTGCCCCAATCATACCGCGTCAGTAGTAGAGCTTCAGGGCAAATTGGATCACGCGTGGGGATTGCGACGTGTTCACCACCCCCATGTTTGTGCCCAGCGCGGTCGCGGGAGTGCTCAGGTTCACGCGATTGAAGGCATTGAGGAAGTCGGAGCGGAATTGGAGCTTCACTCTTTCGGTAAAGGTAAAGTCCTTTTGCACGCTCAAATCGACGTCTGCATAGCCCGGCCCGCGAACCGGTCCCTGCGCCGGACAATTGCCGAAGGTGCCGACCGCAGGCGCCGTATAGGGCGTGGGATCAAACCACTGGTAGCCTATGTATTTGCCGCCACTAAGGGCGGTTTGCCGGCCAAAGGTTTTCCCCGCGCCAGAACCGCAATCCGGACGCAACCCTCGCGAATTGGTTCCCGTCGAATCCGTACCGAAATCGTACAGCGCCAGCGGGAAGCCGGAATGGATGGAAATGATGGGAGCGAGCGACCAACCGCCGGCAATCGCGTCCACCGCCCGATTGGTATCGTTGCCGAACTTCTTGCCGCGACCGAACGGGATTTCGTAAACCGCGTAGCTGCTGAGGTTATGCTTGGCGTCGAAGAAGCACTCCGCCCAGTCCGCCTTCGGGTCGTACAGGTTCTGGTAGTACGGGTTCGCCGGAGACGCCTGTGCGCCCCAGTTGCCGTAGTAGCCGCTGTTGTCGGTCATGCAACGTGAAAGCGTGTAAGCCACCTGATATTGCAAGCCGTTGGAATAACGCTTCTGGAATACGGCCTGCAGCGCGTGGTAGTTCATGTTGCCCACGGACGCCGTGCCCGAGATCTGGGAGATATCCGACTGGAACGCCGGATTGCCGGAGAAGAAAACGCTGGGCGCTGTGCACGGAGGCGTGCCACAGGCGCTGTTGGGGAGCAACTGCCTCTGCAGATACGGCATGGGAACCATCAGATGGGTCCCGTGCTGGCCCACATAGCCGACCTGGACGGTGTTGTTGCCGAACTGGTGCTGCACCGTCCCATTCCACTGCTGGGTAATCGCGGGCTGCACGTTCGGGTCCCAGACCCGGACCAGGGCTTGCGCGAACGGGTCGCTGGCCGCGCCGACCGGAGCCAGACCATCTCCCGTAGTGGTTCCCGGCAGCGCAACGTTGTTGTACTGCACCAGGGTCTCAGCCTTGGTGAAGGGTGGATTGATGGGGAGGCGCAGGTTCGTGCCCGTCCCTTCGAGATAGGACGAGATACTGAAGGCGCCGCGGAATACCGTCTTCCCTCCCAGACGCGACGGCGTCCAGGCAAAGCCGATGCGAGGCTGGAAGTCTTTCGCGCCATACGTGCCGTTGTAGAGGCCGCGCGTTGCTGACTTGCTTACAAGTCACGGGGGCAGTACCCAGATCTACCTTGGCACAATTGGGCGCAAGCACTTGTCCGGTGAAAAGATCGAAATTGACTTGCTGGTCATGCGCCTCTATCCCAGGGACTGTGGGCTTCGTAACGCAGGCCAAGGTTGATGGTGAGGTTTTGAGTGGCTCTCCAGTCGTCCTGAACATACCCGGCAAAAATATTCGCTCGATGGCCCCACTGTCCGGCAGAAATACCTTTGCCGTACGAGGAGGGCAGACCAAGGTAGAAATCGGCTCCGCCATACCCACCGGTGGCAGGGGTTACGTTGGTCGGATCCGACGAGGTGAATGCACCGTTGAAAATGATGGCTCCGAGAGTGCCGCTGTTGCCGGAGTAGAAATTGTTCATGCGGTCGCGCCAGAACTCAAAGCCCATGTGGAACACATGGCGGTTGTGAGTCAGCACCACCGCATCCGAAGCCTGAATCACCGCGTCCTGAAACCTCTGCTGGACTCCGTTGCTGCCCACGTTGGTAAGAACTCCGGTGGCCGGGCCGCTGGGATTTCCACCATTGAAGCCCAGTTCGAGCAATCCCGGTCCACCAGCGTTCGCGTTTGCGATCCCGAGCTGAGTACCCAGGTCGCCGACCGAGCTGTCGAACTCGGTGCCGTTATGCAGTTTGACGTGGTTGACGCCGAAGCGCAGATCGTTCAGCAGGTTCGAACTGAAGGTGTGGCTCCAGTCCACCACATAGTTGTCGATGGGCGCGTCCGAGAAGCCGGTGCCCAGCAAGGCAAACGAGTTGATCGTGGGGTTGTGCTGCTTGGAATGGGAAAAGCGTCCGAAAATATGGTCGTTGTTGGTGGCGTTAAAGTCAACCTTGATGTCGTACTGGTAGCTGTTGATCAGCCCGTTTTGAGTGTAGCTGGCGTTGTTCTGCGTACCCGAACCGTTCGCAGCGGGATATAGGGACGACGCGAACAAAGCCTGCGCCACCGGATCAATGGGCTCCACGGTGACGACATTGTTGTGGGAAGGGCGGCGTTGCCGTTCAGCGGATCATGCAGTTGGTTGGCCCGGTCGTTGCAAATACCGGATCCGTTAAAGCCCTCCGTGCAGATATCCGCAAAGTCGCCGGCGCGCTCCGCCGTGGTGAACACACTAAGCGGAAGGGTCGTGGAGGGGTGGTCGAAGCGCTGCGCCTGGTAGTCGAAAAAGAAGAACAGCTTGTTCTTGATGATGGGTCCGCCGACGGTGCCGCCGAACATGTTCCAGCGCAACAGGGGTCTGGGACTTCCGTTGAACCTGTTTTCCCACGAGTTCGAGTTCAGCTTATCGTTGCGGAAGAACTCCCACAGAGCACCGTGAAAACTGTTGGTGCCGGACTTGATCGTAGTGCTGACGATCCCGCCCTGGTAGTTTCCGAACTCCGCCGAGGCATTCTGGGTAATAAGGTTGAATTCCTGAATGGCGTCCGGCGCTGGGGTAAAGCCGACCAGGTTGTCCGACACCTGGTTGTTGTCCATGCCGTCCAGGATAAAGTTGTTGGCCTGTTCCCGGTTCCCGTTGATGTACGGACGGGAGCCGTTGGCGGTGTTGTCGCCGTTGTTAAAGCCATCCGGACTGGGAGTGATCGCGCCCGGCGCCAGCAGCGTCAGTTGAACATAGTTGCGCGTGGCCAGGGGGAGGGCCTCGTTCGTCGTGGAATCGATGACGGTGCCGACTTCGGTCCGGTCGGTCTGCAGGATGGGCGCGGAGCCGGTGACTTCCACCGTCTCGCTGACCTGCCCGAGTTTCATCTGCATGTCGATGCGCGCCGTCTGGTTCAGTACCAGGACGATGCCGGAGTGCACGGCTGTCTGAAATCCCGCCGCCGAAATTTTCACCGTGTAATTCCCCACCGGGACCCGGGTAATGTTGTACGCGCCCGCATCATTCGTCTTGGTGCTCTGCACCGTTCCGCGCTCGGTATCGGTAGCCGTAACGTCGGCATCCTTAAGCGGCGCTCCGCTGGGATCGGTTACCGTTCCCACGATGGACGCGGTCACTTCCTGGCTCCATGCAGGTTGCAGGACGCCGAGGACTCCGACCAGCAGCAGAACGACAAACCCCACCTTCATCGATCGTCGCATCACAAACCTCCTGGAAGACACCTCATTGGAATGCCGGCGCAATCTGGCACTCCATATTGAGCACATGCTATATAGCAGAGCGATGATGACCGTCAAGAAAAAAGTGTCCATCCCGGAACTTTTATTTTTGCTGACCCTCATCCGGAAAGCGGCAGGAGTCCTGTCCAGCAGCAGCCGGGCGGGTATCGACTGGGTACATGGCTGGAGGTCGACCGTCCCCAGGCCGGATTATCTGGCATTATGCCGATAATCGAAGGAATTGATGCAATCGATCGCCGTTTGAGCGCGCTCTCCCGCGATCACACAAACGACCATGGCAGGCTGGCGTTGGTCAGGAGCGAACCGGTCTCAGCTTCGGCTGACCCTGCCCCGGCGAACACTCGTCCACGCCTCGCCGGTCACTCCGGGGATTACAATAACTTCAGCTCTATAGCAATTCGAGCTATAATGCCCCCGCGCTGGGGTGGTTTCGGGACGGTAATTCTCCGGATTGAGTCGTAAACATGATTCTGGCAGGCGACATTGGCGGCACCAAATGCAACCTGGCCCTGCTCCGGGAGGCTGAAACAGGCGTCCTGGAGCCGGTTTTCCAGTGCCGTTACGCTACCCGCGACTTCTCCCGGTTCGAAGATCTTGTCGAAGACTTCCGTCGTCAGGCGGCGGAGCGCGCCGGTAACATTGCCGCCCAGCGCATAACCGCGGCAGGGTTTGGGGTGGCCGGCGCCGTGGTTGACGGCCGCCTCCACGCCAACAATCTGCCCTGGGACCTGAATCCCCCGGACCTGGCGAGCCGCCTCGATGTAAACCCGAAGAACATCGTCCTGCTTAATGATGTTGTGGCCACGGCCTGGAGCCTGGACAAGCTGCCCGCGAAAGACCTGGCCGTCCTCAACCAGGGGGTCGCTCAGCCCAATGGCACCCGGGCGGTGATGGCGGTGGGCACCGGACTGGGTGAGACTTTTCTTTTCTGGGATGGCCGCCAGTATCGCATGTTCCCTTCCGAGGGCGGCCTGGCCAGTTTTGCGCCGCGCACCGAGCGCGAGATCCAGCTTCTGGTCCACCTGAAGCAACGCCTTCCGCACGTCTGTTGCGAAGACGTTATCTCAGGGCGAGGTATCCGTGCCATCCACGAATTTCTCGATCCCGTCGGTTCGCCATCCTTCGTTTGACGGCGACGGGTGACGGCGCTCGCGAAATCGCCGAACAGGCCTGTGCGGGCACCTGCAAAGTCTGTATCGCGACCATGGATCTCTGGACCGATGCCTACGGCGCCGAGGCCGGAAACCTGGCCGTGCGTGCCCTGGCTTTCGGTGGCGTCTATGTAGCGGGTGGAATCGCTCCCAAAATTTTGCCCAAGCTGAAGGACGGAACCTTCTTCCGCGCCTTCTGCGACAAGACCTTGCTCTCGCCGGTGCTGGCTCGCATTCCCATTTATGTGGTCCTGAATGAGGATGCTCCGATCTGGGGGGCCGCATATCAGGCGCTCGATGCCGCGCTTCCCGGCAAGGTGCCGCATTCGCAAAGGAGGGCCGGGTAATGTGTGCGGAACGGCGGAACCAATGAACGGGAGGATTCGTAAATTGCTTTCTGCATCTTACCGATGCAGCACCAGCAACAGTAATCACAACTGTTGAGTGTTCGAATTCTGTTTCACGAGGTCAGAATTATTCATGGCACAGAACGGCCGAAACGGGACCCCGGCTTACAAAAGAATCCGCGGCGTGATCTGGAAACGCATCGAGACCGGGCAGCTGAAGCCGGGCGATGTGGTGGATTCTGAAAGAGAGCTGGCCAGGATCCATCAGGTAAGCCTGATGACGGCTCGCCACGCCCTGACTTCGCTGGAGCGCGAAGGCATCGTGGAAAGGCGGCGCGGCGCCGGAACTTTCGTGGCACCTCCCAAGATCCATTTCAACAAGCTGATGAGTTACACCGAGCAGATGGCCAGTCGCGGCCTGGTGGCTTGCTCCCGTCTTCTGTGCATCAAGTTGATCGAAAAAGAGCCGGAAATTGCGGCCCGCCTTTCCCTCCCCCCCAACAGCCCGCTGGTCAAGGTGGAGCGCCTGCGCCAGGCCGCCAACGAACCCTTTGCCCTGGAAGCCTGCTACCTGTCAGGCGAGGATTTCGGCGGCCTGGTTTCGGCCGGCCTGGGACGCAATTCCCTGTTCTCCACCCTGGAACACGATTACGGAATCGAACTCGCTCACGCCGACGAAGAAGTCGATGCCACCGCCGCAGACGCCAGGACTGCCGAACTCTGCGCCGTCCCTCGCGGTGCTCCCCTGCTGCGCATTCGTCAGGTCATCTATTCGACCAAGGGAAAAGCCACTATTTACGTGCTCGGCTTCTACCGCTCCGATCGACACACTTTACTCATCCGCAGGTTCCGTTCTTCCGGATAGCCGCGGTTGCCGGGGTGCAAGTTTCACGGTACCATCCGCAGAAGCATAGACCACGAAGGGCACGAAGTATCACGAAGGATTTAGTCGCAGGGTTTCCTTCGTGGACCTTTGTGCCCTTCGTGGTTAATGCCCTTCGGGGATGACCCTTTTCGGAAGCCGGTGGCCCTGCCGTGGAACGCCCGCAAACGCATAGACCACGAAGGACACGAAGTATCACGAAGGATTTAGTCGCAGGGTTTCCTTCGTGGACCTTCGTGCCCTTCGTGGTTAATGCCCTTCGCGGATGACCCTTTTCGGAAGCCGGTGGCCCAGTAGCGGGAACACCAGATGATAGACTGGTTGTCGATTCAGAGACGAGGAGCACTTATGTCCGCACCCAGCCGCCGGCCTGAAATTCGCCGTCGCCGCACCCGCAATGAAAAGGTTGCCAAACTCAGAAAACGCCACGCTGCCGCTTCGACCGAAGCCGATCGCACCCGCATCGCCGCCAAACTGCATCGCCTGGAATTTAATTCTCCGGGACAGCCCTTGCTCAAGAATGCCTGAGTGCGGCTAGCGGTTGGCCGCGCGTGAGACTGGCTTCTTGTTCGTTCGCCAGCGGAGGCGGCACCGGCCTTTTTTCCGACACTTCGTGGTACGCGCGGAGAATCTGCCGGGCGGCTGCTTCCCAGGAAAACCGCTTGGCCTGCTCGTAACCCCGCGCCTTGAGTTTGTCGCGCAGCGCCTGGTCCACCAGCACGCGATGCAGCGCGCGCATGATCTCAAAAACATTTTCCGGATTCACCAGCACGGCGGCGTTGCCCACCACCTCGGGCAGCGAGGACGTGTTCGAAGTCACCACCGGCGTGCCGTGCGCCATGGCCTCCAGCGGCGGCAGTCCAAACCCCTCGTAGAGCGACGGGAAACACGAAGATTTTCGCCACGTCGTAAAAAATGCGCAGCACTTCGATGGGCACGAATCCCATGAAGCGCACGTCGGTCTGCATCCGGCTGCGAATCACGGTGCGGCGCAGGTCGGGGTGCTTGGACAGTTCGTCCCCGATGATGATCAACTTCAGTCCGGGAAACAGCCCTTCCTTCTCCAGTTCCGCTTTCAGCGCGGAAAAGGCCTCGATGATCCGGACCACGTTCTTGTGCGGGCTGATCCTGCCGGTGTAGAGCAGAAACGGATGGTTGACCAGGTAGCGCTCCGCCAGCAACTGCCGGTCGGCGTCACTGGCATGGCCGCGCAGGAAGCGTTCGTCAATCGCGTTGTACACCACCTCAATGCGGGCAACGGGAATGGCGAACAGCTTCTCCACTTCGCTCTTGGTGAAATTGGAGACGGCAAAAATTCGAGCCGCTCCCTTCAGCGCGCGGTGCGTCAGGTAAAAATGCAGCGAGCGCTTGAACCCCGACTGGTCGCGGGCGCGGTACATGTGATCGAGCACATCGTGCACGGTCATCACATAAGGACAGGGCAGGTTTCGCGGCAGCCAGAACAGGTGCGGAATATGCACCAGGTCGCAATGCAGGCGCTTGAGGATGGCGCGGTAGTCGAAGTAGTTCTTGATGGTGGCATCGTTGCCCAGCAGGGGCACGGTGTGGAAATTAGGCGGAAGCGGACCGATCTCCGCCACTTTCTCCGGCGGGCCGATCAGGAAGTACTTGCTCTCGCTATCCAGCCGGCCCAGCGCCCGCACAATATTGCGCGTGTAAGTGCCCACGCCGAATTCAGTCATGCGCCGAATGTCGATGGCGACTCTCACCGGGAGAATTTAACCACAGAGACCCGGTTCGGCCAGCAAATGGAGGACGGGCGTCCCCGCCCGTCGGGATTGAAGAGTTTTTGATAAGTTGGATCCAGGACGGGCGGGACGCCCGTCCTCCATTTCCTATTACGCCCGCACTTCCACCTGCGCCTTCGCTCGCCGCTCGGGATACAGCGGAAAGGCCTCGGCCAGACTCAACACCTGGTTGCGTATCTTGCCCAGCACCGCCGCGTCGGTTCGATGATGCAGGGCTTCCGAGATCCAGCGTCCGACCTGCTTCATCTCGCCTTCCTTCATGCCGCGGGTGGTCAGCGCGGGCGTGCCGATGCGGATGCCGCTCGGCTTCATGGGCGGATTGGTGTCGAACGGAATGGCGTTCTTGTTGACCGTGATGGCGGCCTCGCCCAGAGCTTTCTCCGCCTCGCTTCCGAGTATGCCTTGAGAGAACACATCCACCAGCATGAGGTGAGTGTCGGTGCCTCCGGAAATTATGCGGAAGCCTTCCGCCGCCAGCGTTTCGGCCAGCACTTTGGCGTTGGCCACGATCTGCCGCGCGTATTCCCGGAATTCTGGCTGCATCGCTTCGAGAAAGCTGACCGCCTTGGCCGCAATGATGTGGACCAGCGGGCCGCCCTGCATTCCGGGAAACACAACCTTGTCGATGGCAGCGGCGAACTCCTGTTTGCTCAGGATCATGCCGGCGCGAGGTCCGCGCAACGTCTTGTGCGTGGTGGTGGTGACGATATGCGCGTGCGGCACTGGCGAAGGATGCACGCCCCCTGCAACCAGCCCGGCGAAATGCGCCATATCCACCAGATAGAGCGCGCCCACCTTGTCCGCGATCTGCCGCATGCGGGCAAAATCGATGATGCGAGGATAGGCGCTGCCCCCGCCGATGATCAGCTTCGGCCGCTCTTTTTCCGCCAGCTTTTCCAGGTCGTCGTAATCGATGGTCTCGGTTTCTTTGGTCACGCCATAAGGCACGATGCGATAAGTCTTGCCGGAGAAATTCAGATGATGGCCGTGAGTCAGATGTCCGCCGTGGGCCAGGTTGAGTCCGAGGATGGTATCGCCGGGCTGCAACACCGCCGCGTAGGCTTCCATGTTGGCCTGGGATCCGGCGTGCGGCTGGACGTTGGCGTGCTCCGCTCCGAAGAGCTTCTTGGCCCGCTCCCGCGCCAACTCTTCGACCACGTCGGCAAACTCGCAGCCGCCGTAGTAGCGCTTGCCGGGATATCCCTCGGCGTACTTGTTGGTGAACACCGAGCCCATGGCCTCAAGCACGGCCTCGCTGACAAAATTCTCGGAAGCGATCAGCTCCAATCCTTCGTGCTGGCGGCGAACTTCATTGTCAATGGCAGCCGCGATCTGTGGATCGGCTTCGTTGAGTGGGAGTGACATGCGGTCAGTTTTCATGATGAAATTTCTCTTTGGTGGTACTCACAGTCATTCTAACTTAGCTCTTAGCCTTTAGCTCTTAGCTCTGAGCCAGAGAAGAAAATCTGGCGGTTCACGGCCCGGCGTAAACACATGAGATCCACGCTAATAGCTAAAGGCTAAGAGCTAAGAGCTAGCTTTTCACACGCTTTCAAACGCTGTCCGCAAAAACGAAACCAGTTGCCAGCCATCCATGTATTTGTAGGGGGTCTCGCCGGTGGTGTAATGGCCGCAAGGCAGTACCACGACTTTGTGGTCCAGTCCGTAGCGTTCGAACTCCGCCACCGCATCTCGCGAAAGCTCAGGCAGGAAAGTCATGTCGTACTTCGCATAAATAATGAGGGATTTCTTGGGCCAGCGGGCAAACTGCTCGAAATAAGAAATCGGACTGATGCCGCTCCACAAGGCGCGCAGCCGGTCGAGATCAATTTGCGCTTCGAGACCCTGGCGGATGTGGCGTGTGGATTGCCCGTGCCAGACCACGTCCGCGACATTGGTCGAGGCGTGATTGAAGGCAGCCACGCGAATGCGGGGATCGTGCGCGGCGACGAGAAAGGAATAGCAGGAACCCAGGCTGGTGCCCAGGATGCCGAGGCGGTTGTATCCCTTCTGCTCCAGCCAGTCCAGACAGCAGCGCACGTCCACCACCGCCTGACGGCAGGCGTCGAGCGTGCGCCCGACGTTGGCGGAGACGGCATAGTCGGCGCGGCGCGTGTCCGCGGGCATGCGGATGTCGTGATACGGCATGCTCAGGCGCAGCACCGCGATGCCCATCAGGTTCAGCACGCGGCACAGTCCGGTGTAAGCCAGGGCATCGGAATTCCAGTGCGGCAGCAGCACCACGGCCCGCCGCCCACGCGCTGGAAACCAGCGCGCGTTCACCAGATTGTTTTCCGGATAAGGCGTGTGCACCGGCGAAGTAAAGCGCAGGAAATCAGCGTGCGTGCCGCGCACTTTCGCTTCCAGCTTCGGGTCCGGCACTTCCCGCGTGCTGAAGACCTGGACTTCCCGACGCTCAAGGCGAAAATCCGAAGGTGAAATATAAGAATAAAACTCGTCGCTCGAAGCCACGATGCGCTGGTTATACTCGCGCAAAAAGTTTTCCGAATCGTCTTTCCCTGGAACGTGTCCGGGAGCGAAGCCGTTGCGGCACGGCCAATCCCGCGCCCACTCGACTCCCCACTCCAGGGGACGCACCACCCGGTTGTTGTCCACCGAGGTGAGGCGGGTTTCCCAGTCATACATCCACTGTTCGTAGCGGGAAGGCATTGTTATCAGCATAGCAAAGAGGTATGCGAAGGTCAGCGCAGGGACAGCGAAGAGCAACAATCAGCATTGGTTCCAACGCGGAGAGTGTTAATCGGGTTGTGTGGGTCGGACACTCTTGTCCGAGGCCTTTGACTTGGACTTTCGTCGTCGGAGAACATCAGAGGAAACCAAAGTCAAGAGCGTCGGACAGGAGTGTCCGACCCACACAGGCGTGCGCCGTGTTCAGAAAATCGTATTTCGGTTTGGCCAACGACCAATGGCCAACGACAAAGGACCACACGACTAGCTATACTTCCGCGGCACCCGCTTCGAAATCGCGCAGAGAATCTCGTACACATTCGTGTTGGCCAGCTCCGCGTGCTCGCGTGCGTCCACACTCAGACCGTCCAGCGCGCCGAGCAGGACGACTTCGTCGCCCACGGAAACTCCCGGCAGGCCCGTCACATCCGCCAGGGTCAGGTCCATCGAAATGCGGCCTACGATGGGAGCGTAATGCTCGCGCACGATCACGCGTCCACGGGATGACAGAGCGCGATTCAGTCCATCGGCGTAGCCGACGGGAAGCACCGCGATGCGCGCCGGGGCCTTGGTCACATAAGTTCCGCCATAACCCAGGGCCTGGTTGGCGCGCACGTCGCGCAGCGAGAGGATGCGGGTTTTCCAGGTGAGCACCGGTATTACGCCGAGCCGCAGCTTGGCGCCGCTGACTTCTCTTCCCGCCCGCTCGAAGGGCAGGTGGTAACCATACAGCGCGATTCCCGGACGCACCATGGTGTTCCACGACTCTCGCCGGGAAATCACGGCGCCGGTATTGGCCACGTGAATCAGCGGAGGATCGAATCCTTCGTTACGTACCAGGCTGCGCACCTGTTCGAACTTTTGCAACTGCTCATTCACCGAAGGCGCGTCCAGGACTTCGGAAGAAGCCAGGTGGGTGGAGAGACCTTCCAGCAGCAGGTGGGGCGACGACTTCAACGCGGAACAGACCGGGTACAGGTCTTCGGGATCGACGCCCAGTCGGCCCATGCCGGTGTCCACTTTCAGGTGCACGGCAAGCCGGGGCAGGCCGAGGCCGGCAGCGGCCTTTTCCAGCAACTCGACCTGCCCAGGTTCCCAAACCGTGGGCGTCAGTTGCAGGCGAATGATTTCTTCCTCTTCGCCCCGCCAGAATCCGGTCATTAAGAGGATGCGAGTGCGAATGCCGGCATCGCGCAGGGGAATCGCTTCATCGAGTGAAGTGACGCCCAGCCAGCGCGCTCCTTCTTCTTCGAGGGCGCGTGCGCACTCCGTTGCACCGTGACCGTATGCGTCTGCCTTGACCACCGCGCAAACGGTTATGCCCGCTCCGATGTGCCGTTGTACGACGCCGAAGTTGTAACGCAGGTTCTCGAGCGACACCTGGGCCCAGGTGGGTCGGGTCGCCGTGCGCTTCAATATTTCAGCGGTAGCCACGTAAGGCGATTATAGCGGTCATCCCGCAGCTCACGAGGTTACGCCTGTGCTACTCCCGCGCCTGCGGCGGCCATCAACCTATCCGGCCCCGAGGACGAAATTCACTGTCACCTGGGTTTCCACCTCCACGGGTTCTCCGTTGAGCACATAGGGCCGGTATCGCCACTGCCGCACTGCATCGAGGGCGGCCGGCGCCAGCATGCCAGGGCCGCTCAATACCTGCAGGTTTTCAATCGCGCCTTCGCCGCTGATCATGGCCCGCAGCACGACCTGGCCCTGGATCCGGGCTTGAATCGCCAGCGCAGGATATCGCGGCTGCACACGATAGATGAGATTCCCTTCCATCATGTGCGAGACCGGAGGATGACGGACCGCGGGTAGAGGCGGAGGCAGCACCAGATTGGAGCCGAGCACGGAATCAAAGAACACCCTGGCCATGAGCATCGCCGAATCCGTGGCGGACGCCGGTCGCGCCGGGATCGATCATGGGAGGTGGCGGCTCCGTTTCTGTGAGCATGCTCACGTCATGCGGAATCTCGCGTGGAGCCACCAGCATGGTTCCCATCATGTTGCTCTGGGCGCTGGATGACGGATTGTGGCGCGGCTGCTCGGCGAGCCGCCGCCGGCGGTGGGACTGGCGTCAGGAACGGCGCGAGCAATACCAGTTTCGGGAGCCCTTCGTTGTAG
The DNA here is from genome assembly GCA_963801595.1 of Terriglobia bacterium. GTDB lineage: Bacteria > Acidobacteriota > Terriglobia > Terriglobales > Acidobacteriaceae > JAIQFF01. The sequence goes on along the minus strand of CAWDFW010000020.1, from coordinate 128,614 downwards.
AGCAAGGGCAACAGAAGCAGGCAGCCGACCGCGACTGCCTGCAGCGCAAATGAGATCAGGGTTGTCCAGCCCCGCTGAGAATGCCCGGACCAGTCAGAATCAGCAGAGAAATCGGCAAACATGGTGTCCTCCTCAATGTGGACGTGACTATGAGTAAGGACACCGGACAGCGGATTTTCAGACGCAATTCGGAGCGCAATGCGGCCAGAGAAAAAAGGCCGCGTCTGCACGCGGCCTGCGGGAACTTTTTCGCGACACTGGGTGTCGGAAGAAAGCACTGTCCAAAAACTGCTGTTGCAAGGCTACTTCTTCGGTTGAGTGCCTTGTGGCTTGGGCGCTGCCGGCGTCGTGGTTGCCGGCCTTGCCGTGGGCGCTGCAGGTCTGGTTGCGGCGGGCTTCGGAGCCGGCGCCGGCACACCTGACTGCGCGTTGTAAAGCTCAACCACCGGCCGGGTGATATCCACCGCCGGCCCCGCCCAAAGCACGGGCCCGTTGGGCCAGGGATTCGAAGTGTCGATGATCACCCCGAAACCATTGTCGGCGGCATATTTCACCAGCATCGGTCCCATCTTCTGCAGAATGCGTTGCGCGATTTCGTTCTGCTGGTTCTGGGCATCTTCGCGCGCGTCCTGCACCGACCGTTCCAGGGATTTCTGCTTCTGCTCGATCTGCTTTACCAGGGTGCCCCGGCTTTCGTCGTTCAGGGTACGTGCCCTGGGCATTCAGCTGCTTCTTCAGACTCTCGACTTCATCGTTCTGGTTCTTGAGTTCGGTTTGTTTGGGCTCCAGCTTCTTGGTCAAAGCTTCGAAGTCGCGCTGGCCCTCGTTGGTGGCGAAGATGGCTTGCTCGACATTGACCGTCCCCATCCGGGTTCCGGTAGCGTTGGTGACGGCGGGGGCAGCGGCGTTGCTGGCTGCGGCGCTCGGGGCCGCGGGCAGCGCGGAAGTCTGGGCCAGGGCCGCAACCGATACGGCGAACACGGTGGACATAAGAAATCGCGCGAACTTGCTTGTCATGTGGTTGATTTTGAACTCCTTGGAAATTTATCCTGGGAAATTGGTTAGATTTTTCATACAAGCCAATGCTGGCCGCGCCTAAGCACTAACCCGACCGTTCGCTGTCAACGGAAGAGACTGGGCCAGAGTTCCCAGCGCCTCACGCCGAACCTGAAGCGGCGTGGTGACCACCCCGTTGGCTGCGTTCATCAGGGCGTGGATATTCCCATTATAGGTATAGCCTCCGCTTAAGGTCAACCAGACGTCAGTCGTCGGTCGTCAGTCTCGCAGCTGAAAACTTCTGACGACTGAAGACTGACGACCGACGACTGTCCCTCAGAATGTCGTGGCCACGCTGAAGCGAAACGTCTTGCGCGGCTCGCGCAATTGAAACTCGGGCGCCAGACTCCGCGACGCCTGCTGGAAGGTGAAGTCTCCCGCCGCTCCCGGCGGGAACATGTCGCGCGTAATAGGGACCGGGCCGCGAGTGATATTGTCCAAACGCAGCGGGTTGTAAGCCCAATAGACCCGGAACGGGGCGTTGACGATGGGCAGAAACACCTGCAGTTCCAACCCGGTGGACATCCGGGGCTTCCAGTTGGTAGAGCTCACCACCTGCAGATTTTGGGAAAACTGCGGAGCTCTGAAGATGTCCGCCGGTACAGTTCAGCGCAATGTCGAGAGCGGGACAACCGAACACGGTGTTGTTGATGTCGGCCAGTTGCCCGGGATTGATGCGCAACTGTGATCCCCGGATAACGGGATTCATCCCCACATCCACGAACGGCGCCAACGCCACCGGCCCCGCAATCGTTATCCGGTATTCCAGGTTCGTGACCAGGCTGGCGTCGCCGCCAGGAAACACGATCCGCTCCGACCGGGACCGGAACAGTGTAGCTGCCGCGTAGCGGGTTGGCCGGGTCCTTGGGGACCACGCTGCCGTCAGGGTTGCGCAGCGCAATACTGCTCTTGCTCGGAAGAAAAGCGACTGGAGAGACGGTCAGGATATCAAAGCCCCGTATGTCATTTTCGCCGCCCAGGTAGAAGCGCTGAAAGGGCGGAGCCACCACACCGCCATAGCCGGTGAGGAACGAACCCTGAAAGTTAAAGCCAATCGTATTGCGGCCCTTCTGCATGGGCTTGAAGTGTTTGTACTGAACGATAGGGCGCACCGACCGCACCGTCCCCCCCAGCCCGGCAATTTCCCCGCCCAGAAACACGCTGGTCCCACGGTGGGGCGAGATTGGGCTGTCGATGGTGCTGAACGAAAAGTTGGGCAGGACTTTGCTGGTGATGATGCCTTCCAGGGAATTGGGGCCGCTGATCCCGCGAAAGGCCAGATCGGTGAACAATATCTTCGACGCATTGCTCAGCGCGACGATGGAGGACCGGTCGAAGGAATAGGTAATACCCACGCGCTTGAACGAATGGTGCAGCTGGTAGCTCAGCGATCCGGTAAAGCCCGTACTGGACTGAGTGTAATTCTGCAGGTTGTTCAGATAAGCGGACGGCAGATTCACTTGCTGGCCGGTAAAGATTGCCTGCTGCCGGGCCTCGTTATAGTTGAATTTCTGCGTGAAAACCGAAAAGCCGCCCTGGATGGGACGATCAAAAAGATAGGGCTCGGTAAAACTGAACGACAGAATGCGCTGCGCATTGCCGATGCTGGTCTGGACCGCCAGAGTTTCACCCAGGCCGAGGAAGTTGTTGGTGCTGTAGTTGATCCCGATGAAGGCGCCGGCCAGTCCGCTGACTCCACCGTTCAGGCCGATGGCGTTCTTGCCTTTCTCATGGACCTTGAGCGTAAGGTCAACCGTGCCATTTTTTTCGTCCAGGTGGGTTTCGGTGACGTTGGGGTCGTCGGGCTTCAGTTGCTCGAAATATCCCAGCTGATTGAGCCGCAGCAGGCTCAGCTTCCACAGGCGTTCGTCGTAAACCTGCCCTTCCTCGAGCGCCACCTCGCGGCGGATGACCTTGTCGCGGGTGGTGGTATTGCCGGCAAATTCGATTCTGCGGACGTAAAACTTCTTGCCCTCGTCGATATCGATCGAGAGCATTACCAGTTTCTTGTCTTCATCGAAGGTGGTGTTGGGAATCGAAGTAAAGTTGATGTGGCCCAGTTCGCGATACGCATTGCGCAGGTTGTCCAAACCCTTGGCCACCTTTTCACGCGAGAAGATATCGCCGTCTTTCATGGGAAAGAGGGAGCGCAGCGCCTTGACGTTCTTGACCTCCTCGTTGCCCTTGAACGTGATTTCGCCCAGGCGATACTGTTCGCCTTCATCGATTGGAATGGTGATATCCACGGCCTTGCCCGCCCCCTTCATCAATAGGGGAATGTGAAAGCCCGGATGGCCGGTGTCGTGAATTTCGGTCTTTGCATCCTGCACCACGACCTTGAAGTAGCCGCGGTTCTGGAATTCCGCCCGCACCCGTTCCGTGTCTTCGTCCAGCTTGGTGGCATCGTAGGTCTTGGCAAAGATGTTTTCCAGGAAGATGGAGTGCGGGATCCCGATCGGCTTCAGGTTCTTCATGGCCCCGCGCAGGACCCGCGAGCTGACATGCTTGTTGCCGATAAACGTAATCTTGCCCACGCTGACCTTGGGGCCCTCCTTCACCACAAAGGTAACGCTCACTTTGGCGGGCGGGATGGGCCGGACTTCGGTGCGCACGGTGGCAAACTGCCGCCCATGCTCAGAGAGCAATTCCCGGATCGTGACCTCCGCTTTCTTTACCTTTGTAGGATCGTATTGGCTTTCGGGCGAGAGTCCTACCTTGCGCTCCTTGAAACGGTCCAGCACATCGCTCTTCGAAACCGAGCTCAGACCCAGATAATCGATCTCGCTGATGGTAGGGCGCTCCTTGACGTAAACGTGAAGGCGCCAGCCCTTGGGAGTCTGCTCGCGCTCGAAGCGGATGTCTTCGAAATATCCGGTATTCCACAAGGAGTTAAAGTCGCGTTCCAGGGCGGCCGCGTCATAGACATCGCCGGGGCGGGTAAAAATGCGTCCCCGCACGGTTTCCGCCGGGATACGCCGGTTCCCGTGGATCACAATCTCGGTGATTAAATCCTGCTGCCCCCATCCCGTCGCACACAACAGTACAAAAAGACACAGAAAAGGCCATCGCGCTTTACAAATCTTTATGATTGAGGAAGATGAAGGCGATGCCCCAGCCGGAACAGGCCACGCATGGCCCGACCTGCTCTTCGTCACTACAGGGCTATCCTGATGAAAACGAAGAATCGTTACTACCTCGGATCCTGGGAGTATGGAAAGTGGCAATTATACGGTAGAGCCGTGGAGACCGTCCAAACCGCTCCCCGCTTCAGGGAGACGGTTTAACGAGCTCTACTTCAACCAAGACGGAATAAAACGTGGCGGAGTTGCCTAGGTCCGTAAGTTTTTCCGAAGTAAGTACATTTATGTTGCGGCTTCCTGGGTTCAACTTGGCCCAGTGGAGCTTAGCAGAAACGACTCCTGCCTGCACCGCGCCATCCACCCGGGCCCGCAGCGTGATGTCTCCGCGGCCATTGAAGACGCGCACCACGTCGCCATCGACGATGCGACGCTTCCCGGCATCGGCCGCGCTCATCTCCAGCAAGCCGGCTTCTTCCATCTCCTGAACCACCGGCAGATTGCAAAACGTGCTATTCAGGAAGTTGTCCGCCTTGCGGGCCAGAAGCTCCAGGGGATACTGCCTCGCCCGCGAACCTTGGCGCGATTCATCCGGAGGGGTAAATGCGGCCACCGGATCAACCCCCTGGGCCTTAAGGTCCTCGCTGTAGAGCTCAGCCTTGCCACTCTTCGTCCCGAACTTCCCTTGCGCGAAAGGCAGGAACTCTGAGAACTGAGAACTGGATACTGAGGACTGATTGTCAAAATTCAACCGGACATGCCCTTCCCGCTCCAGCCTTTCCCGGTCAATTCCGCGAAGCCGTGGGTTGTCGGAATGCAAAGCGGTATCGATCATCTGGTCAACGGATTCCTGAAAGCAGTTCTCTTCAAATCCCATGCGCCCGGCCAGGGCGCGAAACACTTCCACGTTAGAGCGGCATTCGCCCAGCGGCTCGATGGCCGGCATCCGACATTTGCAAGTAATAGTGGCCATAGGCGGCCTGCAGGTCTTTGTGCTCGAAAAACGTGGTCGCCGGAAGAACGATGTCGGCATAATCGACGGTATCAGTGAAGAACTGCTCGTGCACCACGGTGAATAAATCCGGACGCTGTAATCCCCGAATGACCTGGTTATGGTTGGGGCAGACTGCCGCCGGATTCGAGTTGTAAACGAAGAGTGCTTTGATGGGTGGACTGTCCAGGGTGTTGAGCGCCGTGCCCAGTTCCACCATGTTGACGGTGCGCGCGGGCCTCCCCAGAGCTTTCTCCATCAGATCGGCGCGCTCCAGCGCTTCGCGGTTCAGGCCGAAAGCGCCGCTGGTCGAAAGCTGAAGCCCGCCGCCGATCTCCTTCCAAGAACCGGTAACGCAGGGCAGCATGGTAATGGTACGCGTGGCCATGCCGCCGCCCTCGGAACGCTGCACGCCATAGTTCACCCGGATCACCGCCGGATGCGTGGTCGCATACTCGCGAGCAAGTTTGACAATGTCAGCCGCCGCAATGCCCGTCCAATTTGCCACCCGCTCCGGCGGATATTCCTGCACCTTGTCACGCAGCTGATCGAAGCCCACGGTGTAGCGGGCTAGATAGTCGGCGTCATGCAATCCGTCGTTGATGATGACGTGCATCATGCCCAGCGCGAGCGCCGCATCGGTCCCAGGATTGATGGGCAGGTACCAGTCCGCGCAGGCCGCAGTGCGGGTGCGGTAAGGATCAATCACCACCAGCTTGGCGCCCTTGCGCCGCGCCTCGGCGATGAATGGCCACAAATGGACGTTGTTGCCGTGGATGTTCGCGCCCCACGCGATGATGTAGCGGGAGTGCGTGAACTGTTCCGGATCGGTGCCCAGCTTGATGCCGGTAACGGATTTCAGTCCCGCCTCGCCCGCGGCGGAGCAGATATTGCGGGCCAGTTGCGAAGCCCCCAGGCGATGAAAGAACCTCCGGTCCATGGATGCGCCATTGAGCGCGCCCAGCGTGCCGCCGTAGGAGTAAGGCAGAATGGCCTCACTGCCAAAATCGGACGCGATCTGGCGGAATCGCGAAGTAATTTCGTCGAGCGCCTGGTCCCAGGAAATACGCTCGAAGTTTTGTGTGGCCGCGGGCGACTCGCCCGCGAGCCCCTTCGCTCGCACCCGCCGCATGGGATAAAGCACCCGATCCGGTGAGTACACTCGGTCCAGATATTTGGCCACCTTGGCGCACAGGAAGCCACGGGTCACGGGATGTGCGGGGTCGCCCTGAATCCGAGTGGCACGGTCATCTTCCACGGTGATCAGAACACCGCAGGCATCAGGACAATCGTGCGGACAGGCGGCGTGCACAACCTTTTTCATCGTGACGATGATTATAACCTCGAAAAAAACGGGCGGCCTGGGCCGCCCGCGGGAACAACCAGATCATCTCGACTATGGCAGAACCTCCACTTCCCGAACCCGATGCGCCCACAGCACCGGATCTTTGCTGATTGGGTCCTGCAGGACGAGGCCGCGTGCCACCACACCAACCGAGGACGAAAGGCTTGTACTTGCCGTCGCCAAACCCGTGAGAGTCAGGGGGTCGCTGTTACCCTGGAAAAACACGGTCCCGGCTACAGTGTTCACCTTCAAAGGCACTGAAAGGTCGTACCCGAGAAGGGCGGTGTTCGAAAGCTGGAATGTGCCTGCACTCCCGCTGGTGACGACCACGCTGGCCGGCACCACTGTCCCGTACACGCCCTGGCGCCGCAGGGAGATGAGGTCGGGGGTCAATGCGCCGGAGGCGAATATGCCGCCGACGAAGATTCGCTGGCCCACGAGAAGTGTCGTACTGTCGAACATGCCGGTCGTGGTGATCCCGGTGTTGTTGAAGGGGCAAACCTTGTAGTTGAGCACGCCGGTAACATCAAGGGTGGATACTGCGTCGAGCAAAGTTGTAGCCCCGCCACCCGCTTCATCCACCCACAAGGTGACGTTTTGTAACACCCCTGAAACCGCGCTGAAGGCCAGAATGCGGCCTGAGACGAAGGAAGAGTCGGTGTCAGTGATGACCTCCACGTCACTGGCCAGGATGCTGCCGTCCTTCCGCATCGTGCCCTGCAGTGAAATAAATCCGCCCGTGACGGGCAGGGTGGACAGGCCGAAACCCCCGTTGAAAGTGGTGCTGCTATTCACCGCAACTGTGACCTGAGTTCCGATTGCCCCTTGCATGGTGAACGAGTTCTTGGCCGTGCTGACGGCAGCGACGGTGCCGGTGAACTCCGTGATCTTGCCTTCAGGATCGGTCGCTTTGACGGCTTCGGCGAATATTACGGGGGTGATCGTGCCAGTGACTTCTCCTTTGATATCGACTTCCACCGATCTCGGGATGTCAAATTCCATATGCAGGCCCGCCAGACCGTTCGCAGACACCACCATGGGCGTGGGAAAAGTCACGGTCACTGACTTGGTTTGGGGAATGGCGACGGTCGGAGAGGCGAATGTGCCGTTCAACGTTGCCACGGTTGGAGGCGTGCCCGCGCTGACGGAGGCGATGACCGGACTGGCCAGCACAAAAGTCGCGCTGGTGTAAGTGTCAGCCGGAACGGCGCTGAAGCCCAGCAGGGCGCGCAAGCCCACCAACCGCGCAAAATCCACGGTGACAGGGGCTGCGATCAGTGCGGGCGAACTCTTGGCTCCGGTGAGAGTAATGGAATTGATGGTGAGGTTCAGGCTAACGACGGATTCCAGGGGCGCATCCTCGCCGGTAACGTAAACCGCACCCGCTTGAGGCGTGGAAACTTTGGTCGATCCCCCACACCCAACCAGACCGAACGCTGTCAGCGCGAGGGCTGCAGAAAGTGCAAAAAGGCGTTTCATGAAACCTCCTGCACTGTGTATAGCGATGAGCTTGTTGTCTCGGCGTGAGAAGCCTCTAACTTTAGGAAGGTTCGCGTTACTTTTGGACGGGCCGGTCGATGCTGACGTCTGACGTCTGGCGTCAGAGGTCTGAGGTCCGACGTCTGATGCCCGCCTTAAATCTCCATTACTTCTTTCTCTTTTGCCTTGCTCATTTCTTCCATCTTCTTGATTTCGTCGTCGGTCAGCTTCTGTATTTCATCCATCGCCCGTTTCTCGTCGTCCTCCGCGATCTTCTTGTCCTTCGTAGCCTTCTTGATGGCATCGTTGCCGTCGCGGCGGATATTACGCACCGCGGTGCGGTGTTCCTCCAGCATCTTGTGCAGATGCTTGACCATGTCCTTGCGGCGCTCTTCGGTAAGCGGCGGCACCGGCACGCGGATGATCTTGCCGTCATTCATCGGATTCAGGCCGAGGTCGGCGGTGCGTATGCCCTTCTCGATCGCGGCCAGTGAACTGGGATCGAAGGGCTGCACGGTGATGAGTTGCGGCTCGGGTGCGTGCACCTGGGCAATCTGGTTCAGCGGCATCTGCGAACCGTAATAGTCCACGCTGACCGCGTCCAGCATGTGCACCGAGGCGCGCCCCGTGCGGGTCCCGGCCATCGCCTTGCGGAAGTCTTCCACTGCCTTATCCATCCGCGTCTTGAGTTGAATGCGAATGTCTCTAAGCGGACCGGCATCAGCCATGATCAACTCCGTATTCTTTCAAAGTCAAAACGTGGAATTATAAACCTTTGAACCACAAAAACAGGCCACGGATCATACGGATTGACACGGATCCACCCTGAACAAACTAAAGCTGGGAAGGCGGCTTGTGGTGCCTGAAAGACTCACGCGTCCTACGGTCTCTCCGTGTGAATCCGCGAAAATCCGTGGCCCAGGACTTACGCGCTCACCAGGGACCCGATTTTCTCGCCGATGACAACTTTGCGGATATTCCCGCGGTGATTGAGATTGAAAATGATGATGGGCAGGTTATTGTCTTTGCACAGCGAAATGGCGGTTGAGTCCATGACTTTGAGTCCCTGGCGCAGCACTTCCATATAGCTGATTTCGGCAAATTTCTTGGCGTCTTTGACCAGCATGGGGTCGGCATCGTAAATGCCATCGACTTTTGTGGCTTTGAGAATGACGTCCGCCTTGATTTCCATGGCGCGCAAGGATGCGGCCGTGTCGGTCGAGAAATAAGGGTTGCCAGTGCCGCCGGCAAAAATTACGATTCGCTCCTTTTCCATATGGCGGATGGCGCGGCGGCGGATAAAAGGCTCGGCCACCTGGTTCATCTCGATCGCCGACTGCACCCGGGTGTGAATACCCTGCTTTTCAAGCGCGTCCTGCAGGGCGAGCGCGTTGATCACCGTGGCCAGCATGCCCATGTGGTCGGCGGATACGCGGTCCATCTCCCGCGCCTGCTGGGCCACGCCGCGAAAAAAATTTCCTCCGCCGACTACGATGGCAATCTGGATGCCGAGGGAGTGAACGTCCGCCAGTTCAGCGGCAATTTCGTGGATGCGCAAGGGATCCACGCCGAAGCCCTGGTTGGCGGCCAGGGCCTCGCCGGAGAGTTTGAGCAGAATGCGTTTGAAAACCGGAGTCGGCATCAGTTGGTTTCCAGTTTCTGGTTTCCAGTTTCTAGTCACTGGCCCGATGCCTATCGTACACGCGTGCTTCGCCGGAAACTAGAAACCGGAAACCAGAAACTACCTTATTCGGCTTTCTGTTCCGGTTTGGTGACCGCGATGGTTTCGCCCACCTCGCCCACCTTGAAGCGTGCGAAGCGGCGTACCGCGATGTTCTCGCCCAGCTTGCCGATCTTGGTGGCGACCAAGCTGGCCGATGCTGACCGTCTGGTCGCGGATAAACGGCTGCTCCAGCAGGCAGACTTCCTCGTAGAACTTGCTCATCTTGCCTTCTACGATTTTTTCGACCACCTGCGGCGGCTTGCCGGTAGCGGCGGCCTGGGCGCGATAGATGTCCTTTTCGCGCTCGTAAGCCTCGGAGGTGACGTCTTCCTTGCGTACGAATTTCGGGTCGCTGGCGGCGATGTGCATGGCGATGTCGTGCACCAGTTCCTTGAAATCGTCGGTGCGGGCCACAAAGTCACTCTCGCAATTCACTTCCACCAGCACGCCGATCTTGCCTCCGGCGTGAATGTAGCTGGCTACGGCGCCTTCCTTGGTCACGCGGCTCGCCTTCTTTCCGGCGACCGAGATTCCCTTCTTGCGCAGCAGCACGACCGCCTGCTCCAGATCGCCCTTGGCTTCGGTGAGGGCCTGTTTGCAATCCATCATCGGCGCTCCGGTCTTTTCCCGGAGCTCTTTCACTTGGGTAGCGGAAATATTCACGGTAGTTGTGCTCATTGTCTAGATTATTCCAGATGCCTATTCTATTTTACGTCGTTGGCCATTGGTCGTTGGTCGTTGGCAAAACCTGGCACAGCGAGTCCTTACAAACGTTGACCCGCGCCGGACGACGCGCGGGTCTGATTTCCGCTCGAGCCTAAGGTCTTGGCCAACGACCAAGGGCCAACGACGGTTCTTAATACGTCTGCGTCTCGACCTGGGGAACGTCTTCGTCCGCGGTTTCGCTGGCGGCTGCAGGTTGCTTGCGGACGCCCTTGCCCAGGACGTCTTCCATGCTGATGTCTTCGGAGCCGGATTCCGGAGCGCCGGCGGCTTCCAGTTCGCCGACCGCCTCCGCCGCCGGAACCGCCTCAGGCTCGGTATAGACGGCCGCGGCCAGATCAGCGGCCTGCTTGTCCGTCATCAGTTGCGCGCCTTCGGCCACCGAATCGGAAATCTTCGAGGCGAACAAACGGATGGCTCGCAGCGCGTCGTCGTTGCCCGGGATCACATAATCCACTTCACTGGGATCGCAGTTCGTATCCACGACAGCTACCACCGGAATGCCCAGCTTGCGAGCTTCACGCACCGCGATCTGTTCTTTGTTCGAATCGATGACGAAGATCGCGTCCGGCAGCCGGTTCATGTTCTTGATGCCGGCCAGGTTGGCTTGCAGATGCTTGCGCTCGCGTTCCAGCTTGATGACTTCTTTTTTGGGCAGCAACTCGTAGCGGCCATCCGTGGCCATCTCGTCGAGTTCCTTGAGCCGCTTGACCGACTTCTGCACCGTCACCCAGTTGGTGAGCAGTCCGCCCAGCCAGCGCTGGTTCACGTAGAAGCCGCCACATTTCGTGGCTTCTTCGGCAATCGCGTCCTGGGCCTGGCGCTTGGTGCCCACGAACAACACAATTTTGCCCGCCGCGGCCAGGTCGGCCACGAATTTCGACGCTTCCTTGAACATCTTCAGCGTCTTCTGCAGGTCGATGATGTAAATTCCGTTGCGCTCGCCGAAGATGTATTCCTTCATCTTGGGATTCCAGCGCTTGGTCTGATGCCCGAAGTGGACTCCTGCTTCGAGCAACTCCTTCATGGTAATGTTAGCCAATCAACCTCCTCATTTGGTCTGCATCCGGGGAGTCAGTTTCCAGTTTCATGTTTCTGGTTTCAAAACCAGAAACTGGAAACCGGAAACTTGAAGCTGCCGGTCCGGATTGCCATTCCCGCCCCGCGCCGCGAGGCACAGGAAGAATTTGAACACCTTAACTATAGTTTCTGGCTTCAAGTTTCCGGTTTCAAACCCGCCGGTTTCTCGCCTTTGAAACAAGAAACCAGAAACTCGAGACTGCTTCCCGAAACTATCTCTTCGAGTACTGGAACCGTTTTCTCGCGCCCTTCTGCCCGTACTTCTTGCGTTCCTTGGAGCGCGAATCCCGGCTGACCATGCCTTCCGCCTTGAGCTTCTTGCGCAATTCGATGTTGAACAGCATCAGGGCGCGGGCGATACCCAGCTTGACCGCATCGGCCTGGCCGTTCACTCCGCCGCCGCTGACCCGCGCCAGAACATTGAAAGTGGCCGCGGTCTCGGTCGAAAGCAAAGGCTGTTTCGCGCTGGAGCGCTGCGATTCGGTCACGAAATATTGCTCGAAAGGACGTCCGTTGACTTTGAAATCGCCACTGCCCGGACGCAGATAGACGCGCGCGATCGCCGACTTGCGGCGTCCCGTACCGTAATATTGCACTAACTCTGCCATGGTTTAGCTTCTAGCTCCTGGCTTCTAGCTCCTGGCCAATCTGGCTGGGAGAGAATCCGGCTATCGAACCTTTCAAAGAATTCCAAATCTCGCGTACTTACTCTCGAAACTGCTTTTGAAACAAGAAACCGGAAACCAGAAACTGTCCTACGCTCTCGTCTCCAGCGTTCGCACTTCCGGCTTCTGGGCCTCGTGCGGATGCTTGTCGCCGCGATACACCTGCAGCTTGGAAATCATGTGCCCGCCCAGCTTGGTCTTGGGCAGCATGCGCTTGATCGCCTCTTCGACAATCAGCTCGGGCTTGCGATCAAAACGCTTGCGAAATTCTTCCGTGCGCAACCCGCCCGGATATCCGGTGTAATGCTGATACACCTTCTGCTCCGACTTCATTCCGGTGGTCTTCACCTTCTCGGCGTTAATCACGATGACGTGATCTCCGGTATCGAGAAACGGCGTGTAGCGCGGATTTTCCTTACCCATGAGGATGCGGGCGACTTGTGAAGCCAGCCGGCCGAGCGTCTGCCCCGAGGCATCCACGACGTACCACTTGCGCACAATTTCCCCCGCTTTGGGGAAATAGGTTGACATTACGAGTCTCCCAGAAATTAAAAAAGCTAAAGAAGACCGCTGAGTATCCACTTCAACGCCGAAGGCGCAGGGTACCAGGCGGGCAACCGCAGGACTGCTAAAGACTTAAAGATAACGTACGCTAGCGGATATTGTCAACGCGGGAACGCAGGCGTCGGACGTCAGGCGTCGGACGGCGGACCTCGGACTGAAACTCTGAGTCGCTCCCCCGCAGTCCTAACCTTGTCATTACTGAATGGCGGCTGAAGTCAGAAGTCTGACGTCCGAAGTCCGCCGTCCGACGCCCGACCTCCGGCCCTACTCGTAGGCCAGCGCCTCGATCGGGTCCTTCTGCGCCGCTTTGTAGGCGGGATACAACGCTCCCAGAATGGCCCCGATAATGGCGATCACTGTGGAGATCAGAATCCATTTGCCGGTCACGACCACCGGCAGCGTAGGCAACCGGTACCGGATGCCGGCGCGCGCGGCCAGGCTGAACAGCACGCCGACCACGATGCCACCGATCGCCAGCAGCAGCGTCTCCCGCAGGATCACGTTCACGATGTACAGCTTCGAGGCCCCAATTGATTTAAGAATTCCGATTTCCCGCGTGCGTTCCATGACCGCGGTGTACATGGCCTGGAAGATGACAATGAATCCGATCACGACCGATATGCCGATCACCACGTTGATGAACGTGGACAGCCCGGGATAACTGCTGGTGGTCATCATGGAAAGATATTCCCGCATGGAGCGCACCGAATAGTCCTGCAATCCCGAAACGCTCTTCACTTCCTGCACCACCGCATCCGCATTCGACGGATCATCCAGCTTCACGTAGAACACGGAGGCCTTGCCCAGGCTGCCGATCAGTTCCTGCAGAGTGCCCATGGGTAAGAACTTGCGCGCTCCGCGGCCATGCTCCACGATGCCAGCCACCCGGAACGGGTGATTGAGAATCTCAATCGTGGAACCCACCTTCACCTGTTGTGATTGGGCAAAGTAATCGTCCACCAGGCAATCGTTGGGGCCCTGGAAAGGCCCGCCATGAATGAAATGGAACGGCACCAGCGCGTCAAAGGTAGGGAGATCAATGCCGTAGATGACCTCCAGGTTCTTGGTGGTGGTGAGCTGCCAGATCACCGGCGAGACCACTTTGACGTGAGGTAGTCGTGAAATCACGCCACCGATCTTGATCGACATTGGCGCCGTGCTCACACCCGCCATGAACGACGTATTGGGCGGTTGCACGATCACGTCCGCGCCGATCCCAGCCTGCCGCTGCCGCGCGTCATTGAGCATGCCAACGGAGAGCCCCACGATAAGCAGGATCAGTGTCACCTCGAGCGCAACGGCCACGATGCTGATCAGCGACCGGATGGGCCGGTGCACCAGGTTGGCGACGATCATCTTGTTCATCATGGAAGTGTGGGTCGGGCACTCCTGTCCGACGCCCTTGACTTCAGTTTGTAAACCAAATCGTGGTCAGCCGCTGCGATGCTGACCCAAAACCAAGATCAAAGGCAGCGGGCAAATGCAAACCAAAACCAACTTCAAAAGCGTGGACAGAAGTGTCCGACCCACACATTCTTAGTTTCTATCGCCGCTCATCAAACTGGACTGGGGGTGGTCCAGATGCACCACCTGGGCGCCGGCCGGCTGCTCCAGAGCAAACTTGTCATCAGCGAGCTGTTCGTTCAACTGCAGTTTCAGGATGGTCAGGGTGATGTCGTATTCTTCCTGCGGCCTCCAGATTTCAATCTGCAGGGGAAAGTTCAGCCCGTCGTAATCTTTGTAGCCTTCATAGTGCGAATCGGTGGCCAGGTTGCCGTCCTGGTCGTAAATCAGCTGGCGATGCGGCAGCAGGTCGGTGCGGCTGAAGATGATCTTGCGGGAAAGATACCAGCCCCGTTCCCCTTTCCGGATGACTTCAATTTCGTAGTCCGCCTGCTGCACCTGGTGGTGCTTGGCATCGGTCACGATTTCGAAGCTGTTCTGCATGACCGCGATCTCGTTCGCGGGATCGATCTCACGCAGTATGAGCGAGTCGTAAATCTGCTGGGGACGCAGGTTCTCCATGGGCTGTTCCGGGTTGTGCGACTCGATATCATTGCGTCCCATCACGAAGCGGTTCTTGGGCGGGATCCACAGCTTGAAGTCGCGGCCGTCGCTCACCATGTCAAAGGCCTTGTTGCGCACAATGGGCAGCAGGCCGATCATTCGCAGCATGGACGGCTTGCGCGCCAGTATGTAGCCCCGGATCTGCTGGTAGTCGATGACCTTGCCCTTCTTGACCCCGCCCACCGAAGTGTCAATATCGACGGTCGCCTGCAGACTTTTAATCTTGGCCGCCTGGGAGTTGATGTAATCGATGAGTTCCGCCTGGGTCGCGGACTTCAGCGGGGCGGTACTGATCTGCCTCTCCACCCGGCGCGAGCGGAACAGACACCCCGTCAGCGGCAGAATCACTAACAGAAAGCCCAGGACCCGGATACGGGAAAGAGTACGCATCTAAAGTGGATTGGATTCCTCAGGACTCAGTTGGGTTCATCAGTAAGTTAAGTATATGCGATTAAAGCACGGACATGCGGCCCAGGGGGTTGTCAGATCAGCATCTGGCACGGCCCCAGAATAATAGAAGACCCTACTTTCCCTGCACGGCCTGCCGGAGTTTGGCCACATTCTGATTGTGTTCTTCGAGGCTGCGGGAGAAACGGTGGTGGCCATTGCCGTCGCTGACAAAATAAAAATAGTCGGTCTGCGCCGGATGCATGGCGGCTTCTAGAGAAGTGCGGCCGGGATTCCCGATGGGCCCGGGCGGGAGGCCGGGGTGAGCATACGTGTTGTAAGCAGACTGAAACCCCATGTCAGCATGATGCAAGCTTCCGGAATAATTGCCGTTGAGCATTTCGGCGTAGATCACGCTGGGATCGGCCTGCAGCGCAATTTTTCGCGCCAGGCGATTGTAGTAAACGCTGGCCACGACCGCGCGCTCCTCGGGGACGGCAGTCTCCTTTTCGATAATGGATGCCATGGTCACCGTCTTCTGCACATCCATTCCCTGCCCGCTCGGGGTCGGACCGTTGGGGATCAGGCCGATCGTCGTCAGACTGCTCGGCGCCGAGCCGTTCGGGGTCAGTCCGATCTGGGCCGCTACCTGGCGGAACTGCCTGACCATGACCGCCGCGATGTCCTTCATCGCTCTGGGTGCGGGTGAACTCATAGGTGTTGGGGAACAGGAAGCCTTCCAGGCTCTTGGCCTCGGGGGCCAGGTCGGAAATCAATTCGCGGTCGGATTGCGCTACGGCAAGAAAATCCTGGCTTGAGCCCAGGCCGGCATCCTGGATGGCCTGTGCGATGTCGAACATGGTGTAGCCTTCAGGGATCACCACCGTGTGCACGTAGATGTCGCCCCGCACCAGGCGGTCGTTGACCTCCAACATTCTCGCCGTCTTGTCGAACAGGTATTCGCCGGCTTTCAGCGACTGCCGGCGGTGGAAGCGATGCCAGAGGACAAAGGCAAAGCGGCTCTTGATCACTCCTGCAGCCTGCAGTTCGGCCGCGATCCTTCGGGTGGAATATCCCGGCCGCAGCATCACGAACTTCTGCCCCGCCGGCGTAACGGGCAACCACAGCGCCCACGCCAGCCAGCCGCCAACTCCGAAGACGGCAAGCAGCAGAATGGCCAGAAACTTTCGCAAGTTACAGATAGTTTAGATGAAGACTGGTTCTGGGTCGTTGGTCGTTGGTCGTTGGCCTTTGGTCGTCTGCCCCTGCGGCAAAATCCGGCCACGGATTTACACGGATATAACGGCAAAGACAAAGGAATTTGGCACGTGCGGGAAATCCAAAGCACGATGCTCTTGCCAACGACCGACGACTGACGACCGATGACTGGCCACTAGCCACCCCCGCCCTCGCGTCCATCCAGCTCTGCAGTATCAGGACTGCCGCCATCTGGTCCACCACCTGGCCGCGGCGCTTGATCGACATATCGGTTTCCCGGAGCAGGCGGTTGGCTTGGACCGAGGTGAGGCGCTCGTCCCAGAGGTGGACGGGCAGGCGAAAGCGGCGGCGAATTTCTTCGGCGAAGGTTTGCATCTTCTCCGCCTGCGTCCCCTCAGCGCCGGTCATGCGCAGGGGCAGGCCGATCACGATCTCGGCCACCTGGTACTCGCGGATGACCCGCTCCAGTTGGGCGAAATCCGATCGTTTGTTTTGCCGCTGCAGCGTTTCCAGTCCCTGCGCCGTGATGCCCAGAGGGTCGGAAATGGCAAGCCCGATCCGCCTCGAGCCCACGTCCAGGCCCAGGATTCGCGGCGGACGCCCGGCGGCGGAGGCATCGGTTTGGTGGGAAGGCACCTGGCGATTATATGTCGCATACACTTTTTTGCTGTTAGGCTACGATACCCGTATGGCCATTGACGAGGCCGAGATCGACCGACTGGCAGGGCCCGGCACTCCTGCGTCCGACGTTCCTGCGCCCGTCGTTCTGGCGCCCGCCCAGCCCGCGCCTCCGCCCAAGCCGCCGAAGCCGCACTGGGCGTTTCAGGCCATTGGAATCGCCACCATTCTGGGCCTCTGTTATTGGGGAGAGCTGGTGCTGGCGGTGATGCTGGTGTCGGTTCTGCTGGCCTTCATTCTGGCCCCGGTGATGGAGTTTTTCATTCTGCTTCACCTGCCTCGCGGTCTGGCCGCGGCGGTTGCCGTGATTTTGCTCTTCACCCTGATCACTGGCCTGGTGTACTACTCCTCGAACCAGGCCATAATTTTTGTCCAGGACTTGTCCAAATACACGCAAACCATTCGCCAGGAAATTACCCAGGTCCGGCAACGGGCGGAATCGCTGGGCTCCACGGAACCAGCGGGGCAGATCAAACGCAGAGCCCCGTTCGAGCACCAACTGGGAAGACATCCTGACCCGCGGCTTCGGATCGGTCTCGCAGGCCCTGCTGGCTGCGTCGTTCGTTCCATTTCTGGTGTATTTCATGCTGAGCTGGCAGCATCACGTCCGCTCCGCGACGGTCATGCTTTTCTCCCTGGAGAACCGCAATACGGCATACATCACGCTGGGCCTGATTTCCGCGATGATTCGCAGCTTCATGGTGGGAAATCTGCTGATTGGCCTCTTTCTGGGGACGGTAAGCACCATCGCATTTGCGATTCTGCATGTGCCGTTTTTCTATTTCGTTGGTTTCATCAGCGGATTCCTGAGCCTGGTTCCCTACCTCGGAGTTGTGCTGGCCATGGCCCCGCCGATCTTCGTCAGCCTGGGACACATGAATTCGGGAGACGCGATCGTCATAATGATGACCGTACTGGGTCTGCACCTGGTCGCGCTCAACGTGCTCTATCCCAAGTTCCTGGGCAACCGCCTGCAGTTGAATCCGCTGGCGGTAACCATGGCGCTGCTGGTCTGGGGATGGCTATGGGGCGCCATGGGCCTGGTCCTTGCAGTCCCGATCACTGCCGCCATGAAGATCGTCTTCGACCACATCGAGTCGCTGAAGCCGTACGGCGCATGGATGGGGGAGTAGCAGTCGTCAGTCGTCAGTCGTCAGTCGTTTCGCGAGTCGTCAGTCATTAGTCGTTGGTCGATAGTCCCAGCCATTCCCTGTCCTTGGGTCATCCGTCACAGACTTGGCCACGGCCAATCTGCTAAACACAAGCATCACGCCTAAGAGGAGGTGCGTTAAAATGAGCGGCTCATATCGAGAGATCAAGAGCTTGGCAAAAAGCTATCGAATTGGTGGCCTGGACATCTATTCCTGCACCCGAAGGCTTCCCAGCGAGGAAATGTACGGGCTAACAAGTCAGCTGAGGCGTGCTGCGGTTTCGGTTCCGAGCAATATCGCGGAAGGTAAAGGCCGTCGTACTGACAAGGAGTTCCTGTAATCTATCTGCACCATGCCCGAGGATCGGTCTTGAAATCGAGACCCAGCTCACTCATCGCGCGAGCCGGCTTGATTACATCCCAGAAACGAACTCGAGCTGGCGAATTCTCGCGGGTAGAGAACTTGGCCAGGATGCTCAACGGTCTGATCAAGGCGATAACCGTCGATCGCCTGAGCAAACTACGAGCATGAATAGAGGTTTCGGAGTTTGGACTAACGACCGAAGACTGACGACCGACGACTGCCTAGGCTACAAAATCCGAGGCTTCCGGGAAGCGTAGCTTGCTCTTGGACGAGGGCTTTGGAGAGCATTTCTTCGATCAGGACTTCTTCGCAGTTCTTGGCCATGGCCAGCTCGCTGACCAGGAGGTAGCGGGCGCGTTCCAGCATCTTCTTTTCGCGGAAGGACAGCGGCTTGGACTGGTTCAGCAGGAGCAGACCCTTCAGAACCGCCGACACTTCCAGCAGCGAGCCGGTACGCATCCGCTCTGAGTTTTCCTTGAAACGGTATTTCCAGTCAGCGTTGTTGTCACACTCGCCATCTGTGAGAAAATCAACGATTTTCTGGATTTCACCATTTTTGACCACCCGCCGCAGGCCGACCGTGTTTACGTTATGGAACGGCACCATCACTTTCAGGCTGCTGGCCTTGATCTTCAGCAGATAGAACTTTTCCACAGTTTCGCCGATAGTCCGGCTGCTGATTTGTTCGATAACTCCAACGCCATGATTGGGATAGACGACCTTATCGCCTATGTGGAAATTACCGTCGCCGCTGATCATGAGGGAACACCCACGAGGACAGGGGACCTGAGGAACTGCACGTTTTTAGTCTATCCCAGGCGGCGCCGAAAGGCAATCCAGAAGCGGAGGCCGGACATCGGACTTCAGACCTCGGACCTCGCCCTCAGGCAGGCCGGTCGCCTGACGTCTGAAGCCTGAGGTCTGAGGGCCGAAGTCCGACGTCCGAAGTCCGACGCCCGGGTTTATAATCCTCAAGCGCATGACTGAACAGATTAAGAGGAAGTTGCAGGAAGAGATGAACGTGCTCGAACACGAGCTGGTCCATGAGCTTCCCAAGGAAATCAAGAAAGCCGCCGCGCTGGGAGACCTCAGTGAAAACGCTGAGTATCACATGGCCAAGCAGCGGCAGGAGTTCGTCAAGGCGCGGCTGCGGCAACTGGGCGCGCGCATGGCCGAGCTGGCCCTTATCAACATGGATAATATCCCCAAAGATAAGGTCGGGCTGGGCTCAACCGTCCGGGTGTACGACAGTTCCAAGAACGCGGAAGTGGAGTACAAGCTGGTGACCAGCGAAGAGTCGGATGTGACCGCGGGCAAGATCTCCACCAGTTCCCCCATCGGCCGCGCCCTGCTGAACAAGAAAGTGGGAGACAGCGCGGTCGTAGTCACGCCCAACGGCAATCGCGAGATGGAAATTCTGAGCCTGACCACCATCCACGAGCAGACCGAAGCCAAATGACCAGGCGACCTGACGGAGTTTCATGACTTGGACTAGCGCCTTTGGACGCGGCTGCGGCGTGCTGCTGGACGCGATCGTGCGCTGGCTCGCTCTGGCGCGGATCAATCCCAACGTGCTCACCTTTCTCGGCCTGGTCGTGAACACCATCGCAGCCTTCCTGTTCGGCTACGCCAACAGCGACAACCAGGCACGAATGTTTCGCTACGCCGGACTGGTCATCATCGGTTCCGGTTTTTTTGACCTGGTGGACGGACGCGTGGCCCGGGCCAGCAACCAGGTGACCCGCTTCGGCGGCTTCTTCGACTCAGTCATTGACCGCTACAGCGATGCATCCCAGTTTTTTGGACTGCTGGTGTTCTTCGCCCGCGGCGATCGCTTCTTCTACGTTGTCCTGACCGCCTTCGTGATGGTCAGCTCCATCATGGTCAGCTACACTCGCGCCCGCGCCGAATCGCTCATCGGCTCCTGCCGCGTGGGCTTCATGGAACGTCCCGGAACGGCTGGTGCTGGTGATCATCGGTGCCCTGTTCAACCGCATGGCGCCGGTGCTGTGGCTGATCGCGGTGCTGTCCACGATCACCGTGATCCATCGCATCCGCTACACCTACACCCGGACGGAAGGCGCGGACGCGCTGCCGCAAAAGGCGGGCCAGGCCGCGTAAGAATGCGGATGGAATAGCGCTTTCGTCATGGCTTTCCCGTTTCCGGACAAAGAACCGATTTATTTTCGTGCCTTCGATCCATGCCTTCTGCAGGCCAATACAATCGTCGCGGCGGGCAGCGTTTGGAGGGTGTTTCCAGTGGGTACTGGACGGCGCCTGCGAAGCGGTCGAGTGACTTAACCAGCCATTAGGGTTCGACTCCCTCGCCCTCCGTGGTCACTTGACTAAAGCTAAATCTCCTTGACAACCCCGCCACTAGAGTTATTCTGAAAGGGCTTCGCAGGCGGTGTTCAGTACTTATAAGCCCCGGATGGACCATCGGGGCTTTCGCTTTTTCAGGCTAACCGTTCTCTCAAACCTTGAGAATCCCCGCCTCCGTACCCTGTTATCCTATTCCGACATCTTCCGAGGATTCCTCTTGTCAGATCCTGTTCTGGTCATTCATGGCGGTGCCTGGGCCATTCCTGATGACATGGTGGAAGCTCATCTCAACGGTGTGCGCAACGCCATGGCTGCGGGCTGGCGGGTGCTGGAACGCGGCGGGCCGGCGCTCGACGCCGTGGAGGAAGCCGTGGTCGTCATGGAAGATGACGAGACTTTCGATGCCGGACGCGGCAGCTTTCTGAACCGCGACGGCAAAGTGCAGCTCGATGCCTTCATTATGGACGGCGCCACCCTGCGCGGTGGAGGCGTGGGCTGCGTGGAGCGCATCGCCAATCCCGTACGCGCGGCGCGCAAGATCCTGAGCGACAGCCCGCATGTGTACTTTGTGGCCGAAGGGGCCGAGCGCTTCGCGGCCGAGCATGGCATCCCGCTTTGTCGCAACGAAGACCTGATCATTCCCCGCGAGGTCGAGCGTCTGCGGGAATTTCAGGCGCGGGCTGCGGACGCAAGAATTGATCTGTTTGCGCCCACGATTTCTCACGACACCGTGGGCGCGGTGGCGCTCGATGGCGACGGCAACATCGCGGCCGCTACTTCGACCGGCGGCACGCTGAACAAAGCTCCCGGGCGGCTGGGCGATTCCTCACTGATCGGATGCGGCTGCTACGCCGACAACCAGACCGCGGCGGCCTCGACCACGGGATGGGGCGAGCCGATCATGAAACTGGTGCTGGCCAAGTGGGCGGCCGACCGGGTCGCAACCGGCAGCTTGCCGGAGTGGGTGGCCGCCGAGGCCATCAACTATCTCAAGGAGCGGGTTGACGGGCACGGCGGAATGATCCTGCTCGACGCTCGCGGGCGTTTTGGTATCGCGCACAACACCCCGCGCATGGCTTGGGCGCTTAAGACATCAAAGCATGAGAGTTACGGCATCGAGCGTAAGAATTAACTTCAGTTCCCGGTTATAAGTTCTCGGTTGCCAGTTAGTGAATGGCTAACTAAGCCTGTTCCCGTCAGTGATTTAGCTTGATTTCACTGGCCTGCCTGATGTAAAAACCGTGCGGCGTTTGGGTGTCTGAAAACGTGCTTGCTCAATTCCTGCCTACGAAGAGTGATCGCTGCCGGCAGCGGGAACTCAGGGTCCTTCCTTCCACGGAGATAATCTTCTATGGTTGTACGAAAGCTGGTCTCAGTTGCGTGTCTGATTGTCATGCTCGCTGCTCTGGGCTTCGCCCAGGGGGCCTCAACCGGCGACCTGCATATCACCGTACGGGACCCGAAGGGCAGCCTGGTGACCAATGCCACCGTCACCGCGCGGGACGAGGCCAAGGGACTGGAGCGCGCCACCAGCGAGAACACCGACGGCCAATATCACATCCTGTTGCTGCCTCCGGCGCAGTACACGGTCACGGCCGAGGCGCCGGGTTTTGCCCGGGCCACCATTACCGAACGTAGTCATCACCGTGGGACAGATGGCGGAGCTTCCTATTGTCTTGTCGGTGGCGGGGAGCCAGGAAGTGATCAATGTGAGTTCAGCGGCGGAGCTGGTGGAAACCCAACGCACCTCATCCACCGACACCATTGACCAGCGGCGCATCGACAATCTTCCGATCAATGGACGCAACTACATCAACTTTGCGCTGACCGATTCGCGCCTGGCGCGCGATACCGCTCCCAGCATCGGGGCCGCGCCCACTTCCGGGCTGAACATGAGCGGGCAGCGCGCCCGGGCCAACCTGGTGAATGTGGATGGCGCGGACGCCGTGGACAATTCCACCAACGGCATCCGCTCGACCATTTCACAGGAAGGCGGTGCAGGAGTTTCAGATCATCACCAACGGATATGCAGCCGAGTACGGGCGCGCTTCCGGTGGAGTGGTGAACATCATCACGCGCTCCGGATCGAATGACCTGCACGGTTCGCTCTTCGGCTATTTGCGGAATCGCAATTTCCAGGCGGTCAATCCCTTCAGCACGGTCCCCGACCCGGCGTACACGCGAGTGCAGGCAGGAGCCGCCATCGGCGGCGCGATCAAGAAGGACAAGACGTTCTACTACTTCTCCTACGAAGGCACCTGGCGGCAGGAGACCGGATTCTCTTCGATCGGGGCCAACAATTTCGGCCTGGTGCCGTTTGACACCACGCAGGTCGGACAACCCTTTGGCACCGTGCAGCTGACGCCCCAGCAAGTCGGGTTCCTGACCAATCCGGCGGTGCTGCAGCAGGAGTTTCTCAATCCCCTCTTTGCACAGGAAGTGGGGCAATACACGGCCCTGGCGGCATCGTCTTCCGGCATGGCGCTGAAAGGGGCGTGGCCGGCAAGTTTGGGAGGATTCAGCGGCTTCCCCACTTCGTGTCCGCCACCCACTTCGACGTGTTTTGTGCCGGCCTCGTTCGTGCCATTGAACAGCCTGGTCGGCAACTTTCCGGTCTCGCAGCGCACCGACCTTTACTCGCTTCGCCTGGACCACAACCTCAGAAACAACAATCGGCTCACGCTGCGGGCGGGGGTGAGTCCGAGCGACCAGACCGGGATTCAGGTGCAGGCGCAGGGCCCGCAGAATTTCGGGCAAAATTCCTTT
The DNA here is from genome assembly GCA_963801595.1 of Terriglobia bacterium. Lineage (GTDB taxonomy): Bacteria > Acidobacteriota > Terriglobia > Terriglobales > Acidobacteriaceae > JAIQFF01. The sequence goes on along the minus strand of CAWDFW010000020.1, from coordinate 104,959 downwards.
TCGCGCACCTCGCTGGAGAACTATCACGACTGGAACATTGCCGGGCAGGACCAGTGGACCATCGGCACGAACAAGATCAATGAGCTGCGGTTCCAGTATGCCCGCCGGGGCTTGCTCTACAACTTCTCGCGGGCCGCGGGAGGCAGCAACGTGGCGGTCAACATTCCGGGGTTCGCGTTCTTTGGCCGTGAGCCGTTCTCTTTCGTCAACCGCACCGAGGAGCGATACCAGTTTACCGACAACTTCTCCTGGTCGAAGGGTACGCACAACATCAAGTTTGGCGTGGACAGCAACTTCATCCCGTTGCAGGCCGATTTCACGGTGAACTTCGGCGGCATTTACAACTTCGGCCAGCAGAGCCTGGGATTCGACAACCCGGCCATCGCGCCTCCGCCGGGTGTGCCTTTCCCGGCGTTCAATCCAGTGCAGGCCTATGGCGCGGGAATCCCGTCGAATTTCATACAGGGCGTGGGCAATCCTCGCGATTCCTTCAGCAACACTACGGCGGCTGGCTTCGTGCAGGACAGCTGGCGCATGTTGCCCAACCTGACGTTGAACTATGGCGTGCGCTACGACGTGGAATTCACTCCCACGTTCAGGGCGATCAACGCGCTATCGCAGGCCGCGGAAAACTCGATCGGCATCACCCAGGGAATCCCGCGCGACTTCAACAATTTCGCGCCGCGCATCGGTCTGGCCTGGGACCCGCGCAAGGACGGGAAGAGCGTGGTCCGGGCTTCGTACGGCATGTTCTACGACCATCCCCTGCTGGGCCTGGCTTTCGATTCCGACGTAGCCGATGGTTCCCAGGCGCCGCAGCTGGTTCTGACTCCGGGAGCACCCGGCGGATGCAACGCGACATTGTCAAACCTGAATGCCACCAATGCTTTTCAGGGATTGCTGGGCTGCCTGCCGGCGCCGTTCAACTACCTGCCCAATCAGCAGCGTTTCAATCCCACGCCGAACGCGCCCTCTATCTTTGTTGGACAGGCGTTCTTGAATCCGGCCGCGCCCGTGCCGTTGTCATTCCTGCCCTTCAGTTTTCCCACGGCGAAGAACTTTCCAATACGCCGTATCGCACCAGGCCAATCTGACTTTTGAGCAGGACCTGGGTCACGATATCTCGTTCAGCCTGGCTTACAACTTCAATGGCGGACGTCACCTGAACCGTCCGATCAACGCCAACGCGGTGAAGCCAGGGCCGCTGCTGGCCAACTGGCAGGTCGCGCTGGGCGATCCCACTTCGGGCGCTTCCACGCTGGGTCCGGAAGGGGTGGGCGCGGCGGGAAATCCTTGCGGATTCAACGGCAGCGGGCAGCCCTGGGTGGCGGCGGCGCTGGCAAATTTCTTTCGCCCGTCGGGGCTGAATCCCGCGCTGGGCCAGGCTTTGCTGCTCTCACCCGCGGCTGGTTGCGTGGGGCTGGCGCAGCAGATCATCGCGGCCGATGGTCTGAGCGCGGCGTGCGATCCCACCACGCTGAGCGGGTGTGTACCTTTCAGCGATACGCCCGCCAATTTTTCCAATGGCAGCTCGGTCTATCACGGCCTGACCGCCAACCTGCGCAAACGTTTCGGGCAGCACTACGAATTTCTCGCCTCCTATACCTGGTCGCATACCATCGACGACTCCACCGATCTGCAGTCCCCGCTCGAACCACAGAACAACTACAACCTGGCGGCCGAGCGCTCGAACTCGGCCTTTGATCAGCGGCATCGCTTTGTGTTGAGCGGTATGTATCAGAGCGGGACGCTCGGCGGCAGCGGTTTCGCCAGCAAGTTTTTCTCCGGCTGGACGATTGCGCCCATTTTCGAGATGGCCTCGGGGCGTCCGTTTAACATCATCACCGGAGACGATCGTAACTTTGACTTCAGCACGCCGACCGACCGCCCGAACACGGCGGCGGCAGGTGCCACGAACAGCTGCGGCGATACCGCGGCTCGCGTCAAAGTTCTCACCCACGGGATACCTGATGCCGGCTTGTTTTCTGGATGGCACGCTCGACGGCAACCTTGGCCGCAATGCCGGGACCAGGCCGTACAACGTCTTCACCGATATACGAATCTCCAAGCGGATTCCAATCGGTGACCGCGTGGCGCTGGAAGGCATCGTGGACGCCTTCAACTACATCAACCGCTTCAACGTGGCGGATGTGAACCCGCTGTGGAACAGCGGGCAAACGGCCACGGCGGCATTCGATCCGCGGCAACTGCAGTTCGCGCTGAAACTGACCTGGTAAGAACACGTGGGGACAGTCGCCCTCGGTTGTCCGGTCGAGTCGGTAGCTCGACAGATTTTGCCGCTGGAAATAGCGGAGCTTCGCTCCGCCGGACAGCCGAGGGCGAACGATCCCCACGTACCCTCTGCTAAACTGACTTTCTATTCTTGGCGCTTGCCGGAGACTCCTTTACATGTCTGAAACTCATGCACCCACGGCGCGGACTCGTGTGGTCCGCGAGGCCCATCGTGGGATTTACGAGCGCGCGGCGGCTTACGAAATTCTGGATGAAGGCTTTATCTGCCACGTCGGCTTTGTGGTGGATGGGCAGCCGTTCGTGATCCCGACTGCCTACGGACGGTCGGGTGACAACCTCTACATCCACGGCTCGGCGGCCAGTCGCATGCTGCGCAATCTCGACAAAGGCGTCGCCGTGTGCATCACCGTCACTCTGCTCGAAGGCCTGGTGCTGGCGCGATCGATCTTTAATCACTCCATGAATTACCGGTCGGTGGTGGTGCTGGGGACGGCGGTGGCGGTGCTGGATGCAAAAGAAAAGCTGGAAGCGTTGCGCCTGCTCTCGGAGCATATTTTGCCCGGTCGCTGGGCGGAATCACGCCAGCCCAACGAGAAAGAACTCAAGCAGACGCTGGTGATGCGGCTGCCGATCGAAGAATTCTCGGCCAAAGTACGGCAAGGTCCGCCGATTGATGACGAGGAAGATTACTCGTTTCCGACCTGGGCCGGCGTGATTCCGTTGGCCATGGTCCCGGGCACGCCGATCAACGATCCCAGGCTGGATCCGAAGACGCCGGTGCCGGAGTATGTGCGACAGTATTCGCGGAAAAGATAGGAAAGTCGTCGTTGGTCGTTGGTCGTTGGCCAAACAACTTCAGCCCACGGATTTCACGGATTCCCACGGATTAAGACAAGCGAATAACTGATCCTGATCCGTGAAAATCCGTGTAATCATTGGCAGGGCTTTTGATTTGGCCAACGACCAACGCCAAGGGCCAACGACGCTTCTTACTTTCCATTCAGCCAATCGGCGTATGCCTGGAACGAATACGGGCGTCCCAGAAAATCGCGCACCAGGTCCGCGGCCGGTTTGGTGCCGCTGGCCCCCAGGACCGCGGTGCGGTATTTGGCCGCGACTTCGGGATTGAGCAGTCCGTCTTTTTTGAATTCGGTAAACATGTCTTTCGCGATGACCAGCGACCACATGTAGGTGTAGTAAACCGCGGAGTAGCCGTTGAGGTGGCCAAAGGCGGTATGCATGTGGGTGCCTTCCACATACTTGAAGGGCGTGTAGCGCTCCTGCAACTGGGCCACCAGTTTGTCGGTGTCGAGTCCTTGCGGGTCGCGGTTATAGAAGTCGAGGCTGATGGCGGCGTAGAACATCTGGGTGCGCACGTTCAGGGCGCGGCCGAAGTCATCGGCGGCCCGGGCCTTTTCCGCAAGTTCCGCGGGAATCGGCTCGTTGGTCTTGTAGTGGCGGGCGAAGAGTTTCAAAATGGCGGGGTCTTTCGGCCATTCTTCGAACATCTGTGACGGGGCCTCGATGAAATCATTTTCCAGGTCACCCATGGCCCATTTCGTGTTTCCTTTCATGATGCCGTGGATCAGGTGTCCGAACTCGTGGAAGAAAGTGATGACATCATCACGCTCCATGAGCCCGGGTCCGCCCGTGGCTTTGGGAAAATTGCAGACCAGGACGTATTCCGGCAGCCGGAATCCATTCTTCCCGGTGGCCAGGGTGAAGGTCGCATAGTGTTTGTACTTGTTTTCCCGGGGAAACATGTCGAAGTAAATCCGGCCGATCAGTTTGCTCTTGTCGTAAACGTCATACACCGTGACTTCGGGATGCCACACCTGCGCCGACGTCACCGGTTTGTAGGTGATCCCGTACATGCGGCTGCTGATATCGAGAATGCCCTGCAGGACCCGCGAGTACTCGAAATACGGACGGATGACTTCGGAGTCGTACCCGAACTTTTCAATCTTCGCTCCCCGCACCAGGTGAGACACATCCCAGGCGTTGACGCTTTCCGCCTTCGGGTCCTCGTGTTTCTTGTAGGCCAGCAATTCGTCGTAATCGCGTTTTGAGCCGGCCTGCGCCGCGGTCGTGATTTTTTCGATAAAGTCGGCGGCATTCTGTTCCGTGCCGACCATTTTGTCTTCCGTGATGTAGGCGGCCCAGTCGGGATATCCCAGAACGTTGGCGAGTTCGTGGCGCTTCTGCAGAAGCTGCCCCAGCACGTCTATGTTTTTGGGATAGGCGCGCTGCCGGTAGAGCACGAAGAACTCTTTCCGCGCCGCCTCGCTCTTGGCATAGTCCATGAAGGGAAAATAGTCGGTGTTGTCGGTGGTCAGCGTGACCTTGCCGGAGGCGTCGGCAGGGTGGGAGCGTTTGAAATCTTCGGGAAGTCCGTCGAGGTCGGAGGCGTTGACCTGGAACTTGCGGACATCGGCGGCGATGTTCTGATCAAACTGCTGGCCGATTTTTACCAGCTCGTCCTGCAGCGTCCGGATTTTCTCCCGGGTGGGATCGTCGCGGTCAACCCCGGCGCGATGGTAGTCGCGCAATGTGGTCCGCAGGTAATAGCTGCCGGCAGAATCGAGCCGGGCGCCATCGAGCGACGCCAGCACCTTGTACATGTCTTTATCGAGCGAGATGTCGGTGAGCACGCGGCTGACTTCCTGTTCGCAGGTCTGGGCCGCATCGCGGAAAGGCTTGGAGGGATGCACCTGCTCGGCCAGGCCGGCGCGATTTTCGGCGTCCACGATGACGACCAGTGCGGTGTCAAACGCCTGCAGCGTGGTCATGGCATCGCGCGGCGGCTGGCTGGCCTTGAGGGCGGCAATGCGCTTCTTGCCGTCATCCACATCGCTGCGGCAGGAAGCCAGGAAGGATTCAGCAGTCCCGGCCAGATAGCTGGAAGCCCCGGCGCCGGCTCCTGGGCGGTGGACACGAGGCGTGCCCCCGCGAAGAGCAAAAAGAAACAACAATCCGGCGAATTTGCGGCCCATGATTCTCCTGGTCGATTCCAAAGACAGCAGACAGGAATTAGACGTGCGAAAACCAGTCAGGTTATACAGACCGTATGACTCCGTCAACGAAGGGGGTCGCGTAGTGGGTCAGTTTCCAAAATCGTTAACCACGAAGGACACGAAGGTCCACGAAAGAAAACCATTGAGACTAAAGCGTTCGTGATACTTCGTGCCCTTCGTGGGTGAAACTGATCCACTACCCAAGGCTGATGGTGTGGGTCGGACTACCCTAAGCTAGTTGGTCGGGCGGGTTTCGTATTCGGCGGTCGCAAAGTCGGGCGCGTCCTGCTCGCACTGGCGAATTTCCAGAATGCGCGAGGTCACGATTGGAGTGCGATAGGAGGGATGGCGGAATTCCAGGTGCATGCCGCGGCCGACAAATCCGATCTTCAACATGGAACCGCCCCACGACGAACCTTCAATCCTCACCAGCACAGGTTCAGGGCAGAAAGCGGGATGACCCCAGATCCAGGCCTCGCCGCGTCCGCGATGCACCACCGTGTACCAGCGGTGCTGGGTCTGGATCTGCAGCATCGTCCGGGCGGGAAGATCCTCGAGAAATGCGCCGCCTTCGATCTCCGACTCCACGATGTTGCGATTCACGCCATCGTCGAGATTGGGATGACATCGAAAGAATTGGGGGCAGGTGTCCACCAGGGCTCCCTATAACCTGCGACGAGTATAAACCTGCAGCGCAAGATGGAAACCGTCATTGGTACTAGTGGCCAATTCCCCGAAGTCACAAATCCCCGGATGGCGCGGGTGCGAGAACCTTGACTGACATGCCCCCAAAGTAACGGGGGGCGTCCGATTACGGATTGACCCTGCAAATTGAGGGAGAGTACGATTCTAGCCTGAGCCCTCAGCCCGGCAGGAAGTGGCTGCAGCGTAGGCAGCGCAAGTCGTATCACTAGTTATAGATAGCCCGAGTTATCGATAAACATGGGAATGAGAAATCTCAAGGTGTTCGAGCGCTCCGGTGCTGGCCCTGGTTCTGGCGGGCACTGCCTGCCACACCGATCAGCGCCAGGGTAAGCTTCCGGCAGCGCAAGCCAATGCGCCAGCTCTGGCTGCAGTCCGGGGGGCCGTTCCCCAAGCGGATCCAGCGCCGATCCCTCCCGAGCAGGCCCATATTGCACCTCGACCCAATCCAGACCCGGTGGCTGACCTGATCGTGAACGCCGAGAAGGAATACCAGGCGGGCGAGGAAAAGTTCAAGGCCGGGGACCTGGAAGCGGCCAAGCGTAATTTCGACCGCGCGGTCGATATGTTGTCGCAGAGTCCAGCCGAGATTCGGTCGGACGAACGGATCGAGCATGAACTGGACCGGGTGCTTGAAAGCGTAAACCGCCCGGAGCTGGCCGCCCTGCAGTCGGACACACCGGATTCGAAACAGAAAGCCGAGCCGGCGCCGATCGATGAAGTCAACGATGAGACCCCTCCGGTTGACCCCAACGTCAAAGCGCGAGGCGGAGGCTGAGGTCCAGGCCACGCATTCAGAACTGCCGCTCATGCTCACCGATCAGGTGGCGGGCTTCATCAATTATTTTTCGACGACCCGCGGACACGAAACCCTGCAGCATGCGCTGGAACGCGGCGGGCGTTATCGCGAAATGATCGAGAGCACGCTGCGGGAACAAGGCGTTCCTCAGGAGCTGATTTATCTGGCCCAGGCCGAGTCGGGCTTCCATCCCCTGGCGTTATCGCGGGTTGGAGCCCGCGGCATGTGGCAGTTCATGGCCAGCCGCGCCCGGGGCTATGGCTTGCAGCACAACCTGTGGGTGGACGAGCGGCAGGACCCGGAAAAATCCACTCGCGCCGCCGCCCATCACCTGAAAGATCTCTACAACCAGTTTGGCGACTGGTATCTGGCCATGGCCGCTTACAACTCCGGGCCAGGCACGGTGCAGAGCGCGGTCAAGCGCACCGGCTATGCCGATTTCTGGGAGCTCTACCGGCGCAACGTGCTGCCCAAGGAAACACGCAACTACGTGCCCATCATTCTGGCCGTGACAATCATGGCCAAGAACCCAGGGCAGTATGGGCTGGACGATATTGTTCCGGAGCAACCGGTCCCTTACGACGCGGTGAAGATTGATTATTCGGTTGACCTTCGTCTGGTGGCCCAGTGCATCGATGTCACGCCGGCGACCCTGCAGGACCTGAATCCCAGCCTGCTGCGCCTGACCACTCCCAAGGGACCAGACCTTTGAGCTGCGCCTGCCGGCCGGGACCAGAGATCGCTACCTGGCGGCGATCGAGCCCATTCCGCCGCAGATGCGGGTGTGGTGGCGGTATCACGAAGTGGCGGAAGGCGACACGCTGGCCTCGATTGCCCGAACCTATCGCACCAGTGTGAAGGCCATCGAACAGGAAAACCATGTCCTGGCTAGTGACGACCTGAAGCCGGAGAGCAAACTGATCATTCCGATCCCGCCGGGCAAACATGCGGCCACCGAAGACGGCGCTACCTACGCCCGCCACACTACCCGTTACCGGGTGCGGCGCGGAGACACGGTGCAGACTGTAGCGGACAATTTCAGTCTTCCCCCCACCATGATTCGCCGCTGGAATCACCTGCGGGGAGACAGTTTGCGCGGACGACGCATCGTTTACGTCCATCTGCCGGTGACCCCAACCACCCTGCCCAAGGAACGGCCGTCGACTTCCAAGTCCAAATACCAGTAATGACTTACGTCCGGCCTCGCCTAAGACCGTGCAACATCACAAAGTGCAGCCGGGAGAGACCCTGACCTCGATTGCCACAACTCACCACACCACGGTCGAAGCCCTGAAGCGGGACAACGGCAATCTGCCGATGTTGCGGCCGGGAATGGTTATTCTGATCAAAAGCGTGCGATAACGCAGCTGCTGGCTCCTGGCTTCTGGCTTTCAGCTTGTGCTTCCAGGCTTCAGCTGTCTGAGTCTTTTCACGCTCCAGCTTTGGACTCTGGAATTTGCCCTGGAGATTGAATGCCCGTGCGGAATCGGGAAGGGCACGGATTCAGCCGTTGCCGCTACGAACGCTGCGATTTCAAGCAGGTTTCAGCCGCTGAAGGGCCCGACTTCCAGTGCCGGTCCCGCTAGAGGTCGTCCTAAATTGCGGCTCGACGCTTCAGCGCCTGCGGAAGTGAGCGTGTCGCCCACGCGGCTCAGACGGACTGTTTTCCGACGGCACGTCTCTGAAGCCGTACCCTCCCGATGGTCTTTTCTCTTCCCGTGTCCCTTGTGCCTTATTGAATGACCATTCATCCCACCCGCGCAAAATACTCTGCAGCTTCTACTCGACTTTGCCCTCTCGGTGTAATATGCAACCTGCAGGACGGCTGCAAACCGGTTCTCGAATGCGGTCGCGCGAAAACGCTGTGCTATAATCGCGCCCCGTTCAGCCAAAACGTTGGTCTTTCAGTTGTCTTTTTAATTCCCTAGTACCCGCAGCGCTGGCGCAGCGGCCCGCGCCCGGCGCGGTCCAAAAACCAGGAGGAACAATGAGCTTTGACGACGCCCTCTACGCACGTGATGACGAGATGGATGAATTTGGCGACAGCGGCGCCTACGGCGATTCGCTAGAAGAAGATTACGAAGAAGAAGAAGAGGAAGAAGAGGCAGCCGAAGTGCCGGGCATGATCGAGCCGCAACCCGAGCCCGCCACGCCAGCTCCAGCCGCGCCCCGACCGTCAGGTGGCGGAGGGCCGCCCAAGCCGCCGCGTAAGCCGGCAGCGAAGAAAGCAGCCAAGAAAAAGCCGGCCAAAAAAGCTGTCAGGAAGAAGCCGGCGAAAAAGAAGAAGCCAGCACGCAAGCCAGCCCGGAAGAAGGCCGCGAAGCGGCGACCGGCACGCAAGGCTGCGAAGAAGCCGGCCCGTCGCAAAGGCAAGCGCGGCCGCCGGTAAGAGCAAAGCTCGGTCCTCGTTCTGATCGGAATCCGGACAGGCGAGGACCGACCTCCACCTTCAAATTCAAAGCCGGACAAAGCCTGCCCTGAGCGAAGTCGAAGGGAGTGTCCGACCCACACCCTCCGAACCACACCTTCCGCAGATGCTACGCAGCCTTGGGCAGCGTGGTGGGTTCGGTCAGCCGGCGCACTGCCAGCGACATCATGACGCGGGTGACTCCGCTCATGATCATGCTCACGCCCACCAGCGTGCCAATCGCCCAGGCCGAACTGGACGGCCAGTGCAAGCCGATGAACAGCGCCAGCAGCAGGGTAACCAGCCCGTCGAACAGCACCCAGCCGGCGCCCCGCCCGGGACGCAGCTTGAAGTAGAGCACCACGTCCAGCACGCCCTCGATAAAAAAGAGTGATGCCAGCAGGAGCGTCAATGATGCGACTCCCAGCAGGGGATGCCAGAGCAAGTATCCGCCGATGAAGATGTAAGCCAGGCCCACCAGCAGCTTCCAGATCAGGCTTCCAGCGCCATGAGCGTGAAAAGCCACTGCCACATGGACAGCGCCGGCGAAAATGATGAGCCATGCGATGAGCGCGTTGACAGCCACGGCCGCCAGAAGCGGCGAGCCGATAGCCACGATTCCAAATGCGATGAGCAGGACTCCCCAGACGATGGACCACCCGGAAGCCTGCCGTAACAGCGAGGTCGGTTGCGCAACCATGATGTGCCTCCCCGGTCGAAATTCAGGGGGCCATTCTGCTCCCGGAGGAAGGTTTTCGCAAGGCGGAGAAAAGCTCAAAAATCAACAGTCAACGGCGTCGGACAAAGCCTGCCGGGAGCGAAGTCGAAGGGAGTATCCGCCGACACCAGTGTCCAGCCCGCACTTGTTACTTTTTTCCGGCAACCGTCTGCAGGCACTTACTGTAGAGCTCGAGCAGATGTCCGGCATACTCTTCCGGCTTGGCGGCCGCCCCCGTGCCCTGGAACCCGACTCCTGACGAAGTGGTCCGGCCGTAGCCAGTGGTCATGGCGACAAATTTCATGAGATCCAGCGCGATATCTTCATTGCGGCGCGATCCCGATCACTCCGCCCGGTACTTCTTCCATGAATGACTCCCTCGGCTCGATGGTAACAGATGATTATGTGGGTCGGTAAAACAGTCGTCGGTCGTCAGTCTTCAGTCTTCAGTCATCAGGTCCTCCGTCCACCAGCCTTTCTGACGACTGAAGACTGACGACCAGACGACTGCTTTACAAGCCTTTCTGACGACTGAAGACCGACGACCGACTACTGTTCTACTGTCAGTTCACATCTTGCAGCAGGGAGTAGGAAAATCCGCCGGACTGGCTATTCGTAGCCACCAGCGTCCTGACCTGGCCGGAACTGAGCGAAATCGAACCGGTGTCGATGGCTTTCAGCTTCTGGCCAGCCGCGGTGAGCGCAACCTCGTAGCTCCCCGCAGCCAGAGACTGGTAGCTGGCGGCCGAACCAAAGGCCAGATTGCTCAAGGTGGGACTGACGGTGTTCAGGTCAGTGCCCGGGGTAACAATATAGACATCGGCGGGACCGAGATTGGGCGACGCATTGACGACGCGAATCTTGAAATCACCCGAGGCCGGGCGCTGAGTTGTCGTCGGCCAGCACCATGCTGGCTGCGCTTTGAGAAAAGTTGTAGAAAATGACGGTGGTGTCCGCGCCGGACGCAAACGTGATGGACTGTTGCAGCAGAGCCGTACTCGATCCGGAAGGCTCAATTGCGACTTGATGGGAGCCGGATTGCGCGGATTGGTATCCCGTGCTTGTGCCATAGGCGAGATTGTTCGACACCGCAGTACTGTCCACGAGCACTTCCAGACTGGATTCGTCCGGGACCGCATTCATGAACCGGGAGCGGGTGCTCCCTCCCCCGCCGCCGCATCCCGCAAGAAACAGGACTGTTCCAAAACACAGAATGCCGGCACACCACGACGTCAAGCGCAAGATTCGGCCCACGATGTCACCCCTTTTTGGTTGCGAGAGTTTGGAGTTACAACGAGTAAAAACCGACTGATGCGAGGCCTTCAATCGGGAGTTGCTGCGCCTGCGTAAAGAGTGCGTCAAGTGGAGTAAAGACTTGTAAAACAGTCGTCGGTCGTCAGTCTTCAGTCGTCAGCCAGGCAGTGCTGTTGTGCTGACGACTGAAGACCGACGACTGACGACTGGACCCTTTACGAACTTTTACGTTGCTTTACCAAGTCTTTACTCCGTTGCGGATTACGAGGTGTTCTAACTACAGAGAGATTTTTCTCCGGGGGCAGAAAGCTTCCGATGTCACAGGAATCAGAATTGGAGAGTACAAACATGTGGAAATCAACAGTCCCCAAGGGATCCAAATTCAGAGGAAGCAACCGCAGCTCTTTGGTTGCTACGGCTGTTCTGGCGGCCTTGCTTAGTCTCGGCTTCGCTGCCGGCACCGCCTTTGGCCAGGACGAACCGGCGCCTCCGGCGCCACCTCAGGCTGGTCAGCAGCCCGACCAGCAATCTACGCCCAGGCATGGGAAGGCATATGGGCCACCGTCACATGCCGACGGTGGACGACCAACTCAAGCATCTGACCAAGAAGCTGAACCTGAGCGATGACCAGCAGGCGAAACTGAAACCCATCCTCGAGGACCAGCGCAAGCAGATGGACGGGATTCGCAATGATTCGTCGCTGTCCCGCGAAGACCGGTTCAGCAAGATGCAGGAAATCCGGCAAAGCTCCGACACTCAGATCAAGAGCGTGCTGAACGACGATCAGCAGAAGAATTTCGACAAGATGCGCGAAGAGCAGGCCAACCGGATGAAGCGATGGCACAAGGGGAGGCGATAACGCTCCTCCGCCGCGGCCGCGCCGGACAGTCAGCAGTAACAGGCGTCGGACCTCAGACTTCGGACCTCGGCGAATCGAGGCGGGTCTGAGGTCCGAGGCCGGAAGTCCGATTTTCTCCCTAAGCCTCTGGGCTGGGTAATTCTTTTGCGTCGCCCGCAAGAGTTGCCTGGTTCAGGGGCCCCCTTTTTGCGCCCTTGTGGGCGCGAGCGTCCCGGTCGCGCAAAACCGGAAACTACGTGAGAGACAGCCGCCCTCGGCTGTCAGGCGGAGTGCAGCTCCGCTTTTTCTAGTCGAACACTAAAATCCGTCGAGCTGCGCTCGACCGGACAGCCGAGGGCGGCTGTCCCCACGCGGCTTTTTATCCTGCCTGCTTCATCTCGCACATGAGTGCCAGCAGATTCTGTTCGGAGTCGCGGAAAAACGTCATCCAAAGATCGTGGGTGGGCATTTTTGCGATCAGGTGCGGCGCGTCTTCGAAGTGCACGCCCTGGCTCAGCATTTGCCGGTGCGCGCCGGCGATGTCGGGTACTGTAAAGTACAGAATTGAGCTGGGGTGATCGAACTCCGGCTTCTCGGGTCGGCTGAGCATGAGGCGGACGCCGCCGCAATCGAAGAAAGCCAGGCTGCCGGCGGTGAACAACAGCGGCAGGGTGAGTACGTCCCGGTAAAATGCAGTGGCGCGGTCCAGGTCATGTACGTTGATCGCGATCTGGCCGAGTCGCGAAATTCCGATGGGCAGGGTGGCGGAAGTCATGGCGGTCAGCCTCCAGGCACAATTGTTAGTATAGCTAACTATATTTCATGGCCGGACGCAAGCAAAAAAATCCGCCCTCTCCCCGGGACTCGGCTGCCATCGCTGACCGCTTGCATTCCGCAGCCATCCACGTACTGCGCCGGGTGCGCAGGCAGGATGCCGCGGCGGGCGAAGGCCCGGCACGGCTCTCGGCCTTGTCAGTGCTGGTGTTCGGGGGGCCGATGACGCTGGGCCAGCTGGCGGCAGCCGAACAGGTGAAACCTCCGACCATGAGCCGCATTGTCACCGGGCTGGTGGACAGCCGCCTGGCGCAGCGTTTGACCGATGCCAAAGACGCGCGCCGGGTGCGGATCCGCGCGACTCCGAGCGGCGAGCGCCTGCTGCATGAGGGCAGACGGCGCAGGATCGAATATCTGGCACGACATCTCGACCGGCTTTCCCGGCAAGAACTGGCAACGCTGGATGAAGCGGTCAGATTGCTGGAAGGCGTCCTGCGGGAGTGGCCGCTGGAGAGATAAGGCAATAGCGGACTAGGTTTCGATGCCCACGTAGCAGATGCGCCCGATCAGGTAGTCATGGACCTTCTTGCCCGGCTCCATGGCCATCACTTCGACTGGATAGGCCTGATTGTGGGGACGCAGGACCAGATGATTGCCGGCAACCTCCACATATTTCACGGTGCAGTCTCCGTCGCGAGCCACTGCGTACATGTTCGATTCGCCCTTGCGATAGGGCTTGAGTGAATTGTAGTGACGGTCAATCAGGACGGTGGCGCCGGGCAGCAGGCGGGGATACATGCTCATGCCTTCGCGGCCATCGGCGCGGATGATCACAAAGCGCTCCCAGCCTTCGCGGTCGCCTTCCATTTCGGGGCGCAGGCGGCGCAGAAAACTTTTCTTGAGCTTCAGAATGTCCTTTACCTTCATGCTCATGATCAGGGGCTGGCGCGCCGCGACCGCCCCTTCGACCAGGAGGACATTTTCGAACTGGTCGTCGCTGGGTGGGGTGATGCTGGCGCGCTTGTTGATCTCGCCAGGATCGAGCAGGTCGAGGACCGACAGGCGCTGCACGTTCAAAACCCTGTCCATGCCCTCGACGCTGAGGCCCCGTTTGCGGTTGAGGAAGTTGGAAATGTGGGCCTGCTTGAAGCCGGTCTCGCGGGCCAGGCGCAGGCCGGTCAGCTCGCCTTCGTCGATGCGCTCCCAGAGAGCTTTGCGCAGGTTCTCCTGCAGGGCGCGGAATTTCATGGCCCGAGTATAGCATCGCGGGTATAGCGTATGGCTATTCAGAAAATAGGTAGAACATCCGGAAGGCAATATTTTCTTGACTTGGGAAATAATGAGCTATACGATCAGCGCCTTGTATAGCTATTTATCAATGAGGGGGAATTCAACAACCAAGAGCAGAACAGGTCATGGTGAGCCAATCACAATCCGAGAGCGAGGAAAACAACTTCGTGGAATTCCGCCGCAAGGTGCGAGCCGCAGAGATGCTTTCTTCCGCCATGGAGCGGCTATTGCGGGAGCTCCATTTTACGGGCCGGCTCAGCGTCGTGGTGCAGAACGGCCGCGTGCTGAAATCCGGCTATGAGGAGGGCTATTTCCGGCAGCCGACGACTTTAATGGGTCAGGTCGGCCGATAGTTCCCCATCGGCAAGGCAACGTACTCATAAATAAATAATCCCAACAGGTCATCGTAAGAGAAACGAGCCCTGTGACCGAGTAATCGGCACAGGGCTTTTTTATTTTGCCCGCAAGCCAGAAACGATGGAGGCAATCATGGAAAGCGAAGATCCGGAAGTAATCCAGTTGGAGCTCAAATATTGTGAACGCTGTGGGGCCCTGTGGTTGCGACTCCGTGGAGCGCAGGAAATTTACTGCGCTCCGTGCGACCTGGAGATGCTGGACCTGCCCTCTCCCCGCAGAATCACCAGCCGGCCGCGTTTGCCGGGGAACCACAAGATCGAGATCAAGGCGCAGGCGGGCGAGCTGGCGGTTTATTGCGGAAAAGGAGGAACAGCATGACCGTCACTCCATGCTTTCCGTCACACCCGCCGCGCCTCAGAGAATCGGATGAAGCGGCAGAGCGATCTCGTTTGCGACGGCGGGCAGAGACCGGCCGCGGTTCGCGGAGCGAAGCTGTTCCGATGAACGGGCACGATCCTGATTTATGGCTCTACCGGGAGCGAACGCTCGGCATGCTCAGGCGTTATCAACGGCTGTCGGTGGAGGTGGGACGACTGCCGTCGTTATTGGGCCGGGAATTCTTCCGGACCCGGGTCACGTCCTATCATGCCGGGACTTTTGAAGATGCGGTGATTCTTTGTGCATGATGTGGCCCGTGGCTCTGGAGCAACTGGGCGAGTTCGAGCATAAATTGATTGCGAAGATCGCGCTCCAGGACTACACCCAAAACGAAACCGCGCGCGTTCTGGGTTGCTGGCGGCGCACCGTGGGGCGGCGGTTTCCGGAAGCTCTCGACCGGGTGACCGAGATCTTTCTGGATTCCGGTTTACTGATTCGACTGCCCGCCACCGATGTTGCCCGGAGAAAAAACTGTCAAGAGGGGAATGGCGAGGAAATTCCTGTAAGTGCTTCTGCACAGAGGCGAATAAATTTGGGGAGAGCATGTCCCATTCTCCCCGATTGATTTGCTATTCTAGATTTAGAGATTGAGAAAGAGAATCGGTGGGCGCGCTCAAGGGCGCGCCCTTTTTTTTGGTGACCAACATCTGGGATCAAGACGCAGCATGAAGAAAGCAAAAGTGCGGACGGGAACAAACAGAGCGAACCTGGCTTCGCCGGTGAAATCAGCCGGGCGCGAAGCTCCGGACCTGGCGGAGATCCGCCGGCACATTACCGACATTGTGGGAAACGGCGCGGTCGGCATGGTCGAGACCACGATCGACCAGGTGGGCAAGGGCCATTATCTGGGAATGAAGTATCTTTTCGAGATGATTGGACTTTATCCCGCGACATCGACGAACGACGCAGCCGAGGAGGATTCGCTGGCCGCGGTCCTGCTGCGAAGACTGGGCCTTCCCGACGAGCCGATACCGAAATCCAGAAGTTACCAAAGATTCGCGGCGCCTCCGCTGGGGCCGTCGAGGATGGCTTAGAATGAAAACCGACAGTTGGGCGACGGCAACCAGTCGTTGGGCGCGTGCCGCGGACCGTTTATCGGCGACGTTCAGCCGCCAAACGGCGAGGCACTCAGGGTTGACGGTGGCGTATCAGCCTTTACTGCACGGGGCTTTCAGCATGGACATGACGTGGGTGACGGGCCGGATTGCGGTCGGCGGTGGAATCTGGACGGCGGAGAACATGGCGGCGGTGTCGCGGGCAGGAATCACGCACATCATCGACATGCAGATCGAATTTGACGATACCACGCTGGCAGCGCCGCATGCCATTGAAGTGCTGTGGAACCCGATCGACGACGATTTTCAGCCCAAACCGCCCGAGGTATTCGAGCGCGGTGTGGAGTTCGCGACCCAGGCACTCCGCCAGGACGAGACCAAGCTGTTCATTCACTGCGCGGCCGGGGTCCACCGGGCGCCGATGATGACGCTGGCGGTGTTGTGCTCGATGGGTTGGACGCCGGATGCGGCCCAGGACCTGATCGAAAAAGAACGCCCGGTGGTGGATTTTGCGGATGTGTATGTGCGCAGCGTGGAGAAGTTTCTCGACCAACAGGTGAGAGCGGAAAAGTAAGAAACCTGTTTTCAGTTGCTGGTTCCCAGTTGTCAGTTAACCACCAATCCTAAACATTTTAGCGAGGCATATTTCCCTTCCGGGTTGAGGGGAGAGTCTGCCTTGCGCGTGAAACTCGGCAAGGGAGGAAACATGTTCGACGAGCACCGCCGCCCCTGGGGGCGGCTTTTCTACTTGCTGGCGTTTGTAGTGGTGGGGCTGACTGCGTCGTGGGCGCAAACCCCGGCCACCACTACGATCAGCGACGTCGTGTACCGCGCGGACGGAACTCTCGCGGGCGGGACACTGCTGATCTCATGGCCAACGTTCAGCACGGCCACCGGGCAGGCGGTAGCGGCGGGCAGAAAGAGCGTGACCCTGGCTGAAGGCGGTGTGTTGTCAGTGGACCTGGTTCCGAACACAGGCGCGACGCCTCCGGGGACGTTCTACACGGTTGTGTACCAGCTCGATGATGGGACGGTAAAGACTGAATACTGGATTGTAACTGCAACTTCACCCACCACGATCGCAGCGGTGCGGACAGTACTGGGGTCGGGAAATTCGGCGGTCACGACGTCGGGCGTCGGCTCGTTCGTGAGCAAGGCTGGAGACTCGATGTCGGGCCCGCTGCAGTTGCCCGGCGAAAAAAGTGAAATCCGCCGAGGAGTTTATGACCGGATTGTAAACGCGGCAATCACGGCGGCGATCAGCGCGGCCATTGCTCTGCATGATCGCTGGGGGTTCAAGTGACGATGCCTGGCGGCGCGCTCTGATACTTAATTTCAGTTCTCAGTTCCCGGTTTTCAGTTCTTAGCCCGCATTATTCGTGAATGTGAAGAGATCGAAAGACAAAAGAAGCCTCCTCTGTTACAAACATGTTGACTAGACAATGTTTGAGCAACAAAAAAGGCTTCCTTAATGTCAGACGATAGCACAACACAGTGTTTGTTGTTCCCAGGAATTTTTCGCAAGCCAATCGTTGCCCAGTTCGATCAGCGCGAGGGGAGTTCCGACGGCGGGGCTCTGCTGCTGAAGGCCGCGGATCGACACTATGGGTTGGTGGCTGGACTGAGTTCCTGCCTTCGAGATGATCGGCAAGCGGGCAAGGTCGATCATTCGTTGTGCGAGTTGGTGGCGCAGCGAGTGTTTGCGATCGCCTGCGGCTACCCGGACACCAACGATTCAGCCCGCCTGTCCGAGGATCCGATTCAGCAAACTACTTCTGGATCGCGATCCGATCGAGGGTCGGAGCCTGGCTTCGCAGCCGACGTTGTCGCGTTTCGAGAACGGAGTTGGGGTAAAGGAACTTTATCGTTCGGGCGAGTTCATGGCCGAGAGTGTGATCCGGCGTCACGCCAAGCGGCTGCGTCATCGCACTTATCGCGTTACCATCGATCTGGACCCGACCGACGATCCCACGCACGGCGCGCAGCAGTTGTCGTTCTTCAACGGACATTACGACACCTGGTGCTACCTGCCGGTGATGGGTTTTGTCAGCTTCAACGACGAAGCCGAACAGTATCTCTGCGCCGCGGTGTTACGGCCCGGCAACGTGAGCGCAGCGGCGGGAGCAGTTGGCATCCTGCCGGCGTTTGGTGAGGATGATTCGTCACCATCTTTCTGGAGCACGATTCGAGTACGCCTGGATGGCGGTTTTGCGCATCCTGCCGTGCTGGAGTTTCTGGACGCCCAGCCGAAACTGGAATATGTAGTCGCGATGGCCAAGAATACATCGTTGAAGCGCGTGGTCGAAAGCGGAATGCAGCGAGCGCGCCAGCTCTCGCGGCGCAGCGGAAAGACCGATACAGATCTACGGGGAAGTCCGCGACAAGGCCGGGAAGTGGCCAGGCCTGCGCCGCGTCATCATCAAAGCCGAGGTCGTCCGCGCTGCCGATACGGACCCCAAAGACAATCCCCGGTTTGTCATCACCAACATGAAACAGAGCCCGCAATGGATTTACGAACGGGTCTACTGCCAGCGCGGGGACATCGAAAATCGCATAAAAGAATTGCACGTGATCGATGGCACGGTTTTGTGCTTGAACGCTTCCACCTGGGCGAAGCCGACTCAGCCTTAGCTATCCGATTTCTTCGCTCCAGTTCTCGAGCGTTTTCTTGACCTCGGCCATGAACTGGTCGGCGACCGCGCCATCGATGATCCTGTGGTCGTAGCCCAGAGTCAGATGGACGAGGGAGCGGATGGCGATGGAATCGTTGCCGTTGTCATCGGTAACCACGACCGGCGCCTTGGTAATTCCACCCACGCCCATGATTGCGGAGTTGGGCTGGTTGATGATGGGCAATCCGAAGACGGCGCCAAACTGGCCGGGGTTGGTGATGGTGAAGGTGGAGCCTTCAACTTCTTCCGGTTTGAGTTTCTTGCTGCGGGCGCGCTCGCCCAGATCGCTGATGCTGCGCTGCAGGCCGAGGAAGTTGAGTTCGTCTGCATTCTTCAGCACCGGAACGATGAGGCCCCAGTCGAGCGCGACCGCAATACCCACATTGACGTGGCGATGGTAGCGGAGGCTTTCGCCTTCGATCGATGCATTCACGATGGGGAACTGCTGCAGCGCAATGATGGCGGCGCGGGTGAAAAACGGCATGAAGGTGAGGCGGGCGCCATTGCGTTTTTCGAAAGCGGACTTGGTCTTGTTGCGCAACTGAACGATGCGGGTCAGGTCAACCTCGAACATGCAGTGCACGTGGGCGCTGGTGCGGCGCGACTCGATCATGCGGTGGGCAATGATCTTGCGAATATGGCTCATGGGCACCAGGTCGCCGGGAATCGCCACGGGGGCTGGAGAGCCGGCATCCGGCTTCGCGGAAGGAGACGGCGCGGCGGGCGCGGCGGGGGCAGGCGTGCCTTCCAGAAATGCGGTGATGTCCTGTTTGGTGATGCGCCCGCCCAATCCGGTTCCTGGTACCTGCGCCAGATCGATGTTGTGCTCGCGCGCGATTTTGCGGACCAGCGGAGAGGAGCGCGCATGGTCGTCTTCGTCATGGGCGGCCTGAGGTTGTGAGACCGGGGCGACCGCCTTGGGTTCAGGCGCCGGAGCACGGGCCCGGGGCAGGCGTTCGGGCTGGAGCGGCTTCTTTTTTTGCGGGAGCGGACGGGGCAGCGGACGCGGGCTTGGCAGCAGCACCATCGCCGTCAGAAATCGTGCCGACTACGGTGTTTACCTGCACGGTGGCGCCTTCGGCGACCTTGATGTCCTGCAGAA
Source organism: Terriglobia bacterium (assembly GCA_963801595.1). Taxonomy (GTDB): domain Bacteria; phylum Acidobacteriota; class Terriglobia; order Terriglobales; family Acidobacteriaceae; genus JAIQFF01. The sequence continues at coordinate 85,286 of CAWDFW010000020.1, read as the reverse complement.
CTCCCGAAGCCGGCGCAGGAATTTCGGCGTCCACCTTGTCAGTTGAAATCTCGAACAGGGGTTCGTCGCGCTGCACCTTGTCACCCGGCTTCTTCAGCCATTTGGTGATGGTCCCTTCAAAGATCGATTCGCCCATCTGGGGCATGACGATATCAGTCGGCATAATTCCCTTCTATGCGCTCCATTTCAGGCGCGCGCAAATCCTTATTATATATATCCAGCCCAGCCGTTCCGGTTTCCGCAGATCTCTAATCGTGATGCCCGTTCTCTTCGCCTTTGGGGTCCACCGGGGGCGGAGCGACCCCGGTGGATTTCTTCCAATAGTCCTGCACCGGCAGAGGCAGTTTTTCGATACGCGAGAGGAAGGCGGTGACTTTCCACATGTCCTGGTCGCTCAGGGCCTTGTTCCAGGCGGGCATACCGGTGTAGCGGATGCCGGTGCGAACAGCGTAGTAGATGTGCCACTCGGGATCATCCAGAGGATGGATGATCAACTGGGGAGGCGGGGGGTAGAAGGAGCCATCGAGCGGACTGGGTTTGTTGTCGAGGCCACCATGACATCCGGCGCAGTTCATGGTGTAGATTTTCATTCCGTCGATCAGATTTTCGTCAGTCGGGGGCACGGGATTGGTCAGGCGCGGGGCATGACGCTCCATGGACGCATCCATGGCGGACATGGCGATGCGGCGTTCCATCTTCGGCGGAACGGAGTCGGCATTCGTGGGTAGGAATCCAAGCGTGGCGATGGCCAGCCCTCCCAGAAGGAGCAAGAGCAAGGTAACGACGACGCCGAGGATGAAATTGCGCATACTTGCCTCCTGCGGATGGTTGACTGATGCTTTAAGAGGACGCCGCTACGGATTGTCCAGCGGTGCCGTGTGATGCAGAATGGCACGGGCGTCCTGCGCTTCCGATTCTCTCACCTGCAGCTTGATTCCGCCGAGTATATGGGAATGCCAGCCACCGATGCGAAGCATGTTTTCATCATACGCGAAGCATTCGATGTCGGCTGACTCCAGGCGAGTGCGGGCCAGCAGGAATTCCGGCTGGCTATGAAGACCGCGATGGTAACGAGATTTTCCTGCATTCAATTGCTGCCTTGCCGAGCTGCGCTCGGCTGGACAGCCGAGGGCGGCTGTCCCCACGTGGGTTCAGTATGCTTTCAGGCGCCGGGCTTCGCGCAACACATCGCTTACCTGGGGCAGGAAGTACTCCTCCTGCGGCGGCGAGAACGGCACCGGAGAATCCTGGGCAGCGATGCGCACGATGGGGCCGTCGAGACGGTCGAAAGCGTCTTCATTAATGATGGCAGCAATTTCGCCGGCCAGGCCTCCGGTGCGGGAGTGTTCGTGCAGAACGATGACCTTGCCGGTCTTGCGCACGGTGGCGGCGATGGCGTCGCGATCCAGCGGCGAGATCGTTCGCAAGTCCAGGATTTCGATCTCGATCCCTTCTGCGCTTAACGTCTCGGCGGCTTCCAGCGCGGTGTGCACCATGGCTGCGTAAGTAATGATACTCAGGTCGCGGCCTTCACGGGCAATGCGTGCCTTGCCCAGCGGCACAATGTAGTCTTCCGCCGGCACTTCCTCCTTGATGCGGCGATAGAGATACTTGTGCTCAAAGAAGATGACTGGATTATTGTCGCGGATAGCCGCCTTGATCAGGCCCTTGGCGTCGTAGGCGCTGGCCGGACAAACCACTTTCAGGCCGGGCGCGTGCACAAACCACATTTCCGGGTTCTGGGAATGAAAGGGGCCGCCGTGCACATTGCCGCCGCTGGGTCCGCGAATCACTAACGGCGCGGGTGCGCCCCAGCGATAGTGAGCTTTGGCAACCATGTTGACGATCTGGTTGAAAGCGCAGCCGATGAAATCCATGAACTGGAACTCGGCCACCGGACGCATGCCGGTGAGCGAGGCGCCGAAGGCGGCGCCGACGATGGCGGATTCCGCAATGGGAGTATCAATGATGCGCTCGGGCCCAAAGCGGTCGATGAAGCCGTCGGTGACTTTGAATGCGCCACCGTAGATGCCGATGTCCTCGCCCAGGCAGAAGACGGATGGGTCGCGCTCCATTTCCTCCCAGATGCCCTGGCGGATGGCTTCGAGATAGGTGAGTTGTGGCATGCGATCCTTAATCCTCCGCTCTTTTCACAGGCCCCTTCATTTCAAATGCACAGCGGCGTTTGTGCCTCCGGGGCTGACAATTGATCCCTTAGTGGATTTCGGCTTCGCGTACTTCGGTTTGATTTCGTGGCAGCCATTCTCGCAATACACACCACCCGCGGCGGATTCCGGTTGCGGCATGGGGCTGGCGACTGCGAAATCACGGTCGGATTCCAGTTGTTGATCAACACCAGCGATCAGTTCTCTGTTCTCAGTTGGAGTCAGCCACTTTTTTACGTTTAACAAGTAATTTTCGAAACGGCTGATGCAATCCCGCTTGCGCCAGTATTCGAACAAGGGTTTGGGAACGTAATCGGCGGCGTCGTGGATGGCGTGGCCTTTCATGCGCATCATCTTGGCTTCGATGAGCGTTGGGCCCTGGCCACGGCGGGCACGCTCGCAGGCTTCGTGGGCGGCGTCGTAAACCTGGCAGAGGTCGGTGCCGTCAACGATTACGCCGGGAATGCCGTAGGCGATGGCGCGCTCGGCGAGGTCTTTGACGCGGAATTGCATGTCGGCCGGCGTGGAGTAGGCCCAGAGATTATTTTCGACGAACAGGACGAGGCCGAGGTCCTGCACGGCGGCGAAGTTCAAGCCTTCGTAGGTGACGCCAGTGGACTGGCCGCCGTCGCCGATGTAAGTCATGACGGCGATATTGCGTCCCTGCAAACGCGCGCCCAGGGCGACTCCGGCGAGAACCGGCAGCAGGTCGCCGAGGGTTGAGATGGGAGAAACCACGTTGCGGTCTTTAATGTCACCGAAGTGTGACGATGCGTCGCGGCCCCGGGTCGGCGAACCGGCCTTGGCCATGTACTGCATCATGATGTCGCGCGGAGAGAAGCCGCGGACCAGGGTCGAGCCCTGATTGCGGATCATGGGGCCCAGCCAGTCTTCTTTGCGCAAGGCGTAGGCGGAGGCGCAGGAGCAGGCTTCCTGGCCCAGACCAAAGTAAACTCCACCGACGACTTTGCCCTGCTTGTACAGATTCTCGAGAGCGGCCTCCATTTTCCGGTTGAGCAGCATCCAGCGGTAGATTTCGATGCATTGTTTCTGGCTCAGATATTTCGATTCCCGGATGGGCGGGACCGGCGCGCTGAGGTCGCCGGTGACTTCATAGCTGACTTTGCCGCCTTTGCGGACCTGCCGGATGGAGATATCGAGCTTTTCGAGGCGATGATCGGGAATGGTATAGGTGCGCTGGTTCGCGCCTGAGGCTGGTGCGGACCTGGCAGCACGTTTTGCTTTTTGCTTTTTGGCCATCGGCGGCGTCATCCATGCTAACGCGGAGGGTTCGGTTCTGTCGCGTCTTATGCCCAGAACGTATCTTCTTCTTTGTGCAGCTGGCGCAGTTGCTCTGGAGGTTTTGCCGGCACTCCCAGATTCGGCCCCACTAACGCATCCAGACTGTCCAGCCAGAGCATCTGGCTCTCGAAGAGAATACCGAAATTGCGGGAGATGGAATGGGCAACGTCCTGCAGCGACGAGTTCCCGGGTTAGTTCTCTCGCCATCGAGGTGACGGGCCTGGTGGCGATCCCGCAGGGGATGATCAGTTTGAAATAGTCGAGGTCGGTGTTGACATTGAGGGCGAAGCCGTGGGAAGTGACGGCGCGGGAGATGTGGACACCGATGGCGGCGATTTTGGCTTGCGTTGACCGCGGACAGCAGGTCTCTGACTCCGCCTGGGCGATTCGAAGCGAATCGTCCTGCCGCGCTCGGGATGACATGGTTTGGGGATTAGTCCAGACGCCGGTGAGGCCGCAGATGCGGGCAGCGGGAATGCTGAAGTCGGCGCAGGTGCGAATCAGCACTTCTTCCAGGCGGCGGACGTATTCGATCGCGCCCAGGGTCTTGCGCTTGCCGTCGGGCGTGGCGATGCCGCGCAAATCGAAAATGGGATAGCCAACCAGCTGGCCGGGACCATGGAACGTAACGTCCCCGCCGCGGTCGCATTCGAATACTTCCACGCCGCGCTGGGCGAGCAGTTCGGGCGATGCGACGATGTTTTTCTGCCGGGCATTGCGGCCGAGAGTAATGACCGGCGAATGTTCGAGCAGAAGGAGTACATCGCCGATGCGGCCTTCCTTGCGCAGATCGACCAGGCGCTCCTGCAGACGCAGGCCGGTGGCGTAGTCGATGGTGCCGAGTTGGAGGACGGAGATCAAGAAATTCTTTGCCACGGATTTTCACGGATGAACACGGATCAGAAAACGACAAAGATTTATCTGTTAATCCGTGTAAATCCGTGGCCGGTTTCTCAGGCGTTGACGGCCATCCCATACACGCTGTTGGAGGCATCGAGCATGGCCTCGGCCAGCGTGGGATGGGCGTGAATTGTCCACATCAGGTCTTCGACCGTGGCTTCGAGTTCGATGGCCACGACCGCTTCGGCGATCAACTCGGTGGCCTGCGGGCCGATGATGTGCACTCCCAGAATCTCGCCATAGTCGGCGTCCGAAACGATCTTGATGAAGCCCTCGTGCTGGCCCACGATGGAAGCGCGCGAGTTTGCGGTGAAGGGAAACTTGCCGACTTTGACGTTGTAGCCTGCCTCTTCGGCCTTGGCTTCGGTCAAGCCGACGCTGCCGATTTCAGGATGGCAGTAAGTTGCGTTAGGAATGTGCTCCGGGTTGACGGGCTTGCCTTTTTTGCCGGCAATCTTGGTCACGGCGACGATGCCTTCCATGGCGCCGACGTGGGCCAGTTGCGGCGTCCCCAGCACGATGTCGCCGATGGCGTAAACTCCGGGCTCGGCGGTCTGCATCCAGCTGTCGGTCTTGATGAAGCCGCGGTCGGGCTTGATCTTCGTTCTCTCCAGGCCGATGTTTTCGGTGCGCGGCTTGCGGCCCACCGCGATCAGGATTCTCTCAGCTTCGATCTTCTGCGGTTTCCCGCCCGACGCTGAAGTTGACCGTGATTCCTGACTTGCTTTCTTCGACCTTGTCGACTTTGGCGCCGGTGTGGAAATTGATGCCGCGCTTGCGGTAAACCCGCGCCAGTTCTTTCGAGACTTCTTCATCTTCCACGGGAACGAGGCGGGGCAGCATTTCGATGAGGGTGACTTCGGTGCCGAAGGAACGGAAGATGGACGCGAATTCCACGCCGACCGCTCCTGCACCGACAATCACCAGCGACTTGGGAATTTCCTTGAGCGCGAGAATCTCGATGTTGCTGAGAATGCGGTCGCCGGGTTCCAGGCCAGGGAGCATGCGGGCTTCCGACCCGGAACAGAGGATTACATTTTTCGCCTTGACCTGGCTGGCCTTGCTGTCAGCGGAGACTTCGACCGTCAGCACACCGTTTTGTGCGGGACCGGTCAGCTTGCCGTAGCCTCGGATCGTTTCCACCTTGTTTTTCTTCATCAGGAAATCGAGGCCCTTGGTGTGCTTGGCCACGATCTTCGACTTGCGCTCCTGGATGGCCGCCCAATTCAGCTTGCGCGCGTCCACGCCCTTCGATACCGAATTCTTTCGCCTCTTTCAGGTGGTCCCAGAGCTCGGCATTGAACAGCAGGGCCTTGGTCGGGATACAGCCGACGTGCAGGCAGGTGCCGCCGAGCACGTTGTCCTTCTCGATGAGAGCAGTCTTCAGTCCATATTGGCCGGCGCGGATGGCGGCGGTGTAGCCGGCCGGACCACTGCCGATGATGGCGATGTCATAAATGGTTTCAGGCAAGGAGCGTTCCTCACTATGAAGAGATGCACTACAGCAAACGTTTGATTCTAGAACAGAAAGGCTCCAGGTTGCGATAGCGGTCCTGCGCGGCTGGCGATGGCGGTTTGCTCACTGCCGATTCGCGACAATACCCCGCCCAAGCCAAGCTTGGACGGGGCATCCTCGAGAGCGATTCAGGGAACTTACAGCTCATGTTGGACGTAAAATTATCTGTAAGGAGGCCTCTCATGCACGTCTTCGGGTTCTTCCTATTCCCGATCTTTGGATCGGGATTTCTCCTTTACTTCCTGCCGACGATTGTCGCCCTGCTGCGCGAGAAATACGACAAGGTTTCCATCTTTCTACTCAATTTCTTTCTGGGATGGAGCGTGATTGGATGGATTGTGGCCCTGGTGTGGGCCTGCAAGAATGACCGGATGGTTTACGTGCAGAATCCGCAGCGCTATTAGTCCCGCACGGGCGCAAGACCTGCCGAGCTTCGCTCGGCCTGGACGAGTCTGAGACCCGTCCCCACTTGGCTATTGCTAGCCCAGCAAGCGGGCCGCTTCCCGGGCGTAATAGGTGACGATGATGCCGGCACCGGCGCGGCGAATCGAGGTCAGCGATTCCATCATGACGCGGTCGCGGTCGATCCAGTTATTGCGGGCGGCGGCTTCGATCATGGCGTACTCGCCGGAGACCTGGTAGGCCGCCAAAGGCAGGTCGAAGCGCTGGCGGGCTGCGGCAATCACGTCCAGATAAGGCAGGGCGGGTTTCACCATGATCATGTCCGCGCCTTCTTCGATATCGGCCTCGATCTCGCGCATGGCTTCACGCAGGTTGGCGCCATCCATCTGGTAGGAGCGGCGATCGCCGAACTGGGGCGCGGAATCGGCAGCCTCGCGGAAGGGGCCGTAGAAGCCGGAAGCGAACTTGGCCGCATAAGAAAGGATAGGGGCGTTGGAGCAGGCCGGCCTCATCGAGCGCCTTGCGGATGGCGGCTACGCGGCCGTCCATCATGTCGGAGGGGCAACGATGTCAACCCCGGCACGAACCTGAGAAACCGCGGTCCGGGCCAGCAGTTCCAGAGTAGCGTCGTTGAGAATTTCGAATTCCTGCCCGGCGGTACGGGCCGCGGCCAGCGCGTCGATGGCCTTCATCTTGTCCTGAGGTTTCACGGCCAGGGCAGCCATGGAATTCTTCGCTGCCGCTCCCAGCGATTGCGGGGATTGGGGCGTGCGCACGACGCCGCAGTGTCCGTGAGACATGTATTCGCACAGGCAAACATCGCCCATGATGATGAGGTCGGGCACTTCGCGCTTGATGGCACGGGCGGCTTGTTGAACGATTCCGTTTTCCGCCCAGGCGCCGGTGGCAACCTCGTCTTTGGTCTCAGGCAATCCGAAGAGGATGACGGCGGGAACGCCCAACGACGCGGTGGCTCGCGCCTCTTTCACCGCTTCATCCACCGAAAGATTGAACACGCCCGGCATGGACCGGACTTCCTTGCGCACACCGTCGCCCGGGCAGACGAACAGCGGGTACACAAAGGCCTCAGGGGTGAGCCGGGTCTCGCGCACCAGCGCGCGCAGGCGCTCATTCTGGCGCAGGCGGCGGAGGCGGGTGACCGGGAAGGTCATGGGGTGATTCTAGCAGGCACGTCGGTCGTCAGTCGTCAGTCTTCAGTCTTTAGTCCAACAAGGGCAACCCCGTCGGCGGAAAGCTGACGACCGACGACTGACGACCGCTCCTGGTGGTACTAAAGTAACGCTTTGTCTCGGCCGAAACTGATCGGCTGCAACCTCAGCCACTAAAATGCGGAATATCTAATGATCTCGAGGCGTCAATGGCGGATCGCCGGCATCGTCGGCATAACACTGATCTATGCCAGCGTGTCGTTGACCATGCCGGCCGGGTTCGGCTTGCTGGCCTTCGGTGATATTGTCCAGTTTTCATTGCTGTTTCTTGCCTTCCTGCTCATGGTGGCGAACGCGGTTTCGACCCGCGGCCAGGTCCGGTTGTTCTGGGGGCTGATGGCGCTGGGCTGCCTGTTGTGGTCAACGAACCTGGCCTTGTGGACGCTGTACGAGGTGATCCTGCGACGCACCATTCCGGATCCGTTCATCGGGGACGTTGTCCTCTTTGTGCACGTCGTGCCGTTTATGGCGGCGGTGGCGTTGCGTCCCCACCTGTCGGATGAAAAGAAACTCTACTTCAGCACGTTGACCTTCCTGATGCTGCTGGTGTGGTGGGTTTTCCTGTATGCCTTCATTGTGTTTCCCGACGAGTATGTAGTGCTCAATGTTGCTCTCTACAGTCCCCACTACGATCTGCTTTATCTGGTGGAAAATATGGCATTCCTGGTGGTGCTGGGCATACTGGCATGGAATGCGCGGAGCGCCTGGAAACAAATCTACCGGAACATGTTCGTGGCTTCGGGACTCTACGCGGTAAGTTCGCTGGTACTGAATGGCGCCATCGCTCGCGGGCAATATTACACCGGCAGCATCTATGACATCCCGCTCATTGCTTCAGTTGGCTGGATGATCTGGGCCACTCTTCTGGCGCGGGAATTGAAGCCTCCATCCGAGCCCGCACCGTCAGAGCTCTCGCGCTGGCAAATGCTGGCGCCCCGGCTGGCCATGCTGGCCATGCTTTCGCTTCCGCGTGATGGGATATTGGGCGTGGTTTCGCGACACGTCGCCGCCTAACCTGCGCCAGTTCCGCCTGCTGGTCACGCTGGCGGCGATGCTGGTGCTGGGGCTGTTCGTCTTTCTTCGCCAATTCCTGATGGACCGGGAACTGGTGCGGCTGCTGGAAGAGTCGCGCTCCAGCCTGGAAAACATGAAGCGGCTGCAGACCGAACTGGTGCAGCGGGAGAAGCTGGCATCGCTCGCCCAACTGGTGTCAGGAGCGGCGCACGAGATCAACAACCCCCTGGCTGCGATCCTGGGATATTCCGAGTTGCTGGCAGCGCAGGCTGGTCTGGAATCGGAGCAGGCCAGCATGGCGCGCAAGATCGGACAACAGGCCAGGCGGACCCGGGAACTGTTGTCCAGTCTGCTCAGCTTTGCCCAGCAGTCGCCCGGAGAAAAGACGCTGCTGGATATGGGATCGATCGTACAACGCGCCCTGCAGATGAAAATGCTGCGCACGGAAAACAAAAGCATTCATCTGGAGAGCCGGATTGCTCCCGGGCTGCCGCAAATCTGGGGCAACGTCAATCAGCTCTTCCAGTGCTGCGTGGAAATTATCGGGAACGCGACGGACGCCCTGGAAGAGGTGGGCGGCGGGACTCTTTCTGTGAGCGTGCTGGAGGAAGGCGACGAACTGGTGATGGAGTTTTCCGATTCCGGTCCGGGCATCCGGGACCCGCGGCGTATCTTCGATCCCTTCTATACGACTAAGGCTGTCGGCAAGGGCATGGGACTGGGTTTGAGCGTCACTTATGGGGTCGTCCAGGACCACCAGGGACAAATCAGCTGTGAGAACCGTCCTGAAGGTGGAGCGGTTTTCGAACTTCGCTTTCCCGCGGCGAAGCAGCCGGCGTCGAAGATGGCCGGAGCCGCTCAGGCCTAGGGGTGGTTTCTGGTTTCTGGTTTCTGGTTTCTGGTTTCTGGTTTCTGGTTTCTCGGTTTCTGGTTTCTGGTTTCGTTCTGGTTCTAATCGCTGGTTTCTGATTCTGGATTTCAGATTTCAGATTTCAGTTCTCAGTTCTCAGATTTCACGCCGCACGACGCGCATTCTCAGCCGACGGGGGCATCCTCCCCTACGTATGGCCGCTTCTTGTAACATGAAGGCGATGCCGTCCGCTCTCATCCACAGCAGCGCCCGGGTGCTGGAGTTTGAGTCTCTGCTCGACTTGATCCGTGGATACGGATCTTCGCCGCTGGGGCAGGAGCGGGCTGCTGCGCTGGCTCCATCCGTCGATCGGCGGTGGATCGAAAATCAGCACCAGCTCACCAGCGAAATCCGTGAATTCCGCCGGGTGGGAGGACGCTTCGAGTTCTCCGGACTGCTGAATATCACAACTCCAGTCGAGAAGGCGCGCATTGCGGGTGCAGTCCTCGAAACCACGGAGATTCGCGATGTGGTGCTGGTGATCGACCGCGCGGCCGAGTGGCGGGAGATTGCTTTGAGTCCGCCGGCGGCAATGAAAGTGGAATGGACCGCGGTCGCGGAGCTTTCATCCGGGATTATCGACTTCACCGAATTCCTGCGCGGCTTTCGCAACAAGATCCAGCCTGACGGCACGCTCGAAGACCGCGCTTCGCCGGAACTGGCACGGATCCGGCGCGAGATCGAACGGCAAAAGAGGACGATCCAGGAGTCGCTGCGCGGCTATCTCCGCCGGCTGGCCGAGGGCGGCGCGGTGCAGGATGAGCTGATCACGATCCGCGGCGAGCGCTTCGTGATCCCCATCAAGATCGAGCAGAAGCGCCGCGTGCAGGGCGTAATTCACGGAGCCAGTTCCAGCGGGCAAACCGTCTTTGTCGAGCCTCTGGAGACCATCGACCAGAACAACGAACTGGTGCGGCTGCTCGATGAAGAAATGGCGGAGATTCATCGCATTCTGCTGGAGATGACGCGCCGCATCGGCGAAAACGCCGAGCCGATCCTGAAAGCTGTGGACGTGCTGGGTGAACTGGAGCTGCAATTCGCCAAGGCCCGCTTCGCCGAAGACTACGGCTGCGTACCGGTCCTTATGTTGGAGAACGATTCGGTGGACCGGCCAGAACCAGGTGGGGACAGCCGCCCCCGGCTGTCCGGGCCGAGCCCCGCTCGGCTGGTTTTGATCAGTGCCCGCCATCCGCTGCTCGAACGAAACCTGAAGGCAAAGGGCGGACACGTCGTTCCCGTCAGCATCGAGCTTGAAGGCGAACGCCTGGAACTGGTCATCACCGGGCCGAACACCGGCGGAAAAACCGTGGCCTTGAAGACGGTTGGCCTGCTGGCCCTGATGGCGCAGTCCGGCATTCCCGTCCCCGCGGACCGCGCCGAGTTGCCGGTCTTCGATGCCGTGCTGGCCGATATCGGCGACTACCAGTCCATCGAACAGAATCTTTCGACGTTCTCCGCCCACGTCACCAACATCGACTTCATCTCGCGCACGGCCACGGCAAACTCGCTGGTGCTGCTGGATGAGTTGGGCTCAGCCACTGATCCGGAAGAAGGCGCGGCGCTGGCGGTCGCGATTGCCGAGCACTTCCGGCGCATCGGCTGCCTGACGGTGATCTCGACGCACCACACCTCGCTGAAGGTTTTCGGCGCCAATACGCCGGGCGTGGTGAATTCTTCAGTCGGATTCGATGAAGCCACGCTGCAACCTACTTACGAATTGAAGATCGGCGTGCCGGGAGCTTCGGCGGGCATCAACATCGCGCAGCGCCTGGGACTGAATCCGTCCATCATTGAGGCCGCGCGGTCGAAGCTGGGCACGCAGGCGCGCGATGTGGGCCAGTTTCTCGACAGCCTGCATGCCAACTTGCGCGAGGCCGAGGCCGAACGCCTTCGCCTGAAGGCCCGCGAGCAGGAACTGGAACGCGAAAAGGCGAATCTCGCCGCCGAGGGGCGGAAAGAGCAGCAGGCGAAAGATCAAGGAGATGGAGAGAAAACTCGAAACCCTGCTGCGGGATTTCGAGTATCAGGCGCGGGAGATGGTCAACGCCGTCCAGGACCGGGCCGCGTCGCAAAAGTTGTCGAAAGATGCCGAGCGGCGTATTTCGAAACTGCGTCGGGAATTCAGCGAGCAATTCGATTCCACCGTGGTAGCGCACGCCACCGGGGCCGACCGGGGTGATCCCAATGCGCAACCGCAGGTGGTGAAGCATGTTTCGCAAGGCGATACCGTCAAACTCAAATCGGTGGGCCGGCCTGCCGTGGTCAGCCGGCGCATCGACGAGAATCATTTCGAAGTCGAAATCGGCGCCATGAAGATGAAGATCGCGCGCGACGACATTGCAGAAGTGCTGTCGCGGGCGACTGATTCTCCGGTCAAAGCGGCCCGGGCGCGCGGAATTTCGGTGTCTTTAGAGCAAGAGAGTGCCAGCGTACCGTCAGAGATCAACGTCATCGGGCGCACCGTGGACGACGCCACCCGCGAGGTAGAGAAATTCGTCGATCGCGCGTTCCTAGCCGGACTTGCCTCGGGTGCGGGTGGTGCACGGCAGCGGCATGGGAATTTTGCGGAAAGCGCTGCGTCAGTATTTGCAGAAGCATCCGCACGTGGAATCGGTGACGGAGCCGCCGCAGAATGAAGGAGGCGGCGGGGCGACGGTTGTGGAACTGCGGGTATGACCGAAACCGTTAAATGCGCGACTTGTGGCAAGGTGCACGACGCGAGTACCCCTAAGCTTTGCTGACGAGTTTCCTGATATGTATGCAAACATGAGCCGAGAAGACCGGGATGCACGCTGTGTTATCGGCTCCGATCAATGCTGTCATCCTGACCGAAGCCGCTTCTTCGCTGGCGCAGAAGCGGAGAGTCTTGAAGATCCCGATCCCTCACTGCGCATCTCGATGAACTACTCTTTACATCGTGGGCAGTTTATCCGGCATCAATCTACAGCGGGGTGACGACCAGATTTCCCAAGCAAGCCTTCGAGCTCGTTCGCCGAATGAGAGAAATCACCGTGGTCCGATTCGAGGGCAGCTTAATGGCGAACTCCGATTTCCGTGTATTGGGCGCTGAAACCCTCAATCTGGAACCGGAGATAATCGTCCAGCCGGTCGGATCACGCCCGCTACTTCGGACTTGGCAAGAGAGCGGTCATCCGTGCTGAGCGATTGAACGAACGCTCTGGCATGCTCTCGACTGCGGAAGAGCGATCGAATTGGCGTCTCTTCTTCTGCTCAAACACGGGGCTAGCAGATCGGAAATTTGAGTGGGTTTTCCTCCGCGCATCAACCGAATAGTCGTCGCCTTCCACAGCTTCTCCACAGCAATCTGCTTCCGGTATATTCAAATCAGCGGCTTTCAGCCGCACAATTCCTGCGGACAGCTGTGCCTCCAACCATGACCGACTCCGGCGACTTCAAGGAAACCGTCAAGCTGCAGGCGGACATCGTTCGCATTGTCGGCGACTACGTCAAGCTGAAGAAGGCGGGGGCGCAGAACTACTCCGGGCTTTGTCCCTTTCACAACGAAAAGACACCGTCATTCTCGGTGCACGCCACGCGGCAGTTTTATCACTGTTTCGGCTGCGGGGTTTCCGGCGATGTTTTCAGCTTTGTCCAGAAAGTCGAAAACATAACGTTCCCCGAAGCGGTGAGGGCGGTGGCGCAGAAGCTGGGCATTGCTTTGCCCAAGGTGACGTTCTCGAGTCCCGCGGAGGCCAAGGAAGCCGGGCTGCGCACCGTGCTGCTTGATGTGAATGAGCGGGCCTGCGCTTTCTTTCAGGAATATCTGAGGCGGCCGGAGGGAGCACATGCCCGCGAGTATCTGGCGCGGGCGCGGGTTGAACGAGGATGTGATCAAAGCATTTCGGATCGGATTTGCGCCGGATTCGGGTTTTATTCTGCGCGACCGGTTGAAGGGCGAGTTTGAAGAAGATGTGCTGCGGGAAAGCGGGGTGTTTTCGTGGAAAGCGGAGAACGGCCGTCGGACCTCGGACGTCGGACCTCAGCGAAACCCGTGGTCAGATTTCAGTTCTCCGTTCTCAGCAAGACCCGGCAGCAGATCTCGACCGCATCTCGATCAAAGGCCCGAGTCCGAGGTCCGAGGTCCGAGTCCGACGCCCGAGGTCCGGTCTTCTATTCCAAATTCCGCAACCGGGTGATGTTCCCCATCACGAATGAAGTCCGGGCGCGTGATTGCCTTTACCGGACGCACTCTTGCGGCTGACGAGAAGGCTGGACCGAAATATTTGAACTCGCCGGAAACCGCGATCTACTCCAAGTCGCGGGTGCTGTTCAATCTCGACAAGGCGAAAGAGGCGATCCGCAAATTGGATTACGCCATCCTGGTCGAGGGGCAGATGGACTGCGTTTCGGTCTATGCCGCGGGGTTCCACAACGTGATCGCCAGCTCGGGGACGGCTTTTACCGAACTACAGGCCAGGCTATTGGGGCGCTTTACGAAGAATGTTGTGGTTAATTTCGATCCGGATACGGCTGGGGCCAAGGCCACGGAACGTACTCTCGGCCTGCTGGTGGAGGAAGAGTTTCAGGTGAAGGTGCTTACCCTGGAATCGGGCTTCGATCCTGACCTGTTTATCCGGCGCAAGGGGAAAGAGGCCTATGCCGGCGGCGCTGAAAAATTCGCAGAAGTATTTTGACTACCTGATCGAACGGGCGCGGGCGCAGTTCCCGGTGCGCAGCGCCGAGGGCAAGGTGAAGGCCGTGAACTATCTGCTGCCTCACATCCAGCGCGTGCCCAGCCGCATTGTTCGGGACGAACTGGCAAAAGAGATGTCGCAGAAGCTGGGCATCGACTCGGCGGTGCTACGCCAGGAGTTGAAGCATGCTGCGGCCAACCGATCCACGGCCACCCTGAAGGCACGGGCGGAGGTCCAGATTACGGATGCGGAGAAGATACTGATCCGGGCGCTGGTTTCGGCCACTGAGATCCAGACCTCGGAAGAGCATCTTTCGGCCCGCGACGGCGCGGAAGAGGAGTTCGATCCCTGCCGCCAGGCCCAGTTCGTCCTCAAAAGCGAGCTCCTGCACCAGGGCGTGGCCGCCGAATCGCTGATCGAAGTGCTGCTTCGGTCTGAGTCCGTCCACGTCACCGACCTGCCCTTACCCGAGGGGGACCGCAACCTGCTGGCTTCCATCCTCATGAAGGATGACGAGGAGCTCTCCGCCGAACGGCTGGAGGGCGCGGTACGGGCCTTGCGGCGCATCCAACTCAGAAGAAGCTGGAACGGGTGCAGAGAGAATTGCAGGTCACGCGAGGGCGGGAAGCCGGCCAGATACAGGCCCTTTTGGAGGAAAAGATGCGGCTAAAGCGGGCCCTGATGGATCCCAGCCTGGCCGACGAGGGCCCCACGGCCCGGCCGGCGTAGGGCCAAAACACTATGAAACTAAATGGAGTTCCATAACATCTAAATGAACAGTTGACGGGAACATGGACGGGGTGTGTCAAAAATCAGCCTATCGCTGATATCCACTAAACCCATCCGATGCTATAATTCGAAGGTTTGTGCCCGGCGCGCAGCTCGCCGCTTCACGTTCCCACCGCTAAAAAACGCTCTCTGTCCTTTTCGTAGGACGAAAAGAAGGTAATCCGTCTTGGCTCTTGACGACAAGTACGACGATATCAAAAAGCTGATCGACACAGGTAAAGAGAAGGGATATCTGACCTATGACCAGGTCAACGACCTTATCCCGCACGACGTGCATTCTCCCGAGGACCTGGACGATCTGCTGACCACCATTGGTACGCAGGGAATCGATGTGCTGGAGGGACCGAAACTTCCCTCCTCCGCGCTCGATAAGAAGTTTGAAGAAGAAGGAGAAGTCGGCGAGGACGTCGAACTCGACCTCACGCCCGGCGCTCTGGAAAAAACCAACGACCCCGTCCGCATGTATCTGCGAGAGATGGGGACGGTGCCGCTGCTTACGCGCGAAGGCGAAGTTGAAATCGCCAAGCGCATCGAGCGCGGGCAGCTGCGGGTGCTGAAAGCGCTCTCGCGGTCGCCGATTGTCATTAACGAACTTCTGGCGATGGGAGAGGACCTCAAGAAAGGCGTCCGCTCCATCAAGGAAGTGGTCACCTTCGACGAGGAGGAGATCACCGACGAGATCCTCCAGAACCGCCTGAAGGAGTTCACCGGGAAGATCGACGACCTGGCCAAGGCCTACAAGAAGGCTGGACAGCTGATCGAGAAGTTCGCCACGGTCTCCCAGAAGAAGCGGCCCAAGGATTACCGCCGCTATCGCCTGAACCTGGCGCGCGCCGTGGTGGCGGTTTCTCTGTGTGTCCGCAAGCTGGGCTTTACCAACGCCGAGCGCAAGCGGCTGATCGACCGGGTAAACAAGACGGTCGATACCATGCGGTCGCTCGACCGGCAATCCCAGAACCTGGAACGCAAAGCGGAAGCCACCCGCAGCGAAGAGCAGAAGAAGGACTATCGCCGGCAGTCGCGGTCCGTCCGTTCGGAACTGGAAAAACTGGAGGGCGAAGCCGGGGTTTCCTTTCAGGAACTCAAGCGGACCCAACGGGAAATCATCCAGGGGGACATGGATGCGGAGCAGGCCAAGCGGGAACTGATCGAGGCCAACCTCCGCCTGGTGGTTTCCATCGCGAAAAAGTACACCAACCGCGGTTTGCAGTTCCTGGACCTGATTCAGGAAGGCAACATCGGTTTGATGAAGGCCGTGGACAAGTTCGAATACCGCCGCGGGTATAAGTTTTCGACTTATGCCACGTGGTGGATTCGGCAGGCGATTACTCGTGCCATTGCCGATCAGGCGCGTACGATTCGCATCCCCGTCCACATGATCGAGACCATCAACAAGCTGATCCGCACCTCGCGGCAGCTGGTGCAGGAACTGGGACGCGAACCGACGTCGGAAGAAATCGCCAAGCGCATGGACATTCCGGTGGCGAAAGTGCGCAAGGTGCTGAAGATCGCACAGGAACCGATCTCTCTCGAAACGCCGATCGGCGAAGAGGAAGATTCGCATCTGGGCGACTTCATCGAAGACCGCGCCGTTGTCTCGCCGGCCGAGGCCGTGATCAACGTCAACCTGAAAGACCAGACTTCGCAGGTGCTGCGCACGCTCACTCCGCGCGAAGAGAAGGTCATCAAGATGCGCTTTGGTCTGGAAGACGGTTCGGAGCACACGCTGGAAGAAGTAGGCCAGTCGTTTGCCGTGACCCGTGAACGCATTCGCCAAATCGAGGCGAAGGCGTTGCGCAAGCTGCGGCATCCGTCGCGCTCGCGGAAGTTGCGGGCGTTTCTGGATGGAGTGCGCGACTAGAGACCTGGCCACGGATTTTCACGGATCTACACGGATGAAGGGCACGGCTTCGGTCGTGCCCTTTTTTCCCAAATCAGCACTCCATTCCAACATGTTTCGCCGCGATTGCCGGAATGAACATTAGGCTCCATACGATAACTTTTCGCGTCTGGAGGGTGTTGCCACTGGGTACTGGACGATGTCTGTCAAACATTCGAGTCGCTGTCCAGCCACCAGGGTTCGAATCCCTCGCCCTCCGAGGTCACTTGAATATTGCGGATATTGGTTGACTGCGGGGGTGGGAAGGCTATCATGAGTACTGACAGGCATCGTCCAGGATCTATTTGAAAGCCCCGAGTAACTCTCGGGGCTTTTTTGCTTGTGGGATCATTTTCTGAAGCAGGATTGTGACAGGCTGGCCCAAATATTCTTTCTGATGGTGGCGGTGTTTAGCACCCGAGTGGAATGCCGGCTTGAAGTTTTCCGCCGCCTTTTCCTTCCCTTTCCACAAGGAAGTCTTGTCCTCCACAGTTTCTGCACAACTCAAGGTTCAATTTTCCGTTGCGCGTGATTCGGTATTCGCGCAAAGTGCTCACAGTGCAAACGTGAGATGCATTGAGCCTGCTCGCGACTGGCAAACAGAGCTGGCGGTGACCGGCGGTTCTCGAGGGTGAACCACCGGGAGGGTTTTTAGAAACGCGCTTCGGCGGGTTTCAGGAAACTCGGGCGTTGCGGCCTCCTCAGAGAGTCCTTCCCTAAAAAGCAGGACTGACGCCGCCCGCTCTCGCAGTCGCCGCAGGACAATATCCGCGAATCTAGTATTTGCGGAGGGATCGTCAACAGGGTGTGCCGGGCAACGTGTGCTCCTTTGAGAGTGCGGTTTCCCAAGGTCACACTTCGCCGCTTGACGCGGTGAAACCTGCGGGCGTGGCACTCACGAGCGATGCGGCCCAGGTGGCTGGCCTGGGCCGCATTTTATTTTGGGGGTCGTGGCCACGATTTTCGCGGATTCGCACGGTTCCAGCTTCAGTGGGCGGGACGCCCACTCGACAGCCTGCGCGGAAAATTCGCCGGTCCGCTGCGCGGACGCGTCTCTCTGGCTGAATTTCGCGTTTTTATTCACTATAATATTCACCGGTTCCCTTGGCAACTACTGACTACAGTCTCGCGCACAGCCTGCCGGCCAACGTTGAAGCCGAGCGGTCGATTCTCGGCGCCATCCTGCTGGACAACTTTGCCTACAACCAGGCGGCGGAGCATCTCAAGCCGGAAGATTTTTCTCTCGACTCCCATCGCCGCATTTACACCCGCATGATGGACCTGGCCGAGTCCTCCCGGCCGATCGACATGATCACGCTGGTCGAAGAGTTCGATCGCCACAAGGAACTCGAGGCCATCGGCGACGTGGGCTACATCTCCGGCCTGGTGGATGGCGTACCGGACCGGCCCAGCATCGAGCACTACATCAAGATTGTGCGCGACAAGGCGCTGATGCGTGGGCTGATCCACGTTTCCAATTCCGCCATCGCCCGCGCCGCCGATCAGAGCGATCCCGCCGAGGAAGTTCTCAACGATGTCGAAGCCGCCATCATGCAGCTCTCCGAAAAGCGCATCGGCCGCGGCTTCATGGGCGTGCAGGAAATCGTCAAGGAATCTTTCGGATCGGTCGATGCCCTGCTGCAGCGCGGCCAGCGCATCACCGGGCTGGCCACGCACTACACCGATCTCGACGAGATGACCAGCGGGCTGCAGCGTTCCGATCTGATCATCATCGCGGCCCGGCCTTCCATGGGGAAGACGGCATTCGCCATGAACATCGCCGAAAATGCATCGATTGAAGACCAGAAGGTGGTCGGCATGTTCTCTCTCGAAATGTCGCGAGAGGCACTGCTGCTGCGGCTGCTGTGTTCGAAGGCGCGGGTGGACTCGCACAAGATGCGCACCGGTTCGCTGTGGCGCGACGACATGGACAAAGTGGTCCACGCCATGGACCAACTGGCGCACGCGCCGATTTTCATCGACGACACGCCCGGCATCAGCCTGAGCGAAATGCGGGCCAAGGCGCGGCGCCTGCAGCAGTCCCAGGGCAGGCTCGATCTGATCATCGTGGACTACCTGCAGCTCATGTCAGGCGGCGGCAGGCGCTACGAAAACCGGACCCAGGAAGTGTCCGCTATCTCGCGCGGGCTCAAGGGGCTGGCCAAGGAACTCAAGGTGCCGGTGGTGGCGCTGTCCCAGTTGAGCCGGGCGCCGGAAAGCCGGGGCGGCGACCACCGTCCGCAACTGGCCGACCTGCGCGAATCGGGGTCGATCGAGCAGGACGCGGACGTGGTGGCCTTCATCTTCCGCGAAGAGGTTTACAAGCCCGACGAGCCCGAACTGGACGGCGTCGCCGAGATCATCATCGCCAAACAGCGCAACGGCCCTACCGGCCGGATCAAGCTGGCTTTCGTCAAGCGGTCCACCCGCTTTGAGTCCATGGCCCAGGACGGCATGGGGTCGCCGGAATAGGGCTTCCCAGGCTAAATCGGGCTACAACTCCGCTTCCACAACCTGTGGAAAGCTTGTGGAAGCGAGGGTCTGTTCCATTTTGGGAACAAGCTGGCGACCCTTTGGCGGACTTCTGGCTGGTCGCTAAAATCCCCGTAACCCGCGTGGATGACGGTACTTAGTCCTACGCCCCGCTCGGATGTCCAGAAATTTGCCGCTTCCGCCGAACTTGTACACGCTTTGGGATTTGCACATCCGAAGGGACATTGCCCTGGCGACCGGCCGATGTCACAACGCTTTCTTTCGCCCCTTTCGAGGCTCGCTCGCGCCGCGTCTTACCCACGCCTTACGCCGTGGGCTGCATTCTGGCGCCGCTTCGCGGCTTTTTGCGGCCGGCTAATTCCGACCCTTTGTCGCGTCCATGGTTGTGAGTCAGCGTCTGAAGTCAACGTGCGATGCCTGGGATCGGAGCGAGCCTCCGGGTGACAAAACGAAAGCGCCCCAGACCCAGGTTTGAGTCTTGGGACGCCCGTCGAACAGCCCTCCCCCAGAACTGCTCAAGAGCAAGCTAAATCTCTTCCCGGTTCGGGTAAATGGCTCCGTGGTGCCAGAGCGACGGCACAATCGGGCTACGGGAGGAAACAGAACTCGCTCGGGGAGGAGCACAGGGAGGACACGGAGGGAGACTCCCTGCATCGAAAAATGCACGGCCGAGGCTGAACTGCGGCGCGGAGAGGTTTCCAAGCGGCCTGAGGCTCCACATCTCCCAGCATCTTGCATGTGGAGCCTCAGGCCATGACCACTGACGCATTGTGTCATCGGAAAAAGTTTCGCGGTTGAAAAGAAATCTCAAGAGTCGGTTTCCCGACGTGGATATAGCGAAATATGCCTCGGGGACCATCGTTATATTGCCCGCAATCGAACCGGCGTGGCCCGTGGAGCGGGTCATCTAACGCTAATGGAAAGAAATGCCGATTAGGCCCTTGAAGCGAGGTTCCCGGTCCCGGGAAGTGAAGCGCCGATCCGGCACCGGTTCGAACGCGCGGACAAAGGCAGCTGGGAACGAGCTATGACACGAACCGGGGAAATTATTCGGGCGCTGACTTTGCCTCCAGCGGATTTCGTACGCTCCCTGTTCAAGCGCCGGGAGGGAGTGCTGCACCTCAGCGATCCGCGGCATTCCGACGTGCCGGTGCTGCGCCGGGCAGAAATCGCAGCCGTGTACCACAACCAGCGCGTGGCCGGTGACTTCTACGAATTCCTGCGGGTGGGCCCCTCGCGCCTGCTGTTCGGGCTGTTCGACCTGGCGGGCCGCAGGGAAGACACGCGCGCCATCCTCATTGCCGCGCAGGGCACCTTTCGAAGTCTCACCCCCAATCTTTTCGCTGGGGAGGACTTCAACGAGGCGGAAGCGATGGTTGGGCTCTGCCATGCGCTGAACTGCACCATCCTGCAGGTTGCGGGCGGGGTGCGCAGCTGTCCCGCATTCATCGGTTGCTATAACGAGGACCTGGGCACGGTGTGCTATGCCAACGCGGGCCACACTCCGGGACTGCTGCGCGACGATTCCGGAATCACCCAGCTGGAGGCAAGCGGCCTGCCGCTGGGCATCTTCTCGCATGCCACTCACAGCGCCTCCACCTGCGCCCTGGGGCCAGGCGCGGCGCTTCTGGTGGTTTCGCGCGGAATTGTGGAAGCGGAGTACAACAACGAGGAATTCGGCCTGGAAGGCGCGAAGGACAGTCTGCAGCGAGCATCCGCCCTTACGGCGCAGGATTTGTGCCTGGCCGTTCTGCAGGCGGCGCAGAATTTCATGAATACCGCCCCGGCCCACAACGATGTCACCGCCCTGGCGCTGCTCCGCTACCGTCCCGATCCGCTGGGATCGCGTCCTCCGGAGCGCAGGCGGCGCCTTACTCTCGCACCGGCAAAAGAAAGTAAAACACGGATCCGCATTCCAGCTGGCTGGTGACGCCGATTTTGCCGCCGTGGGCTTCCACGATCGCCCGCGCGATGGCCAACCCCATGCCCGTGCCCTGCACCCGGTAGCGCTGGTTCTTTCCACGATAGAACTTGTCAAAAATCAGCCCCTGCTCCATGTCGTCAATGCCGGCCCCCTGGTCGGCGACACTCACCTCGAGACTGGTGCCCTTCAACTCGGCAGTGATCCGGATGGGAGACTCGGGCGGTGAGTACTTGGCGGCATTCTCCAGCAACTGGACGAGAACTTCCTTGATGCGGTCCGGGTCGAGGCGGACGGTAATCGCTTCCGGCACCCTGATCTCCACGAGGTGCTTGCCCAGAGCCTGTTTGACCTCGCTCACCGCGGCCTGTACCAGCTCAAGCACAACGCACTCTCTGAGGTCGAGCTGGAATTCATGGGACTCAAGTTGGGCCACTTCCGCGGCTTCGCCGACCAGGCGGTTCAAGCGATCGCTCTCTTCGTTGATGACGGTCATCAGTTCCTGGCGATCATCCGGACCCAGGCCGGTGGGGGAGAGCAGGCTGGTAATCGAAGCCTTGATCGAGGTCAGCGGGGTGCGGAACTCGTGGGTGACGGAATCAAGAATGGCGGAGCGCAAGCGTTCGCCTTCACGCGCCCCTTCGGAACGGGCCAGTGATCTCCACCGCATTGGCGCGCTCGACCGCGATGGCGATCAGGCTTCCCACGGCCGCCAGGGTCTGGCGGGAAAGGTTGCCGGCAACGCCCATCGCACCGACCGTCCGCACTCCCATCTTGAGCGGAGTGAAACTCAGGTTGCGGGCGCTGTCCACCACCGCTTCGCCGCGCGCAATGATGGATTGGAGTTGCTCGACGTCCAGACCCTGGACATCGATTCCCGAGCGATAGATGTTGCCCTTCTCCGGGACATAAACGACCGCGGCGGACACGCCGAACGATTCGACCACGTGTCCGGGGACCGCATTCAGCAGTTGCAGAACGTTGTCCGCCGTCAGCAACTGCTGGCTGAAGCTGTACAGACGCTCCAGTTCGCGCCGCCGGCCCACCGCCTCTTCGGTCTGCTTGCGGGCCCGATCGGACAATTGGCTGGCGATCACGGCAGTCGTCAGAAAAGAAAAAAGGGCAATCCAGTTCTGCGTGCCCGCGATGGTGAATGTATGCACAGGAGGAAGAAAGTAGAAGTTGAAAACCGTGGTGGCGAAGAATGCGGTAAAGAGCGCGTAGCGCAGGCCCCACAGCGCGGAGACGATCAAGACCCAGATCAGAAGGGTGAGGGCCACAGTGGTGGGATTCACGCGGATGGCGGCGGTATAGACGTAAGCCACAAGGAACAGCACTGCGGCACAAGCCGCAAAACGGAGCGCCGCCCTGATCACCGTCCGGTTCACGAGCAAGGATTGTAGCCGAATATCGACAAATCGAGTGGCGTCCACGACAATAGGCGGCGATGGCCAAGACTCCTGAACAATGGCTGGAAGAAGCCGCGCCCGCGAAAAAAGGGGGCACGCTCAAGCTGTTTCTTGGATATGCGCCGGGCGTGGGGAAAACCTACAACATGCTGAGCGAGGCCATCCGGCGCAAGAGCCGGGGCGAAGATGTGGTCATTGGCATGGTCGAGACCCATGGCCGCAAAGGGGTAGTTGAACTGACCGAGAAGCTCGAAACCATCCCACGGAAGAAGATTGAGTACAAGGGCACGATTTTCGAGGAAATGGACCTGGATGGAATCCTGGCGCGCAAGCCCGCCGTGGTGGTGGTTGACGAGCTGGCGCATACCAACATTGAAGGCAGCAGAAACCGCAAGCGCTATGAGGACGTCCTGCACCTGCTGGATGCCGACATCGATGTATTGACGACCATGAATGTGCAGCACCTGGAAAGCGTCGCACCCAGCGTGCAACGGATCAGCGGCATCACGGTGCGCGAAACCGTGCCGGACTGGGTAATGAAGCGGGTGCGGGAAGTGGTGATGGCCGACCTTACCCCGGAAGCGCTGCAGACCCGCATGCGGCGCGGCGATATTTATCCGCTGGACAGGGTGGAGAAGGCGCTCTCGAATTTTTTCCGTCCGGGAAACCTGATTGCGCTGCGGGAGCTGGCGCTGCAGGAGGTGGCGCAGGAGGTTGACCGCAGCCTGGAAAGCTATCTTGAGCAGGAGGGGGGAGAGCGCATCCTTGGCATCCGGGAAAGATTCGCGGTCGCGATCAGTTCCAATCCTGCGGCGCAGCACCTCATTGCCCGCGCAGCCCGCATGGCCAAGCGGCTCGACGGGGAGTTGTATGTGGTTTACGTGGACATTGGAGTGGACGACAATGACGCCAACCAGCGCTCTCTGGCGTCGAACGTGCGGTTTGCCGAAGCGGTGGGCGCGCAGGTAGTCAAATTGAAGTCGCCGACGGTGGCCAAAGCCGTGGCCCAGTTTGTCCGGGAAAAACACATCACCCAGGTGGTGTTCGGCCATTCTTCGGTCAAAGGCTGGAAGCGTTACCTGTATCTGAATGCCATCCACAAATTTCTCCGGGACGCGCCACCAGTGGACGTCCACATTGTCACCCAGCAATCCTCTTAAACTTTCATGGCCGACAAGAAACGCATCCTGGTGGTGGATGATGAACCGCAGATCACGCGAGTGCTGCGCACAGCTCTCACCGGCAGCGGCTACGAAGTGCGCACCGCGAATGACGGCCATGCTGGCCTGAGAGCGACGCGAGAGTGGCAGCCCGACCTGGTGGTCACCGACATTTCCATGCCCAACATGAATGGAATTGAACTGTGCCGCCAGCTGCGCGCGGAGACCACGCTGCCGATCATCGTGCTGTCGGTGAAGGGCGAGGAGAAGACCAAAGTTGAGGCGCTGGACGCGGGCGCGGACGACTACGTAACCAAACCGGTCGGCATGGACGAACTGCTGGCCCGGGTGCGAAGGAACCTGGCGCGCACCCAGCCCACCGAGGACGCCGCCAAGCGGACCATTGCCATCGGCGACTTCAAGATTGATGCAGATGCATTCCGGGTCTCGGTCAAGAACAGCGACGTCCGGCTTACCCCCAAAGAGTTCGAACTTCTACTTTATCTGGCGAGACACGCCAGCCGGGTGGTTACGCATCGCGCTCTTCTTCTCGCCATCTGGGGGCCCAACAGCGTGGAACAGCCGGAACACCTGCGCGTGCTGGTGGCACAGCTGCGAAAGAAAATCGACTCCACGGAAACGCCGCGCTACATCATTACGGAACCCTGGGTGGGATACCGCTTCGAACCTGCCGGCAGCGATTGATCCTTCGCTTATGCCATCGAGACCCGCGTGGGGACAGCCGCGCCCGGCTGTCCGGCGGAGCGAAGCTCCGCTAGGCCGAAGCCTGCAATACGGTCGTAGAACCTCTGGCGAGCGGAGCTCGCCTGGACAGCCGAGGGCGGCTGTCCCCACGTGGCTGGCGGCACCCCATCCCGTCAATCAACTCCCGCCTGCTCAATCGCTTACTTCTCTTTACGATCTCTTTATGCACTTCTTACACAAACTTTACGGTCAAAATAATCCAATGCTATTGAGAGACGACAATGCTTCACCTGGAGACAGTTGCGAGTGCGAGCGTACTCATGCTGCTGGGGTGCGTTGTGGGCGTTGGATTCATGGTCCGATTTCTGGTCGCCGTGACCCTTGATGGGAAGCAGGCGTATTTCGAGCACGACGGTCCGTCCCGGAGGGCTACACTACGCCGCAGATGCGTCCCGCATTCGCCCGGCACCGCGTCGCGGTTGCGAATTCCGCTTCCCACCTGGCGATTGGAGTGGTTCGAATCACCACCGCTCTCACCTGGAATGCCGGCAGCGGGCCAAAGGAAACAGCGGTGGGCCAGCTGAATGCGGCGACGGCCGGCAAGGCCGGTCGAGAAGCCGATGTCACAGCCGGGCGCCGTTATCGCTCGGGCTGAGGCGGCGCACGAATCGGAGAATACGAAACATGCGAGACATTATTTTCGTTGCACTGACAATTGCTTTCTTTCTGATTTCCATCGCGTATGTGAAGTTCTGCGATCGCATTCGCTGAGGTGAAATGCCATGGATGTTGAATCAATCATCATGCTGATCGTGAGCGCGGGACTCATGGTCTATCTGCTGTACGCCCTGCTACGACCGGAGAGGTTTTAATTCCAATGACGGTAAATGGCTGGCTACAAATCATCGTGTATCTCGCCGTGATCCTGGCGGTAACCAAGCCCATGGGCGTGTTCATGGCGCGCGTGTTCAACCGCGAGCGCACCTTCCTCGATCCGGTGCTGCGTCCGGTGGAGCGCCTGTTGTACCGCCTGACGCTGGTGGACGAAGAACACGAGATGCGCTGGACGGAGTACGCATTTTCCATGCTGCTGTTCAGCGGCGTCTCCATGCTGGTGCTGTACCTGATCGAACGTACGCAGCAGCTTCTGCCCTTGAATCCCCAGAAGTTCGCGGCGGTAGGCACCGACCTTGCCTTCAACACGGCGGCCTCGTTCACCACCAACACCAACTGGCAGAACTATGGCGGCGAGTCCACCATGAGCTATCTCACGCAGATGGCTGGGCTGGCGTATCACAACTTCGTCTCCGCGGCGGTCGGCATCGCACTCGCGATTGCGTTCATTCGCGGCATCTCGCGGCGGGAAAAAGACACCATCGGCAATTTCTGGGTTGACCTGACGCGGACCACTCTCTGGGTGCTGCTGCCGACCTGCATCATTTATGCATTGATCCTGGTCTCGCAAGGCGTGGTGCAGAACTTCAGACCGTATGACACGGTGAAGCTGATCGAGCCGCAGCAAGTGCAGACGGGTCGCTGACGGAAAACCAGTTGTCGGCCCCGACGGCAAGCCGGTGATGGACACAGTCACCGACCAGGTAATCGCGCAAGGGCCGGTCGCGTCTCAGGAAGCGATCAAGATGTTCGGCACCAACGGGGGCGGCTTCTTCAACGCCAACAGCTCACATCCTTTCGAGAATCCCACGCCGCTGAGCAACTACCTGGAGATGATTTCCATCTTCATGATCCCGGCCGGCCTGACCTACACGCTGGGCCGCATGACGGGATCGCCGCGCCACGGCTGGGCGGTCTGGGCGGCCATGGCGATTCTGTTCGTGTGCGGCGTGACTACGGCGTACTGGGCGGAGGCCAAAGGCAATCCCCTGCTCAAGGGAGTGGACCAGCGAGCCAGCATGATGCAGCCGGGCGGCAACATGGAAGGCAAGGAAGTCCGCTTCGGCATTGCCGACTCCACGCTTTTTGCCACCATCACGACGGACGCCAGTTGCGGCGCCATCAACGGCTGGCACGATTCCTACACCCCGCTGGGCGGGATGGTACCGCTGGCCAACATCATGCTGAGCGAAACCGTGTTTGGCGGCGTGGGCGCGGGCATGTACGGCATCCTGATTTATGTGGTGCTGGCTGTGTTCATCGCCGGACTGATGGTGGGCCGCACGCCGGAGTATCTGGGCAAGAAGATCGAAGCTTATGACGTGAAGATGGCGATGCTGGTGACGTTGGTCTTTCCGCTGGTCATTCTAGTGCTGACCGGTATCTCGACGGTCGAGGGATTCGGCACTTCCAGCATCAGCAATTCGGGGCCGCACGGCCTGACTCAGATTCTTTATTCCTTCACTTCGCAGGCGGGTAATAACGGCTCCGCGTTCGGCGGACTCAACGGGAACACGCCCTGGTACAACATCGCCGGCGGAATCACGATGCTGATCGGGCGCTTCTTTATGATCCTGCCCATGCTCGCCATCGCGGGCAACCTGGCCAAGAAGAAATATGTTCCGCCGTCGCTGGGCACGTTCCCGGTGACCACCCCTCTGTTCAGTGTCTTGCTGGTCGGGGTGATCGTGATTGTGGGTGCGTTGACGTTCTTTCCGGCTTTGAGCCTGGGACCGATTCTTGAGCACCTGTTGATGCAGGCCGGAAAGACCTTCTGAGGAGATATGGCAGAAAAAAAAGGCAAAGCGATTTGGGACTTGAAGATCGTGCGAGGCGCGATCTGGGAATCGATCCTGAAGCTGAATCCCCGCAAGATGATGGGCAATCCTGTCATGTTCGTGGTGGAAGTGGGCAGCGTGCTGACCACTGTCCTGCTGGTGCGCGACGTGCTGCGTCACCAGGGACAGTTCGGCTTCAACCTGCAGATCACGCTCTGGCTGTGGTTTACGGTGCTGTTCGCGAATTTTGCGGAAGCCATGGCGGAGGGCCGCGGCAAAGCCCAGGCCGAATCTTTGCGAAAGGCACGGTCGGAAACGATCGCTAACCGCGTGCTGCCCGACGGCAAAATCGAGAAGATTGCCAGTTCCAAACTGCGTTCCGGCGACCTGGTGTTGGTGGCGGCGGGTGAATTCATTCCGGGTGACGGCGAAATTGTCGAAGGAGTTGCGTCGGTGGACGAGTCCGCGATCACGGGCGAATCCGCGCCGGTGATCCGCGAGGCCGGAGGCGACCGCTCGGCCGTGACCGGAGGCACGCGCGTGCTTTCCGACTACATCAAGATCAAGATCACTTCCAATCCCGGGGAAACTTTCCTCGATCGCATGATCGCCCTGGTCGAAGGCGCGGAGCGCCAGAAGACGCCCAACGAAATCGCGCTCAACATCCTGCTGGCGGGCCTGACCATCATCTTTCTGCTGGCCGTGGTCACGCTGCAGCCCTTCGCAATTTACTCGGGATCGCCGCAGACGGTGTTCGTGCTGGTATCGCTGCTGGTCTGCCTGATTCCGACCACCATCGGCGGATTGCTTTCCGCCATCGGCATCGCCGGCATGGATCGCCTGGTGCAGCACAACGTGCTGGCCATGTCGGGACGCGCAGTCGAGGCCGCGGGCGACGTCAACACTCTGCTTCTGGATAAAACCGGCACCATCACATTAGGAAACCGCCAGGCCGCGGAGTTTGTCTGCGCGCCGGGAGTGACGGAAGCCCAACTCGCCGACGCCGCGCAGCTGTCGTCCCTTCCGGATGAAACCCCGGAGGGCCGCTCGATTGTGGTGCTGGCCAAGGAAAGGTATGGCCTGCGGGGACGCGACCTGGCTTCTCACGAGGCCCACTTCGTGCCTTTCACGGCGCAGACCCGAATGTCGGGCGTAAATCTGGATGGCCGCGAGATCCGCAAGGGAGCGTCGGACGCGATTTCAAAATACATCTCCGCGGTAAACGGCACCGGTCTCTCCAAAGAAGTACAGGCGACGGTGGAGCAGATCGCGCGTTCCGGCGGCACGCCGCTGGTGGTTTCCGAGAACAAGCGGGCGCTGGGAGTGATCCATCTCAAGGACATCGTGAAGGGCGGAATCAGCGAACGCTTCAGCCAGCTTCGCGCCATGGGCATTCGCACCGTCATGATAACTGGCGATAACCCGCTTACCGCCGCCGCCATCGCCCGCGAAGCCGGAGTGGATGATTTTCTTGCCCAGGCCACGCCCAAGGAAAAGATGGATCTGATCCGCCGCGAACAGGCCGACGGAAAACTGGTGGCCATGACCGGCGACGGTACCAACGACGCGCCCGCGCTGGCCCAGGCCGACGTCGGCGTCGCCATGAACACCGGCACCCAGGCCGCGAAAGAGGCGGGCAACATGGTGGACCTGGATTCGAATCCCACCAAGCTGATTGAGATCGTCGAAATCGGCAAGCAGTTGCTGATGACGCGCGGAGCATTGACCACGTTCTCGATCGCCAATGACGTAGCGAAGTATTTTGCCATCATCCCGGCGATGTTTGCCGGCACGTTCCCGGTGCTGAACGCGCTCAACATCATGCATCTCAAGACGCCGGGGTCGGCCATATTGTCGGCTGTCATTTTCAATGCGCTGATCATCGTCGCCCTGATTCCGCTGGCGCTGCGCGGGCGTGAAGTATCGCGCCATGGGCGCAGCCGCGCTGTTGCGCAACAACCTGCTGATCTACGGCGTGGGCGGGATCATCATCCCGTTCATTGGCATCAAGTTGATTGACATGGTCATCACGCGGATCGGGATGGCTTAGGGATTTCAGAATTTAGATTTCAGAATTCAGATTTCAGAATTCAGATTTGAAGACATAAGAAGCAAGAATTATCGAGAATCGCCATGAAAAAGAACCTCCTGATTTCCGTACTCATGACCGTCGTCACTACCGTGCTGCTGGGCCTGGTTTATCCCCTGGTGGTCACGGCGCTGGCGCAGCTTTTCTTTCGCGACAAGGCCAACGGACAACTGGTCGAGCGCAACGGGACGGTCGTGGCCTCGCGCATCATCGCGCAGCCGTTCGTGGGCGCAGGATACTTTCACCCACGGCCTTCCGCGGCCGGCGCGAATGGCTATGATGCCACCGCTTCTGCCGGATCCAACCTGGGGCCGACCAATCAGAAGCTCATCGATCGGGTGAACGCCGACGTGGCCACTGCCCAGGCGGAGAATCCCGGCAAGCCGGTGCCCGTGGATATGGTCACGACTTCTGCTTCTGGCTTCGATCCCGAGATCACACCCGCCTCGGCGGAGTTCCAGGTGCCGCGCATTGCCAAAGCGCGCGGCGTGAGCGAAGACGCGGTGCGGACAATCGTGGCCAGCCACACCCAGGGCCGGCAATGGGGCTTCTTCGGAGAGCCCCGGGTCAACGTGCTGGAACTGAACCTGGCGCTGGATTCGCTCTCGAAATAACCATTCGACCACGGCCAGGATTGGCCACCCCTCTTGGTGGTCGCTTAGTCGCGAGCCCTCAATGTCCCCCTTCACAAGTTTCATCTCTGGAAGAGCCCGAAGTGTGACTGACGATGTCCTCGCATGCTGGAGAAAGGGAAGGATAAGGAACAAAAATGAAAATCAACACACGCAGAACTTCAGCCACTCCGGTATCTGGACCGGGATGGATCAGGTGCATAGCTGGCGTAGCAGCGGCCATGCTATTCGCTGTCCCCGTCCTTTACTCGCAGCAGGAACCGCCGGTTCCGGCCACTGCGCAGGAGGTTCAAGAACTCCGGCAGCTGGTGCATGATCTGCAGGCTAAAGTCGCAGACTCTGGAGAGCCAGGCACCGAAGCAGCCACCGGCGGCAGGTGCGGCGGAAAATCTCCCCGGCGCCCCACAGGCGGCGAACCGGCGCTCCCGTTGCCGCTGCTGTGCTCAGCCCCGATGATCGCGGCGTCCTGGACTTCTTTCGTGGGACCACCATCAACCTGGGCGTTGACGGCTACTACGGATACAACTTCAATCAGCCCGTGGGCAGGGTCAATCTGCTGCGCGCCTATGACGTCAGCAGCAACAGCTTCAGTCTGAACCAGGCGAACCTGATCATCGAACACGCGGCGGACGTTTCCGCGGGGAATCGCTTTGGGGTTCGGCTCGATCTGCAATACGGACAGGCAACGGAATCCAGTCAAGGGAATCCGGGTAACGAACTTCGGCCGCAAACCTATCGCCCCATCTGGCAGGCGTATGGGACATACATTTTCCCTCTGGGCAAAGGTTTAACCGTGGACTTTGGAAAATGGGCCAGTTCCCTGGGGCTGGAGGGCAACTACACCAAGGATCAAATCAACTATTCCCGCTCGTATTTCTTCAATTTCCTGCCGTTTTATCACACCGGCGTACGGGCAACCTACCAGTTCAACAATTTTGCCACGCTGACCTATGGAGTTGTGAACGGCGTCGGGCAAGCCGAAGACTTCAATGGCTTCAAGTCACAACTCATGTTTCTTACACTCCATCCTTCCAAAACTGTGAGCTGGAACATCAACTACTACGGCGGGCAGGAGCAGCGTGACGTTGTACCGATACTGAATCCGGGGTTCCCCACCGAACCCACCCAGCCTGGGCTGCCGGTGACTCCGGTTGTGCCAGCTCCGAACGGGTGGTTTCACGCTTTCGATTCCTATGCGACCTGGACACCGACGGCAAAACTCACGCTGGCCGCAGAGGGCGATTACGTGATCAATCGCGTCCAATCGCATTCGGCTCCGGCCCATGTTGACGGAGGAGCTGCATACGTTCGCTACCAGGTGACGCCCAAAGTTGGGCTGGCCGCGCGGGCCGAATATCTGTCAGATCGCGGCGGCTTGTTCAGCGGTACCACCCAGGCATTGAAGGAGACCACGCTCACCTACGAATACAGATTCACGGACGGGTTCCTGGTTCGCACCGAGTGGCGGCGGGATTTTTCCAATCAACCATTCTTTTTGAGCGACCAGACCGGTGTTTTCAAGAAGGACCAGAATACGGCAACGATTGGGCTGGTATGGTGGATGGGACGAAAGCAGGGGAGTTGGTAAGCATTTACCAGGGAGCAGCGCTCTTGAACCGTCTCACGCTCTTCGGACTCTTTGCCGTGACCGCGATGCTGGTGTGCTACGCCTTCGAAAATCGCAGCCGCTGGTTCATCCTCGGGTTCAGCGTGGCGTGCGTGCTGGGCTCGATTTACGGTTTCCTGCAGGGCGCCTGGCCGTTTGGAATTGTGGAGGGCGTCTGGTCGGTAGTGGCGCTGCGGCGCTGGTGGCTGGCGGCGAAGCCGGCCTGATCTTGAGTGGCGATCAGTCGTCAGTCATCGGTCGTCAGTCGTCAGCAAGAACGCATTCGAGGTTGTCGGCACAGCTCGAATCGAAAGAGTTTTGGATTTAGCCAGGAGCTAAGAGCTAGACGCTAGGAGCTGACTTGTGTCAGATGCCCGCGTACCAGGCATAGCCTGCTTCGGGCGAGGCGGAGCCCAGACCCTTGCCGAACCCTTTCAGACTGTCGGTGACCGTCAGGTGGGTGATGAATTTCACGCTCTTGTAGCCGAGCTGGCGGGGCACCCGCAGGCGAAGCGGCCCGCCGTTGCCCACCGGAAGTTCACCGCCATTCATCCCATAGGCGAGAAAAGTCTGCGGATGCAAGGCATCGGCCATGTCGATGCTTTCCCACCAGTCGGGATCGATCGAGAAGTAGACAACGTATCGGGCTTGCGGGAGAACTCCCACAGCGTCCAAGACGTGAGAGAGAGGCACGCCGATCCACTCGGCGATATACGACCAGCCTTCTTCACACTGCAGCTGAGTGATCTGGCTGCGAGACGGGTAGCTCTTCAGCTGGTCAAGCGAAAACGATGCAGGCCGGGCGACCATGCCGTTGACGGAGAGCCGCCAGTCAGCGAATCCTCCGGCCTGAAGGCGCTTGAACTCGTCATTCAGGGGCGCGATTTCGTTCGCGAACGGAGGCTTCGAAATCTGGCTCCGGGGAAACTCGCGGGCCAGCGAGTGCCTGGTCAGCAGCCGCTGGGAAGCGTAGGTCAGAGTTTCGCCGAGGCCGTAGAT
This sequence comes from Terriglobia bacterium, assembly GCA_963801595.1. Lineage (GTDB taxonomy): Bacteria > Acidobacteriota > Terriglobia > Terriglobales > Acidobacteriaceae > JAIQFF01. The sequence goes on along the minus strand of CAWDFW010000020.1, from coordinate 52,839 downwards.
TCCACCGTGATCGGGCGGGACCAGTCCATACTTTTGCGCCATGCGCGCAGCCACGCCCAGGCCGGTTACGCCCGCCGCGGCGGCGAGTCCGGTTGTGATCAGTTTGCGGCGCGACAGATCTCGAGATGACGACTCGCTCATGTGCGCTCCATATGTTCACCGGCGCGGCCCGTGATCATCGCTCGCATGCGGCTCCTGAATCCGGCAAGAAAAACCATCACCACGTGGACCAGCAGGAAGAGCAGGAGAGCCAGGGAGACGAAGAAGTGAATCGTGCGCGCGGATTGCTGGCCGCCGAGCCAATTGACGGTCGCCGGAACCGCGGAAACAAAAGCCGGAGACATCGCCAGGCCCGTCCAGATCACCAGGGGAAACAGAACGAAGATCACGAACAGGTAGGCGAGCCGCTGGAGCAGGTTATACGACCAGGCTTCTGCCGCACTCGGCCGCGCGAAGCGCAACTGGTTTGCGATTGCCTTCGAGAACGCCCGCCACGAAAGATCGGCCTTATGCGGGAGCAGGTTTTTCCGCAAATGTCCCGTGAAAAAGCTGGAGATTACGTAAAGCAAGCCGGTCAATACCACCACCCAGGCAGCTTGAAAGTGGAGATACCGGCTCCAGCCGTTCTGGTCCGGCAGCACGTAGCCGTAGCCGGTCGGCACCAATGATCTCGAGGACGGGATCGGCAGTTTGAACAACGGCGGAGTCAATACATTGCCGGTTTCGCCCCAATAGAAGCGCGGGTGAGAGATCACAATTTCAAATCCGCTGACCAGCAGGGCAAAAAAGCAGAGGGTGGTGATCCAGTGAGTGACGCGAACCAGGACAGAGTGCCGCGCCGTCGCCGTCGCGGCTGGAACGGCCGAACCAGGACTTGAGACGCAAACCGCATCGCTCACAGCGGCATGGTACCACGTTAGGATCGAGGAACGTCCCGTCCGTCCCCGAGTTTCCCCCTGACGCGGTTCACGGAAGCATTAGCTCAACATCAACTGTACAGTGCAGCCAGCGCGAACGGTGTTTTGAATCTCTGTGACCGCATCCGTTGTGCGAATGAGATCATCGACGACAGCTTGTGGCGCATCGGCACGCACTTGCACGCGGTAACTGATGTCGCGTGCTGGCTGGCCGGGGTTTCCGAATGTGCCCGTTACTTCCACCTTGACATCCTGAACATCAATGCCGCGCTTTGCCGCCTCACGATAAAGATCATTGCAGAAACATGTCGCGAGAGCGGCGAACAATAGCTCGCCACCATTAATGCTGGAGCCTCGTCCAACGCTCTTCGGAGCTATCGGAATGGATTGCTTGCGACCCTCGGTTTCAACCTCAACGGTGTGACTCGACGCACTATTTGAAAGGCAAGCAGCGATTTTCATATCGGTTCAGTTTCATGTTTCAACGGAACAGATTAGACTGAGCTTCCGCGATCTCGACAGGACGCGAGCATTCCTCGTCGTCGTTCGCCACGTTATTGATCCGAGTGCTTACGGAATAGCATTGCATCAACCGAGCATCGCAGGGTTTCAGCAGTTCGGATGCCGCGGCCACATTCTGCATGCTCGGATCAAGCCACAGGCCGTAACTGTCTGGATCGAGGATGACGGGCATTCGGTCGTGGACGGCGGAGGTTACGGCATTCGGGGTCGTGGTCAGAATCGAGCAGGTTTCCACCGTTTTACCGTCTGGGTCTCTCCAGCGGTCCCAGATTCCCGCGAACGCGAATAACTCTCCCTCATTGACCTCAAAACAGTAAGGCTGCTTGGCTTTCCCCGTCCTCTGCCACTCGTAAAAACCATCTGCAGGAATCAGACACCTGCGAAATTTCAGCGCATCGCGGAAGGCGGGTTTCGTGCTTGCTGTTTCCGATCTAGCGTTGATCATTCCCGCCGCGATAGAGGAACCTTTCGCCCATGATGGAATCAAGCCCCAGCGGACTAGCGACAACTCCCGGACGCGTTCCTTCGGATTCTGGCGAATGACCGGGACAGACTGGGTAGGGGCAACGTTGTATCGGGGACTCCACTCTTCTTCCCCTGAGTCGCTGCCGAAATACTCATCGACAACTTGTTTTCTCCTCGACAGTCGATAGCGCCCGCACATGGGGAGATTATGGCAGATCGGATGGGCGTTTTCACATTGGACGGCAGCCCGAGGCTCGTATCCGCCAAGGCGTCACTTATCTCAACTCTCATGGCGCGTGGAGTAAAGGTGTTCAGCCGAGGCTCGTTACACGCACAATTCAGGGCGTCAATCTTCTCCAGAATCCTCTCTGCCCACTGAATGCTTGCAGCGATCAATTTATCTGAGCGTGGGCTTCCTTGTGGCCCTCCGAATAGCCGAGGGCGAACGCCAGCAGTCAAGACGAGCGCTTCATTTGTGATAGCCAAGACTTGACCTTGCACGCCGTGCTGTCGGATGGGAACAATACTGTCATACCCTTGGGTGGGGGCGAACAAACGGCGCACGCTTGTGCTAAGGCCTGGTTTCGTCAGCTATCCAGACTCCTCTCCCAACCCGGCTTTTTCATTGTGGATTAGTTCCGGTTTGCCCGTCAGATCGGCATAGGGGCGGCGGTCACCCGCCGACCCCTGCCACACCACCGTGCGTACGGGTCCGTACACGGCGGTTCGAGTTGGTTGCGCTAGGATTCATCGATCAACATCGGAAGTCCAAGCGATTTGAAGTAAGCATTGGAAAGCCCAACAGAGAGGGCCTTGGCCCGAGCCAAGTACCAAGGGCCACGTCCACTTCCAGCCGTGTTATTGCGCGAGTCGCGGACGGACCCCCAGCGACAACAGAGCGGCGCGTCGACGGCGTGGTGTTTTCCATTGCCGCCACATCGCGGCCCGCAGTCGCAATCGGACCCAGCGGGTCAGGTACCTCAGCTCATCGGGCGTTTCGCAGAAACCGAAGTAGCTACGCCAGCCCCGCAGATACGGAGCGAGTTCCGCTATCGTCGTTTCCATGCTGACGCCTTTTGCCCGGCGCGTGACGTCCCGGATTCGGTGTTTAAACCGCTCCAGAGCTTTCGGCGCGATAATGCGCTTAACATCTGGACCGGCAGTAAAGCTAAACCCGAGAAACTTCCGTTCCTGCGGTCGCGCCACCGCACTCTTGGCCTCATTTACTTTGAGCTTGAGCTTGGTGCGTGATGAAGCGCGTGATGCCCTTCATCACTCGTTGACCGGCCCGCTGGCTGCGCACGTAGATGTTGCAATCATCCGCGTACCGCAGGTAGCGGTGGCCACGACGCTCTAGCTCTCGGTCGAGTTCATCGAGCACGAGGTTCGACAGCAGTGGCGAAAGTGGGCCTCCTTGCGGAGTGCCTTCCACGCTGGGGCTGACCAGTCCGTTCTCCATCACCCCGGCGTTCAAGAACGCCCGAATGAGTTTTAACAGCCGCTTGTCTTCGACTCGTTTTGCGACCCGCCCCATCAATTTGTCGTGATTAACTCGATCGAAAAACTTTTCCAGGTCGAGATCGATCACCCAGCCGTAACCCTTCGCGATGTACTGCTGCGCTTGAGCTACCGCTTGATGCGCGGATCGTCCGGGTCGAAAACCATAGCTGTAGTCGGAGAACGTCGAGTCCCACTGCCTCTGCAGAACCTGCATCACCGCTTGCTGGATAAAGCGATCCAACACCGTCGGGATGCCAAGCTTTCGCACCCCGCCGTCCGGTTTGGGGATTTCCACCCGCCTCACCGGCTTCGGTTCGTAGGTCCCTTTCAGCAGTTGTTCTCGGATTACTGGCCAGTGCTGTTTCAGGTAGTCGGTGAGTTGGTTCACGGTAATCCCGTCCACTCCCGCGCTACCTTTATTACCCTTCACCTGCCGCAGTGCTTCCTTCAGGTTTTCTCGCTCACAGACTTCCTCCATCAGTCGATCGGTTCTAGCTGAGCTTTCGGATCCACTCGTCGCCACCAACGATTCAGTCTCTTCTCCTGCGACACCTCGGGCTGCACCCGTCAGCGCAGAAGAGAAGTCCAGTTCCATCTGGATGTTCTGCTGCTTATCGTCTTTGAGACTCATGGCCTACTCACCACTCCTTCTCGTTCGGGCCTTCTCCGTTGCCGGGTACTATGCCCGATGCTGACTTCTGCTCCGCGGTCAGGTCGCCTTACGGCCACCTCAGTCGCCGAAGCGACACGGAACAGATCTCCTGGGGTAAGCTCAGTCACTTTCCGTGCACAATCGCCGAATCTACGCTTCGCACTTTGATGGATTATGGACTTCGCGGTAAGTTGCCCACTCGTCCGGTACGGGCGCCTTCTATTCGGTTTTTGTTCATCGACTCGCACGTTTGTTCCATGCTTCCTTCGGACCCCGCCTCGCGGCGATAGCCCTTGCATCATCACTAGGCCTTCACCTCCATCAGGTCGGCCAGAGGACTTTCACCTCCAAGTTACTGAGCATGCCCAGCACACAACGAAGCCGCTGGCGCGGCGGACGCTGCCGCGTGGGTGATGTCGGCGGTTGTGGTTTTCCGCTCAGATAAATTGTGGGTCACAAGGAGGTTCCCTGTGACCCATCTACGCAAAATGATGCTGGAGGAACTCCAGCGACGTCATTACTCTGAGGCTACCACACAGCGTTACATTCGCTTCATCGAGCGGTTCGCTCAGCACTTCCACTGCTCGCCCGATCGCCTGGGACCGCAGCACATCCGCGAGTACCAAGCCCAACTCTTCACCGTGCAGAAACTGACTCCCGGTTCGGTGACCAACCATCTCTGCGCGCTGCGGTTCTTCTACATCCAGACGCTCAAGAGGCCCTGGAGCATTGCCGACACTCCCTATCCCAAGAAGCGTTATCGCCTGCCCACCATTCTCAGTCAGGAAGAAGTAGCACAGCTCATCGATGCCGCGCCGACTTCCTTCTATCGCACCGTGTTGATGACCCTCTACGCGCACCGGCGTGCGCCGCGCCGAGCTCACGCGCCTGAAGGTCAGCGACATCGACAGCCGACGCATGGTCGTGCACATCCAGGACGGCAAGGGTCGCCAAGACCGCGACGTCATGCTCAGCCCCGTTCTGCTCGAAGAACTGCGCGCTCACTGGCGACGTCTGCGCAAAAAGTCCGTCTGGCTATTTCCCGGCAACCGCTGGCACAGCGGCGATCACCCCACGGACGACAAGACGCCTTACCACGCCTGCGTCGAGGCCGCCCGCCGCGCCGGGATTCAGAAACGTATCTATCCTCACGTGCTCCGCCATTGCTTCGCCACTCACTTGCTCGAAGCCGGCGCCGACCTGCACACCATCCAGATCCTGTTAGGCCATCACGATCTGAAAGAAACCGCTCGCTATCTCCACCTCTCACAACGGCACTTGCATGCCACGCCCAGTCCGCTGGACGCGCTGGTGCTCAAGAAAGGCAGGTCATCCGAGGAGGAGTAGATGAGTCGGCCACCGTTCGAGGTGGCCGACATCATTCGCAGCGCGGGAGCAGACTTCATCGCGCGCAACCGCCACTGGCTCCGCTGGACCCATATCAAGGTCCTGCTGGCCATTGCGCGCTGTCGCACCGCTGCCCTCGGCGGCCATATCGATGAGTGCACCAGCTGCGGACATCGTGCCACCATCTCCTACAACGAAGCTTTTCCATCAACGCTTGGTCGGGTGCGGGACTTGCCCGAGCGAACCAGTTCGAGACACAAACGTCGATCCAGCTCTTGTAACCGCATTCTGCGATTGGTTTCAAACGCATCGCGGAGTGAAGCCGCCGACGCTTCGGCAGTACGCTCGTGGCGCCGCGGAGCTGCTCCAGGCGCTCGGCGAGGATGTCAGTCAATGGACTTCGCATGCCGTGCGCAACTTTCTTCTGGAACGTGCCAGCCAATGTGGAGCTCCAACCACACAGAAGCTGATTACCTCCCTCCGGGCATTTCTGCGGTATCTCAACTTCCAAGATGAATCCCGCGACGATCTCGCTCTCGCGATCCCAGCCGTCGCTCACTGGCGGCTGGCCAGGCTTCCACGCTGCCTGTCTGCAGAAGAGGTAACCCGTTTGATCGCCGCCTGTGATGGTTCAGATCCCGGACGTCTTCGTGACCGGGCGATCGTACTCATGTTGGTCCGATTAGGATTGCGTGCCGGAGACGTAGCGCGTCTGCGTTTCACAGACATCGACTGGAATGGCGGCGCGCTGCAGGTGATAGGGAAAGGACGATATCAAGTGCGGCTACCGCTTCCGCAGGACGTTGGCGACGCGTTGCTCCGCTATCTGGAATGCCGGCCCGACGAGCATCGATACCGATTACGTGTTTGTTCGAAGCAACGCTCCTTGCAGGCCTTTTGCCTCCGGGGACGGTGTCTCGTCCGTAGTGAAACACGCCCTCAAACGCGCCCGCATCGATGCTCCCGCCAAGGGTGCGCACCTGCTGCGTCACACCGCCGCTACAGAAATGTTGCGGAATGGCGTGCCCTTGGAGCAGGCCGGTCTTGTCCTTCGTCACCGCAGCATCGACATGACCGCCTACTACGCCAAGGCGGATGTCGCGCTCCTCAAACAGATCGCTCAGCCGTGGCCGGAGGTGCATGAATGATCGCGGCCATCGAAACCTATCTTGCCGTGCGTCGTACTGCCGGCTTCAATCTCAACAACACAGAATATCTCCTGCGCAGCTTTGCCAACTTCGCGACTGATCAAAAGCAAACTCACATCCGCACCGCAACCGCCATCCGCTGGGCCAGCCAAGCAAGATCGGTCGCGCAACGTCACGTTCGCTACCAGACCGTGTGCCTCCTTGCCCAGTACCTTTGCGTGGAAGACTCTGGACACGAATCGCCGCCGCCGAACTACTTCGGCTATCGGAAGACGCGTCGCGTCCCGCGCATTTATTCGCGCGATGAGATCGAGGACCTGGTCCTCGCTGCCACGAGGCTTCCATCGTTCGACTCGTTGCGCCCCAAAACATACGCGACGCTGATCAGCCTGTTGGCAGCAACCGGACTGCGAGTCTCGGAGGCGTTGCATCTGCTGGTCTCCGACATCACCAACGACGGTTTGCTGATTCGCAAAACCAAGTTCCAGAAAACCAGATTAGTGCCGTTGCACGACACTGCAGTAGCGGGGCTCGCTCGCTACTTAACGCATCGTCAAAAAACGCTCGTGTCGCAATCGGCACTGCCCGAAGTGTCAGACCGGTGCGCGCGAACGCTGGATCGCGGCGCGTCGTCGTGAACTGCTGCCCACGCCCTACGTCCACGTCGTCTTCACTCTGCCGCCGCAACTGGCTGCGTTGGCTCTCCAGAACAGGAAACTCATCTACGGTTTGCTGCTCCGGGCCAGCGCCGAAACCCTGCTCGAGGTCGCGCGCAACCCCGCCCATCTCGGAGCCGAGATCGGCTTCTTCAGCGTGCTCCATACCTGGAACCAGAAACTCCAACTTCATCCCCATGTCCACTGTGTCGTTCCCGCCGGCGGACTCTCCCGCGATCACGCCCGCTGGATTCGATCCCATCCACGCTTCTTCCTTCCCATCGCTGTACTGCGGCGCGTGTTCCGCGGCAAGTTTGTCGCCGGCCTGAAGTCTGCCTTCGAGCGCGGTCAACTGCATCTGGCCGGAGAACTCGCACCGCTCACCCATCCCAAGTTCTTCGCTGCCTGGCTGCGTCCGCTCTTCCGCAAAGATTGGATCGTCTACTCCAAACCACCCTTCGGCGGACCCGAGTACGTCCTGCAGTATCTCGGCCGCTATACCCACCGCGTCGCCATCTCCAACCATCGCCTGATCGCGTTGGCCGACGGCCAGGTTACCTTTCGTTGGCGTGACTCCGCCGACCACAATCAGCAGAAAGTGATGACCGTCTCGCGCGATGAGTTCCTCCGTCGCTTCCTACTTCACCTGCTCCCCAAGGGCTTCGTCCGCATCCGCCACTTCGGCTTCCTCGCCAACCGTAGACGCGCCGCCCTGCTGCCACGGTGCTTCGCCGCTCTCCATGCCACTCCACCGAACAACGAATCGGAAACCTCGACCGCTCCTACAGCGCACCCGCTATGGTGCTGTCCCAAGTGCGGCGGGCCGATGGTGGTCGTCGAGCGATTCACGGCGGCACAACTCCAACTTCGTTCTCCACCGCTCCTGGTCGCCGCTGCATGAAATCAATCACCAACACACCGCACGGTCGGCGCGTTTCAGAGCGTCTCCCCCAAGTTGTGTCTCCGCTCCACACAGACATCTGCTCACTGTCCCCGCCTAGGCTCAATTCACCCATTGACTCGCCTTTGCACAGGTGCGCCGGCTGCTCCTCCAGCGGCCTTGATCACTCCCGCGAACTTCTACACCCCTCGCTCACTCCATTCAATTTGCATAGGTCCCGCGTCCGCCGCGCCAGCGGCTTCCTTCTGACGGCTTTTTCGAACGCGACGCCCCACGCCTTCTTGTACCCTTGAGCACTCATCCCGGCGTCGCGTCCGAAAAAGCACCGTGATATGGGAACAATCGCCAACGCCCGGGGATAGCCATATTTGAGGGTTCTGACTAGATCGTCGCCAAGCTTGCAGATATCACAGCAGTCTTGATTCGGCGCATCGCTACGAAGACCGTCACCGAAAATTACTCATCAGGATGACATCGCTGCTTTCGCTTCCCCGAGTCAGCGCCAGTTGCCTGCCATCACGCGACCAGTCAAAGTCGAAAATCTGTCCCGACTCAAAATTCGTAATTTGTTTCGGGGCACCGCCAGCCAGATTCTGTTGCCAGATGTTGGAGACGCCGTTCCGGGTCAGTATGTAGTCAATTGCGTCACCCCTTGGCGCCCAGCGGGACCGCCAGGCTGATGCAGGCCAATCAAACTGATGCATAAGGGTACCGCCATCGAAGGCAATTACCTTCAGCTGATTTGGTTGCGATCTAGAGGGCGAACTAGGGTTGACAACAGGAGTCTCCGGCGCGGCGACATACGCGATCCGCTTGCCTTCTGGCGAGATCGCGAGAACATCTAACTCCCAAGCCGCCGGGCTCTGCGTAATCGTTTCCGGAGGCTTCTCGCCCGTGATCGTCACACGCATCAGAGTCAAGGACGGAACCTGCACATAGATTACCCACTTTCCATCCGGCGAACATTGCGGTGACGTAGCGACGGGCTCGTCCGCGATGCGGATCGGGTTGGAACCATCGGCATCCAGCCGCCAGATTCCAGCTTTTTGTTCACGGTAGTTGGAGTAGATAACATAGCGCCCATCGCCACAAACCGATGGGTTACCGACTTGATAGTCATTGGCGGTCAGCTGAGTACGCGCACTCCCATCGGAATTTAGAACTGAAAGATTGCCATCGCCGGAAGCGAAAAGGATCCGACCGCCGGGCGTCCAGGAGAATCCTCCAACAGCATGGTCATTTCGCGTAACCTGCTTGGCCTTGGTCGTATCGCCAGCAGGTGCGATCCACAGATCCGAGATTCCCGTTTGCGCGACGTCGACTAGAGTCCTGCCGTCCTGAGTGAGATCCAGGGACCATTGGTAATCCATCAGGTCATTGGTAAGGCGCCTTGCTTGTCCCTTGGGAAACGAAATGAACCAGAGTTGCCCGCGAAGGAACCGATAGATGTTGCTGCCGATCGGCGCCAAAAGGCCACTTCCGTCCGGCAGCCAGCAAGGACGGCCAATCTGGTTGGGTGTCGAATAGATTTCACGGACGGATCCATCGCCGACCGAGACTGCCCAAAGTACCGAACGAATGCTTTTCTTCGATTCCACAGTCGAGAAAGCAATCGTTTTGCCCTCGGGGGACCACGCTGTGCCAGAAGTAAACCCGTCAAGATAAGGACGCGTCGCGAGCACGCGTTCATTGCTCCCGTCGGCGTCGGCAATTAATAGGTCAACTTGCTCACCATCCTTTACCCGTAAGAAGGCGAACTGTGAGCCGTCCGGTGAATAGCTCGTGGAAAAGTCCATTCCCGCCTGCATCACGAGATGCGAACTTCCTCCCAGCGTGGGAATTCGATAAAGAAAAGTATTAACGGGGTTGTTCTTTTCGGATCGGACAAAATCAATGTAGTTGCCGTCGGGCGAAAAAGTCAGGCCGTAAACTAAAACTTCATCCGGTGGTAGAATCTGCACGTCGCTACCGGTAGCTACTTGACGAACATTCAGGCCCTGCTTCTCCCCTTCACGCAGAACGTAGACCACGTAGTGCCCATCGGGCGAAATCGCCACATTGACAGCGTTTCCGCTGTGCGTAACCCGCGTGATCGTCATGCCCTGTAGGTTCCACTCATTCCTGCGTTTGTTCAGCCTGGACACGTAACTTCCTAGTCCAGCAATCAGCGCCGCCAACACAACCAGCATCAGTGCCAGAACTCCCTTGTGGCGTCTTGGTCCTGCGAGCAGGACTGCTCCTCTGGATGGTCGCACTTGCGTCGAAGAGACGGCTATGGAGGGACTCGCCGAGGCGACCGCGCTCGTCCTGTGCGTGCTGCTGGAATCCGTATCCCGTTTCAGCGGGTTCAGGTCGGCGCGGACGTCGGCAGCGTCCTGATAATGCGGTTCCGCCGTATTGTCGGGTGCAGTCGGGTCCGTGGTATTGGGCACTTGATCGACCCGAGCGATGAACCGGTATCCGCGGCGTGGAACCGTCTCGATGTAGGTAGGGTCTGTGGCGGAATCGCCGAGAGTCTCGCGCAGCCGGTTCACTGCAGCGTTGAGCCCATGCTCGAAGTCGCCGAAACTGTCCCCCGGCCAAAGTTTTCTTTGGAGCTCTTCCCTCGTCACCAGCCTTCCGGCATTCGAGGCGAGCATCAGCAAAACGTCAATCGCCTGACCAGAAAGCTTTAGCCGCTGACCATGCCTGCGCAATTCGCTCGATTCGGTCAGCTCAAAAGGGCCAAAGCGCATTGAGCAGATCGTCTTGCGGGGCTCCGACATCGTCTCACCCCCATTTGGGCCACGATTTTATCATCGTTTCCCCGCCGAGCATGCCCGCCTGTTTCCTCTGCATCAACTGCTACCTCACCGATCTATCAACAAGTTGCGCAATGATCCGGAACTATCTGATTTGGACTTTGCGAGCATTGAGATAGCACCAGGCACGCCCAAGTTTGGTGGCACCGACGAGGTGACCACCATGAAACCGGGCTTTCTCATCGCAGTTCTCTTAACCGCCTGCGCGGCACAAACACAAACCCTTCGCGTCGTCCGAGTCCACCTTGAAGTGACTGGCCAGACAACCAAGAGTGTCCAGTTCTTCTGCACACAGGACTACAACCGCGATGAGTGCCTCCAACATGCACTGGAGCTGCGACGGGTGCTCATGACGTATCCGCTAGAGTGGCTCGGAATCTGGTCTTTTGCTCTGGTGCCATCCTACAAATGGAAAGATCTCGTACGTTCCCTTGGTGGATCTGCCGACACTCCTGCGTTCACCAGTTTCGAGCAGCGTACTACAGTCATGGAGAGTAGCCTCTTTTCCGCAACTGCAACCCGTAGTGAGGAATTCCTGCACGCCTTTGGTGTGACAGGAGAAGCTTTGCTTCAGTTGGCTGTCAACCATGAGTTGGGGCATTGCGTTTGCCACGATCATGACGAGCGGAAGGCAGACGATTATGGTCGCGAACTGCGCAAGGGCAAGATTCCGGATTGTGGCCGACTTGAGTCTACCAATTCGCGACCGGCAGATGCGCAAGTCACTGTCTCTGTATACAACGATGCCCAAGTCCCCTCCGATATTTTGGCGGGTGCCGAGGAGCAAGTGGCAAAAATCTTCTCACGCGCTGGCCTTGACGTCACGTGGCTCAGATGTACTCACATAAACAGTGGCGAAAGGGCTGCGGCCTGTAGCAGTTTCGATGTGCCAGGCAACGTCGCGGTGCGGATCATCGCTCACACCGCAAGCTCCAAGAGCGATGCCGCGTTCGGGGTTGCCTTCCTGGCGCCTGACGGAACCGGCCATTACAGCGATGTATTTTGGGAAAAAGCGCAGGGACTTCATGCCAAGTCGAACGTTGATCTTGCCGGCATTCTCGGCAGCGTCATCGCTCACGAGATGGGGCATCTGCTACTCGGATCAAATGCCCATGCCATAAGCGGCATCATGCGAGCACATTGGGAAAGTGGCGAGCTTCACCGCATTGACATGGGGACCCTGATGTTCTTACCCGAGGAGTCCAAAAGAATGCGTGCCAGAATAGCGACGTCGAAGGCGTTTCTAGTCTCGAAAGATCGTCCGGACTGACCTGTTACCCAGCGAGGGGCGCGGGGTTGCGAGCGAATGGTCGGCAAACGGTGATGGGCGGACGTTCGTAGTTGGCGATAAATCGCGATAGCACAAGTTTGCGCTTTCCTTTCGCCTATCTGGCGAACAAAAGGCGCAAAGTTGCGATAATGCCTGATAGCGACAGTCTGAACTGGTAGACTGCGTTGTGGGGTGCGGTGACGGTGCGTGAGTACGACTTGATTGCAGAGTGGTATGCATCGGTACGCATCGATACAACAGGGGTACCTGAAGCGACCGCGCTAGCTTCATCGCTGCCACGCGGATCGCGTGTTTTGGATATTGGGTGCGGAAATGGCATTCCACTCACCAAAGCATTGCTGAGCGGGGGACACCGAGTTGTCTCGCTTGACAGTTCTGGCGCGATGCTCCGTCATTTTCGACTCAACTATCCTGAAATGCCTGCTGTTCAGGCAATCCCGCAGTCCTGCCCATTCATCGATAGTACCTTCGATGCTGCGGTCGCTTGGGGCATCATGTTTCATCTCAATCCCGAAGATCAGATTAAGGCAATTGCGAGCGTCTCGCGTGTCCTCAGGCCCGGTGCACCCTTCCTTTTCACGTCCGGAGACGAGGACTGCCTCCAAGGTAAGGTAAGCACCATGAACGGCGTAGAGTTCTGGCATTTTTCCTACAGCATCGATACGTATGGGCGCATGCTTCGCGACCACGGCTTCACATTGGCTAACGTCCACGCCGACAGCGGGAATAACACCTATTACCTCGCGAAGAAAGCCGATTCGCCGAGTTGATTGTTGCAAAATCGCCATTACACTCAAAATCCCCCGACTCGGATACCAGTCTGTGTCCAATACGTGGAGTCTCTCCAAGGTTATCCGCAGGGTCGAGTTCAAGCTGCTACAACTCAGGGCTTGGAAGCCTGACTTCTCTCGACCGATCTGGCCCGACCAAGAAATGCACAGTGAGCAAGCGCTGGAAGGTGGCGTTGGAATGACGAGCGGCTCCGGAATAGTTCAGCTTTGAATGTCTGGCGCAGACGGTTACTGATCCATCCTCATCCGAAACCCAAGGGCGACTATATAGCGGGCTGACCCAGACTCCACGGGCGCTAAGAGCACATACTCAGGCTGCTGATAAGTTGTGTGGTCTTCTCCCTCATCAGGTAGGGGTTAAGAGTACTCGGTAGGCCACAGCCTTTCAATTTTAAGAGGCAGCTAAATCCGAGCCGTTCCATGGGCTGCTCTTTGCCATCAACCGTGCGGAAGGTGTGGCCAAGTATCTTCACAACGCCGTCCTTTTCCATCGCGGAATCCACTCGCATAAGCTCAGTCCCGGCGGGCAACGCTTCATCAGCAGGGTAAGCCAAGGTCGACAGAGCCAAGACCACAATCAGCTTCCACATGGAAGGACTCCTCAGTGGAGTATGTCCGGGGAGGCTTTTTGTGTCGATGTCCCTTTAGGTGCGGGTCTACTAGGGTCTCCACCACCACTTCACAAGACTGACGGATTTTGCATTGGAAAAAACCTTGTGTGAATTGACCCCCTGCCTCTATACTCCCCGGCTGTTGGAAGTGAAGAGTAGTCTCTTTGTTTTGTTTTGGTCGGGGCGCGCGGATTTGAACCGCGGACCCCCTGCGCCCAAGGCAGGTGCGCTACCAGGCTGCGCTACGCCCCGACTGTGAAGAGAGAACTTCCCTTCGATTATAGCCGACCTTTTCATTCCAATAGCGCCTTCCGGATTCCTGAAGTCTGAGGTCCGACGCCTGGAGTCTGAGGTCCGACGCCCGCCGCCTGAGGTCTCTTCTGAGGCCCAATCCAGTGCTCCGTTTACGTTCACGGCGTATAATTCGCACTGGATCATGCTGACTCCGCGTTATGCCCTGGTGACCTACGTAAGAAATCAGGTAGGGGAATTTGTCGAACGCCTGCGCCGCCAGTTACACCCCGAACTCCCCCATCTGGCAGCCCATCTGACCGTGCTACCGCCTCGCCCGCTGCAGGGGACGGAGCGCTCGGCGCTGGAGATGCTGGAAGAAACCTGCAGCCGGGTGGCGCCTTTCACGGTGACGCTGGGCGAGGTCGAGACGTTCATCCCGCGCACGCCCACGGTCTTTATCCGCGTGGGTGATGGGTCCTACCGCATGCGTGAACTGCACGAACAGCTCAACACCAAGGCCCTGGCCGCCCAGGAAGAGTGGCCTTACATGCCTCACCTGACCATCGTGAAGATGAGCGCCGAAGCCCAGGCGCAGCAGGCTTATCGCGTTGCTTCTGAGCGCTGGAGCCACTTCGAGTGCAGCCGCGATATCCAGGTAAGCGAGCTGACATTCGTGCGCGAAGACGAACAGAACTGCTGGGTCGATCTTGCCGGAGTTCCGCTGGGCGGCCAGCTGGTGTCGTAGCGCGGACCTCGGACTTCGGACTTCAGACCTCGGACTTCGGGAAATTCAAGCCACGGATTTCGCGGATTTGCACGGATCAACCTCTCTTTTCTTATTTCTTGATGTGTTGCCTTATCCGTGTGAATCCGTGAAATCCGTGGCAGATTTGCTGAGGTCCGAGGGCCGAAGTCCGGTATCCGGCGCGCGCTTTCAACCTCCGAAGTACATGGCCTTCCCGTCTATTGCCAAGGTCGCATTCAGGGCGTACATAGGATGTGGGGTTGCTGCGTAAAGCCGCTGCCCGCGCGGGTTTCAGGACACTACGGCCAGGAGGCTTATGCAGACAGGAGTTTACGGCTCTGGCTATCTCGGGACAGTGGTTTCAGCCTGTCTGGCGGACTTTGGAACTCCGGTAACCTGCTGCCACCCCGATAGTACCCGCATGGTCGAGATGGCCCAGGGCAACGTGCCGTTCTTCGAAAAGAACCTGACCGAAGTCATCAAGCGTAACGTGCGTTCCGGGCGTCTGGCGTATTCCACCGACATGGAATCGTTCGCCAGAAAGGCCCAGGTGATTTTTCTGGCCGAGGACACGCCGCAGCATCTGGCCGACCTGGCAGTGCGGATCGCCCGCCTGGCGCCGAAGCCTCCCATTCTGACCATCATGACGCCGGTGCCGGTGGGAACCGCCACCAGCGTAGAGAAGCGGCTGAAGGACGCCGGGCTGAAGGCGACCATCGTGTCGCAGCCGGTGTTTCTGACTCCGGGCTGCGCGGTCGAAGATTTCAACTGGCCCGACCGGATCATTCTGGGTACGCCCGCCAACGACGCCGTGCTGGCGCTGAAACAGATTCTCCATCCCCTGGTGATGCGGGGCGTTCCCGTGATCGTGACCAATCACGAAACCGCGGAACTGGTGCGGGAATCGGCCACGGCGTTTGTCGCCACCAAGATTTCTTTCATCAATGAGCTCTCGAGCTTGTGCGAGAAGGTGAACGCCGATGCGGTCAGCCTGGCTATGGCGCTGGGGCTGGACAAGAAAATCGCGCCGCGCTGCCTGCAGCCGGGAGCGGGCATGGGCGGAATCTTCGCCGAGTCTGACATGGAATCGCTGGCCGAACTGGCGCGCGCCAAGGGAGTCTCGCTCAAAATACTGAGCGCGGCGCGGGAAGTAAATCTCGGACTGGCCGACCGCATCGTGGACAAGATTTCAACCATTGTGCAATCGGTGCAGAACAAAGACGTCGGCATTCTCGGCCTGGCTTTCAAGCCCAATACCAACTCAGTGGCCGGTTCATCGTCGCTGCGGCTGGCGCAGAATCTGGTGGCGCGGGGCGCGCGGGTACGGGCTTACGATCCGGTGGCCCTCCCGGAGGCGCGCATGGAACTGAACGGCACGGTCCACTATTGCGAAACGCCTTACGCCGCCGCCGAGGGCATGGATGCGCTGGTAGTCGGCACCGGCTGGCCCGAGTTCCGCAGCCTCGATTTCGATCGCATCAAGCACCTGCTCAAGCGTCCGGTGATTGTGGACACCAAAAACCTCCTCGACTCAACCCGCCTGCGCGCCATGGGATTCCAGTACGTCGGCGTTGGCCGGCATTAGTCGTCGTCCGCACAGCCCTCCCCCGCGCCTCTGACAGCTCTCACCCCAGTTGCTATAATCGAGGAGAAACGGTGGGAGTAGCTCAATTGGTAGAGCACCGGACTGTGGCTCCGGACGTTGCGGGTTCAATCCCCGTCTCCCACCCCAAAACTGAAATCCTATTGGTTGTGTGGGGCGGACACTCCCTTCGACTTCGCTCGGGGCAGGCTTTGTCCGCCGCTGTGACTTGGATTTCACTCTGATTCCCCGCTCCAGCCTCTGATGTTCAAACCAAAACCAACTTAAAAGGCGTCGAACAAGAATGTCCGACCCACACGCTGCACGATATACTGCGGCATCTCATGGCCAACATTCTCTACGGGGTCAATGGCGAAGGCTCAGGCCATTCCACCAGGGCGCAGGAAGTTATCTCGCACCTGATCGCCAGGGGACATACCGTCCACGTCGCGTCCTTCGATCGAGGGCTGCGCAATCTGCGGGAAAGATTTGAAGTGACCGAAATCTACGGTTTGCGGCTGACCTACGTGAACAACCAGGTCAGGTACGGACGCACGCTGACCAGGAACCTGCTTTCGGTGCGGCAGCGTGCGAAGAGCATTGCGCTGCTGTCCGAACGGGTTGAAGAATGGAAAATCCAGGTGGTCATCACCGATTTTGAGCCGCTTACCTGCCACGTGGGCCACCACCTGCGCCTGCCCGTGATCTCCATCGACAACCAGCACTGCCTGACCAACACCGACGTGACCTATCCCAGAAAGCACCGGCGCGACGCTGCCGTGGCGAAGCTGGTCACGCGGATCATGACGCCGCGGGCAGATGCGTATCTGGTGACTTCGTTCTTCGAGGCCCGGGTCAAGCGTCCGCGTACATTCCTGTTTCCGCCAATTCTGCGCGAGCAGGTGCTCAAGGCTGCCCCGGTGACTAGCGAGCATGTGTTGGTCTACGTAACTTCACCGGCGCCGGCGCTTGCGAAACTGTTGGGTTCGGTGCGCTGTCCATTCGTCGCCTACGGCTTCGGGCGTGAAGGACAGAGCGGCAACGTGATCTACAGAAAGCCGGCCATGGACAAGTTTCTGGAAGACCTGATCAGGGCAAAGGCAGTTATCGCCAATGCCGGGTTTTCTCTTTTGACCGAGGCGCTTCACCTGGGAAAACCGTACCTGGCAATTCCGATCGAACATCAGTTTGAACAAATTTTTAACGCCTACTGGCTCGACAAGATGGGATACGGCACCTATTGGGATGAGCTGAACAAGGAACGCGTGGAGTCGTTTCTCTATAACCTGCCGCCTTATCGTGAGCGCCTGAAGGCGTATCCGCGCCGGGGGAACGCGGCACTATTCGACAAACTCTGCAGGCTTATCGCGGAGTACACGCCGGCGCGCACGGGGAACGCGGGACGGAGGGGTAAGTGAAGGATGATAGATCCCGGCCTACCAAGCAGGAGACCGCTTCGCAGCCGAACATCATCTTTGAAGCGGCGGCGTTCACCAGCCTGATGGTTGCGGTGCTTTCGCTATTTCTGTTCGCGTGGATCGGGGATGGTGTCGCGCATGACCGGACGGCCGGCTTTGATCTTGCGATACGGAACCAGGTTCACGCATACGCCTCTCCCCCTCTGACCAGGGCGATGATCTTCATTTCTTTTCTGGGCGGGGACGGGCTGACGGCGGCCGCCATCCTCTCGGTGATTGCGTTCCTCGCCCTCCACTGGCGGCGCGCGGCGCTGTGGATGGTCGTCACCATTCTTGGGGCGGTGGTGCTGGACTTGAGTCTGAAATATGCCTTTCATCGCCCGCGCCCGGTCCCGTTTTTCGTGCCCGTGCCCTACACCTACAGTTTTCCCAGTGGGCACTCCCTATTTTCATTCTGCTTCTATGGCGTGCTGGCGGGATTACTGACCCGGCGAATCCGCATCCCGGATGGCACGCGTCTTGATCTGGACGCTGGCTGCTCTTCTGGTTGCGGCCATTGGCCTGTCACGGATTTACCTGGGGGTGCACTATCCCAGCGACGTGTTCGCCGGATACCCGGCCGCGTCGCTTTGGGTGAGCACGCTGGTGGCGCTCGATCGGGTGCGGATACAGCGGAAGGGTGCACCCGACACTGGGGCCTAGCTGGTTTCCGTCTTTCGCAGAACACTCTATGGATTCAGCCGAACATCGTCGGACAAAGAAGCCGGCGCGACGCCCGATGATTCCGAGGACACGTTTTATTGTCCTGTTCCTGCAGGTTTTAAGCCTGGCAGGCTTTTCATTCGCCGCGGAGCCGCTTTCCCCCACTCACGTGGACGAGTTCACCGGGCGCCCGCGCGTAATCATCATGAGCGACATCGGCAACGAGCCTGACGATCAGATGTCGTTCGTTCGCCTGCTCCTGTACTCGAATGAATTTGAGATTGAAGGAATCGTTGCCACCACCTCCACCTGGCAGAAGAGTGCGGTGCATCCCGAAACCATGCATGCCCTGATCCAGGCCTATGGACAGGTGCGGCCTAATCTTCTGCTGCACGCCAAGGGCTGGCCGACTGCCGAGGATCTTGACGGCCGGGTTTTCAACGGGCAGCCGGGATACGGATCTAGCCGCCATCGGCGCCGACAAAATGTCGGCGGGAGCGGAGGCGATCATTCGGGCGGTTGACCGCGACGACCCGCGGCCGTTGTGGATTTGTGTCTGGGGCGGGGCCAACACCCTGGCGCAAGCGCTCTTGCATGTACGGGCCACCCGACCGGCCGGCGAGGTGGACAGATTCGTCGGGAAGATCCGCGTTTATTCCATCACCGACCAGGACGATACCGGCCCGTGGATCCGGCGGGAATTTCCCAACCTGTTCTACATTGTTCAGCCCTCAACCCAGAAGGGAGACGACTACTACTACGCGACCTGGACCGGAATCAGCGGCGACGTTTACTACCGCAACGGCGCGGGCGCGGACTCGACGATCGTCACCAACGAGTGGCTGGACGCGAACATCCGCAGCAAGGGGCCGCTGGGGAAACTGTATCCCAGGTTTGCCTTCATCATGGAAGGGGACACGCCGTCCTTTCTGGGGCTGATCGACAACGGGCTGAATGCTTATCGCCGGCCCGACTGGGGCGGGTGGGGAGGCCGCTATATTTACCGGCAACCGTACGGCGAAACGCATGCCATCTGGACGCAGGGCGGCAACACGTTTTCGCGGGTCACGTCGCAGGACACGGTGGCGGGCGTGGATGGCAGGGAGTACACGTCCGACCAGGCAACAATCTGGCGCTGGCGCGAAGCTTATCAGAACGATTTCGCAGCGCGGATGGACTGGACCATTAAGGATTACAATCATGCCAATCACAATCCGCTGGTGGAGGTGAATGGCCAGCCTGGAACCGCTCCCATCCTGATCGATGCCGAAGTCGGCAAGCCAGTGTCATTGGACGCAAGCCAGAGTCGCGATCCTGATGGCCAGGGCCTGCATTACAACTGGTTTCACTACGGCGAAGCAGGCAGCACCGATGCGAACCTGGCCTCGGTCACCATCAGCGGCGGCGACACGGCAAAAGCCACGGTGACGGCGACCGCGGTCTGCCGTCCGCAATGGCTGCCCAGGGGGCAATGCCTGGGGAATGGGACGGCGCACATCATCCTGGCGGTAACGGACGATGGATCACCGCGGCTGACTTCTTACCGGCGAGTCATCCTGACGGTGCACGCGGCGCGTTAGATCTCTCGCTGCATTCTGGTGCAGCACAAGCTTGCAGCACCCTGCTTTTCTCGTCCTGCTGACACCATTCATTGTTAGACTACCTCGCGACCGTGCTGCTTTTGGATCAGGTACAGGAGCCTTGATGAATCCCAAGTTCCCGCTGCTGGCGGAGTTGATTGCCGAGTTCCTCGGAACCTTCGTGTTGATCCTGTTCGGGACCGGTGTGGTTGCGATGGTGGTGCTGTTTCCCAGCCAGACGCCGGGCGAGATGATTCACGGCGGTTACACCAACATCACTTTGGGCTGGGGACTGGGAGTGACCATGGGAATTTACGTCGCCGGGAAAGTCTCGGGGGCGCACCTGAATCCTGCCGTCACCCTGGCGCTGGCGGTTTTCCGCGGATTTCCCTGGCGGAAAGTATTGCCCTACTCGATCGCGCAAACTGCCGGAGCATTCGTGGCCGCCGCGCTGGTGTATCGAAACTATCTGCCTGCCTTCCACCAGGTGGATCCGCAACTGGAAAAAACGGCGGGCATCTTCACCACCTTCCCGGCCTTTCCCAACTTGCCGCAGGCAGGATTTCTGGACCAGGTAATCGGCACGGCGTTGCTGCTGCTGCTGGTCTTCGCCATCATTGACGAATTCAACATGCCGCCGGGAGCCAACATGGTGCCGCTGATGATTGGGCTGGTCGTGGTAGCCATCGGCATGAGCTTTGGGGCGATGCACGGATATGCGATCAATCCGGCGCGTGATTTTGGTCCCCGGTTGTTCACGGTGCTGGCCGGCTTCCGCAACAACGGCATTACCGACGGGAGCCAGGCGTGGTGGGTGCCCGTCGTGGCGCCGCTGGTGGGTGGAGTCATCGGCGGCGCGGTGTATGACTTCGGCATTCGGCGGTTCCTGCCGCGTTCCTCGTCAGCAGCCACGGTGAGGGATTACTTACTGACGGCATAGTGCAGTTCGACCACGCCGTCTGTGAACTTCTTCGAGGAGATCAGTTTCAGGGGCACGGTGCGGCGGCCGGGCGCGATCAATGGAATGCCCTCGCCTATAAACGTGGGAATCACGTGAATCATGAACTCGTCGATCTCTCCTTCGTCGAGAAACGACGCAATGATGCCGGCGCCACCCATCATCCAGATATCTTTCCCCTTTTTCTTCCGCAGACGGGTTGCGAACGCTTTGATGGGTTCGCTCACGAACTCCACGCCCGCCGGCGCCGGCGATGGCGGGCGACCGCGGGTGAAGACATAATTCTTAACTTTTGTATCGAAGGCCGCTCCGCTCACGCCTTTCTTTTGAAAGTCGAGCGCCATATCGCATGTCTTCCTGCCCCACAGGATCGTGTCGATCGATTTATAGAACGCATCCATGCCGTAGTTGCCCTTGGGACTCGGACGGTCGAGCCAGTCGACGGAGCCGTCGGATCGGCCAATAAAGCCGTCGGCGCTGGTGGCGATGCAGACGATGATTTTGCGCTTGCGGACCATGGCGAGTACTGGCAATAGCAATCCTAACCCGGAGCTCCTGGGATTTCCATCAAGTAAGCTCAGGCTTGGCGGGTCAGTGTCCGAAATCCGTCAGACCAGCCCGAAGGGCGCGATTTGTAGCTTTGCGAACTCTTCGGAAACCATTGCGTCCTGCCGATCTCGACCGAATCATGGACCTTAGCCGCAAATGCTTCGTGGGCGAAGATCCGACCTCAACTGCTAAGAGGGCCGCATCGGGCTGCAAATTCACGCCGGCCTGTCCAGGAACGCCACGCCTCAGAATCCAGGCGCAAAGGTGTAGCCCAGCGACACCCCAAATCGGGTCGCGTAGGGAGAACTGAATTCCTGATTGTTGTGAATCATGTAAAGGTGAGCTTCCGGGCGCACAAAGAAATGGCCGTGAAAGTAGTAGCGGAAGCCGCCGCCGATGTGACCCATGAAGTGATTGCTGCTGACGAAGTCGGTGCAACTGATGGCGCCACAATTGATCGTTCCCGTGTAGAAGCGCAGGCTCTCCCATCCGATGCCGGCCATCACTTCAGCCGCCGCGTGCGTGCCCAGCTTGGGAGCGTAGATCCCGTTAAAGTCATAGAAAAGGGGACGGTAGGGTTGGAAGCCGGCATAAAGATTCTGACTGCCCCTCCAGGCCAGTTCGCCGCTGACTCCCAGCGGCTCCTTTCAAAAGCAGGTCCGCGCTGAAGACCGGGTAGGCTCCGCCGGTCAGAGACACCGGGTTGTGATTTCCCGAGGCGCTCGATGCCGAAGGCGCGGTGAGCGTGCCCACGCCAAATGCGACATCGAACTGCTGCGCATGAACCGAGCCGATTATGAGGAAAGGGACAACCAGAACTGCGAGTAAACTGAGCTTTCTCAAGTGACCCTCCGGGAGCGATATGCACTTTAGATGCAACGGGCTGCCCGGGAGAAAGTGAAAAGTTTTGTAATCGGACCGCCAGCCAGCCCGGCAATCGTCAAAAATCGGAGCCGCCGAGTCCCTGCCGGCAATCGTTTGCATCTATAATGCGGCACCGGGAATCAAGATAACCTATCGCCCTGGTTATGTTCCGTCTCTCAGGATATGGAAGACCTGAAGCCTCACAGCTGTTCACCAGTAAATGGAATTACCGTTTCGACCGCTGCCGTTCTCTGTTTGTTCGTGTTGTGGTCGGGACAAGCACGGGGGCAGGTCGGCAGCGGATATCCGAGCACGGCACAGGACTCCACACCCGCAGCGTCCATAAAAATCACGGCCCCCTCAAACCAGAACCCGTTCGGCGGCAGCGTCGCCCAGGGATCCCCCAAGCCGGAAGTCATTTCGCTTACTTTCCAGGATGCGATTGACCTCGGCCTGAAGAATAACCTCGGAGTGCTGCTGCAGAGTTACAACTCCATCGCCGCCCGGGGAGAGAAATGGAAGGAACTGAGCGAGCTGCTGCCCAACGTTAGCGGCGCGGTCAGCGTAAATGTGGCGCAGGACAACCTGGCGGCCCGGGGGCTGCGCTTCCCCGGATTTCCCACCGTGGTGGGGCCGTACGGATTTACCGACGCGCGGGTGTACCTTACCCAGTCGATCCTGAACCTTAAAGCACTCAACCGGCGAGCGCGGAGCGGCGGAAAACGAGCGGGCCGCGCAATTCAGCTACAACGATGCCCGCGAGCTGGTGGTGCTGGCAACCGGCAATGCCTATCTGCAGGCACTCTCCGGCGCAGCGCGGGTGGAAACCGCCGAAGCGCAATTGGAAACCGCGCAGGCGCTGTACGGCAAGGCCACCGACCAGCAGAACGCGGGCCTCAGCCCCGCCATCGACACGCTCAGGGCCCGGGTGGAATTCCAGAACCGGCAGCAACAGCTGATCGTGGCGCGCAACCAGTATGCCAAGCAGAAGCTGGCCCTGGTGCGCGCCATCGGACTGCCGACCGGACAGGAAATCGCGCTGACCTCGAAGGCTCCGTATGACCGCCTGGCCACGGCCGGAATTGAAGCCAGCCTGCAGCGCGCGTATGCTTCCCGCTCGGACTACCTGGCAGCCGTGCAACAGGTCCGCGCCGCGGAACACTATCGCAAAGGGGCCACCGCGGAGCACTATCCCACGCTGGATTTGCTGGCCGACTATGGCGACCTGGGAATCAACTTCGGGAACTCGCACGGAACATACAGCGTCAGCGGGCGGCTGAACATCCCCATCTTTCAGGGAGGCAAAGCCCACGCCGACGTGCTGCAGGCCGATGCCACCCTGCGCCAGGCGCGCGCCCAATTGGACAATTTGCGCGGCCAGATTGAATATGAGGTGCGCACCGCCCTGCTGGACATTGCGGCCGCCGACGAACAGGTGGAAGTCGCGCGCAGTTCAGTCGATTTGGCAGAGCAGACGCTGACTCCAGGCCCGCGACCGATTTTCCGCCGGGGTAACCGACAACCTGGAGGTGGTCCAGGCACAGCAGACGGTCGCCGCGGCCCATGAAAGCTATATTTCAAGCCTGTACGCTCACAACCTGGCCAAGATCGAACTGGTCCGCGCCATGGGATACGCCGAGCAGGGCGTAAGGCAATATCTGAGTGGCAAGTGATATGGAACAAACGACAACGACGACCGTGCATGACACGCCTGCAGTTGAAACCCGGGAACATCCTCCCTTGCCGGCTTCGGAGAAGGACCTCCGCTGGAAGCAAGCCTCGCGCAATCCCCGCTTTCGCCTGGCCCTGATCGTGGGCGGAATTGTGCTGCTGGTGGCCGGCTTCTTTCTGTGGCGCTACCTGGGCAGCTACGAGTCCACTGACGACGCGCAGATCGACGGCCACCTGAACGCCATCAGCACCCGCGTGTCCGGACACGTCATCAAGCTTCTGGTCAACGACAACCAGTTTGTGGAAGCGGGCACGCCGCTGGTGGAGATCGATCCCAGGGACTACCAGGTGGCGGTGGCGAAGGCCAGTGCGGCCTACCGCGATGCCGAGGCCACGGCGGAATCACTGCAGGCAAACGTTCCGATCACATCGGTGAATACCGACAGCCAGTTGTCGGCGTCTCAGGCGGATGTAGAGGGCGCGCGGGCGGGGGTTTCCGTGGCGCGCCAGCAACTGGAGGCGGCGCGGGCCCAGTTGGAGCAGGCCATCGCCAATGACATCAAGGCGCAGAACGATGTCGGCCGCTACAAACAGCTGGTGGACAAGCAGGAAATTTCCCACCAGCAGTATGACCAGGCCGTCGCCGCGGCGCGCTCCAGCGCCGCGGGAGTTGCCGCGGCCCGGGCGTCCGCCGTTGCCGCCGAGCAGATGGTGTCGCAGGCCCAAGCCAAGCGCGAGCAAGCCGAAGCCAATCTGCGTTCTGCCGGGACCGCGCCACAACAGATGTCCGCGATTCGCGCGCGCGCCCAGGCCGCCGTGGCCCAGGCCCAGCAGAAGAAGGCCGAGTTGGACCAGGCCAACCTGAACCTGCAGTACACGCGGCTGGTCGCTCCGGTCAGCGGAATCGTCAGCAACCGGTCGGTCGAAGTCGGCCAGAATGTCCAGATCGGCCAGGAACTGATGAAGATCATCAACCTGGACGACATCTGGGTGACCGCCAACTTCAAGGAAGACCAGCTTCGCTACATGCGGCCCGGACAACGGGCGACCATTTCGGTGGACGCTTACGGAAAGAAGTACAACGGACACGTGCAAAGCATCGCGGGAGCCAGCGGGGCGCTGTTCAGCCTGCTTCCCCCGGAAAATGCCACCGGCAACTACGTAAAGGTGGTACAGCGCATCCCGGTGAAGATCACGTTTGATGCGGGAGAAACCAAGGAACATATTCTGCGGCCGGGAATGTCGGTCGAGCCCAAGGTCTGGGTGAGATGAGGAATGCCCAGATGAGCAGGGTCAGATGAGTTCGGCCGCTCTGACCGCGGACGGCTCGGCCTTGCCGCGTCCGGCCATCAATCCCTGGGTCATCGCGCTGGCGGTCACGCTGGCCACGTTCATGGAGGTGCTGGACACCAGCATCGCCAACGTAGCGCTTCCGCACATCGCCGGCAACCTTTCCGCCGGCACCGACGAAAGCACATGGGTGCTGACTTCCTACCTGGTTTCAAACGCCATCGTCCTGCCGCTGAGCGGCTGGATTTCTTCCATCATTGGGCGCAAGCGTTTCTACATGAGCTGCGTGGCCATCTTCACCATCAGTTCTTTCCTGTGCGGGCTGGCGCCGAACCTGGGCATGCTGATTTTCTTCCGCATCCTGCAGGGCGTGGGGGGCGGCGGCCTGCAGCCCAGCGAACAGGCCATTCTGGCGGACACGTTTCCTCCCGCGAAGCGCGGCATGGCCTTCGCGGTATATGGCCTCGCGGTCGTGCTGGCGCCGGCCATCGGCCCCACGCTGGGCGGCTGGATCACCGACAACTTCACCTGGCGCTGGATCTTCTTTCTGAATATTCCGGTCGGCATTCTTTCCCTGGTATTGACCTCGCGCCTCATCCAGGACCCGCCCTACATGCAGCGCAAGAAGCTTTCGGAAACGAAAATCGATTACATCGGGCTCGGTCTGGTGACCCTGGGCCTGGGCACGCTGCAGATTGTCCTGGATAAAGGCCAGCGCGAAGACTGGTTCGAATCACATTTCATCGTGGTACTCGCGGTCATCGCGGCGGCTTCCCTGCTGTTTCTCATCTACTGGGAGTGGACGCGCAAGGACCCGGTCATCGACCTGCACCTGTTCACCAACCGAACCTTCGCGGCTTCCAATCTCCTGATGTTCATGCTGGGATTTGCCCTTCTGGGCAGCACCGTGCTGCTCCCGCTCTTCATGCAGACGCTGCTGGGCTACACCGCCGAACAGGCCGGACTGGCGCTCTTGCCGGGCGGCTTCAGCCTGATGCTGCTGATGCCGCTCGTGGGCTTTCTGCTCTCCCGCTTACGATGCCCGCAAACTGATGGTGTACGGGCTGGTGGTGCTCTCCTTTTCTCTGTTTCACATGACCAACTTCACGCTGGGAGTTGATTTCCGGACCGTGGTGTACGCCCGGATGATCCAGACCATGGGCCTGGCCTTCCTGTTCATTCCCATCAACACTGCGGCATACGCGTTCCTGCCCAAGGAGAAAAACAATGCGGCCTCGGGGCTGATGAACCTGGCCCGCAACATCGGAGGGAGTGTAGGCATCTCGATTGTGACCACCATGCTCGACCGCAGGTCGCAATATCACATCGCCCGGATGTCGAGCCATCTTTCACCCGCCAACCCGCAGGTCCAGTCCACGCTTCAGGGCATGGCGCAAGGGCTCGAGGCCCGGGGATTTTCCCCTGCGGACGCCATGCATAAGGCCTACGCATTGTTGCAGGGCAATGTCTTTCGACAAGCCGGGATGCTGGCCTACATTGACAACTTCTGGCTCCTGGGAGTAGCTATTCTAGTGATGGTTCCGCTGGTCTTTCTGATGAAACGCCCACCCACAGGCGGCGAGATGGCAGTCCATTAGGCGATCCATTTTGTGAGCTTGTGGAGGGGGAAGAGTGGTCGGAAGGGCACGGCTTCAGCCATGCCACAAGGACATCGTATCTCGCGGCTTTAGCCGCTGAGGGCTTCTGTCCACTTTCGTGCAGAAGTTATCGCGTCAGCGGAAAAGCCAGCCCCAGGGGCTGAATCCCGCTCAGGAACGGGCGTGATGGCACGGCTGAAGCCGTGCCCTTCCCGTGACGAACTGGGGAGGCCATTTAGCAGAGGAGGCACCGTGTTTCGAGTGATCACGGTCGAGCGGGAATTCGGTAGCGGCGCTGCGGAAATTGCCCGCGAAATTGCCAGCCGCCTGGGCTGGAAGCTCTGGGACCAGGCCCTGACCGAGGAGATCGCCCGCGAAGCCCAGCGTTGACCGCTCCGCCGTGATGTACTGCGACGAGCGCCTGGACAGCACCTTTCACCGCCTGGCCAAGACCTTCTGGCGGGGCAGCTACGAACGCAGCATGCCCCTGAAGGGCACCGAACCCTTCGACACGGACCGCTTTGTTGCGATCGGACAGGAAGTAATGACCCGGGTGGCCACGGCCGGAAACTGCGTGATCGTGGGACGGGGCGCTCCCTATTTTCTGCGCGAACTCCCGGACGTGTTCCACGTTTTCCTCTATGCGCCGCGGTCAGAAAAGCTGCGGCGCCTGCGGCTGATCGGGCACAGCGAGAAAGAGGCCGAAGATCTAGTCGATACCGTGGACCGGGACCGCATCGAATTTGTAAAACACTACTTCAGCGCCGATTGGCCCACCCGCTGTCTCTACCACATGATGATCAACACCGCCGTCGGGGATGAAATCGTCATCTCGACTGTCCTCGACACCATGCGCCTGCTGGAAACGCCGGTAAACACGGGTGGGACGGTGCCCCAGCTCGAAAAGTGCCCGTAGCTCCTTTGGTAATACTGGCCTGCACCTTTTCCGTTGCACTTTAACACTACCGAAATATCTTCTGGATTAGGATTGTGGTGGGAAAGTTCTGCGGAGGCTTCTAAGATGGGAGCGGCCCGGATTCCACAACACGCGCTTCCGCTGCAGGTGGCCGCTGTCTGCTACCGGCGGCGCGGCCCGTCGATCGAGTTCCTGCTGGTGAACACGAACGGCGGCGGCAAGTGGACGTTTCCAAAGGGTGATCCCGAGTCTGACCTCTCCCATGGCCAGGCAGCGGAACGCGAGGCCCGCGAAGAAGCCGGCGTTCGCGGTCGCATTGACTCCCGCCATTTCTGCCTCTACATCCATTCCAAAGGGGTTTTCTGGAAAGCTCCCGGAGTGCGGGAGTATGTAATCAAGGCATTCCTGCTCGAGGTGGAGCGGGTAGAAGAGCCGCACGAGGCGAGCCGGAATCCCACCTGGTTCGGCCCTGAGGAAGCCCGGAAAATTCTGGCTAAAGGCCGCGAAGTAAAATACGCGCACGAACTGCAGGCGGTGGTCGATCGGGCGCTGGAGAAGATTGGCCTGGCTCAGGCTGCAGGCGCGAGCTAGCCTTCCAAAGTAGCGCCGCCGTCCAGCGGCTGTCGGGGGCGCCCCGCGCTCACACTCCGCAGCGAGAGCTGTCGTGCTGAGCGGCCGACGAGCCGAAGCACCCCTATTCCGTCCCAAGGAGCCGCCAGAGCCCAGCCCGCATTTCATTTTGAATAGTTCAATCATGCAATAGGGGTCCTTCGACTCCGTAGGAAGCCCGCGCACGGGCTTCCTACTCCGCTCAGGATGACAGCGCGGTTCTTCTACAAAATCGCTCTCTCATGAGACGATTGAAGGAATGCTTCAGCTCTCCTCAGCCGGCAAACGCTATGGCCACAAGCTCCTCTTCGAAGGGGCGGACTGGATGATCACGCCTCGTGACCGCGTGGGCCTGGTGGGCGCAAATGGCACCGGCAAATCCACGCTGCTGAAGATCCTGGCTGGTACCGAAGGCCTCGACTATGGATCGGTCAGCCGGGCCAAAGGCATCAGTGCGGGATACCTTCCGCAGGATGGCCTGGCGCTCTCCGGACGTACCGTGTTCGCCGAGTGCATGTCGGTGTTTGCGCATCTGCGACGCATGGAAGAGGAGATGGAAGAGCTGACCGGGCGCATGTCCGAACTCGACCACGCGTCGCCGGAGTATGCGCAGGTGGCGGAGCGCTACCAGCGCGTCGAGCACGAATTTACCACTCGCGACGGCTACGCCATCGAGGCCCAGGTCGGCACCGTGCTTGCGGGGTTGGGTTTTCGCAAGGAAGACTGGACCCGGCAGACCGAAGAGTTTTCCGGCGGCTGGCAGATGCGCATCGCGCTGGTCAAGTTGCTGCTGCAGCAGCCGAACCTGTTGCTGCTGGACGAACCCACCAACCATCTTGATCTCGAAGCCCGCAACTGGCTGGAAGAGTATCTCGGCAACTATCCCTACGCTTTTGTGCTGATCTCGCACGACCGCTATTTTCTCGACGTGACCATCAACAAGATTGTCGAGATATGGAACAAGCGCATTCATCTTTACCACGGCAACTATGCAAAGTATCTGAACGCGAAGACAGAGCGGCTGGAGCAGCTCGAAGCCGCCTATCGCAACCAGCGCGAGCGCATCGAGCAACTGGAAGTCTTCATCAACCGCTTCCGCTACCAGGCCACCAAGGCCAAGCAGGTGCAGAGCCGGATCAAGGAACTGGAGAAGATCGAACGCATCGAACTGCCGGAGGAAGAGAAGACGATTCACTTTTCCTTTCCGCAACCCAAGCCCGCCGGCCGGATCGTGGCCGAGTTCATCGGGGTGGCGAAGTCTTATGGCGATAAGGAGGTATTTCGCGACGTCAATTTCATGATCGAGCGCGGCGACCGGATTGCGCTGGTGGGAGTGAACGGCGCCGGGAAATCCACGCTGATCAAGCTGCTGGCGCAGACCGAGCCGTTGACCCGGGGCGAGTACCGGCTGGGACACAACGCCGATCCCGATTACTTCGCGCAGGACCAGTACAAGGAACTCGATCCCGATGCGCGCATCCTCGACGATCTGGGCGAGATGTCTCCCCGCTCCACCCAGACCGAGTTGCGCAGCCTTCTGGGATGCTTCCTGTTCTCCGCCGACGACGTTTTCAAGCGCATCGGCGTGCTCTCGGGCGGCGAACGCAACCGCTACGCTCTGCTGCGCATGCTGCTGCATCCGGCAAATTTTCTGCTCCTCGACGAACCCACCAACCATCTCGACATGCGTGCCAAAGACGTTCTGCTGAAGGCGCTGACTGACTACAACGGCACCGTGGTCTTTGTCTCGCACGACCGCTATTTCATCGACAAGCTGGCCACGCGAGTCCTGGAGGTCGGGGATGGACGGGTCGAAGTCTATCCCGGCAACTACGAGGACTACCGCTGGCGGAAAGAGGGCGGCGCCGCGGCATTGCAGAAAGCGGTTACGTCACCAGCCCATGCCGCAGCCGGCGAATGGCAATGCCAACGGACAGCCGGCGAAGTCCGAGGATGCCGCGGCCAGGCGCCTGAACCCCATCAAGCGCAAGCAGATGGAAGATCGCGTCCACGAGCTCGAGTCGGAAATCAACCGCCTGGAAGATGCCATCGCCGAGTGCGAAGCAGCCCTGCAGACCTTCGTCAGCGCCGAGGAGACACAGCGGGTTACGCAGGAACTGGGGAAAAGCCGCGCAGCTTTGCAGAGCCGGCTGGCGGAGTGGGAAGAGTTGGGCCAAGCCCTTCAGGCATAGTATTTTGCCGGGGCTGGCGCGCCCCGTCCTTTTCCGGTTACCTGATTTTCGAACCCGTACACCGTTCTTCCGTAACCTGCCCTGTTGCCTGCTCCCGTGCGATATTCAGCTTGGCCAATCGGCCATAGATAAGCAGATAAGCAGACTCGCCGCATGCGGTAACGCCCCTGGTGCGCGCCGCGCGGAACACGATAAGGAGCGCCGCAACCGATGCTGCAGCCATCAGATTCTCAAAAATCGCAGTTACCCTCGAACCCATCCTTCAGCCCCAGCAAAAGCGTCAGCGTGCCCGTGGAACAGGCTACGATCGGCCGTTCCGTGGTCATCAAGGGCGAAGTCAGCGGAACCGAATCGCTCTACATCGATGGGCGAATTGAGGGCACCGTCAATTTTGCCGATCACCGCATCACCGTGGGACGCAACGGCAGCGTCGCCGCCAACATCACGGCCCGCGAAGTCGTGATCCTGGGCAAGGTGCAGGGCAACATTCAGTGCACCGACCGCCTGGACATCCGCAGCGAAGGCGCGCTGACCGGTGACGTCATCACCCAGCGCATCAGCGTTGAGGACGGAGCCATTCTGAAGGGCAGCGTGCAGGTGCGCGCGGTCGAGCACAAGCAGGACAAGTCTCAGGCCCAGAAGCAGGCGCAAGCGGAGAGCAAGCCCGCCGCGAGCGAGCAGCCCCGAGCGGCGGCCGCGGCGGCCGGCGTTTAGTTCACGGGTGTGGGTCGGACACTCTTGTCCGACGCTTTTGACTTTCGTTGTTTGAAAAACCACAAGTCAAAGTCAAAAGCAAAGTCAAAGGCGGCGGGCGAGGGCGCCCGCCCCACACTCTTTACCTGCTTATTTCTTTTCTTCCGGCTTCAAATCCAGAGCTGCGGAATTCATACAGTAGCGCAGGCCGGTGGGCGCCGGGCCGTCTTCGAAGACATGCCCCAGGTGGGCATCGCAGCGCGCGCAACGGGTCTCGGTGCGAACCATGCCGTAAGTTTTGTCGGTGTGGTTTACCACCGCCGCTTCGTCCACCGGCTTAAAAAAGCTGGGCCAGCCAGTGCCGGACTCGAACTTGGTGTCTGAGCTGAACAGCGGTTGTCCGCAGCAGACACAGGTATAAGTGCCCGCATCTTTGGTCTTCCAGTACTTGCCGCTGAATGCCGGCTCAGTTCCCGCTTTGCGGGTCACGTAGTACTGCTCGGGCGATAGCTGCTTTTGCCACTCTGCTTCCGGCTTCTCAATTTTCTCTGCCATTTGCGTTTCTCCGAATCGGTCTGATGTTGATCCTGCACAGACCTGCTCAAATCTCGATGACCATGTCCTCCAGGCGGGTGGGATAGCGTGTTCAGCACTTCGCCCTTGTCTTTCCGGACGATGACCGTATCGGAGTGCCGAAAGCCGCCCCAATCCGGATCGTAAACTCCGGGCTCGCAACTGAAAGCCATGCCCTGCTGCAGGACAGTCTTGTCGCCCTCGGCGATCCACGGCGCTTCGTGGCCTTCGAGGCCAATACCGTGCCCGGTGCGATGTTTCAGAAACTTCTCAAAGCCCGCTTTGCGGATCTGGTCCAGACTCTTCTGGTCCACTTCTTCCGCTACTGCGCCTTCCTTCAAATTTTCAACGCCGATGTCATGGGCCGCGAGCATGGCCTCGAACAGGCGCTTCGCGTAGTCGGTCGGTTTGCCCACGCAGAACGAGCGTTCGCACTCGACGTTGTATCCTCCCACCTGCGCGCCGAAACTGAGGATCAAGGCGTCTCCAGTTTTCAGCCGGTCTTTGCTCGGGACGGCGTGAGGAAACGCCGAACGTTTGCCGAAGGGCACCAGACCTCCGAAGGGAGGATCGATGCCGACGCCGACCACATCGCGCAGTTCCTTCGACATCCGGTCGGCGACTGCGTCGGCCGTCACCTTCAGGATCTCGTCCTCGGTCACGCTGCCGTTGTGTTGCACGAACTCGCGGCCGGCCTGGACTTTGAAATCGGCGTAAGTCATGGCCCGGCGCATGATGCGAACTTCGTCGTCGTCCTTGACCAGGCGAAGGTCATCGACCAGGTCTCCGGCCACCACAATTTTGGCCTTGGGAGCGCCCAGGCTTATTTGATGCAGCCGGCTGGGCCGCGGCTCCTCGATGCCGATGCGCGCCCGGTCGAATCCGCGCTTGGCCACGCGCTCGAAGATCCAGCGCACCCGGTTCACCGGGCCGGGAAAGTCGAAGTAAGACTCGTAGTCCTTCACCCACCAGGTCTTGACCTGGTCAACCTCCAGCCCGGGAACGAACATCACCGGGTCGCCTGATTCTGGAATCAGCGCCGCCAGAGGGCGCTCGGTCGAGAGGTGAAAATATCCCACGGTGTAAATGATGTTGGTCGCGTCCAGAAGAAGCAGCGCGTTGAGCTTGCGCTCTTTCATCTTCTGTTGCACCTGAACAATTTTGCGCCGGTACCAGTCCGGTTCGAGGCGGTCGTGCGCGCCGGCGTCCGGCATGGCGGTAGCCATGCGGAGAAAGTGCATTCGACCCAGCTTGCTCACATCGGTGGTGATGCTGAGCGCCGCCACGCCGGAGAGCGTGCGCATGAACTGCCTTCGATTCGCCATGGGGCCTCCGTCCGGAATAAGTTCTGGAATTTTGAGCGACTTATCTTAGCTTACAAGGATGCGTCCCGGCTCGGTCGTGAGCAATCAGGCGGCACCGGTTCGGAATTCTGGCAACGATTAGACATGGCAATGCATAAACCACGAAGGACACGAAGTACACGAAGGCTTTTGCTTTTCAGGGTTTCCCTCGTGTAGCCTTGCGGCCCTTCGTGGTTCGTCGTCTCCAGACACCCACGACCCGGAATCCTGCCTAACAGGCCTTCGTAGCGCCGAAGCAATCCCGCTGGCCTTGTCGTAGCGCGGCGTCTCGCCCGCCGCCTGCAAAACGCGGGCGAGGGCGCCCGCGTCACACGAGAACCTGCCTGGTTCGCCAGGGACGACTAAGCCCGAGAGCCTCCGATGGTGCGATATTCCCCGCGGTGATAGAGCAACGGATCGCCTCCGCGCACCACGACTTCCTCGACTTCAGCGATAAAGATCGTGTGGTCGCCCGCATCCTGGGCGCTATGCAGCCGGCACTCGAGATAGGCCAGGGCGCCGTTGAGCACCGGAGTGCCGTGCGCCGTGCGATCAAAATGTGCTCCTGCTTCCTGTTCGGCATGGCGATGGTCCTGGGCCGGGCGGGCGTAGTATTCGGAGATGTTCTGCTGGTCCTGGGCCAGCACGTTTACCCCAAACCGCTTCCGGGCATGGAGGTGAGCGTGGGTGCGGGCGCGATGGTCAACGCAAACCAGCACCAGCGGCGGATCGAGCGACACCGAACTGAAAGCGTTGGCGGTCATACCGTGAACTTCGCCCTCGTAGTCCACCGTGATCACAGTCACGCCGGTGGCAAAACTGCCGAGCGCGCTGCGGAACTCGGTTTGAGTGACGGCCATGTGCAGGCTGGAGCCCTGATGTTTCGTAAACGTTTCCGGCGAGCCGCACAATTGCCGGTTCCGCCCTAAGAGTTTTACCACTAAACGCGTGGAGTTGGACAATTCAACCCTGGCTGGAGACCAACTGGTGGACCGCGCGGCGTTCCGAATCGCTCTCATGTATCATTCTGGTTGTTCATCTGTCGAGGCCCATCTTTCCGGGCCGGGGAGCGCAAGAAGACATGCGGGTGCAGGAAAATTCGCTCACCGCTTATCTCGACGAAGTAGCGTGACGGGCTGCCGCTCTCGCGCGAGGGAGCGTGCCTGCTGCTGCGCTGTCCCGATGATGAACTTCCCGCTCTCCTCGCCGCCGCCCTCGAACTGAAGCAACGATTCAAGCCCGGCGTGATCACCTATTCGCGCAAAGTCTTCATCCCCCTGACGAACCTGTGCCGCGACTACTGCGGCTACTGTACTTTCCGCCGCGACCCGGGCGAACCCGGCGCGCACACCATGACCCCGGACCAGGTCATGGAAGTCGCGCACGCCGGCGAAAAGATGGGATGCACGGAAGCCCTGTTCAGCCTGGGCGACAAGCCCGAGCTGATTTTCCCTGAAATGCGTGCGACCCTGCGCCACCTGGGTTACAACTCGACTCTGCATTATCTCGAGGCCATGTGCGAACGGGTGCTGCGCGAGACGACTCTGCTGCCGCATCCCAACCCCGGGCTGCTGAGCGCCGAGTGGATCACCCGCCTGGCAGCGGTTTCGCCCAGCATGGGCCTGATGCTGGAGACGACGAACACTGCCCTGCTCTCGCCCGGCGCCGCGCATGACAACGCGCCCGACAAGGTTCCCGGCAAAACGCTTGCGCACCATTGAAGAAGCGGGCAAACAGTCGGTGCCTTTCACCACGGGTCTGCTGATCGGAATCGGCGAAACTCCTGAAGACCGCGTGGACACGCTGCTCGCCATCCGCGAGATGCATCGCCGCTACGGCCACATCCAGGAAGTGATCGTGCAGAATTTCCGGGTCAAGCCGGAGATTCCGATGCGCGACTGGCCGGAACCGACGCGGGGCGAGATGTTGCGAACCATCGCGGTGGCGAGGCTGCTCATGCCGGAGGTCAATCTTCAGGCGCCGCCGAATCTTTCCGCGCCTTATTACGACGAACTGCTCGATGCCGGCATCAACGACTGGGGCGGCGTTTCTCCATTGACCCCTGACTTCATCAATCCGGAAAGACCCTGGCCGCACCTGGAGCAACTCAAGGCCCGCACGGAATCAAGAGGATACATTTTGCGCCAGCGGCTGCCGGTTTATCCTGAATTCCTGACATCGCTTACGTCGCGGCCCGGCTTGCTGTCGCGAAAAAGTTCAGGCAGCCGCCGATCGCGAAGGCTACGCAGGGAGGGAAAGAGCGGCATGATCGTCGTACTCACTGGCGGGACGGGCGGCGCAAAGTTTGTGGATGGCCTGCGCCAGGTTGTTCCAGCCAAGGACCTCACCATCATCGTGAACACCGGAGACGATCTGGAATGGTGGGGACTGTACGTTTCGCCCGACCTCGATTCCATCACCTATGTGCTGGCCGGACTGCTGAGCAAGGAACGCGGCTGGGGCGTCAAGGGCGACACGTTTTTTTGCCTGCAAGCCATGGGCGACCTGGGAGAGCCCATCTGGTTTCACACCGGCGACCGCGATCTTGCCGTCCACCTGCTGCGCACGAAATTGCTCAAGCAGGGCAAGACGCTGTCTGAAGTGTCCGCGGAAATCGCAGCCAAAATGGGAGTGCAGGCCCGCATCCTGCCCATGAGCAACGACCGTGTGGAAACCCGCGTGGATACGCCCATCGGCGAGCTCAGCTTCGAAGAATATTTCGTGCAGCGCTGGTATCAGGACCCGGTCAACTCGATTCGCTTCGCGGGCATTGAAAAAGCCCAACCCGCCCCGGGAGTGATCGATGCCATCATGTCGGCTTCCGTGGTCCTGCTGGCGCCGAGCAACCCGGTCACCAGCATTGGACCGATCCTGGCCGTGCCCGGCATCACGGAAGCGCTCAAGCAGACTCCCGCCCTGGTGGCGGCCGTGAGTCCGATTATCGGCAACACCGCGATCTCGGGACCAGCCGGCATTCTGATGGCCGCGCAGGGTCTGCCAGTTTCCATCGCAGGCGTGGCCCAGGCTTACCACGAATTTCTCGACCTCCTGGTGGTTGACCGCCGTGATGCCAAGGCAGCCGAGGAACTAAGAAGGCCCACGCTTCGGGTCCACTGCGCCAACACGATCATGGGGACAGCCGACGAAAAGATTAACCTCGCCCGTGAAATCCTCTCCCAGGTCGAGTCTCCGGCGTCAAACGAAAGCGCCGCCCACGCGGGCTCGGACCTGTCATGATTCTGGTCCCGGTCAAAAATCTCTCGGGCGCCAAACAACGCCTCGCCGCGCTGTTCGATCAACCCACCCGCACCGAACTGGCGCAAGCCATGCTGTTCGACGTGCTCGAGACCCTGGGCACGTGGACAGATCGCCCTGAGGTCGGCCATCGTGACCAGCGATCCCTTTGCGCTTCAACTGGCCCATCAATTTCATTTTTCCGTGATTCCCGACGACACCAACCGGAGCCAGACCGACGCCATCGAAATGGCGACCAGCTACTGCGAAGCCCAGGGCGTGGACAGCACGCTGGTGATTCCCGGTGATATTCCGCTCATCCAGAGTTGGGAGCTGGAGAAGATCCTGCAATCCGCACCCGCCGAAGGCTCCGTCCTGGTGCGCGCAGCCGACGGACGCGGCACAAACGCGATCTGGCGACGCCCCGCCGGACTGTTTCCCGCGCGCTTCGGAAACGACAGCTTTGCGCCTCACCACGCCGCCGCGCTGGCCACGGGAAAACCATGCGTCGTGCTTTCCCTGCCCGGCATCGCACTCGACATCGACAACCCATCCGATCTGCGCGCGCTCGCCGCCGCTCCCGGCGAAACTCATGCCCAGCGCCTGGTGCGGCAATGGCAACTGGACGAGTCCTCCCGTGGCGGCGAATGAGTAAGGCGTCAGCCTCGCAACCCAAGACAGCCCCGCTGGGGCGAAAGAAAGCATTGCTTCCCGCGGTCCCCGAACTCCGCATCATCCCGCTCCCCGTAAAGACGAGGTCAAACCCGGCGATTCTCTCACCAGCCTGCTCCTCCGCGCTCTGAAGCATCACGAACTGCGCCCGGGCGACATCCTGGTCATCAAACACAAGATTGTTTCCAAGGCGGAAGGCCAACTGGTTGACCTGGAAAAGATAAGGCCCTCCGCCGCTTCACGCCGCTGGGCCGAACGCTATCACCTCGATGCGCGCGTCATCGAATTGGCCGTCCGGCAGACCCGCCGAATCGTGCGGCGCACGCGCGGCGTCCTGATCACGGAGACTCGCCACGGCCTGATCTGCGCCAATAGCGCGGTGGACGTCTCCAACGTTGACGGAGGACGCCACGCGCTCCTTTTGCCGAACGATCCCGACCGATCCGCCGCGCGAATTCATCGCGAGCTGAAAAAGACGCTGCACCTTTCCATCCCGGTGATCATCACAGATACTTTCGGCCGGCCCTGGCGCGAAGGCCTGACCGAAGTTGCCATTGGGGTGGCTGGCATGCAGGCCCTTCACGATTATCGAGGCCAGCCTGACTCGCACGGATACAAACTGCAGGCTAGTATTGAAGCGGACGCCGACCAGCTGGCTTGCGCCGCGGGCCTGGTCTGCGGCAAGCTAGCTCGTACCCCGGCGTGTATCATTCGAGGGTTCGCTTATCGTCCCGGTCGGGGCAGCGCGCGTGACCTGATTCGTCCCGCCGGCGAGTGACCTGTTTCGCTGAGCCGTGTTTTCCGAGGAGGAGCCGTGATCCGAGTCCTAACCGATTCTGAACTCGAGATGTTTCCGGCTCTCGAATGGACGGCCGTGGCCGAGAGCATGTCCTCGGAGGCGCGCAACGCACTCGATCAGGTTCTGGCGTCGCAGGACGGCAGCGTCCTTTCTCGCGAGCAATGCCTGCTTCTCGCCCACGCCGAAGGCGACGACCTTCTCGGCTTGCTGGTGGCGGCCGACATGCTGCGCCGCGATCTGGTGGGAAATATCGTCACCTACGTGGTCAATCGCAACATTAATTTTACGAACGTCTGTTTTGTCGGGTGCAAGTTCTGCGCCTTCAGCCGCGGCCCGCGCGAGGAAGACAGCTACTTTCACAGCCTCGAGACCATGGCGCAGAAAGCCGTCGAAGCCCGGGCGCTGGGCGCAACCGAAGTCTGCATCCAGGGCGGGCTGCCCCACGGATTGCCTCCGTTCTACTACCGCGACATCCTGCGCGCGATCAAAGCTGCCGTGCCCGACATGCACATTCACGCCTTCTCGCCCATGGAGATCGTGTACGGCGTAGAACTCACCGGCATGCCGCTGCCCGATTACCTGAAGATGCTGCGCGACAACGGCCTCGACACTCTTCCAGGAACCGCCGCTGAAATTCTCGATGACGACGTGCGCTTCGTGCTTTCCCGCAACAAACTCTCCACCGAACAATGGAAACAAGTGATCCGCACCGCCCACCAGTGCGGCATTCGCAGCACATCCACGCTGATGTACGGGCACGTCGAAACTCCCGATGCACTGGGTCAACCAGCTTGAGCTTCTTCGCGACATCCAGCAGCAGACCGGCGGCTTCACCGAGTTCGTTCCGCTCGGCTTCGTGCATCAGAACACGCTGCTGTTTCATCAGGGAATTGCCCGGCCCGGCCCGACCCTGGCCGAGCACCTCAAGATTCACGCCCTGGCGCGCGTCATGCTGGCTGGGCGCCATCAACAATATTCAGGTGTCGTGGGTCAAGCTGAACCGGCGCCTGTCGCAGCTCTGCCTGCATGCCGGCGCCAATGACTACGGTGGAACATTGATGGAAGAAAACATCTCGCGCGAG
Organism: Terriglobia bacterium; assembly: GCA_963801595.1. GTDB lineage: Bacteria > Acidobacteriota > Terriglobia > Terriglobales > Acidobacteriaceae > JAIQFF01. The sequence goes on along the minus strand of CAWDFW010000020.1, from coordinate 13,933 downwards.
GCCGGCGCAACGGCGGGACAATACACCAGCGGCGAGGAATTCCAGTCGCTGATTCTCGAGACCGGACGCATCCCTGCCGAGCGCAACACCGGCTATACCAGGATCAGCCTCAGGCTGCCGCCTGACCAGGTCGCGATCGAGGAAGCACTCGAACCGGAGTTTGCCTGATGGAGTCAGCGTAATCATGCCCGGCGTCATCGCTGTCCTCGGCGGAACCGGCCCGGAGGGCTTTGGACTTGCACTGCGCTGGGTCCGCGCGGGCGAGACCGTGATCATCGGATCGCGGGATGCTGCGCGTGCTCGCGAAGCTGCAGCGAAAATCCGCGCCGCAGTCGGCAGCAAGGCAAAAATTTCCGGCGAAGAAAACAGCACCGCCTGCGCCGCCGCCGACCTTCTGGTGCTGACCATCCCGTTCGAGGGCCACTGCGCCCTGCTCAAGCAAATCAAGCCGGCGATCCCAGAGGGCAGCATCGTGGTTGATGCCACCGTGCCACTGGCCGCCAGCGTGGGTGGCCGCGCCACCCGCACTCTCGGCATCTGGGAAGGCTCCGCGGCACAGCAAACCGCCGAACTCGTGCCTCCAGGAGTGTCAGTGGTGGCCGCATTCCATAACACGTCCGCGGAGGTCCTGAATGGCGATGCTCCCGTTGACTGCGACGTCATTGTCTGCAGCGACGATGCCGACGCCTCGACGACGGTAAGAACGCTGGCGGCAAAAATTCCCGGCGTGCGCGCCATTGACGGCGGCAAGCTGGAGAACGCGCGCATCCTGGAACAGATCACCGCGCTCCTGATCGGCCTCAACATTCGTCACAAAGGCCACTCCGGCATTCGCATCACCGGTCTGCCAGAAAAAGCATACGAAGTGTCGTAGCACCGTAGCGCCGGCCCTTCGACTGCGCTCAGGGCAGGCTCGCCGGCTGTCGTGAGGGCGTCTCGCCCTCACCGTGGTAATACGATGGAAAGCACCGCATGAACCACTCTCCCAACGCCGGTCCGGCCATCCAGTTCCGCAACGTCGGCTACCGCCTGAAAGACGGCACCACTCTGCTTCGCGATCTCAATCTGGAAGTGCAGCGCGGCGAAACCCTGGTGCTGCTGGGACGCAGTGGCTCCGGCAAGACCACCACGCTGAAGCTGATCAATCGCCTGCTCACGCAGAGCTCGGGCGCGATCTACGTGGACGGCCGCCCCTTGACGAATGGGACGTAATCCGCCTGCGCCGCATGATCGGATACGTCATCCAGGAAGTCGGACTCTTCCCCCATTTCACCGTTGCCCGCAACATTGGAGTGGTTCCGCACATCGAGGGATGGCCCGCCGATCTCCTTGAACGTGCTCGCCGTCTTGGCCTCGTCCTTGTAGTAGCCGAGCGGGATGCCGCTGTCGGCGGCGACCGCCAGCAGGCCGATCTCGCCGCTGCCGGGCTCGACCGCGCGGCCGTCCTCGGTGAAGACGCGGGTGGTGGGATTGAGCTGGAACTTGGCGGTCTCGAGCTCGGCGCCGGCGGTGGAGATCATCATGCCGATGCCGGTGGCCTCGCTGGAGCCGAGGCCGTCGATGAGCATCGGCACGCCGCGGTCGAGGAAGGCCTGCTTGAACGGCGGCGTCCACATCACGCCGCCCGACACCACCACCATCAGCGACGAGATGTCGTACGGTCGGCCCGCCGCCTCGGCCTCCTCGAGCGCCCGCACCATCGGGCGGGCGAAGGCGTCGCCGACGATGACGCACATGGCGACGCGATGTTCCTGCACCAGGCTCCACAGCTCGTGCGCGTCGAAGGAGCGCTGGGCGAGGCTGATCACCGTCGAGCCGACCATCAGCCGGCCCATCGACGTGAACCAGGCCATGCCGTGCATCAGCGGCGCCGCCGCCAGGCAGGGACCGGAGACGCCCGCCTCGCGCATCCGCTTCGCCAGCACGCCGGCCTCGGCGGCGGTGGCGGGCACCTCGCCGATCGCCTGGTAGCCCTGCGAGAAGACGCGGAAGAGATCGCGGTGCCGCCACATGACGCCCTTCGGCAGGCCGGTGGTGCCGCCGGTGTAGAGAAAGACCAGATCGTCGGGCGAGCGCTCGATGCGCGGCGCCGGCGCGTGCGCGGCGAGCAGCGTCTCGAAGTCGTGCGCGCCGTCCAGCAGCGGCACGCGGTCCTCGTCGTTGGTGGTGACCTGGACCAGCAGCCGCAGCTGCGGCAGCCGCTCGCGCACCGCCTGCACGCGCGCGGCGAGGGCGCCGTGGTAGACCAGCACCTCGGCGTCGGCGTTGTCGAGCAGGTAGTGCAGCTCGTCGGCGAGGTAGCGGTAGTTCACGTTCACCGGCACGGCGCGCAGCTTGAACGCCGCCAGGCAGGCCTCGAGGTACTCGTTGGCGTTGTACAGATACAGCGCCACCTTGGTCTCGTGCCCGACGCCGTGCGCCTGCAGCGCGCCGGCCAGGCGCGCGGCGCGTTGCTCGAACTGGCCGAAGGTCTCGGCCTGCGCGCCGTGGCGCAGGCCGATCTCGTCGCCGATCTGGTCGGCGACCGCCTCCCAGGCTTCTCCCAGGTTGATCGTCATCGGTCTCTTACCCCTGCTGATTCGGAAAGCTCTTGAGCAGCTCGCGGACGCTGTCGACCGCCCGCCGATCGCGGTGCGGCGCGTCCATCGCCACCGCCGTGCGGCCGCGCCAGAGCAGCACCCGGCTGGCGGCGTCGTACGCCTCGATGGTGATCGTGGCCTCCTCGTAGCCCAGCGAGAAGGCGTTGAACAACGGCTGCGTGCCGCCGGCGTCCTGGTACCGCATGTAGTCGCCGATCGTCTCCGAATACTTTTCATCGACGTCGGTGCGCAGCACGACGAGCATGTCCGGCGCGTTGTCGCTGCGGATGTAGCCCTTGCCGGCGAGGGCGCTCTCGGCCGTCGTCTGCAGGTGCCAGTCGAACACCTGCAGCGCCGGGTCGTGGGAAGCGGACTTCTTGTCCGGCGGCGGTGCCGTCCAGGCGTAGGTGCGATAGCCGGCGAGGGTGGTGCGCGACGCGGCGTCGACGTGGACGGGAATCTTGGCCGAGCAGGCGGTGAGGATGAGGGACGAAAGACAAAGGGACGAAAGACGAAGGATGGCTCCGACTCGCTTTCGTCCTTCGTCCCTTCGTCCTTTGTCCATCTCCCGTCCGCTCACCCTTCGTACGGCCCGTGTCCCGACAGGTTCAGCATCGCCGTCAGGCCGCCGTCGATGACCACGGCCGCGCCGGTGATCGCCGACGCCTCGTCGCTGACCAGGAAGGCGACGACGTTGGCGATCTCCTCGGGCCGGATCAGCCGCCCGAGCGCCGAGAGCTGTTCCATCTCCGCGCGCGAGCGGCGCGGCGAACTGCTGCATGAGCTCGTACAGCGGCGTCTCGACGATGCCCGGACAGATGGCGTTGGCGCGGATGCCCTTGCGGCCGTACTCGATGGCGACGTTGCGGGTGAGGTTGACCACTCCCGCCTTGGCGGTGGCGTACGGCGAGGCCATCATCTCGCCGCCGAAGGCCTCGATCGAGGCGGTGTTGACGATCGCCCCGCCGCCGCGCCGCAGCAGCGCCGGAATCGCCGCCTTGCAGCCGTAGAAGACGGCGGTGAGCATCACCTGCAGGCTGCGCTGCCAGATCTCCGGGTCGATCTCGTGCACCCAGCCGCCGCCCGACCAGATGGCGTTGTTGTGCATGATGTCGAGGCCGCCGAAGCGCTCCTCGGCGAAGGCCACCGTCGCCTCGAGCTCGGCCAGCTCGCCGACGTCGCAGTGGCGAAAGGCGGCGCCGCGGGCCGAGTCGCCGCCGACCACCTGCTCGCCGAGCTCGTCGTTGATGTCGGCGCAGACCACCGCCGCGCCGTCCGCCGCCAGTCGCGCGCAGAGTCGCGGCGCCGATTCCCGACGCGCCGCCGGTCACGATCGCCACCTTGCCGTCGAGCCGCATCGCCCGAGAATGGCACAGCCGCGGGGCGGAGGAAATTGGAGCGATTCACCACAGAGGGCACAGAGGCACACAGAGTTCGTCGACCCTCTTCCGTGCTGCTGTGTGCCCCTCTGTGGTATGGCCGGCGATCGTGCGCGGTGATCTCGGCCTCCTGGCCCTCTTCTCGTTGGTCGTCTTCGCGTTGTTGCTGGTGGCCGGGCAGCAGTCGGGGATCTTCCGCGACGAGCTCTACTACATCGCCTGCGCCAACCGTCTGGCCTGGGGCTACGTCGACCACCCGCCGCTGTCGATCGCCCTGCTCGCCGCGGTGCGGGCGACGCTCGGCGAGTCGCTGCTCGCTCTGCGCCTGCCGGCGGCGCTGGCCGGCGCGACGACCGTGTTCCTCAGCGGCCTGATCGCGCGCGCCCTCGGCGGCGGCCGCGGCGCGATGCTGCTGGCGGCGCTGGCGGTGGCGATCACGCCGCAGCTGCTGGCGATGAGCAGTTTCTACTCGATGAACGCGCTCGAGCTGGTGGCCTGGGCGCTGCTCGAGCTGTTGGCGATCCGCATTCTCGCCGGCGGCTCGCCGCGCCTGTGGCTGGCGTTCGGCGTCGTCGCCGGACTCGGGCTGCTCGACAAGTACTCGGTGGCGCTGCTTCGCCGGCGGCCTCATCGGCGGCATGCTGTGCACCGCGCAGCGGCGCCGGCTGCTGACGCCGTGGCCGTGGCTGGGCGGGGCGCTGGCGCTGCTGCTGTTCGCCCCGCACCTGTGGTGGGAGCAGGCCAACGGCTGGCCGACGCGGGAATTCATGGCCAACGCCACCGCCCGCAAGAACGTGCACCTGAACGCGATCGACTTCTTCGCCGGCCAGCTGACGCTCAGCCATCCGCTGGCGGCGCCGCTGTGGATCGCCGGTCTGATCGGCCTGCTGACGGCGCGCCGCTTCGCCGCCCAACGCCCGCTCGGCATCGCCTACCTGATCGCCTTCGCCCTGCTGGTCATCCAGGGCGGCAAGGCCTACTACCTGTCGCCGATCTACCCGATGCTGTTCGCCGCCGGCGCGGTGTGGCTCGAAGCCGCGGCGCATCGCCGCGCCTGGCGCTGGCCGGTGCCGGCCACGGCCGCCGTGCTGCTGATCGCCGGTATCGCCATCGCACCGCTGGCGGTGCCGATGCTGCCGCCGGCGCTGCACGTGCGCTATGCGGCGGCGATCGGCCTCGGTCCGCCGGCGATGGAGCACAACAAGCTCGGGGCGCTGCCGCAGCATGTCGCCGACCGTTACGGCTGGCAGGAGCTGGTGGCTGCGGTCGGCGGCGCCGTCGATCAGCTGTCGCCCGAGGATCGCGCCCGGCGCCGTGATCTTCGCCGGCAACTACGGCGAGGCCGGCGCCCTCGAAGTGCTCGGCCGCGGCCTGCCGCGCGTCATCAGCGGCCACAACAACTACTGGCTGTGGGGCCCCGGCGACCTGCGTCCGGACGATCCCATCCTCATCGTCGCCAGCCGCGGCATGGAGCTGCAGCCCTACTTCGACAGCTTCGAGCTCGTCGGCCGCACCAGCTGCGAGTGGTGCATGCCGTTCGAGAACGGCATCCCCATCTACCTCGCCCGCGGCCTGCGCAAACCGATCGGCGAACTGTGGCCGAAGGTGAAGATGTTCATCTAATCTGAAAGAACTTCAACGCAGAGACGCGGAGGCGCTGAGCCTCGCAGAGCCGAGATGAACACCTCATCCGGTCTCAGCGTCTCCGCGTCTCTGCGTTGAAGTCTTTTTTCTGGAAGGACTGATTCATGCCGACGATGTGGCAACGCGACCTCGACGCCGACCGCGCCAAGCTCGACCGCCTGGCTGCGAGCGGCAGCTGCCGGATGCGACGGAGCGTGCGGGTGACCGACCTGGTGGCGCCGCAGTCGTCGGGCTTCTCCAACGACACGCTGCTCTTCGATCTCGAGTACACCCGCGGCGGGCGCGCCGAGCGCGAGCCGCTGGTGGTGCGCATCGAGCCGACCGGCTTCCAGGTGTTCCCCGAGTACGACCTCGGCGCTGCAGTTCCGCACCATGCAGCGCCTCGCCGGCACCGCCGATCCCGGTGCCGCCGACGCGCTGGATCGAGACCGCCGACCGCAGCATCCTCGGCGGCGCCTTCTACGTCATGGGCCAGGTGAGCGGCCGGGTGCCGCCCGACAACCCGCCCTACCACGCCGCCGGCTGGCTGACCGAGGCGACGCCGGACGAGCGGGCGGCGATCTGGTGGTCGGGCATCGAGACCCTGGCGGCGATCCACCGCCTCGACTGGCGCGCGCTCGGCTTCGCCGATCCTCGCCCAGCCGGCACTCGGCGCGACGCCGCTCGACTGGCAGCTCGCCTACTACGATCGCTACTTCGACTGGGCGGCGCGCGGCCGCCCGCAGCCGACCGATCGAGGCGGCGCGCGCCTGGCTGCGCGCCCACCAGCCGGCCGACGAGCCGACCGTCCTCTGCTGGGGCGACGCGCGCATCGGCAACATCATCTTCGCCGGCACCCGTCCGGCGGCGGTGCTCGACTGGGAGATGGTCACCCTGGGCAGCCCGGAGATGGACCTCGCCTGGTCGATCTTCCTCGACCGCCACCACAGCGAGGGCATCGGCACCGCGCGCCTGGAGGGCTTCCCGAGCTACGAGGAGTCGGTGGCGCGCTACGAGGCGCTGACCGGCCACCGGGTGCGCCACCTGCACTACTACCAGGTCCTCGCCGGCTACCGCTTCGCCATCATCATGTGCCGCATCGCCCAGCAGATGGTGACCTACGGCGGCATGGACGAGGCCGGCGGGCGCGCCTTCGAGCTCGACAACACGGTCACCCGCCTGCTGGCGAGCATCCTCGACCTGCCGGCGCCGAGCGCGGAAGCATAGCGCGCGGCCGCCAGGTGACGAGCTTGACGCCCCTTACCGCGATCCGATATCCAGAGGCGCACTGGAGGGCGCACCTTCCTCCAGTGCGCGCTCTGTGACTGACGCCCTCGGATTCGGGTCCGACAGGGCGCGTTGTTGATGGGGGCCCCTTCGGCGCCGGTCGTTGGTCTTGCCACTACCCAGGCGTTGCCCTGGGCGGTGGGTTCGACCCCTTCGGGGTCGGCAAGCCGCGCCGTGCCGTTCCGCCGTGCGCAGGCCGAGCTCCATGTCCACGCTCGGTTGCGCGCGGGAGTGTTCGCGACGACGACCTTGACGGCCGCGCCGGGCTCGCGCCATATGCCGCGAACCCGGGAGGAACGATCATGGGAATGCGCAGCGGTAGGCGTTGAAGCCAAGAAGGCGGCGGCGAAGAGGTCGTCAAGAAGAAGGCGCGCCGAAAAGGCGGCCGCGAAGGCGGTAGCGAAGCGGCCGTGAAGACGAAGGTCGTGACCCGCACGGTGACGGTGGACAAGAACGCCGCGCTGCGCGCCCTCGCGCAGCGCATCGTCGATCTCACCGTCGCCAACATGGACGAGGAGTCGCTGGCGCTGTACGCCGACAACGTCGAATCGCGCGAGGCGTCCAATCCGCCGATGATCGGCGTCGACGCCCTTCGCGAGAAGTTCAAGATGTGGCGCAGCATGGTCACCGACGCGGCCTTCCTGCCGCGCTCGGTGCTCGGCCGACGGCCACACCATCGTCATCGAGTGGGACGGCCGCGTCACCCTCGCCGCCAGCGGGCGGGTCGCCGAGCTCAACGAAGTCGCGGTGCACGAGATCGAGAACGGCAAGATCGTGCGCGAGCGCTTCTACTACGATCCCGCGGTGCTGCAGCAGTAGGGTTCCCGGGCCGCCGACCGGCGGCGTTCTTCGCGATGCCAACCGTGCCGGAGCTCGGCTTCGGGCTGAGCTTCTTCGTGACGCTGTTCTCCGTCCTCAATCCGCCGCACGCGGTGCCGCTGTATCTGGCGATGGTGCCGTCGCCGATGCCGGAGACGACGCGGCGGGTGGCGCGCACCGCCGCCCTGACCGTGCTGATCGCGCTCGGCTTGACGCTGATGATCGGCGACGACCTGCTCGACTTCTTCGGCATCACCGTGCCGGCGTTCCAGGTCGGCGGCGGCCTGCTGATCCTGCTGATGGCGCTGTCGATGCTGCAGGGCCAGACCAGCCCGGCGAAGTCGACGCCGGCGGAGACCGAGGAGGCGGCGCAGTGGCGCGAGATCGCGGTGGTGCCGCTCGGCACCCCGATCCTCGCCGGCGCCGGCTCGATGAGCACCGTCATCGTCTTCGAGCACGACGCCACCAACTGGGCGCAGTGGTCGATGCTGGCGATCGGCATCGTCCTCAACGTCATCCTCTGCTGGGTCTTCCTCCGCTACTCGGACGCGATGATCCGCACCCTCGGGCGCACCGGCGTCAACGTCATCGGCCGCCTGATGGGCATGATCCTGGTGGCGATGGCGATCCAGTTCATGTCCGACGGTATCCACGGCCTGTTTCCGGGGGCGCCCTGAGGCATGAAGCGCGAGCACATGATCGGGCTGCTCGGCGGCGACCCGTGGGACGTCATCGTCATCGGCGGCGGCGCCACCGGGCTCGGCATCGCCGTCGACGCCCAGACCCGCGGCTACCGCACCCTGCTGCTCGAGCAGCACGACTTCGCCAAGGGCACCTCGAGCCGCAGCACCAAGCTGGTGCACGGCGGCGTCCGCTACCTCAAGCAGGGCAACGTCTCGCTGGTGCTCGAGGCGCTGCGCGAGCGCGGCCTGCTGTGCCGCAACGCGCCGCACCTGGTGCACGACCTCGCCTTCGTCGTCCCGCGCTACAAGTGGTGGGAGGGACCGTTCTACGGCGTCGGCCTCAAGCTCTACGACGTGCTCGCCGGCAAGCTGAAGATCGCCAAGTCGCGCCGCCTCAACCGCAAGCAGACCATCGAGCGCATCCCCAACGTCGAGACCCGCAACCTGATCGGCGGCGCGATGTACCACGACGCCCAGTTCGACGACGCGCGCCTCGCCTTCACCCTCGCCCAGACCGCCGCCGACCACGGCGCGGTGCTGGTCAACTACATGCCGGTGACCGGGCTGCTGAAGTCCGGCGGCGCGGTGTCGGGCGTGCAGGCGGTCGACCGCGAGACGGGCACCGCCTACGACCTGCACGGCCGGGTGGTGATCAACGCCACCGGCGTCTTCGCCGACGCCGTGCGCCGCTTCGACGAGGGCGAGGTCGAGCCGATGGTGACGCCTCAGCCAGGGCGTGCACCTCGTGCTCGACCGCAGCTTCCAGCCCAGCGACACCGCGATCATGGTGCCGCAGACCGACGACGGCCGCGTGCTGTTCGTCATCCCCTGGCACGAGCGCTGCCTGATCGGCACCACCGACACCCCGGTGCCGCGCGCCGAGCTCGAGCCGCGGCCGCTCGCCGAGGAGATCGAGTTCATCCTCCGCAACGCCGCCCGCTACCTGCGCCACCGGCCGTCGGCGAAGGACGTGCTGAGCGTCTTCGCCGGCCTGCGGCCGCTGGTGCAGCCGAACAACGGCGCCCTGTCGACCAAGGCCATCTCGCGCGAGCACGTGGTCGTCATCTCGCCGTCGGGGCTGGTGACCATCGTCGGCGGCAAGTGGACGACGTACCGCAAGATGGCCGAGGACACGGTGAACGACGCGGTCGCCGTCGCCGGCCTGCCGGAGAAACCGTGCGTCACCGAGCAGCTGCGCCTGCACGGCTGCATGGCGCGCAACGACCCGGCCCTGCCCAAGGCCGGCCACCTGCGCATGTACGGCGCCGACATCGCCGAGGTGCAGCACTTTCTCGACGAGGACCCCGCCCGCCGCGAGCGGCTGCACCCGCGCCTGCCCTACCTCTGCGGCCAGGTGCAGTGGGCCGTGCGCCACGAGATGGCGCGCACGCTCGAGGACGTCCTCGCCCGCCGCACCCGCTGCCTGCTGCTCAACGCCCGCGCCTCGATCGAAGCGGCGCCGCGCGCCGCCGCCCTGATGGCCGCCGAGCTCGGCCGCGACCAGCGCCTGGAGCAACGCCCAGGTGCGCGAGTACACCGCCCTGGCCGAGGGCTATCTACCGCCCGTGTAGCGGCGGGCTGACCCGCCGCTACGCGCGGCGGCGATCGAGGGCGCAATCGGTTGACCCCTCCGACCGCGTGGCAGTAGTTGGGGCCAGCGCTGGCCCGCGCGGCGACGTCAACTGCCGATCCGAAGGGGGAGCCATGAAGCAGATGCTGCTGTTCGCGGTGCTGTTGGTGGTGGCAGGTGGGGTACAGGCGCAATCGAACACACCGAAGCCGCATCCCGGCGCCGGCGGCCCGCGCTCCGACCTCGCCAACGAGGCGACGATCCGCAAGCTGTACGCCGATTTCATCGGCGCCTGGAACGCGCACGACCCGCAGAAGATGGCCAGCTACTGGGCTCTCGACGGCGACACCATCGAGCCCGACGGCATGGTCGCCAAGGGCCGCGCCGAGATCGAGAAGCACTTCGCCGAGGAACAGGCGACGGCGATGAAGGACAGCACGCTCAAGCTGACCGTCGACGCGGTGTGGTTCGTCACCGCCGACGTGGCGCTGGTCGACGGCACCTACGTCGTCCTCAACGCCGCACGATCCCAACGATCAACCGTTGCCGCCGCGCAAGGGATTGGTCAGCTCGGTCGTGATCCGCGAGGAAGGCACCTGGCTCGTCGCCGCCAGCCGCTCGATGATCCCCATCCCGCTGCCGTGGCGGCCGCACTGAGCAAGGATCCACGAATGACCACGAAGCCCAGCCGCCCCGCTTCCGCCAATGAACACGAAGTTCTTCCGATTGGTGTTCATTGGGGAGCGGGAGGCGGGGCTTCGGTTCCTTCGTGGATTGACCGATGATCGACCTCCACTACTGGCCGACGCCCAACGGCTGGAAGATCTCCATCGCCCTCGAGGAGATGGAGCTGCCGTACACGGTGCACTACTGCCACGAGCAGCGCCCGGGCGTGCGCCGCGGCTTCGACGTCGGCAAGGAGATCCGCCGCGCCAGCGCCGGCGGTCCAGACGAGGAGGCGCGCAAGGTGCTCTTCGGCCAGCGGGCGCGGATGACGACGATGACCGACTTGGTTCGCTACGAACAGCGCGACGCCGTCGCCCTGATCACCCTCGACGACGGCAAGGCCAACGCCGTGTCGCCGGCGCTGGTGAGCGCGCTCAACGCGGCGCTCGACCGCGCCGAGCGCGAGGCGCAGGCCGTGCTGCTGACCGGCCGGGCCGGCCGTTTCTCGGCCGGCTTCGACCTGTCGGTGATGACCGGCGGCGTCGAGGCGATGCGGTCGCTGGTGCAATCAGGCGCCGAGCTGGCGCTGCGCATGTACAGCTTTCCGCGCCCGCTGGTGATCGCCTGCAGCGGCCACGCGCTGGCCGCCGGCGCGGTGTTCCTGTGCAGCGCCGACCTGCGCCTCGGGGCGCAGGGGCCGTTCAAGATCGGGCTCAACGAGGTCGCGATCCAGCTGCCGCTGCCGGTCTTCGCCATGGAGCTGGCGCGCGCCCGGCTGACCACGCGCTGGTTCACCCAGTCGGTGACCCAGGCGCGCATCTTCGACCCCGCTGGTGCCTGGGAGGCCGGCTATCTCGACGAGGTGGTGCCGGCCGAGGCGCTGCTCCACGACGCGCTGGCACGCGCCGCCCAGCTGGCGACACTACCCGATCCGGCCTTCCGCCTCACGTGGTAGGCGAGGTAGAGGTGGTACGCGTCGTCCTTCGCGACCCGCGTCGCGCGATGGGATCACGTCGGCGTACCAGCCGACGAAGTCGACGGCGTCGGCGAAGTCGTCGCGGCGCGCGCGCGCGGCGGCCGGTCGCGCGCCGGTAGTCGCGCCAGGTGCCGTCGGTGGCCTGCCCGAAGCCGTACGCGGACGAGGCCGGTGCCACCGGGAACGAGGCCCAGCAGCCGCCACCAGGGCCGCGCCTCGGCCCGGAAGCGCGACTCCTGGTGGATCACCGCGAGCAGCACGCCCGGCGAGACCTCCCAGCGCGCGCCGCGCGCGGTGCGCGGCCGCCCGCCAGCCGTCGCGCTCGGCGAGGAGCGCGCAGAGGTCGTCGACCTGCCGCGGCGGCGCCGGGCGCGCGCACGACTGCGAGACGACCGCGAGCAGCGCGGCGACGCCGAGCAGCGTGGCCCCGGGCCAGGTAGCCCGCGCGCCGTCGTCCGCGGTCCGCATCCCACCCCCCGGTGCGGCGCAGGGAAGGTATCCGCGCCGGCGGCTCCGCCTCACGCCGCGGGGCGAGATCACCCCAGCTCGCCGCGATCTCCGCGAGCCGGGCGCCCACCTCGGCCGCCGAGGCCGGGCCGCGCGTCGGGCTCCTTCTCCATGAGCTGGAGCACCAGCTCGGCGAGGGCGTCGGGCAGGTCCGGCGCCGCGCGTCGCGCGGGTCGGGCGGCGGGCGTGTGGCGGTGGTGGAAGGTCACGTCGCCCTCGCGGAAGGGCACGCGTGCCGGTCGAGCAGCTCGAAGAGCGTGACGCCGAGCGCGTAGAGGTCCGCGCGGTGGTCGACGTTCTCGCCGATCGCCTGCTCGGGCGCCATGTAGTACGGCGTGCCGCCGATCACCGTCGCGCGCGCGGCGCACCTCCTCGAGCATCTTCGCGAGGCCGAAGTCCATGATCTTCACGACGCGGTCGCGCGTGAAGAACAGGTTCGAGGTCTTGATGTCGCGGTGCACGATGCGCTGCTCGTGGCGCGTACTGCGAGGCCCGCGCAGATCTGCGACGCCGAGCCGCGCGCAGTCGCGCGCCGAGAGCCGCCCGCGCGGCGCAGGATCTCGTCGAGCGGGTCGCCCTCGCAGGAGCTCCATCGTGATGAAGTAGGTGGCCGTTCTCCTGGTCCGCGTCGTAGACCGTCACGATGTTCGGGTGGTTCAGCGCGGCGGCGGCGCGCGCCTCGCGCAGGAAGAGCTGCACCGCGGTCGGGTGCTCGCGCAGGTTGTCGGGCAGGCGCTTCAGCGCGACGCTCGCGCCCGAGCCGGCGGTCGCGCGCCTGGTACACCACGCCCATGCCGCCGCGGCCGATCTCCGCGAGGATCTCGTAGCGGCTCTCGACCGGCGCGTCCGCCCGCCGCGGCCGCGGCGCCCCGCCGCCGCGCGGCGCGCGTTGCGAAGGCGCTGGCCTGCTGCTCGCTCTGGCGCAGCTCGCGCAGGGTCTCCACGCGCTCCGCGGCGCCGGGATAGGTGTAGTCGCGCTTGCGGATCGTCTCGAAGGTCTCGAGGGCGCGCTCCAGCCTGGCCGGCGCGCTGGAGCAGGTCGCCGAGGCGCTCCAGCAGCTCGAGGGGCGCTGCGTCGACGTCGCCGGCGGCGGACACCGCTTCGCCGAGCTTCTCGGCGGCGAGGTCGAGGTCGCCGCGCTCGGCGAACAGCTGGGCGAGCGTGCTGCAGGCCTCGGCGTGGTCCGGATCGCGGAGGTCCACGAGCTGCAGGTTCCGGATCGCGCGCTCCGCGTCGCGCGGCGCCGAGCGCCTCCTGCCCCGCCTCGAAGTAGCGGCCGATCTTCTCGAGCAGCTCGAGGCGCCTTGGCGCCGTTGCCCGCGCGCCGGTGGCAGTCGATGGCCGCCTCGTAGTCGAAGGCCGCCTCGTAGGCCGCGGCGGCCTTCTGCAGGTCGCCGGTCTCGCGGTAGCGCTCGGCGGCGCGGCCGAAGTCGCCGGCCTGCTCGAACAGCGTCGCCGACTTGTGCGCGTCGTCGCCGTCGACGGACAGCTCGGCCGCCTGCTGGACGCGGCCGGCGGCCTCGTAGTAGCGCGCGGCCTTGTCGGTCTCGCCGCGCTCCTGGTGGTGCTCGGCGCGCAGCAGGTTCGCGAGCTCCGTCTGGCCGGCCCGGTCGAGGGCCTGGCTCGCCGCGAGGAGGTTGCCGTTCACGTAGGGATCGACCGCCGCCGGGCAGCCCGTGAAGAGCGCCTGCTCGTCGCGGTCGAGGTCGAAGCAGACGCTCGCGCCGGCGAGCTCCTCGACGTGCACCTGCTGCTCGTAGACGCGGTCGCCGACGCCGACCACCACCCGGTGCGTGCCGTTGCCGACCTGGAGGATCGCCGAGCCGCCGCGGATGTAGCGGCG
>CAWDFW010000019.1:0-259923 GCA_963801595.1 Terriglobia bacterium | reverse complement strand
CTCGCTGTGCTTATCCGGTCGGTCCGGCGTTCCTCCGGGTGGCACCGGACCTCGCGGCGCTCTTGCTCCCTTCTCGGGCGAAGCCAAACCTGTCTGGCCGGGCGCGCGCTCCAGCCCGACGCATGGAGAAAGGCGGCCTTCCCTTTGGGGAAGGCCGCCTTTTCGCTCGGACCGCGCTTCGCGCGGGGCTTACTTCACGACGATCAGCTTCGAGGCTGTCTCGCCGGCAAGGGTCCGGAGCCGGGCGAAGTAGGTGCCCGAACCGACCCGATGCCCGGCGTCATTGCGGCCGTCCCAGACGACCTGCTGCTGTCCGGGCTGGACCGCAACATGGTCCTGAAGCGTCCGGACAAGGCGACCGGCGGGATCGAGGATCTCCAGCGAGATCCGGTCGGCCGTCGGCAGGGTGAAGTGAATCGTCGTGATCCGGTCGAACGGGTTCGGCTGGCCGGACATGCGCGGCAGGAGGCCGACAAGTCCGTCCTCGACCGACGTCGCGGCGCAGGCCGGGTTGTCATAGGTCACGATGATGTCGTACCCGCGGCCGCTGCGCGGGGAAATCCTGTAGATGCTGTAGTCGTACCAGACCAGACCGGTCACGTTGATCACGTCGCCGGCGCAGGCGGCATAGGAGTTCGGATTGACGATCTGGTTGATGTCGACGAAGGCCGTGTCGGGAGAGGCGACCGTCTTCAGGGTGAACTCGCCGAAGTAGGGCGAACCGCCCTGGCCCGCGGCCGAGTCAAGAAGCGTCGCCTGGTTCAGCCGGACGAGCGCCGACTCCCACTTCTCGGCGGCATTGGCCGGATCGCGCTGCCAGCGAAGGTCGGTCGCTGTGACCACGTTCGGCGTCACGGTTGCGCCGCCACCGAGCTGGACCCAGTAATCGACACCCGCGGTATAGACGAGCTCGGTCATGTGGAAGGTGCCGGTTGCGGGGTACTCGGTCACCTTGCCGGCGACCTTCAGGAGATCACCGACCTTCAGCGGATTGCGGGCGAGGATCCGGACGTAGAGGTTGTCCCACATGCCGCCGTCATCGTCGGCCATGAAGTAGTAGCCCCCCTGGACGCCGGTAATCCGCCCCGAAATCGTGACGACCTCGTTGTTGAGGAGCGAGGCGTCGTTCGTCGCTGGCGTGGCGACCTCCTGGATCGTCCTGATCGGAGTGATCCCCGTGCGGAAAGCAGCCGAGCCGGGGGCCGACATGGGAACGCCCTGCTCCGACTGGACTCCTGACACCGTGATCGTCTCCTGCTGGGCATTGCCGAGGTCGTCGGTCGTCAGGAACACCCGCTTGTGATTGGCCGGGTCGCGAAGCGCCGTGTAGACGCTGTAATCCGCTCCCGAGCTCGTACCGCTCCGGCACGGACGCCGAGATCGAGTCGACGTCGACGCCGAACTGGACCGCAACACCGGCGGCCGAAGTCGCATAAGCGCCCCGGACCTTCGGCACGCAGGGCATTCCGAGGTCCTCGTCGCAGTTGCGCGGCAGAACCGCGAACTTGCTGTAGGCGAAATCAAGCGGCCCCTGGACGAAGGAAATCGCGGTTCCCTGAGCCGGAATGCTGTACTCGAAGTCCCCCGCCGGGCCGGTCGGGAACACGCGGACCTGCATCGTATCTGGAGTCGTCGCAGGATAGACGGGCGGAATCGGCCAGAGCGTCCACTCGTTGCTGAAGAGGGTCTTGCCGGCGAAGAGCGTGGTGTCGAGGCGGTCGAGCTTGACCACAACGCCTTCGTAGTTCTCCGCGAGCGTGCCGCCGGTGCGGACCTCGGCGATCGTCACCGGGACCGGATCGGGGAGCGTGTTGTTGTGGCTCTGGATTGTGTAGGTGCCGAGCGGGAGTTTGGTGAGGTCAATCTCAGCCCGATCGAAGTACTCGATGTAGACCCCTGTGACATTGACCAGATCCCCGCGTCTGGCCGTGATCGTCGCGCTCGAGCCCGTGTAGACGAACACGCCGCTGTACTGGCGGCCGTACGTCGGGTCGGGCGTAGGCTCCTGAATGAAGAACCCATAGACGGCCACCCCGGTCACGAGAACGTCATTGACGTGGACGGTCGTGTTCTGGGCGATGGCGCCGAGCTGGATCTGGAAGATCGTGTCATCGGCGCTGGCCGTGCCCATTACGAGCAAGAGAAGCCCTGCCAGGATGGGTAGGGCGCGTCCTAGCGAAGTTCGCATCGGTGTAGACCTCCCGATTCGAGGGACTGGACCTGCACGACGTCGATCGTCGTGGCGGGGCGGTCCGGCGTAAGCCGGAGCGCACACTCCATCTACAGACGATTGTACTCCCCGAAGGGCCTACCGTCAAGTGCTGGAAAGGGTTATGGCAGCAGCGCTTCGCGGAAGAGCCGGAGTCCCTCTTGCGATCACCTCCGGTTGCGGCTCACCGGTCCCCGGATTGGTGAACAGACGGGCGTAGGAGTTCGTCAGAACCGTGATCCGGCCCTGGCTGATGTGCGAGGAGACCCCAAGGTAGGCGGCCGTCGAGTCCTGTGACGGGTCGGTGTCGCGTCCGATCGTCCGCCGGATGGTGCCCGGGGCGATCCAGTAACGCCCCGCGCCGGGGGAAAGCGGTGCCTGGAAGAAGTCCACCTCGGGCATCGAGCTCTCAACCCGCAGGCTGTCTTTTCCACTCCCGGATTCGAAGAAGACGAACTCGTTTCTCTGAAGGGAGAGGCTCGTGGTCGTGACCTCGCCGGGCTCGGCGGCGATCTTCCGATAGAACCGCGCGATCCCCAGGTCGTCCCTCACGAACTTCGACGAGAGCCCACCCTCGGTCCCGATCACGGTCTGACCGATCAAGAGGACCCTTCCGCCACGCTCGATGTAGGAGCGCATTCCGGCCTCGGCCGTCTTCAGGTTCTTGACCATCTTTGCGTCCCGGCTGACGATGTCGAACGGTCCCGTGAGCCAGGCCACGCCCTCGAAGAGGGAGAAGAGCGGGTCGATCTCGGCCGCGGTGGCGAAGTCGTTGCCCGTGTTCATGTCGATCTGGTAGATGTGCTCGGGGCCTCCGGCCACGTCGTTCAGCAAAGCCTGATAGATCTTGCGATCCCACCGGTCAAGCGCGCCCGCGGCGGTGTACTGGCGAATCAACAAGTAAGGCTGGTCATGGGGCCACTCGACGAACCAGGTATGCGCGAGCGACTCCGCGGTCGGTGTGCGCGCGTCGTCGTAGCCTCTGACATGAAGGGTGTGAAGTCCGTCGACCCGCTCCGCGAAGTCCTCCGGACGGACGGAGACGACCGTGTCGGAGACGGTCCGGGCATGCAGGGAATCGCCGTCAAGCCAGAGCCTGAAGTTCGTGATCGTCTTGCGGCCGTCGAGGTCGGCCGCGTTCCAGCTGAAGCTTGTCGCGGCAAGGCTCGTGTCGGGCAGGATGAAGTCCGGATTCCACGCGATGTGGGGGACATGGTTCGTGACCTGGTAGGCCTGGCTCACGCCAACCGAATCGACGAGTCCGCGATCGTCGACCGCGCGAACGGTGAACGACTGCTCCGCGAAGACGCCATCCACGGGGATGCTGAACGTGTCCTGCGTCGCGGTCGTCAGGGAGTAGGTCCTTCCACGATACTCGTACTCGCTGCCCGAGGCCGGCTCCCAGTCACCGGTCCAGCGGATCAGGTAACCGGTCACCTTACCGTCGGTGTCCGTGCCCCACCAGCTGAGGATCTTGCGGTAGTCGGTCGTATCGGCGGGTCCGGCCGGATCAGTGATCGACAGGTAGGTCCGCGGCATCTGGTTTTCCGGGAAGGCCCCTTCGTTCTTCTCGCAGCCGGTGACACAGAGCACGCCGAGTCCGACCAGAAGGAGGAAGGTGAGGGTTCTCATGGCTGGGTTCCTATCTCAGAACGAGGAACTTCCCGAGTTGGGTGTCGCCCGTTGCATGGTCCTTGACCGAGAAGATGTAGAGGCCGGAGGCGATTCCCTGGTCGGAACGGCTGATCAGGTCCCATGCGGCCATACCCCCCGAAAGAACGGGAACGTCGCTCTCGGGGTTGCGAGTGTCGGTGGGGTCGAAGATCCCACGAATCTCCGTGGCGTCGTACCTCGAGCCGTCGAACTCGATCGTGTCGACGAGGTCGCCCGCGAGCGTGTAGATCTTGATCGTGCACGTATGGGGGAGGTTCACGAACCAGAGATACCGGTCGCGGGGCAGCGAGCCGTCCCACGCCGCGTCGCCGCGATATGGATTCGGAAAGACCTTCACCTTGCCGACCGTGCTCGCCGGTCCGCCCGGAATGGCGAAGGTGCGGTTCTGGGAGCGCCCGCTCTCGAGCGGAGCGATGTCAGCCGCCCCGGTATCGAAGGATGTGACCGACGCCCAGTACTTGAACCCGTCGCGAAGCCCCGTCAGTTCATACCGGTACTCGTAATCGACGCCGTCGATCGTGATCGGATCCCGCAGTCCCTCGATTCCCGTGTTCTCCAGAAGGCTGTCGACGATATCCGCCTGGTGGATGAGCCGGAATCCTTCCTCTTCCTTGCTCTCGCTGATGTAGATCCTGTACCCCTCGAAGTCCTTCTTGTGGCTCTTCGGGTCGAGGAACTCCTCGGGGTCCCGCTTCCAGCGGAGCGTGAGCTTGCCGAGGGTCGGCGTGACGAGAAGCGTCGGCGACGGAGGCGGCACCGGGATGTTGAAGTTCAGGTCGAATGCCGTCTGGGCCCACCCGGCGTTGAATACCAGGTCCTGCTCGGCCGTCCTTCCCTCCCTGGGCGAGGGCTGGCCGCCGACGAAGGCGAAAGAGACGGAGACCGTGTCGCCGGGCTCGAGGACATAAAGGCTGTCGGGGATGACGACGTCGCCGAGCGGACCGACCGAGAGCATCTCGACCGGGTCGTTGTTGGGGGCCTCGCTTCCCGCGGTCCCATCGATCGACCGGTTCGCCATCATCTCGTACCGCTCCTTGTCGGTGCGAGGCGTGCCGGGCTGGGTCAAGTTCGGGTCCCAGTTCCACCAGTTGGACGAGACGTGCATCTCCCCGATCGGACGGGGCGCGTGCCGAGGAGCGAGATCCCGGCCCAGGAGGGACAGGCGCCGCCTTCGTAGTCGTAGCGGTGCTCCGTGACAACCCGAAGGCTGTCGATGAATCCGATGTCCTTCCTGCTGAACCATCCGCTCGGCGGCCACTCCGTGTGGCCGTCCTTCCAGCCGCTGGCGAGCTCCGCGTAGATCCCGGCGTAGACGTTGTAGATCGGATCCTCGAGGTTCGTGTTGATGATCTTGTAGTTGGCGATCACGATCGCATCGAACGGCTCGAAGCTGAACAGGAGCGTCTCGAGCTCGACCCGGATCCCCAAGGGACGATGCTGGGGGCTCAGGTCGGGGTAGCTGTCGAAGAAGGCGGTCAAGAAATCCTGCTCGCTCTTCGCGTCGGCGTTATAGCAGCAGCTGTTCAGCAGGATCGATCGCTCCACGATCCCGTTCGGGGCCGCCTGCGCGGGGAAGAACTCGCTGATCTGCTTCGGATCGAACGAGCCGACGCGGCCATCGATCGTCGCCGTCGTTACGAGCGTGTCGGTGCCGCTTGCCGGCAGGCCCCCCACCCAGATCCCTGCGCGGACGAGGTGCTCTTGGCCGGTCCGCAGCGGGTACTCCATCGACGGGGATCGGTTCGTGAGGTTCGTTCCCAGGAATCCGTTGTTGTAGACCGTGAGCCCCATGTTGTTGCCGGTCGTGACCCGCAGGCTGATCAGCGTGTCGGCGAGAGCCGGCGAGGAAGCGAGATCTTCCCATGCGCCGTCGCGCCAGACCATCGGAGCCGTGCCATCGGGCAGGTCCGGGGTCTGGGCGTGGGCGAGGGCCGAGAGCGCCGCCGCGAGTAGAAGCAAGAGGACCGTCGACTGCTTTGTCATTGCTTGCTAAGCCTCATCACGACGATCCGGCTGTTCGCGGAGTCGGCGACGAAGACCAGGCTATCGTCGGCGGACAGATAGCGCGGGGAGAGGATCGGGGGATCGAGGTTCGTCTCGCGCTTCGTCGGCGCATAGACGGTGTCCTGGAACCCTCCCGTTGCCTGGAAGCGAAGGACACGGTCCTTTCCCGTCTCGGCGATGAAGGCGCTCTCTCCGGAGAGGTTCGTCGCGACATCGCTCGGCCGGGATAGCTCGATGTCGAAGCCGATCGGCCGGCCGTCGAAGGCGATGTGGGTGGTGTCGGGCCGGAGCCGCTGCACCCAGTTCCTCTCCGGGCCGATCGCCGAGACCCAGAGGGCGCCGGTCGTGTAGGCGATTCCCTGCGGATCGATCACGTATCCCTGTCCCGTCCCGTAGTCGGTGATCGTGCGGACCCACTGCCCGTCCGCGTCGTACTTGTCGACCCGGTCCCGCGCGGCGTCCGAGACATAGACGTTCAGGTTCGCGTCCGCGGCGATCCCCGAGAACTCGACCCAGGTCGAGTCGATGAACGAGAAGCGCGGCTGGCCGCCGAGGAAGTAGTAGCGCTTGATCTTCATGTCGCCGGCGTCGGCGACGATGACATACGTCGTGTCCTTCTTCGCGGTGCAGATCTGCACGGGCCGGATGAGCCCCTCGAATGTGCCGACGAAGCCGGGGGACCGAGGCTCCTTCTGGTGGCTCAGGTAGACGCTGACGCGCTGGTTTTCCTCGATGACGTAGATGTAGCTGCCACGCAGGACCATGTCCGTGGGAGCCGGCACGTGCCAGACCTTGTCGAGGTTGTACGTGCCGGGCGTCGGGATTCGACCGGGGTTCGGCTGGGGCGGAAGCTCGAACTTCTGGCCGCATCCCACGAGGGCCAGGATGACGGCGAGAGTTCCAAGCAGCAGCCGGCTTGTCTTCATCCAGTGCCTCTAGAACGGCAGGACCACGCACCAGCGATGGATCGCCAGCAGCGGGCCCCCGTCCGTGTACGCGTAATCGATGGCCATGTCGGATCCCCTGAACGGCAGGCGGAGTCCAAGCCCCGCGGAGAACTTCGCCGCGTCGGCCCCGCCGTCGTATCCAGTGCGAACGATGTACCGGCCCGCGAACGAGTACTCGAGCCCGCCCCGGAAGGTCTCGGCGTTGTCCGCGACGTGGGCGACCTCCGTCGACGCCGTCACGGCATGGGCGCCGCGCCTCCACGGCTGGAACGACAGACCCAGGCGGAAGCTCGTGGGGGGGGAGTAGGCCGCATAGTCGGTGTCCGATCCCGTGAGCTGGCTCACGTACACCCCCTCCGGCCGGATGTCGGGACCGAAGTGGAGGAGGCCGATGGCGAGCCGGCCGTCCAGGGCGCCGATCTGGTAGATCGTGCCGGCGTCGACGAGCCAGCCGTTGGCGATCGGCCCGCCGACCCCACTGCCGAGGTCCTCGCGGAAGAACTTGACCGTCCCGCCGATCGACAGCCGGTCGCTGAACGGCCGGGCGGCGCTGAATCCGATCAGCATGTCGCTGTAGACGAACGTCCTGCCCGTGCCCTGCGGGTGGTACTCGGTCGTCTCGTCGATCTCCGTTCCCAGGTACTCGACCGAAACCCCGAAGCTCGCGCCCGCGTCGCCCCACGGACGGGCGAATCCGAGCGCAAAGAGGTTGATGTCGGCGGGCCAGCGGACGTAACTGAACGCAGCCTGCGGCTCGAGCATCTTCGCGATTCCGGCGGGATTGTAGAAGGCGGCCATCGGCCCCTGCGCGAGGGCCGTGTAGGCTCCGCCCAGGGCCGCCGCCCGCGCATCGAGGCCGATCTTCAGGAAGGTGCCGCTCGCGGTGCCGACCCGCTGGCCGCCCAGGCTGGTTTGGGCAAGGGACGGGCCGGCCGCGCCGGCCGTGAGGACGGCCGCCATCACGGCGGCAGAGAGGATCCTTCTCACCATTCCATACCCAAGCCGATCCGAATGCTTCGCGGAGCGGCCCGATACGAAGGATTCGAGTAGCTGTAGACGTTACCGACGATCGTCCGACGGATGCCCGCCGCGACCTCTCCGACGGTCTGGTCCGGGCCGACCGTGGCGCCGGCGAGCTCGATCAGATCCTCATCCGAGAGATTCAGGTTGTCCGGATTCTGGTAGGGCGAGTAGAGGGTCCCCTTGCCCGGCTCCTAGCGCTTGCCGGTGACCGGGTCGAAGGTCGAGCGGCGTGCGGTCGTCCAACAGGTTGCACCCCTCGCACGTCCGCTCGATGTTCGGCCCGATCAGGCGGAATCCCTTGGTCAGGTTCCCATTCAGCTCGACTCCATGGGCCCGTTCTTCGAGTAATCTGACCGATCTTGTTGCCGAAGACGTCGATCGGCGTGTAGGCCCGACCGGACTGGACCATGAAGTAGAGATTGAAGCTCCAGTCGGTCGGCACGCGCACCGAGGATGCGGAAGTCCGTGCCGCGATCGACGAGGTAGCGATACCACACCGTCAGCTTGTGGGGCCGGTTCCACCACATGTACTCCTCGTCCAGGTTCGTCTCGCGGGCGTCGCCGCCGGTGGCCCGGACGAGGGCTGAGGTTGTTCGGGTCGCTGCTCTTCCCCTTGACCAGCGAGTAGGTGTAGGAGGCGTTCCAGGAGATGCGGCTGCCGGCCTTGTGCTTCCGCAGCTCCAGCTCGATCCCGCGGGAGCGCGCGTAGTCGACGGTTGAAGTAGACGAAGAAGTTGCTGCGGCGTGGTGGTCCGGTCCGTCAGGACTAGATCGTGGCGCTGGTCGGATAGTCGTAGATGTCCTTGTAGAACATCGAGACCTTGACCGCCATGTCGCGGCGGAACTGGTGTGCCGCCGCCCAGCTCGTACTGCACCGAGATCTCCGGGTTCAGGTTCGGATTGCCGATGCGCGGGAACTCCTCCGCCGAGACTGCGAACTGGTCTTGGCGTAGACGTAGAAGTAGGGCGGGCGCTGGGTGAAGTGGCCGTAGTTGAAGAAGAGGTTGTCCGTTCTCGGTGATCGGGTGGCTGACCTCGATGCGCGGGGAGAGGTGCCCCTTGAAGCGGTGGCCGAAGAGCGTGTGGGTGTCTGTTTCCACTCGCCACGCGTCTCGTCGTTGATGGTCGGTCGGTTCGCTCTCCGGTTGTCGTAGAGCCGCTCCACCTGGTCGCCGGGGAACCAGTAGTCGTAGCGGAGGCCCACGCCGGCGACGAGCCCCTCGTACTCGATCCGGTCCTGCAGGTAGAGGGCGCCCGGTGTTGGGTGTCATGGAAGAGGTCGAACTCCTTGCCCAGGGGCTTGTCCGGGAGCGAAACCGTCGTCGCGTCCAGGCTCAGGTACTGGACGACCTCGTACTGGGGGCTGATGCCCCAGCGCATGTCGTGGCGCTTCCGCGGATCCAGTCGGAGTCGAGGCTCCAGGTCTCCACGAAGCGGTCGCGGTAGTCGGGGGCGTCCCCGGCGTCGCGGAAGTAGGGTGTGTCGTTCTCGGGAAGCAGGACGTCAGAGTCGATCGACGTGTCGTACTGCCACCAGGGCATCCCCTGAACGTCGCGATGGCCGGAGATGAAGAAGCGAGTGAGGCCGAGCGAGTGGACGAGGTTCTTCGTGAGCCCCCGGTTCCAGATCATCGACAGCGTGTTCTGGTCCTCGGTGTTCGTGTAGTAGTGGTCGAAGCGGCGCGACCAAGCCCACGGATAGTTCGTCTGGTTGCGGTTGATATCCGCGATGTCGCTCTCCCCGAATCCCTGATCGATGCTGAGGTTCTTCGTGTACGACAGGTCGAGCTTGTCCGACTTCGTCATCCGCCAGCTCGTCTTGAAGAGGCCGCGCCAGGTGTTGCTCGATCGTCGGATCAATATGCCACTCCGCCGCATGGGCGCGAACCATGCCGAGCGCGCGTTGTGCGTCCTGCAGCGCAGCCGGCGATTTGGGATACGGCCCCGAATCCGGCACCCGGTATTTCAGCAGCACGCAGGTGACGTTGATGGAATTGAGCCAGTCGCACACCTCCGTGCCTTCGAGATCAATGGCGAGAATGCGGTATCCGCCTCCGGGAAAAACTACCACCGCCGGGCCCGTGCTGGTCGCCTTTGCCGGGTAGAGCGTGAGCGTCGGTGTCGAAACGTTGCCGACACGATACACAAGGCGGCCGGCCACCACGTGGTCTTTGGCCGTGGTGGTATTCATCTCGGAGGCAGGATTGGGCTGAGCGCCGTGCGCGCCGTGCGGCCACAGCTCCAGAGTGAGATGGCCCGGCG
The DNA here is from genome assembly GCA_963801595.1 of Terriglobia bacterium. Taxonomy (GTDB): domain Bacteria; phylum Acidobacteriota; class Terriglobia; order Terriglobales; family Acidobacteriaceae; genus JAIQFF01. The sequence continues at coordinate 249,805 of CAWDFW010000019.1, read as the reverse complement.
CCGGTGGCCATGCTTGTTGCTGGGACAGCAGTGAGACGGAAAAACCAACCACCGCGGCGACCATCAGCAGACAATGGCGCATCCAGCCTCCTAATCTATTTGACCCCCTTCTCCGGGTCCCAGGAGCCTTGCAGCTTCCGAATATAAATGATCTGTCCAATGTGGTACGCGTTGTGCGTGCCGATATGCGCGATGATGGAATACCACGACTCCAGCTTCTTGTCATCCGCCGCTTCGACGGCCTTTTCCCAGTCCGTCAGCACCTGGTCGAGTTGCTGAACCGTGGCCGCCCACTTCTTGCTATCGAAGTTGTTGAATGTTTCGTTATTGTCGCCGCTGAATTTCACCGGAGCCTCGCCCCTGAATTTTGCCAGTTCCTCCTGGTTCCAGAACACCAGGTGATTGGTCAGCTGGCCGATGGAGTGATTTCCCTTGCCGTCCTGCCAGGTGGCCTGCTCCGCGGTAAGTCCCTCGACCGCCGTATTCGCAGGCACAAACCACTCCTTCTGGTTGTGGGTGGTTCGCAGCTGTTCCAGCAGGATGCTCTTGAGCGTCGGCGCCTTCTTCGGCTCTTGCGCCAAGGCGCAAAATGAAAGAGTCAGAACTAGACAGACAAAGAGTAGTTTCATGTCTGATGATCCTCTCGCCGGTTAGACGTTTCCGCTCCCGGTTCGGCTAGCAGTGTACTCACATATTCCGAGAGCACCGCGTTTACCGCTCCGTGTCCTCGGTGTCCTCTGTGGTTAAGGTTTTCTCTGGCCGGAGCAGCGGAAACAGAATCACATCCCGGATGGTATGCGAATCGGTCAGCAGCATGGCCAGTCGGTCCACCCCGACGCCCACTCCACCGGCGGGCGGCATCCCATACGACAGGGCGCGAATGTAGTCCTCGTCCATCTGATGGGCCTCTTCATCCCCGCGCTCTCGCTCCTGCAACTGCTGTTCGAAGCGGCGGCGCTGGTCTTCGGGATCGTTCAATTCGCTGAAGCCGTTGGCAATTTCCATCTTGCCGGCGAAGATTTCCCAACGCTCGGTCCAGTCGGGCTCGTCCGCCTTCTGCTTGGACAGCGGCGAAACTGCGGTAGGGAACTCATAAATAATTGTCGGCTGAATCAGGTGTTCCTCTGCCGCAGCGTCGAACAAAGCTGCGATGGTTTTCCCCGCCGGTTCTTTGGGATCATATGCAACGTGCGCGTGCGCCGAGTTGAAGCGCTTCACCAGATTCTCCACCCCTTCGGAGGACGCGAAATCGGACATCTGCGGCTTCGCGCCCACCGCCTCGGGCCAGTGCTGAATAATGGCCTCACGCATGGTCAACCGCCGCCAGTTCGATGCCGCCCAGTCGATCTCATCCTCGCCCCACTTGACCTTGGTGCCGCCGGTTACGTCCTTCGCCGCCTGTTCAATCAGCTGCTGGGTCAGGTCCATCACGCCCCGATAGTCGGTGTAAGCCTGGTAAAACTCGAGCATGGTGAACTCAGGGTTCCACCTCCAGCCCAGGCCCTCGTTGCGGAAGTTACGATTGATTTCATACACCCGGTCAAACCCGCCCACCGTCAGCCGCTTCAAATACAACTCCGGCGCGATGCGCAGAAAAAGGTCCATGTCCAGCGTGTTGTGATGCGTCACAAACGGCCGCGCCACCGCCCCGCCGGCGATCGGCTGCATCATCGGCGTTTCCACTTCAACGAATCCCTGACCGTCCATGAAGCGCCGCAGCGATTGCACCAGCTTGCTGCGCTTGATAAACACCTCGCGCACTTCCGGATTCATCACCAGATCGACATAACGCTGGCGGTAGCGCAGTTCAACGTCTGTCAATCCATGCCACTTCTCGGGCAGAGGCAGCAGGTCTTTCGAGAGAAACGTGATTTCCTCCACGTGCACGGACAGTTCTCCGGTGCGCGTGCGAAACAGATAGCCGCTGACTCCGATGTGATCACCCAGGTCGAGCAGTTTGTACAACTCGAATCCTTTCTCTCCGACTGCATCTTTCTTGACGTAGATCTGCAGCCGTTGCCCATCCTGCTGCAGGTGCGCGAACCCAGCCTTCCCCATCAGCCGGATGGCCATGATGCGCCCTGCGACTCTTACATTGACCCGCGGATTCTCCAGCTGCTCGGCCGTCTTCTCCGTGTACTCCGCCAGAATCTGCGGGATCGTATGGGTAAATTCGTATTTGCGGGGATAGACCTGCTGTCCCAGAGCTTCAATCTGTTTCAGCTTCTCGCGCCGCAGTTCGTAAATTTTCTCGTCAAGTGCCAATGGGTTCCTTGTTGAACGGATGAACGTACTTATCCTTAAGGGTGAACAGCGATTATAAACAAGCGGAGATAGACGGCGTTCGGATCGTCCGCAAAAGCCGCGAAGCGGCGCAAGGATACAGCCCACGGCGCAAGCCGTGGGTAAACGTGGAACGCGAGTAAGCCCCGGAGGGGCGAAAGAAGCGTTGTAAAACGGCCTCTTTGCTTCCGAAAGGATCCGGCGTGCAAAACGCGACCGTCTGCACACCTACACTTTCAGCAGTTCAAGATAAATTGCCATTCCGACTACGGCATCCACGCCCATCACATCCAGACGGTCCACCTCTTCCTGTGTCCGAATGCCTCCAGCAACGATCAGGCGCTTGCCGGTTACGCTGCGCAGTTCAGAAACCACATCAAGCGGCATGCCCAGCAGCAGCCCCTCCGTATCGATGTGGGTATAGAGAAAGCCGCTGCACCAGGGCTCGAGCGCACGCATCATTTGGGCAGCGGAGATGTCAGTGATCTGCCGCCATCCCCGGACCGCGACCTTGCCGCCTTTGGAATCCACCGCAAAAATCAGCTTGTCTGCGCCCACATCGTCGGAGAGCTGCTGGGCAAATGCAGTCTGAATGCTTCCATCCTTAATGAGAGACGACCCGACAATCACTCGCAAAGCGCCGTCGGCCAGCATTTCTCGAGCTCGCTCCACGGTACGAATTCCGCCACCCACCTGACAAGGCAGCCGACGAAAAAGTGATCGCACCAGCGCGCGGTTGTCCCCCTGCCCCATCGCTGCGTCGAGATCGATGATCTGCACCAGCGGATACTTCGCAAATCGTTCCAGCCAGGGTTCGAAATCGTCGAACTCCAGCGCCTTCTTCTCCCCCTGCACCAGCTGAACGATCTTTCCGCCCATCAGATCAATCGAAGGAATCAGCATGGCCACCTCATCGGAATTCCGGCGGCCCGCAACTCCTGCTTGAGCTCGCCGATCGGCGTGATCCCCAGGTGGAAGATGGACGCGGCCAGGGCCGCATCGGCCCGCCCCTCACGAAAAACTTCGACAAAATGTCCTGCCGCTCCCGCGCCTCCCGAGGCGATCACCGGAATGTTGACCGCACTCACCACCGCGCGAGTCAGTTCGCAATCGAAGCCATCGCGCATTCCATCGCGATCGATCGAGGTAAGCAAAATCTCGCCTGCCCCGCATTGCTCCGCTTCAACTGCCCATGCCACCGTATCGCGACCGGTAGTGTGCCGGCCTCCAGTTGCCTTCACTCCGAAACCCGACCGGTTGACGTTGCTGACGCGCAGTGCGTCGATGGCCACAATCACCGCCTGCGAACCATAACGATGCGCAACTCGGCCGATCAGCGCGGGATCAGCCAGGGCCGCGGAATTGACCGCGACCTTGTCTGCGCCGGCATCAAAAACGGCCGCTGCATCGTCAAGTGAACGGATTCCTCCGCCAACCGTAAATGGAATGAACAACTGCCGCGCCGTCCGCCGCACTACCTCAAGCAGGGTGGAGCGATTTTCGTAGGTCGCGGTGATATCCAGCAGTACAACTTCATCGGCGCCCGCGCGGCCATGGGTCAAAGCCAGTTCAGCGGGATCGCCGGCATCGCGCAAATCGGAGAATTGCACGCCTTTCACCACGCGTCCCGCGTCCACATCCAGGCAGGCGATAATGCGCTTGGTCAGCATTCGGTCTGTTTCCTACAGTTCACAAAAATTGCGGAGAAGCTGGAGACCGGCTGTCCCCGATTTCTCCGGGTGAAACTGGACTCCAAAGATCTGCCCCCGTTCCACCACCGCGGAAAACGGTCCGCCGTATTCGCACCTGCCCACGGTGGCCTCGACCACGGGCGCCCGGTAGGAGTGGGTGAAATACACGAACGAATCCTGGGAAAGTCCGCACAGCAAACGCGAGGTCCCCGTAACCTGCAGCTGGTTCCAGCCAACGTGTGGCGACTTCACCCCCGCCGGAAATTTCTCGCACTCCCCCGCGAACAGGCCCAGCCCGCGAAGTTGCGGCGCCTCCTGGCTCGACTCGAACATCCACTGCATGCCCAGACAAATACCGAGTAGCGGAACTTGTCGGTCGATGGCTTGGACGACTGCTTCCTGCAGACTGCCCGCTAGCGCGGTTGTAGCTTCGAAATTCCCCACGCCCGGCAGAACGATTTTGCTGGCCCGCGCGATCGCCCCAGGGTCGGCGGTGATCGGCCGACTCGTATCCGAGATGGTCAAAGGCTTTCTTGACCGAGGCCAGATTGCCGGCCTGGTAGTCCACGATCGCGATCACAGCAGCCCCTTGGTGCTGGGCAACAGGCGGGCCATCCGCCGGTCCCGCCAGCACGCCGCCCGCAGCGCCCGCGCGAAGGCCTTGAACAACGATTCAATCTTGTGATGGTTGGAGCGCCCGTATAGCACCCGCGCATGAACATTGGCGCGCGCTCCCCGGGCAAACGCCTTCGAAGAAGTCGTAGACCAGTTCAGCCTGCAGATCGCCCACCAGCCTCTGCCGCACTTTCGTATCGACAACGCTCGCTGCTCGCCCCCCGAAATCCACCGATGCCAGGCCCAGTGTTTCGTCCATCGGCATGACAAAATATCCCGCCCGCAGGATCCCGCGCTTCGACCCCAGCGCCTTGTCGAATGCCTCTCCCAGGACGATGCCCACATCTTCGACCGTGTGGTGCTGGTCCACGTCAAGATCGCCCTGGGCCTTGAGTTCAAGGTCGAAGCCGCCGTGCCGGGCGAATAATTCCAGCATGTGATCAAAAAAGCGGATGCCGGTGGAGATCTTGTACCGGCCTCGCCCGTCAATATTGAGCACCGCCCGGATCGCCGTTTCCTGCGTCTTGCGCTCGATGGCAGCCCGTCTCATGCCGGCTTCCTTTCTCCCCGGCCGATTTCTTTCAGTGTCTCGTGCAACGCGCTCAACATCCGTTCGGTGTGTTCCCGCCAACCCGCGGTGATGCGAACGCACCCATCGCATCCGAAGTCCGAAGACCGGTCGCGCACCAGAATTCCGCGCGCCCGCATTCCCCGGACAAAATCCGCGTGGCTGGGCCCGATCCGGGCCAGCACAAAATTTGCCTGGCTTGGCCAGAAGGGAATTCCGAGGACTTCGAATTCTTTCTCCAACCGACTGCGGCTCCACACCACCTCGGCAACGTACCCGCGAACGTATTCCTGATCGTCCAGCGCCGACGGCAGGCAGGCCAGCGCCACTCCGTTCACGTTGTAGGGCGAGCAGGCCCGCCGCAGGCTCTGTATCTGTTCCGCCGCGCCCGCCAGCACTCCCACGCGCAGATTCGCCATGCCGTAAGCCTTGGAGAATGTCCGCGCCACAAAAAGGTTCTGCACCTGCCCCACGTATTCCAGCAGCGATTCGCCGTGGAACTCGAAGTAAGCCTCATCCACCAGTACGGCAGCCTGGGGCGCGCTCCGGGCGATCAGCAACAGATCTTCCACCGACGCCACCGCGCCGGTCGGATTATTGGGATTGGCGATGGCTATTAATCGCGTCTTGGGAGCGGTTGTGTAGGCCAGAATCTTGGACGTGGGAAAGCGAAAATCTGCTTCCGTGGGAATGGAAACCACCTGCGCTCCGGTGGCCGCCGCGCAAATCTGGTACATCGCGAACGTGGGGACCACAATCAGGGCATCGTCATCCGGTTCGAGATACGTCTCACACGCTAGGTGGATCGCCTCGTCCACCCCGTTGGTCAACAGAACCTGCTCCGGCGGCAATCCCAGAAAAGATGCCACCTCGCGCTCCACTGGCTCGCGCTCCGGGTAGCAGGCCATCTGCTCCGGCTGCAATTGCCGCAACCGCTCCATCACTCGCGGTGAACATCCCCCGGTATTCTCATTGAAATCCAGACGCAGCCCGGATCGGTCGCCCAAAGGCGGCTGGTACTGCTTTAATTTGCGCACGGCCTCACGCGCCTCAAGCATGACCACACCTCAATTCGATCGAGCGGCCGTGGGCTTGAAGTCCCTCAGCCTCAGCCAGCGTCAGAATTGACGGCGCAATCTTGCACAACCCCGCACGCGAGAGTTCTTGCACCGTGATGACCTTGAGGAAGTCGAGCACGCTCAATCCTCCACGGAAACGCGCGACGCCTCCGGTCGGCAGCACATGGTTGGGACCGGAGCCATAGTCCCCGGCCGCTTGCGCCGAGTAGTCGCCGAGAAAAATCGAACCGGCGCTCACGATGCCCGGCAGCTGCTCTCGTGTTGTCGTCAAATGCTCCGGCGCGATCAGATTGGTCCAATCAATTGCCTGGGTGGAGGACTTGGCCACCAGGACAGCGCCATGCTTTCGCAGTGACTGCCGGGCAACCGGATTTCCCTGCGCCAGCGCCGCAACCGAGCGCGAGACCGAACGCGCCAGCTTGCGCGATTGCGTGATCAGCAGCACCACGGCGTCCGGATCGTGCTCGGCTTGTGCCACCAGATCGGACGCGATGAAGGACGGCTCGCCATGATCACAAAGAATCAACCCCTCCGTCGGACCCGCCAGAAAGTCGATGGCGCAATCAAAGGCCACAATTTTCTTGGCGGTCGTCACAAACAGATTCCCCGGCCCCACGATCTTGTTCACCCGCGGAATACCTTCAGTCCCGTAGGCCAATGCCGCGATGGCCTGTGCGCCCCCGATGCGGTAGAACTCGCGCACTCCCAGTAGAGCCGCCGTAGCTAAAGTGGCCTGCGTCGGGCGAGGCGAAACCACCCGAATTTCCTTCACGCCCGCCACCTGCGCCGGAATCACCGTCATCAGCAAAGTTGAGGGCAGGGGATAGCGTCCGCCGGGCACATAACATCCCACGGAAATGAGCGGCCGCACCAGTTGGCCCAGCTTGCGGCCCTGCTTCTCCCGCTCCCACGCCGCGGGCTTTTGCCATTCGCAGAAATTGCGAATGTTGCCAGCCGCAGTCTCCAGCGCCCTCCGCAATTCACGCGACGAAGCTTTCAGCGCGGCCTGCATCTCGCTTCCCGGGACCCGCAGCGAATCGCCAGGGACTAAGCCATCCCAGCGCTCCGCGTGGCGCCGCAGCGCCTTGTCCCCATTCCGGCGCACGCTCTGCACAATGCGGCGCACTCGCGGCTCCAGCGCGTCCAGTCTCTGCCCTCGATGTTCCAGTTTCCGCACGTAATTCGCGGCTGCACGACCTTCGAGAATCCGCATCACATGACCACCTTGTTCAGCGGATATTCGACAATGCCCTCGGCATTCGCCGCCTTCAGCCGGGGAATGATCTCCCAGGCCGCCGACTCTTCAATAATGGTGTTCACCGCGACCCAGTTGTCGTCACTGAGCGTGGCCACCGTAGGCTTCTGCAAAGCCGGCAGCACTCCGAGCACGGCGGCCAGGTCCGCTTTGCGGACGTTCAGCATCAGGCCCACCCGCCCCTGCGCCTCCATCGCCCCTCGCAGCATGACGGCCAGGTTTTCGATCTTGCGGCGCTTGCCGCCATCCTTCCATGCAGAGGTGTTGGCTATGATCTGGGCGTTGGATTCGAGCAGGGTGTCGATAATACGCAGGTGATTGGCGCGCAGCGAACTGCCGGTTTCGGTGACTTCAACAATCGCGTCCGCCAGGGTGGGGGGTTTCACTTCGGTCGCGCCCCAGGAAAACTCAACCCGAACGCTGACGCCTTTCTTGCCAAAATAATTCTTCGTGACGTTCACCAGTTCGGTGGCGACAATACACCCGCCAAGATCTTCCGCGCGCTGATAGCTGGAAGATTCGGGGACAGCCAGAACCCACCGCACTTTGCCACGGCTCTGCTTGGCGTAGATCAGGTCCGAGACGGTCACAACCTCGAGTCCGCTTTCCATCACCCAGTCAAGCCCGGTCAGCCCGGCGTCAAGCACGCCATGCTCTACGTATCGCGCCATTTCCTGTGCCCGAATCAGCATGCACTCAACATCAGGATCGGCCGTGCTCGCCGAGTACGACCGGCCATTGGTGTAAACGTTCAATCCCGCGCGCGCGAACAGTTGCAGCGTCGCCTCCTGCAAACTGCCTTTCGGAATGCCAATGCGCAGCTTCATGGCAGCGACCTTTCAGTCTGCGCGGCTGGCTTGTCCAAGGGCAGGCTCTGGGTGAAGCAGGAACGCGTTCCGTTATGGCAGACCACGCCTTTGCCCTGCACCCGCACCTGCAATAGGACCGTGTCGCGGTCACAATCGGTTGTCACCGAGACCACTTCCAGCCGGTTGCCGGATGTCTCTCCCTTGGTCCAAAGCTGGTTACGAGTGCGGCTGAAGAATGTGACGTACCCCGCCCGTAGCGTCTGTTCCAGGGCTTCCCGGTTCATGAAGCCCAGCATCAGTACCTCGGCGCTGCCGGCATCCTGCACAATGGCGGGCAGCAGCCCTTGCATCTTGTCGAAATCAATTTCCTGGTTCATCGCATCTCCAAATTTGTGGCTGGAAACAAAAAGCCCGCTGTCGCGTATCGCGTCAGCGGGCCGAATCTTGTGAGTGAGCTACCCTACCTCAACACACCCCCGCCGACATGTGGTGCACATGATGGTGATGGTGGAGATGGGAAAGAAAACTCATCCCTCAGACGATAGCCGATGCCCCAGCCTCCTGTCAAAAGATTTTGAACTGCCACCACCCACGTGGGGACAGCCGCCCCCGGCTGTCCGGCGGAGCGAAGCTCCGCTAAGTGTCCCCCTTTGGTAAACTCACCCCATGCTGTCCGGAATCATCGGCGCCCATGTCCTCCTCTATAGCGACAACCCGGAAGCCGACCGCGCCTTCTTCCGCGATATTCTCAATTTCCCCGCGGTGGACGCGGGCGGCGGCTGGCTCATATTCGCCCTGCCTCCCGCGGAGCTCGGGATTCATCCCTCCGATAGCGAAAAAGGTCAGTCACACGGGGGACGCAAGCTCCTGGGCTCGGTTCTCTACCTGATGTGCGACAACCTCCCGGCGTTAATGAAATCCTTGCAGACGAAAGGCGTGACCTGCTCGCCCGCGGAAGAGGAAGACTGGGGAATCAAGACGACGATCCAGTTGCCCAGCGGCGGCGAGATCGGCCTTTATCAACCCACACATCCGACAGCCCTTGATCTTGGGTAGCAAGTTTCAACTGACCCGCTGACGATCCTGCTTCATTGACATTTGCTGGCATGCAGAGTACGGTTCCGTACGCAACCTACCCAGGAAGAGGAATTGGACGCCAGCACCGGCCTTTTCCCCCCAGCCGGTGACTCAATAAGGAGAAATCAAAGATGAACAGAAAGCAGTGTGGAATTTTGGCAGGTGTGTGCGTACTCGCCATGATGGCCGCCTCGGCCGCACCGGCTGGCGCGCAGGACGAACCGAAAGAGAAGCCGCCGATGTACAGTTACGTCGCATTCTGGAGTCTTCCCCGCGCACAATGGGCGGACATGGAGAAGTCCAACGCGGCCGATCAAAAGATTCTGGAAAAAGCAGTGGCAGACGGAAGCATTGTCGGTTTCGGCAGTGACCTGACACTGGTGCACACGCCCGATGGGATGACGCACGACAACTGGTGGTCGGGAATGTCTATGGCGGCCGTTCTGACCACGCTCGACAAGTTTTACAAGTCCGGTACGCCGACTTCACCCGTACTTGCCAGCGCCACCCGGCACGGAGACGGGATATTCGTCAGCCGTTATTACAACTGGCGGCCCGGCACCTACAAGAATGTCTATACGCGCGTGGGCATGTACAAACTGAAGTCCGATGTACCGGAGCGTGCGCTTGAAACACTCAGCAAGGGTTTCATCGTGCCCCTTCTCGAGAAGTTGCTGGCCGACGGTTCGATCGTCGAATACGAAATCGATATCGAGGCGATCCACACCGAGGCTCCGGGAACCTTCTGGATCGACGTCATCACAACTAATGCTGACGGCCTGGACAAACTGAATGCAGCCTTGATGGGTGCAAGTAAGGCGGGTCCCATGAACGTTGCGGCCTTCGAATCGATGGTGGATTCGGTTTCGCACCGCGATAATCTGTCCACCTCGACCGTAACCTACAAGTAGTTGCTCCGGTCTCACCTGCGGCGGCTGGGTCTTTGATGCCAGCCGCCACACCGGCCCCATATCTCCACGAACTCCGATCTTGAAGCGAAGAGAGGTCGGCGGTAGTATGAGTGGTTCGCGCTGCGTCTCTGAGGCTGAATGCCACAAAATTACGTTCCCATATTTATTTTCATTGCATTTATCGGCGTCCTGATTCCAGTGACGCTGCTGGCCGCCAAGCTGGTGCGCCCCGACAATCCCAGCAAAGCGAAGTTGATGCCCTACGAATGCGGCATCGATCCGATCGACAGCTCCCGCGGACGCTACACGGTTCGCTATTACATCGTCGCTATCCTGTTCGTGGTTTTCGACGTAGAAACCATCTTCCTGTTCCCATGGGCGGTACAGTTTAAAGCGCTGGGCGCATTCGGCCTGCTTGAAATGCTGATTTTCCTGTTGATCCTGGTCGTAGGCTACATCTGGATCTGGAAAAAAGGCGCCCTCGAATGGGTCTGATTTACGTAGGGGCGGGTGCCCTCACCCGCCCGGCGGAGCGCAGCTCCGCAAGGTGTTGTTCGCGGCTTTAGCCTGAACCCCTGATGCCAGATTCCTCCACTTCCGAAACCTTCACCGCCAGCCGCTGGACCCAAGGCAATCTTTTCTTCCCGGTGCGCATCATCGTGACCCCGCAGCACGTAAGCCGGGTAAAGTCGCGCTTGTTCGGCAGCAGTGAAGAAAGCATCGCCCTCGGCAAGGTAGCCTCGGTGCAGATTTCCACCGGAGTCATCTGGTCCAACATACGCATCGATTCTTCCGGCGGCACCGCTCCGATCACCAGCCACGGCCACCGCAAGGCCGACGCGCTGCGAATTCGTGAACTGATCGAAAGCTACCAGGCGGACCCTGGAAGGTGAGTGCGTCTGCCGGTCTGGATGTCTCAAATTCATAAATCACAAAGAACGTTCGCATCTTTCCTTTGTGTATCTTCGTGTCCTTAAGTAGTTCATGAATTTAGAGCGCCTCCGCGATTGACACTTACTTTGCAAGCTGTTAAAAGTTAACGTTCTTCTAAACGCCCACGGCGCCGGAGGTTTGTACCTTCCGTAGCTATGCCCGAGGACACAAAATCCCCTACACCGCCGCCCAGTGGTGAACCGAAACCCCCGGCGGGCGAACCCATTCCCGGCAGCGTTCAGTCGTCCCCGGAAAAACCCGCGGCTCCGAAGGCGGCCGAACACGCAGCTCCTCCAAAGCCCACAGGTCCCGCACCCGTGCCCTGGGATGCGCCCATAATTTCCCGGCTCAAGGGGCAGTACGGTTCAGGCATCCGTGAGGCCAATACCTATCTCGGACAAAAATATATCGTCGCCGATTCGTCGCTTATCCCCGAACTCCTGCAGGTCCTTCGCGACCAGGAACAGTTCGACTATTGTGTCGATATCACTGCCGTTCATTATCCCGACCGCGAAAAGCAATTTGAAGTGGTCTGGATTCTCTATTCTTTTCCGCACAACGAACGCATCCGCGTGAAAGCCTCATACGCCGAGACGGAGTCCGTGCCTAGCGCGGTCCCCATCTGGCCGGCCGCAAACTGGCTGGAGCGCGAAGTGTTCGATATGTTCGGCATCCGCTTCGAAGGTCATCCCGACCTCAAGCGCATCCTGCTTCCGGACGGCTGGAAGGGTCATCCCCTGCGTAAGGACTACGGCATCATTCAACAGGACCAGGAGTGGGTTCAGATCAACCTGGGGATCGAGAGCGGGCAATGACCGACCGGACAACCATCGACCGGACTTCCCACCTCGAACTGGAACAGCACGAGGAAACCTTTCTCGATTCCAACGAACTCATCATCAACATGGGCCCGCAGCACCCCGCCACTCACGGCGTGTTGCGCGTCATCCTGAAGCTGGATGGCGAAAAAGTCCTGGGTACCGAATGCGTGATCGGTTACCTCCATCGCGGGGTGGAGAAGATCGCGGAGCACCGCACCTACACCATGTTCAATCCCTACGTGGACCGCATGGACTATGTCGCCGCGGTCTCGAACGGATTGGGCTATTGCGAAGCGGTGGAGAAGTTGCTCAACGTGGAAGCTCCCCGCCGCGCCCAATACATTCGCGTGATCCTCACCGAACTGAATCGCCTGGCCAGCCACATGCTCTGGCTGGGCACCCATGCCCTCGACATCGGTGCTATTACGCCGCTTTTCTACACCTTCCGCGACCGCGAAGAAATTCTGAAGATTTTCGAAAAGTACTGTGGCGCCCGCCTGACCACCCACGCTTTCCGCATCGGTGGATGTTCTTACGAAACCTACGACGGCTTTGAACGCGAGGTAAAGAAGTTCCTCGATTTCGTCACCCCGAAGATTGACGAGTACGAAGAGCTTCTCACCACCAACCGCATCTGGGTGGAGCGCACCAAAGATGTGGGCAAGATTTCCGCCAGAGAATGCATTGCCCTGGGCGTGACCGGCCCAGTGCTGCGTGCCAGCGGCGTGAAGTGGGACCTGCGCAAGGCCCAGCCTTACGCCGCCTACTCTGATTTCGATTTCGAAATCCCCGTCGGCCAGAACGGCGACACCTACGACCGGTATATCGTCCGCATGCAGGAAATGCGGCAATCGCTGCGCATCATCGACCAGGCCGTCGGAAAGATTCCCGACGGCCCGATCATGGCAAAGGTGGCGAAAGTGATGAAGCCGCCGGTGGGCGAGATCTATCACTCCATCGAGGCGCCCAAGGGCGAGCTGGGATACTTCATCGTGAGCGACGGTTCCACGCAACCCTACCGGGTGCGGGTGCGGCCGCCATCGTTTGTAAATCTGCAGGCGCTCGACATGATGGTGCGCGGCGCGCTCGTGGCCGACGTCATCGCCGTGATCGGAACTCTGGACATCGTTCTCGGCGAGGTGGACCGCTGATGCTCGACTACATCACCTCGTATTTCAAGAGTGAGCTCACGCCGGGCTCCGCCGGCAACATGTTCTGGGCGTTTGTCTATATTGTCCTGATCTTTCTCGGCCTGTCGGTCGCTGTAATCGCCATGAACTGGCTGGAGCGGAAAATTCTGGCGCACATGCAGGTCCGCCTGGGACCCATGCGAGTCGGCCCTCACGGCCTGCTGCAGCCCATCGCTGACGCGCTCAAGCTCTTGATCAAGGAAGACATCATGCCCGCCGAGGCCGATCCCTGGGTGTTCTGGGTGGCGCCTCTGATCGTGGTCATTACCGCCTTCACCGTCTTTATTGTTGTGCCGTTCGGACCCACCCACGCCGTCACCGACATGAATATTGGCGTGCTCTTCATGCTGGGCGTTTCGTCCCTCAGCGTGCTGGGCGTGGTCATGGCCGGATGGGCTTCCAATTCCCACTACCCGCTGATGGGTGCCCTGCGTTCCAGCGCTCAAATGGTGTCCTACGAAATCGCGATGGGCCTGGCGGTAGTTTCGGCGGTGCTGATGACCAGCCTGAATAAAGAAGGCACGGGCACCCTGAGCATGATCGGAATTGTGCAGGCCCAGCAATCCCAGCAGGTGTGGTTTGTTTTCAAATTCTTCCCGCTGGGATTGATCGCGTTCTTTATCTTTGCCGTCGCCATGGTTGCGGAGACCAATCGAGCACCTTTCGATCTGCCGGAGGCCGAGTCCGAACTGACCGCCGGCTTCCACACCGAATACAGCGGCTTCCGCTGGTCGCTCTTTTTCCTAGCGGAATACTCGGCCATGATCGCGGTCTCATCCATTGCGGTGACGCTCTGGCTGGGCGGATGGATGCGCCCATTCCCAAACGGCCTGAGCGGCGAAACCTGGGACCTGGTGTTCTCGCTGGTTCCCGGCCTGACATTTCTGTTTCTGGCCGCCATGACTTTCTACAGCACAGCCCGCATGCCGAAGCATCCATACTTCAAAGTGCAGACCATCGGCCTGGGCGGATTCGGGGCAGTGCTGGCTTTGATCGGCGTGGTCCTTTTCGTTCCGCCGGTGCGCGATCGCATCCAGGACATTTTCTGGTTCAGCGCCAAGGTCGCGCTCTCCATGTACATGTACATCTGGTATCGCGGCACCTTCCCGCGCTACCGCTTCGATCAACTGATGAAAGTAGGATGGAAAGTTTTACTGCCCGCTGGGAATCGGCGTGCTGGTCCTGACGGCGATCGCAGGAATAGTGTTTTGATCACCACGAACACGTAGGGGCAGGTGTCCCACCTGCCCAGCCGAGCAAAGCTCGGCAAGGTTTTAAAGCAGGAAAAATATGGCGCCAGTAGCCACAACATTCTTCTTCTATTTCCTGTCAGCAGTGACGCTGCTGAGCGGCGTGCTGGTCATCACCCGCAAGAATGCGGTGCACTCCGCCCTGGCCCTGATTGTCTCTCTACTCGGACAAGCAGCCCTGTACCTGATGCTGTACGCCCCGTTCGTCGCTGGCGTCCAGATCATTCTCTACGCCGGCGGCATCATGGTGCTGTTCCTGTTCGTGATCATGCTGGTCAATATCGAGAAGGCTCAAAAAGAAGACCAGTTCAACAAACAATGGCTGGTCGGACTGGCGGCCGCGATCGCCCTGGGTGTGTTGTTCGTGCTGGTGTATGTGAAGGGCAGGGAACTGTTTCCGGACCGCGCCATTCAAATGCCGGAGCAGTCCAACACCCAGCAGGTCGCAGTCCTGCTCTATGGCAACTATATGTTTACCTTTGAGATCGCCTCGTTACTGCTGCTGGTGGCGATCATCGGCGCAGTCGTCATGGCAAAGAAGAGGATCTGAGAACCGACAACTGAGAATCTAAGAACTGGTTTTTATGACTCCAATCGGGACCCTGCACTATCTCGTCGTCGCTGCCGCCCTCTTCATCCTGGGCGTGATCGGCGTATTGACGCGCCGCAACGTAGTCATCGTACTCATGTCCATCGAACTGATCCTGAATGCGGTAAACCTGAACCTGGTGGCGTTCTCACGCATTTGGGGCCTGCACGGACAGATTTTCGCCATATTCGTAATTACCGACGCAGCCGCGGAAGCCGCCGTCGGCCTGGGAATCCTGATCGCGTTCTTCCGCAATAAAGAGACCGTCAACATTGACGAAGTGGATTTGATGAAATGGTGAGAAAGCTCCTAGCTGCTAGCTTCTGGCTCCTAGCTAGCCGCTAGAAGCTGGGAGCCAGAAGCTGACGACTGAAGACTGACGACTAAAACATGTTCTTTCTCGAACATATCTGGCTGGTCCCGCTGCTCCCCGCCATCGGCGCGGCCATCATGTTCTTTTTTGGCCGCAAACTGCAGAAGCAGACGGTCAGCGCGGTCTGTGTGGGTGCGGTGGCGCTGGCGTTTGTCTTCGCCTGCCTGGCGGTTTGGCAATACACGGGATACGCGCACGACAACCCGGGCAAGCCTTTCGAGAAGATTGTTTACACCTGGCTGGGCACTGACACCGGCCACATGAATTACGTCAAACGTGACGGCACTCCGGCCGCATTCCACGCCGATGCAGGCTTCCTCCTGGATCCTCTTTCCGCCATCTGGCTGCTGTTTGTGACCGGTGTGGGTACGCTCATACATATTTATTCCATCGGCTACATGGCGCACGAGGGCGGGTACTACCGCTTCTTCGGATATCTGAACCTGTTCATGTTCTCCATGCTCACACTCATCCTGGCGAACAACTACGTCTTGATGTTTGTGGGATGGGAGGGCGTGGGCCTCTGTTCCTATCTGCTGATCGGCTTCTATTTCCATCGCCACTCGGCCAGCACTGCCGCCAACAAGGCATTCATCGTCAACCGCATTGGCGACGCGGGCTTCCTGCTGGGCATGTTCACCATCGCCTGGTACTTCGGCTCGCTGCGTCTTACAGAGATCACGGCCATGGCGCGCAGCGGACACTTCGCCATCGGCGATCCCATCATCACCGCGGCCACGCTGCTGCTGTTCGTGGGTGCGTGCGGCAAGTCCGCCCAGCTTCCGCTCTACGTCTGGCTGCCCGACGCCATGGAAGGCCCCACTCCGGTTTCCGCCCTGATCCACGCCGCCACCATGGTGACCGCCGGCGTGTATATGGTGGCGCGGTCGAATGCGTTGTTTGTACTTGCCCCCGGTTCGATGAAAACGATGGCCATCATCGGCGCCTTCACCGCGTTGTTTGCCGCTACCATCGCCCTGGTGCAGAACGACATCAAGCGCGTGCTGGCCTACTCCACAGTCTCGCAGTTGGGATACATGTTCCTCGCCCTCGGGGTCGGCGCATTTGCGGCTGGCGCATTCCACGTCTTCACTCATGCTTTCTTCAAAGCCCTGTTATTCCTCGGCGCGGGATCGGTGATCCATGCCATGAGCGGCGAGCAGGACATGCGGAACATGGGCGACCTCCACCGCCGCATCCCGATTACTCATTGGACGATGTTCATCGCAACCTTCGCCATTGCAGGCATCCCCCCCTTCGCCGGATTTTTCTCGAAAGACGAAATCCTGTGGCAAGCCTGGACCTCCGAAGGTGGGGCCTACCGCTTGTTGTGGCTGGTGGGTTACGTTACTGCGCTGATGACCGCGTTCTACATGTTTCGCCTGATGTTCCTCACCTTCCACGGCCAGCCTCGTATGAGCCACGAGGTGGAGCATCACATCCACGAATCGCCGAAATCGATGACGGCTCCTCTCATCGTCCTCGCCATCTGCGCGGTCAGCGCTGGATGGCTGGGCTGGCCGCACAGCCTGGGCGGATCGAACCGCTTCGAGAAATTCCTGGAGCCCGTCTTTGCGCGGGAAGCGCCAGTCCTTCAGGCCCAGGGCGAAGCCGCTCAACTGGCTGCCGGACGCAAGGAAGAGGAGCACAGCAGTCCGGTGGAATATTTCCTCATGGTCTTCTCCATCGCCGCCGCCGTGGCCGGATTCGGCATGGCCTGGAAGGCTTATCGCGATGCCGGCAAAGGATACGCCGAACCCATCGCCGAAAAGTCGCCACAGCTCTACACCGTCCTGCTCAACAAGTATTACGTGGATGAAGCCTACGACTACGCTTTCACAGGCCGCCGCAAGGTGGGAGACGTGCGCCTGGGCGTAATGGGACTGGGCGAGGCCTCGTCCTGGTTCGATTCGCACGTGGTTGATGCCGTCGTTAACGACGCAGGCTGGGTCACTCGGCTCAGCGGAACCATTTCCAGTTGGTGGGACAAGTGGATCATCGACGGAATCCTGGTAAACGGCCCGGCGATCTTGTCTCGGATGTTGTCCTATCCTGTGCGTTTGCTCGAGTGGGGTCTGGTGCAGTGGTACGCCCTGGTGATGGTGATCGGGCTGGTAGGTTTCGTTTTTTACTATGCGGTGCGCTGAGTTTGCGTAGCGCCGCCGTCCCGGCGGCTGTCCTGAGGGCGTCTCGCCCTCAGAGCGGGGGCAGGATGCCCCCGAGACAGCCGGCAAGATGCCGGCGCTACGATTGAGAACTGCTTTTATGCACAATCACATTCTCTCGATCATTCTGTTCACGCCGCTGGCCGGCGCGCTGCTGCTCATCTTCGTCCCCAAGGAGAAGAAAGACGCTATCCGCTGGATCGGCAATATCTTTGCGCTGGCCGGCCTGCTGGTTTCCATCCCGCTGGTGCCGTGGTTCTGGGCGCAGCGCTTCGAACCTGGCTTCAAGTTCATGGAAGGCGCGCCCAACAACTGGATCCCTTCGATCGGCGCCGGCTACGTCCTCGGCATTGACGGCATTTCCTTCCTGCTGATCATGCTGACCACGCTGCTGGGATGGATTTCGATCCTGTCCTCGTGGACCGCGATCGAGAACCGGGTGAAGGAATACTACATCTGGTTCCTGGTCCTGCAGACCGGCATGCTGGGCGTCTTCATGGCCCTCGACTTCTTCCTCTTCTTCGTTTTCTGGGAAGCCATGCTGGTCCCCATGTATCTGCTGATCGGCATCTGGGGCGGCCCGCGAAAACTCTACGCCGCCATCAAGTTCTTCCTCTACACCTTATTCGGTTCGGTCCTGATGCTGCTTTCCGTGCTGTTCCTGTATTTCTACAATTTCCATCAGACCGGCCAGTACACCTTCAGCATTCAGGCCCTGTACAAGACCGCCCCATTGATCTTCCACGATCCGGCATACGGTTCCACCTTCGCCATTCTGCTGTTCCTGGCTTTCTTTTTGGCGTTCGCCATCAAGGTGCCGATGTTCCCGTTCCACACCTGGCTGCCCGATGCCCACGTGGAGGCGCCCACCGCGGGCTCGGTCATCCTGGCCGGCGTTCTGCTGAAGATGGGAACTTACGGCTTTGTCCGCTTCGCCTTGCCATTCTTTCCGGATGTAGTCATGCATCCCAAAGTGCGCGGCTGGATGATTTTCCTTTCCATCGTCGGCATCATTTACGGCGCGCTGGTTTCCCTGATGCAGAAGGACATGAAGAAGCTGGTGGCGTATTCGTCCGTCAGCCACCTGGGTTTCTGCACCCTGGGAATCTTCGCGTTGAACCCGGCGGGACTAAGCGGATCGGTGCTGCAACAGATCAACCACGGCATCTCGACCGGCGCACTCTTCTTGATCGTCGGCATTCTGTACGAGCGCCGGCACACCCGCGAAATATCCGAGTATGGCGGCATCTCGAACGTCATGCCGGTTTACGCCACCATCACCATGATCATGTTCCTCTCCTCCATGGGACTGCCGCTGCTGAACGGATTCGTCGGCGAGTTCACAATCCTGCAGGGCACGTTCATGGAGAACTGGAAGTGGGCGGCCTGGGCGGTGCCGGGTGTGATTCTGGCGGCCGCGTACCTGCTGTGGCTCTACCAGCGGGTATTCTTCGGGACGGTCACCAATCCCAAGAACGAAAAGCTGCATGACCTCACCCCGCGCGAGCTGCTCACCTTCGCGCCCCTGGTCATCATCGCGTTCTGGATCGGCCTTTATCCCAAGCCTTTCTTCCAGATTCTGGAGCAGCCGGTGAACCAGATCGTTTACACCGTGCGGGGAAAAGACTACCCCGGGTTGCGGCCTGCGGTTCAGACGGTGAATGCCGCGATTCAGCCCGCGGATGACGCCGGGAATGCTGCTGCAGTGCAGGCCGCGTTGAATCAGTCGAAGGGGACCAAATAAGTGTCGGGCAATCTGGCGCAAAATTTCGGACGGGTCGATTACCTGATGGCGCTCCCCGTCATCCTGCTGACCCTGTTCGCACTGGGCATATTGCTCCTGGACCTCCTGTTGCCCGCGCAATGGAAGCGGGTCAATGCCCTGACCGCCCTGGTCGGTATTCTGTTTTCTACCGGAGGAATTGTAAAGATTCAGCTGGCCCTGAACGCCGCCGGATTGCCTGGGGAATCAGCCTTCCTGAACGCGATGGTGGTGGATCGCTTCACCATTTACTTCTGGTACCTGTTCCTTGGAGGCGCGGCAATTTCCATCCTGATGTCGATGCGGTATCTCGAGATTGAACATGAAAACCACGGTGAGTTCTACTCGCTGTTGCTTTTTTCAGTAGTGGGCATGATGTGCATGGCCGCCGGTTTCGACGTGGTGCTCATCTTCATCGGTCTGGAGTTGATGGCGATTTCTACTTACGTGTTGGTCGGATTTCTGCGCACCGACCGCCGCTCCAATGAAGCCGCGCTGAAGTATCTGCTGCTGGGCGCGTTTTCCTCCGGCATATTTGCCTATGGCCTCTCCCTATTCTACGGCTTGACCGGAAGCACCAGCCTGCTGGGGATAAGGAGCGGCCTGGTCCGCATGGAGGCCTCCCATCCCAATCACGTTGACCCAATCGCAGTGATCGCCCTGCTCACGGTCTCAACCGGCCTGTTCTTCAAAATCGCGGCCATCCCCTTCCACCAGTGGCTGCCCGACGCCTACGAAGGCGCCCCCACCAGCGTCACCGGATTCATGTCCGTGGCGGTAAAGGCCGCGGCGTGGGCTATGCTCCTGCGCATCTTCATCTGGGGCCTCTATCCTCTGCGGACGGTGTACGTGCCGCTGCTGATCTTCGTTTCGATTCTGACCATGACCGGCGCGAACCTGGCCGCCTTGACCCAGAGCAATCTCAAGCGCCTGCTGGCGTACTCGTCCATCGCGCATGTCGGCTACATGCTGCTCGGCCTGGTCGCACTGGCTTCGGTCACCTATCCCGCGCCCGCTTTCTTTGACGGCTTCAAGGGCATTCTCCTGTATCTGCTGGTGTACACCTTCATGAACCTGGGCGCCTTCGGTGTGATCGCGTCCCTGCGCCAGCGCAACGTGATCGGCGACGAAATGGACGACATCGCCGGCCTCTACTTCCGCGCCCCCACCGAAGCCGTGCTGATGCTTATCTTCCTGCTCTCGCTGGCTGGCATCCCGCCGTTGGCCGGCTTCTACGGAAAATATTTTATTTTCCTGAGCCTCATCGAAAGCGGCCACTACATCCTGGCGGCGCTGGCCGTCCTCTACGCCGTCTTCGGACTCTATTACTACATGCGCATCGCCAACCAGATGTTCATGCGCGAGGCCCTGGACAAGACCCTGCTTCCGATCAGCGCCGGGATGCGGCTGGCGCTGGGTGTGACCGCATTCGCCACCGTTTACATCGGAATCTTCCCTGAACAGTTCATCCGCATCGTGAACTGGTCTCTGGGCATTGCCCAGACCACACCGGTTGCCACTCTGGTACGCTAAGACACGCGGTGCAGGGAAGCGGAGCAGGGAATCGTGCTCCCGCTCGTCGCCATGCCTGGTCAGAACAACAATCCGAAACCCGAGCGCAGCGGCTGGGTGCAACTGGCCAGGTACAGCCAACTGGCCTTCGTGTTTCCGGCAGCAACGGTTGCCGGGTGGTTAATCGGTGTTGCCCTGGATCGCTGGCTGCACACTACCTGGCTCTATCTCGCAGGCCTGATCCTCGGCATCATTGCCGGCTTCGTCGAGTTGATCCGGGCAGCGCTCTCGTCGGAATCGAAATAACGCGCTGGAAAGGACAGCCCGGGTTGGCGGCCACCCATGCTCTGTCATCGCGAGCGCAGTCGAGGGACCTGCTTTCCGCCGGGAGTCACTGGTAACCTTGCATGCCGGAAGCGTCGGGTCCATCGATGACCCCGGCAAACAGCAGGTCTTTCGACTCGCGAAGGACTCGCAGGCGAGTTCCTTCCCTCCGCTCAAAATGACAACGCAGAAAAAAGTTCCGCAGAAGGTGACAATGTCGAAAGATTCCTCCCCCGGATGGTAATGGAAAGAAACGCCGAGCCCTTGACCACTCATCCCACCAGCGAAGCCTTCTACTCCGGAGCCATCGACCGCATCTCTCGCTTCATGGTGGTGCTGGCGGCAGCCCTGACGGCAGCCGCGTGGTGGCATTATGGCTGGCGCATCGCTCTCGGCTTCGCCTGCGGCAGCGTGGTTGCCTACCTGAATTTCTACTGGCTGAAGCGAGTGGTGACTGCGCTGGCCGACCGCGCCACCCAGCCTGGCCAGGTGCACTCCAGCAGCCGCGTGGTGTTGCGCTTCCTGCTGCGCTACGTTTTGATGGGCCTCGGAGCCTATGTTATATTCACTGTTTCCCCCGCGAGTCTCTACGGGTTATTTGCAGGCCTGTTCCTGCCCGTGGCTGCCATCGCGTGCGAAGCCGCCTATGAGATGTGGGTCGCTCTGGCGCGCGGTATCTGAACGCAAAATGAGGAGCACTGTTGCTTTAAGCTAAAAGCCAAGAGCTAAAGGCTAAGAGCTTGGGTTATGCCTGAACAACTCTGGTTTACCGAAATCCTGAACCACCTCTTTGCCGGCCCGGTCACGGGACTGCTGCAAGCTCTCCATATTGATCCCGAATACCCGCAAGCCCCTATCACCAACGCCGTGGCCATGGAGCTTCTGGTGTTCCTGTTTCTGGTGGCTCTGTTTTTCCTGGTGCGCGCCCGGCTCTCTGTGGACAAGCCCGGCGCCCTGCAACATGTTTTCGAAGGTGCTCACGGTTTTGTCGAAGGTCAGAGCCAGGAAATTATTGGACATCACAGCGAGCGCTTCACTCCCTTCCTTGTAACCCTGACTTTTTTCATTCTGATTTGCAATCTCATAGGCCTGATTCCGGGCTTCGAATCGCCCACCGCCGTGCCCGTGGTCCCTCTGGGATGCGCGGTCTGCGCCTTTGTGTACTACCAGGCCCAGGGGTTCAAACACCACGGCATTGCCTACCTGAAGCACTTCATGGGACCCATGTGGTGGCTGGCCATCATCATGGTGCCGATCGAAATCATCAGCCATCTCGCCCGCATGCTGTCGCTGACCGTGCGTCTCTACGCCAACATGTTCGCCGGCGACATGGTGACCATGGTGTTTTTCTCCCTGGTCCCGATCGGTGTGCCGATCATCTTTCTGGGCCTTCATATCGGAGTATCGCTGCTGCAGACCTATATCTTCGTGCTCTTGACCATGGTGTACCTGTCAGGTGCGGTCGCGGAAGAACATTAAGAACAGTTTCCAGTTTCGGGTTCCCAGTAACTTCAACTGACAACCGGGAACTGGCAACTGGCAACAGAGGTTCAGACCCAGGATGGTTTCCAGTGTCGAGTTTCGGGTTCCCAGTAACTGGAAAGCAGAAACTGGAAACTGAAAACCAGCCGTTCAGCGTGAGGGCGTCTGCACTATCGAGAGACGTCAACCACCCACTGGCGGTAATTCATACGAGGAGAAAACACAATGCGTAGATTGTTGAGCTATTTGTTTATGGCGCTGGCCTTCATGTTTCTGGCAGTGCCCGTGTTCGCGCAGGGCGGAGAAGCGGCCAGTGCGGTCAACTGGGTGGCCATCGCCGCTGGATTTTCCATGGCGATCGCGTCCGCGGTCTGCGGGCTGGCACAGGGTCGGGCCACTGCCGCTGCCGCCGAGGCTCTGGGCCGCAATCCGGCAGCCCGGTCTGGCATCCAGTTCGCCCTCATTCTCGGTCTGGCCCTGATCGAGTCCCTGGCGCTTTACACCCTGGTCATTATCTTCGCCAAGGTAAAGTAAACACTCTTCGGAGATTGATGAAGTAGCCCCATCCATTTCGCGCACTTTGCGAAATGGGTGGGGAATCGGTTTTTGTCTTGAAGTGACCCAGGCCTACATCAGCTGCGGTTTACGCTGACCGTCCCAATCGCCTTCCTTGGTCCCAGGCGAGTGTTCCAGAGAATCCATCAGAATGCGGCGCAGCCGGTAACGGCTCTCGAGATCGGTATTCACGATCTCAAATCCAACTTCGTTCACCCGCGCGCGCCTCAATAATACTTGTCCGCGAATGTGTCGGCCGCCGGCGGCAATGTCAATGTTCGCTTCCGAGCCAACGCGGAGATTGTCCTCTTTCGTGCCCATGCCGCCGCCCAGACTCAATTCGCGAATCAGAATGCTGGATTTTCCCCACGAACTGCTGATGGTCGCATGCAGCGTCCGGCGCAACACAATGCGCTCGTAGCGGCGCTGCCGTACCCACGGACACGCCGGCGCGGAATCCAGGGGAGCGATGGCCAGCTCTCCGGGCTCCAGCCCGCTATCCGACATGACCTGGCTGCCATAGCGCGGATCGATCTTGACCAGCGCCTGGGCCGCCGCAATCCGCAGTTCCCGGTGATGGCTCCATCGCCACATCTTCTTCGCTTCCAGCAGGCCGCGCAGCACCGGCACCGCATCGTTCTCGCGCAGCCGGCCCAGCGACTCTACCGCCTTCAGCTGAATCAGCGCTGAGCGTCCCTGAGCCTCGCCTGCTTCCGCCATAACCACCAGCGGGGGGACCGCGCGTGCGATCGCCGCTCATTCCGATTTCATCGATGGCCTGGGGCAGGACCAGCGCATCAAGAATTTCAAGCAGTTCCAGCAAGGAGCGTCCCCGATCATGGGCCGCGCCGTAGGCCACCTGGCGCACCACCACGTCGTGATAGAAACGGTTCCACTCCGGCAGGCGCGTCGGCAGCAACTCCAGCAAAGTAGGCACATCCAGCCGGCTCAACAGGCCAACCACCGAAGCCGCCTGGCGGGGCTGTCCCATGCGCAGCATCTCGCGCAGCTGTTGCTGGGCGGGCGCTCCCAGTTCCTTCACAATGTCTATGATCCGGTCACACTCTTCCCGCCGCATGCAGCGGAAAAACCGCTCTGACAGGTGTTCCACTGCCGCTCCCGAGGTCCGGCGCAAAACCTGGAGCAGGTCGGTCGGAAGCTGCGGCAGGTACATCGCTTCTTCGATAAATTCCGGCAATCGGTTTTCCACCCCGATGCGGGGGCGCAGCTCAGTCGCCAGCACCGGCCGTTGCTTCGCGATGTTTTCCATCGCGATACAAAGCTCACTCAGCGCCCCAAACTGTTTGTGGGTGCTGGCTTCGGTGCTGAGCCGCACAAAGGCCGCGCTCAGCATGCTTTGCAGGTCGGGGTCCGATTCCTTGCCCATGAGTTCGCCGATCTTGCGAATGGATGCCGCCATCAATTCGCCGCCGGCGGCCGCGAACAGGTCGGCCAGCTGGCTTATGCCGGTCGCGATCTTGCGCCGCGGCTCGATGTCTTTCGCCTCCAGGCAGTTCAGGTAATTGTGCAGGATGGCAACCGCGGTTTCCTTGTCGCCCCGGTCCAGCAGGATCTCGACGAACTGGCGCACGTTGCGCGGCGGCACGCAGGGCGCCTCATGCGACAGCAGCACGCTCTTCTTGCCCGCCTCCGGTACTTCCGCCCAGAACATCCGGTCCAGGATGTCGGCATGCGACTCCACCAGAATGCCGGCCTTGCTCATCTTGTCTTCCTGCAGCTTCAGGATCTGGCGCAGGGTGTCCATCTGCCGGCTCATGTGCTCCATCATCTGGTGCACCGCGTTGACCTTCACTTCGCCCTTCTGGAAACGTTCCAGGGCGAAACGAATGGCCATATGCTCGGCCGCTTTCATCAACAAGGGAGTGTTGTCCGATTGCTCCGCATTAACATTGACCTGGGAAGCCAGGCTGCCCAGCAGCTGCTGCAGGTTGACCTTGGTATTGGGGTCAACCGCGGTCAGCTCTTTCTGCAGGGCCGTGGTGTCCGCGTTGGGGTCGCCGCCTACTTCGCCAAAACGGGTCAGCAGACGGATGGTCTGGATGACTTCTTCTTCCTGCAGGGGCACGACGCCGCCCGCCCAGGTCCCGCCACCCGTGACTGGAACTGCACCTTCCACTGCCGGGCCGGCATTCGGAACGCTGCCGGCCGGAGCGCCCCCGGCCACGCCCCCGCTCTTCGCGCCTTCCGCGGCCGCAATCAACTGCAGAAGCTTCTGCGGGTCGTTAAGCCACTGCTTGAATTCCGGGCCCAGGGTCTGGGCCGCAATCTGGGCTGCAATACTGATCTCGCCGGTCGATGGATCGGCCGCGACAAATCGTACTTCGTTGATGCGGATCGAAGCTGTCTTGCTGTCCCCGAAGGTGCTCTTGATCTCTTTGACCACGTCCTGCGCCCGCGATCCGCCCATGGCGAATGCCCGCACCAGTTGGATAAATTCGTCTTTGGTGACCTGGTTCGAAAAATGGATGCTGGCCAGGCCCGCGGTGGTCAGAAGTTGAGCAAAGCTGCGCTCCGCCTGCCCCGTCTCCAGGGGAATTCCATCCAGCAGCAGCTTGTTTTCCGAGACGCCCAACAGGAACGCCCCGTCCGCTCCCTTGGGCAGGCCGTCCTGCAGTTCTTTCCACGTGGTTACGAACTGGCCTTCGGTGCGTTTGTGATCGAGCCCATAGAGGCGGACGTACTTCACCAATATGTTCAGACTGTGGACAAACGCCCGGGCGGACGCGATCCTGCTGTCCTTGCTTGTGTCGGCCGTTGAGATACGCAGCTCCTCTTAAAGGGCTTCTCGTACCGGCTAAGGGTAATGCGAAACCGTGAGAAGATACACATTACGGAGGTAATACCGCCCATTGGCCTCCCGTCAGGTCCATTCGCGGGAGCGAGGTGATTCATTACAGGAACAGGGCGCCCTCCGAGCTGCAAACCAGCCGCGACGCGGCGCCAGATTGCAGGCCGGGGCGCAAGCCCCGGGGTAAAAGCGGAAAATGACACAGCCCCGAAGGGGCGAAAGAAACAGGTCATAGAATGACGGGCCGATTACAGCCTGATTGATCATCCCTTCGCCCATGCCGACAAAGCCCGCCAAACGGAAGTCCGGCCTCGCTTTCTGGATGCAGCGTGTCCTCCAGGAATGCGACCGCGCCAGCCTCAGCTTCGCACCCGACCCCGTGCACGACCTGCGGGTGGCCCTCCGCCGCTGTTGTTCCATGGCTGATGGCATCGCCGCCATCGATCCTGATCCCAGCTGGAAGGACATGAAGAAAGCCGGCAAACGCCTCTTCCGCCGCCTGGGCGAACTGCGCGACGTGCACGTGATGCAGGAGTGGATCCACAACCTCGACACTCCCGGCGATCCCGTCACCGGGCCGTTGCTGCAATCCGTCACTGTCCGCGAGCCTCAATTGCAGCAGGAAGCGGTGCAGGCGCTTTCAGAATTCGACCGCAAGCAGTGGCAGCGCTGGAGCCGTTCGCTGCCCCGCCGGATGGCAAGATTCCGTCCGGGCAGCCTGGTCTTCCGCCATCTCGCCCTCGAGCGCTGGACCGAAGCCCACAGGCTGCATCGCCAGGCCCTGCGCAGCGGCTCTCCGGCCGCATTTCACCGGCTTCGCATCGGCATCAAGCGCTTTCGCTACATTGTCGAAAACTTCCTGCCCGACGAGCACGCGGCCTGGAGTGACGATCTCAAGCACATGCAGGACGCGCTGGGCGAGATTCACGATCTCGACGTTCTCTGGCCCACCGCGGTGCGCGCCAACGTCTTCCCCGATGACGATTTCCGCTCGCGTTGGCAAAACAGAATTCATCAGGAACGGTCCAGCAGAATTGAAGCTTACCGCCATAAAACGACGGGAAAGAATGAAGACTCGCTCTGGCAGGTCTGGCGACGCCAGCTCCCCGACCGAAAACAAACCGAATCCGCCGCCCTGCTTCGCCTGAAGCTATGGGCCTCGTCGCTTGACCCCGACTTCGAGCATTCGCGGCACGTGGCCCGGCTCAGCCTCCAGCTCTATGACGGATTGGCGGCCATGGGCAAAGCGTCAGGATACGCAACTCAGGAGCGGGACATCCTGCAGGCGGCCGCCCTGCTGCATGATGTAGGCAGGTTCAAGGATGAAAAGGGTCACCACAAAGCCTCTTATCAGATGATCCGCCGCCTTCCGCCCCCGCTGGGATGGCGCGCCCAGGATTTGCTCACCGCCGGCATCGTCGCCCGCTATCATCGCGGCGCCCTACCTCGCGCCGGACAGAGGCCGCTCCGCGGTTTACCTCTCGGACAAAGGCAAGACATAACCAGACTGGTGGCCATTCTTCGCCTGGCCAACGCCTTCGACGCCGCCCGCGACCACCGCGTCCAGCGCCTGCAGGTCATAAACGGAAACGATGGCAACAAGAACAAAGTCCTGCTGATCGCAGCCCAGGGCTATTCCACCCGCGATAACCAGGCAGAAGCCATCGCCGCCGCCCGTCACCTGCTGGAAATCGTCTATCGCCGCCCCGTCATGATCAAACCACTGAAGGCAGCAACCCCAAAGCCAAGGCCAACCATCAGGAAACCAGAAACCAGAAACCGGAGAGGGAGGCCAGCAGCCAGAAGCCAGGAGCCAGAAGCTAGAAGCGCGAAGCTACTCAGTCACTTCCATCTTCCGCGCCCGCCGCGTACAGATACACCATGACCCACGCGCAACTGGTGGAAAAAGCCGTGCAGTGGCTGCGCTCCTATCGCTGTGGCGTGGTCCTATCCGAACAGGCCTGCGTCAGCGGAGAAATGCCCGACGCCATCGGATGGAAGCGCGCCAGCCATTCCGTCCTGATCGAGTGCAAGATTTCCCGCGCCGACTTCCTGGCCGACCGCGACAAGCCCTTCCGGCAAAAACAGGAGCTGGGACTGGGTTGCGAACGTTTCTATCTCACGCCTCCGGCATTGCTTCAACCTCGAGGAACTGCCCCCAGGCTGGGGTCTGCTGGAATTGCGCCAGCGCAAGGTCGAAGTCGTGCGCCGCTCCGCCCGCAACCTCCGCACCCCGTCCGGCCTGGCCTATGAGATGAATCTGCTGCTGGCCAGCCTGCGCCGCGTGGAAATCCGCATCGAGCCCCAAACCATCACCGAATTCCTCAAGTGGAAAAACCGCATGCAGCAATACAACGGTGGCGCCTGTCCCACCGGCATCGAACCCACCCAGGAAGAGCAAAATCATTTCCTGGAAGCGGCTCCGCTCGAATCACCGCCCATCACGTAGTAACCGCAAATCACGTAGGGACAGCCGCCCTCAGCTGTCCGGTCGAGCGAAGCTCGACAAGATGTGTTATGCGCCAAAAGGCCGAAGCCCGATGTCTGACGTCCGACGCCCGAAGTTCGGCGTCCCAAAAAACAAAACCGGGCTGGTTGGCCCGGTTTCGAGTGGCGTCGAGTCGAGATGCGGTCACATCACCACGCGGCGCGTACTGGCAACAAGCGTTCTCGGGTCAGTTTGACCAGAAATGTCACTGCTATCTCGTGCCAGCCAAAAATAAACGGAGACGGGAGGAACATGCCTTACCTAGTGCAAGCGCCATGCCAACCTGAATATAACCCATACTTTCTTAAATACCGTTAAGTGATTGATATGTAAGATATTGAGTTATCAGCTATGCCGGGCTTGCAGGGCCCCGGATGGCCCCGTGGGAAAAGACTTTCTCAACTGGGAAAAAAACGTGCCGCAAACCACGTAGGGGCGGACGCCCTCGTCCGCCCAGCCGAGGCGTCCGGGCCTACGTGGCCATTCCAGGCGCAGACTCACACCCTACAGTTCCCGCCGCCCCTCCATCGCCTTGAGCATGGTGATTTCGTCGGCATATTCGATGTCGCTGCCGACAGGAATCCCCATCGCGATCCGCGTCACCTTGAGCCCCGCGCGCCGCAGCTGCCCGGAAAGATAAGTCGCGGTCGCCTCGCCTTCGATCGTAGGATTGGTGGCCAGGATCACTTCATCCACCTGCCCATCTTCCACCCGCCGCATCAGGTTCGAGATCCGCAATTGGTCCGGCCCTACGCCGTGCAGCGGCGAAATCGATCCATGCAGCACGTGATAGACGCCGTTGAAGTGCCTGGTCTTTCTCGATGGCCGCGATGTTGGTCGGTTCTTCGACCACGCACACCATGCGCTGATTGCGCGTCGCGCTGCTGCAGTACACGCAGGGATCAACGTCGGTGATGTTATTGCAGATGGAGCACAGCCGCAGGTTGGCCTTCACATCTCGCACCGCCGCTGCCAGGCCTTCGGCGTCTTCGTCGGAGGAGCGAAGAATATGAAAGGCGAGCCGCTGCGCGCTCTTGCTCCCAATGCCCGGCAGTTTCTTCAGCGCCTCGATCAGCCGCGCCATCGGCTCCGCAAATTTAGACATGATTTGTATTCAGGAAAATCAGAGCTTCGTTAATGATTGGTCTGAAGACTTTGACTTTCAATTCTAAAATCATCAATCCGTAAATCTACAACCCCGGTATTCCCATTCCGCCCAGCATCCCGCCCATGGTGGACTGCATGGCTTCATCGACTTTCCTGCCCGCGCCATTGATGGCCGCAGTGATCAGGTCCTGCAGCATCTCCAGATCGCCTGACTTCACCGCCTCGGGATCGATCCTGATGTCCAGCACCTGCTTGCTGCCGTCCATCTTCACCGTCACCGTGCCGCCGCCGGCCGAGCCCTCCACCACGGTTTCCTGCATCTTCTTCTGCAGGGTTTCGTATTGCTGTTTGGCCTGCGACATCAGTTCCTGCAGGTTGAATCCGCCCATGGCGTTTGTCCCCGGCTTTCTCGGCGCCCTCCGCGAGCTAGCGCTTGTCCTTGTAGTCGATAATCGTACGAATTTCCGCCCCGAACTTTTCTTGCATGCGCCGCACCACCGGGTCCTGCTCGGCGCGGCCACGGCCGCCGCCATTGGTTGATACCGGGCGCGCCGCAGTCTGCACCGTTCCGCCCGGCGTCACCCGCACCTTCATCGGACGTCCCAGCGCTCCGCTGGCGGTGGCAATCATCAGCCGCTTCGCATCCGCGCCCAGCGACATCTCAATCACCGCTGCCGACGACGCCACCTTGATCACCACGTCATTGCCTTCCACCTGCCACTCCGCCGGCTTCGAGCAGGTTGGCCAGAATGCGCTGCCCCGCGCCGTTTAACGCATTCAGCACGGCATCCCGCAAATCGGCTGGACGTTCTTCCGCGGCCCTTTGTATTTCGGGAGACATCAACTCAGGAGACACCTCGGGCGCCTGCTGGACGACCACGGCCGGTGCCGCCGACCCCATCACCACGCTCGCCGCTGCGCCCCCCGCAACCGCGTGCACCCCTGACAGCGGAGCGCTCTCGGCGGAAAGCTCCGGTTTCGATCCGCTCTTGCGCGCTGAATCCGCCGCGAACGGCGAAACATTCGTCGAACGCGCTGCCGGCTGCGGCTCAGCTCTTTTGATGTCCGGTACCACCGATGGTTTGCCCACCGGTCGCGCTGCGGCAGTACCCGCCGTTTCGCTGAGCAATTGCTCGATCGGCAACAGCCGCTGGGCGTGCGCCATCTTCAGCAGTCCCAGCTCCAGATGAAAACGCTGTTCCTGCCGGTAACCCGAGTTCGCTGTGCGTGCGCAACATGATCTGCAGATGCCGCGCCAGATCTTCCTCTTCAAACAGCGCCGCGATGCGGGCCACCCGCTGCCGCTCGTCGCTTGAAATCTGCAGCAGGGAAGACTCCGCTCCCGCGATCCTGGCCACCACCGTATTGCGCAGGAAGCGCACCATCTGCCGGGCAAAATGCGTGGGGCTGTGGCCTTCGCTGATCAGCCGGTCCACCAGCCGCAGCACGGTCTCACTCGACCCCTGGGCCACCGCCTGCATCACTTCTTCCAGCACGCCCGATGGCGCGGCGCCCACCAGGTTGCGCACCTGCTCCGCCGTCAGGCGTCCCGTGGACGAAGCAATGGCCTGATCGAGAATCGAGAGCGCGTCGCGCATCGAACCGTCCCCGGCCTCGGCCAGCAGCGCCAGCGCGTCTTCGTCGGCCTCGATCTTTTCCCGGCCGGAAAGGTCCTTGAGCTGGTTGAGAATTTCCTCGAAGCCCACGGCGCGAAAACTGAAATGCTGGCAGCGCGACCGAATGGTCTGCGGAATGTCCTCGGGCTGGGTCGTGGCCAGCATGAAGACCACGTGGCCGGGCGGCTCCTCCAGCGTCTTCAGCAGCGCATTGAAAGCCGCGTCGGTGATCTGGTGCGCTTCGTCGAGAATGTAGATCTTGAAACGGTCCCGCGCCGGACGGTAACGCGTGCCCTCGCGCAGTTCGCGAATCTCATCGATGCCGCGATTGGTGGCGGCGTCAATCTCGATCACATCCACCGAATTTCCCGCCCGGATTTCGGTGCACGACTCGCACACTCCGCAGGGCTCCGCCACCGGTTTGTCCGACGACCGGCAGTTCAGCGCCATGGCCAGGATGCGCGCCACCGTGGTCTTGCCGATCCCGCGATGCCCGCTGAAAATGTACCCGTGCGCCGTCCGCCCCTGCTCCAGGGCGTTCTTCAGGGTGCGGGTAACATGTTCCTGCCCGATGACCTCGGAGAATTTCTGCGGACGATACTTGCGGGCTAAGACCTGATAGCTCATGGCGAGGAGAACCTTCTAATTATACGTGATGCGCCTCGCGGGTCGCGAGAGTCCGCCGTGATTTGCCCGAAGCTGGAGTCTTCCTTCATGTACCTTCGTGTCCTTGGTGGTTATTCCTCTTGATCGTTGAGTCGCTAAAAGGGGCCACTGCGTATCGCGAAATCATGACCTGCCTATGAAAATGGCCCCTTGCGAAGAATCCGCCCAAGGGATAGGCTTTTGGGCTGGGTCGGCTCAGGCCAGACCGGGAGGTCCCATGCAGTTGAAACTTAACACGCGGGTTTCGCAAGGCGTGACCATCGTCGATTGCAACGGCCGGATTGTATTCGGCGAAGAATCGGCGCTGCTCCGCGATACCCTCAAGAAACTGATTGGCGAGAACAGCCAGATTGTGTTGAACCTGGGCAGCATCACTTACATCGATAGCGGCGGGTTGGGAACGCTGGTTGCGCTATACACCACGGCGCACAACGCCGGAGGCGCGGTAAAGTTGGCCAACCTCACCCAGCGCGTTGGCGATCTGCTGCAAGTCACCAAGCTGCTGACCGTCTTTGAAGTGTACGACAGCGAGGAAAAGGCCATCGCGTCATTCGGAAAGGGCGCGGCCGCGTAGTTTCCGTAACCCTGGATGTCATCCCGGGCGCAGCCGAGGCGCGCTCGCGCGGCGCGGCCAGTCGAGGGACTTTGCGCATTCTCCCGCTCCTGCATTTACGCCCGTCAGCATGATCGCCAAAGCCGTCTTTATCCTGGGCCTCGCGATTGCCGCCAGCGGATTTGTCTCGCCGCCGGTGGCCCTCGCTTTGGGACTGGTTTTTGGCTTTGCCTTCCCCCATCCCTTCGACAAGAGCGCAAAAAAGCTCTCCCGCTACCTGCTGCAGGCTTCCGTAGTCGGACTCGGCTTTCGGCATGAACCTGCACGACGTGGTCCGCGCCGGACGCAGCGGGTTCGTTTACACCGTCCTCGGCATCAGCTTCACCATGGTGGTCGGCATGACCCTGGGTGCGATGCTCAAAATGCAGCGTACTCCGGCGTTTCTGATCTCGACCGGCACAGCCATTTGCGGCGGCAGCGCCATCGCTGCCGTCGGCCCCATCACCGGCGCCAGCGACGAACAGATGGCCGTCTCCCTGGGCACGGTGTTTGTTCTCAACTCCGTTGCCCTGCTCACCTTCCCCGCCATTGGTGCCGCGCTACATCTCACCGAGACCCAGTTTGGCCTCTGGGCCGCGCTCGCCATTCATGACACCAGTTCAGTAGTCGGCGCAGCTGCAAAATACGGGGCCGTCGCACTGGCAGTAGGCACGACCGTGAAGCTGGCCCGTGCCCTGTGGATCGTCCCCATGTCGCTCGGCGCCGCGTTGATCAAACATGCCCGGGCAAAAATCCAGTGGCCCTGGTTCATCGCCCTGTTCGGCCTGGCCGCCGTCTGCAACACTTACCTGCCCGCCGGAGCGCCCGCGTACAGGCTTCTATCGCACGCCGCGAAAATCGGCCTCACCGCCACCCTCTATCTGATCGGCAGCGGCATTTCAGTTGCCACCCTGAAGAAAGTAGGACATCGCCCCATGCTCCTGGGCGTGATCCTCTGGCTCCTCATCTCAACCGGCTCTCTGTGGCTCATCCGGATAGGCTGGATCGCACTGTGAACCGTAAATAAACCCAAAACCACGTAGGGGCAGGTGTCCCACCTGCCCAGCCGAGCGCAGCTCGGCCAGGCAAGAAGCGCCGAATTCCGGGAGTGGCCACCGGGTGGAGCAGCGCTTCAGCGCCGCAATACTACCTGCCATTTGAGCGGCTTCAGCCGCTAAGGTACATTGACGAATTGACCCGTAAGAACATGCCGTCCCCGAAACCCAGCATGCGCGACCAAATCATGGCTACAATCCGCGGCATTCCGCGCGGAAGAGTCTCCACCTACGGCGCAGTCGCCAAAGCCGCAGGCTTCCCCGGCGCCGCCCGCCAGGTAGTGGCTGCTCTCCGTGGTGCCGTCGGCCTGCCCTGGCAGCGTGTACTAGGCGCCGGAGGCGCCATAAAGCTGCGCGGAGATTACGCCTTCGAACAGCGCTTCCGCCTGGAGGCCGAAGGAGTCACCTTCCGCGGCCGGAAAGTTGACATGAAGCTGCACGAGCACAAATTCCCCGAAGTCGAGAAAAAAACCTCGACAAGTAGCGCCGGCATCTTGCCGGCTGTCTCGAGGGCGTCCCGCCCTCGGCGCGGAGACGCCCGCCGGAAGCCGCCGGCACGGCGGCAAAGCCAGACCCGATGCCCGACGCCCGAGGCCACGCTTTCCCTAACGCTGGCTGATTTCCTTGGCTACAACTCTCTGGTTGAACTCCTCCGACTTGCCGCGCGGTACCGTGAGCGCCTGCCATTGCGATGATTGCAAATGCTTCGCCAGAAATACGATCTGCCCGCAATGATAGGCATAATGCGCAATCTGACGGTTGATGGCCTGCATGACCGAGTGCGGCTCGCCCCGGATCATCACCGTGCGCTCAATGTCCGCATCCGACAACGGTTCCAAGGCGTTAAACACGCAAGCCCACCCCTCCTCCCACAGCGCCATCAAAGCGGCCCTGGTGCCCGGCGGTTCCTCAAACTCGGTGTCGCGCTTGCGGTCGGCTTTTTCGCCGTCACTGGTCAGGAAGTCGGTCCAGCGCGATCGCATATTGCCCACAAGATGTTTGACGATAATCGCGATGGAATTCATCTCGCCGTCAAGCGCGACCGTCAGTTGCTCGTCAGCAACCTGCTCCATGGCCCGCTCTGTCAGCTTTTTGTAGTAACGGAACAGAGAGAGCGAGTCCCGCAGGTAGGAAGTGGTCAATTCGTGTGCCACGCGATCTCCTAAACCTTGAACTTGTCGTCAATCTCGACCTGGTATCCCGCCACCAGCCGGTTGGTCTCGTTCGCCATGCCCACCACCGCCATGAGTTCCTGGAACATGGCGTCGGTCATGCCTTTGCCGCGGGCCCCGGCGGTATGCGACGCAATGCAATACCCGCACTGATTGCTCACGCTCACCGCCAGGTAAACCAACTCTTTGGTCAGCGGGTCAAGCGCCCCCGGTCCCATGATCTGCTTGACGTCTTCCCATGTGCGTTTCAGGGTCGCCGGATCATGCGCGATCGCCTTCCAGAAATTATTGATCCAGTCAGTCTTGCGGGTCGCCATGATGTCGTCATAAACCGCCCGCACTTCCGGACTCGCGTCTTTGTATTCGATCAGGCCAAGAGTTGCCATGTCTTCTCCGGGATACTCCAAAAGATTACCGCAAAGGTCGCAAAGGAAACCGCAAAGATCGCAAAGGGGCTTTTCTTTGCGCCCTTTGCGGCTTTCTTAGCGTCCTTTGCGGTCAAGATCTTTCTAAGCAGCCGGAAGTACTCCGCTCAGTAGCTTGCCCAACCCAGTCGCCGGAACGCGGACGCCCAGATAAAACTGCCCAAACAGCGCATACACCGCGCTCACCTCATCAAACCGCATTTCGTAGATCAGCTTCTTGAACACCAGCGGATCATTGGCGAACAGGTCCACGCCCCATTCCCAGTCGTCGAAGCCAATCGACCCGGTAATGATCTGCCGCACTTCTCCGGCGTAGCGCCTTCCGATCAATCCATGCTCGTTCATCTGCCGCGCCCGTTCTTCAATGGGCAGGCTATACCAGTTCCTGGCTTCGCCCCGCCGCCGGTCCATGGGATAAAACGAAACGTACCGGTGTTGCGGCATCTCCGGAAACAAACGCGGATGCATGGCCTCCTTCTGCCGCGCCAGCACCTCCGCAATCTCCCGCTTCCACTCTTCCGAATGCGCTTCAATGCCGCGTTCTTTCAAATCCTGATAAGCCTTGATCGTGGATTCGTACAACCCCAGCTCGATGACCGAAAGGTAAGAAGTAGCAGGCTCCAGGAAGTCAGCCAACCGCAATTGCGCCAGCTGCAACTCCGCCGAGTTCAGTTCGTCAAACGAACGCCGGAAATGCACGAACATCAGATCGCCCTTGTGTCCCAGCAAGGAAAACAGCGCGGATGGCCCGCGCGGAATTCCGCTCCATCGCGGCCAGAACGCCCGCGGCCTCATCGACGATCGCGCTCTTGTCCGCCGCCGCCAGTTGCCGCCACGCCGTCCAGCGAACCCGCATCATCTGATGCAGAACGCTGTAACCCTCAATGGTCAGCGGGACAGCAGGTATCTCGTCCGAAACAGTTTTCAGCCCCACAGGGCGGCCAGAAGACATGATCGATCCCTCAATCCCGCATCGGGTGTCCCACCCTCGTCTCTCCGTCTTTTGGAGAGACAGGGTGGGCCGGATGGCAGCAGCACTCATGAACTCGAACCGACCATTGTAACTGGAGGATCCGAGGTAAGCCTGGCCGAATTCCGGGTGCGCCACCCTCGTCTCTCCGTTTTTTGGAGAGACAGGGTGGGAGATTTTCCCTCAGCGCCAGTGCTTCAATTTCGGCCACAGCTGCGCCAGGGTGCCGAACTTCGCACCCCTGCAGATGAAGACGTCGATCCTCTTTTCCAGCGCATAAGGATTGTCAGCCGACGTGCCCACGTACTCGACGTTGTCCCAAAGCTGCTCCAGTGTCTCCTTGCTGTCATCGAGCACGATCATGCAATTCCCCGAATATTCTCGCGGCCCCCACAGGAAGTAGGTTTGATGTCCGCTCAGAGCCGGCGGCAGGCCATAGCGCCGGCCCAGGAAATCGATGGCGCCAGCCTGGCCGTAATCCTGAGCGAAGATGCCGCAACCGCCGCGCTCCTCCGGACTCAACCGGTTCCAGGCCTGCGCGGTCTCCGCCACGATCTCTTCCCAGCCGAACTGGTCGGCATACCACTGCGGCAGAACCGCCCGCTCGTGGCTATGTTCCATCACCGGCAATTTCATCGGCAGGTATTTCATGTAAGCAATGAATCGCTCCGGAGACAAAACCGGCACCACCACCGGGGCCAGATGGACTCCGGCGGCCAGCAGCAGCACCACGATTACCGCTCTCATCCAGGCCAGGCGAGGCCGTGCGATTGCGTTCTCGATCGTCACCGCTCCCGCCGCCAGGAGCATGGGATAGATGGGAGCCAGATAGTAATTCTTCCCATGAAGAGCGAAGAAGACGCTAAAGCAGACCACATAACTCCAGCCCAGCACGCGATAGATCTTCAACTGCCGCGAAAAAAAGAGCGCAATCAGGCCCGT
Source organism: Terriglobia bacterium (assembly GCA_963801595.1). GTDB lineage: Bacteria > Acidobacteriota > Terriglobia > Terriglobales > Acidobacteriaceae > JAIQFF01. Next base: position 212,719 of record CAWDFW010000019.1, on the reverse strand, counting down.
GATCCAGATGGGAGCGGTCAACGGAAGGACCAGCAGCGTCTGCTGAAAGAAGTACGGCAGCAGCGGCAATACGACATCGCGGCCCTCGGCCCTGATGCCTCGCATCAACTGGACAAACGGCCAGTCGTAGTAAACGTTCCACAGCAGGTTGGGCAGGAAAATAAGGAAGGCGGCCAGCCCTCCCAACCAGATCCATTTGTTGGCCAAGACGCGCCGTTGCCCGGTGAGCAGCAGGCCGACCACTATGCCAAAGCCGAACAGCGCGATGGAATACTTCTCCTGCAGGCCCAGGCCCGCGACCACGCCGAACCACAGCCAGTAGCGGGGATCGTTGCGCTTGATGGCAAGAATCGCGAAATAGGCGCAACCCATCCACAGGTTGGGTTCGAGGCAATTGGTCCCCAGCAGACTGCCGTTGGAGAGGTACTGCGGCGCCACCAGCACCGTCACCGCGCTCAGCAGAAGGGCGAATCGCCGTCCGCCAAATTCGCGGGCCAGCACCGCCGTTTGTATCACCAGCAGTGAAGACGCCAGCGCCGGGATAAAACGTATGCTGCGCAGCGAGTCTCCCAGCACCGCACGACAAACGTGGATCAGGAAGGGAATCAGAGGGGGTTGGTCCACATATCCCCAGGCCAGGTGATCTCCGCAGGCCAGGTAATCAAACTCGTCGCGGAAGTACCCATAACGATTGTTGAAGTAACAATGAAAGAGCAGTTTCGCCGCGGCAATGACCAGAATTATCCCCATGCCCTGGGCGAAGAAAGATCGCTTGCCTTGCTCTGCCGCCGATACGCCGTGGTCGTGTTTGCCATAGTGGAGAATCAAGAAGGTATCACCCCAATTCTTCCCCTGTCATCCTGAGCGGAGTGCAGCCTTCAGCTTTCAGTCTTCAGCTTTTAGCTTCCAAATCCCAGCTCTCACAAAAGCCTGTCATTCCGACCGGAGTGGAGCGAACCGAGCGGAGTGCGAGGGACCTGCTGTTCTGGCGCACGATCTCCGCGCTCAGGAAATTGTGTTTGGTTGTTTCGAGCGTGGACTGCTTTCGTTTCCTGGCTGATCGCAGCTACAATCGAAACGTCCTTCTGGAGGTCAAGCTCTCGATGAGCGACCTGATCCAACTCACGAAAGACGGCGACATTGCCATCATCACCATCAATAATCCGCCGGTGAATGCCATCAGCCCCGGCGTGCCCGAAGGAATTTCCGGAGCCATCGATCAGATCAACGCAGACAGTACCGTGGTCGCAGCGGTCGTCATCGGAGGCGGCCGCACTTTCATCGCGGGCGCCGACATCAAAGAATTCACCAAGATGACTTCGGGCCAGGCAAAAACCGGTCCCGGACTTGCTCCCGCTTTTGCTGAAAATAGAAAACTGCTCCAAGCCCGTGGTGATGGCGATTCACGGCACGGCCTTCGGCGGCGGCCTGGAAGTGGCCATGTCCGGCCACTACCGCGTGGCCGTGCCCGGCGCGCAGGTCGGACAGCCGGAAGTGAAACTCGGCCTCATTCCGGGAGCTGCGGGCACCCAGCGCCTGCCCCGTCTCGCCGGCGTCGCCAAAGCAGTTGAGATGTGCACCGATGGCAATCCAGTCAAGGCCGCAGATGCATTGAAGGCCGGCATCGTGGATCAATTGATCGACGGCGACCTGCTGAAGGGCGCCGTGGCTTTCGCCCGCGAAATCGCCGGAAAGCCAGCTCCCAAAACGCGCGAGCGCAACCAGAAACTGGGTACTCCCGAACAAAACGCGCCGATCATTCGCCGCGGCCCGCGACACCGCGCGCAAGAAGCAGCGCAACCTGATCGCTCCCCTGGCTGCCATCGACGCCATCGAAGCCGCCACCAGACTGCCTTTCGAGCAGGGCTGCCAGGTCGAAGCCAGGCTGTTCATCGACTGCCTCTACTCCGACCAGTCAAAGGCGCTCATTCACGTATTTTTCGGCGAGCGCGAAGTGGCCAAGGTCCCCGATATTCCGAAAGAAACGCCGCTCATCCCGGTCAATTCGGCCGCGGTCGTCGGGGCCGGGACCATGGGCGGCGGCATCGCCATGGTATTTGCCAACGCCGGAATTCCAGTCGTGCTCAAGGAAGCCGACCAGGCCGCGCTGGACCGCGGCCTGTCCAACATTCGCAAGAATTATGCCGTGTCGGTGCAGCGCGGACGTTTCACTCAGGCAGTGGTTGACGAGCGCCTGAAGCTGATCCGGCCCACCCTGGATTACAACGATTTCGCCCAGGCCGACATCGTCATCGAGGCCGTCTTCGAAGGCATGGCCCTGAAGAAGGAAGTCTTCGCCGAACTGGATCGCGTATGCAAGCCCGGAGCAATCCTTGCCAGCAACACATCGACCCTGAATATCGACGAGATCGCATCCGCCACTTCGCGGCCCGCGTCGGTCATCGGTACTCATTTCTTCAGTCCGGCCAACGTCATGCGGCTGCTCGAAATTGTGCGAGGCAAAGCCAGCAGCAAGGAAGTAATCGCCACCTGCATGCAGCTATCGAAAAAGCTGGGAAAGATTGGCGTGCTGGTCGGCAACTGCCGCGGCTTCGTGGGCAATCGCATGTTCCATCCCTACGTCCGCGAAGCGGTTTTTCTGGTGGAAGAAGGCGCCAGCGTGGAAGCGGTGGACAAGGCCCTCTACGATTTCGGCATGGCCATGGGCCCGCTCGCCACCAACGACCTGGCCGGACTCGACGTGGGCTGGCGCATCCGCAAGGAGTATCGCCACCTGGAGAAGCCGGGCATCCGCCAGCCGTTTGCGGCTGACAATCTGTGCGAGATGGGTCGCTTCGGCCAGAAGACCGTCGCCGGCTGGTACAAATATGACGAGAACCGCCGCCCGTCGCCCGATCCCGAGGTTGCGGCGTTGACGAAGAAGTGGTCCGCCGAAGCTGGCATCCAGCAGCGCCAGATTCCTGCCGAAGAGATCGTCGATCGCTGCATCTACGCCCTGGTCAACGAGGGTGCCCGCATTCTCGAACAAGGTTATGCCGCCCGCGCCGTCGATATCGACATCATCTACATCAACGGCTATGGCTTTCCCGGCCTATCGCGGCGGTCCCATGTGGTACGCCGACACCGTCGGACTGAAAAAGGTCTATGAGCGCATCACCGAATTTCAGCGCACCCATGGCGAGCTCTGGGAACCCGCTCCGCTGCTGAAAAAATTGGCCGCTGAAGGCCGCACCTTCGCCGATTTCGACCAACAATAAGTTGCAGCCGCGTATCGTCTTGCACCATCGGATAAATGTTTGGCCAAAGACCAACGACCAACGACCAGATGAGAGAAGCCGTCGTAGTAGCCAGCTCGCGCACCGGCCTTGCCAAATCGTTCCGCGGCTCCTTCAACATGACGCGGCCCGAGGACCTCGCCGCCCATTGCATCAGGGATGTCCTGCGCAAGACCCCGCAACTCGATCCCCAAGAGATCGAAGACGTGATCCTGGGCTGTGGCCAGCCCCACGGAGTGCAGGGACACAATATCGCGCGCGTTTCAGCGCTGCACGCCGGCCTCCCGGTTTCCACCGCCGCTATCACGGTGAACCGCTTCTGCTCTTCCGGTCTGCAGGCCATCGCGATGGCAGCTCATCAGATCGTAAGTGAAGGCGCTGACGCCGCCATCGGAGGAGGCGTTGAGACCATCAGCCTCATTGTTCGCGACAACGATCCCAGTCCCGCGGTCAAGCAGAAGTACCCCGGCATCTACATGGTGATGGGCGAAACCGCCGAGGTCGTCGCCAAGCGTTATCAGATCAGCCGCCAGGCCCAGGATGAATATTCCCTGATCAGCCAGCAACGCACTGCCCGCGCCCAGCAGGAAGGATTTTTTGCTGCCGAAATCGCGCCCATGAAAGTCACCAAAGCAGTGCTCGACAAGAAAACCGGAGCAGTAATCGGCACCGAAGAAGTCTGCTGTGACCGCGACGAGTGCAACCGCCCCGACACCACGCTCGAAGCATTGCTCGCCCTCAAGCCCCACTTCGATCCCAACAGCGGCCAGGGTTCAGTCACAGCAGGGAATTCCTCTCAACTTTCCGACGGTGCTTCCGCCACGCTTCTCATGTCCCGTCAGCGCGCCGACCAGCTGGGCATCCCCTACACGTTGATTTTCCGCGGCTTCCAGGTCGCCGGCTGCGAACCCGATGAAATGGGCATCGGACCCGTCTTCGCTGTGCCCAAACTGCTTCAGCGCCAGGGACTGAAAATCGAAGACATTGATCTCTGGGAACTCAATGAAGCTTTTGCGGTGCAGGTAATCTACTGCCGCGACCGTCTCGGCATCCCCATGGACAAGCTCAACGTGAACGGCGGTTCCATCTCCATAGGCCATCCTTTCGGAATGACCGGCTCGCGCCTGGCGGGAACGCTGGCCAACGAAATGAAACGCCGTAAATCGCGCTACGGCGTCGTAACCATGTGCGTAGGCGGCGGGCAGGGCGCAGCCGGCCTTTTCGAGCGCAGCTGAGAACTGAGAACCAGCAACTGACAAACTGGAACTCTCTCGCCACCAATCACCCAAAGCCGACACAGCAGAGGCAGAACTTCCCGCGGATGTCGCTCTCATTCGGAGCAGAAAATCACCCAAGCCGCTGTCAGGCATGGAGTGCTCTAACATGAAAGAGCGGCCCTTTAGCGCCGCCCAGGCCGTAATATGGTTACGCCTTCAGGCGTTGGGTTTCCGATGCCAACCGTGACTTTAAGAAATCTCGACGCCTTCAACGATTTCGTGGGACGTGAAATCGCCACCACCAGTTGGTTCGAAATCACCCAGGATCGCATCCGCGAATTTGCCGAAGTCACGGAAGACCGCCAGTGGATCCATCTCGATCCCGATCGCGCTCAACGGGAATCGCCCTACGCCGCCACGATCGCCCACGGCTTTCTTACGCTTTCTCTGCTCAGCCATCTGTCACGGCAAGCCTTCGAGATTCAGGACGGCGTACGCATGATCGTGAACTACGGCGTGAACCGGGTGCGCTTTCCGGGGCCGGTTCATGCAGGTGCAAAAATTCGCGCCCGCTTCACCCTGCAGTCGCTAAACATTGTCGGCCACGCACGTGAAGCGGTCTTTTCCGTCGTCGTGGAGAGTCAGGGCAAGGATGGTCAGGCCCAGGAAAAGCCATGTTGCGTGGCGGAATGGGTAATCCGCTACTATCCTTAGCAACGCGTTGCGGGCTCCCCGCGGCGGCGATATAGTTGTCGCGTATTGCACGGAGGCGCCCATGGCCGTTGCCACTCAGAACCCCCTCAATCTGCCCGGAGCTCCCCGCTTTGCCATGCTGGAGGAGGAACGCCGGCATCGCAAGCAGCGCCTGGCCGGGGCTTTCCGCCTGTTCTCGCGTTTCGGATTCGATGAAGGCGTGGCCGGCCACATCACCGCTCGCGATCCCGAACGCCCCGACCACTTCTGGGTCAACCCTTTCGGCATGCACTTCGGCCAGATTCGCGCCTCTGACCTTATTCTGGTAAACGACCGGGGCGAGGTGGTGGAAGGGAAGTACCCGGTCAACGGCGCCGCCTTCGCGATCCACTCTCAGGTCCACGCCGCCCGTCCCGATGTCGTGGCCGCCGCTCACGCCCATTCGTTATATGGAAAGGCGTGGTCGTCGCTCAGCCGCCTGCTCGATCCCATCACCCAGGACGCCTGCGCCTTCTACGAAGACCATTCTTTGTTCGCGGATTTCACCGGAGTGGTTTACGAAACTTCCGAAGGCGAGCGCATCGCCCAGGCCCTGGGCGAGAAGAAAGCAGTTATCCTCCGCAATCACGGACTCTTGACCGTAGGCCACACGGTGGACGAGGCCGCCTGGTGGTTCATCACCATGGAACGAAGCTGCCAGGCCCAGCTCCTGGCCGAGGCAGCGGGTACTCCGGTAAAAATCGACGCCGCCAGCGCCGCCGTCACCCTACAGCAGATTGGATCCCACATGGCTGGCTGGTTCCAGTTCCAACCGCTATGGTCGCGCATCGTCCGCGAACAACCCGACCTGCTGGAGTAAAGAAATGTAGGCGCGAGCGTCCCGCTCGTGCCAAGCCAGATCAAAAATGCGAGCGGCGTCATCCTGAACCCGGCTGCAGCCGGGTGAAGGATCTGGCCCGCAGCACGGTCATTCCCAGAACACGCCGCGCCGCTCGCGATGCCAGCTCGTGTATCATGCCCACCGGGATTCACCATGAACGTTCCACTCACACCCATCCGGTGCCTGTACCGGGCGGTTGATCTCTACGGAAAAAAGACAGGCGTAATCTCAGGCCCCAGTTCGTTTACCTACGACCAGTTCGGAGAGCGTTGCGAACGTCTTGCCGCCGGACTGCTTTCCGAGGGCATCCGCTCCGGCGACCGCGTCGCCTATCTCAGCTTCAACAACCATCAGCTGCTTGAAGGCTATTACGGGCCGCCGCTGGTTCGCGCCATCTCCATGCCGCTCAACGTCCGACTGCAGCCCGCCGAACTCATCACCGTTCTCAATCACGCCGGCGCTGACATGCTGGTGTTCGAGAGCGATTTTGCTCCGCTGGTCGATGAGTTTCGCAAAGCGTGCCCCAGCATCCGTCGCTATGTCGCCATCGACCGCCCCGTCCCCCAGGGAGACCTGTTTCTGGAAGACCTGCTGGCGCGCGACCGCATCCCGCGTCCCGATATTTTTTCCTTCGACGAAAATGAAATTGCCGAACTCTTCTACACCAGCGGCAGCACCGGCACTCCCAAGGGAGTCATGCTGTCGCACCGCACCCTTTATGTCCACGCCCTGGCCCTGCTTGCGTCTTTTCCCTGCAAGGACACTGACGTCGAGCTGCATACCATCCCGCTGTTCCACGCCAACGGCTGGGGACGTCCCCAGAGCATCACTCTGAGCGGGGCTAAACACGTCATGGTCCGCCGCTTCGAGCCCACCGCCGTCTTCCGCCTCATTCAGGAGGAAAAAGCCACCGCTATGACCCTGGTTCCCACCATGGCCAACGCGCTGCTCAATTGTTCCGATCTCGGCAAGTTCGACCTTTCCAGCATGAAGAGGATCATGACCGGCGGCGCTGCCTCCTCGCCCGAGTTGATAGCCCGCCTGGAGCAGGCGTTCCACTGTGAGGTATGTTCCGGCTACGGTCTCACCGAAACCGCTCCCGTGATTACTACCGCCCAGACCAAGGGCACCGTGACCTACACAGATGAGACCGACCGGCTCAACCACCTTGCCGCTGCGGGCTGGCCCCTGGTCGGCTCCGAAGTGCACGTAATGGACACGGAAATGCGCGACGTACCCCGCGACATGCAAACCGTGGGCGAAGTTGTCGTTCGCAGCGACAACGTGATGGACGGCTACTACCGCGAGCCTGACGCCACCAAAGCCGCCATCACCAACGGCTGGCTGCACACCGGAGATATGGCGGTCTGGGATGACGAAAACTACATCCACATCGTCGATCGCAAGAAAGACATCATCATCAGCGGCGGCGAAAATATTTCTTCCATCGAAGTGGAAAAAGCCATCTTCGCCCACCCCGCTGTCCTCGAATGCGCCGTGGTCTCGGCACCCGATCCGCGATGGGGTGAGATCCCGGTCGCCATCATTGTCTTGAAACCCGATCAGCAGCTGGATCAGGAGCAATTGCTCCACTTTCTCAAGCCGCGCATCGCAAAATTCAAGATGCCCCGCGTCGTACAGTTTGTAGAAGGTCCACTCCCCAAGACAGGCACGGGAAAAATGCTGAAGCGCCAGCTCCGCGAATCTTTCTGGAGCGGCAAATCCACCCGCGTCCAGGGTTAAGTAGCGCCGGCGTCCCGCCGGCTGTCGGGTGGGCGTCCCGCCCACCCTCATAGTCATCCCCGAGGCTGGCACCAACCATTCCGCCTCGCGTATATTGGACGCCTTCACCCAGCCATGGCTGACTCCCCGCAAAAGCCGATCATCATCCGCGATCTTGAAACCATCGCAGACCTGCAACAGGTCGAAGCTCTCGAACAGGAAGTATGGGAACTCGCCGACCGCGACGTCATGCCCCTGGCCCTGATGATTGCCACCAGGGAAGCGGGCAGCGTCTGGCTGGGTGCCTTCGACGGCCCGAAGCTGGCCGGGTTCGCCTTCGGTTTCCTGGCCATGGACGCCGGACACCTCACCCTGCACTCCCACATGCTGGCCGTTCGTGAGCCCTACCGTGATCTCGACCTCGGACACAAACTCAAGCTCGCCCAGCGCGAACGCGCCCTTGCCATGCGCGTCCCTGAGATGACCTGGACCTTCGATCCCTTACAGAGCCGCAACGCGCACCTCAATTTTGGCAAGTTGGGTGTCGTGTCGGATATCTACAAAATCGATTTCTACGGACCGGTGACTTCCAGCGTCCTGCACCAGAACGGCACCGATCGCTTGTGGGTTAGGTGGCCACTGGCCAGCCGTCGCGTCCGCGACCGTCTGCAGGGTAAGGACTACAGGCCCGAGCTCCTCGACGCCTTTTCGCGGCTGGAGCCGCTGGTCCAGTTCAACGGCGACGGCAAGCCACTCCGCCATGATCTGACCGCCGCACTGGCGCGCCAGCGCGTCGCCATCCAAATCCCGAGCGACATTGTGACGGTCGAACAAAAAGATCCCGGCCTAGCGCGCGAGTGGCGCGAAGCCACCAGGTGGGCGTTCACCGAAGCTCTGCGCGCTGGCTTCTTCGTGGCCGAGTTCGCCCGCACCGTTCGCGGCCACCAGGGCCCGGGAAATTATCTGCTGGAGAAGGGAAACGTCACGGAATACGTCCCCGAACTCCAGAGAAAGCCCGACGCCTCCCGCTAATCGGCAAATGTGCACTACGTAGCCGCGCAGCGGCGCGAGAATACAGCCCAGGGCGCAAGCCCTGGGTGGACGCGGTAGGTGACATAGTTCTGAAATGGCGAAAGAATGGATGCCGGCACGGATCGTGCCTTGAGTTCCCGCGCTGCGCATGCCAGATCCCGCCAATCCGGTCCTTCTCTACGACGGCGTTTGCGGCCTCTGTAACCGTCTGGTGCGATTTGTCCTCAAGCGCGATCGCCGCGCTCATTTTCGCTTCGCCTCGCTGCAAAGCGACTACGCCGCCCGCATCCTGAAATCTCACGGCCTTGATCCCCAGGATCTGAACACGCTGTATGTCGTCGAAGAGGCTGGTGAACGGGTCAGGGCGCGCTCGGATGCCGTAATCTTCATGCTGCACCAGCTGGGTAGCCGGTGGCACGCCGTCTCGGTTGCCCTACGCCTCTTCCCCAAACCGTTCCGCGACTGGGGATATTCCGTCGTGGCCCGCAGTCGCTACCGCATCTTCGGAAAGCACGAAACCTGCCCGCTACCCGAAAAGCAATACCAGGACAGATTTTTGGATTTGTAATCTACCTGCCGCGCACGAAAGCCCACCAGGAATGAAATCCAGAGGTTTCCTTCGTGGACCTTCGTGTCCTTCGTGGTTCAAGAATTTAGGCGGTCGCCGCCAGCAGACATTCCGCGCCCGCCCTTGTAGAATCTGCAATGCGCTTTTCAGTAGTCCATAACACGAGGGACCAGCATGCCCGAGAAGCCCGCTCCGACCGATGACCGCAGCAATATCGAGTCCGTCCTGCACGAGGACAGAAAATTTGAATGCCCCGAACTCTTCCGCCGGCAGGCGCATATCCAGAGCCTGGAGGACTACGAGCGCATCTATCGCGAATCGGTCGAGCAACCCGAAAAATTCTGGGGCGGCATCGCCAACGATCTGCACTGGTTCAGGAAGTGGGACAAGGTCCTGGAATGGAATCATCCGTGGGCCCAGTGGTTTGTCGGCGGCCAGCTCAATCTTTCCTACAACTGTCTCGACCGCCACGTGCAAACCTTTCGGAAGAACAAGGCCGCGCTGATCTGGGAGAGCGAGCCCGGCGAAGTCCGCACTCTTACCTATCAGCAGCTGCATCGCGAAGTGCAGAAGTTCGCCAACGTCCTGAAGTCGCTTGGGGTCAGAAAGGGCGACCGGGTTGCCATCTACATGGGGATGACGCCAGAGCTGCCCATCGCCATGCTGGCCTGCGCCCGCATCGGCGCCCCGCACACGGTCGTCTTCGGCGGATTTTCCTCCAATGCGCTGGTGGACCGCATTCACGACTCGCAGGCCGTTGCTGTCGATTACTCAGGACGGTTCTTACCGTCGTGGCGCTGAGGTGAAATTATTTCCGGCAGTGGAAGAGGCGCTGAAATCCTGTCCGTCGGTGAAGCATGTGATTGTTTACAAGCGCACCGGTTCGCCGATCAGCATGCGGCCCGGACGCGATCATTGGTGGCATGAACTGATGGAATCCGTCTCCGATGACTGCCCAGCCGAGCCGCTTGACGCCGAGCATCCGCTCTACATCCTTTACACCTCGGGAACCACCGGCAAGCCGAAAGGCGTGGTGCACACCACCGGCGGGCTATTCCGTTGGCACTTATCTGACCACAAAATGGGTTTTCGATCTCAAGGAAGAAGACACTTACTGGTGCACCGCCGACATCGGCTGGGTTACCGGGCACAGCTACATCGTTTACGGACCGCTGCAGAACGGCGTCACCAGCCTGATGTACGAGGGCGCGCCCAACTTCCCTGAGCCCGACCGCTTCTGGAGCATTATCGATCGCCACCAGGTGAATATCCTCTACACCGCGCCCACGGCCATTCGTACCTTCATCAAATGGGGCGAGCAGTGGCCCAGAAAACACAAGCTCGACAGCCTGCGCCTGCTGGGCACGGTGGGCGAGCCCATCAATCCCGAGGCATGGATGTGGTACCGCGAAGTCATCGGCCACAACCGCTGTCCCATCGTCGATACCTGGTGGCAGACCGAGACCGGGCACATCATGCTCACTCCCATCCCGGGCGCGATTGCGACCAAGCCGGGGTCGGCCACGCGTCCTTTTCCTGGCGTGGTGCCGGAGATCGTCACCATGGACGGCAAACCTGTCCCCGAAGGCTCGGGCGGTTTTCTCGTTCTCAAGCAGCCCTGGCCCGGCATGCTGCGCACCATCTACGGCGATCCCGACCGCTACGTGTCGCAATACTGGTCGCAGATTCCGCCGGCATACTTCACCGGCGACGGCGCCCGCAAAGACAAAGACGGCTACTACTGGGTCATGGGCCGCGTGGACGACGTCATCAACGTCTCCGGCCATCGCCTCAGCACCATGGAAGTCGAGTCGGCGCTGGTCGCGCACGAAGCGGTTGCCGAAGCCGCCGTCGTGGCGCGTCCCGACGACATCAAGGGCCAGGCCATCTCAGCTTTTGTAACTCTCCAGCAGGGAAGAAAGCCCACACCCGAACTGAAAGAAGATTTGCGCAAGTGGGTCGCGAAAGAAATCGGCGCCATGGCCAAGCCGGACGACATCCGCTTTACCGAAACGCTGCCTAAAACCCGCAGCGGGAAAATCATGCGCCGCCTGTTACGCGAACTGGCCAGCAGCGGCGATGTAAAAGGCGACACCACCACGCTGGAAGATTTCGGCGTGATCGCAAGGCTGAAGGAAAGCGAAGAAGCCTGAATTCCTTACCGCGCGCGTGGGGACAGCCGCCCTCGGCTGTCCAGTCGAGCGAAGCTCGACCGGGTTTGGTTTGGGGCCAGACTGCAGTATCGGTGAGGTTCGCCAGAAACCGGCGGAGCTTCGCTCCGCCGGACAGCCGAGGGCGGCTGTCCCCACGTGGTTTATTCGCCCGCACCCATCATCACAATTGGCATGGTGGGTACGGCAGAACCCTGTTCCGGCTCCACGGTAATCGCAAAAGCCTTGGCCTCCACACCGCCAGGCAACGGTGGTTCAATCAAACTGGCGCTGCCCCGGGCATCGGGCTTGAACACCCCCGCCGGGATGGGCGCTCCGTTGGTCGGAATCAGCCACAACTCGTATGCCTTCTGCGGCGGCAACCCCGGCAGGTTGCTCGCCAGGAAAATCAGACTCGATCGCTCGCGAACATAGATCGCCCGGCCCTGCGGCTGCGGCGGGGCCTGCCCCGCCACCAGAGTCACGCGCATCGCGTCCGTCGAGGTCAGCGTGGAAACTACTTCGCGAGTCCGTTCCAGTTGCGCCTGCTGCTGGACTGATTCGTTCTGCAATTGCGCCACCCGCTGCGCCAGACGGTCGCTTTGACGAAAGAAGAACCCCGCCAGCAGCAAAAATGCTGCCGCTGCCAGCCAGGGTCCGAAGTTCGACGATCGGCGCCGAACTGCCGAAGGCGCGACTAAAGCCGCATCTCCGCGCAGCCGTTCCAACTCGCGACGGCATGCAGCGCACCCTTCCAGATGCTTTTCCAGCGCGACGCGCTCCTCGCCCTGCAGTGTTCCCCTCGCCAGCAAGGCGAGATCGTCGGCGAATTGTTCGTGCGATCTCAATCCTGGCCTCCAATGGGTCACGCAAACGGAGAGTAAACTATCTGACCAGAGAGGCACTACATGGGAGATCTAAGCCGTATCGGCGTCGCCATCGATACCCAACTGCTTCGCCGCTTCGACCGCTTCATCGCGCACAAGGGGTACCAGAACCGCTCCGAAGCCTTCCGCGACCTGATTCGCGACCGTCTGGTCGGCTCCGCCGTCGTCGCCCCCAACGCTTTCGTAGTCGGCACCGTCACTTTAATCTACGACCACCACACCCGCCTCCTGCCCGAGAAACTCACCGACCTCCAGCATGAGCATCATCACGTGATCATCTCCACCCTTCATGCTCACCTGGATCACGAAAGCTGTCTCGAGGTAGTCGTGCTTCGCGGCAAATCAAGAGAAGTGCAAAAACTGGCAGACCGCCTGATCAGCACCAAGGGGGTCCAGCACGGCCGCCTGGTCATGAGTTCGCCCGAAACCGCGCACCATCACTGAGAACCGGGAACAATGAACTGATAACTGGCAATAAATCCACGACCGTCAGCCCAGGCGATTGCCTACTGGCTCTTCATCGCCACTTGCCGCTCTTCCGGCGTCATCTGTTTCCACAGCACTTCCAGATCACGCTGCACCCGCGAATTCCCCGGGTCTCCGTGCAGTGCTTTGGCGAACCAGCGATAAGCGGTCGGAAGATCGCGGCCCACGCAGTGCCCGGTCGCATACATGGCGCCCAGAAGGGTCTGTGCTTTGGCATTCGACCCGCGCGCGCCGATCTCTAGATTTCTCCGCGCCCGGGCGCAATCTTCCGGGACTCCCCGCCCGTAAAGGTATTTTTCTCCGTCGGCCACCAACCGGTCCTCGAACATCACGGCCGGAGCGGAGGGCGAAGGCTTGGGTGCAGGCGCCTTGGGGATGTGTGCCGTAGCCGCCATTCGTGTTTCCTTCGGCGCCTTCGTTGCTGTCGAGACCGGCTCTGCAGCTTCGGGTTCGCTCCCCTCAGAAGCGGTGGACGGGCTCGACGCCTGGGCCGCAGCTTCCCCGGTGCCAGGGTTCTGATCCGGCTTTGAGGCTTGGTCGGCAGGCTTCCCGGCAGCGGCCGGGTTATCAGGAATGCTGCTTTCAGACGAAGGCTGCCCGGCGGGAGAGGCTTCAGCGGGAGTCTGCACCGCTTCTCCCGGCGTAGATTGCGCATCCGGCGGAGCCGGGTTCGCGGTCTGTTCGACCGGCACAACTGGCGGAGCCGCTGCCGCCGTTGCATCCGGAGCCGCCGCGGCCGGAGGACTTACCGGCGGGCCACTGACAGTCGCCTGTGGCGTGTATTTCCAGGGATAGCCGTCGCGTTGCCAATGCCAGGCCAGCAACCCACCGCTCAGGATCAGCAGAAACAAGGCCAGGTAAAGCCTCCCGTGGCCCCGCGGCGGATCGTCTTCCAGCAGATAGTCCAGGTCGCGGGTGCGATCATCACCCAGCCCCAGGAAAGACGGCCCACTCACCGGGGGCTTCATTCTCTCGTGCCCCACCCCGCTTGCAAACGGCGCCGGTGGTGGCCCCAAAGGAGCTCCACACATGCCGCAAAATCGGTATTGCGGATTGTTCTCCTGGCCGCATTGAACACATCGCACTGTCATGGCAGTCGGCATAACTATACTAATTCAGATGCTATTTAGGGACGACCCTTTGGTATGGGCCCCGCCAGTGTGAGCTCGAGTTGCCTTGCTTTGCGAGCTTTGCGGCCTTTCTTAGCGTCCTTTGCGGTAGGGGTTTGACCTCGCCTAAAATCCACGAATCTTCAACCGCAAAGGCCGCAAAAGGAAGGCCGCAAAGGACGTCAGGAAGCGCCGCTACCCAGCGGCCCTTCCGCCTTTACACCTTGGTCTGCAGCGTGTTACCTTAATTGCACGTTACGATTAAATTGAAACTAGAAGACAGGAGTGCATCGGGTTAGTGCTAGCCAGAGAGCAAAAGAAATCCCTCATCGACCAGTACGGAACGCATCCCACCGATACGGGCAGCCCCGAAGTCCAGATCGCGTTGCTTAGCGAGCGCATTGGCCAATTGACGGATCACTTCAAAACGCACCAGAAGGACCACGGTTCGCGCCGCGGTCTTCTCATGCTGGTCAGCAAGCGACGCCGCCTGCTGGACTACCTCAAGCTATACGATTCCGACCGTTACAAGACGGTTGTGCATAAGCTGGGCCTGCGCAAGTAGGTTTCTGCGGGGCCGTTCCCGGCTCGGGGTGTATTCGCCGGACCACCATCGGAATCATCTGGCCGTTGCGCAGACGGTCGTCACGAAACAAGGAAAAAAGCCGCGAACGGTGTGTTTCCGGCCTCCCAGAACGCTACTGGCTCTTGCTCTTCAACCGTGCCGCCTCTCCAGACGCACGCGCGAGTGTCCTCCTGCCAAAAGGAAATGAATCATGAAACAAGAAGTATCGGTTGAACTTGCCGGCGGTAAAACCATCTCTTTTGAGACCGGAAAATTGGCCAAGCAGGCGCACGGCTCAGTCGTAGTGCGCATTGGCGATAACGTCGTTCTGGCCACCGCTACCGCCAACCCCGACCCCCGCGAGGGCATCGATTTCTTCCCGCTGACCGTCGATTATCGCGAGTACACCTACGCCGGCGGACGCATCCCCGGCGGTTTTATCAAGCGCGAAGGCCGTCCCAGTGAGCGTGAAATCCTCACCAGCCGCCAGATCGACCGCCCCGTGCGCCCCCTGTTCCCGGATGGCTTCCGCTGCGAGACCCAGGTCATCGCCTTCGTCCTCTCCGCCGACACCGAGAACGATCCCGACGTCGCCGGCATCAACGGCGCGTCGGCCGCCCTCACCATCTCAGATATTCCTTTCGAAGGCCCCATCGGCGCGGTGCGCGTAGGCCTGGTGAATGGCGCCTTCGTCATCAACCCCACCTACAGCGAGATGCGCGAGAGCCTGCTGAATATCATGGTGGTCGGCACTGCCGATGGCATCGTGATGATCGAGTCCGGCGCCAAGGAAGTGAAGGAAGAAACGGTGGTGGACGCCATCGAGTTCGCCCACACCGAAATCAAAAAGATTTGCGCCGCCATCAACGACCTGCGGCAGAAAGCAGGGAAGCCGAAGCGCCAGGTCACTCCGCCCGAGTTCGACCAGGCCTACTACGACGACCTGAAGAACCGCATCGGCGCCGACCTCGCTGACCGCCTCAACACCCAGAAATATCCCAAAGCGGAAAGCAACACTCTGGTCCGCGAACTCAAAAAAGGACTGCAGGCGGCCATCCCGGCGGAAGACGAAGCCGCCCAGAAAAAATTCAAGACCTACTTCGAGACCCTGCGCGAACGCATTTTCCGCGAACAGGTTATCAACCAGAAGCGCCGTCCTGACGGGCGCGCCTTCGACCAGATCCGCGACATCTGGATCGAAGTCGGCGTCCTTCCCCGTACCCACGGATCCGCCATCTTCACCCGCGGCGAAACCCAGGCTCTGGTCACCACCACCCTGGGCACCAGCGATGACATGCAACGCCTCGAAGTTTTCGAAGGCGAAGCCAAGAAGCGCTTCATGTTGCACTATAACTTCCCGCCGTTTTCGGTTGGTGAAGTTGCGTTTCTGCGGGGTGCTGGGCGTCGCGAAATCGGCCACGGCGCGCTGGCGGAACGTTCCATCTCGAACGTTCTTCCTGGTGAAGACGCCTGGCCCTATGCCATGCGCGTCGTCTCCGACATTCTGGAATCGAACGGTTCATCCTCGATGGCGACGGTTTGCGGAGCCTCTTTGTCGCTGATGGACGCTGGCGTTCCCCTGAAATCCCCGGTCGCCGGCGTGGCCATGGGTCTGGTCAAGGAAGGCGAGCACTACGCCGTCCTGACCGACATCGCAGGCGCTGAAGACCACTACGGCGACATGGACTTCAAAGTTGCCGGCACTAAGGACGGCATCACCGCCCTGCAGATGGACATCAAGGTCGGCGGCATCACGGCGCAGATCATGCGCGAAGCCATGGCGCAAGCCCAGCGCGGACGCCTTTACATTCTGGACAAGATGAACGCAGTCATCTCCGCTCCACGCGAAAAGGTTTCGTCCTTCGCTCCACGTATCTACACCCTGCAGATTCCCGTGGACAAGATTCGCGACGTGATTGGGCCCGGCGGCAAGATGATTCGCAGCATCATCGAGCGCACCGGTGTAAAAATCGACGTCGAAGACTCCGGCAAGATCAACGTGGCCTCGAACGACGAGGCGTCGGCAGCCAAGGCCCTCCAGATCATCGGAGACCTAACGGCCACAGCCGAGATCGGCAAGACCTATTTGGGCACAGTCACACGTCTGGCTGATTTCGGCGCTTTCGTCGAAATCATCCCCGGCACCGACGGCCTGCTGCACATCAGCGAAGTCGCGGAGCATCGCATCAAGGACGTGCGCGATGAGCTGAAAGAAGGCGACCAGGTGCTGGTGAAAGTGCTGGCCGTCGAAGGCAACCGCATCCGCCTGTCGCGCAAAGCCATCCTTAAAGAGCAGCGCGCGAAAATGGGTGGCGGCGAACTTCCACCGGATGGTGGCGGAGGAGAAATCATCGGCGAACCTACTCACGCTCCCGCACTCACCATCGAAGGCGGCGCCGACTTCGCCGATGACGAGCCCAACTTCAACCGCGACGCCCCGGTAGCCGGAGGTGGCCCAGGTGACCGCGGCCCGGAACGCAGCGGAGATCGTGGCCCCGATCGAGGCGGAGACCGAGGAGGTGACCGCGGCCGTCGCCCCGGCGGCGGAGGCGGTGGCCGAGGACGTGGCCGAGGCGGCCCAGGACGCGGTGGCCGCGGCGGTTTCGGTGGCGGCGGACACGGCGGAGGCCGTCACTAAAGAAAGAAAAGTAATGGAGGACGGGCGTCCCGCCCGTCCAGAGTAAAGGCCGCGAAACATCGCGGCCTTTATTCTTGCCCTGCACACGTAGGGGCGGGTGCCCCCACCCGCCCAGCCGAGCAAAGCTCGGCCAAGGTCGGGGGGGAACCAGATTGCCGCGACAAAGGGGAATCGGAAAGTAGTCCTCAGCGAACCGGAGCCGCCAGCCGGGAAACCGGCTCCGCACTACCGGTGATGGAGAACGAATCCAGGTAGGCAGTTGTGCCCTGGGAAGAATTGTCGCCACCGATCTGGAAGTTCACCACCTGCAGTCCGGGTGGATACCAGCGCAAGGCGAAATTACTCGGGCCCGAGGCGTTATTGAAGGTCTGTACGTTCCCATCAAAGCTCACCGAATCGTAGGTCACCACGCCGGTCTCGTCCCGATGGAATTGAAGCACCAGATGGTGCCAGCTGTTGGCCGTCCACTCCCAGCGGCTGCACGTCGGATTCGACGTGTTCCAACGCGCCTTCCCTCTTTCTCGCGTGGTGTATTTCCATCTCCCCAGGCGGAAGGAGCACTGCGTGCCGTAGATGATAGTCTCGCGGTTGGGCAGAACCTGGTTGAAGTCAAACTCCAGGTTGTTCACATGGGAGAGGTCGGTGATGTACCACCAGACATCGTAGGTGTAATAGGTGGAGGTGGTATCGAGAACTCCCAGCGGAGTGCTGCAGCGCTCGCCGCCATATGCGCTCCATGACACATCGAAGCGCCGCGCTTGCCCATCTCTGGAAGGACTATCGACGAGGCCGGTGGTCGCTTCCGAATATCCGCGTGTACCCTCGTCATGCTTACACCGCCACGAAGAGCGCGAATCAATATCTGAAACCGTTCCCGCCAGCCCCGCCACCGACGCAAACATGACCGCCATGAACACAACAAGCTTGCACATCAAACTTACTTTACCACTTTGAACCCACGTAGGGGCGGGTGCCCCCACCCGCCCAGCCGAGCAACGCTCGGCAGCTTATCGAAGGCGTATCCTGACGTATGGACAAAAAAGAAATCGAATCCCCAAAGCTCACCGCCAGATTCCTTATCTGGATTACCGGATTCCTGATCGTGCTGTTCGCCCTGATTGCCCACTTCGTCTGGAAAGTTTTCTAGGAGCAGGAACAAGGAAGCGGCGCCTATTCCGCGACCAATGCACCTCGATGCGCCGGCGAAAAAAGCAGGTCCCTCCACTCCCCACTTGATTCGCACAGCGAATCAACTGGCTCGGTCGGGATGACAGACTTCGACCTAAAACCTGTCATCCCGAGCGCAGCATGGCGATTCGCTTGCGAATCGTCATGCGCAGTCGAGGGACCTGCTTAGGAGCTACCGCAACTCAGGGATTGACTCGTTCCTTCTCGCCAGCCGCTTTCCACTCCGCCGCCAGTGTCTGAAATTCCGCCAGTCCCTGAAAAGACTTGAACTCCCCGGCGCTCAGCGCCGACTCATCATGAAAGCCCGCGACCAGCGCCAGCCGCAACTCGGCCAGCGTGCCTTTTCTGTTGCCCAGCATCGCGTAGGCCCGCGCCCTCTGATAGTGCGCAAAGGCCGGATTGGCCGAACCCGCCGCCGCCAGATCAAAATACGCCAGCGCCGCCCGATAGTCCTTGCTTTCCATGCTGTGCTGCCCGGACTCGTACGACGCGATCACCAGTCCTCCCAGCGCCCGCCGCACCACCAGCGCTTTCAAGTCGTCCGATTTCGGCGCACTGTCCGCGCGTTTCTTGAGATCGGCAAAGTCGTGTTTGAGGGCGTTCAGGTCAACGTTGTCGCTGTCACCCGATGCCAATGGCCTGCATTTGCTCGGCAAAAGGATCGCTGATCCGCGCCTGTTGCTCCAGCGCAGAGGCCTCCTGCTTTTCTTCTGCTTTCACGGATTTGTTCTTCGCCAGTTCAGCCAACGAACTTTCCGCGGCGGCAACGTTAGTCAGGCCCTTGAAATCCCGCACCAGGGACTGGTACTGCCGCACCGCCGCCAGCGAATTATTTTTCGCCTGCAGGTCGCGGGCCTGGGCGAGTTCCTCATCTGCAGTTTGCTGGATGCGCGCCGGATCGCGCGGCAAGGTGCCCACTGCCATGGCCCGGATGTCCATCCAGTTAAGCGCCTCCAGCCAGACTTCCGGCGGCGCCCATCCATGCTGGCCTTCAAAGATGCGGATGCGATACTGCGCCCCCACGTCTTCCAGCTTCTTCCGCAGGTCCACGAATTCGCCATAGTTGAAGTCGGCATTGCCCACGGCGCCAAAGTAGGCGAATTTCATGTTGCGCTGCGGGGGCTTGTCGATGGGAAATCCGGCGGCGTTTGCGATCACGCCGGCGGCGCAACCATCGCAGGAGAGCGCGATAGCCGTGACCAGGCGCGCTCCGCCGGACATCCCAGCCAGGTAACGACGCTGTTCTTCGACCGGAAACCTCTCCTGCGTGTCGTGCCACACCGCATTCGCGGCGGCAGTGGAGTCCGCCATCGGGCCATTGCGGGAGTTGTTCGAGGCCACCACGATGTATCCGAACTTCTCCGCCGCCGCCCGGGCCGCCTCCACCGCAACTTCACCCCGGGCCAGCGGGTCAAAAAGATAAATGATCGGCCACTTTCGAGTGGCAGAAAAAGTGGAAGGCAGATAGAGCGCATAACTCTGCTTGCTGTCCGCACTGCACACAACTTTAGGAATTACCTTGCCGGCCGGGAATGAGGAGGGCGCGACCTGCGCCGTCAGTGACCCGCAGAACCAGGCCAGCAAGACCATCTTGAGGAGTTGTCGATGCACTCCAACAAAATAGCTGCAGCCCTGAGGCGGAAGCAAGAGGGGAGATTTGGTACCCAGTTCCGAACCACGTGGGGACAGCCGCCCTCGGCTGTCCAGCCGGGCAAAGCCCGGCAGAGTCCTGAAATCTATCCCCCATCCATGCCCCACTTGTCGCGCGCGACAGATGGGGCACCCTCGGCTATCGAGACCCAGTCAATACTGCCCATACCTTCCCCGCACCGAATCCAGCAGCTTCCGGGAGTCGTAGCCGACACCATCCTTGAAAACAATTTCGACATTCTCGATATCTGAAATCTGTTTCGACGGATCGCCCTTGATCACGACCAGGTCCGCATTCTTTCCCGCGGCGATCGAGCCGATCTGTTTGTCTTTGCCCATGTAAACAGCGCCATTCAAGCGTGGCAATCTTGATGGCCTCGACCGGCGAGAATCCGGCTTCGACCAGCAATTCAATCTCGCGCTGATCGCCAAATCCCGGAAGCACGTCGCCGCGTCCCGTGGGATCAGGCCCGGCGAGCAGCAATCCGCCGGCGGCGACGAAGGCGCGTTCCAGTTCCAGGTCATGCTTCCACAGCATCGCGGGATCAATTTTCGGCGCCGGGGCCGACGCCGGCGCGCTGCCGCAGCAGGAAAGAAATCCTCGCGCGCCTGCGGGCTCATCGCGTCCAGAGCCTGCTGCCGCAGCGGCGGACGCCCTCCGCCCAGGTCCCCTTCGAATACCGGCAAGGTTGAGGTGATGGCCACGTGATGGCTGACCAGCGTATCGATCAGGTCTTTCGCTTCGGGAGCTGCCCGGCATCCATGCGGGCAAGAGTTTCGTCGCCCTCGCTTTCACTGCAGACGTCCGGTTTCTTGCCGGCGTCGAGCTGGGTGTTGACGAAAAAGCCGTGCTCCAGATCATCGATGCCAAGCTCAGCCGCCTCTTTGTAGGTCACCGAGCACAGATGGCCGGTCACTTTGATGCCGCGCTTGTGGGCCGCATCGATCGCAGCCTTCAACTCAGCGCGCGTGATGTTCATGTAGGCCTTGAACGACGTCACTCCGCGATCGGCCCAGTAGTCCACCGTCTGCCGCGCGTCGTCAGGGCCGGTCAGGTGCGGCATCTGGATAAAGTAGCTCTCCGCGCCCTCCAGATACGGTCCGCTGACATCCAGATGCGGGCCGGGAAGCTTGCCGGCATCGATGTCGCGCTTCAGGTTCAGGTCGGCGTAGGGTTCGACGCTGCCGGTGGTGCGCATGGTGGTGACGCCGCTGGCCAGATACAGACGTGGCGCGGAGAACGTCATCTGGGTCACCAGGACGGGATTGTCAAAGTGACGCCGGCTGTCGAGATTCGGCCGCACGATATAAAACAGGTGATCGTGCATTCCCACCAGGCCCGGCATCACCGTATGTCCGCGAAGGTCGAGGACCGCGGTGCCCTTGTCCGCCGCCACATCGGCACCCTTCGTGATCGCCGTGATCTTTCCGCTCTCGATCACAAGGTTCTGATCGTCAACCGCCGCTGCTCCGGTGCCGTCGATAATCCGCACATGCGTGAGCACAGTCTTGCCGGAATTCACACGTACGAACTCCTGCACCGCCTTCGACAGTTCAGGAGTTTGCGCGTTGACAGTGAGAGAAGCCAGCAGCAACAGAAAGATCCGCGACAGAAGGCGCGATGGCATGAACAATCCTCCGCAGAACGGAGAACATTGTACTTGAGGAGGAGCGTGCGTCGGCCAATGCGCGGGTTCCGCAACGGTAAAGCGGAAATTTAAGAAATGAAAGCACCTTCACAGCAAGGAAGAGTCCAGCTGACAGATCCCCGCCCAAGCAAGCTTGGACGGGGCACCCGCGGTATTGGTTGTGCTCAATTTAAGAAACGCACGAGCGGGAACGCTCGCGCCTACACTCGCGCCGGGGCCGCCGCGCGCTTGGGTAAAATCTCTCCGATGCGGCGAATCTGTGCGCCCACGCCGCGCAGTTTCTCTTCGATGTTTTCGTAGCCGCGGTCGATGTGATACACGCGGTCGATGATCGACTCGCCTTCCGCCACCAGCGCGGCCAGCACCAGAGACGCCGAAGCCCGCAGATCGGACGCCAGCACCGCCGCCGCGCTCAATGGAGATGGGCCGCGCACCACTGCGCGCCGTCCTTCAATCTTTATGTTCGCGCCCATGCGCACCATTTCCAGCGCATGCATAAAGCGATTTTCAAAAATGTTTTCCGTGATGATCGACGTCCCTTCGGCCTGGGTGGCCAGCGCCATGTACTGCGCCTGCATGTCGGTGGGGAAGCCGGGATACTCTTCGGTCACAATGTCCGCCGCCTTGATGGGAGCGTCTCCCATCACGCGCACCGAATCGGCGGTGTAGCCGCGTCTTGACTCCGACTTCGGTCGAGCTTTTCCAGCAGCGCGCCCAGATGCGTGGGCTCGCAGCCCGCAATGTTCAGGTCGCCGCCGGTCATGGCTCCGGCGATGATGAAGGTGGCGGCTTCGATGCGGTCGGGAATAATTCGGTGTTTCGCGCCATGCAGTTTGCTGACGCCCTTTACCCGAATGGTTGAAGTCCCCGCGCCTTCGATCTGCGCGCCCATCTTGTTGAGCAAGTCGGCCAGGTCGGCGACTTCGGGTTCGCGGGCGCAATTCTGCATCACGGTCTCGCCCTCGGCCAGGGTGGCGGCCATGAGCAGATCTTCAGTGCCGGTCACGGTAATCCTGTCGAACACAATCTCGCCGCCTTTGAGCCGGTCGGCGCTGGCCTCGACGTAGCCGTGGTCCTGCGTGATTTTCGCGCCCAGGCGTTCCAGTCCTTTGATGTGAAGATCGATGGGACGCGCGCCGATAGCGCAACCGCCCGGCAAAGAAACGCGCGCCCGTCCGCAGCGCGCCACCAGCGGCCCCAGCACCAGCGATGAAGCCCGCATCTGCTTGACCAGTTCATACGATGCTTCCGGGCTGGTCAGATTGCGCGCGCAAATCGTGGTGCGATGCTGCGCCCGTCCGTATCCCAATTCGACTTCGGCGCCCATCGCCGCCAGCAGCTTGCGGGTGGTTTCAATGTCGCGCACCTGCGGAACATTTTCCAGAATGACAGGCTCTTCCGTAAGCAGGGCCGCGGCCATGGCCGGCAGCGCGGCATTCTTGGCGCCGCTGACCCGAATTGTCCCCAGCAGCGGATTGCCCGCCGCGGATCACGAACTTATCCATACGGCATCTATTCTAATGGCGATGGCGGAGAAGAGTGTACGGAAGACCGTAACTCCGTAGGACACGGCCTGTGGTGAAGTCGTTGTGTGGTCGCGGGCGACTCGCCCGCGAGGGGGTTGGGTAGCGCCGCCGTCCCGGCGGCTGTCGTGGGGGCGTCCCGCCCCCACCCTCCGAAGGCAGGATGCCCTCCGGACAGCCGGCGAGACGCCGGCGCTACGCCCTACAAACTGCGCGCCGCCGCGATCGCCCGCCGCACATGCCCGCCGGCCGACTTCAGCGCCCGCTCCGCTTCCCGGCGGTCCACTTCCGCCTGCAGCATGACCAGCGCCACCGGAACGCTGTTTCCCGCAACCTGCAAAGCCTTCGCGGCTATCTCCGCACCCACGCCCGCCGCCTGCTGCAGAATGCTCACGCTGCGCGCCGCCAGCTTCGAATTTCGTGGCGTCACGTGCACCATCAGGTTCCCATAAACATATCCCAGCCGGGTCATGGCTCCGCTGGAGAGCATGTTCAGCA
Source organism: Terriglobia bacterium (assembly GCA_963801595.1). GTDB lineage: Bacteria > Acidobacteriota > Terriglobia > Terriglobales > Acidobacteriaceae > JAIQFF01. The sequence continues at coordinate 189,028 of CAWDFW010000019.1, read as the reverse complement.
CCATCTTCTGCGCCGTGCCGGCCTTCATGCGGGTCGATCCCGAAATCACCTCTGGCCCCACTTCAGTCACGATGCCCAACTGGGCCGCTTTTTGCAGCGGTGTGTTGCGATTGCAGGTCACGGAAATGGTTTGCGCTCCCTTGCTCCGCGCATGATCGATGGCGGCGATGGTGAACGGAGTTCGCCCGCTGGCGGCAATCCCCACGACCACATCATTCCTGCCCGGCTTCCTCTTCGCCATCTCCCGCTTGCCCAGTTCGCGGGAGTCTTCGTTCGCCTCCAGCGCCGCGGCCAGGGCCGCGGGCCCGCCCGCCATAATGAACTGAACCGTCCGGGGATCGACATCAAACGTGGGTGGACACTCCGCCGCATCGAGGGCCGCAATCCGGCCACTGGTACCCGCCCCCACATAGATGAGCCGCCCGCCCCGCTGCAGCGCATTCGCGATCAGGCCAACCCCGCGCGCAATCTGCGGCAGGGCCCGCTGCACCGCAGCCACCACCTTGGCGTCTTCCGCGTTGATTACGCGCACTACTTCCAGCGCCGACTTCAGGTCCAGGTCGGTGGAAGCACGATTGGTTTGCTCGGTGGTCAGGTGGCTCAGGTCCTCTTGCGGTGTCCTCGATCTTCGCTTCAAAGCTTTCTCTCCAGCGCTTCCACCACCGCGTCATGAAACGCGGGGCGCACGTCTTTGATCGCTTTATTGTTGCAGTCAGGCCAGGTCCGGTTGGTCAGCAGGGTGACGGAAAGCTGGCGCTCGGGATCGATCCACAGCGAGGTTCCGGTGTACCCCAGATGCCCGAACGAACGGCCGCAGAAATACTTCCCCGACTGCGATGGCGCGGAAGGCGTGTCCCAGCCCAACGCCCGGGAAGTGCCAGCCGGCGCGGCTTCGCGGCGAGTGAACAGCGCAAGTGTTTCCGGACGAACCAGCGGCGCTCCTCCCTGCAGAAGAACGTGTGCGAACGTTGCGATATCTTCCGCGGTCGCAAACAAGCCCGCATGTCCTACCACTCCACCCAGCACGCTGGCATTTTCATCCTGCACCTCGCCCTGGATAATCCGTTTGCGGAAGCCGCGGTCATCGGCGGTCGGAGGAATCGAAGCCCGCCATGCGGCCGGCGGATTGTAGGCGGTGTGCGTCATCCCCAGCGGACCGAAGACCTCGCGCTGACAGAAACGGTCAAGGCCTTCGTCGGCGATACGCTCCAACGCAATCCCCAGAATGATGAATCCGATGTCGCTGTATTCACCTCTAGCGCCGGGATCAGCCGTCAGCGGAGTAGCAAACGCTAACGCCAGCAGTTCATCCCTGCTTGCCGCCTTGAGAAAGAGCTTTTCGTACGCCGGCAATCCAGAGGAGTGCGCCAGCAGCATGCGCACCGTCACCTCGCCTCTTCGCGTATCAGCGCCGGAAAATTCAGGGACGATGCTGGCCACCGGCGCTTCCAGATCGATGAGCCCGCGCTCGTAGAGAATCATCGCCATGGTCGTGGTCGCAACAACTTTCGAAACCGAAGCCAGATCGAAAACCGTGGCCACGGTCACGGCAGGAGAGCTGGTTTCGTAAGTGAATTGCCCAAAGGCTTTTAGCGCGAGCAGCTTTCCCTGATAGGTAACCGCGACCGAGGCCGCAGGGAACGCCGCCCGGGTAATAGCTTCTTGCAGGATGTTGAAGGCGCGGCCAAAGACCGCATCCTGCCCCTGATATGCGGGAGCAGGGAAGCGGCGCGTGGCTTGTGTTCCGGCACTCGCCGGGGCAGGCTTCTTGGACAAAGGTATGATGTGCTCGATATTCGGGTTATAACAAAGTTCCGCCGATGGGTAAAGCTACGGTTGCGGCGACGTGGTCACGACTGGCCAAGGCCTGTTCTTCAAGTTTGTAGGGAATGCTCGTTATGTGGTAAAAGCTGCGGTCAGCTTTCCCCTGCGTGCAGACGCAGCAACAATTTCAGTCAAGGAAGTGATCCATGGGTATGAAGCGCGTTGCCGGACGCAGAGGCTTTATTAAACGAACCGCAGCACTGAGCGCAGGGCTTGCCGGTTTTGGAATAATTTCGGGGTTCGCCCCTGATACACCCGACACAGGTGTGAACATTCTTGGACCGAAGCCGGGATACTCGCCGCAAGTTGGCACCATGGTTTCGATGCTGACGTGGATGCAGGACGCAGTGGTAAGGCCTGTGGCAGGAATGACGAAGCAGGACCTCGACTACCTGTTCGACGCCAACGCGAACAGTATTGGCGCCCTCCTGCTGCACCTGGCGGCCACAGAAACCTACTATCAGATGAATACCTTTCAAGGGATGAAGTGGGGCAGCTGGCCGGACACTGTGAAGCAGAAATGGGATCCTGCCATGAACCTTGGGGATGCCGGTCGCAAAACGATCAAAGGCAACGATCTCGCCTATTACTTGGATGCCCTGCGGGAAACTCGCGAGAAATCACTGGCGGAATTTCGCAAACATGACGACACCTGGCTCATGGCAGTCGATCAGACTTGGCCTTGGGGACCCACAAACAACTACTGCAAGTGGTTTCATGTTTGCGAGCACGAATCGCACCACGCTGGACAGATTGATATGCTGAAGAAGAGGCTTCCCGGAGCCAAGCCCGACGCCTAGGCGAAAGTCAAAACGGTGAACGCAGAGCCCCACCTGACAGCCGGCGGGACGCCGGCGCTACGAACGTCAGTGCGGCTGGAGGGAAGCGTCGCGCCGTGATACCACAAACGGCACCCCCAGCACTTCAGTTTCTTGAGCAATCTCTCGCCGCTTGTTAGATTCAAGGCATCCACTCAATTTCCCCAACTCGTCGTCCGTACGCCTGTTACTTCGCCGCCTTTCTTGCCGTCAGCCTTTTTCCCCTGCTGGCGACGGCGGCCACGGCCAAGGCCCCAGGCAATCCAAAACTCGCGGTCCTCGACCCCATCATCCTCGACGCCATCCACGACCACCAGATGCCCGGTGCCGTGCTCCTGGTAGGGCACGACGGACAAGTCATCTACCGCAAAGCCTTCGGCAATCGCGCGCTCGAACCCCGTCGCGAGCCCATGACCGCCGACACTATTTTCGACCTGGCATCGCTCACCAAAGTGATCGCCACTACCACGGCCGTCATGCAACTGGTGCAAAAGGGTGAAGTCCGGCTGAATGACCCGGTGGCAAAATACATTCCGGAATTTGCTCAGAATGGCAAGGAAGACGTCACCGTCCGCAACCTGCTTGACTCACTACTCCGGCCTGCGCGGAGACTTCGATCTCGATCCTCCCTGGCAGGGCCGCGATGCCGCTCTGCGCCTGGCCTACGCCGAAACTCCGGTTTATCCGCCCGGTTCCAGGTTCATCTACAGTGACACCAATTTCATCACCCTGGGCGCGCTGGTCGAACACGTGACCGGAACCACGCTGGATGAATACTGCGCCCGGAAAATCTTTCGCCCGCTGCACATGACGCACACCCGCTTTCTGCCGCCCGCAGCCTGGCGGCCGAAGATCGCTCCCACCGAATACGATGAGCAAGGCAAAATGCTGCGCGGCGTGGTGCATGATCCCCGGGCGCGCCGCATGGGTGGCGTGGCCGGACATGCCGGCCTGTTCTCCACCGCCGACGATCTTTCGAAGTTTGCCCGAGCCCTGTTGCAGGGCAGCCCGATTCTGGCTGGAAACGTGGTCGAGAAGATGACCACGCCGCAGCAACCGCCCACCGCGCAGGAACTGCGAGGCTTCGGCTGGGACATCGATTCGCCATTTTCCAGTAATCGCGGCGACCTTCTCCCCGTGGGATCGTTCGGCCACACCGGATTCACCGGCACATCGATCTGGATCGATCCCACCACCCGCACTTACATCATCCTGCTGACCAGCTCCGTTCATCCCCGTGGACAGGGAACCGCGGTGGCGCTGCGCTCCAAGGTTGCGACCGCCGTGGCCGCGGCCCTTCCCCTGACCGTCAGCGAGAAAGATGAACTGCGCTGGAAAAGCATTACCGGATACAACGAGGCCCAGACTGCGGCCCGCCGCATTGCCACCCGCAACGGAACGGTGCAGACCGGAATCGATGTGCTCGAGGCCCACAACTTCGATTCCATCCGCGCCGCCGATGGCAAAAAGAAAATTGGCCTGCTGACCAACCAGACCGGCCTGGACTCCCAGGGACGCCGCACCATCGACGTGCTCGCCCAGGCCCCGGGCATCTCGCTCGATGCCATCTTCAGTCCCGAGCACGGCGTGACCGGCGCGATGGACACCACCGATATTGCCAACTCGAAGGACGCGGCCACCGGCATTCCCGTCTATAGCGTTTACGGCAACACCGACGCCGCTCGCAGGCCACCCGCCGATATTCTGAAAACCCTCGACGCCGTCGTCTTCGACGTGCAGGATGTCGGCAGCCGCTTTTACACCTACGAAACCACCCTGGGATACTTTCTCGAAGCCGCCGCCAAGGCTGGTATCGAGATGATCGTCCTCGACCGCCCTAACCCGGTCACCGGCTCCTTCGTGCAGGGTGCCATCCCTGATCCCGGTCACGAAAGCTTCGTAAACTATTTTCCCGTCCCTGTTCGTCATGGCATGACCATGGGCGAGCTGGCGAAGATGTTCAATACCGAGCGCAACATCAACGCCAAGCTGACGGTAATTCCCATGGCAGGATGGATGCGCGGCGACTGGTACGATTCCACCGCCCTGCCCTGGATCAATCCATCGCCCAACATGCGCAGTCTCACTGAAGCCACGCTGTATCCCGGCGTGGGTGTGGTGGAAGGCACCAACGTTTCGGTGGGCCGCGGCACCGACACGCCCTTCGAATTGCTGGGCGCGCCCTGGATCAAAGGCAGTCGAGCTGTCGCAATATCTGAACGCAAGAAACATCTCCGGCGTGCGCTTCGTGCCCGTGACCTTCACCCCGAACGCCAGTATCCATGCCGGCCAGAAATGCGAAGGCGTCAACATTGTTCTGATTGACCGCAACGCCTTCGACGCCGCGGAACTGGGCATCGAACTGGCCTCCGCACTGCACAAGCTGTATCCCGGGCAATATCACATGGAGCGCCTGATCGAACTGCTGAACAACCAGTCGGTCTATGACGCCATCGCCGCCGGCCAGGATCCCCGCCGCATCGCCGAGGCCTGGCGGGAGCCCGTGGAAAGATTCCTCCAGGTACGCCAGAAGTACCTGATTTACAAGTAGCACTAGTTACCGCCGCCGTGCCTCACTTCCGCTAGAATATCCAGTGTCTGGTGTCCGAAGACCGATTTGCTCCCGGGGAGTTGAGGATGAAAGCTGGCAAACCACCTGCACCCGCCGCTGCCAACCTGATGTATCGCTGTGCCGGTCCCAATTGCGGGACCCTTAAGGGCAGCACGGACCACTGGTGGCTGATGTGGGCTTCGTTCGCCGAATATAACCGGCCGGTGCTCTACCTTTGCCGCTGGGACGACGAAATTGCCGCCCGCGAAGGCACCCTGCACGTCTGCGGCGAACTCTGTGCCCAGCGCCTGCAGTCCCAGTTCATGGGAAATGTCAGGGAGAACCAGCGCTCGGCCAGTGTGTAGGCGGCCCGACACAAAGATTCCGACAAACTTTCGATCTTCAACTTGCATCGTACTTTTATATCGGGCCTTGCTGGCCGCCTGGTCTGGCCTGTGCCTTGGGGAGTTCATGATGCCAACCAATGTGATGCGACTGACTGTTGTGATGTTCCTGGTGAGCGGTCTGGCTGTGGCCCAGGCAAATCCCGCGATGCCATCCGTTCCGCCCGCTGCCACCACCGCTGATTCCGCCCAGCTTACGATCCCTTCCGGCACCAAGGTGCCGCTGGCGCTCAAGCAATCGGTGTCCACCAAGAATGCCCGCGAAGGCGACGCCGTCTATGCCGTCACCACCTTTCCGGTGGTGATCAACGACCGCATCGTGATTCCTGCCGGCACCTATGTGCAGGGCCGCATCAGCAGCGTCAAGCGTGGTGGACATATCAAGGGACGCGCCGAAGTCCTGATGCACTTCAGCACCCTCATTTATCCCAGCGGTTATACGGTGGTGCTGCCGGGCGCCATCGAGAACGTTCCTGGGGCTGAAAAGACCTCGATGAAGGACGAAGAAGGCACCATTCGCCAGGACAGCCAGACCGGCGAGAAAGCGAAAACCGTAGCCACTGCCGCCGGGACCGGCGCAGTGATTGGCGGCCTCAGCAACGGCGTCAAGGGCGGACTGATCGGGGCCGGAATCGGCGGCGGAATCGGCACCGCCATCGGACTCTTCAGCCGCGGCAACGACGTGCGCCTGGAGGCGGGCACCACCCTCGAAATGGTCATCCAGCGCGAAGTCCCCCTGGACGCCGCCCGCATCCCCAGATGAGTGGAGGGCGGGCGTCCTCGCCCGCCGCTTTTGACTTTGAGGTTGGGCGCAGGAAATATGGTGACTGGGAATGAATCGCAGCGGTAGGCCGGTAGTTCTGAAGTTCTCTGAAATTAGTTCAAAGTCAAAAGCGGCGGGCGAGGGCGCCCGCCCTACACACATGCCTTACTTCAACCCAAACAACGCATTCACATGCGCCGTCACTGAAATCGTCTGCGGCGTGAACTCCTCAGTAGGCGCAGGAGCCGCCCCTGCCACATTCATCTTCATCATGGACCGTGCCATCGGCATCGGACGCACATTCTCAAACGTGTCCACCGACGCGTAGGACAATTCCCCCAGCGTGCGCCCGGCGCTGCGAGCCAGTGCCGCCGCTGATTCCCGGGCCCGCCGGTAAGCATCTTCGACCGCTTTCGTCTTGGCCGCGTCCATGTCCTCCAGCGTGTAATTCAGGGACTGATTTTCCGTCACATCGGTATCGGCCAGTTGCTGCACAATGGGCGCCACCTTGGAAAAATCTTTCAGTTTCAGGGAAACATTCGCGTTCACCTGATACCCCACCAACTTGCGCTTCGGCGTTTTGTAGTCATAAACGGGTTGCAACGAAAAGTAGCCGATCTCCGCCGCCTTGGGCTCGACTCCATTGGACCGCAGAATCTGGCGCACCTGCTCTGCGGCCTTTGAGGCGCGGTCGTACGCTGCGCGCGAGGTCGCTTCCTGCGCCGAGATATTGAATTGCATCAGCGCCGTATCGGGATTCGCCTCAAACTTCCCGTCCGCGCCCACAAAGACGCTGTTGGGCTGGGCGGCGATGGTAGGACGCTCCTGGCTCAGTGCGAAGGTGGACACAAGCAGTGCGATCAGTAGCGCGACCGTAGCTCTCATATATTCTCTCCTGACCAGGAGTACATGATGCCACATGGGTGTGTGGGTCGGACACTCCTGTCCGACGCCTTTGATTTTGGTTTTGACTTTCAGGTTTTGACTTTCAGGTTTTGACTTTCAAATGCAACTCTCAAAGTCGCGAAGTCCGGCCTCCGGCAAAGGCGTCGGACAGGAGTGTCCGACCCCACACACAACTCATCTCAGCGCCAGGGAACTTGCAGCGGACGATCCAGTCTAACTTCGAGCATAGTGCCCTTTTGCAGCTGCAGCCTGTGGTCGCTGAATATAGCTTGCACCACGCCTGCGGCGGCCCCGGCCCTGGCGCCGACGCCGTCAGAATCCGGGTCGCGATGCTCGCCTCCGCCCTGTCCTCGCCGTTGGATTTCGCCCTCGGCCCCTGCAGTCAGGCCGTGCTCGCCCGGAACATCGATTACAGTTGCCATCAGCGGCGCCCATCCACGCTGGGTTTCGATCTCGTCAAAACTCAACAGCAGGCGGGGATGAAACCCATTACCTACCTCGCTGACGTGTCCTCTGATTTTGCTGCCCCGCGGAATGATGGTTTCATCCGGCCCCATTACGTCTTCCGCCAGTTTGGCCTTGAACCGTTTCCCCAGCTGGATTCTGCTGACATCGAGCCTGTCCTCAAGCCGGATGAGAAGCGTGGTTCCGTAGGGAATGGCATGAGGAGGAGCCGAAGGCTTCTGCTCCTGAGCGAGCAGTGGCATGGTTCCCACGGCCAGAGTCAAAGCCAACAACGAACGAAACCCAGTCATAAGGCGAATCCTCCGGTCGCAAAAGTGACCTGCCAGCTCGGTTGGATGTAGGCCGCACGCGAATTGCTGCCTGCTGAATGGCACGCCGCAGCGAGGCGAGTTAAATGAACCGAACCTTAAAGGCAAGGGTGTTCTTCGCGTCCTTTGCTTTCTTTGCGGTTAAGAGGTTTTTGTCGTGAGCCGGCGGGATGCTGCGAATCTAGACGGAGCCCTTGGCGCTGGTGGAGTAAGCGAAGCGGTCTCTCTCCGCCCCAATCTGACGCCGCAAATCTCCCCAGATATTTTCCGGCATGGTGAGAAAAACTTTGACGACCTGCGGATCGAATTGCCGGCCCGACCAGCGCTCGATTTCTTCCCGCGCCGCCTGCAGGGACTGAGCAGGACGATAAGGGCGGTCGGAGGTAATGGCATCGAGCGTGTCCGCCACCGAGAACATGCGGGCGCCCAGGGGAATCTGCTCGCCCTTCAGTCCGCGCGGGTAGCCCGTCCCATCGAAGCGCTCCTGATGGGAATAGACGATCTCGGCCGCTTCGGCCAGAAACGGGATCCGGCTCAGAATCTGGTAGCCGTGGTAACAATGCTCGCGCATGATGGTGATCTCGTCCGGCGTCAGCTTGTCGGGCTTGGTCAGAATCTTATCGGGAATCGCCATCTTGCCGATGTCGTGGAGAAACGCGCCGCGAGCGATTACGTCAATCTGGTTCTTGGGCAGTCCCATGGCCCGTGCGATGGCTATGGTAAACGCCGTGACCCGCCGGGAGTGGCCTTCCGTCTCCGCATCCTTCAAATCCAGCGCGCCGCCCAGCGCTTCCAGAGTGATGTCGTAAGAGCGCTCCAGATCGACCAGGGCCTTCTTCAGTTGTTCGGTGCGGGCTGCCACCAGCGATTCCAGGCTGGTCTGGTATGCGCGGTTCTCCAGCTTTAAACGGCGATTCTCCAGCGCCCGGCGCACGGTAGCCAAAAGCTGTTCCCGTTCGAATGGTTTCAGCAGGTAGTCATACGCGCCATTGCGGATCGCGGCCAGGGCCACCGAGATATCGTGCACCGCCGTGACCATCACCACCGGCATTTCCGGAAAGCGTTCTTTGGTTCTTTCGAGCAGACCAATGCCATCCAGGTTCGCCATCATCAGGTCGGACAGCATCAACTCGAACTCCTCGCCGGATTCGAGCAGGGCCAAGGCCTCCATTCCGGAGCCGGCCTGTCGGCACTTGTAGCCCGCCGTAGTCAGCATGGACGAGACAATCTCGCGGATCGTCTCCTCGTCATCGACAACCAGGATGCGGTCAACTGGCATGGTTTTGTTCAGACTACGGCCAATTCTACCGTAGTTCCGAGATTCCGAAAGTAACCAGAAGGTCAGGGAAAGCCCATTGGCCCTCCGGGGAAGCGTGCTATTAAGGAGTGGAGCGCTGAATCCCCCCTGGCTGCGATGAATCTATTGAGCTTCTCTACCGGGCTTGCGGTGAGGGACATCACTGTCCCTGGCCTGTCCGCACAGGAGTCGGCGGCCCTGCTCCTGCTGGCCGCCAGCCTGCTGGTCTTCCGCGCCTTTCGCGAGCGCTACCTGTTGATCTGGACCCTGGGGTGGCTGGCCTACTTCGTTTCCCGCTGGACCCTCGCGGATCACGTCGCCGGTCCCGTCCCCACATATCTGATTGCGATCTCGCAAGCCGAATTTGTCCTGGCGGTCTGCCTCTTCGCCGCCGCCATCTTCGTCTACACCCACGCCCGGGGACTCCTGCTGCCCCTGATGCTGATCACCTTGACCGTCATGGGCTTTGCCGTGGGCCGCATCTGGCTCTGGCCGGAATCGGTTCCCCTGCGCGTGGCCCTGGAAGTGGCCTACCGGATCGTTGCCATCACCGCTGCCTATCGCCTCATTCGTTATCGCTGGGCGCGCTGGGAAATGGGTCCCTGGCTGCTCAGTGTCAGCATGCTGTTGCTCCACCTGCACTGGGCCCCCATCGATTCGCACCTGCCGGCTGGGTTCAACCTCATGGTAAGCCTGCTCGCCGGGCTGAGCATGCTGCTGCTGGTTTTCGATGATTACAAGTTACACATGCGCCGCCTCGGCGTGGTCAACGCGCTCACCAGCAGCATCACTCGGGCCCAGCAGCACGGTCCCATCATGGCCACCGCCCTCGAGGAACTCAAAGGGCTCATGCGCGCTAAAGCAGCCTGGTTCCGCCTGGTGGAAGGCGATCGCATGGTGATCGCGCAGCAGATCGGCCTGTCCAAGGGCTTTCTCCAGGACCGCCTCTCCGTCCCCCTGGACGACGACTTTGAACGCACCCTCGGCGGCACCGTGCCGGTCGTGGTGGTCACCTCCGCTGCCGCTGAAACGGTCCGTCCCTACCTCAAGCAGGAAGGATTTCATCATGTCGTGATGGTGCCGGTGCTGGGTAAGAAGTCAGTCATCGGCACCCTGGCCCTGGGCAGCGCTCACCGCCTCCACTACTCTCCCGACGAAATGGAATTTCTCGTCACCACCGCTCATCAGTTGGGCCTGGCGGTCGAAAACCTGCGCCTGGTGGAACAGATTCTGCGCTCGCATCGCCAGTGGACCAACACCTTCGATTCCATCCATGACCTGGTCCTCCTTCACGATTCCGATTTTCGTGTAATGAAGGCCAACCACGCCCTGCTGGAGCGCCTGAACCAGGCTCCCGCCGATGTCGTGGGCCAGCTCTGCGAAGCCGTGCTGCCGCACAATCGCGGGCAGTGGCAAGGCTGTCCCTACTGCGGGCATCCCGAAGAGGGTTTTCACGAAGGCCCCGACCCCGGCTTTGGCGGCTTCTCCATGGTCTCTACGTCCTCATATGTGGAGCAGGGAAGCAAGCAGAAAGGCACCATTCACGTGGTGCGCGACACCACCGACCGTCGCATCGCCGAAGAAAAATACCGCTTGCTGTTTGAGCAGGTGCAGGAAGGCGTTTTCGTTGCCACCCCCGAAGGCAAACTGCTCGATTGCAATGATGCCTTCATTCGCATGCTGGGCCACGGCAGCCGCGAGGAAGTGTTGGCTCTGAACGTTGACGCCGAGCTCTACGCCTCCCACGAACAGCGTGAAGTGTTCCGGCGTGAAGTGGAACTGCACAACTACGTCCGCAACTTTGAAGTCACCCTGCGCCGCAAGGACGGCACCCTGCTCACCGCCATGGAGAGCAGTTTCGCCACCCGTAACGCGGAAGGGAAGATCGAGCGTTACCAGGGCTTCCTGCTCGATATGACCGAAAAGAAGCGCGCCGAAGATGAAATCCGCCGCCGCAATCGCGAGCTCAACGCCTTGAATGCCATGGCGGTCATCGCCACCCAGTCGTTCGACCTGGACGAAATTCTCAACCTTACACTTCGCCAGGTAATCACCCTGCTCGGCGCCGAAACCGGTTCCATCTATCTCTGCGATCTGGACGAAACCACCTTCCGCCGCCGCGCCGGATGGGGTCAGCGCAGCGCCGAACGCGCCCGCCTCTCCGAAATCAGGTTCACCGAGGGCTTCGGCGAGCTGGTGACCCGTTCCCGCACCGAAGTCATCACCACCGACTACTTGCCGCACCTGCCAACCCAGGTGGCGGAATTCATTCGCGCCGACGGCCTGGCCTCCTGGATCTGGGTGCTGCTGTGGGGAAAAGACAAGCCCATCGGCATCATGGGCATCAGCAGCCGCGAGAGCCGCGAGTACACCAGCAACGACGAGAGCCTGCTGGTGGCCATTGGCCGGCAACTGTCCACCACGATCGAGAAAGTCCGTCTCTACGAGGAAACCTGCCGCGCCTACGAAGACCTGCGCCGCGCCCAGGAACAATTGCTGCAGAGCGAAAAGATGTCTGCGGTAGGACAATTGATCGCCGGAGTGGCCCACGAACTCAACAATCCGCTGACCGCCATTCTCGGCTATGCCCAGCTGCTCGAAAGTGAAGGCCTGGGAGAACGCGCGGCCGATTTCGTCAGCAAGCTCTTCAAGCAGGCCCAGCGCACCCACCGGGTGGTGCAAAATCTGTTGTCCTTCGCCCGCCAGCGCAAGCCGCAAAAAGAGCAGGTCGATATTTGCAAGGTGCTGGACGAAACTCTGGCCCTCCGCGATTACGACCTCAAGGTCAACGACATCAAAGTGGAGCGCGACATCGAGGCTGAAATTCCGCCGGTCACCGCCGATCCTCACCAGCTCGAGCAGGTGTTTCTCAACATCATCAACAACGGCGTGGACGCCATGCTGGAATCAGGCCGGGTCGGCACTCTTAAAGTCCGGGTTTACACCCAGGAGGGAACTGTCATCACCGAATTTCAGGACTCCGGGCCCGGCATCAAGGAACCGAACCGCATCTTCGATCCCTTCTATACCACCAAGAGCGTGGGCAAAGGCACCGGCCTCGGACTCAGCATCTGCTACGGCATCATCAAGGAACACGGTGGCGATATTTCCGCGCGCAACCGGGAAGATGGCGGCGCCATCATCGAAGTGCGTCTGCCCTGCCAACGACCGCGCCGGCGTTCCCGAACCCGCGTTGCCTGCTTCTTCGCGAAAATCGGTGATCGAGGGCAGCGTCCTGCTGGTAGAAGACGAAGAAGCCGTCCTCGAATTCGAGCGCGATGTCCTGGCTGGCGCTGGAGCCAAAGTCGTGACCCTGATGAACGGCGACGAAGTGAAGGCCAGGCTGCTGCAGGAATCCTTCGACGCCATGATCATCGACGGCAAGATGGCCAACGGATGGAACGCGCCGGACGTGCATCGCTGGATCGCGGAAAACCGTCCCGGCCTGGAGAAGCACCTGATGTTCACCTTCTCCACCGCCCTCGAGCCCGAAATCCGCGACTTCCTGCACAATAACAACGTCCCCTACCTGGTAAAGCCATTCGAAGTCGGCGACCTGATTTCCCAGGCCCGCCGCCTGCTGCAAAAAACCCACTCCGCGGTCGCCGGCTAAGATTTTCGTAGCGCCGGCGTCTCGCCGGCTGTCGGGCGGGCATCCTGCCCGCCCCCGGAGGCAAGGCTTGTCCTGAGGGAAGCCGAAGGATGCCCCCGAGCCAGCCGGCAGCATGCCGGTGCTACAAAGTTCAAAGGCTCTTACGCAGCGACCGCCCGAACCCGCGCAACACGGCTTCATTCCGCCGATACCAGACCCAAAGCCCAAACTTTTTGGCTTCGACCACACCCGCCTTGGTCAAAATCGCCATATGGTGAGAAATGGTCGGCTGCGACAGGTGAATGCGCTGCTCAATATCCGAAGCGCACAACCCCACATCCTTGCCAATCGAACACCCGCCCTGTTCTTTAAGCGCACGCAGGATCCGCCGCCGCGTCGGGTCCGCAATAGCATGCAAAATGCGATCCAGTTCCTGCTCCGAATGACTCATGAGGCAAGCAATAGACTATGAATCGACGGATGTCAATATACAGCCTTCGGGCGTCAGACCTCTGACCTCGGACGTCAGACATAGCGGAAGGGTTGGAGCCGCGAAGCGGCGCAAAGAATGCAGCCCAGGGCGCAAGCCCTGGGTGGAAAGCGAGACAGGATCGCAGCTCCGGAGGAGCGAAAGAACGGTTGCGACACTCTCTTTAGCCACGACGCACGTATCTGAAACTTTTGCCCAGGGCGGGTAGTCAAATGGTCTGAAGCCTGACGCCCGAGGTCCACTCGTGCTCTTCGAAGGAAATGATCGCCGGCAACTCGAGAAACTGAAGAAGAGCGAAGGCCTGCTGCCGCCCGGCCAGTCGCTCACGCTCAAATGGCCCGTCCTGCACTACGGTTCGGTGCCGAGGTTTGATCCCGAGACCTGGGACCTCCGCATCACCGGCCTGGGTGGATTCGCCCCTCACGCTCAGCTGGAAAGAATTCAACGCTCTGCCCAAAATCCAGCGTACCAGCGACTTCCATTGTGTGACCCGATGGAGCCGTTTCGACAACCACTGGGACGGCGTGGCTTTCCGCGAACTGCTGGCCCGCGTCCATCCCAGGCCGGAAGCCGCATACGTCCTGGTTCACGCCGAACAGGGATTCACCGCCAACGTGCCCCTGGCCGACCTCGACCGGGAAGAAGTGCTGCTCGCCACTCACCACGACGGTGAGCCCCTCACCGCCGAGCACGGCTATCCGCTGCGCCTCATCGTTCCTCATCTGTATGCCTGGAAGTCGGTAAAGTGGGTGCGTGGCCTGGAATTTCTCCAGCACGACACCCCTGGATTCTGGGAACAAAACGGCTACCACATGTACGGAGACCCCTGGAAAGAGCAGAGATTCAGCAGGTAAAGCAGGCGTCGGGCCCTGACCTCGGACGTCAGACCTCACACCTCGGGTGTCATCCTGAGCGGAGCGAGAGGTTTCGCTCGCGAAACCTCTCACGGAGTCGAAGGACCCCTATAAGCTGATGAGTCCGCCCGAAGCAGATCAGAGGTAAGTAAAAGTTTCGGGAAGGAAAAATAGTCAAATGGTCCGAAGTCTGAAGTCTGACGCCCGCCCGATCACTTCTTGAGTATCGGATTGTACCCATCCTTCACCAGTTGCCCGCGCGCGCCTTCCGCGTCCTTGATGTCGGAAAAAGGTCCCACCTGCACATGGAACAGTTTGTCTCCACCCGCACTGGCGGCGAAGGCGGCGTATTGCTTTTTCTTGAGCGCATCCACCAGGGCCGCGGCATCTTCCTGTTTGCTGACCGCCGCCACCTGCACGAAATAACTGTTCTGGCCCGTAATCGCCGTGGGATCGGGAGGCGCATCAGCATCGGCCGACGCCGGCTTGGCTGCGCTGCCCGCAGGTGCGTCCGGCGTCTTTGCCGTCAAGTCGGCCTGCGGATCTTTCTGTTCGACCGCCTTGTAAAACGTGAGATCAGAGGGCGCGCGAGCCTCGGCGCTTTGACTGCCGTGGGACGCACAGCGGACGCGCCCGTTCCCCCCTGCAACTCGACATTGGTTTTGCCGGAATTTTTCCCCAGCGAGAATCCCATCCCGAAGAACACGGCGCACAGCGCTACCAGTCCAAAGAACAGGGCCAGCATCTTGCCCGTGCCCAGCGTGATCTCTGTGTCCTCAGAAGTCGCCATGTTTCACTCCACCCTCGCCCGCTTCAGCTCTTGGCGCCGTCCCCATCCGGTTTGCCCAGGAGTTTCTGGACGCCGGAGAAAAAGTCCACCGGAACCGGGAACACCACCGTAGTATTTTTCTCCACCCCGATTTCAGTCAGCGTCTGCAAATATCTCAGCTGCACGCTGACCGGCTCCTTGGCCAGCAGGGCGGCGGCATCCACCAGGCGCTGCGCCGCCGAGAATTCGCCTTCCGCGTGAATGATCTTGGAGCGCTTTTCCCGTTCCGCCTCGGCCTGCTTGGCCATGGCCCGCAGCATGGACTCGGGCATGTCCACCTGCTTGACTTCCACGTTCGTGACTTTCACTCCCCAGGGCGCGGTGTGCGTGTCCAGGATGCTCTGCAGCCGCAGATTGATCTTTTCGCGATGGGCCAGCAGTTCGTCCAGTTCCTGTTCGCCGAGCACGGAACGCAGCGTAGTCTGCGCGAACTGCGATGTCTGGTAAACGTAGTTGGAAACTTCAACCACCGCCTTGCGCGGATCGATCACCCGCAGAAAGATGACGGCGTTCACCTTCAGGGTCACGTTGTCGCGGGTAATGATGTCCTGGGGCGGAACTTCCATCGCTTCCTGGCGCAGCGAAATGCGCACCATTCGATCCATGCGGAGCGAACACCAGAATCACGCCCGGCCCTTTTTCGTGACCCAGCAACGCGGCCCAGACGGAAGATTACGCCCCGTTCGTATTCGGCCAGGATCTTGATCGAGCTGAAGAGATAGAGAACAACAACGATAGTAACGATGGCCGAGAACGAAAGACCCATGGGAAAGCCTCCGCGCCTGAACCTCAGGAACGCTTCTGTGGTACCGCAACGTATTTAAGGATACGGCATCTCGCCGGAGAGGGGAGTGCCTCGCATGATGCCAGCATTTGCTGTCATCCTGAGCGAAGCCAGATGTTTCGCTTGCGAAACATCCTGCGAAGTCGAAGGACCCCTGTTGCCGATCCGCAGCCGGTTAGCAGAGCGGTTGACTTGCCCTATCGCTTCAGACCGCGCTCACGCGCGATTAAGTCCGCACTGCGCTTACTGCAGGAACCCGCTGCACTGCCGAAGATGCTTCCACCCGCAATTGCAATCCGTCCACCGCAACGACTACCACGCTCTGCCCCGCCGGCACGCCGCTCGAGGACATTGCGTCCCAGAGTTCGCCGTGAACGAAGACTTTCCCGCGCGGGGACAGAGTCGTCTGCGCAATGCCAACTTCACCTACCAGGCCCTGAACTCCAGTCGTGACCTTGTTGGCCCGCGCCTTCAGGGCAATGCTCATGAGGAACACCGTGATCCCGCCCAGCGGAATACTCACTGCCAGAGCGGTCAGCAGGTGCACGCGCATTTCCGGAATGGGTGCGTCCACCAGCAGCAGTCCACCCAGAATCATGGTGGCCATCCCGCCGATCGCCAGAACTCCATGGGTGGCAAATTTCGCCTCCAGCGCGAACAACGCAAACGACGCCAGGATCAGCACCACCGCCGCAAAACGTGTAGGCAAAAGATTCAGCGCAAAAACCGCCAGCAGGATGAACACGATGCCCACCGTCCCCGGCACCACCGCGCCCGGATGGTTGAACTCCGCATAGAGCGCCAGCGCTCCGATCGCCAGAAGAATGAATGCGATGTTGGGGTCCATGATGAAGGCGAGGATGCGCTGTTTCAGCGTCATATCAAACCGCCGGACGGTTTCGCCTTCGAGGTTGAGGGTGATGGTTTTCCCATCGAAGCGCTTGACGGTCTTCCCCTGCATCTGCTGCAGCAGGTTCTGGTCGCTCGTCGCCACGTAATCAATCAACTTCTGGGAAAGCGCCTCCTGATCGGTAAATGACTTCGACTGGCGCACCGTGCTCTCGGCCACTTCGACGTTGCGACCCCGCTTGGAAACCACGGAACGCATCAGCGCGGCGGCGTCATTCTCCATCTTCTCCTTCATCACGTCGTCCACTTTACCGCCGCCCAGCGTGACCGGATGGGCAGCGCCGGTATTGGTTCCGGGAGCCATGGCCGCCACATCCGCGCTCTCCAGGATAAAAAAACCTGCCGAAGCCGCCCGGCTGCCGCTGGGGGTCACATACACGATCACCGGCACCGGCGAAGCCAGGATCTTCTCAATGATGTCGCGCGTTGAATCGACCAGCCCGCCCGGCGTATTGAGCTCGATCAGCAACGCCTGATCTTTATTACGTTCCGCCTCGGCCAGGGCCCGCCCGATGTACTCGTCAGTGATGGGATGAATCGTGTCGTTGACAACGATCTTCAACACTTCTGCGTAAGAAGCAGTGGAGACGCACAACAGGACTGCGGCCAACAGCGTTCGCGAACCGGAAAGCATTCTCATCGCTACACCCGTCAATCCCATTGTAGCGCCGGCGTCCCGCCGGCTGTCGCGGGGGCATCCTGCCCCCGCAGGCGGCGGAAAGCGACCCAGCACCGGTGCGATATCAATCCGCCGCGGTACCCTTTTCAACTTCCTCGCCGCGCAATTCATCCCACCCCGGCAGGCGCTTGTCCCCGGTAATCAGGCGTGCCCCACGCTCGTACGTAAAATAGGACCATGCCCACTGCACTAGCACGATAATGCGATTGCGAAACCCGATCAGAAAAAAGATGTGAATGAACAGCCACGCCAGCCAGGCCACGAACCCGGAAATATGAATCTTTCCAAACTCGGCCACCGCCGCCGCACGCCCGATGGTCGCCAGGTTTCCCTTGTTGAAGTAATGAAAATTCTTGCGCGGTTCGCCCCGCAATTCAGCCGCGATGTTGTGCGCCGTGGCCTTGCCTTCCTGCATGGCGACCGGCGCAACCCCCGGCAGCCACTTTCCGTTTTCGTCCTTGAGCGCGGCCAGGTCTCCAATCACAAAGACCTCCGGATGGCCCGGCAGGCTGAGGTCGGGATTCACCAGCACCCGTCCGGCCCGGTCCACCTGTGCTCCCAGCTTTTTCCCCAGCGGTGAGGCTGCAACTCCCGCCGCCCAGAGAATGACTGCGGCCGGCCAGCGCGTTTTCCCCATCTGCACCGCGCCCGGCGCTATCTCCGTCACCAGGGCCGAGGTATGCACCTCCACGCCCAGCCGCCGCAGCTGTTCTTCGGCGCTGCGCGAAAGATCTTCGGGATAGGCGGGCAGAATCCGCGGGCCGCCTTCCAGAAGGACAATCCTGGTTTTTCGCGGATCGATGCTGCGAAATTCGTCGGCCAGCGCCCGGCGCGCGATCTCGGCCAGCGTCCCTGCCAGTTCCACTCCCGTGGGACCGCCGCCGACCACCACGAAATTCAGCTGCACCTGCTCTTTCCCACCGGTCGCCTGGTGTTCCGCCAGTTCAAACGCAAGCAGCACGCGCCGCCGGATTTCCAGAGCATCTTCAATCGTTTTCAGGCCGGGCGCAAAAGGCTCCCACTCATCGTGTCCAAAGTAGGCATGGCTCGCCCCCGAGGCCACAATCAGGTAGTCATACGCCACTTCGCCATCCGGCAACTTCACCACTTTGCGCGACAAATCGAAGTCCTGTACTTCCGACATCAGCACTTCGACGTTCCGCCGCCGGCGCAGAATCCAGCGAATCGGCGCGGCAATTTCTCCCGGAGACAGTCCCGCCGTCGCCACCTGGTATAGCAGCGGCTGAAATGTATGAAAGTTCTGGCGATCGATCAGCGTAACCTGAACCGGATTTCTGGCCACCGTGCGTGCAGCCAGCAGTCCGCCAAAGCCGCCTCCAACAATCACCACCCGCGGTTTGGATTTCGTATCCATACTTATAAGATTCCGCCAAGCCCCCCAGAGTCTCGAAAACTTGTGCCCAAACTGAGAACCGGGAACTGATCACTGACAACCGGGTTTTTTCATTCCACCCCATCCCCAATCATCATCCCGTAATATGCGGCAAACGAAACCACAAAGCCCACAAACCAGGAGTAGTCGTAAGCGAAGCGCAAAGCTGGCACCACCAACCCCACCAGCGCCACAGCCGCCCCGAGAAACAGTGCGCCCACGGCCTTCCAGTTGAAGCCGTGAGAATACTCGTAGGCCCCGCCGCGCAAGTAGAGGTCGTTTACCAGCAGCGACCGTTTCCGTATGATCCAGTAGTCGCAAATCATAATGCCCGCCACCGGCCCCAGAAATGCCGCATATCCCCCCAGCCAGCCGAAGATGAACGTTTTGTAGTTGTCCAGCAACTTCCAGGGCATGATCGCGATGCCCATGAAGCAGGTGATCACGCCCCCAATCTTGAAACTTATCTTGCGCGGCCACAGGTTGGAAAAATCATTGGCTGGAGAAACCACGTTGGCGCCAATGTTCACGTTCAAGGTCGCCAGCAGGATCGCAACCAGCGACACTACCACCGCCAGTCGCGAATGAAACCGGCTCAAAAGCTGCACCGGGTCCCAGATCGCCGATCCGTAAATCACCACGGTCGCGGAAGTCACCAGCACTCCCACCAGCGAATAGAGCGTCATGGTGGTGGGCAGCGCCAGCGCCTGACCGATCACCTGCGCCCGCTGGCTGCGGGCAAAGCGCGAGAAATCCGGAATGTTCAGCGAAACCGTCGCCCAGAATCCCACGGTCGCGTTCAAGGCGGGAACCAGAAACTTCAGAAATTCCGGAAAGCTGGCGAAGCGCGACGGCGCGGAAAGCATCGGCCCAAAGCCTCCTGCCTGCACATAGGCCCAGCCCAGCAACAGCAAGCCCACGCCTAGCAGGACGGGCGCGCTGATACCCTGCAGAAATCGTATGTACTCAATTCCTTTAAGGATCACCGCCAGGTTGATCAGCCAGAACGCTATAAAACATATGCCCGCGCCGTGCGGCACGGCTTTCCATGCCGGCCACACCGTAGCCAGCAGAACATTGATGGCCTCGCCTCCAATCCAGGTCTGGATGCCAAACCATCCGCACGCCACCAACGCGCGCAGGACGGCGGCCACGTTAGCCCCCAGCACTCCGAACGAGGCCCGCGCCAGTACGGGGAAGGGAATTCCGTACTGCGCCCCGGGATGCGAATTCAGCAGCATCGGCACCAGCACGATGCAGTTCCCGAGAAAAACGGTAAACACCGCCTGCTTCCAGTTCATCCCACCCTGGATCAAGCTGGCCGCCAGCATGTATGTCAGGATGTTGACCGACATCGAGACCCAGAGCGCCGCATAGTTGTAAGTGCCCCAGGTCCGCGCCCCGCGATCGCCCGAGGCCGCCTCGCCGGGCTGAACCGTCGGTGCCAGATCAGGGTTGTAGAGAGGACTGGATTCGATATCGGCGCGCGCAGTTTGAGCTGGCATCGACATTCTGGAACTAATCTTATACACGGGCCATCAGTCCTGGCCGAGAAGGAGGCATGGCCATTCTCAGCCCGGCCACGCCGAGCCGGAGCGGGCATCGTTCAACACCGGCAAACAAGTGTGCAGGTAACTGACGCGCTCAGTCCCTCGCGATCTTCCCGCTCTGCGTGGTCAGAATGCCGTAGGTTTCCGGACGCCGGTCGCGGAAGAACTGCCACACCTTGCGCACTTCCAGGATCACCTCCAGGTCAAGGTCCGCCACCAGCACCTCATCCTTGTCGCGGCTGGCCTGGGCGACGATCTTCCCCCGCGGATTGCAAAAATAACTTTTGCCGTAAAACTCTCCAATGCTCCACGGCTTCTCCTCGCCCACCCGGTTGATGGCGCCGACAAAGTAGCCGTTGGCCACGGCATGGGCTGGCTGTTCCAGTTCCCACAAGTACTCCGAAAGCCCGGCCACGGTGGCTGAAGGATTAAAAACAATTTCCGCGCCATTCAGTCCCAGCGCGCGCGCGCCCTCGGGAAAGTGCCGGTCGTAGCAGATGTACACCCCGACCTTCGCGTATTTTGTGGCAAACACCGGGTAGCCCAGGTCGCCGGGAGTGAAGTAAAACTTCTCCCAGAATCCCGGATGGCAGTGCGGAATATGATGTTTGCGATATTTTCCCAGGTAGCGCCCGTCCCCGTCGATTACCGCTGCGGTATTGAAATAAAGCCCGGGCAGCTCCTGCTCGTACACCGGAACGATGATCACCATGTGATGTTTCGCCGCCAGTTCCTGCATCAGCCGCACGCTGGGCCCATCCGGGACCGCCTCCGCCAACTCATACCAGCGCGGGTCCTGCTCGGCGCAGAAATACGGCCCATAAAATAGCTCCTGCAGGCACAGGATCTGAACCTGCTCCCGGGCCGCCTGCTCGATCATCTCCACGTGCTTGCGCACCATGGCTTCCCGTATCTCGCCCAGCGAGTGCTCCGCACCCAGCACATTGCGCGCCTGTATCAGTCCGCAGCGAACCATTCGTGACATCGAACACCTCGAATTCCGAAAAAACTATAACAGACCGATTCCGTCCCAGCCTGAACTGAGAAGCGGGAACTAACAACCAGGAACTGAATCACCACCCCCGAAAATAACGCTACCGCTTCCCCCGTCCAGACGTATAATCGCCCCAATCTGTTACCGGGGGCTAGCCATGAACTACCGCCGTACCTGCCGCGTATTCCTCACCCTGACATTGACCTTGGCCGCCGTTGCCCAGACCGGTAAGCCCGCACCCGGTCGTGGTACTACAACTCCCGGCCCCACCCGAAGTCCCGGCCCGATGCAGCCCAACATGAATCCGCCCGACAGCACCATGGGACAAAGGGCATTTATTTCCGGCAAGGTCGTGCTCGATGATGGCACTCAGATTACGGAATCGGCCAGCATCCAGACCATATGCCGCGGCCACAAGCAGACGGTCACGCACACCGATTCCCATGGCGGCTTCAGTTTCGAGCTGGGCGACCGGACGTCCGTTGCCAGCGCGGACTTCAGTGGCGCCGACGTCGATTCCATGGGCCCCGCCATGGGACGCGGAGTGCAGCGCAATTGGCGTGACTGCGAGCTGCTGGCCTCACTCCCCGGCTTCTCCTCCCAGCCCATCGATTTGAACAGCCGCCTCACCACTTTCGAAAGCGCCGATATTGGCCGCCTGGTGCTGCACCGCATGGGCCAGGTCGAGGGTTTAACCATCAGCGCCACCAGCGCCATGGCCCCCAAGGATGCCCGGAAAGCCTATGAGAAGGGCAGCAAGAAAGCTAAGCCAGGAAAAATGGGACGAAGCCGAACCGCTCCTGGCCAAGGCAGTCGAGATTTTTCCCCGTTTTGCCGTCGCCTGGTTTGACCTGGGCCGCGTCCAGTTCCACAAGCACGACGATGCCCAGGCGCGCCATTCTTTCGAACAGTCCATCGCCGCCGACCCCAAGTATGTCAACCCCTACCGCGGCCTGGCGGAGTTGGATCTGCAACAGAAACAATGGCAGGCGCTGGTCACCGTCACCCGCCAGTTGCTGGCCCTGAATCCGGTGAGTTTTCCCGATGCCTGGTTGCGCAATTCCCTGGGCAATTACTATCTCTACAATTTTCCCGAGGCCGAGAAGAGTGCTCGCCAGGGCATGAAAGTGGACGACCAGCATCAGGTCCCCAAACTGGAATACCTTCTGGGCGTCATCCTCCTGCAAAAACGCGAGTATCAGGAAGCCGCCACCCACATCCAGAACTATCTGAAATTCGCCACCCAGCCCGCAGAAATAGAAGAGGCGCAAAAACAGTTGGCCGAGATCACCCGGCTCTCAGCCTCAGCCACCCCGCCCGACGCCGCGGATAAGAAGTAACTAAAGAGTCAGAAGACGAAGAGTAAGCAGACGAAGAGTAAGCAGACCTCTCGAACCCTGTCATCCCGAGCGCCGCTCCGAGCCGCGCGCAGCGCGGTGAGGGCAAGTCGAGGGACCTGCTGTTAGAGGCCCGGCGACAGTAATTGCCCTGTTATCCTGAGTCGAAGGCCCCCTATAAATTGAGGTGCTCATTGCGTCAGGGGGGATTTGTTTTGGCGGTTGGGTGAGGGTGAAAGACTCAGCTGCCGGCCGCAGAAATAAACGATGGGGGTCCTTCGACTCCGCGGCTGCTTCGCGAAGCAAAGCAGCCACTCCGCTCCGGATGACAGCAGCATTCCCCTTTCGGCCTGTCCCAAAGCTGCTCCAACCGATGCCCCAAACTCATTACTCAGAAGGCCCAAAGGCACTCCTCATCGCTGGCTGGACTGCTAAAATCGGGATTGAGAGCAGTCATGAAGAGTTGTCTATCGTTTATCGCCATGTTTATGGTTGGGGCCGCCGCGTTGCTCCACGCCACCCCTCCGCCCGCCGCAAAACCCCTGGCCACGCTCGAGAGCGTGAAGGTCACCAGCACTCCCGGCGGCATCACTGTAGTGATTGAAGCCAGCCAGTCCGTGGCCGTACGCACCCAGGTAATCAGCGATCCCGACCGCCTGATCATGGATTTCCCCAACTCCCAGCCGGCCGGCGATCTGCGCACCAAGCTGCTCAACCAGGGCGACGTAAAGGGCTTTCGCGTCGCGCGCTACAGCGCGAATCCCCCGACCACGCGCGTGGTCATCGATCTCAACCGTCCGCAGCACTACCAGATTTTCCCCGACGGCAAGACGGTCATCGTCAACCTGATGTCCGACCAGCAGCAGGCCGCCGCCCAGGCCCACGTCGATAACGTTTCCTTCACCCCGGCGCCGGCCAAGCCTGCTTTCAATCTGAACGTCGAATTCAAAAACGGAAAGTTGAGCGTGGTGGCCGATCACGTCAGCCTGGCCCAGATTCTCAACGAGGTCCACCGCCTGACCGGCACCGATATCACCATCCCGCCCGGCGCCGCCCAGGAACAGATCATCGTCGGCATCCCCCCGCTGCCCCTCCGCGAAGCCCTGGTCTCGCTGCTCAATGGCTCCCGCTTCAACTTCATCATGGTCGATTCCGAGCAGCGAGCCCGGAAAACTGAAAAGCGTCATCCTCACCTATCGCGGTGCCGGCGGCATATCGCAACCCGCCATCGCCACTCCCGAACCCCCGGTCGCCGACACCCAACCCGAGCCCGAACCGCAACCCATGCAGCAGGACCCGCAACCCGACATGCAACCCCAGCCCCAGGAAGGCGCAGGCCAGCCAGGACCGCAGGACGTTCCCCCGCCGCAATAGGTTATGCAAACTTATGGATTATGGAGGACGGGCGTCCCGCCCGTCTGGTTTGACGAATTGTTCCTTACTGGTGAATAAGCCGCACCGGAATAGGAGACACTCCGCCACCGGAGACCACGGGGTTGCCGGCCCCCGGGTTACAGCCCGCAACGTTCATAACCACACCCTCGATCTTCCCTCTCGATCCCGCCTTGGGTGCGGAACCATCTGGAACATTCTGCGTAATTCCCAGCTGCAAAAAGCCCACGATCGTCGCTGTCTGGTTGCAACCGCCGGGGCAAAGATTGGGGCCTGCGGCATTGTGATAGATCGGCACGGTGACAATCGAGTCGCTGCGGCTAATGCTCGTCACGCCTTGCAACAGTGGATTCGGGTTGTTGTTTCCGCCGCTTATGGTGATGGGAGCGCTCCCGGAGGGGGCGCCACCGTTCGGCAGTAATTGGTCCTGGTCCAACGATGCGCCCTGCGTTGCCTGCGTGAATCAGGCATTGCGTCCCCTGGTTGGTCTCGCCACCCAATGCCGCCGCCGGTCTGCACGGTCACCGCCTGGCCCGCTCCAATCGTCTGGCCGCAGCTGAACTGGTAGGTGGAGGTACACGCGACATTGTCGTGATAGTCATCGCTCCCTACCTGCGCGCAGCCAACAGCGCTGGTCGAGGGACAGACCGGCGCTGGAGGGTTGATCGGAACGTTTGCCCGGTAATAGTCAAGGGTCCGAGGTACTGCCACCGCGACATTGGGAGTCGCCCCGCCGGTGACGTGCGTCAGGGTGATCGTCTTTCCCACGAACGACCCATTGTTCTGGATGCTTCCGTCCGTCGGATCGACAAAGCGGCCTCCGAGCGCACAGTCTCCCGCTCCGCCGTTAGTCGGATCGCAATTCGGAATCAGCCAGGGCTTGACCCCCTGCACCTGAACCGGCGCCGCCGAGCCCGACGGGTTATACGCCTCAGCCACCGCCGTTGCCGTTACGCTGTTGGCTGCTGCCTCCCCAGATCCGTCCAAAGAAAGTGGGCAATGCGGTCCGCTGTATGGTGACCGCAGATCTGCGGATTCGCAGCCGTGAGGTTGCAGGTGATGGATTGCACCGCCGCGGGCTGTCCCGCGATCAGGTTCTGCGCCGCCACCGCTTCCGCTTGCCGGTTGGCAGCGGCCGCCGTGCCGGGAACAGCAGAAGTCTGGCAAATATCGGAAGCGGCCAGCGTACTGGACGCGGACGTATAGCCGGAAGTGGCAAACATCCGGGCGCCCGCCAGGGCCGCCGCATCGGCAGCGCGTTGCGCTTCACCGTGGGCCATGTACAAGGTCGATACGTCGATGGCCAGCGCCGCCATGCCCAGCAAGCGACAGCAAGGAAATCGCCACCAGCACGATGGTGATGCCGCGTTCGTTCTTCCGATGCGCCGTGTTCACCCGAGTCACAAAGCCATCCTTCAATTCAGATTCTGCATGATCGCCACCGAGTTGATTTGCGTCGTCGCGGGATAATTCGCGCCCGGCGCAATCAGCGGTGCCACCCGGTTGAACTGCCAGCGATAGGGATAGTTCAACGTCAACCGCGTGCCTTCAATCGTGTAATTTCCCGCCTGAAACGGCGGGCTGGGTAGCGTCGCGGTATAGACATAGCCGCGCTCAATCTTGAGCGTCAGGGTCCCGCCGCAGCCCGTGTTGGCGGTAAACGTCCAGCTCAGCGAGCCACTCGGCGCGACCGGCGCGGCTCCCAGCCCGCAATCGTTCAGCTTGCTGGCCACCAGGTTGCTCTCCACCACATCGCGTACCGAACAAATCGAGGCCGGAGCGCCACAAGCCCCGTTCAGGGAAAGATCGGCCGTAGGCTGGTTAGACGCCACCCGCGCCCCTTGCAGAGCAATGTTGCCCACCTTCTGCTTGACCGTGAACGCCGACCCGAAATCGAAAACTCCAACTGCCACCACGATCAGCAGGGGAAGCGAAATGGCAAACTCCAGGATTTCAGCACCCTCATTCCCCCGCAGGTTTGCCCAGATCGAAGAGAATGCCCGCGCGAAACGACCACCCATGTCCTAACGCCCGCAGCCGGAATATGCCCGCCAGTGACACTGCTAGTCCTCCTGCCGAGCTTGCGCTTGCGCACGGATCATGACGTTCTGGAGGATCGGCGACAACCTCGGCGGGCAACACGAGATCCCGTTCAATTTGAAGTTGTACGGATAGTCGAGGCTGACCACCGCTCCGTGTTCGATAATGGGCGACCCTGGATTCAGGACCACATCTCGTTGCACGTTAAAGTTCTGCACCTGCGCCGGATCAAGGTGAGAAGCGATCAGAATGGGATACACAACATTGTCCCGGATGTCGTTGCTGGTTCGAAATGCGTTTCCACAAGTCGCGCAATTGTTAGCGGCCTCCGCCAGCGCCCCCTGCCGCGCCGCCCGGTTTACCGTCGTATAGATGTTGTACGCGCGCGCGAACCACATGATCCCGAACAGCAGCATGAACAGCAACGGCAGCACCACCGCGGCCTCGGCGATTTCCGCCCCCGCAGCCATCGCGGAGCAGCCTGCTCCGCCAACTGTTGTTCTGAGTCCGCGTCATACCACTCCCCACGCCTGTCCCACAGTATAAAGAACAACCGTCACTGCCACCGCCACTCCAAATGGTATCTTCAGAGATTCCGGATTATCCAGCGAAACCTCCGGGCCCGGCAGGTGCAGCGTAAACAGTCCAGCCACCATGTGGACGATATTGCGGGCTGTCCGTCCCACCCGCTTCTTCCAGATGACCAGCACCACGCCATCAGCCCCGCCACCAGGATCGTCCCCAGCAACACCGTGATCAGTCGCGACGGTCCCAGAAACGCACCCAGCGCGCCCACCAGCTTCCAGTC
Source organism: Terriglobia bacterium (assembly GCA_963801595.1). GTDB lineage: Bacteria > Acidobacteriota > Terriglobia > Terriglobales > Acidobacteriaceae > JAIQFF01. The sequence continues at coordinate 162,041 of CAWDFW010000019.1, read as the reverse complement.
CCCGGCGCCCAGACTTCGTATCAGCACAAAGGGCAACAACAGCCCTAACCCCAGTCCAACTCCCAGCAACGACTCTTTCGCTCCCGGCCAGCCCGCAGCCAGCGAATTCACCGCAATTCCGGCGACCAGCGCCGGCACCGTCAGCCAGTTGGGGATGCGGCGGAAGCGCCAGTCAGTCCATCCCGCAACCAGGGCCGGGACCGCCGCCAACATCCACACCCCCTGTTTCAGCATCGGCCAGACCTCGTCCCGTGACCCCGGGGACGAGCAAAATCAGCCGGAATTTGGCTCCAGGGGATTGCCATCCAAATGTACGGAACCGGCGGCCGGCAAGGGTCAAAACCAGCCTCAACTGCGGATTATGAGCGGTAAACGAGGCCAAGTCAACGAGAAGAAAGTGCCGGTCGAAGGAGCCCGGATGGTGTCCTGATTCACCGGCCTTTGCGCCCTTTGCGCCTTTGCTTTGCGTCCTTTGCGGTAAAGGGTTTGACCTTGCCGTAAGTCACGCCAAAATCTCAACCGCAAAGGACGCAAAGAAATCCGCAAAGGACGCAAAGAAGCCGCCGCTCTGTCCCCGGGCAATAAAAAAGGCCCGATCGCTCGGGCCTTCTGTATGAATACTCTACCGCCTACTGGCTTAGAGGATGCCCACCCGTCCGCTCCGCCACAATCTTGCGGGCGTTTTCCGCCAGTGATTTGGCCTGCGGCAGTAACTCCAGCGCCTTGGTTACCTGCGGATCCGTCTCTGCCCGCACCTTCAGGCCTTCCTCCTGCCCAAACACATCGACGAAAATTTCGCTCTTGATATTGGACCGCACCCAGGCGTTATTTTCCAGCAGCTCCGCCTCGGTATAGGCAATCTTTTCGTCGTCCATGAATTTGCGGAAGTCCTGCAGCACCACATCATCCACCTCAAAATTCTTGGCCGGATGATGAGTGACGGCATAGTGCTTGGCGAAATTGAAGAAAGCGTAATGCTGCAGCAGCGAATCCTGGAAGTGATTGCTCTTCACCGCCGCGATCTTCACGTCGGGTGTGATTCCGCCGCCTCCATAAACCGTGCGGCCGCTGTCCGTGAGCTTCACTTCGCGGCTGGCATTGTGTTCGTTCTCTTCGCTCTCGCGATTGAAGTAATAGTCGTACAGCGAGACGTTGGCGTAGTCGCGCTGAATCAAACGCATGCTCGGGGTGTAGTACTTGGCCGTGGTCAGGGCCAGCCCGGTGTTCTCTGAAAGTGGATACACCGTCTGCACCAGTCCCTTGCCGAAGGTGGTTTCGCCGACAATCAGTCCGCGGTCGTGGTCCTGAATCGCGCCCGCCACGATCTCCGCCGCCGAAGCCGTTCCCCGGTTCACCAGCACCACCAGCGGGTAGTCCTTGCCCCCGTTGCCGTGCGCCGCGGTGTACCTCTTCTCGGGTGACGAGCGGCCGTGGTGCGAAACGATCAGAGCGCCCTTGTGCAGAAACTTGTCCGCCACGCCCACGCCTTCGTTGAGCAGCCCGCCGGGATTCTGCCGCAGATCAAGAATCAATCCCTTCAGGTCGCCCATCTGGTCGAGCGCGTCCGCCACTTCATGTTCCGTAGTCTCGTTGAAACCCGAAACGTGCATATAGCCGATTCCCGGCTTGATCAGGAAATGCAGGTCCACGCTGTAACGCGGAATCTCATCACGCACCACGGCGAATTCCAGCGGCTTGTCCGCGCCTTCGCGCAGAATCGTGATGTGGACCGTGGTCCCCTTGGGCCCCTTCAACAGGTCGGCGACATCGCCCGTGCTCATGTTGTCCGTAGGCTTGCCGTCCACTGCCGCGATGATGTCACCCGGCCGGATGCCGGCGCGATAGGCGGGCGTCCCCACAAACGGCGCAATCACGATCACCTTGTTATTGCGCGGCCCCACCGTCATTCCCACGCCGTAATATTTCCCGCGCTGATCTTCGCGCAGCAGGGAATAGGCCTTGGGATCGAAGAAATTCGAATGCGGATCGAGCACATGCAGCATCCCCGGAATGGCCCCGTTGTAGATGGCCTTGTCGGGGTTCACCGGCTCCGCATAATTCTGTTCCACCACGTCATACACCGTGGTGAACTGCCGCAAGCTGTCGCGGACGTCGGCGTCGCCACCGGGAGCGGCCGAAGGATTGATCTTCTGCCCGAATACGATCCCGAGAAATCCGCAGGTTACGAGAATGAATACAACCAGGAAGAGTGCGCGACGAGAACTACCCACCATCATTTTTTCCTTCGCCGGGGACGTAGAAACACCCCAGCACACCGCGTCTGATCGAAGTATAACGCTGTCTGCCCACTTAGCCACTGTTTCGGCTACCCGGAAGTAACCGGCGGGACCCCGCGATCCAGCTCGCTATCCCCTGACGCGTGCTGTCAATTGGATGCGCCAACCGAGATCCGGGTTCCGCCGGACGGTGCCGCCTGGTTTCCTTCGTGTACCTTCGCGTCCTTCGTGGTTTACGATTTAAGAGTCGCAGCCCGCGCCGATTGCCGTCAATTCACTCCGGCAGTATCATGGAGTCATGAACCTGGGTTTCCCAGAGATGATTTTCCTCTTCCTGTTTGCCCTGATCCTTTTCGGGCCCAAGAAATTGCCCGAAATCGGTCGCCAGATCGGAAGGGCCCTCAATGAATTCAAGCGGGCCTCGAACGAGTTCAAGGCGCAAATCGAGTCCGAAATCTCCCAGCTCGATCTCGAAAACAACCGCCAGACCATTCTTCCCCCGGTCCAGGCCCCGGCCGGCTCCATAGCCTCCGGCAGCGGGCCTCGCCCCGACATTTCTGTCCCTGAGACGAATTCACTGGCCAAGGCCCCCGATGCCTGAGATGGCCGCCGAGCTTCCCCCCGCCGACGAGTCTCACGACGGCCTGACCGCCATGAGCTTCCTCGACCACCTCGAGGAACTGCGCCGCCGCCTCATTTATTCCATCATTGCCGTCACCGTAGGCTTCTTTGCCTGCTGGAATTATCACGAGTTCATCTTCACCTTCGTGCAGCGGCCCATCATGGACGCCCTGCGCCACAACGGGATGGCCGAGAAGCTGGTCTATCTGAACCCCACCGAACCCTTCAACCTTTACTTGAAGGTTGCGGCCCTCGCCGGCCTGTTCGTGACTTCGCCCATCGTGCTCTACCAGGTCTGGATGTTCATTTCTCCCGGCCTCTACCGCAACGAAAAGCGCTACGTATTTCCCTTCATGTTCTCCACCGTCCTGCTGTTCCTGTCGGGCGGTCTGTTCGCCTACAAGATGGTCTATCCCGCGGCCCTGACCTTCCTGATCGACTACGGCAAACAGTTCCAGCCGATGATCACAATTGGCGAATACACCGACCTGTTCCTGACCATCATGATCGGCATGGGCGTCATCTTCGAGCTGCCCATCCTGGTGTTCTTCCTTTCGCTGATGGGTATCGTCACCGCCGGCTGGATGTGGCGCAACCTGCGCTATTCGATCCTCGTCATCTTTATCATCGCCGCCATCATCACTCCGACCACCGACATCCTGAACATGTGCATCTTCGCCGCGCCCATGGTCGCGCTCTACATCCTGAGCATCGGCATCGCGTTCCTGGTCCATCCCAAGCAACGCAAGGCCCGCCAGGCCACGAAAAGATCGATGAGGAGAATCAATACCACCCGCGCCCACGTAGGGGCGGGCGCCCTCGCCCGCCCAGCCGAGCAAAGCTCGGCTGGTCAAGCTACTGTTACGAGCAGTGAGGGCGGGACGCCCTCACGACGCCGGCGCCACGGGCGCTGTCTGTGCTCGGCGTTCTGCTGAGCTTCCTCTTGCATCAGGCCCGCTCCTGCCCAATCCTTTAACGCCGCCCGCGCCCTGCAATACACCCGCGAGGTCGTCGCTTTCGGCCCGCGCCCCATCGGCAGCTCGAATCACAAGAAGCTTGAAACCTACATCCTGGCGCGCCTTAAAAACGACCACGTGGAAGACGACGCCTTCACCGCCGACACGCCCGAAGGCAAGTTTCCAGTGCGTAACATCATCGCCAAATTTCCCGGCACCCGCGACGGCGTGATCGTCATCGCCGGCCACTACGACACCAATTACCCGCTGCGCGATACCGGCTACGTTGGCGCCAACGACGGCGGCTCCTCCACTGCTATTCTGCTCGAACTGGCCAACCAGCTTCGCGGCAAAAAGCGCGCAGGCTACAGCGTCTGGCTGCTGTGGACCGACGGCGAAGAAGCAGTAAAGAATTGGACCGCCACCGACAGCCTCTACGGCGCCCGCCACCTGGCCGACAAATGGCAAAAAGATGGCACGCTCAAAAAGATTAAGGCTTTTCTGCTGGCCGACATGATCGGCGACGCCGACCTCAACATCGACCGCGATACCAACTCCACCCCCTGGCTCGAAGACAAGGTTTACCAGGCGGCGACGCACCTGGGCTACCAGTCCCACTTCTTCGCCCGCACCATCGCCGTCGAAGACGACCACCTGCCCTTCGTTCATCTCGGCGTTCCCAGTGCCGACCTCATCGACCTCGACTACGGCTACGGCAACGTCTTCCATCACACCCCGCAAGACACCATGGACAAACTCAGCCCCAAAAGCATCGAGATCGTCGGAAGCGTTATCCTCGAAACCATTCGCATTCTCGAAAACCCCAACTGAGAACTGGGAACTGAAAACTGAGATCTGAAGTTTCGCTCGCATTCCCGTGTAGGGCGGACACTCCTGTCCGCCGCTTTTGACTTTGATTTGTCCTGGATTTTGATGTTTCGATTGCGAGACCGCAGGTGGCTTAGGGTATAAAGTCAAAGACAAGGGCGGCGGACAAGAGTGTCCGCCCCACACAATCTTTTACTCGGGGCGCTGATTGCTACTGTTCTGGATCTTATTTAATCTCTTTGTCCTCGCCATGCTGGTGCTCGACCTGGGCGTGTTCCATCGCCGCGCCCACACCGTGAAGTTTCGCGAAGCCTTGGCCTGGAGCGTGGTCTGGATCGCCCTGGCTGTCATCTTCGCGGTGGTGGTTTTCTTCTGGCACGGTCGCACCCCCGCCCTGGAGTTCGTCACCGGATACGTCATCGAGCTTTCCCTCAGCGTGGACAACCTCTTCGTCTTCCTGCTGATTTTCCGTTTCTTCCAGGTGCCGGCCGTCCACCAGCACAAAGTCCTGTTCTGGGGAATCCTGGGAGCGCTCATCATGCGCGCCGTCTTCATCGCCGCGGGCGTGGGACTCATCCAGAGATTCCACTGGATCGTCTACGTCTTCGGCGCCTTCCTGGTGTACAGCGGCATCAAGCTGTTCTTCCAGGAGGAGGCCGAGATCCATCCCGAGAAAAATCCGGTGCTGCGTCTGTTCCGCCGCTTTGTACCGGTGACCAGGGACTATGAGGGCGACAAGTTCTTCGTTCGCCGCCCTGGACTCTACGCCACGCCTCTGTTCGTCGTCCTGCTGGTGGTCGAGACCACCGACCTGCTCTTCGCCGTCGATTCCATCCCTGCTATCCTCGCCATCACCCGCGACGCCTTCATCGTTTACACCTCAAACGTTTTCGCCATCATGGGCTTGCGCTCCATGTACTTCGCCCTCGCCGGCATGATGGAAATGTTTCGCTACCTGCATTACGGACTCTCCCTGGTGCTGGTCTTCGTCGGCGCCAAGATGCTTCTCTCCCACTATCTCGAGATTCCGACCCCCGTTGCCCTGGCGGCCGTGGCCGGCGTCCTCGCCATCTCCGTAATCGCCTCCGTGGCCAATCCGAAAAAAGTAACGTAGGCGCAAGCGTTCCGCTCGTGCAGCGGTGCCGCCCGGAGTTTTCTGAGCGCGACATGCCTTCCGGCCCGATCAGCTTAAGTTATGATGAGAACGCATGACCCGCGTAACCATCGCACTTCCGCCGCGTCCCTATGACGCCGTGATCGAGAACGGCCTCCTGCACCGTTCCGGCGTCGCACTCCGCAACCTCTTCGGTGCAAATCCTCAACGCCTGTTCATCGTCACCGTCCCGCCCGTCCGCAGCAAGTGGGGAAAAAAGCTGACCGCATCCCTCTCCGCCGCTGGATTTATCCCGAAAATTCTGGAGATGCCCAATGGCGAACGCCACAAAAAGCTGGCCACGGTAGAGAAACTGTCCGAGCAGTTGAGCCGGCTGGGCGCGGACCGGAATTCCGTCCTCGTTGCTTTCGGTGGCGGCGTCGTGGGCGACGTCACCGGCCTGCTGGCCTCCCTCTACATGCGCGGCCTCGACCTGGTGCAGATTCCCACCACCGTGCTGGCCCAGGTGGACGCCTCCATCGGCGGCAAAACCGGGGTCAACCTGCGCGCCGGGAAAAATCTGGTCGGAACCTTCCACCATCCCCGTATCGTCCTGATCGATCCCGCGGTCCTCACCACGCTGCCCGACCGCGAATTCCGCGCCGGTCTTTATGAAGCGCTCAAATGCGGCGTCATCGGCAAGCCGGAACTGTTCCGCGCCCTGGAAGACGTCGATGCAAAGAAATTGCGCCGCGACCCGGCCAAGCTGGAATGGATCATCGCAGAGTCAGTCAGGCTGAAAGCCGAAGTGGTTTCCTCCGACGAACGGGAGAATGGACTGCGCCGCGTGCTGAACCTCGGCCACACCATCGGCCACGCACTCGAGGCGGAGACAGCCTACCGGCATTTCCTGCACGGCGAGGCGGTGGCCTGGGGCATGATCGCGTCCGCCCGAATTGCATCGGCCGTAGATCGCATCGACCGGGCCGGCGCCGCCCGCATTACCGACGCGGTGCGTGCTCTGGGCCCTCTGCCGAAGGTCAAGTCGCGCAGCCGCGACATCCTTCGTCTGCTCAAGTCGGACAAAAAGACCCGCAACGGCGTCGTGCACTTCGTCCTGCCCCGCGAAATCGGCAAGGTGGAAATCGCAAACGACGTACCCGAGCAGGTGGTGATCGAAGCCGTCGATGAGTTGCGCCGCCTCTCCCGTTAGCCGTGGTGGGCCGGCGACAAGTCATGTGGTCGCGGGCGACTCGGAAGCGCGCGGCTTTTGCCCTGGCTTTAGACGCTCGAAAACGTGGCGAGTTCGCGCCTGAGTGCGTACCGTCATGCCGCAAGGCCGTGACTAGGTCGCCCAGAAGCCGGCGACGAAAATTCCATCGTGACCGATTCCACCAAATCCGCGGTCCTCGGCGCTGCCCCCGAAGGCGCCGCCGACCCGCAATCCGCCGCCCGCGCCGTGCGCGCCATGTTCACCTCCATCGCGCCCCGCTACGATCTGCTGAACCATCTCCTCTCCTTCAATATCGACCGGCTCTGGTGGAGAAAAACGGCCCGGACCTTCGCCAGCATTCTCTCCCGCCCGGAATCCCAGGTCCTCGATTTGTGTTGCGGTACGGGCGACATGACGCTGGCCCTGCGCCGCCAGGCCGGGAAGTCCTCCCCCAGAATCCTGGGCGCCGATTTTTCTCACGCCATGCTGCAGCGGGCCGGCCAGAAAGCGGCTGCCACCCCGTTGCGCTGGATCGAGGCCGATGCTCTGCGCCTGCCTTTTCCCGACGCGCATTTCGATCTGATCACCTCCGCCTTCGGCTTTCGCAACCTGGCAGATTACGATGCCGGACTGCGCGAGATCATGCGCGTCCTGCGCCCCGGCGGAGAATTTGGCATTCTGGATTTCGGAGAGCCCGAAGGCCTGGTGGGAAACTGCTACCGGCTGTACTTCAAACGAGTCCTGCCGGCGGTCGGTACACTCATCTCAGGGGTGAAAGGGCCCTACGCCTACCTGCCCGCATCGGTGGCGCGCTTTCCCGCCCCCGGCGAAATGCTGCAACGCATACGCGAAACCGGCTTCCGCGATCCATCCTGGACCCCATACACCCTGGGCATCGCCGGCCTGTATCGCGGCAAAAAGTAGCGCCGGCGTCCCGCCGGCTGTCGCAGGGCGTCTCGCCCTCGCCGCAACCCTAAACCTCAGCCGCGGACTCCTCCACCTTCACTGCCGCCTCGCTTTTGAAGCAATCCGCAAACGCGTCCGCAATCGAGTAACGAATCACATCCTCATAACTCTCGCCCAGAAATTTCCGCAGGCGATCGGTATTCAGCAGGTATTCGCCGGTCATGTAAGGCGCGGCCTCGGGCGGAATGGCCGTAATCCCCAGCTGCCACATGAATTTTCAGCGCCACCCTGAATGGCAGCTTGCCCGGCAGCCGCCACAGCCTGGCCTGGGCCACTTCGATGCAGCGCTCGATGGTCATCGGCTCGCCGCGTCCCGCCACGTTGAGCACGGTCAGGCGTTGCGACTCAGGCTCCGTCTTCTGCAGAATCCGGGTCATCAGCCGGGCCATGTCATCGACATGCACGAACTGGATTCGATGCTCCAGATACCGCCGTCCCCGCGGCAACAGGCAGGGCAGGCGCTTGCCCCGGCTCCTCATGCTGGCCGCGCGGTTGCTTCGTCCACCCGGCGTGCCCCGAAAGGCGCCCAGCATGTAGTTCTGCACGCTGGCCCCGGCGAAAATATGCGGACGCAGCATGTATGCGCTGCACCCTCGCAGCGCGGGCGCCCGCTGTTGCACCACCTTGTCGCATTCCATCTTGTGGATCGCATAGGGCAGAGTATGGGCGCCCAGCGGATGTTCTTCCGTCGCGGCCCCGGACAACTCCGGCCCGTACACCGAAACGCTGCTGGGAAAAATGAATTTCCGCACCACCGTCTCTTCGTGATTGACCTCGGTGATCGCCTCCATCACCCGCGCCGTTCCGGCCACGTTGATCTGCCACATGCGATCCAGATCAAGCACTCCAGCTTGCACCGCGTCCAGGACGAATGCCAGGTGGATGACCGCCTCCGCCCGCGTTTCCCGCAATAAAAAGAAAAGCTGGCGGCAGGATTCCTCTTCCCCCAGGTCCATGCGTTCGAAGCGCAGCGGAAGATCGGTCGCCGGCGGCGTCACGTCCACCCCAATCACGTTGAACCCGCCCAGTTGCGGCAGCAGCCTGCTCCCCAGATTGCCGGAGATCCCCGTGACCACAACAGTTGGTTTTTCGTCGCCCATTTATTTGGGACCGGATGGAGGAGCCTTCATCGCCGGCTTCGTGCCCGTGATCGTCCTGCGTGCCCGCTTCCGGCGCAGCCGCTGGTGCGTCGGCAAAATATTTCTCGTTCAACTCCGGCGTGGCCGACTGCTGAATTTTCTGCAGCGCATCCTGCATGCGCTGCGATCGCATCGTGGAAGAGATTTCTGCTTGCACTTTGTCCAGGGGCAGAGTGTCTTTTTCTCCTGCTTTGTACACCAGGTATCCGTTGGGACCGCTGATCAGCTGCGAGGTTTCCCCGGGCTTCAAGTTGAAAATCGCCGCTTGATCAGGCGGCAGGCTGGTGCGCCGTATCTTGCCCAGCTTGGTGGGCGGCTTGCCTTTCATTTCAGACGCGGCAATGGCCTCGTCCTGCAGCTTTTCGAAATCTTCTCCCGCCGCGGCCCGCGCCCGCAGCGCATCCGCCAGTTTCTTCATGGCGTCTTCCGATTCCTGCTCCTGTTTCTTGGCCGCGTCGTCCGCCGGCTTGTCCCTGCTTTCCACCACCTGCTTGCTGCGCGGTATGAAAATTCGCTGCAGGTCGATCTCTTGAAACTCCTCATCATGGCTGTGGTAATAAGCCTCAATCTCTTTGTCGGAGATGTGGCCGGCCTCATCCTGCAGGCTCTGGCTGAGCTCCTTGGTGAGCACTCCGATGCGCGCCACGCGCATCAATTCCTGAAACTTCGGTCCCTGGTCCAGACCCATCTGGTGCGCCTTGTGCACCATCACCAGCGCCATACCGTACTGGGTCGCCAGTTGCTTGCGCGCGGCTGGGGCAATCGTAGGCGCCACCGTATTCACCAGTTGCTCAAACTCGGCGCGCGTCACTACCGTCTTGCAATCCGCTGCTTTGGCGGCCGACGGCTTGTCGCATAAGCCGGCAATCGTTATCACAGCAGTGCCCGGAGCAATAGTCGCCCCGGCAGCCGCCGTGGTGGCCGGCGCCGTTGCTGCGGCAGCCGCCTTCGGCGGAGCCGGACGAACCGCCGGCTTGGGCGCTTGTCCCCACGCGGCAACGCTCAAAAGCAAACAACACAGCCATCGTCCATAAGTCGTCAAATCAGTTTTCCTCCCAGGGCTTGAGCGCAAAGGCGCACCGAGAATCCTAGCATAGAGCGGACATCAGACCTTTCAACTTCGGGAACAAGGGCAGCGAGGAAGAGAACGCCGCGTTCGGTGGGATGCGGGACGTTATTAATCGGCGAATCCCGAATCTCGCAGGTTCAATGGAGAGGGTCGGCCCGAGCCGAGTACCGAGTCAATGAGTTCTATAAAAAGGGATGTCAAGAAAAAAGTTCTGCCTCGACCGGAGGCGAGATTTGTTTCTCGAGATCCAGCCCACTGAAGTTGCGCTTCTCTGGAGAAGCTTGGCCGATGGCCCATGCTCATAAGTTTCCTGCGCGGATGGTGGCGATGCCATCGAGTTCGAAAGAGCGGCAAGCCAAACTGGTGCTCAAGGTCAACCATGGTTCTATCCGAGGCTCGTGGCCTATGGCTATTTCTGGTTATCCGAGGGGGCATAGCGTGTAATGTGTGACTCGGTGCCCAAGCACACGGGGCCGATCTCATTGACTGATACTCTCCTCGAACCGAGCATCTCCAGAACCCGACCGACCATCATCCGAGTGAACTCCCGAGATGGAAAGGCCTGTTCACCAGAGACGCTCAAGTTGCTTGCCGATGCAACTGTTGGGGGTCGAAACTCACTCCTTTCTTCCAGATGGTTAAAGTGATGGTGGCAATCTTTCGTGCCAGGGTAAGACGGGCCATCGTCGGCCGCATCCCTTTGGCAATCCGAGCCGCATAGAAATCGTGCAAGGGGCCAGGACGCGTGCTGGCAGAGATGGCAGCACTTTTGAAGAGACTCTTCAGATCTTTATTGTGATTGTCATTCAGACCGCGCACTGTGATGCGCTCGCGGTTGCGCTGCAGTTTGCCCCGCACACAGCGGTACTCGCCACTGTCGTGAGTCTCGACCGCGAAACCGCTGTAGGCCCACAGCTGTCGCTTGGTACGGAAGCGGTGGGGTGTCTGCAGCAAGGCCACCAGCAGGGCGGCGCGAATCGGACCGATGGAAGGAATCTGACGCAGTAACTTCACGGCAGGATGCTTGTGGCTTTCGAGTAGGAGTTCGCGTCGCGCTTGCAGACGCACCGGTTGCAGACTATCGAGTTGCTGATACAAACGCTCGGCTCGAACCCGAACTCCTGGTTCCACGATCTTGGCCAACCACTCGGCGTGATGCCGTGGAGCGTACACCGTCGTACCGCTACAGGGAATGCCCCAGCTGCGGTACAGGGCTTTGATCCGATTCATCACCCGCGTGACATCTTGGGTGAGGGTCAGATAGCTGCGCCCCAGCTCTTTTAAGGTGCGCACTCCATGCTCTCCGTGGTAGACCGGCTTCAGTTGGTTGGTGCGTAACAGCTCCGCCAGCTTGCGCGCGTCGATCCGGTCACTCTTGTTGCCATCTTTCAACAGGGCAGCCTTTCGCGGATCACAGACCACCAATCGGCTGACGTGGGGTTTCAGAAGGTCGTGTAACCAGGCAGCGGACGTTCCTTCCTCGAAGGTCAGCGACAGAGTTCCCTGCAGTCCCTGGATGAACTCAACGATCGTGGCTGCTTTGGTCTCCAGCAGGCATTCCATGATCAGCTTGCCTTGAGCATCCATCACGGCAACCGAAATGGTGGCCTGATGAACGTCCATGCCGATATACTTCTCTTGACTCATAAAGGCGCTCCTTTTCGCTAGGTTGGTGGTGCGGACACAATCACAACCTATCGTAAAAGTGGGCGCCTTTTTATATTGCGTGCTATCGCGATGTTACGACAGTTACGACCCCGTCATGCAGCGCCAGCCAAATACGGACTTCCACTTGTCGTCTACTTTTTCTAAGAAATGGTAGGCTGAAGCTCCGCATAATCCCGGGCAGGAGCTTTCGGTGTGAACGACTGCCTGAGTCTTGGTTCGATTAAATCCCACAGCTGAGAACACCACGATAAATCCGCTAGAGCGGAGCTTGGATGACAATCGGATAGTCCTCTCGGGTACAACCTCGTAGGGCTTAGCAAGTTCAAACTTTCGCTGCAACATCCACCGTCTCCTGTTCAAGCGGGCGAAATCGGCAATCGCGTCCTTGAACTTTTTCTCGGCTTCCCGAGTCAAACACGATCCGAACGGACGGCTCGATTGCACAGTGTCCTGTTGAATAACAAGCGTGCTCTTTGCAAGCTTATACGACTCTTCGTCCGGGAGCAGTACGTTGTAGACTTGGTATGCCTCATCAACCTCGTAACCTTCCGGTTCAACAGGTTGTCGCGTGGCGCCGTTGATACACATTGCACACACCAGACCCGTCAAGACTGCGAATTGGGTTCGCATGGCTATTCAGACTCCAGCAAGTTCGTGTTTGTTCCAAACCCGCGCTCAGAACGGCGCAACTGTTGCTAACAGGCCATAGCGCTCAGAACCCGGCCAGTGAGTGCTATCGCGATTTTTCGCCAACTACTTGCGGCAAGTGGCGCCCTGCTTTCAAGGGTACGCGGTCTGACCACCCTCCATGGCTGGCCCGGACTGATCCCCGTCGCGCACAACAGATACCAACAGATTTCCAGGTTTCACGCGCACAGAAAACTCCGTTCCCGGCGCGAAACGACTGATGTAGGCTTCCCCTGAATTGTGAGAGATAAAAGGCTTTTCGTTGGTACCCGTGTAGAGTTCGCCGTCGACACGGTAGGTGTAATGAACCTCAGCTACATCGCAACCATAACCAGCATTTGGGCAGTCGGACACCGTTACAGTTGCCTTTGCCAAGGGCCATGTATCGCTCCCGCGCCTCTTGAACATGCGGACAATTACTCGAACCAGATACTCGACGAAAATGTCGACAAACCAGCCGCCCATATAGGTGTAGCAGCGTACCAGATGAGTGAAATCTGGGAGAGCACGTTAGGTGTTGTTAACAAGACGATTTCACTCACCGACAGGGCGCCACGTGAGCGAACAGGAAACCTTGGCCCCCCGGAACCAGCCTATCTTCGATCGATCCTGATACGAGTGGCCCGCGGCTAGTGTGGTGCCTCCAGCGGCTTCAAGCTGCCACAATCGGCACTCAGCCATTTGCCGGTCATCGTCGTACTCGAATTGAGCGCCTTGTCGCCGCGCTTTGACACCGAGGCTGACTTCAGAGTGTAGTTCTCGGAATTCGGAAAATGCGCTTCGCCGTCGGCCTCGACGCCCATCTGGGGACAACTGGTGTGCCATTTCCAGAAATTTGCGGTGCGGCTGCTGAACGTCGCCTTGCAGTCCATCGCCTGGCTCGCCCAGGCTGACTGGTCGAGGTTCTCCTTGGTATAGCAGACCTGGCTCTTGCCGGAGCCGTCCGTGGCCACTCCGTGCTCTTTCATCATGGCTTCGAACCGCGCTCGTTTTTCCGGACTCATGCCCTTCATCCGGTCACTGGCGTCCTGCGGTTTCTGTCCATTGACTTCGCGCTCGCTGTGGATCTCCCATAGACCAGGCTTGATCGGTGCGGATTGCGCCTGCGCGCCCAAAGTGGCGCTGGCTACCGTCAAAGCGGCGATCACGAAACTGCGGGTGGCACGATGCATGCAGAGTTTCCTTCCTTGGATGAGCGATGAGGGTGAGTTGACCAACGTCGGACTGAAACTGCGGAATGTCGGCGAAGGGTCAGGCTGATGGCCAACATGAACTCTATAACAACTGTTCCGTAATACATAGCAAATATGCCGCGGTGAAACCCGAGCCGCGCCTTAGGTCCAATGTCCAATGCCCGAGGCCTGACGTCCGGCGCCCGAGGTCCGACGCCCGCCCTCACAGCTATAATGCCGCTATGTCGGGATCGCCCGCGGTTTACAGTCCGGAGTCCATGCGCGCCGAAAAACGCGCAGTGGCGGGAAATTCCGTTCTGGCGGCCCTGGCTATCACGACATTGAAGATTATCGTTGGCGTAACCACGGGCAGCCTGGGCATTCTGTCGGAAGCCTTGCATTCCGTGCTTGACCTGGTTGCCGCCATTATCACTCTGCATGTCGGTGCGGGTATCTGACAAGCCGGCGGACGCCGATCACCAGTACGGCCACGGCAAGGTGGAAAACTTTTCCGCCTTCATCGAGACCGGCCTGCTTCTGCTCACCTGCATCTGGATCATCTATGAGGCCGTCAAGCGGCTCTTCTTTCACCACGTCGAAATCGAGCCCAGCATCGCTGCCTTCGTCGTCATGTTCATCTCCATGGCCGTGGATTTTTGGCGCTCCCGCGCGTTAGGCAGGATCGCGGCCAAATACGACAGCCAGGCGCTCGAGGCCGACGCTCTCCACTTCTCCACCGACATCTGGTCGAGCGGCATCGTGATCATCGGTCTGTTCCTGGTCCTGTTCGGACGAATCTACGGTATAGGCTGGTTGCGCGATGCCGATCCCGTGGCCGCGCTTTTCGTGGCCGGCGTGGTCGTGTACGTAAGCTCGCGCCTGGCCCGCCGGACGGTTGACGCCCTGCTCGACGCTGCTCCCGCCGGAGTGCGCAACCAGATTGTCGCCGCGGTTTCCGCCGTCGATGGCCTGCTCGAGGTGGACCGCGTTCGCATTCGCCGCGCCGGCAACCGCTACTTTGCCGATCTCTCGGTCGGCGTGGCCCGCAATGTGACCTTCCAGCGCTCCGAACAGATGGCGGAAGCCGTGACCAGCGCGGTCCATGAAGTCCTGCCCGACGCCGACGTGGTGGTGCACTCCGTGCCTCGTGCCTGGCGCACCGAGAATATTTTCGATCGCGTCCGCGCCGTCGCCACTCGCAACAATTTCAACGTCCATGACGTCAGCGTGCAGGATTTCCAGGGGCACCTGCACGTGGAACAGCACCTCGAACTCGACGAGAATCTCAGCCTGAAAGAGGCCCACGACCGCGTCACCGTCCTCGAATCCGAAATTCGCGAGGACGTGCCTGAAATTTCGTCCATTCTCACTCACATCGAGAGCGAGCCCGCCACCATCGAAGCCGGCGACGAGCTCTTGCACGACGCCAGGCTGGAACGGCGCCTGAAGGCCGTCGCCGCCAAGTCGCCCGAGATCCTGGACATGCACGACATCCAGATCAAACGCGTTCGCGGCCGCATCTACGTCTCCGCCCATTGCACCATGGCCGACGACCTGCCGCTCTCCAGCGTGCACGACATTTCCACCGAACTCGAAATCCGTTTCAAGCAGGAGTTCCCGGAACTGTTCCGCGTCCTGATCCACCCCGAGCCCAAAACCGACAACCGGAGATACGACCGCGTGGGGACAGCCGCCCTCGGCTGTCCGGCCGAGCGAAAGCTCGGCGCCGTTTTGTTGTAATCTGCCACCTTGCGCGAACCAACCCGCCATCCCGTCCGCGGCTACCTCTACATCGCCGCCGCCACGTTCTTCTGGGGCATCTCCGCCACCCTCGGCCGCGCCGCCTTCACCGGCCGCCTTCCCGGCCTTCGCCAGGTTAACGCTATCGATCCCTTGGTTCTCTCCCAGGGCCGCGCCACATTTTCCTTCCTTGTTCTGCTTGCCCATCCTGATGCTGCTCCGCGGACGCCATAGCCTCCGCCTGCCCTCACGTGATCTCGGCCAGCTTTTCCTGATCGGCATTCTGGGCGTGGCCGCGTCCAACTACTTCTACTATCTGGCGATTCAAAGGACGAACGTTGCCACCGCAATCATCGTGCAATACACCGCTCCGATCTGGGTTTTGCTCTACACCGTCGCTCGCCGCCTGCAAAAGCCCACGCTGCAGCAGGTCGCGGCCGTCGGTCTGGCGGTCACAGGAATTGCCCTGGTGATTGGTGTGTTCGGTGGCGGAGGACTGCGGCTCGACGCCGTCGGCCTCCTCGCCGCCTTGCTGGCAGCCTTCTCCTTCGCCTTTTACAACATCGGCGGCCACGACATTCTGGCTCGCCGCGACCGCTGGATCGTGCTGCTGTACACCACCTGCAGCGCGTCCCTGTTCTGGCTTGTGGTCAACCCTCCCTGGAAACTCATCGCCGCCCACTATTCCGCTGCCCAGTGGCTCTTCCTGCTGCTGTTCTCGCTCTTATCGGTCCTGGCCCCCTTCGCTTTCTACTTTGCCGGCCTGCAGCACCTCGAACCTACCCGCGCCATCGTGGTCAGCTGCCTGGAACCCGTATTCTCCATTGTGATCGCCGCCATCGCCCTGGGCGAACTGATGCGCCCGCTGCAAGTCGTCGGCATAGTCTTCGTCCTCGCAGCCATCACAGTCGTACAAGTGCCTGTCACCCCGGTCGAGCCTATCGAGTAGCCGCATTGCCCGCAATTCGCCGCGGTGGTAACCTGAATCAGTTAAGGACGCGGGAGTAGTTCAGCGGTAGAACGCCAGCTACTCCACCCCACAGGATATTTTCCTTTGTTATCAATTATTTACCTGCCAAGCGCACGCTTGGTGTCTATCTTGGTGTCCATTCGCCCCGCGGCTTCCTTGAGAACTCAGCACCGAATTTTTCCAAGTTTAGGTTGGTGAATGGGCCTCCTGCACCGAGAGGTTGATCGAACATGACCACGTCTACGGCTTACGGCCCGCGTGTCAATATCCTCAAGAAGATCAAGGTGGGCGAATCCTGGCGATTCGCTCCGCTCAAACAAGATGCCCAGAATCGCATTTCCTGGAATGTGGTGTTCATCAACGGTCTGGATGAGATCCACAAAGAAGGTTCGTCCTATATCGAGTGGTATGAGAATGGGCGGCGAAAGCGAGAATCAGTGGGCAAGCACCCGCACGAGGTCTTGGAACGAGCCCGACGAAAAAGGCTGGTGCTGGACAGCGAGCGCGCCGGCATTGAGGTCAAAGACCACGAGGCCACAGATCCCCGACGACTACATGCCGCCATGGCTCGCTACCTCGAGTCGGTGAAGCTCTTCAAAAAGCCATCTACCTACAAGCATTATCGCAACGCGCTGGGACGTTTCAAGGAGAGGTGTACTCGGCTTTTTGTGCACCAGGTGATGGTGGATGGTTGTGATGCGTCATGAGCAGTCTGCACGTCCTGGCGCGCCGCTTAAGCATCCGGCGCAAGCAAATCGCAATAATAAGAACACCTCCGAAGAGTAGAGCGATGTCGCCGATGCTGAACAGTCCGAGCCATGCTTGGTCTGCCAGTAGTGGCAACCGCGTTTGCAAGGTCGCACCTTGCCACATCGGGCTCGCAGGAAGCACGGTATGAGGCATTCCGATCACGGGCATCGACCCTGCATTGGACGTCTCGGGCGCCTCGGCATGAATCCTTTCGGCAACCAGTGCGGCGCTCCGTCGATCGTGATCAAAATCCAGCAGGCAAAGGTCGGGTGCGGGGCTTCCAATCCAATCGAGGACGGACTCGTGATCGTCAACCCGATACTCCGCCAGATGCCGGTCGAGCCGGACCAACGGGACTGAATCCGCGAACAGCTTCAAGACTCCCCAGGTATCGGTGTCCAGACAGATGCTGACCACGGAGAGCGGATCGCTCGCCGGCAAGTTCTCCCGTGCTGCAGTCTTCACTGTATCTTTGGCAGTCATTGTTCTCATTTCGAACTCGGCGATGCTTGCGCGTCCGGCTTCTTTTCGGATTCCGGAAGGTTTTCGTCGAACTTGGGGTTTTCAAGGTACGGGATCGCAAGCTTCGGATCCACTGGGGCCACCACACTCTCCTTCACTGCTCCCACCGTGGCGATCGTCAGGGCGCAAAGTAAAAGATACTTATCCAATCGATCTCACCTGGGTAACGCCAGAATGTGTCTAAAGTTTTTGTGCTTACTGAGCCATCACGAGGGGGGCCGTGTAGGGTTAAAGTTTAGGTTGCGTTTGCGCCGGCTCTTGCGAGCCCGAGCAAACGAAAAGCTCGGGCAAGAACACAACCGCTGTGCCTGCCCACTGTTGAGCCTTACGCGACGTAAGTGCCGAGCTTGGTGCCGCCTTGCTGCCGTAACCGACGGATCTGACTTGTCGTGCGGCTTTGTGACCGGCTCTTCAATGAACCCCATGCACCACGGGCGGAATACGAGTCGGGTAGAGCTTCCAGTAGCTAGAATCGTAGTGCTCCTTGGGCCGTGGAAGCGATCTCCTTCACAGCGATCTCAACCGGCTGAGTAAATCACCGGTGTCTTCTAGGAATTGACGTAACGCGCGCTGCGCTGCTTTCGCTTTTGCGGAGTACAAACCGTGTTTCCAATGTGCCAACCAGTCACAGGGGTTACGAGCATTTCGCATTTCCGACCTACGTGTTTTCGTGTTTGCAAGAAACCGTCCGGGCACTCCTTGGCTGCGGTCAACCGATTCCAGTCAGTCACAACGTCGGCGCTCAACAGTGCCGGTGCGACCATTCCGATGGTCAGGAGCATTCCGGCACGAACCCAGCATTTGTCTCGTCGTTCAGCCTGACCTGTGGCGGCCACCGCGTCCGAACTTCCGTCACGGCGCTCTTGCCGCCGGTGCTTGACGCCGTCTCCGGTTCGTCGTCATTTGACGCGAGTTTATGCAGATTGTCTCTGGCGTCATCGAGTGCTAGACTTTCTTTGGTGATACCTTGCACGATTCAGTTCGAGCCACCGGGCAGCGTGATTTTGTGGTGTCCATGGTGTCCGTAGACGCCTGGGAAAGCCTGCTAAAGTAGGGGATCTCGCACACCGATTGCGCTGGCTTCATCCATTGCAATGTATTTATTATTAACACCTTATAGGAGATTTCGGCAGCTTTGTAAGCGAGCGGGAGTAGTTCAGCGGTAGAACGCCAGCTTCCCAAGCTGGATGTCGCCGGTTCGATCCCGGTCTCCCGCTCCATCAATTCAATAGCTTAGAGCCGACGATTTCAGGCTTTGGCGAAGCATCCACAAGGGCATCCACAAAGTTGCCGCCCTGGCGCAGGGTGTCCAGCTTTTCCACGGCCAGCCGCTTCGCGTTCTGGGAAATGTGGGTGTAATGCTTTGTCACTGCGTCTGAGACGTGGCCCACGAGGTCTTGCGTCACCTGCAGTGGAATCCCTTGCTCAGCCATGCACGTAATGAACGTGTGCCGCAGACTGTGGAAACGCAGCCCAGGAAGCCCCGCCACTTTGCGCAGACGTCGCCACGCCGTGTCCCAGGACATTTGATGGCGAGTGGGATCGAACCCCTGTTGGCCTTGAAGCGGGTCAGTTTTCTTGGTGTGACGCGATAAATCAGCCGGCAGAAGAAAATGTTCAGGTTCTACCGCCCCGAGCAATTCAGCCCGTTGATAGAGCGCACGAACGGCAGCGGTTGCGGCATGGTTAAGCTCAGCCCAGCGAGCGCCGGCATTCGTTTTGGTGCTTTTTCTGGTGATGCGAAGGCGACGCCGCTCCAAGTCAACCGCGCCCAGCTGCAACTGCTTAATCTCTCCCCCACGCATCCCGGTGTTAGCAGCGAGTAATTCTGCGCAATAGGCCACCTGCCAGGATTCATTGCTGGCGGCGGTGGTTTCAAGGCGCTGCAATTGATCGAGGGTGAGAGCTTCGCCGACCTCGCTTTCCGGTTCGCTGAGACGCTTGTAATTGTTGAGCGGGCTCTTCCAGAGATTCGCTTCTTTCAGGACGTTCACCAGAATCCCCAGCTCCAGATTGACGGGCCGTTCGCGCACCTCGTGACTCCGAGTAGCCTGGTAATCCTTGAGACTGTCAAGCGTGATGGTTTTCAGTTTCTTCGTTCCCAGCCGTCGCAGCAACTGTCGGAGGTAAGAACGTTCATTGGACCGCGCCTTTTGAGACTTGAGGCGGGCAGTGTGCTGTTCCCCTCATTTTTCGCAGGCCTGTCCGACCGTCCAGTTACGCTTATCAGTCGGCAGCCGGCCTTCGGCCACATCATTCTCGAAGTTCTGTTTGAAGCTCTTGGCTTCCGTCCGATTCCTGCTGCTGGTGGATTTCTCTTTCCATGCGCCATCCTTCGGGTCCTTCCAACGGAAGCAAAAGGTGTCGCCTCGGCGGTAGAGTCCATCTTGGCGTCTCATTAGTTTATTTCTCCTTTTTTGTTCTACGGTTCTCATTCCACCACTTCAGCTTGGCGGCTTTCTTTGCAGGCGCAGCACATTCATCAGTGCAGTAAAGCTGGCTGGCCCGCGCCGCTAGGAAGTAAGGTGTACCGCAAAATCTGTTGACGCAGAGCTTTGCCAAAGACAGGTTGCGCCTGAGGTAATTTATGGCCTGCTCGAAACGATAATTTGGCGGGCATAACCGATATTGAAGCTCGGGGAATAGCGGCGTGCCATAATCAGGGCCCTGAATCCAATCCCAGAACTGATAGCGCATCTGGTTGAGAATCCACTCCCGTTCACGAGGGTCACGCGATTCCCGGGCTTCCTCAATCACGTCTTCCCGGATATGTGGCGCACTGTAGTCAGTCCAAGCCGTCTGCAGCCAGCTATGGGGATATTCGAGCATCAACTCCCGCGCGCGGGCCTGTTGTTCTGGCGACAATTCGCCGTCTAGTAAGGGCGGACGTCCTTCGTCATCGTAACCAAGGGTGATTTCAGGTTTTGGCAGTTCGCCTTTTTTAATTAAGGCAGCAATTTCCTGGTGACGCCGGAACTGCTGGTTGGGGAAAAAGAAGTCGCCGTACTCGCGCAGGAACTTCTCCGTGGCTGCAGCATCTTCAATGTTGAGATTGACCAGCCAGGAGAGGAAATTTCCTATCCGCTTCAACGGAACTCGTCCCGGGTTCAGGAATTTCGCATGATCCCCATCCGGCCCTAGAACTTTAGCCACCACGATTTCGCGCCTCTATCTCTAGAACCCCAACTGTAGTTAATTATCTAGGTTCGTTGGTAGATAGTCTAGCACATATTGCAGTGTCAGGAAGGGGAAAATATGACGCTTTTAGCTGGCAAGAGGGCGGGCGGGAGCTTCGAGCTGCACTTGCGCCATAGGCGGCAGAAGCTCTGCATCTGCGGTCATATCGGTGCGGCTCACAACATCCTGAGTTGCAAGTTGTGTAGCTGCGAATATTTCCGCCTGTCGGCATGTCAGCCGGGGAAATCTGCAAACATTGGGAGTAAAGAACATGACAAGCGATGAGTACATCCGTGAAGCCAAAGAAATCTTCTGGCGCTATGACATCAAGTTCCGCACCGCTAACTATGGTCTTCACTTCATGATCGAGCACAATGGCCGGCGGATTGACTTCTGGCCGACTACAGAACGCTGGATTGCCCGCGGGTTCCATGATGTCAGCGGTTTTGGCGTAGTGGCACTGCTCGACTACATGAAGGTATCCGTAAAAGTTCCCCGCGATGATCGGCGGGAGATTGAACAGGAGACAAAAAACAATGCTTATTAACCAAGTTAACATCACGGGCCGAGCTTGTTCCGATCCAGAACAAAAAGGCAAAGGCCCCGCTAAGTTCCGGATGGCCTTCGGCGGCGGAAAATCGAAGGCTGGAAAAGAATACCCGGCGGAATTCTTCACGATTATCTGCTGGGACAAAACCGAAGCCGCGAAAGTAAAGAAGGGTGCGAAGCTGGAAATTTCCGGCCGCCTCCATGATGCCACTTGGACCGATAAAGACGGAGTGCGGCATTACGGAACTGACATTGTAGCCGAAGAAATCTTACTGGAAGGTGCCAATGCGAATCCGCAGATCCCCCAAGCGGCGCAGCCGATCAGCAATGAGGATATTCCGTTCTAATGGAGAACGCAGAACAATTCCTGGCGGAGTTCAAAGCGCAACCGCGTTGGTTGCTCTGGCGGCACGAGGTACGGAATGGAAGTAAGCCGACTAAAGTTCCGTACTCCGTACGCGGGGGCTTAGGCTCATCCACCGATCCCTTGACTTGGGCGAGTTACCCGGAAGCGCTGGCTGCAGTCAATGGTTTTGACGGACTAGGCTTTGCCATCACAGCTGGTAATGTCCTGATCGACTTGGACGGTTGCCGCGATCCCGATACAGCGACGATTGAAGCGTGGGCGCAGAACATTGTGGAATTTTTGCAATGCCCCGCCGAGATTTCGCCCTCCGGAACCGGCCTACACATCTACGTCAAGTCTCCGAATGGTCGCTCGCTTAAACGGATGTTCAATCCAGCTGGAGAGAAAAAGAAAGGCATCGAAGTCTACGCTGGCGGGCGCTATAGCGCGATAACGTTCAAACATCTTCCCGGCACGCCGCTGCGGATTCCGGAAGTGGACCTGGCGAACTTTCTCACCTGGCTTGAACGCGGCGACTTTGATCCCGACGACCGCAAGATTGCATCTGTGTGCCAGCGTTGGGAACAGGATGACAGGACCGTGCGCTCCAAGACGCTGGACCTGGAGCGATGGCTGAATGCCTGTCACGTGGAAGTCTTGAAGCAGAAGCCGGATGGCACTCGGTTGATTGTCTGTCCCGGGACGCACGGAGAATATGATCCCCGCGACGGACGCGCCTTTGTAAAGCAGATGGCCAGTGGGGCTCTGGCCATGGGCTGCTTGCATTCAACGTGCTCACTACACAACGACCGCAACCGCTGGACCGATTTCCGCAAGCTGGTCGAGCGCTCGCTTTCTCCGCAAGCGCTGCTGGCGGCGCGAACCATTGTCCAAGGGGAACGCGAACTGGCCACCATCCGATTGTCTGAGGTCACTGCCAAACAGCAACAATATTTGTGGCAGAACTATCTTCCGACCGATCAGCTTATCGCCATCTACGGGCCATCGCACACCGCCAAAAGCGTTATCGCTTTGGACCTGGCAGCGCGGATTACCACGGGCAGCGCTTGGCCGGATGGAACCGTGAACACAGTTTCGCCAGGTAAAGTTCTGCTATTGTCGGCCGGAGAAGATGCACTCGATACCGTTCTGAAACCGCGATTCGCGCTGGCCAATGGAGATCCCGACAAGCTCATCATCGTGCAGGCAACTAAGCCGATCGGCTCTGATCTTCCGATTGAGCAGGAAATGATTGCACTCGATCGTGACATCGATCTCCTAAAAAAATACCTGGAGAATGACCGCGAGATTCGCATGGTCGTGGTGGACCCGGTCACAAATCATCTGGGCAGTAGAAAATTGAACGCCGAAGAAGAAGTGAGGCCGGCGCTGATGCGGTTGAAGATGATGGCTGAACGGCTTGCCGTTCCTGTCATCATCATCGGACATCTGAACAGGCGAGAGAAAGGCACTGCCGCGCTCGATAGAATGCTGGGCGCAAGGTCCTTCTCCGGAGTGCCTCGAACTATTTTCTTTACCGGAACCGATAACCAATCGCCCGATAAACACGCCTTCGTTCTGGTACAGGAGCGCGGAGTCGGAGCGCCCGCCTTGAGATTCCACACCGAGATGGTTTCCAGTGTCATTGATGGATGCGAAACCAAACAAGTGCGCATCTCATGGGACGCCACAACCGACGCCACCGCGGTTTCTGAAACCGAAAAGAGCAGCGAAGAAGAAGCATCTATTGCACTCAAGGATTTTCTGCATCACCGCAACGGCAGTGCCCCCGCGCAGGACTGCCAGAAGTATCTGTCTGACTCCGGATTTTCAACTCTCAATATTCGCCGCGTCCGCAGACGTGCCGGCATCGAAGCCTTACGCCCCGCCAAGGTCGGCGATGCCTGGCGATGGCGCATCCCGTCCAATGACCTCGTGATGTGACTTCCCGCCCCCGTGTGGACAAGCCTCTCCGCCGTGTGGACAACTGCCCCGTGTGGACACTTTCCCTGTGACACTGTGGGGCTGTCCACACGTCATATAATAGTCACGTATATGTTGTTGTCCGGTAAGGGTTTAGTTTCTTACCCGTGTGGACAACGCCGTGTGGACGGGACGGTAATATTCAGGCCCTTCACGTACTTAGTGGACCCGCGATTCTTTCGGCTGCCTTGATGACTGGCTACAGGCGGAAGCGGAACTTGTACACGGCCACTCCACGTCCGATTCCAACTAGCCGATGAATCCATGATTGAGGGGCGACGGCTGCCACCCGAATATGTCACGCAGCTGAACGGGAAGGTTGTTCTTTCTGTTCAAGCGTCTGCCCGAGCACAGCGGCAGTGCGCCTTCCCGCTTGTTTCGCTCGGTGTTCCCGCATGTTCCGTATAGGCTGCTCCACGGCATAGAAGGAGACGGTGGCCGCCAGCAATGTGAGGATAAGGTTTTGCGGAAAGGTCGTGGCCCACGAGCGCACATCGGGATTTGTGAATGGCATATTCCACAAATACAAGCTGTAGCTGAGGTTCCCAATCCAGACCAGAACCGGAGTATTGAGAAAGCGTGGGCGTACGGTGATTGCATTCTGGATGCAGAGCACAATACCCAGATTGAAGATTGTGATTGCGGAAACCTGTACGAGTCCTGACACATGCCAGAACTTTATGAGGTAGTGGTACTGATGAAGCAGTGGCATCGACAGTGTCAGTGCCCAAATCAGGGGGAAGCCTCTCCATCTAAAGAAGGAGCGATGCTTTTCAAATTCGGACTGATACAGCGCGAGAAGACACCCGGCGGCGAGTGAATCGGCGACTGCGGGAAAAGACCACAGCGTTCCTAGATACCAGACTCCACTGAGAGCAAACCGGAACACGGGTGCGATGGCTACGGCACCGAGGCCGAAGCGTCGAGCTGCGACCAGGCCAAGCGCTAGCGCCGTGGGCCACAGGAGATAGAACTGCTCCTCGACTGAGAGAGACCACAGGTGCATCAAAACCCACGGCGAATGAAGTGCGTATGATGTCAAGTACAGGTAGGCGGCTACCAAGTATCTATAAGGAAGTGATTGATGAAAAATGATGGTGACGACAACTAGATAGAGGTACGCCGCTGGCAATAGGCGATATGCACGGCGGAGGTAAAACTGCCTAAGATTTATTGTCCCTGTTCTTTCCTGTTCGCGCAGCAGGAGGGATGTGATCAGGAAGCCCGATATGACCAGAAAGATCCGTACCCCATAGTGGGCATACACATCCATCCACGCAGAGTGCTGAATCGGACAACCATTGCTGTAGGCGAAATGAGCAAGCAACACCAAAGAGATGGATAGAGCACGGAGTCCGTCAAGAGAGGGGATGCGGGACTGCATTGAAATAGCCCAAAGCACTCCGCCATCGGTGTCAGAATGCCGAAAACTCCTTTGGATGGTGGCCCATTTCAGCTAGTTGCTTGCGACCGTTGCTAATGCAACGCTTTTACACAAGCAGATTGAATGCCAACATATGCCAGCGCAAGTAGTGAATTACAAACCGCTTCGTCTCTGGGAAGACGCTGCCGACTAGGCAAAACTTTTCATCTTTTAAGCAGTAATGCCTCCCCAAAACCGATCATTTAGGCTCGCCAGGGGTTTCATCGGGAAAAGCGTAATTCGGGCCGGGAAGATCGCGAGGAATGCACACAAACCCACCCCAACAAAGCCCTGATCGCGGAATGGGGCGAGCGCTACGGCGAAGATTCGGATTGGTTCCGTTTTCGCGTTAAAGGGGAGGCACCGCGCGTCGGTTTTTCCGCCTTCATCCCACCGGACGCGGTGGACTTTTGCCGGAAGTACAAGGCGCAAGGTTTTGCCACCATGCCGAAGATCATGGCGGTGGACGTGGCCCGATTCGGGGATGACCGCAGCATTATCGGCGTTCGCCAGGGCCGGCAGTACCGCATCCTGGCGAAGTATCGCGGCCTGGACCTGGTGCAGCTTGCAGACCGGGTTCTCGAATTTGCGGAGCGGGAAAGCCCCGACGCAACCGTGATTGATGGCGACGGCCTGGGCGCTGGAGTAGTGGACATCCTGAAGCATCGCAATTTTGGCCGCGCGCGCGGCGTGGTTGACTTTCACGGCGGAGCGAACGCGGAAGATTGCGCCATGTACTACAACAAGCGCACCGAGATCTGGGGCTGGTGCCGTGAGTGGTTGAAGGCGGGCGCGGAGATTCCCGACGATCCCGAGCTGGCGGTTGATTTGACCGCGCCCGGATACGACACTGCCCGCGGCAAGCGCTTCCACGGTTCCATCATGCTTGAGGCGAAAGAAGACTTGAAGGCCCGCGGCGAAGCCTCTCCGGATGACGGCGATACCCTGGCGATGACGTTCGCGGTAAAGGTTCTGCCGCGGCCCAACCCGGAGCCGGAATTCCGCGGGGAATGGGTTGGACAGTCGGAAAGCGCGTGGATGATGTGAACGCCGGGCGGGTGGCCAAAGATGCTTTCTGACATTATCCAGACTGGGTCCGTGCTCGTGGAACTTGCTGTTGTGCTTTGGCTCTATTTCTATGTTCTCCCCAGAATTAAAATGTAGTCCACCGATGCCACGCTCACGAAAAATCAACCTGGAAAAAGTTCAGGCTTCGCTCGACAAGACCTGCCGCTGGTTAGCGTCGTGCCGGCGTTTGCGCGTCGGCACGGCGCGTTTTCGTCCCTAACCCTACCCCTGACCCACCCCGCTGTCAAACCTCCACAAAACCGTCCACAAAGTGATGCTAATTCGGCACTATGGCGGCAAGATGAAGAAAGGGGCACAAAGTGCAGAGCGAAGTGATTAGCCAGTGTTTACACGGCTTTTGCACCCTTGCGGCTATCCGTGCCCCTATTGAGGTACAATTTCCCAAGCTGGATGTCGCCGGTTCGATCCCGGTCTCCCGCTCCAGATGCACTTATCTTTAATTTCTCCGAGGTAATTTCATGGCTGAACCGACTTATGAAGAACTTAAGGCCCGTCTGTCTGAACTGGAAAAGCAGGGTCCGCGCCGCACGGGGAGCCTGGAATTCCGGGTCAGCGAAAAGGGCGGCGTCAGCGTGTACGGCCTGGGCCGTTTTCCCGTGACTCTTTATTACGAACAGTGGACGCGGCTGCTCGAGGCCTCCGACAAACTTCGAGAATTTCTCGAAGAAAACAAATCCAAACTCAAGCTCAAAGGCAACTAAGAACCGGGAACTTAAAACTGGCAACTGAATTTTTAAATCCCAGTCCTGAGCCCGGTTCGCAATCCATGCCCGCAGACGACATCCTTACACTCCCGCCGCCCCCGGCCGATGCCCGCCTGCCCTACGGCTCCGACCCTAATCAGTTCGGAGAGCTGCGCCTGCCCAAGGGCCCCGGGCCCCTTCCCGGTGGTGTTGAATATTCACGGTGGCTACTGGCGTGCAAAATACGATCTGAAGCACGCCGGACACCTCTGCGCCGCCCTCACCGCCAAGGGACTGGCCACCTGGAATGTGGAGTATCGCCGGGTAGGTAATCCGGGAGGAGGGTGGCCGGGCACCTTCGAAGACGTACGCAGCGCCTACCGCTTCACTTCACAAATCGCGCAACGCTATCATCTCGATCCCTCGAAGATGCTGGTCATGGGCCACTCCGCGGGAGGCCAACTGGCGCTGTGCCTGGCCGGGCACGAGCCCTCGGTCAAGCGCGTGGTCTCTCTTGCCGGTGTGGTGGATTTGCAACAGGCCTGGGAACTTCATCTGAGCGACAACGCCGTAGTGGATTTCCTCGGTGGTGAGCCCAGCCGGGTCCCGGAGCACTACCGCGAAGCCGATCCCATGCAACTCAAGATTTCTTCAGCCACGCAGTGGCTGATCCACGGCGCCGCCGACGACACCGTGCCCCCGTTCTTCAGCCGCAACTACACCGAGCAGAAGAAAAAGCGCGGTGAAAACGTGCACTATCTGGAAATCTCTACGGCCGGACACTCTGACCTGATCGATCCCCGCTCCAACGCCTGGCCCAAGGTTGAAGGCACGGTGATGCACCTGCTCGAGACATAAAGCAGTCGTTGGTCTTTGGTCGTTGGCCAAACCCTCAAGGCAGGCGGTCGGGAGTCTTTGAATTAGCCAGCGGCCAATCGGCCAACGACCAAGGGCCAACGACCGAAGACGCCTACCGCTTCACGCACAGTTTCTCAACACCAGCGCCGAATTCTTGGATCCAAACGCAATGCAGTTGCACACCGCGTGCTCGATCGCCTTCTTCCGCCCCACGTCGGGAACATAGTCGAGATCGCATTCCGGGTCACGTGTTTCCAGGTTGATGGTCGGCGGAATCTGCCCGTTCTGCATGGCGACAATCGTGGCCGCGACCCCCGCCGCCCCGCACGCTCCCTGGGGATGCCCGATCTGCGACTTCAAAGCGGACATCGGCACCCGAGCCGCGTGTTCGCCCAGCACCAGCTTTAACGCGCGGGTCTCGATGCGATCGTTCAATTGGGTCGAAGTGCCGTGCAGATTCACGTAGTGCACATCGCTGGCCCCGATTCCAGCTTCTTTCATCGCCAGCCCGATCGCCCTCGCAGGTTCCTCGCCGCACTCCTGCAGCCGCACCCGATGAAAGGCTTCGCAGGTCGAACCATAGCCGGCAATCTCCGCCAGCATCCTGGCCCCACGCGCGCGCGCGTGCTCGTATTCTTCCAGCACAAACATCCACGATCCTTCCGCCACTACAAAGCCGTCCCGGTCCACGGAAAACGGCCGCGAGCCGCGCTCCGGCTGCGTGGTTCCAGGAGTCGGTCAGAATTTTCATCAGAATGAATCCCTTTACGATGCCCAGCGAGATGGGCGCGTCGGCCCCTCCGCTCAACACCAGATCGAGTCTCCCAGACTGAATTTGCCGCACCGAATATCCAAAGCCGTCAGTCGACGAAGTGCAACCGGTCGTCACCACATGACTGGGCCCGCGCAACCCGAAGCGCACACTCAACTCGCTCGACAACGTACCCATCACTCCGGTGGGCACGCAGAACAAACTCATCTGCTTGTACTGTTCGTGAAAAAATAACCTGTACTGCTCTTCGGTGAATTCCTGAGATCCGCCGCCCGATCCCAAAATCACGCCGAAGCGCCGCTTCTGCTCGAGGGGCAGGGAAGCGGTGTCGATGCCAGCCGTTCGCAAGGCTTCTGTCGCAGCCGCCAGCGCCAGCGGCAAGACCCGGGACACATGTTTTCGCTCCCGCTTTTCCACCCAGGCCAACTCGTCAAAGTCCGGGACCTCGCCCGCGATCTGTACCTGAATTTCAGACGGATCGAAACGGGTGATCCGCCGAATGCCGCTTCGACCCTGGAGAATTGCATCCGAGAAGGCAGCGTTGCCCACGCCGTTGGGGCTCACCGCTCCCATGCCTGTGATGACCACGCGTCGCTTCACTCATCCCCCTCGATGGCCGGTCTGGATCGTGCCCAAGCACTATATATTGAACTCAAAGCTCCAAGGCCAACAATCTGGGAACCGAGAACTAAAAACCAACAACTGGCTTCCAAACCCAGATTTTGCAAACCGATACTTCCACCCCAGATTTCTTGGATGCTGATGCGAGGATAGTGTGGCCCATAGTGCCGGGAAATTTAATACCCGGTGCAGAATTGAAAATGCATGGGATCGCGGGCCCTATCCTGCCAGTCACCTCCCCACCGGAATCCGGCAGTGCAAAAAATCTCAATCAGCGCGGCATCCATGTCGCCGGCTGACCCCTGCACATTGGCTCGCCGGGTTGAGATCAATCGCAATACCCCAGCTGTGGGCTGGACAGTTTGCTGCCGGTCCGTTGAGGACGGAAAGCAAAACATCCGCCAAAAGTGGCCACTCTCTTCTGCAGGCCTCGCTGCTGAATGCTGGCGAACACCGATGCATAGACGGAAGTCATCCGCCGGTGGCAGGTCATCTGGTCGATGGTTTGCGACAGGTCCCAGGCCAGCCGTAGCGGGAAGGGCAATCGTATCCTGACCAGGAAGTCTGTCTCCCATCGCGGGTCAAGCTGGCCACCCGGCCTGACATATTTGTAGATGTCTCCGAACGTGGCGATGATTTCCTCCAGCCCGTGCGGGACTATGAGCACCTCGAGTTCGTTCGCCTGCGGCATTTCCATCTGGCCGTTCCTCTCCGACGCTTCCAGCGGCCAAACATCCTCTCTGCCGTATAATTACCGTTTCCAAACGGGGGAAGAATTTGGCCTACGAAGATCTGCGGGATTGGATCGCGGCGCTGGAGCGCTCTGGTGAACTGAAGACCATCCGCACTGAAGTTGATCCCGTCCTTGAAATCGCTGAAATCACCGACCGCGTGAGTAAAGGGCTTGTGTGGGACCGGGTCTCTGACCCGGTCAGGCCGGGCTCGGCCCGGCAGGCCTCAGCGGGCGGCCCCGCCCTGCTTTTTAAAAACATCAAGGGCCATCCCGGAGCGCAGGTCCTGATCAATCAGTTCGGCTCCGCTCGCCGCATGAACCTGGCCCTCGAAGTGGACGCACTCGACCAGGTGGCCGACCGCATCCGGGCTTTCATGGACGTGAAATCTCCACAGGGTTTTCTGGACAAAGTAAAAATGCTTCCCATGCTGGCTGAAATGGGGAAGTTCTTTCCCAAGACGCGTGGCCACGGGCCCGTGCAAGGAAGTGATCAAGCGGGATAATTTCTCGCTGCTTGATTTCCCCATTCTGCAATGCTGGCCCAAAGACGCGGGCCGGTTTATCACGTTGCCCTGCGTGGTCTCCCGCGATCCCAAGACCGGCAAGCGCAACGTCGGGATGTACCGCATGCAGATTTACGACGAACGCACCACCGGCATGCACTGGCAGCGCCAGAAGGTCGGTGCGGAACACTACCGCGAGGCCCTGCGAGCAGCGGCCCAGGTTGATGTAGGCGCGAGCGTCCCCGCTCGTGCCAGCGCCGCGGTGGACATCATGGCCCGTACTTCCGGGCGGATCACTGTTGATCGAAGGAGAGCGCCCGCGGGGAAAGATGGAAGTTGCGGTGGCCATCGGCACCGACCCCGCCCTTACTTTTTCCGCGATCGTTCCCGCGCCGCCCGACGTGGAGGAATATCTCATCGCCGGCTTTCTCCGCCAGAAGCCGGTTGAGCTGGTCAAGTGCGAAACCGTTGATCTCGAAGTTCCCGCCGCCGCCGAGATCGTCCTCGAAGGGCACGTTCACCTCGACGAACTTCGCACCGAGGGCCCCTTCGGCGACCACACTGGGTATTACTCGCTCGAAGATCTTTACCCTGTCTTTCACGTTTCGTGCATCACTCACCGCAAGGACCCGATCTATTCGACGACCATCGTGGGCAAGCCGCCCATGGAAGACGGATGGATGGGCAAGGCAGTCGAGCGCATCTTTCTCCCGCTGATGCGGCTGACAATTCCTGAGCTGGTGGACATCAATCTTCCGGTTGAAGGCGTCTTTCACAACCTGATGCTGGTCTCGATTCGCAAATCTTATCCCGGCCAGGCGCGCAAGGTGATGAACGCCATCTGGTCGCTGGGCCAGGCCATGTTCACCAAGTGCATCATCGTGGTGGATGAAGACGTGAACGTGCAGGACATCGGCGAGGTCACGCTCAAGGTCTTGAACCACATTGACCCGGAGCGCGACATTCAGTTCACCCTGGGCCCGGTAGATTCGCTCGACCATTCCGCGCGCCTGCCCAACTACGGCTCGAAGATGGGAATTGACGCCACCCGCAAATGGCCCAGCGAAGGGCTTCGCGCGCCCCTGGCCCGACGAAATCCTGATGGACGAAAAGACCAAAGCCCTGGTGGACAAAAAGTGGAAAGACCTGGGCCTGGAATAGACCACGTAGGGGCGGACGCCCTCGTCCGCCCAGGCCGAGCGCAGCTCGGCAGCAGTGCGCATTTCAGGGTTGAGCTGCGCTCAACTGGGCAGGTGAGGACACCTGCCCCTACGTGTCTCGGGACGCTCGCGCCTACATTAGTGGGAGGCGGTCGAGACCAGATTCGTCCGGTTCTGCTTTCATCAAATCCCAGGCTTCGCGATACCTTTCGTACAAGCCACCCCTTTTGCGTCCCAAAGGGACGAAGTACAGACGGGTGCGAACCGCGACAACCGCGACCGGGAGCACATACCATGCATCCTCGGCGACAATGTAAACGACCAGAATGTCGATTTCTTCAGCCGTGTATGACGTCTTTTTCCTGCCTGCGATACTCCGGCATACATTTACTGAATATCTGGAGCGCGCGCCACATACGTGGACTTTACCTGTACGCGCCAAAACGTCTTTACCTGTATCCAGGACGAAATCGTAACGTTCACTCTCTCCCCAGGGCTTGGCGACGCCAAACCCCAGGCCCGCGGCCTTGAGCATGAATCTTATTTCGGCCAACTCTCCCCGCTGTTTATCGGTGCCTTTCTGTGGCTTACCTTTTTTGTCCCGCCCGGCGCGCTGCCCGGCAGGAACTTCCGCGCTGTTTTCCATGGCCCCAACTAAAGAGGCGCGGCGATGGGGCCCGCGCTTCTTCTTCCGGGGAGCGCACATTTCAGGTGCGCCCGCCCGGCGTGGGTAGGGCACGCATTTCGGATGCGCCGGGCGTTCTGTTAAATCACGACGGCAACAGCCTTCGGCTGCTCACGGGACAGGCTCCTGAAAGCCGCGTCCTTTAGAGCTGCAGCCGTTTCGAGTTCTCCTGGGCAAAATCTAAGGCGACTGGGAAACCCGTGATCGCGTCCCCGCACTTGCCGCTGGCCGGCACGCCCAAACAAGAAAAGGCGCGAGCCAAGTGGCCCGCGCCTGATATTTACTTTCTAGTTATAGGATAGCAGTTTGAGTAAGGAGAATGGGACAGGGTGGGCCAAAGTATTGTGTCCGGCGAATGAATGGGTTGAGGGGAAAAGAGGCGGGAGAGGGGATTGACAGCGGGTTGCCCGGTCCCCGTTCATTCCGCTTTTTGCGAATGAGTGGGGTTCGTCAAAATCGGGGTGTTTTAAGGATCACAATCAAGGTCGAACCCTGTGCCAACGTCCGTGATTCCCACCCTTGCAAAGAGCGCAAGGGTGGGGCAGCCTCAGCAGCCTCAGTGCATTAGGATTGGGAAAGGGTGAGCCCGAGCCGCCCAGGTGACTGCATTGACCAATATTCCACTTTTGATCGGGAAGAGCTTCGTTATTTCCTTTCTCGTTCTCGCTATGGCGAGGGCGAGCTATAGCTCGGATGTAAACGACACTGTGAAGAAGATCTTAGCGTCGCCAAGACGCGACCGGACAGGTGAGAATGATCAAAGAGACATTTGGCAACAGCACGCCGACGAACTTGCTCGGCTGATGGTTGACGTTTTCCCTGCTTTGACCGAACTGTTGACCGACTATGACTATGGCTATGACGCGGCGCAAACGATGCTGAAAATCGATCGCGCCAGAGCCCTTCCCCTAATCCTAAAGGCCGCACCGCTTGCAGACCGGAATGTGCAGAATATTGGGTTCTCTGAATTCATGAGCAACTATTTCGCTCATTCTCGCGATTCAGACTGCGCCACGTTGGCGCACACCGCGGCCCTTGCCGTCCTGGAGAACGAGTACTCGCCGTTAGACACGGTGGAGGCAGCATTGTATGTGGTTGGACTGACCGGAAGCGATAGAGATTTCCCATTGCTTGAACGGGTTTATGCTCAAAATCACAGGCCTGGGTCGTGGGCGACCAATCTACGCTCCGCAGCCGAAGCCGCCCTGGCGAGATTAGGATCACCTAGCCATCTTGATAACATCAAGGCCGAATTGCAGCGGCCACTGCCAAACCGCCTCAACCTCGATACGGCCGGTGAAATACGCAGCTGGTTGCACGAGGCGGCCTTTATCGGTAGTGAAGAGTTGGTGCCACTCGTTTGTCTTCACCTTAAAGACCCAGCGGCTTGGGATGGAGATTCAGGCATAGTCCTTTCACAGAGTGCAGCATCCGCGTTAACTGCCATGGTAGAGAAGAAAGATCCTTTCCGAAATTGGTTTGACGATGCAGAAAAGCTCAGCACTTTCTGTCCCTCAAAATAAAGGAGGAGCATCCTCCGCAATGGGGCTCTTGTTAGTGCTTCAGCGAGTGGACCTCTGCCGTGTCAAGGACGGGTGGGGCAGCCTCGGGGCATGAGAACAGTGGGGCACCCGGCAGTTGACGTCACTACAGCAGGTCCCTCCACTCCACAGATCATCGCTTTGCGATGATCTGTTCCGGTCGGGATGACAGAATTGAGAAGTTCGAAACATCCCCACTCAAGCCAAAATCGGGCTTGAGTGGGCCACCCGTCCTCCACCCATTACCGAAGTCATTCAACCCCTGCCGCCTTTTCCCCTCCTATTTTTTCCTTGCATCGCGGCCTTTCCCCTGTAATCGCGCGGTTCCTGCGGGCATCGAATCTCTAACTTGCAGACTTTACCCGGAAGTCCTACGCACTAAAGTTACTGGTGCCGTAACCCGGTTACGTTGACAATTTGTGTCAACGCGATAGGCTGCAACTTCTCCCCTCGAAAAGCAGCGGAACTCGCGCCGCATTCGTACACCGAATTTATCTGCCGCACAGATAGGAGATCGAAGTATGTCTCAACGGCTGGGTGATCTTCTGGTCAAAGAGAAGGTCATCACCCCGGAGCAGTTGGAGCAGGCGACCAAGGTCCAGAAAGAGACCAACGGTCGCCTGGGCTCGGCCTTGGTGAAGCTGGGCTTCCTCACCGACGAGGACGTCACCAACTTTCTCTCCCGCCAGTACGGCGTTCCCGCCATCAATCTTTCCTACTTTGAAATTGATCCCGTCGGTCGTCAAGCTGATTCCGTTCGAGACTGCGAAGCGCTACCAGATTCTGCCGCTGAGCCGGGTGGGAGCGTCGCTGACCATCGCCATGGTGGACCCGACGAACGTGTTCGCCATGGACGATATCAAGTTCATGACCGGCTTCAATATCGAGCCGGTGGTGGCGTCGGAAAGCTCCATCCTTGAAGGCATCGAGAAGGCTTACGGCACCACGCAGCAGGAAGACCTCGAACAGGTCATGCAGTCGATGACCGAGATCGGCGAAGCCGACGTCGAACTGCAGGCGGAAGAAGCAGGAGATGGAAGCTGGCCGACCTGGAGAAGGCGGCCGACGAAGCTCCCATCGTGAAGCTGGTCAACCTGGTGTTGACCGACGCCGTGAAGCGGGGGGCCAGCGACATCCACATGGAGCCGTACGAAAAAGAGTTCCGTGTGCGTTTCCGTATTGACGGCGTGCTGCAGACGATCATGTCGCCGCCGCTGAAGTTGAAAGACGCCATCACCTCGCGCGTGAAGATCATGGCCAAGCTCGACATCAGCGAAAAGCGGCTGCCGCAGGACGGCCGCATCATGCTGAAGATGAGCCTGGGCGGAAGAAGAAGCAGCTGGATTTCCGCGTCAGCACGCTGCCCACCCTGTGGGGCGAAAAGATCGTCATGCGGTTGCTGGACAAGGAAAACCTGCGTCTCGACATGACCAAGCTGGGTTTCGAGCAGGAGTCGCTGATCAAGTTCGAGAAAGCCATTCTGAAGCCCTACGGCATGGTGCTGGTCACCGGACCGACGGGATCGGGCAAGACCAACACGCTGTACTCATCCATCGCGCGCCTGAACACAGCCCGACACCAACATCATGACGGCCGAAGATCCGGTCGAGTTCCAGTTGGCGGGAGTCAACCAGGTGCAGATGAAGGAACAGATCGGATTGAACTTTGCGGCTGCTCTGCGCGCCTTCCTGCGGCAGGACCCGAACATCATCCTGGTGGGCGAAATCCGCGACTTTGAAACGGCGGAAATTGCCATCAAGGCCGCCCTTACCGGCCACCTGGTGCTGTCCACGCTGCACACCAACGGCGCTCCGGAGACGATCACCCGCCTGATGAACATGGGTATTGAACCCTTCCTGGTTGCGACTTCGGTCCACCTGATCTGCGCCCAGCGGCTGGTGCGCCGCATCTGCAGTGAATGCGCCGAAGTCATTGACATGCCGGTGCAGGCGCTGATCGAAGAGGGCTACACCCCGGAAGAAGCCAAGACGGTCAAGATCTAAAAGGGGAAGGGTTGCGGCACCTGCAACAACACCGGCTACAAAGGCCGGACCGGTTTGTACGAAGTCATGGAAGTGGATGACGAGATCAAGGAACTGGTCCTGGTGGGCGCTTCGGCCCTGGAATTGAAGAAGAAAGCGATCGAGCGCGGCATGATCACGCTGCGCCGCAGCGGGTTGATCAAGGTGGCGGCGGGCATGACCACGCTGGAAGAAGTGGCGCGCGAGACCATTCACTAGAGTTGGCAGTCGAAGGAAGGGAAGAGAAACTATGGCGCTTTCGTTGAGTGATCTGTTGAAGAGGATGCTGGAGATGGGGGGAAGCGACCTGCACATCACCACCAATTCACCGCCGCAGATTCGGGTGCACGGACACCTGGTGCCGCTGGACCTGCCGCAGATGACGCCGGCCGAAACCAAGCAACTGGCCTACAGCGTGATGACCGACTCGCAGAAGCATCGCTTCGAAGAAAACCTGGAACTGGACTTCTCCTTCGGTCTGAAGGGCCTGGCCCGCTTCCGCGCCAACACCTTTAACCAGCGCGGCGCGACTGCGGCGGTCTTCCGTCTCATTCCTTTCGAGATCAAATCGTTCCACCAGCTGGGACTGCCCGCCATCGTCGACCAAGCTGTGCGACAAGCCGCGCGGACTGGTTCTGGTGACCGGTCCGACCGGTTCGGGCAAGTCCACGACGCTGGCCGCCATGATCGACAAGATCAACAGCGAGCGGCACGATCACATCCTCACCATCGAAGACCCGATCGAATTCGTGCACATGAACAAGAACTGCGTGGTGAACCAGCGCGAACTGCACGCCGACACCAAGAGTTTTGCCGACGCGCTGCGCGCCGCGCTCCGCGAAGACCCGGACGTGGTGCTGATCGGCGAAATGCGCGATCTGGAAACCATCGAGTCGGCGCTGCGCATCGCTGAAACCGGCCACCTTGACCTTCGGCACGCTGCACACCAACTCGGCGTCGTCGACCATCAACCGAATTATCGACGTGTTTCCGGCGCACCAGCAGCCGCAGATCCGGGCCCAGCTCTCGCTGGTGCTGGAAGGCATCATGTGCCAAAGCCTGCTGCCGACGGCCGGACGGCAAGGGCCGCGCCATGTGCATGGAAATCATGGTGCCGAATGCCGCCATCCGCAACCTGATCCGCGAAGACAAGATTCACCAGATCTACTCCTCCATGCAGTCCGGCCAGGACAAGTTCGGGATGCAGACGTTCAACCAGTCGCTGGCGACCGCGTACTTCCAGAAAAAGATCACGCTGGAAGTGGCGATGGCCCGTTCCAGCAACACCGACGAACTGCAGGAAATGATCAACCGCGGAGCGGGTTTGAATCGTAACCAGCCCCTGGCGAAGGGCGCCGCACCCAGCAAGCATTAAAGGGTTGTAGAAGCGGACGCAAAGGGAAAGAGTTCTCGACGCCGGGTCACAGGCGAGGGAAGAGCGAATTGCAGCGAGGAGAGGTTTACCATGCCAGTTTTCACATTTTCAGGGAAGAATGAGTCCGGTCAAAAAGTCAGCGGCGAGCGGACTGCGGCCAACAAACAAGCGCTGGCCAGCCAGCTGCGGCGCGAACGCATCACGCCAGGACCCATCCGGGAAAAGGGCAAGGAATTCGCCATGCCGAGCCTCGGCATGAACAAGGTCAAGACCAAGGACATCGCCATCTTCTTCCGGCAGTTCTCGGTCATGATCGACGCCGGCCTGCCGCTGGTGCAGTGCCTGGAAATTCTGGCGGCCAACCAGGAGAACCAGGCCTTCCAGAAGACCTTGACCGGAGTGCGGACCACGGTCGAAGGCGGCGCGACCCTGGCCAATGCCATGAAGGGGTATCCCAAGATCTTCGACGACCTGACCACCAACATGATTGAAGCCGGCGAAACCGGCGGTATTCTCGACATCATCCTGCAGCGCCTGGCCATCTACATCGAGAAAGCGGTCAAGTTGCGGGCGGCGGTGAAGTCGGCCCTGATTTACCCGGTGTCGGTGGTCAGCCTGGCGTTCCTGATCGTGGGCGCGCTGCTGAAGTGGGTGGTGCCGATTTTCGCCAACCTGTTTATCGGCCTGGGCGTCGCCCTGCCGCTGCCCACCCGGATCGTGATGGGGCTGAGCGCATTTGTCGGCACAGTTCTGGTGGTTCTTTATCGTCGGAGTCGTCGGCCTGGTTGTCGGCATGAAGCAGATTCGCAAGAATCCCAAGGGCCGTTACTACTTCGACTATGCCCTGCTCAAGCTGCCCATTCTGGGCACGCTGCTGCGCAAGATTGCGGTGGCGCGCTTTACCCGGACCCTGGGCACCCTGATCACCTCGGGCGTGCCCATCCTGGAAGGCCTGAGCATCACCGCCCGGACCTCAGGCAACGCGGTGCTGGAAGAGGCGCTGATGAAGGTGCGCAAGGCCATCGAAGAAGGCCGCACCATCGTCGATCCGCTGCGGGAATCGGGCGTGTTTCCCAACATGGTGACGCAGATGATCGGCGTCGGCGAAGCCACGGGCGCCATGGATGCCATGCTGCAAAAGATCGCCGACTTCTACGAAGACGAAGTCGACTCCGCCACCAAGGACATGCTGGCCATGCTGGAACCGATCATCATCGGATCTGTTGGGCGTCATGATCGGCGGCATCGTCATTTCGCTCTACATGCCGCTGTTCTCGATGATCGCCAAGCTGGCGGGCTAAGACAGAGACAGTCGTCGGTCGTCAGGACTAGTCGTCTGATGACTGATGAGTGGTACTCCGGGACACTGGCGGGCTAAGCACAAAGGGCAGTCATCAGTTGTCAGTTGTCAGTCATCAGTTGTCAGTCGCCGGTCGACAGCTCTTTCTGACGACTGAAGACTGACGACTGACGACTACCAGGGACTCGGATCTCACATGCAATCCATTTTCGATGAGCGGCTCTGGCTGGCCTGGCTGGTCAAGGTTCGCATCATTGTTCTGACCCTGCTGTTGGGAATCGAACTGGCGATTGCCCGGCTCACGCCGAATACCTTCC
The DNA here is from genome assembly GCA_963801595.1 of Terriglobia bacterium. Classification (GTDB taxonomy): domain Bacteria; phylum Acidobacteriota; class Terriglobia; order Terriglobales; family Acidobacteriaceae; genus JAIQFF01. Next base: position 123,274 of record CAWDFW010000019.1, on the reverse strand, counting down.
CTCTGCGCCTGTTCATCGATGTCATTTTGCTGTGGTACGCGATTTCGATCTTCTACCTGCTCCTGCTTTCCTTCTGGGAAGAACGCCGCATCCAGTCGGTGCTGCAAGTCATCACCGACCTGATCATGGTCACGCTGGTGGTCTATGCCACCGGCGGGGTGGACAGTTCCCTGAACTTTTTCTATCCCCTGGTCATTACCGTGGCCTGCATCCTGTTGCCGCGGATCTGGGCGTACCTGACGGGGGCGCTGGCGTTCATCCTGTACGTGACGGTCCTGGAGCTGACTTATTTCGAAGTGATTCCTTCGTACTCCAGCACCCATCCCGGGCTGGGAGCTCTGCAGGCCATCATTTTCGTGAATCTGTTCGGCTACCTGGCAGTGGCTTACCTGGCGGGATTGCTGGCGGCGAAGCTGCATCAGGTCGATGTCAAGCTGAAATACACCAGCGGAGCGCTGGAAGACCTGCAGGCGTTGCAGGAAAATATCATTCAGTCCATCAGCGGAGGCCTGATCACCACCGGGCTCGATGGCTACATCACGCTGGCCAACCCCGCGGCACAGAAATTGTTCGAGCGCTCGGAGAGCGAATTTCTGGGACAGGCGGTGGAGCAGCTCTTTCTTGACCCGTTGCCCATCGCCGATTCCGAACGCGCCCATGGAGAAGTGCGCTTCGTGGCGGCCAACGGCTTCTGCAAGACCCTGCGGGTCATGGCGACGGTGCTCGCCGTTCCGGGACGGAAGACGATGGGCTACGTTTACACCTTCGATGATCTGACCGAGATCCGGCGCCTGGAGCGGGACCTGCGCATCCAGGACCGGCTGGCGGCGGTGGGACGGCTGGCGGCTGCGATCGCGCATGAGATCCGCAATCCGCTGACTTCGATTGCCGGCTCGGTGAGCATGCTCGCCGGTATTGTTGACCTCAGCGATGAACACCGCCAGCTGCTGCAGATTGTGACCCGGGAATCGGAACGGCTGAACGGCATCATCACGGACTTTCTGGTTTACTCCCGGGGCAAGCAGTATCAATTCGCGTCCGTCGATCTGCTGCCCCTGCTGGAAGACACGCTCACTCTGCTGGAGCACCGGCTGGTGACCGGGAACACCGGGATTCGCATCGAGCGGCACTATAGCGTCAAACAGGCTTTCACCATTGCCGACGGCGACAAGATCAAGCAGGTATTCTGGAATTTTTGCGAGAACGCAGTCCGCGCCATGAGTTCAGGAGGAGTGCTCAGGGTCTCGCTGGAGCAGGTTGGAGAAGACTGGCAAATCAACTTTGCCGACACCGGGCCCGGCATGAGCCGGCAGCTGGTGGAGAAAATCTTTGAGCCCTTCCAGTCGCAGTTCGAAGGCGGCACCGGGCTGGGTCTGGCCATCGTGTATCAGATCGTGCAGGCGCACGAAGGCAAGGTGTGGGCGCGTTCCAAAATCGGGGAAGGCAGCGTCTTCGTTCTCCGCTTGCGCCGGGTGGCTGCGGCCGGGGAGATGTCCGCGAAACTGCCGGTCGCGAAACCGCAACTCCTGCCCCAGGCCGGGGAAGCAGTAGCCGCGGCGGCGGGCACGGGAGGCCGGGCGCATGGGTAACATTCTGGTTTGCGACGACGAGCGCTCGATCTGCGAAATGCTGGATATCGCCCTGCGCCGCGAGGGCCACAAGGTCGAGACCGTAAAGTCCGGGGACGACGCCAAGAGGAAACTCGACAGCGCGCTCTATGACGTCGTCGTCACCGACATCAAGATGCCGAATACCGACGGCATCGAAGTGCTGCGCTACGCTCACCAGGTCTCGCCCGATTCCGCGGTCATTCTGATCACCGCGGTGGACGACTATGAGGATGCGGTGCAAGCGGTGAAAGCGGGCGGGGCCGCCGATTACATCCGCAAGTCCCCCGGCCTGGTCAACGAAATCAAGCTGGCCATCAACCGCGCCCTGGAGAAGATGGCGCTGAGCCGGCAGAACTTTGCCTTCAAACGGGATGCCGCCACCCGCAACTCGCTGGACAACATCGTGGGCGCCAGCCCCGCCATGGAAAAGCTGAAACAGACCATTCGGACCGTGGCCTCCACGCAAAGTACGATTCTGATCTACGGCGAGAGCGGCACGGGTAAAGAGCTGGTGGCCCGGGCGGTGCACGTTTGTTCTCCGCGGGCCGGCGAGCCCTTCGTTTCCATCAACTGCGGGGCCTTCCCTGAAACTTTGCTGGAGAGCGAATTGTTCGGCTATGTGAAAGGCGCCTTTACCGGCGCCAATCAGAACAAGCGCGGTTTGTTTGAGGTTGCTGACCAGGGCACGATCTTCCTTGACGAAATCAGCGAAATGACGCTGACCATGCAGGTCAAACTGCTGCGGGTGCTGCAGGAGCGCAGCGTGCGCCCGGTGGGTGGCACTACCGAGATTCCCATCGACGTGCGCGTGATTGCGGCCACCAACCGCGATCTGGACCGGCAAGTGGCCGAAAATACCTTTCGCGAAGACTTGTACTACCGCTTGAGCGTGATTCCAGTCTCAGTGCCGCCGCTGCGGGAGCGTCGCGAGGACATCCCGCTGCTGGTCAATCATTTCCTGAAGAAATATGCTCCGGCAGCGGGCAAGAGCATTTTGCGGGTGAATGCGCATTCGCTGGGCGCCCTCTCCGGATATGACTGGCCGGGCAACGTGCGCCAACTGGAAAACACCATCGAACGGGCAGTGGCGCTGGAAACCGGAGAAGAACTCAACGTCGAACTTCCCGCCGAGCGTTCAAAGGCAAGGGCGGCGGCAGCCGGAGTAGGTGGACCAGTTTCCATCGCACCGGGCTCGGTCCTGCCCGAGGGCGTGGACATGGAGAAATACGTTGCCGACATCGAGCGCTCGCTGTTGCTGGCGGCACTGGCGCAATCGAATGGGGTGCAGACCCGGGCGGCGGAAGTGCTGAAGATTTCTTATCGTTCGTTCCGGCATCTGGCGAAGAAGTATGAGCTCTAGTCGTCAGTCGTCGGTCGTCAGTCTTCAGAACCCTTCTGACGACTGATGACGGACGACTAGCGACTGCCTTTCAGTTGCTGCTTCCATCCCAGAATTCTGGCTTTGTTGGCTTCGGCTTCGGCTTCCGGAATCATGCCCTTTTTCTGATATAGGACGGACAGGCTGGTGTAGGCCAGCACGTCGTCGGGATCGAGTTCGGCGATTCGCTTCGCTACCGCGATGGCTTCATCCAGGCGGTTGAGGTCCTGCAGGGTGCGGGCCATGCCGTGCATGGCTTCGGTAAAGACCGGATCGGCGGCCAGGGAATGCTGGTACTCGGCCAGGGCGCGCTCCTGTTCGCCTTCGGCGACCAGATCGAGGGCGGCGTAGTAGTGGTCTTCGGCCTTCTGGCGGGCGTCGTCGGCCATGGAGCAGAAATTTTAACAGGTCTAAAGAGCAGTCGTCGGTCGTCGGTCTTCAGTCTTCAGAAAACCAGATTCTGCTGGCGACCGGCGACTTGCGATTGATTCTTATGAGTTCTTTATTCTAGTGATCAGTTGTCAGTCATCAGTTCTCAGTTCTCAGAAAAATCAGATTCTGCTGACGACTGAAGACCGACGACTGACGACCGGATACTGCCGGGGTTATACTCGGATAGCAACCATGCGCTACATGCTTCGATTTCTGTGGAACGCAACCCGCGGACATCGCCTCACCCCGTGGCGCAGCCCCTATCTGCTGTGGCGGGTCGAGACCTATTGTGGAGTCAAGATGCAGCAGATCGGCTTCCTCGAATTCTGGGAATTCATGTGGCGGGAGCGCAGCAACCTCTGGCGCTTTCTGAAATGGACAGGAGAAATCGAGCGCTACGTGCATCCCAAGCCGAAGCGCGCATAGTGCGAGTGTGGAGTGCGCGGGCGGCCGAAGTCGGCCGCGGGCGGGGCGCCCGCGCCACATGTCAGTTAGTTTCCGTTGCCGGCGGCGGCTGCGCCTTCGAGTGAGATCATCACTTCGCTGCCTTTGCCGGATCCGACGATTTTAGCCGCGGAGCCGCGATTGGAAGCGATTTCCAGGTAGCCCATGCTGCCCAGGATGCCGAAGACCTGGCCGGGTGAGCCTTCGGAATAATTGGGCAGAATTTCGGTAATTTCATGCTTGCCTACCTGCATCTTGAAGGGGGCTGGTTCGGCGGCAAAAAGCATGGGAGCGTCCTGAGGGGTGATGTTGGTGACGAGGTTGCCGAAGCGGTCCACTTTCAGGATCACGCCGCGCAAGGTGTTGCCGTTTACCGATTTGGGCTTGGGCGGATTGAAGCGGACGAAATCGGTAATCTCTTCGCCGAATTTGTCCGAATCAACCCCCTTGGCCAGCCAGGCTGCGATGGGCGCAAAGATATCGCGACCGTGGAAGGTGTTGCTCACCGGTTGCAGGGAATAGTGTTCGGCGGTGACGTGGCGGATATGCAACCGCTCTTCGCGGGCATAGACCAGAGAGAGCACGCCATTATCGGGCGCAACAAAATGGTGCCGATCGCTGGTCACCAGGATAGGGCGCCGCGCCGTTCCCACGCCCGGATCAACCACCACCAGGTGCACCGTGCCCGAAGGGAAGTAGTTATACGATTGCGCAATCATCAGCGCCCCATCCAGCACGTCGAAGGCCTGTACGGAATGGCTGATGTCCACGATCTCAGCCTCGGGCGCAATGGAGAGAATGACGCCTTTGATTGTCCCTACAAAATGATCGTTGAGCCCAAAATCGGTAGTCAGCGTGATGATCGGACGGTGCGCCAATTTCCCCTCGCTTGCAGACAGAGTTTTCCCCGGAAATGCCGAAAGTAACCTGTCAGAAGAGCAGAGTCAAGGAACGGAGGTAACGGGAATGCAGTCGTCGAAAGGCAGGCGTCAGTCTTCAGTCGTCAGTCGTTCAGTCCGTCGAAGTCTTCAAAAACCTTGTCAGGGCGGTGCTCTTGCCGGCCCGCTGACGACTGAAGACCGACGACTGACGACTCCTTAACGGATTTCTATGTCGCCCGATCCGGTTTCCACTTCGACCGGCACGCCTCCGCGACCGACGCGGCCGCGGACTTCCTTGCGTCCGATGGAGCCTTGCACGGTGAGCGGGTGATCGACCGAAATGGAGCCGGAACTGGTATGGGCGTCCAGATCGAAAGCCGCGTCGGAAGGCAGCTTCAGTTGCACTCCGCCGGAACCGGTGTGCACATTCCAGGCCCCGGTGGGGCTGCCTTCGGCTTGAATGTCTCCGCTGCCCGCCTTGGCCTCGAGTGAGCCCTGAACTCCGTGCAGTTCCATGCCTCCGGAGCCGGTGTCCACCCGCACCGAGCCGGGGGCGGTCTGCTGCAGAGTGATGCGTCCGCTGCCGGTGTCGGCCTCAAAGGCGCCGGCGATATCACTGGCGTCAATCGATCCGCTGCCGGTTTTGGCGTGCACGTTGCCCTTGACCCGGTTGATATCGATATCGCCGGAGCCGGTTTCGGCCTGGACCCGGTCGCCGATGGCGGAAATCTTGAGCCCTCCGGAGCCGGCGCTGACCTCGAGCGGGCCGCGAATACCATCCACCCTCTGGTCGCCGGAGCCGCTCTGGACCCGCAAATCGGTTTCCGCCGGCACCACTACTTCGTAGCTGATGGAAATGTTGTGCCGCAAGTCGGGATCATCGATCCGGCCGATGCGAATGTCATTGCCGCTTTGCTGGATGGGCGGGTTGGCCTCGATCCGCTTGATCTTTTCCCCGGCATTTCCGCCGAACCATTCGCCGGCGCGGATGCGTCCGGTGACCTGCACCTGACCTGAAGTGCCGGTGCGCACCTCGACGCTGCCTGAGCCGGTGCTCAGGTCCATATGCACCGGTCCGGTCACCTGCAAAGAGCGCTGGAAAGAGCCTTCAGCCGCGGCTGCGGCCGGCAGCGCCGGGAGACAAATCAGAATCGCGAGGGTGACGCCGGCGATGAACCAGCTGGAGATGGAACCGGAAGAGAGTACGGAGGGAACAACGTTTCGGTGATTCATGGTTTCTCCCGAAAAGCTGAGTCAAGATACTAAATTTGCGAATCGTGGTCCGTTTCGAGCCGGGAATTTTACTCTTCGCGGTCAAGTGCTTAACCGCAATAGGAGGCCGGGCGTCCCCGCCCGGCGGGACGGGCGAGACGCCCGTCCTCCATCAGTTCGCGAATCCTGGTCTTACTGCAGCACGACCTGGTCGCCTTCCTTCAGACCGCTGAGCAGCTCGGTCTTGGCGCCGTTGGAGATGCCGATATTGACCGCGATCTTCTTCTTGCCGTCTTTGGCGCTGGTGTCGGGAATTTCAACCGACGCCTTCTTGTCCTTGTCGTAAATAATCGCGCCTTCGGGAATCTGGAGCACGTTCTTGTGTTCTTCCAGGATGATTTCCGCGTTGGCGGTCATCTCGGCCTTCAATTCACCGCCGGGGTTGTTGATGGAGACGCGTACTTCAAAGGTGGTGACGTTGTCTTTCTCCACGCCCATGGGTGAGATCTTGGTGACCACGCCGTTGAAAGTCTTGTCCTTGAACGACTCGACCTTGATTCGTGCCGGCTGGCCGAGATAGACCTTGCCGATGTCGCTCTCGTCCACTTTCCCTTTGACGTAAACCGAGCTGGTGTCTCCCAGGGTCATGACCAGGGTGGCGGAGGATCCCAGCACCAGGATGGAACTCACCGCGTCGCCCATTTCCACGTCACGCGAGAGGACAACGCCGTCGATGGGAGACACGATGTCGGTGTAGCTCAACTGTTCTTCAAGTTGTTTCAGATTGGCGCGGTCCTGGCCGAGTTGTCCCTGAGCCTGGGCCATCTTGGCTTTCAGGACCGTGACCTGCGCCTTCGACGACGTTCTGCTTGTTCAGCGCCAGTTCGTAGTTCTTCTGAGCATCCTCCAGGGCGGAAGTGGAAACCACGCCTTCCTTGGCCATTCCGATGGCGCGATCGTAGGCACGTTTCAGCAGCGGCACATCTGGCCCTTCCGCGTCCACCTTGGCGCGCTCGTAGTCGGCTTCGGTGCACTGGTCAGATTGGCTTCGGCAGCCTCCACCGCGGCGCGCGACTGTTCCACCTGCGCTTCAATCTCTATCTTTGTCCAACTGCGCCAGCAGCTGGCCCTTCCTGACTTTGTCGCCGGCGTCCACCAGCAGCTTTTTGACGATGCCGCTGGCCTTGGATTTGACTTCGACCTTGGTGATGGGCGTGACTTTGCCGGTGGCGACCACGCTCTTGGCCAGGTCGCCCTTTTCCACCTTCTGCAATTTCGAAGGGTCGATCTTGGTGCCGCCGCGCGTGGCGGCAATCAGCCCGCCGGCGATCAGGAGGACAAGTACGAGTCCAATGCCGCCATAAATCAGCCGCTTTCGCCGCTTCTTGCTGCTGCCGTTGCCGTTCACGTCTGCCTCCTGAATTGATAATGCCCTGCGTCTTTAATGATTACGAACGAGATATGCTGTTTGTTCCCTGGATCGTCGCGGCTCATCACCTGAGTCAACACAAATGCTGGGTCAGACGCAAAGCTGGGTCAACGCATGGATCAACAAGACACGATCTTACAGATTAGACACGCGAAACCTCGAAATGGAAGCAGAGAACCTCCAGGGAGTTGGGCGACCGCGGCGAGGAATGACCCTGATTCTACAAGGCTTTAGCGCTCCAAGTCATCCCATTCCTCTTTGGAATGTTAGAATTAGCCCTTCATGATTGCCTACGTGCTGCTGCGGGTGTTCCTCATCCTGCTCCTGGTGGCGGCCAACGCATTCTTCGCTGCGGCGGAATTCTCCCTGGTGAGCGTGCGTGACACCCGTATCCAGCAGCTGGTGGCGGCCCGGCGGATTGGGGCCCGCATCGTGCAGAAGCTGCACCGCAATCTGGACGAAGTGGTCAACGGCGTCCAGCTGGGAGTCACGATCGTCAGCCTGACCCTGGGCTGGGTAGGCGAACCCCTGCTGGCGCAAATGATGCTCGGCCCGGTGCAGGACCTCCCTCACGCCTCGGTTTACGCACACGGGATTGCGATATTCATCGCCTTTGCCCTGATCACCTGCCTGCACGTCATTCTGGGCGAACTGGTCCCCAAATCTCTGGCGCTGCAGCGTTCGGAGCAGGTCGCGCTGGCGGTCGCCGGGCCGATGGATGTCTTCCTCACCCTGACCCGGCCTTTGCTCTACGTCATGAGCCGGGCGGCGGGGTGGGTGCTGCGCGCCTTGGGCTCGCGCCGCATCCGGGAGGGCCCGGTGCACTCGCCCGACGAGCTGAAACTCATCGTGACCGCCAGCCGCCAATTTGGCGAGATCCCGCCCTTCCAGGAAGAAATGATCCACCACGCCCTGGAGCTGGACAACATCACGGTGCGCGAAGTGATGGTGCCGCGGCCCGCCATTTTCTCGCTGCCCGGCGACCTTACGATCTCCGACGCCCTGGCCCGGGTGGTCGAGGAACAACATTCGCGGGTCCCGGTTTACGATGCGCAGCGCGGCCCGGAGCACATCGTCGGCGTGCTCTACGCCAAAGACCTGATGCGCTGGACGCGCCTCCGCCTGACGCACGCTCCCGACCAGCCGGTCGCGGCGACGGGTCTCAGCCATGAAGATCAGCCAGATCATGCACGATGTGCTGGTCGTGCCTGAAACCAAGGTCCTCACCGAATTGCTGGAAGAATTCAAGGAACGCAAACGGCACCTGGCGGTGGTGGTGGACGAGTTCGGTTCGACCGCCGGAGTGATCACGGTCGAAGACGTCCTGGAGCAGATCGTGGGCGAAATCGAAGATGAATTTGATGTTGCCCCGGCGCAGCAGGCCCTGGTGGAAGGCGAGATTGCGGTCTCGCTCGAAGGATCGGTGAGCATCCGCGACCTGGAATCGCAGTATCAGCTTTCGCTTCCGCGCGACTCCGGCTTCGAGACCCTGGCCGGCTTCATCCTGGCCCGCCTGCAGCGGATTCCGCGACAGGGCGAGAGCTTCGAATACGAAGGCCACCGCTACACCGTGCAGGAGATCGAAGGCCACCGCATCGCCAAGGTGAAGATCGAAAAACTCGAAGCCCGGCCCGTGACCCAGGCGGGAGACTGAGAACCGGGAACATCAAAACCAGCAACTGGGTGTTGAAAAACACAAATCTGAAGCGGTTGAAGTATAAAGTCTAGCTGTCAAACTCGACGCATGCCGCGATACTTCTCTCTCCGCGTGCTGTACACCCTGCCTGTGATCTGGCTGGTGGTCTCGCTGGTCTTTCTCTTGATTCACCTCGTACCCGGCGACCCGATTCTTCAAATGCTGGGTGAAGGAGCTCCCGTCACTGATGTGCAGGCCGCGCGCCATGCCTACGGCCTCGACCTTCCCCTGGGCCGGCAATACCTGAACTATTGGGGGGGCGTGCTGCGCGGCGACCTGGGACCGTCGTTACGTTTCAACCAGAGCGTGACCCGCCTGATCGCCCAGCGTTATCCCTACACTTGGAGTTGACGCTGGCGGCGCTGCTGGTGGCGATTCTGCTCTCGGTTCCGGCGGGTGTGCGCTCGGCGCAACGGCGCAACCAGTGGGACGATCGAGCGCTCAGCGTAGTCAGCCTGTTCGGTTTGTCGTTCCCCAATTTCGCCCTGGGCCCCATTCTCATCTTGCTCTTTTCCATCAAGCTGGGCTGGCTGCCGGTCTCAGGTTCAGGCGGCTTCGCGCACATGGTGCTGCCCGCGATCACCATGGGCGGCGCGCTGGCCGCGATCCTGACCCGCATGGTGCGCACTTCCATGCTGGAAGAGTTGGGCCAGGACTACATCCGCACTGCCCGGGCCAAAGGACTGTCGGAGCGCAAGGTGGTCTATGGTCACGCGCTGCGCAATGCCATGATCCCCGTGATTACCGTGCTGGGCCTGCAGTTTGGCGCGCTGCTCGCCGGCGCGATCGTGACCGAAACGATTTTTTCCTGGCCCGGAATTGGACGCCTGACCATCCAGGCCATCTCCAATCGCGACTATTACCTGGTGCAGGGCTGCATCCTGGCGATTGGGTTGACCTACGTGGCGGTGAATTTTCTGACGGATCTGCTGTATTCGGTGGCGAACCCGCGGATCCGGCAGTGACAAAACCCTTTCACGGCGAGCAAATTACCCGAAAGAGCAAGCCGAGAAGGCAATCGAGAGCATAGTACCGAAGGGCATAATGTATGACTTTCTTCGATGAGCAGGGAAACGCGATTTCGGGCCAGCGATGGATGAACACGTACCTACCCTACTACTACCTCAACGCTGCTAGATGGGGAGGGAGACCGAGAAACCAGACCAGTCCTTATGTGGTAAATGTGGTGTGTGCCCTACTGACGAAAACCGCTCCCTCTGTCGAGAAGGAATCTGGAAGATGTCATGGCTTGGAAGCTTGGACTAATCGATCATCGCCGGTCCGAAGAAACACGACAAATAATGCATATGCAAGACTGGCCCACGACCCTCTCGGCAAAGCTACAGTACGGAACGATAGACTTTTCTTCGAGCATACCGTACCTAGCAGCGAACATGGCTGCGATAGCGGCGGAGTTAAGCCATGACCCACAATATCTGTTTAATTTGGTTCGGCAGCAACGACCGCAACTAAGGGGCTTCGGGTACGTTTACATTCTCACTGTCCAATTCTTCATCACGCACGGGAGATTTCCCATTTACGATAAGTTTGCACACGTTGCGGCTCTCGCAATCGATCAGGGCTTACCACCCGCCTCTCCACCTAAGTCTCATGTGAGATACGGGCTCACGAAGTGGAGCCACTACCACAGTTATATGAATCTGTTGGCACGTATCAAGAACATCTGCCCTCAATGCGTGGCAGACCCTCCGATGTTCATATCCCGTGATCTCGACAGGGCCTTGTGGGTTTACGGCCATTTCTTCGAAACCAACCCCAACAGCACGGTCAAAACGATGGCGGCTCGGAGTTATTCGCCTGCTACAGGATTGTCCGGTTCAAGTCAGACCTTAGTCGGTCGAATCTGTGACCTATCCGGCGCGACGAGTGACGGGTGGAGGCGAAGGGAGATCAATGTGAAACAAGGCCCTGACGGCTATCCGGCCGTACGAGATACTATCGATTTGATTGATTCCTCTGGAACCAAGTATCCGGGCCTACCGTTCATCAAAGGAGCGAGGCTCCCGGGCCATACATGTTTGGGGCAGCCAGGGGCGTTGAAACGATGGTTTGCGCTACATTACTCCTTCGAGAAGGTTAGGCCCGAGAGCGTGTACTTCATGGCCACCGGACAACGAAATGAAAATCGGATCTATACAGAATCCGAATGGGCAATAGTGAGGGCAGGCGGGGCACGTCTAGACTGAACCCAGTGGCAGGGTTACTCCCTTTGCCTAAACCAATTCAATCACCACCCGCTGCCCGACCAGAGCTGCTGCCCGCTGCAGGCTCGACAGTGTGATATCGCGCTTAGGATCGAGAATCCGATCCACCTGGGAGCGGCTTGTCTTCAACAAAGCCGCCATGCGTGCCTTGGAGATCTTTTTCTTCTTCATGGCCTTTGCCAGTTGCCAGGCGACCACCTCTTTGATGGCCTGCGCTTGCGCTTCCTCGAAGATATTTTCGTTCTTCAAGAAGTCGTCGATGCTCGATCCCATATTCTTCTTACTCATTGTTCCAGCTCCTTCTGGCGCTTGCGTGCCAGTGCTAAATCGTCCTCGGGAGTGACTCTCGCTTTCTTGATGAATCCGTGCAATGCCACTAGCCGGCCTCGGTAAAAACTAACAAAGACGCGCGCCGTCCGCCGGTTGGGCAAGTCGGTTCGCACCTCCCACAAACCTCTTCCCATTGGGCGGCACAGCGGCATGCCAACGGGCCAGCGCCACTGCGCCCGCAACAGGCCGGTTCCGATGGCGCGGCGTTCCGCTTGGTCGAGATCCCGCAGCCAGTCCCGAACCGGCTCGCCGCCTCGGTCGTTGCGAAAGAATACGAGCTGGATCTTTCGAGGCGCCGGGTGCTTGTAGTGTACCATAAAAAGTACAGTGCCAACGGGCAAGTCGAAATTCGGTTCGCATGTGGGAATCAGTTAGACTGCGTATGCGACGCAGATGACCGAAACGCCCTTGCGTTCTTTGCGGTAAGGTTGTTGACTTTGTCCACGCTCTCCATCTCGCTGCCACGCGCTGTCCGCCGCAACCCGCTGGCGGCCACGGGAGCAGTGTTGGTCGTCATCTTCGTGATCTTCGCGCTGTTTGCGCCGTGGATTGCGCCTCAGGATCCCGCTTACATTGATCTGCCTACGCGCCTCTCGCCACCGTCCGCCGCGCACTGGTGTGGAACGGATGAACTCGGACGCGACATCTTTTCCCGCCTCATCTACGGCTCGCGCATTTCCATGCTGGTGGGTAGCTCCGTGGTGGTGCTGTCGCTGGCCCTCGGCCTGATCGTGGGATCGATCGCCGGCTACTACGGCGGGAACATCGACCGCTTCTTCAACGTGGTGGTGATGAACGCATTTCTTTCTTTTCCCGGAATTCTGCTGGCGATTGCCTTTGTGGCCTTTCGCGGTCCCGGGATTCTCAATCTGGTGCTGGCACTCTCGCTGGGCGGATGGGTGGGCTACGCCCGCCTGGTCCGCGGACAGGTGCTGGCGGCGCGCGAACGCGAATTTGTGGAAGCCGCGCGCGCGCTGGGCGCGAGCGATTTTCGCGTGATCGTCCGCCACATTCTTCCCAACATCATTCAGCCGGTGGTGGTGCAGGCTGCGATCGGCATGGCGGGCGCCATTCTTGCCGAAGCCACCATGAGTTTTTTGGGTTTGGGCGTGGCGCCGCCCACTGCCAGCTGGGGCGCCATGCTGAACGACGGTCGTGCTCACCTGTTCGACGCTCCACACCTTGTGCTCTTTCCCGCCCTTGCCGTCATGCTAGCCGTGCTCTCATTCAATTTCATTGGCGACGCGCTGCGCGATTTCCTCGATCCGCGCTCGCGCATCGAAGTTGGCCTGTAGAGACTGCGTCACTAGCGTTCTTTCGCCCCTTCGGGGCTCGTTCGCGGTCCACTATTTACCCACGGCTTGCGCCGTGGGCTTTATTCTTGTGCCGCTTCGCGGCATTTTGTGGCCCGCTACTCCGCCTCTTTGCTCGTGTCTTGCTCGCTTCCGAAGTTGCGACACAGCCTCTAGAGCCCCCCGCAGCGGGGGCAATCCGCTTGCCCGGGCGGAGTCGATCCTGTAAGGAATTCAGCCATGGTGCACTGACTCTAGTAACCGCCGGCAGACCCTCGCAGGCTTGTGATTGCCGCATTTTTCCCGCAACATTCTCCAGTACCCAGTGTTCAAAGTAGTGGCCCGAATGACGGGCCAGCCGTACACCAAGGGAGCAAGGGGAAACCAAATGAAAATGCACGCCAAAGCCTTTATGTTGACCGCGGTAGTTGCGGGTTTGATGCTGCCCGTAGCGGCGCAGACCGTCGCGCCGCCGCCGGGAACCATCCACGAGCGCAAGGAAAACCAGCAGGACCGAATTGCCCAGGGAGTCAAGAACGGGCAGTTGACAGCGGGTGAAACCGCCCACCTGGAACACCGCGAAGCCAGGATCAATAAGGAAGTGCACAATGAGCGCGTGGCCAACGGCGGCAAGTTGACCGCGTCCGAACGGCGGCAGGTCAACCGCCAGCAGAACCGCACTTCGCGCGCCATCTATCGCAAGAAGCACAACGCCCGGGTACAGTAAGTCTCATCCAGCGCAGTGAAACGCCTCCGGAAACGGAGACGTTTTTTATGTAGGCGCGAGCGCCCCGCTCGTGCGGTTTGAAGAGACGAGCCGCCGGATAAATATGAACCCAGGCTGGCGGTCATCTCAACTTCCTGCCAGAATTCCCGGGTATCTGTTCCCGATCAGCCTGAGGAGTTCAAAACCATGATTGCGCGCATCTGGCGAGGCGTTACCAGCGAATCCGACAAAGACACTTATTTTGCTTATCTGCAAGCAACCGGCCTGAAGGAGTATGCCGCAGTTCCCGGCAATCAGGGCGTGTGGGTCTTAAGGCGCGTGAGCGGCAGCGAGGCCGAATTCACCTTGATCTCGCTCTGGGAATCCTGGGATGCCATCAAGGCCTTCGCCGGCCCGGACTATGAAAGGGCTGTCTATTATCCCGAGGACAAGCGCTTTCTGCGGCAACTGGATCCAGAAGTCCAGCATTACGAAGTTTTGAGCTTTCCGCTGCGGTGAGCCTTCAGTAGAGTGGCAAGTGACTGAGGAGAGAGCAAATCCGGTTCTTGACAGATATAGCAGATTGCAATATAAATATTGCGATTTGGCAATATGACGCTGGCCGAGAAATTACGCTACCTGCGCGAAGTGGAAGGCTCGCTGCGCGGCCTGGCTCGTCCCATGACCCAGCAGGAATTGGTGCGCGCCATCCGGAAGGAGCAGGGCCAGAGCATCAGCCAGTCCTATGTGTCGCAAATCGAGGGCGGTGTGCGCCCGCACATGACGCAATCCACGCGCACTCTGCTGGCCAAGTTCTTTAAGGTCCATCCTGGATTTCTGGTGGATGATCCCGAGGGCTATCACACCGAACTGGTGTCCGACTTGCGCACCACCGAAGGCAAACTCGATGTCTGGCTGCTGCAGGGTTCGGAACGATTTGCCAGCGATCCCGAGGTCAGCGAAGTCCTGATCAAGGCGGCGCGGGAGAAGGACACGCGACGATGCTTCCTGCTGCTGGGCGCGATCCTGGATACGCCGGGACTGGCGGAACGGCTGCTCGAGGCATTGCAGCCTGAGCACGGCGGCCACCGGACCCACGGTAAAGCGGGGAGGCGACGCATATGACCTGGGCGGATTTCTATCTGATTTGCTTCGCCGGGGGATTTTTCTTCAGCCTGCTGTCGTTTCTTGCCGGAGGCATGCGCTGGCATCTGCACCTGCCCCATTTTTCGCATGTGCATGTGGCGACGCCTCCGGCTGCTGCCGGCCATGGCGCTCCGGTGGGGCACCCGCCGGCTGCTGCGGCGGGAGAGGCTGCAAATCCCAGCCATGGCGTCCAAATTTCGCCCTTCAACTTCATCACCGCGACCGCGTTCCTGGCCTGGTTCGGCGGGACCGGGTATCTGCTGACGCGCTTCTCCGGTGTGTGGTTTGTGACCGGGCTCGGCCTGGCCGTGGTCAGCGGCCTGGTGGGCGGCACCATTGTGTTTCTTTTCCTCAGCCGCGTACTGATCTCTGACGAAGAAAGCATGGATCCCGCCGATTACGAAATGACCGGCGTGCTGGGCCGAGTCTCGGTCCCCATTCGCGAAAATGGCACGGGAGAAATCATCTATTCGCAGGCGGGCACGCGGCGTACCTGCGGCGCCCGCGCAGCCGATGGATCCGCTGTCGCGAAGGGAACCGAAGTGATGGTCACGCGCTACGAGAAGGGAATTGCCTACGTACGCCCCTGGTCGGAGGTATCAGGCGAGGGAGAGTCAATGTAGGCGCGAGTGTCCCGCTCGTGCCCGGCCGGCAAGAACGTTGCAGTCATGGTTTGCGGTGAAGCTGTATCCGCCAGGAGAGGCTGAATGGACAGCAAACTCTATCGCGCACTGACAGCGATGCTGTGGCTCGCCCTGCCGTTGACGGCCTTGCAGTATTGGTCGGTCTGGGAGCCAGTTGCCCGGCCGCATGGCGACTCATTTCGGAGCCGCAGGCCAGCCCAATGGCTGGATGACGCGCGAAACTTCGCTGATCTTCGCCATGGTTGTGACGACGCTCGTCCTGGTGGCGCTGACCTGGACGCTGACCCGGGTCCGCAAGCCGGATGTCCTCGCCTGGTCGCTGCTGGCCATGTTGTACGTGGTGATGGGCGCCCTGTTCAGTGTGAACGTGGCCATGCTGAACTACAACCTCCACGGCGGAGCCGCTGAATCTTCTCCCTGCTCTGGCCGTGGTTTTCATCGCTGCGATTGCCGTGACCGTGATTGCCCTGGTCAGCAGAGCGCGGCGTCGAACTGCCACGCCATGCTGATGTGGTCGAGGCGGAAGAAGTTCACGGCTCGCTGCTGTGGGCGTCGGTGTTTACCGTGCTCACCGCAGTCGAGGTTGGCGTGATCGCCGTCATCCCGCTAAGCGGCCTGCGCTGGGTCATGGCCTTGCCGGCCTTGCTTCTGCTGGGAGCGGCCGCGCTGGCCTGGAGCGGATTTCACTATCGCTTCACCGGTCATGGAGTCGAGATCAGCACGCTGGGCTTTCGCCTGCGCTCGATCCCGCTCGAAAACATCAGGGCGTATGCCGTTGCGCCGTGGAATCCGATGGGCGGCTACGGCATCCGCGGCATTGGAGAACGCCGTGCCTACGTTTGGGGAAACACCGGGGTCCGCATCATGCTCTCCGACGGAGAAGTATTTCTCGGTCATCGTGAGCCGGAAAAAATCATGCAGGACTTGAACTTGATCCGGCAGAACCAGAAAGCTCGCGAAAATACATGAAGAAAACGCATTTGATTTGCTTCGTGTACCTTCGTGCCCTTTGTGGTTGAGGCTCTTGCTGGGGCACTCGAAAGAGGAGGCAATATGTTCGGCATTTCACACATTTTCGAAATTTGGGT
Organism: Terriglobia bacterium; assembly: GCA_963801595.1. Taxonomy (GTDB): domain Bacteria; phylum Acidobacteriota; class Terriglobia; order Terriglobales; family Acidobacteriaceae; genus JAIQFF01. The sequence continues at coordinate 106,761 of CAWDFW010000019.1, read as the reverse complement.
TTTCGTCGGCCTGGGAGTGATGGTCATTCTGTTCCTGATGAGCGGCATGGCCAGGCTGTATCGCAAAGCCGGACCGCACGAAGCGCTGATCGTTTACGGACTGGGCGGCACGCGGGTGGTGAAAGGACACGGCACGCTGGTATTTCCCATGGTGCAGATCTGCCGCGAGCTGTCGCTCGAGCTGATGTCGTTCGACGTGGCCCCGCAGCAGGACCTCTACACCAAGCAGGGCGTGGCGGTCACGGTCGAGGCGGTGGCGCAGATCAAGGTGAAGTCGGACATGGAGTCCATCCTGACCGCGTCGGAACAATTTCTCACCAAGACCGATCAGGAGCGCGAAGGCCTGATCCGCCTGGTGATGGAAGGACACCTGCGCGGCATCATCGGGCAACTCACGGTGGAAGAAATCGTCAAGCAGCCGGAGATGGTCTCCGACCGCATGCGATCCACCTGCGCCGAAGACATGAACAAGATGGGGCTTGAGGTGATCTCGTTCACCATCAAGGAAGTCCGCGACAAGAACGAGTACATCACCAACATGGGCAAGCCCGATGTGGCGCGCATCAAGCGCGATGCCGACGTGGCCACGGCGGAAGCCGATCGCGACACCGCCATCAAGCGCGCGCTGGCGCAACGCGAATCCGCGGTCGCCAGAGCGCAAGCCGACCAGGAGCGGGTGCTGGCGGAAACGCTCTCGCTGGCCAAGCAGGCGGAGGCGCAGCGTGATCTCGAAGTCAAGAAAGCGCAATACGTCGAAGTCACCAAACGGCAGCAGGCGCAGGCCGACAAGGCCTACGACATCCAGACCAACATCATGCAGCAGCAGGTCATCGCCGAGCAGGTGAAGGTGCAGCAGATCGAGAAAGAGCAGCAGGTCAAAGGTGCAGGAAGCCGAAATCAACCGCCGCGAGAAAGAGCTGATTGCGACGGTGCTGAAAGGGCGCGGAGATCGAGCGTCAACGAATTGAAACTCTGGCGCTGGCCGAAAAGCAGCGGCTGATGTCGGAAGCGGATGGTCACGCGTCGGCGATTCGCGCCCAGGGCGAAGCCGAAGCCGAGATCATCTTCAAGAAGGGCGAAGCCGAAGCCAAGGCCATGAACGTGAAAGCCGAAGCCTATCAGGAGTACAACCAGGCGGCGGTCATCGACAAGCTTTTCACCGGCATGCCTGAAATTGTGCGAGCGCTGGCCAGTCCGCTGGCCAACGTGGACAAGATCACGATCGTGTCCACCGGCAACGGCGACGCGTCGGGGATGAACAAGATCACCGGCGACATCGCCAAAATGGCGGCGCAGGTGCCGGCTTTGTTCGAAACCTTGTCCGGCATGCCGATGTCGGAACTGCTGGGCAAAGTCCGCCAGATCGGCGACAAGACGCCCAGGCCCGACGTGCTGCCGTCGAACGGCGGAGCAGGGAAGTAGTGCCTTGAGACGCAGGACGGGCGGGGACGCCCGTCCTCCATTGCTCTCGAAGCATTCGAAGTTGAGGAAAGAAACATGAAGAAACCGTCGATGCAAATTGTTCTGGGCATTGTTCTCGGCGCCGGCGTTGGCACCGCGTTGGGCGTCGCCGCCGGCCACGTTGCGGCGTGGCTGGGAGTGGGCATCGCCATCGGGGTCGCAATCGGAGGCAACTTTCGCGGCACCAACTGCCCGGAGTGCGAGGAAGTCCACGAAAAACACCGAGCTGCAGCCAGCAGCGATAGCTAGACGAAGCTGATAGCTGATCAAAAAGGAGTCTCATCATGGCATTACTAGAGCGAGTTTCCACATTGGTCCGGGCCAATCTCAACGACCTGGTTGACAAGGCCGAGCATCCGGAAAAAATGATCAAGCAGGTCATCCTCGACATGCAGAACCAGCTTCTGCAGGTCAAGACCCAGGTAGCGATTGCCATCGCCGACCAGCACCTGCTGGAAAAAAGGCAAAAAGAGAATGAAGACAAAGTGGCGGAGTGGATGCGTAAAGCAGAACTGTCCGTCGACAAGAAACAGGACGACCTGGCCCGCGCCGCCCTGCAACGGGTGGAAAGCTATCGCGACTCTGAGCGAAGGCTTCGCGGAACAGGTCACCGACCAGAAGGCGCAGGTGGAAAACCTGAAGACCGCGTTACGCCAACTGGAGCGGAAGCTGACTGAAGCGCAAGCCAAGGCCGACCTGCTCATCGCGCAGCATCGCCGGGCCCGCGCGGTAGGCAAAGCCAGCGACGCCAAAATGGCTGCCGGCAACGGATCCAGCGCCAGCGCCTTCGACCGCATGAAGCGCAAAGTGGCCCATGCCGAAGCGCACAGCCAGGCCAAGTCCGAAATCGCGGCCGACGATGTGGAAGAACGTCTGGCGGCGCTCGAGAAAGAAGACCGCATCGAACAATTGCTGACGGAGTTGAAGACCAAGCGGGGAGCGTAGGGGTCCCTGAGTTAGAAGTCGCGCTGCGCGTCCTAAAGCATACGTCTGCCGTGGATCACAGCCGCGATGATCACTTCGCTCTGTTCCACCACGTAGATAATCCGGTAGCTATACGCGATCAGTTCGCGGATGGTCTCGTCATCGAACTCCGGCAGCTTGCGCCCCGAAAGCGGAAAATTCGTGAGAGTCCGTGAAAGGCCAATGATCCGCCTGACTACGGCGCTGGCATAAGAAGGAGAATCGGTGGCGATGTACGAAGCGATTGCCTCTACATCAGCTATCGCTCGCGGAGACCAGACTACTCGGTGAGCCACTTGCTCAGCCGCTTTTCCGCTTCTTCTTGGCGGACCGTGCCCTGCTGGCGCGCATCCTCCAGCCCATGCCGTCACCTTGTCCAAAACATAGAGGTGGTATTGGATGTCTTCAAGAGAGCAATTCTCTGGAAGTTTGTGAAGAAGCGATGCGACCTGTTGTTTGGCGTTGGCCATACTTTTCTCTAGGATGAGCATCGACGCCTGCCCTGTGTGCACTGACAGCCGGGTGCCCCATGCTTCGCGTACTTTGCGAAGCGCGGGAGGCCCATCCTTCTTGGGACGTGAAGCTTTCACTGTCAAGCGGGGTAGGGGTCCTTCGACTTCGTGTCTGCTTCGCCAGGCGAAGCAGGCGCCCCTCAGGATGACATCTGCGCAAGGCTATTTCTTGCTCCAGTCCTCGAGATTCAAACCCTTCACGCGCCGGAACACGCGGTCATGCGTAACCAATACGGCTTCCACAGCGAGAGCATGTGCTGCAATCAGCATATCCATGTTGCCCATCGGCTTTCCGGAGCGTTCGAGAACGGCGCGGATCTCTGCATAATGATGGGCGGCCTCGGAAGTCCAGGGCAACACTTCGACCCGGAGCAGGAACTCTTCGACCAGAGTCTTCAGTCGAATCGCCGCCGGCAGGCGGGCCACTCCAAAGCGCAATTCGGCTTCGGTGACGACGGAGATCCCGATCTCAGCCATTGGCGTACTCAGCAGACGCGCGCGTACGCTGGCCACGTTGCCCTTGATGGCGTAGCTGGCGGTGTTGGTGTCCAGCAAGTAACGCACCATCAGAACAGCTTTCGCTTCTGCGGCGGGCGGTCATCCCGGTGCGACCATGAACTTTTCCGGCACTTCGATCTGGTCGGCCAGGTCAAAAAAGTCCTCCCATGACTCCGGCCTGCGCGACAGGACGACGTCGCCGGTGGCTCGGGTCGCGGCGGATGAAGACTTCCGAGCCCTGGAATCGGTACTCTGAGGGCAGCCGCACGGCCTGGCTGCGCCCGTTATGGAATAGCTTTGCGGTGCGAGGCATAGTGACGACCCCTTTTTTGATCTATATCATGATATCTTACAAGGTGGGCTATATCAAGATATATACTTCTGCAGGCAAAGGCAGGGGTCCTTCGACTTCGCATCTGCTTCGCGAGGCGAAGCAGATGCTCCGCTCAGGATGACACGGAAGGGGCTAGGCGCTGGCCTTATCAATCAGGGGCAGGGTGGGTTCTTCGTCACTCTTTGTTGTTGTTGCCGCTGCCGCATCCAGCTCCAGTTGTTCCTGTCCGCTGAGCGCGGTCACCCGGCCGCGATAGGTTTTCAGGTGGCGTTGCGCGGTATCGAAGGCTTCCTGGGCTTTGTTCAGGTTCTTGCCTACCGTTTCGAACTGGTTCTGGAAGTGGTCGAACGACTTCTGGGCTTTGGCCAGTTCCAGGCGGCTCTTCTCGAAGCGGCTGGCGACTTCGTACCATTTGTGCACCAGCGCGATCGTCTGCAAGGTCATCAGCAAAGTATTGGGGGAGACTGGGAACACGTGCTGCGCATTGAGCCAGTCGGCCAGCTCGCGGTTGCGGATAGCTTCCATGTAGAGCGTCTCGCTGGGCAGGTACATCAGGGCAATGTCGGTGGTGCCGTGTTCGGGCTGGATGTACGCCTTGATCCGCCGGGCTTCGGTTTTCATCACGCGCACGAACTCGTGCCGGGCCTCTTCAATTTCTGATTCGACATTGCTCTCAAAGAGCGCCAGGACCTGTTCGCGGGGAAACTTGGCGTCGATGGGCAGACGGCGATCGGGAAACTGGATGACGGCGTCGGCGCGTCCGTTGCCATCGCCGGCGGAAGACTGCATTTCGAACATGTGAGCCGGCAGAAAATCCGACAGCAAGCGTTCCAGGCTGGCCTCGCCAAACTGGCCGCGCAGGTGCGGCAGCTTGAGCATGTTGTTGAGGTCGTTGATGGAATGTCCCAGCGCGCCGACTTCGCGCAACTGCTCTTCCGCCGCTTTCAGGTGCTGCTGCACTTTTTCGAACTGGGCAAAACCTTCCTTGATGTTCTGGTCGAGTTTTAGTTGCACCTGGTCGGTGATGGCGAGCAGCTTGGCGTCCACCCGGTCGCGAATCGAATCCAGGCTCTGCGCCGTTTTCTGGTTCAGGTTTTCAAATTCAACTTTGAGCTGAGAAGTCGTCAGCGCCAGCGAGGTGGTCAGCTCAGTGCGCGCCTCGCGCAGATCGTGAGTCTGCTCCCGCCGTCCGCCGGTCAACTGGGCTTCGACCGAATTGCGGATTTCGTTGAATCCCTGAGTCAGCCGGTCGGTCACGCCCTGGCGCAGGTCGCCCTTGGTGCTCTCCAGGCGGGTGGCCATATCGACCGTGGCGTCGTTGAACTTCTGGCTCAGGGATTCATGCAGCAAGCGCCGTTTGCTGGGCAAGGTCTGTGATTTCAGCGGTTTGGGACGAGCCGGCTGTCCGGCGAAAAATCGCCGCCAGCAGTACCAGAAGTACAACGTTCACCACGAGAAGTATGCCGATCAGTAATGTCCCCATCGTAAGGTGCTCAGATTGATTTTAGGGGCTAGCGTGAGGGAAGCAAAGCGGAAGTTTGGTTTCGCATCCATGGGGCTGCGAGATCACAGTTCATATGATCCGGGCCCTGACAGCTTCTCTCGCGATTTTCCTGGCGATCAGCATCACAGGGTTCGAGGTCCGGACAGTGCGTGCGGCCGAACGTCCGGCGGCGGATGCGCAGCCCTCCCCATACTACGACGCCGAGGCCGGACGCCGGCTTCTGGAAATGGCCAACCGCGAGCGGGCCAAAGCCGGGCTACCTCCCCTGCAAGCCGATGATGGATTGACCAAGGCGGCGCAAGCCCATGCCGCTGCCATGGCCGCGCAACAAAAACTTTCCCACCAGCTTTCCGGCGAAGCCCAGCCTCGTGCACCGCCTGGCCTCCAACACCAAAACCCATCTCGACCAGACCGGGAGAAAATGTCGCCTTTGCCGGCAGCGTGGACCAGGCCCAGGACAGCCTGATGCATTCTCCACCGCATCGCGCAAACCTGTTGAACGCGGGCTACAACGTGGCCGGGTTCAGCGTGGTGCGCAGAGGGATCGCTGCTCTATGTGACCCAGGACTTCGGGCACAGCCTGCCCAGCCGTTCCGATGCCGAAGCGGAGGTGCTCGTCGGGCGGAGTGTGGATCGGCATGCGGGCCCAGAGGTCACCTGCCCGGGTTGCAGCGCATGGACGGCAAGCGAAGCCGCGTCGACGGCCTGCGCCATGGCCGAGGCCGATTCGTTGCGCACTCCGGCGCCGAAAGCGCGCGCAGTCTTGCGCTACACAACGTCTGAGCCGCAGATGCTTCCCGAAAATGCATCCCAGGTGATCAAGGCGCGGTCAGTTCAGCTCTTTCGCCGGCGGTTCCTGCTATGCCCGCACTCGAACTTATCCCACCGGGATGTACTGGGTTGTAATCCTTTTTTTCTAGTTCGCGAAGGGTATCGATTTTGCTTTTGTCCTCTTGCGCGCTGGAAAGCTTCGCTTGCGAAGCTCTTTCGGGCGAAGGACCCTATAAACGGTTCCGTGAAATAGGAATCCCGTGCCCTGCTTCGCCACGATTGCGCGGCGCGGGAGGGCACGACCTCGGTCGTGCCGCCAAGCCGTCGGAATCTTTTGCGCTTTGGCGCCTGAGGTCGGCTTTTCGCATCCGGCTTCGTCTCTACGTTCAGGCCTCTACGCAGGTCACAAGCACACCTCAGCGGCTGGAATCCGCTGACGAGTCAACTCGCCTGCGGCACGACTGAAGTCGTGCCCTTCCCCGTGCGCCCGGCTTCGAAGCTCCGAGCCATCCGAAAGCCGCGCGCCGCGTATGCTAGTCTGCTGGCATCTAAGAGTAAGGTTTCCGTGGACACATCTTCGTCAATCCGCGTTGGCACAGCCGGCTGGTCATACAAAGACTGGGAAGGGATTTTCTATCCGCCGGGAATGCAGCACCGCAAGCAGCATCCGCTGGAGATCCTGGCGCGCTGCTTTGACATGGTGGAGATCAACACTTCTTTCTACGGACACATCAAGCCGCATCTGGCCAAACTCTGGGTGCGGAAGGCAGAGTCGGTGAATCCGGATTTCATGTTCACCGCCAAGCTGCATCGTTCTTTCACCCACAATCCCATGGCCGTGATGGAGCCCACTTCGGCCGCTTCCATCAGGCCCAATGATGAAGACGAAGCCCTGGCGCGCGAGGGGCTGGAGGCGCTGGCCGGGGAAGGGAAGTTGGGCGCGCTGCTCATTCAGTTTCCGGTTTCGTTCAAGAACACATCGCTCAACCGGGAATATCTGGAAAAGCTGTTGCGCCAGTTCATCGAATATCCCCGCGTGGTCGAGGTGCGCCACGACAGCTGGGATAATCCCGACACCATCAACGATTTCATGCAGAAGAATGTTTCCTTCTGCAACATCGACCAGCCGCTGATCGGCCGCTCGCTGGTGCCCACCGAGCACGTCACGTCTCCGGTGGGCTACGTACGTCTGCACGGACGAAACTACGACCAGTGGTTTGACGCCGACACCGGAGCCGACCGCTACAACTATCTCTACAGCGAAGCCGAGCTGTCGGGATGGAAAGACAAAATCGTTCGCATCGCGGGCAAAGCCGAAGTCACGTACGTAGTGACTAATAATCACTTCGAAGGAAAAGCTGGAGTGAACGCGCTGCAACTTAAAAATATGCTGACAGGACAGCAGAGTAAAGGCGCCAGAGCCGCTGCTGAAACATTATCCCGAGCTGACGAAGATCGCCGATCCGATCTACGACGAAAGGGCGAATCCTGATCTGCCCCTGCTGGCCTAGGTTTGTAGAGCGCGCCCGCCGGACAGCCGCCGGGACGGCGGCGCTACCTAAACCTGCGTGGGGACAGCCGCCCTCGGCTGTCCGGCGGAGCGAAGCTCCGCTATTTTCCAGCTCGACAAAGAACCTGTCGAGCTTCGCTCGACCGGACAGCCGAGGGCGGCTGTCCCCACGTGTTCGTTAATAATGTTCCTAGATTTTGGCGGCGAGTTCTTCTTTGGGGGCGTAGTGCGATTCTACGTAGTCATCCAGAATCTGGATGAACTCGGCGACGATCTTGTCGCCTTTTAGCGTGGTGAAGAGGCGGCCGTCCACGTAAACCGGCGCTTTGGGTTCCTCGAACGTTCCCGGGCAGCGAGATGCCGAGACTGGCATGTTTCGATTCGCCGGGGCCGTTTACCACGCAGCCCATGACTGCCACTTTCATTTCTTCGACGCCGGTGTAGCGTCCCTTCCAGACCGGCATCTGGTCGCGCAGGTAGGACTGAATCTGCTGCGCCATTTCCTGGAAGAAGGTGCTGGTGGTGCGGCCGCATCCTGGACACGCGGTCACCTGCGGGGTGAAGCTGCGGATGCCGAGGGATTGCAGAATCTGCTGTCCGACGCGGACTTCTTCGGTGCGATCGCCGCCGGGAGCGGGGGTGAGCGAGACGCGGATGGTGTCGCCAATGCCTTCCTGCAACAGCACGCCCAGAGCGGCGCTCGAAGCCACGATGCCTTTGGCGCCCATGCCGGCTTCGGTGAGTCCGAGGTGCAGGGGATAGTTGCAGCGCGCGGCCAGCGAGCGATAGACGTCGATCAGGTCCTGCACTCCGCTGACCTTGGCGCTGAGGATGATCTGGTCGGGACGCAATCCGTATTTCTCCGCCAGGGCGGCTGAATTCAGTGCGCTCACGACCATGGCTTCCATAGTTACTTCACGCGCGTCTTTAGGCTCGGGGAGAAGCGAGTTTTCGTCCATCATGCGGGTAAGCAGGGCCTGGTCGAGCGATCCCCAGTTCACGCCGATGCGTACCGGCTTCTGGTTCTCGACCGCGACTTCGATCATGGTGCGGAAATTGTTGTCGTCCTTGCGGCCAATGCCGACGTTTCCGGGATTGATGCGGTACTTGGCCAGCGCCCGCGCGCACTCGGGATACTTCTTGAGCAGGATGTGTCCGTTGTAATGGAAGTCGCCGATGATGGGCACCTGCACGCCCTGCTTATCGAGTTGCTCGACGATGGGCGCGACGGCGGCGGCAGCTTCTTCGTTGTTGACCGTGACCCGCACCAGCTCGGACCCGGCCCGGGCCAGCGCCGCAACCTGCTGGACGGTGGAGGGAATATCGGCAGTGTCGGTGTTGGTCATCGATTGCACCACAACTGGTGCATCGCTGCCGATTCTCACGCCGCCAATTGAGCCGGTAACGGATTTTCTGCGCTGAATGTCTGCCATGGGGAACTTATATTTTAACACGGGGAAAGGAAGCTCTCAGTTGTCAGTTCTCAGTTGTCAGCGCTTAAAGGAATGCAGAATGAGTGGATTACGGTGGAGGCCTTACTTGATCGGTTACCTGCTCGCAGCCGGAGCGCGCAGCCAGAACAGCAGGTCCCTCCACTGCGCTCGCTTTCGCTCGCTCCGGTCGGGATGACACGAGCTTTTTGTTCGGAAGCTAGGAGGCAGCAGCTAGAAGCCAGGAGCTGATAGCTGATAGCTGAGAGCTGATAGCTGCTTTATGGCATTCTTCCCATCACGCTGGGGAGCATCTTGGCTACGTCGTTGTAGATGACCATGACGGCGAACAGGACCAGGAACACGAAGGCCGCCTGGTAGATACGTTCTTTGATTCGGAGGCTGATGTCTCTGCGGATGATGCTTTCGACGAACAGCAGCAGAATGACACCGCCATCCATAATGGGAATGGGCAGAAGGTTAAAGATGCCCAGATTCAGGCTGATTCCCGCGGTCAGTTCCAAAAGGGGCGTCCAGCCTTTCTTGCTGGCGGCCTGGCCGGCGGCGCGTCCGATGCCGATGGGGCCCTCGATGGACTTGATCGAGATCTTGCGCTGAATCATTTTCTGGACCAGTTCAAGGATGAGGAGCGAGCCCTGCTTGTTCTGTTCCACCGAGCGCCGAAACGCGGCCGCGAAGGGCAGCGACGAGACCTTCATGGGAGCGCTTCCGATGCCTACGCGGTAGCGTTGATCGCCGCGGATGTCGGACAAAACCGGCTGCACTGTGAAATTGAGCAGCTGGCCATTGCGCTTGACCGTGATCTGGATTGGTTTGGCCTGGGTACGCTTCAGGCTTTCGATCATGGCGGCGAGGCCGGCGATCGGCTTTCCGTCCACGTTGATAATCTCGTCACCCAGCTTCATTCCGGCCTTTTCGGCTGGCATGTCAGGCTCCAGGTCGGTAATGGGGAAATTCGGGTTCCTTCGGCTCCCAGCCGGCGGAACCCATCTGGTTGGGACCGTAGGCCTCGGGCACGATGGTCCTGGTCAGGACCTGGCCGGCGCGTTCGATGGCGACATCGAGGGGCTGGTTGGGATTCAGGGCCTCGCGCGGAATCACCTGCTCCCAGGTCGGATTCTGGATGCCGTCGATGCGGACGATGCGGTCGCCGATCTGGATTCCGGCTTTGGCTGCGGGCGTGTCTGGCGCCACCCATCCGATAATCGCAGGTTCATCCAGCACCGCGGGGTACTCGTAACGCACCATGTAAACGCAGGTGAGCAGGCCGACGGCGAACAGAATGTTCATGGCCGGCCCGGCAACCGCGATCAGGAAGCGGTGCCAGCGGGGATGCGACATGAATTCCCCGGGATCGCCGCTGCGCTCATCCATCGGGTTTTCGCCGCTCATCTTGACGTAGCCACCCAGCGGCAATACGTTGATGCGGTAGTCAGTGTCGCCCTTCCTGAAACCGAACAGGCGTTTGCCGAAGCCGATGGCAAACTGCTCCACCCGGACACCCAACAGCTTGGCCACGGCGTAATGGCCGAACTCGTGAATCAGGATCATGAATCCCAGAATCACACCGACAGAGAGCACCGCAGTTAAGAATCCAGACATATATGAAGTTTGTCCTACTCCACTCGCATTGCGGTGGAGACCGGTCGTGAACCCTCCGGCTCCTCCCCCCACCCGCTCGACTCTCTGGCGCGCCAGTTCGCGCGCCCGCGAGTCCGCTTCGCAGAACCTGTTCTATAGATTCCAACTTGCCCACTTCCGTTGCAGAGAGAACTTCGCGAATAACTTCAGGAATGTCGTTAAAAGCAATGCGGCCCTGCAGAAAAGCCGCCACCGCCACCTCGTCGGCCGCGTTGAGTGCAACCGTTTTCGCGCCCCCGGCCTCCGCCGCTTCGTAGGCCAGGCCCAGACAAGGGAATTTTTCCACATCCGGCGGCAGGAATTCGAGATGTCGTAAGTCCATGACCGGGAAGCGCATAGCCGACGGAATGCGCTCCGGATAAGTCAACGCGTACAGGATGGGCAACCGCATGTCGGTTACAGAAAACTGAGCAAGTATGCTGCCATCCACAAACTCGACCATGGAGTGAATCGTGGATTGCGGGTGCACCATCACCTGCACCCGGCTGGGCGGCAAGTTGAACAAACGGCAAGCCTCGATGACTTCGAATCCCTTGTTCATCAGGGTGGCGGAATCGATGGTGATGCGCTGCCCCATTTTCCACGTGGGATGATTCAGGGCCTGGGCCACGGAGATCGAAGAAAATTGCGACTTGGGTGTGTAAAGAAATGGTCCTCCGGAGGCGGTCAGCCAGATGCGCTCGACCTCTTCCATCCGTCCGCCGCGCAGGCACTGGTGGACCGCATTGTGCTCGCTGTCGATGGGCAGAAGCGGTTTGCCCTGGCGGCGCGCCTCGGCGGTGATCAACTCGCCCGCTGCCACCAGGCATTCCTTGTTGGCCAGCCCGACCGTCTTGCCCGACCTTACGGCCTCGTAGGTGGCTTTGAGCCCGGCCACGCCGACGATCGCGCTGACCACAAAATCCACGTCGGGATGAGTGGCCACCCGCACAGTTCCGGCCGGGCCATGCACCACTTCAACATTTTTTATTCCGGCAGGTCTGCAGGCGGGAGCGCAGGATCTCAGCATCGACGGCGGTAGAAATCGAAATGAGTCCTGGGCTTCCAGCGCCGGGCCTGCTCGAAGGCAGCTCCACATTGCGGCCCGCGGCGAGGGCGACCACCTGGAAGCGTTCGGGATAAGTTTCGACCACGCTGAGCGTACTGCGCCCGATCGAGCCCGTGGATCCCAGGATGGCAATGCGTTTCATATGGAGGCTGGCGATGGTTGACCCTTGAGGGTGAATTTCATTTCGTGCTTGCTCGAAATTGCCGCGTAGTGATCGATCCACTGCCGTTGTTCTCTGGTTTCCGGAACCGCAACCCCACGCGCGGCACTTACAATCTCCACCGCTGCGCTCGGGATCCAGTCCCTTACGAACGAGCAGGCATGCCGTGACCAACCCGCGCGGCCGACTCCCTGTCGGCAATGAACCACCACATTCTTGCCCGCGGAAAGCCTGGCGTCTTACTCTCTCCAAAACCGCCGACAACTCGGTTTCCGAGCCTGGTACCTGGCGATCGGGATAGGAAGTGAGATGAAGTCCATACCCTGCGCTCTTACTGTGTCCGCTTCCGTACGTCAAGTCCAAGGGTGTGTTCTTCGTCAGGAGACAGTAACGACAGCACTGTGTCAACGCCACTATGGTGCCAGTGAGCCATCTCATCTTCCAGCCAATCGCCGCCTCGCGGACGGGCAGCAACTCGCAAGCCTTCCCGGCCACGGACCGTCAACCCAATGAAGTTCCGTTCCCATGTTTACAACTCTCTCTTCGCGATGATCTCCCGCGGAAGCACGTCAACATCCACTCCTCGCAGCCGGAGAACATGGATGCGGTGGTGTCCGTCAATTATAGTTCCGTCCCGACGGGTTTTCAGACAATCCCTTTGGCCCGGTACCAATGAATTCATCAAGGCATCACTGGAAAGCCGCTGCAATTGGGCAAGTTTGGCGGGACTAAGAGAGGTCTCCGGGTGGAGCGCTTTGAGCGCTGGGTACGGGTCGGGCATTTCGGCCTACTGCATCACGCGCCAAGCCGCATAGTACCACAGCAACGGGAGCGGCAAAGAGCAGGGCATCGATTCTGTCAAGCATGCCGCCGTGACCCGGAAGCAGCGTCCCGGAATCCTTGACTCCCGCGCCCCGCTTGATCAGCGATTCCACCAGATCGCCCAGCTGGGCCGCGATATTGATGGCCGCCGAAAGCAGGATAGTCGGCCACAACGGTGCTTTCACCAGCGCGAACAAGCCGTCCTTCCGTTCGATCAGATGCGCATTCAGCAGCGCCGTGCTGATGGGCAGGGCGTAGTTGTACAGCAACATTCCCACCCCGACGCTGGCGATCATCGAGGCCAGCGCTCCTTCCCAGGTCTTGCGCGGACTGATGCGCGGCGACATCAGGTGGCGTCCCAGAGAACGTCCGACAAAGTAGGCAAAGATGTCTCCCGCCCACACCAGCAGCAGCAGGTACAGCAACAGGAATGCGCCGGAGGCCTGTTCCCGAATCTGCACCAGGCATCCCAGGGGCAGGGCAATGTACGCGAAGGCGAATGCCGAAGTCATGGCGGCGGGAAATCCGGTGCCGAGATCGGTCCGCCTCATGCCGATCACCAGAAAGACAAACGGCGCGATGGCGGCCACGAAGGCCGCGCTGCCGGCAAACACCGAGGTGGACAGCAGCGGCGTGTCCTGTCCCGAGATGAACCGCCAGGAACAGAAAGAAGAGGCCGACAAAAATGTAGGTCGGCCAGTGCATCGGCGTGACCTTGTAGGCTTCCGAAATCTTGAGCAGTTCCTGGACCGCCAGCAGCGCGACCAGGGCGGCGACCAACGCCAGCACCGGCACCGGGGCGCGCAGCACCAGCAGCAGGACAATCGGGATCAGAAGCACCGCGGTGAGAATTCGTTTCAGTAGTTGCAAGCCGTGTCAGCTCCGGCCGGTCTTGGATGGGTGGGGATGAGAGCCGTGGGCATGGGCGGCGTGGTCGGCCAGGCCGCCATAACGGCGCTCGCGTTTCTGATACTCCGCGATGCCTTCCAGAAGTTGCAGGCCGCGAAACTCCGGCCACAAGGTCGGAGTGACGTAGATCTCGGCATAGGCCAGCTGCCACAGCAGGAAGTTGCTCAGCCGCATCTCGCCGCTGGTGCGGACCACCAGATCGGGATCAGGCAGGTGCCGGGTGTACAGATTCTGCGACACCGCATCTTCGTCGATTTCGAGATGGTCCAGGCCGCCGTTGCGCGCGGCAGCGTCCACGATGGAGCGGAAGGCGTCCACCAGTTCGGTGCGTGCGCTGTAGTTGAGAGCCAGGGTCAGCACCATGCCGGTGTTGGCGGCGGTCGCCTCCCGCGCCCATGCCATCTTTTCCTGCACCGAGGGCGGAAGCTCATGCTGGCGTCCGATATATTCCAGGCGAATGTTGTTCTTGTTCAGAGTGGGAACTTCCGCCTTCAGATAGCGGCACAGCAGGCCCATCAGAAAATCGACTTCGCTGCGTGGGCGCTTCTTCCAGTTCTCTTCGGAGAAGGCATACAGCGTCAGCCATGGAATTCCGATGCGGGCCGCGGTTTCGACGGTGGAACGTACGGATGCAACTCCGGCGCGATGTCCGGCCATGCGCGGCAAGTGGCGGCGGCGCGCCCAGCGTCCATTGCCGTCCATGATGATGGCGATGTGTTTCGGGAGCCGTTCCGGATGCAGCTGTCTGTAAACTTCCGCTTCCTTGCGATCCAGCCCGGCAGGAATCGTCGCTTGCAAGCTAACCTCTGCTGTTTCAAGAAGCTAACACAGGGTGGCGGTGGTTGCAATAAGGTGCCGTAGGGCTGTGGACGGAGTCCGCGCCCTCTCGTTCTAAACCTCGCAGCCAAGAGCATGAACCAAGAAGGTCACGAAGGTTCAGATCAAACCGTCGAAGGAGCTCGAGACAAGTTCGTGACCCGCTGGTGGTTCAGGCTTCGGAAGTTGACCTCGATATCAGCGTCTGGACACAGCCACACTTCGCGATTATTCTCGCGCCCATGAACCGACGAACGTTTCTTCAAGCCACCGCCGCCGGCGCCGCCTCTCTTGCCCTCTCCCGAAAATCTTTCGCAGCCAGCTCCAATCCTGACCTTGCCGTCATTCAGAAGGAAATCGAGAAGCGCCATGACGAATCGGTGCAGCGCCTGCAGCGTGGATTCGCCAGCCCTCGATTGCCGCCGAGCACCGCGGCATGGACGAAGGCTGCGACCTCGCCATGCGCATGTTGAGCGAGGCCGGCTTCCAGGGAGCCACGAAGGTTTCCACCGATGGCCAGCCCGGCATCTTCGCCACGCTCGACGCCGGCGCCCCGCGCACGCTCGGGATCTACTTCATGTATGACGTCAAACAGGTCGATCCCTCGGAGTGGTCGTCGCCGCCCTTCGACGCGGCCATCGTCGATAAGCCTGGCCTGGGCAAGTGCGTGGTCGGGCGCGGCGCGGTCAACCAGAAGGGCCCGGAGGCTTCCTTCCTGGCCGCGCTGCACGCCATTCGCGACGCCGGCCGGAAGCTACCCGTCAATCTGGTGTTTGTTGCCGAGGGTGAAGAAGAAATCGGTTCGCCGCACTTTCCGCAGATCGTGCGCCGTCCCGAAGTGCTGGCGGCGCTGCGCAAATGCCATGGCGTTTACATACCCGCCGCCGAGCAGGACCTCGACGGCAAAGTCACGATGACGCTGGGGGCCAAGGGAGTGATTGAAGTCGAACTGGTTTCGAGCGGCGAAAAATGGGGACGAGGTCCGCGAAAAGATGTTCACTCCAGCCTGAAAGCCATGATTGACAGCCCGGCGTGGCACCTGGTGGAGGCGCTCTCGACGCTGGTTTCGGCCGATGGCAATACGCCGGCCATCGACGGCTTTGCCGACAAGGCGCGTCCGCTCTCCGCCGCGGAAAAGAAAATGATCGCAGAGGCGGCCCGCCGCCTGGATGAGAAGGTATCCATGAAGCAGTACGGCGTCGAGCACTGGATACACGACGTCAACTACGTGGAGGCGCTGGAACTGCTGCAGTCACGGCCCACGGTCAACATCGAAGGGCTGGTGGGCGGCTACACCGGGCCGGGCGGCAAGACCATTCTTCCGCACCGTGCCGTGGCCAAGCTCGATCTGCGCCTGGTGCCTGACATGAAGGCCGACGAAGCCCTGGCTGCGCTCAAGGCCCACCTGGCCAAACGCGGTTTCGGAGACATCGAAGTGAACATGACCGGAGGCTACGACCCGAACAGCACGTCGGCTGACGCGCCGCTGATCCGCGCCCAGGTGGCGGTCTATCGCAGCAAGGGGATCGATCCGATAGTCTTGCCGCGCAGCGCCGGATCGTGGCCGGGATATGTTTTTACCGGCGACCCGTTGCACCTGCCCGCGGGACATTTCGGAATGGGGCATGGCAGCGGCGCGCATGCTCCGGATGAGTATTTCGTGATCGAATCGACGAATCCGAAGGTGCAGGGAATCGACGGGGCTGTGCTCTCGCACGTGGAATATCTCTACCAGATGGCGTCGATTTAGAAGCTGCAACCACGTAGGGGCGGACGCCCTCGTCCGCCCGGACGAGCAAAGCTCGTCTTTCTACCAGGAGCGATTGTCGAGATGTCTGCGAAAACCTTGCCGAGCTGCGCTCGGCCGGACAGCCGGGGGCGGCTGTCCCCACGTGGTTTGTGGCCTGCATGCCTTCTCGCGGGCGAGTCGCCCGCGACCACACAGGCACAGAATACTACTTCGCTTCTTCGGGTACGACTTTCAGCTCCAGCCTTTCCGTCCAGCGCAGCACCGTCAGCACGCTGCTGATGCCGACGCGCGCGTCGGTCAGCAGGCGGTGCAAGTCATCGACTCCGGCTACGGGCTGGCCATCGAGTGCCACGATCACGTCACCTTCGCGCAGGCCCGCTTTCTGTCCGGGACTGCCGGCGGTGACGGAAATCACGACTACACCCGTCTCCTGCGGCAGGCTGTAAAAGCGCACCAGACGGCGATGCAGAGGCGTGGTCTGGGCCTCGACGCCAATGTAGCTGCGGCGAATCCGGCCTTCCTGCAGCAGTCGTCCCGCCACGAACTTCGCGGTATTGATTCCGATGGCGAAGCACAGTCCCTGAGCGCCCATAATTGTTGCTGTGTTTACGCCGACGACCTGGCCATCGGAGGTCACCAGCGGGCCTCCGGAATTGCCCGGGTTGAGTGAAGCGTCGGTCTGGATTACGTCGTCGATCATCCTTCCTGAATACGAACGCAGCGATCGTCCCAACGCGCTTACGACGCCGGCCGTCACCGTGTACTGGAAGCCGTAGGGATTGCCAATGGCAATCGCCAGTTGTCCCACGCGCAGCTTTTGGGAATCGCCCAGGGGCGCCACAACCATGCCGGGTGCGTCATTGTTGGGTATGTCCACGCGCACGACCGCCAGGTCGGTGGCGGGATCGTCGCCGATGGTGCTGGCCGGAAAGCGGCGGCCGTCGGCGAAGGAGACCTGAATGCGCGTGGCTTCGTGGACGACGTGGCTGTTGGTGAGAATCAGGCCGTCGGGAGTGAAGACGAAACCGGAGCCGCCGCCCTGGCGCTCGCGCGGCTCGCCGGAGCGGTTCTTCGCCGTCTGCGAGACATCAATCTTGACTACCGACGGGCTGAGCTTCTCTGCCGTGCCCACAACTGCCTGCGAGTAGGCATCGAGCAAGGCGGCATCGTTCGGAGCGCCGTTACTGGAGGTCTGCGCCACCGGCTCGGAATAATCTGTGACGGAGAAGGGAACTGCTTCCGGGTTCATGTCTGCTAGATGAAAGAAAGTTGAGCTCGGATTCAGAGCTGTCATCCTTAGCCCAGAGTTTGCTTTCGTTCACGAAAGCAAACACGGAGTCGAAGGGCCCCTACCGGTCAATGTGCTGCGTCAGTTCCACGCCGGCGGGGCGATTGCTGTGACGCGCTCGCGGTAGGGTAGGGGTCCTTCGACTGCGCAGACCGATCCGTTCCGAATCGGCCTGCTCCGCTCAGGATGACAGTTTATTGCTTGGGTCGGAGGCGCGTGGCGGCGCTGGGCAGAATGCAGGCCCTGGATGCCTCCGCGAGCGATTCCTGCAGGGCCACGCCCACTACGGAAAGCTCTTCCGGCGTCATCAGGCGCTGCATGCCCTCGAACAGTTCGCGTTCTTCCTTGCGAATGTGGGACGCCAGTTTTTCCACCAGGGCCTGCAAGTCCGGCGGCATGCAATTTGCGGGCGGCGGCGCGAGAAAAGAAATCGCGCAGCAAAACGTGCCCTGTGAGCAGTTCCTGGACGAGGGGCTGCAGCTCGGGAAAGCGGGCGGCCACCGGAAACAACTCTTTTTCTTCGGCGGCAAAATGAAAGGCGATCTCCTGTTCGAAGATCTGCTGAATTTCCGACTGCCATGCTTCCAGATCGACTCCTCCGGCCTGAATGGCGCGATCCAGGCGCACGCACAGCGCCAGGCAATGCTGGTGCTGGTGGGAGAGAGGAATCAGGTTCTTGTCACGAAGCATGTTTATCCATTTTCTGCGCGGCGCGGCCGGAGCGCAACCCAAGCCGCGCCCCGGCTGGTGACGCCCGTCACCTTGATAGAGCCCGTCAGTTTGATGAGGGGAACAGGGAAGTGGATTCAGGCGCTGGCAGTTACCGCCTGGGCTGCTTCCTTGACCGCCGGTCGCAGGGTAAGCCAGTCGGTGCGCACGCTGTCCCACTCCTGGATCAAGATCCCGTAGGACTCGAAGAACTGGCGGATCTGGGCCCGCTCCCAACCCACGGTTTCTTCCAGGATGGGTCCCAGAACGGCGAGGGCGTTGGTGCTGAGGACGGTGCGTCGTCGCGACCTGAGAGATGTGCTTGGCTTCCGACACTGCGATGGTGAATCCGTCGCGCATCTTGACGTGCAGCATCACGTTGATATCGGAGCTGCCGTCGCCGGTATAGATGATGTGGTCCGGCCCGATCTGCAACTGCGCCTGCAACTGGTCGAGGGCCGCTACTTTTCCGTAGCCGGCGGTGGCGCGCACCAGGCTTTCGATCTCGCCAGAGGCGTTGTAAACAAATTCGGTGCCGTAAATGTGGTCACGGGGAACGATCCCCTCGAGAGCGGACTGAATCACTTCCACCGGGGAGGCGGAGATTACGTAGAAATCGAAGTGATAGCCATCCACTCCGTGCTTGAGCACCTGGTAAAGCAATTCGATATTTTCTTTCAGGCGGATGTTCTTGCCGACTTCGTAGAGATGCTGCTTCCGCACCTTCTTGCGGAACTCGGGATCATGCAGAAGCAGGTAAGACAGTTCCGCCCCCTGCTGCACCAGGTTCAGTTTGGCCATGCCCTGCGCCTTGCGTTCAAATTCCGCAGTCGGAATGCCGACCAGTTCACTCAATACGTAGCCGGAATCGTCGAAAGTAAGGGTCTGGTCAAAGTCGCTGGCAAAAAGGTAACGCTTTAAAGGTTTCTCACTCATATGGGTATTAGATTCCCCTGGGGTCCCGGATGGCCCATAAATAACATCGATAGGGAGCATTACTTAAGTGATACGCCGTAAGGGAATGTGGGCGCGAGCGTCCTCGCTCGTGCCGTGAGCGGACGGTTCATTCCCAGATTCTTCGCGCCCTGTTTGTCCAAAAAAGCGGAGACGGTCGGAAGGAGCAACGGTTCTCCCGCCCTGTCTCTCCAAAAAACGGAGAGACGAGGACGGGGCACCCTCGGGTGCGGCTGCCACTGACTCTCGTGCCTTTACTAATCTCGTGCTCACCATTGAGAATGGATACATCGCCCCGCAAGCCCGGCACGAGCGTGGACGCTCGCGCCCACATTTGGCTGGACCACGGGCAACAGGAGCAGGTTTAACTATGGCAGCTACCGGAGAACTCATCCGTCTCATCAACTACGTCGACGACATCAACACCACGCTCCGCCGCATCAGCGCCTCCATTCCGCTGATGGATGCAGACGAACGCAAGCGTCTCGCCGAAAACATCCGTTCCGCCAGCACCAACCTCAATTCTGTCCTGGGACAACTGGAAAAGGGGCAGTAGTGGCCGAGGTCCAGACCATCGCCGTCATCGGCGCTGGCCGGGTGGGCCGAAGCATCGCGCAAGTGGCGGCCCGGGGCGGCTACCGCACGATTCTGGAGGATCTGTTGCCCAACGCCCTGCGCCGGGCGGAGACGGAAATCCGCACTGCAGCTCGACCGGGCGGTGGAGTCAGGCGGAGTTTTCCGCCGACGACTGCCAATGCCGCATTTTCCCGTCTGGAATTTGCCGGCAGTGTCGAAGACGCCGCCCGCCAGGCCGATCTGGTCATCGAGGCCGTCCCGGAAGAACTGGAATCGAAGATCGAGATCTTTACCCTGCTCGACAAAATCTGCCGTCCCGGCACCATCCTGGCTTCTCACATTTCCACCTCAGCATCACCGAGATTTCCCGCGTCACTTATCGCGCCCGGAATTGTGTGGGCATGCACTTCGCGGAACCGGTGGAGAGCGAGAGAAGACTGGAGATCATCCGCGGCCAGGAGACCGATGATGCCACGGTTGCGGTCGCGGTGGAAGTTGGAAGACGCATGGGCAAAGAAACCCTGGTATTGCAGGACCCATGGGCGCGATCCGAGGTCTTGCCACTTGGCAGTTGATAATTGACAATGTGGCAGTCTGCGGTTAGACTCTGATCATGGGCCATACTGGATTAGACCGGCACGAGCGGGCGTGTCCCGGCCGGGCTCGTCGCGCCGGCCGCAACGATTCCGGCTGGGCGGCAGCACTCTTGGCCTGACGGCGGCGAGCCCCGGCGACCTGGTTCAACAGCTGGAGCGAGGGTTCTCCTTCAAGACCCTGCAGACGCTTGAATCGCGCAGCGGTCTGGCCATGTCGCGGTTGGCGGACATTCTCGGAATTCCGGAGCGAACCCTGGCCCGACGCAAGGTTTCGCGAAGATTGACTCCGGAAGAATCGGAGCGGCTGCTTCGCATCTCCGCCGTATTCGAAGACGCGGTGGATCTATTTGAAGGCGATGTGGCCGCCGCCGTGAACTGGCTGACCACCCCGCGCAAAGCGCTCGGAGATCGGACCGCCCTGGCTTATGCCCGCACTGAGCCCGGAGCCCGCGAGGTCGAAAACCTGATCGGACGGCTGGAGCACGGAATCTTTACGTGATCGTCAACGCCTGGCGTATCACGAAACGAAAACACGCCCGGAATGCCTTTACCGGGGAGGGTGCGCGCGAGTTTGGCGGCCGCTGGAACAATCCCGGAACCGCCATCGTTTACACGGCTCAGTCACAATCTCTGGCGGCCCTGGAGATGCTGGTCCATCTTGATTCCTCGGAGCTGCTGGCAAAGTACGTATTGATCGGCGTGGAGTTCGACCAGGCGCTGATCAGGCCCGTTGACCTTACAGCGCTGCCCAGGCACTGGAGGTCAGATCCTCCACCGCTGGAAGTTCGGGCTGTCGGCGATGAATGGATTCATTGCTGGAAGTTCACCGGTACTGCAGGTGCCGAGTGCCCTGGTCCCGGGAGAAAGCAATTTCCTGCTGAACCCGGCGCATGGGGATTTTCCCAAGCTCCGCTTCGGCAAACCCCTGGATTTTCAGTTCGATCCCCGATTGGCCGGCCACAGGTAAGAGCGCAGACAGTGGGCGTCTTGCCCCTGGAATTGCGGGGCGGACACTGTTGTCCGCCGTCCTTGACCTTGTTTCTGACTTCTCAGCGTCTATGACCGATGACTCAAAATCAAGCCGCGGTCAGACCCAAGTCACAAATCAAAGTCAAAACCAACTTCAAAAGCGTCGGACAGAAGTGTCCGACCCACGCACAGACACCAAACGCTACTTGTTGATGTCCTGCCTGGCTTCCAGGCGCTTGGCGAAAGCCTGTAACGGTTGCTTTTGGCCGTCCGGCGCGCCGGCCACCGCGGCGTTCATTTCTTTTGCCGCGTTGGCGAAGTCGCCCTGCGCTGAATACATGCGCGACAAGCCGACGTGCACAATCCACTGGTCGGGGTTCTTCTTGGCGTTGTCGCGGTAGATGGCAAACGCCTCCGTCTGCTTGCCGTCAATTTGCATTTGACGGGCGTAGCTGTGCATCTGGATGGCGTTGGCCATGGTGAGCGCCTTGTCGCGCGCCGTCGTGGCCTCTTCTTTCCGGCCCAGAGCGTCGAGGACTTGCGACTTGGTCATGAAGTTGTCATAGCGCGCTTCATTCTGAATCGATTTATCGGAATAGGTCAGGGCCTCGTCCAGATCGATCTTTTCCTGGAGCAGGTAGCTGGCCGCGTCGTCCCATCCCTGCCAGCTGTACTGGGCCAGCCCGCGCAGCTGGTTGTGCAGGTTCTGTTCCACGATCTCGTGGGTGTTGACGCCGACCTTGAAAGGAACCGCGACCTTCTCCCAGCGCAGCGTGACCACGGTGGAATCCGGATTCACATCGTCAAAGTCGTAGGTCAGGGCTTCGTGAAACTCAGTGGCCTGGGGCTTGACCGTGACCCGCAGCGCGTCCTCCGCCTGGTTGTAGGTGAAGCTGCCCCAGGAAGTGGAGTTCCTGGAGAAGATGACCGTCCACTCGTTTTCTCCGGGAAGCATGTGCAGGCCGTATGCTCCCGCCGGTAAAGGCTTGCCTTCGATGGTCACCGGATCGGTAAACTTTATGGTGGTGTTTTCGTTGGCTCCGGCCCGCCACACCTGGCCGTAGGGCACCAGGCCGCCCCAGACTTTCCGTTTGTTCACCATGGGACGGTGATAGTTGATGGTGACGTCGGTGATTCCAATGCGCTGGGTGATAACGGCATGCTGGCTGGGGCGCGGCAGATCCAAAACGAAGGACTGTGCCAGGCCGAATGATCCGAGCAGCAGCAATGCTTCGATTACAAACAGAGCACGAAAAAGTAGTTTGAGCACGGTGCAAACCTCCTCAATCTGAGTTGTTTTGTTGTGAAAACCTAAACCGGCCGGGACGAATCAGAACGGTCGTTTAGACGCATCTCTCCCAACCTGGTTAGCAGCCCTGGTTCCGGCGGGCGGCAGCGAAAAATGGGGGCTATCCTTTCGCATTCAGCAGGGTCTAAAGAACGGAGAGCCGAGAGCGAAATAGTGGGAACCTGCCGGCCTGCGATGGCGTAATAGACATCAGGTGGTGGCGGGCGGGGCCCGGGCATTAACCCATCCTTCCCTGGACCGGCAGCAGAGCGATAAGCTTATGAACGTGCTTTTTGAGATTGTCCGCCAATCCCTGGCGACCCTGTGGGCGCACAAGCTGCGCTCATTCCTGACCATGTTCGGCATTGCCTGGGGCGTGGGCTCGCTGCTGCTGCTGGTAGGTTTGGGAGAAGGCTTTCGCAGCGGACAGGTGCGCAACCTGGCGACCCTCGGCCAGGACATCATGTTCATCTTTCCGGGAAGGATTCCGGCGGTCGCGGGCAATCTGCAATCCGGCCAGACCTATCACTTTACCTACGAAGATTACCTGGCCATCCGCAAAGAGCGCCCGCACCTTGCGCGCGCTGTCGCCCGTGGTCAACCGCGAGGACATACGCGCGGTCAGCGACTACGGTTCGACCAATGGCCAGGTATTTGGAGTGAGTCCGGAATATAACCAGATTCGCACCGTGCCGGTCGGAACCGGCCGCTGGCTAAACGACGAGGACAACAACGAGCACCGGCGGGTGGCGGTGGTCGGATGGGAGCTGCTGAAGAATGTCTTCCCCGGACGTCCCGCCGTGGGCGCAACCATGCTGCTGAACGGCATTCGCTTTGACGTGATCGGAGTGCTGGCCAAGGTGGGGAAAGATGGCAACAACGGGACCAACGCGCGCATCTTCGTGCCGGTTGAGACCATGCGCAACCTGTTTCCCCTGAAGCAGCAGAACTCGGAAGGCGCGCTTTCCTTCATCAACTACCGCCCGTTGAACAAGGCCGCCCACCTGCAGTCCAAAGAGGAGATACACCAGATCATCGCGCGCCGCCACGGCTTCGATCCCAAGCTGGAAGATGCCTTCGAAGACTGGGACACGATCGAGAACTCGCAGCGCGTGGACAAGATATTCGACGCCATGGATTATTTCCTCGGGGTGGTGGGCTTCGTGACCCTGGCGCTGGGCGCGATTGGAATCGTCAACATCATGCTGGTCTCGGTGGCCGAGCGCACCCGGGAAATCGGCCTGCGCAAGGCGCTGGGAGCCACGTACAAAAATATTCTGACCCAGTTCTTCATCGAGGGCGCATTCCTCACCCTTTTCAGCGGAGGAATCGGGCTCTTGATTTGCACGGTCTTTGTCACGCTGCTGGCTCAGTTGCCCGCGCCGCAGGGATTTGACACGCCACGCATTGTGCCCATGTCCGCCGTGGCCGCCATTTTGTCGCTGGCCATCGCCGGCGTTGTGGCTGGAATTTATCCGGCGCGAAAAGCCGCGCTGCTGGCTCCGGTCGAAGCCATGAGGCAGGAGTAGCCGTGCTCCACGAACTGGGAGTCCAGGCCTACAGCGCGCTGCGCCATAACAAGCGGCGCAGCATCCTCACCATGCTGGGCATGGCGTGGGGGATCGCCACCGTGGTGCTGCTGCTCGCCTACGGCGCGGGCTTTGAGCGCGGTCTGTGGGCCGCCTTCCGTTCTTTCGGAACCAACCTGGTCTTCGTGTTTCCCGGACGCACCTCGCTAGCAGGCGGGCGGCACCAAGGCGGGAAGCGAAGTCCGTCTCACGGTCAAAGATCTGGATTACATCCGCGACGAAGTGCCTCTGCTCAAGCGCGTGTCGCCCGAAGTATTCAAGCAGAGCACCGTGGCCTGGGGCACGCGCAGCGCCAGCTACGGCGTGAGCGGCGTGTACGCCAACTATGCCCGCATGCGGCGCATGGAATTCGCGGAAGGCGCGCCCTTCGGCGAGGCTGAGGACTTCACCCACGCCCGCGTCGCTTTTATGGGGGCCGACGCCAAGAAGAAACTCTTTTCCGGCCAGAACGCGATCGGCGAGAGCATTCGGGTGGACGGCATCTCGTACCAGATCGTCGGCATACTGAAACACGTCATCAACAACAGCGACGACAACCTGAACGAGCACATCTACGTGCCCTTCAGCGCCATGAGCGATCTGAAAGACACCTACTACCTGAACTCGATTGTCATGGAATACGAAGGCGACAACGCCAAGGTGGTAAAGGCGCTGCGGAACTCCATGGCATTCCATCACAACTTTGATCCCAAAGACGAGCGCGCCGTTTTTGTGTTTGATGTCTTTTCTGACTTGCTCGACCTGCGCGTGATCACGACAGGTATCAAGATTCTGCTCGGCTTCATCGGCCTGCTCACGCTGGGGATCGGCGGCGTCGGGCTGATGAACATCATGCTGGTTTCGGTGACCCAACGCACCCGGGAGATCGGCGTCGAAAAGGCCCTGGGCGCGCATCGCTGGCACATCCTTTTCCAGTTCCTGGCGGAAGCCATGGTCATCACAGCGCTGGGAGGGTTCCTGGGCGTGGCTTTTGCCTATCTGGTCTCCTGGTCCGTGCCCTCGCTGACCCTGTGGAGCGCATTTCAGGAAGGCGCCGACGAAGGCGATATTCACCTGACCATCGACGCCGCTACCCTCATCTGGTCCACCGGCATTCTCAGCTTCGTGGGCATCGTCAGCGGCATGCTGCCCGCTATCAAAGCAGCGAAGCTCGATCCCATCGAAGCGCTGGGATACGAGTAGCGAGCGTCCGAAGTCGGACTTGAGCGTCGGGCGTCGGACCTCGAAACCCGAAAGCCGAACCAGAAACCCGAAACCCGAAACCCGAAACCGTCTTTTCCGCTGTCGTCAAAGCGGCGGGCGAGGGCGCCCGCCCCACACACGATAGAATCATTGGGTGACTGACCCGAACCCGCGGCTTGAGCGTGTGCTGGCGCAACTGAAACTTTACGAGCACCCCCTGCTCGATTTTTCTGCCCGGGCCAAGGGCGAGGCGGTGGAAGTCATCATCGACTTCAGGAATCCGCCGGTCCCGGTGCATACCTACTACTTCGAACTTCATCCCCGGGACCTGGATCATCCCGCAGTTCGAGTGGGGATTTCAGCGGCAGCTCTATGACTGCCTGCACGACTACATCGTCGAAATGTTTATCCGCACGCCCCAGGACCGGGCGGACCGGCAACGAAAGGGCCTGTGAGCCTGCGCCAGATCATCGAACGAGGAGATCGGCGAGCACGGGCCCATCCCGTTTTCGCGTTACATGGAGTTGTGTCTCTACCATGCTGACCTGGGCTACTATTCGCGGAATGCGGAGCAATTCGGCAAGGCCGGGGATTTTTACACGGCGAGTGATGTGAACGCGGTTTTTGGACGTCTTCTGGCACGGCAGTTTGACGAAATATGGCGGGCGCTGGGATCACCACCGCAGATTGAAATCCTGGAACTGGGCCCCGGCCGCGGATTGTTTGCGCTGGACGTGCTGACCTGGTCGGAGAAGAAGTTTCCTTCGTTTTTTCACGCTCTGCATTATTCACTGGCGGAACGCTCACCCAAATTGCGAGAGCGCCTTCGGGGCGTGCTCGACCAGGTTTCTGGAGAGTGGGACGGCGTCTTCAGTCTCGGAGGGTGCCAACGAAGGCCTTCAGGTGCGAAAGCCCTGGTTCGCGCGAAGCGTCGGGCGGCGCGGCTACGGCTCGGCCCTCCCGCGACATTGCCGAAAGCTTCTACCTTCCGACGGATGGGACACTGGAAGGCACGACTTCAGCCGTGCCAAACAATGCCATGGACGAGCGGGCTCTAGCCCCGAGGTTCCGGTGATCGTGTTCGCGAACGAATTCTTCGACGCTCTTCCGGTGGAGATACTCAGCGCCGAGGGAGCACTTCGCATCTCGGCCGAGGCCGGTCGCTTCGTTGAAATGTGGGTCCCACCTTCTGCTGAAGAACTGGAATTTATTGACCGCTACGGGGTGCATCCCGAGGCTGGGGGAGCGTATCGAGGTCCCGCTGCTCGCGCATCGCTACATGGCGGGCCTGGCCGCATCGATGCGCAAGGGACTGATTATGGCGGTGGACTATGGCTACACCCGCCCGGAGCAACTGGCCGGCCGCCATCGTGGAACCCTGATGGCATACCGGCAGCACTCCGCCGCTCCCAATCCGTATGCAGCTCCGGGTGAGCAAGACCTCACGGCGCATGTGAACTTTACCGCGCTTTCTGCGGCGACGGAAGAGAATGGCATGCAGGCGCAACCTCTTCTGACCCAGTCACAATTTCTGATGGGAATCGGAGAGGCGAATCAATTTGCGGATGCCTTTGAAGAGTGCCGCCTGCCCCAGGAGCGCGCCAAAGTCGCCTTGCAACTCAAGCACCTGGTAACGCCTGCCGGCATGGGGGAAAGTTTTCACGTTCTGGTGGCGTCCAAGGGCGTTGACTCCGAGCAGGTGGCGAATCTGAGCGGGATGTCTTTCGCCAGGAGCAGGCTGTAGTCATGAGCGGAAATTCTCCGGCGAATAAGAATCTTTCATACGACAAGTATGGTTCCCGGAGTCATGGCGGAACATCTATGAAGGAAACTGTGGGCCGAACCGCAGCGGGATTAGAGGAGATCCAGATGGAAACTGAAGGCCGGCCAGCTTCCTGGAAAATCCTGTTTGCCTTCTCCATGATTTATTTCGTCTGGGGATCGACATTCCTGGCGATCCGCGTAGGGGTCCACGAAGTCCCTCCGTTCCTGCTGGCGGCAATGCGTTTTTTCACTGCGGGCCTAGTCATGTATGCCTGGCTGCGGCTGCGGGGGACGCCGGCGCCAAGCCGGCGGGAGTGGATTGCCGCCGCCGCGCTCGGAGGGCTCATCTTCGTAGTCGATTACGGTTGCCTGTTCTGGGCCGAGCAGCGCGTCCCTTCCGGAATAGCGGCCGTGGTGCTGGCCACCATCCCAGTGTTCATTACCCTGATGGAAATCGTCTTTCTGCGAACGCAACAGCTCACGGTTCGCCTCGCGCTGGCGCTGATTGTGGGCCTTTGCGGCGTGGCGGTGCTGATGAACCATTCGTTTTCCCTGGGCGAAGTGCCTGTTAATCGTGCCGGAGCGGTGGCGTTGCTGGTCGCGGCCGTCACCTGGTCAATCGCTACGATCTTTACCCGCCGGCTTCCGCTTCCGGCATCGAAGCCGATGAGCGCGGCAGCACAGATGCTCACCGGTGGAGCGCAACTATTCGTGCTGACGGCGGTCACGGGTGAGTTCAGGGGCTTCCGGGTGCAGGTGGTCTCGTGGAACGCGTGGTTCGCGCTGGTTTACCTGATTATCGCGGGCTCGATCGTAGGCTTCACTGCGTATGTCTGGCTGCTGCATTGGGAGTCACCGACGAAAGTCGGCACTTATGCGTACGTCAATCCGGTGGTGGCAGTGGCGTTAGGATATTTCCTGGGCGGGGAGGCGGTGGGGGCGCGTACGCTGCTGGGGACGCTGCTGGTTTTGGTGAGCGTGGTGGCGATTACGACCATGAAGAAGGCGAGCTCAGGCGTACGCGCCCAGGACACCAGAGGCATCGCTGAACTGAGCCCAGCCAAAGTGGACTAGCTCGCTTTTCAAAGATCCTCCAAGCCAGGAGAGACGTCAGCCGTCCCCGCAGTGTCAACGAAGAGCGCTGGGTGCGAAAGTGGCTTACGAAGTACAAGAAGTGATCAGACAGCACCTTAGCCCGTCAGGCCGGCGTTTGCCGGTTCTTCCTTCTGCTGGCGGCAAACTTCTCCTTCAAGTCTCTCTTTAATGTTTCTAGAAGGGCGGTTCCTTTCGCCACCTTGTCGTCACCGCCAAGCGCCATGTACCTCTCGCTCACATGCTTATAGCTTTCCTGCAAGATTGGCTCCGTTATATTTGCCACATCTAGAGCAGCTATCGTGGGTCGCCGAGGCTTTGCCGATTTGAGACTGACGCAAGTGGCATACATAGCCAGATAAAAAAGGATATTTAGCCTCTGGCCGTTCTCTATGTCCACCCCGTCCAGAAACTCGTCAGCATGTTTCAGTATCAGGGCGCATTTTCCGTACAAAGCTACGGGAAACTTGTCGGAGAAGAGCTGTTCGTAATTACGCTCCGCAACTGTCGTGGGTCTAGCGCGCGCATCATCTGGCTTCTGAAGAACAATCGTGGCTAATGCCTGTGCGAGGTATGGAATAGTAACGATCTTTGTCGCCGGCACGCCCTGATTCCGGTGATAGTTCTTCCTTCGGTCGTAGTAAAGGTCCACTGCGCGCAGGGCAGACTCGATTTTGCGGTGGATATCCTCGGTGGCATGCAGCCAAACTCTGGGAATTGATGTCTGACTGTTTGTGGCTTTGATAATTCGGTCGACACTTTGGGGGACATTATTCTCAATTATTCTTACGAGAATGGTGCGTTTGTCGTCGGCGACGTTAGGTTGTCGAAAGTGACTATATATCTCGTACGAGGTTTGAAGGCCATTGACGATTAGAGGATCGGTGATGGAAAAGGTATCCCCGCTGGCGGTTACTTTCGATGCAATGACAGTTATTCCATTGTTGAGCCACCAGAATTCCTCGCACCCTGATGCAGCGAGGCTCGTTCTTATCTCCTTGTTGACAGCCACCTGACCTTGGTAATCACGTACGTTGGCCTCAAAAATGTGACCTCGAAGCGCAGCGCTCTTGTCGCTGTCCGTGATGAACTCATAGAACTTGCGTAGTGGCACCAAGCACACGTATGCGGTCCCGAAGCCGGACCAGTTCATACTTTTGTTCGTTTCCAGGGTCGTGGTCTTGGTCGGAGCTCGCTGAAACCAAGAAAGGAGCTTCTTCGCCCCAACAAATTCAAACGAGCAGTCAGCAGTAGAAAAGAGGTCTTTGCACTTCTCTAGCAGCAGGTCGCGGCGTACCTCTACATTGTTCGCAATTTGTTCCCCAAGACCTGCATAGTAATACCGTATCGATAGTGATGGCCGGAAGGAAAGCGCAGCCTTGTAAATAGTATGAAAGCGCTCCACGACGTCGAGAAGAGATTGGCTGTATAGCTGCCTCGGAGCCTTTGATAGATCAGAGTTCAATCTCAAACAGTGTTCGGTGAAATCCTTCAGCTTCGTGATCACGACTTCCTGAAATCCAGCAGAATTTTTCGATTGAGTGACTAGCAGTTCAATAGCCAACTGCTGCCCCTTGAATTGCGCTAGGTCCGTGTCTTCTCGAATGAGCTTTCGATTAACGAACAGGTAGAGTGAATCAACCCCGCCATCGGGTTGTACCTGCCCCACAATGCCAGAACGGACCTGTTCAGGATCGAGGTCGAAAGCCCCCATCTTCAAGATCTGCTCGGCGGAGAAAATCTCGAAGTACTCGTCTTCCTTAAGTTTTGGTGCGTTCTTCTGGTGTTCTTGCGAGACAATCTGCTCGAGCAGGTACTTGTCGTCGGCACTCATGAATTCTCCATAATCAAACCCCAGCGTTGCTCAGTTTTACCCTGCATCATCAGTAGGGTCTGCTACGGCCGCGTCATTCTCTCCGGCTGCATCAACTGATCGAACTGCTCGCCGGTGAGATAGCCTAACTTCAATGCCGCCTCGCGCAGGCTGCTGTTTTCGACGTGGGCGGTGTGCGCAATTTTGGCGGCTTTGTCGTAGCCGATCTTTGGGGTCAGTGCAGTCACCAGCATCAACGAGTTCTTGAGATTCGCGTCCACTTTGGCGCGATCTACCTCGATGCCCTTGATCATGTATTCGACGTATCCGTGGCAGGCGTCGGTGATCAACGTGACGGAATGCAGAAAGTTGTAGATCATCACCGGCTTGTAAACGTTCAGCTCGAAGTTGCCTTGCGAGCCGGCGAAACCGACGGCTGCGGTGGCGCCGTGAACCTGCACGCAGACCATGGTCATGGCTTCGCACTGCGTGGGGTTCACCTTGCCGGGCATGATGGACGAGCCAGGCTCGTTCTCCGGGATGATGAGTTCGCCGAGGCCGGAACGCGGGCCGGAAGCCAGCCAGCGGATGTCGTTCGAAATCTTCATCAGCGAGGCGGCCAGGGTTTCCATCGCGCCCTGGGCAAAGACGAGTTCATCGTGCGCTGAAAGCGCGGCGAATTTGTTGGGATGAGAGCGGAAGGGAAGCCCGGTAAGGTCGGCGATCTTTTTTGCCGCGCGCTCGGCGAATTCCGGATGTGCGTTTAGAGCCGGTGCCTACCGCGGTCCCGCCGATGGCGAGATCGTAAAGCCCGTCGAGCGCCTGCTGCAGGCGCTTGATGTCCCGCTCCAGCAGGCTGGCCCAGCCGCCGAATTCCTGTCCGAAAGTCAGCGGGACGGCGTCCTGCAGGTGGGTGCGTCCGATCTTGACGATGTCGCTGAATTCTTTGGCCTTGGCCGCAATGGCATCGTGCACTGTCTGGATGGCGGGAATCAGGGCGTTCTTCACGCGCTCCGCGGCCGCGATGTGCATGGCCGTGGGGAACGTGTCGTTGGAGGACTGCGACATATTGACGTCGTCATTGGGATGAATGGGCTTCTTCGATCCCAGTTCGCCGCCCGCCAGTTCGATGGCGCGGTTGGCGATGACCTCGTTGACGTTCATGTTGGTCTGGGTGCCGCTACCGGTCTGCCAGATGCGCAGCGGGAACTGGTCGTCGAGTTTGCCGGCGATGACTTCGTCGGCGGCCTGCACGATAAGTTTGGCCTTGTCGGCGGGAAGCTTGCCCAGGTCCTGGTTCACCAGCGCACATGCCTTTTTCAGGATGCCAAAAGCGCGGATCAACTCCGGCGGCATGGTGTCGCGGCCAATGTTGAAGTGCAGGAGCGAACGTTGGGTTTGCGCGCCCCAATAGACGTGGGCCGGGACGTCGATTTGGCCCATGCTGTCGGATTCAGTGCGCGTCTTCGGTTTGGCGGGCGCTGCCATGTCGGGTTCCTGACCGGTCGATGTGGATTTGAGCAACCGGGAATTATAGCGCGGACGAGCGGGCGCTACCGGAGGCCAGACACCTTTGCGTTCCTGGCGGCTCCTTTGCGCCCTCTGAGGTTAAAGATCTTGACCGCAGAGGTCGCGAAGAAAACCCGCAAAGGGCGCAAAGAAAACCGTGGGCTATTTTGTCCCAATCACCACGCTGAAGAATGTCGGTGGCAAGGGATGATTTTCGACAGAGCTGTAGCCGGTGCTTCGCAACATACGTTGAAGTTCAGCAAAGGTGTAGGCCTCGCCGCCGGGAGTTCCCGCCAGCATGGTCAAACTGAATTGTGCGGGGACGGGAGGAGAAACCCGGTCCTCGTTGGGAACAAATTCCAGAATCACCGCGCGTCCACCCGGCTTGAGCGAGGCATTTACCTTGGCCAGCAGCTTCTCACAGGTGGACACGTCAAAGTGATGGAGGAAGTTCGTGATCATCACGAGGTCATAGTCGTTGCCGTATTCCACATCAAAAGCGCTGCCTGGAATGGTGTGGTAACGGCCGGAAACGCCGGCTGCCGCAGCATTGTCGCGGGCGACTTCGAGCACGTTCGGCCAATCCACGCCCCATACCTCGGCGTTGGGGTTGTGCCGGGCGAGGGTGATCTCGAACAATCCATGGCCCACGGCCAGCCCCAGGACCTTCCACTTTTGTCCTTCATCCGCCTTTAAGAGTTTCGCAATCATTTCCGCAGGCATCTTCATCATGGGCGCCATGCCGCGAGCGAAATCCACCCACATGGGGTGTTCCGGCTCGGTGCTGTCGTGATCTACCGCGGTGCCGCCTTTGCGAACCGCAGCCGCGAGTTTCTGGAACCCCTCCAGCGCCTGCGGAGCCACCAGAAACTGGATGGCACTGCCCAGATAGGCGGGTGATTTCCGGTCGAGAAAGACAGCTCAGTCGGGAGTAAGGCTGTAGCTGGAAGCGTCTTTCTTGAGGAAACCCATGATCACCAGGGCGTCACACAGGATGCGTGTGCCACGTTCCGCAGTCTGGCAGCGGCGGGCGATGGCCGCCGCCGACTGGTTACCCTCGCCGATGGCGGTAAAGATTTCAAGCTGAATGGCCGCCTTCAAGGCTTCGGTCTTATGAAAGGCGGTGACCGTCTCAAAGAACAGCTGCGGGGAAGGTGGTGCCCCTGCTTGAACTCCCGGCATGATTTGATCTCCTATGATTGAATTTGCATTGCGATATTTTAAAGCCAAGAACTTTACTTTGGGGACGGCCAGGCAGTGAGATCCGTCCCGCAGTGGCTGCATGCTAGAATCGTTACCTTTCAGGGACCGCGTATTCACTCGTGGTCCGCCCGGATTTACCCAGCGAGACCAACGATTTGGCGACGAAACAGAGCTCCGCGCGACCCAGCAGATTCCCGACACCCTTCCGCGCCCGCAGATGAAAAGCGGACCCGACACGAGTGCCGATGTGATCGTGATCGGCGCCGGGCCCACCGGCCTGGCCTGCGCCATCGAAGCCCAGCGTGCCGGCTTCAAGGTCATGGCCATCGACAAGGGATGCGTGGTCAATTCCATCTATCACTATCCCGCCAACATGTCGTTCTTCACCACGCCCGAGTTGCTGGAAATCGGCGACATTCCCTTCAGCACCGCCCACCAGAAACCCACGCGCGAGGAAGCGCTCGAATACTACCGCAAGGTCACCGAGCACTATCATCTCGATATCAGGCAGTATCAGTGGGTCAAAACCGTGACCGGGAGTGATGATGACTTTCATATCACGGCCACCGATGGTCTGGGCCGCATTTACGACTACCGCACCCGCAAGCTGATTGTCTCGACCGGCTACTACGATCTTTCCAACCCGCTGAATATTCCCGGCGAAGACCTCTCCAAGGTTTTTCACTACTATCGCGAGCCCCACCCGTTTTTCGACATGGATGTGGTGGTCATCGGCGGCAAGAACTCCGCTGCCATCTCGGCCCTCGATCTCTGGCGGCACGGGGCGCGCGTGACCCTGGTGCATCGCGGCGCCAAATTACATAACCACGTGAAGTATTGGATCCTGCCCGACATCGAAAACCGCATCAAGAACAGCGAGATTGCCGCCTATTTCAGCAGCACGGTGGTGGAAATCGGGGCCGACTACGTCGAGCTCGACACTCCGGAGGGTCCGGTGCGCCTGAAAAACGATTTTGTCTTTGCCATGACGGGCTACCATCCCGATTACGATTTCCTGCGTTCGATGGGCATCGAACTCTCCGCCGACCAGTGCCGGCCGGTGTGCGATCCGCAGACCCTGGAGAGCAACGTGCCCGGCATCTACGTGGCAGGGGTGATCGTGGCCGGGTCAAGGACCAACGAGATATTCATCGAAAATGGAAGATTTCATGGCCGGCAGATTGCCGACCATCTGAAGCAGAAATTGTCGGGTAAGTAGCACACTAGGCGAGCGTGACCAC
Source organism: Terriglobia bacterium (assembly GCA_963801595.1). Lineage (GTDB taxonomy): Bacteria > Acidobacteriota > Terriglobia > Terriglobales > Acidobacteriaceae > JAIQFF01. The sequence continues at coordinate 72,839 of CAWDFW010000019.1, read as the reverse complement.
GTCTTCTCCCAACTGCTGATTGATCAATCGAGACACCAGGGCCTTGAGCCGTTCGCCGGTCTTGGACAACACAAAATCCTGCTCTGTATCTGACCAGTCCAGCTTGAAGCTGGTGGCCAGCGCGGAAATCCAGATTTGCCGCACCGGAGCGTTGGGAGAGATGACGAACTTGCTGCGGTCATCGAACGAAACGTGCAGCGCGCCAGACTGGTCTTCCACTTCGATCTCGGACGACTCCTCGGCCAGCATGAGCGCCTTCTTCAGAGATTCGAGCGCGGAGTCTGCCCGCTTGCGAAAATCGTTTTCATCAAGCATGCGAAGATTATAGTCGTTGGTCGTTGGTCGCTGGTCCTTGGTCCTTGGCTCGCTTGGCCGAAGGCTGGAACTTGCTCTTGTCAATTTGTGGGATCAAGACTCAAGAGCCGACGACCAACGACCAAAGACCAACGACCAACCATGGACCTGCAACCCGAGCGCGCATCGACGTCGATCTCACTGTCCTCGTACCTGCGGCTGGTGCGCCACAACCGCAACTTCCGGCGGCTCTGGCTGGCGCAAATCGTGAGCGAGTTGGGCGACTGGTTTTATACCCTGGCGATTTACAGCCTCCTGCTGCAGCTGACCGGCCGGGCGAGCTCGGTCGCGCTGGCGCTGGTGCTGCAGGTCCTTCCCCAGACGTTTATCGGTCCGGCGGCCGGAGTCATCAACGATCGCATAAGCCGGAAGCGGGTGATGATCGCCGCCGACCTGGCGCGGATGGTCATCGTTTTCGCCATGCTGCTGGTGCGCTCCCGATCCACCGTGTGGCTGGTCTATCCGCTGCTGTTGCTGGAGACGCTGATGGCCGCGTTTTTCGAGCCCGCCCGCACTTCGGTGATTCCGAATGTCGCCGCGCGGGAAGACGTGCTCGTGGCCAACACGCTTTCGTCGGCGACGTGGTCGGTGAACCTGCTGGTCGGTGCGTCGGTTGGAGGAGTCGTGGCGGCGCTGTTCGGGCGCGATGCTGTATTCGTGCTCAACGCGCTTTCATTTCTGGTGTCGGCGATGCTCATACGCGGGATGCGTTTTGAGGAACCGCATGCCCAGGGAGCGGCCCCGTTGCGCCTCCGCGATGCGATTGATCTTTCGCCGGTAATCGATGGCATCCGTTACGTTCGCCGGGACCGGCGGCTTCTGGCAGCAGTCTGTGCCAAGGCCGGCGAGCTTATGATCGGTCCCAGTTGGGTGCTCTTCACCGTCATGGGCAACGGTTATTTCCATGTGCAGGTGCGTGGCATCGATCCTCAACGCACGGCCATGCTGGGGATGAGCCTGCTGCTGGGCGCGCGGGGGATTGGCGCCGTTGTAGGACCGCTCTTCTCCGCCCGCTGGGCGGGTCAATCGGGCCGGAGGCTTCAGCTGGGCATTTTGCTTGGGTATCTCACGATTGGCGTCGGATATTTCGGCCTGGGCTGGTCGCCGAATATATGGGTGGCGTGCGGGTTCATCGTGCTGGCGCACTGCGGCGGATCGACGGTCTGGGTCTTTTCCACGACCATCCTGCAGTTGAACACCGAGGACCGTTTCCGCGGCCGCGTGTTCTCCGCCGACCTGGGTTTCTCCATGCTGACCATTGCCGATTGGTGCTTACGTCTGCGGGATCTTTCTGGATCGCGGAGTTTCGGCGCAAGTAGTGGCGTCAGCGACCGGAATCATCATGCTGCTGCCGGCGCTACTGTGGGGCTGGGCGATGAAGGCGGACCGGGGACCACGTGGGGACAGCCGCCCTCGGCTGTCCGGCTGAGCGGAGCTCAGCTATGTTTATGCAAGGTACACACCTCTGCCGAGCTTCGCTCGGCCTGGACAGCCGAGGGCGGCTGTCCCCACGTGGTCTATTTCGGGAGTTGGTCGATCTTCGCCGCCATGATGAAGTCGCTCTGGGTCAGGCCATCGATCTTGTGTGTCCACAGAGTGATCTCCGCCTTGCCCCATGCGAGCAGGATGTCGGGATGATGCCCCTGCTGTTCCGCGACCTCTCCCACCCGGTTCACGAAGTTGAGCGCCTGCTTGAAATCCGGGAAAGTAAACGCGCGGGTGATGTGATGCTCGTTCACCACCGTCCACTGCGGCACCTGTTGCTGGATGGGTTGCAGTTCCACTCCCTTCATGGGAGGCACGCCTCCGCGGCAGGGAACGCAGTTTTGGCTGGCAAGATCTTCTGGCATGAGTGGTTCTCCTAGCTGCAGGCCGCGCCGTTCCCACCTTTGCGCAGAAAGCGCGCAAAGATGGGGCACCCGCTTTTTCCTGACGTCTGACGGCTGAAAGCGGCCTTTAGAAGGGAATATCTTCGTCGCTGATGGGGCCTGATGCCGTTGCCGGCTCGGCTTCCGGAGTGCGCTGGTCGAAGTTGTTTCCTCCCGAGGCCGCGCCGCGCGAGCTTCCTCCGAAGTCTCCGCCGCCACCGGCTTCGCCGCGGCCGCCCAGCAGGACCAGATCATTCACGACGATTTCCGTCATGAATTTCTTTTGCCCGGTCTGCTTGTCGTCCCAGGAGTGGGTGCGCAGGCTGCCTTCGATGTACACCTTCGAGCCCTTCTTGAGATACTCGCCGGCAATTTCCGCAGTGCGCGCCCAGGCCGTGATGTTGTGCCACTCGGTGCGGTCCTGCCATTGCCCTTCCTTGTCCTTGTAGCGATCGTTGGTGGCCAGCGAGAACTTCGCCACCGGGGTACCGCTGGGCGTGGCCCTGAGTTCGGGATCTTTGCCAAGATTGCCGATGAGAATGACTTTATTGACGCTTTTACCTGCCATAAGTGCTGCTCCTTCCGCCCCGTCGCTTGGACACAAAACCCGGGAGCCAGAGAAATAAACGGAATTCGAGGGGCTGGAACGCCACTATACCAGAATCCCGCCAGGGTGGTTGTGATGGATGAACATGGCAGACGTCGGACCCGGGGGTCGGTAGTGCCTCAGTTTGAAATTTCTCCTTATCCACTGGCGTCATCCTGAGCGGCCTTCAGGCCGTGAAGGATCTGGCGTGAAGCAGATACATCCCTTTGCCCCGGCGTTGCTGCCGATGCACGCCAGATCCCTTCGACTGCGCTCAGGGCAGGCTCTTCGGGACTGAAGTCCCTCAGGATGACGCCGCTGGATAGGAGAAATTCAAACTGAGGCACTACCCCGGGGGTCAGACCTCGGCTTAGGGCAGCCGCCTTTGGGTTATAATATTCGCCGATGCCGGAAGAACCGCTCAGGGGAATCGTCGGGATGGTGCCCGACGAATTCAAACACGAACCCAGGTCGAAGGGTCTGCTCACCGCGCGCAAAAAAAAGCCCAAAGAACTGGCGGTGATCACTGAATGCTGCACCGGATGTGCTGGTTCACCAGCCTGCGTGGAATATTGTCCGGTGGAAGACTGCATGTTCTGGGTGCCGGATGAAGACAATTCTCCCTTCGGCCGCATCCAGGTCGATCCTATTCTTTGCATCGGCTGTAACAAGTGCACCAGCAAGGGCCCGGATGGTTCGTTCCTGGATGGCTGTCCCTGGGACGCAATCGTGATGGTGGACACGGCAGAAATCGAAAAAGAAGTCGGAGTGATGCCGTTTTAACTGCGAACCGGGAACTAAAAGCGGACAACTGAAGTCCTAAAGAGTGAAGCGAAGCCGATCGCTATACCCTGCGGCAAATCCTGAATAAGGGTAGTGGGTCAGTTTCGTGATATGACACGCCAAGTGCATAAACCACGAAGGACACGAAGTATCACGAAGGCTTCGTTTTCCAGGGTTTCCTTCGTGCCCTTCGTGGTTCGTGGTCTCCAGCTGACCCACGACCTGAATAAGCCTTCCAATCGCAGAAAAGAAATTTAACCAAAAGGGGTTGAGCTACTTCACCCGTTTTTGTATCGCTTGCTCGGTTGCCAGGGCCTGTTGACGAATGTGGTCGGGGACCTCGGGCAGTTCCCGCTCATAAGGCCGGATGGCGGGAATGTCGTCGGGCTGGCCGATCAGGTAGAGCGCGCGCAGAGCCTCCCAGACCTGGTCGGTTCCGGGATCGAGGGCTGCGATGGGGTCGCCGGCGGCGACGGTTTGCCCGCTTTTGACGGACAACTCGCGGAGCCGGCCGCTGATGGGCGACCGCACTTCCACGGTTTGTCCTCCCGATTCGATCCTGGCAATGATCCCGCCCTGATGGATGGTCGTGCCCGGAGTGCTTGAATCCGTGATCGCCCCGGCCTGGGGCGCGCTGACCTTCGCCGGTTGCAGCAGCGCCACGATCTGCGGTCTTCCGGTGGCGTCGCCGAAGCGGACCAGCGACAGCGCGGCATTGCCCCGTACCATGACGGAGGGATCATTCAGCATTTTCAGAAGGGCCTCGTGGAATCCTGCGCCGGCTGCGTCTTTGCTGCTTACATCCTGACCCATGACCCAGGCGTCGGTATTACGGACTTCTTCGACCGGGTAAGAGGCGAGGCGCACCAGGTCCGGATACCAGCGGGTGACACTGGGGTCATGATGCGTCACGCGCTCGCCGATCTGCACCAGCGCGTGCTGGATGTGACGGGGCTTCTTGTCGTCCTGAAGATATTCGGCCAGCTGCTTGTCCGAAAGCTGCCGCCCAAACCAGGTGTTCCACCAGAACAGAAACGGCATGAGCACGATCAGCCAGCCGGTGGCGAAAAACAGCAGCCGGTTGCGAGTGGACATCCGGGGCTTGGCGGGCGGGTGGACGGTTTCTGTGGCCGGCGACGGGGTTTCCTGGGCAGAATCTGGGAGAGCTGACATGCTTGAATCCACGGAAACTATATCAGAAGAGAGGAGAGAGACGGCGAGCGGAACCTTGCGCTGCGATGCGGATGCCTGGGTACCCGGTAGAAGAGCGGACACCTTCAGGGCCGCGTCGTGGAGTGTGGGAGGGGCTTTAGCCCCTGTGGCAGGCGCGATGGTGTCCACGGGGGCTGAAGCCCCATCTAGAGAACGATTGACGCGGCGCTAAAGCGCCGCTCTTCCACTCGATGCCACCCTTCCACTCGCGCCGCGCCGCGGGAGCGAATCTATTCCACTACATCCGCATCCAGGACGCGGTCCTGCTCCAGATAGTGGGAGACGGCGTACTGCGCCAGAAGTGGCGTTTCCAGCCTGATTTCTGCGCCGATCCACTCCCCTTTGCCGTGGGGCTGATCCGGCGGCATGCTTGCAAGGTCCGCCCGATCCGAATTTCGGGCCGAAGGCCGCGCTCTGGATTTCGTCAAACTGGCGCAGGCCGCGCCAGGCTTCGTCGCCGACCGTGCCGGAGACGTCGATCTTCAGTTTCACGATGGTCATGAAAGCATTTCACCACAGAGGACACGGAGACACAGAGAACGCTGAACTGTTTTTCTCCGTCATCTCCGTGTGACCTGTCAAGCCGCAAACAAGTGATACAACATCACGTAAATCACCACCCCGGTCACCGACACATAGAGCCAGAGCGGGAAAGTCCAGCGGGCAATCCTGCGATGCTGGTCGTAACGCTGCTCGCAAGGCGCGGCTCAGCGTGATGATCACCAGGGGCACGATGGCGATGGCCAGTATGGTGTGCGAAATCAGAATGCTGAAATAAACCGGGCGCGACCAGCCTTGTCCCTGAAAATGCACCGAGCCCACGTGCCAGTGATAATACAAATAAGAGGTCAGAAACAGGGCGGATGAAATCAGCGCGGTGATCATGACGGCGCGGTGCGCGGCCATGCGTCCACGTTTGATGTAACTTCGTCCCACCAGCAGCAGCACGGCGCTGGTGCCGTTGAGCACGGCGTCAATCACCGGGTAGATGGCGTATTGTGCGGCGACCTGCATCATGCGGCGGGCTTCGTCGTCCGGCGGCTCACCATGATGAAGGAGAGGCCAAACATCAGCGCGGAGAACAGCACCAGCGTCGCCAGCGAAGACGGCAGGGGAAATTCGGTCAGGTTCCCGGGATACAGCAGGTCGCGCAGCGCCTCAACGCCATAGGTCAGCGGGTTGATTCGCATGAGGAATCGAATCCATCCGGAGGCGCCCGTCAGCGGAAACAGCGCCCCTGAAAGCAGCCACAGCGGGATGAGGAACAGGTTAATGATGGCATGGAAGGCCTGGGTGGAATCCATGGACCACGCGATGGTGAAACCCAGCGCGGTGAGAGCGAAAGAGACCAGTAAGACGGTCAGCACCACCAGCAGGAAGCCGACCAGGCCGAGATGGATCCCGACCAGGGGAGCGAAAGCGAGGAAGATCAGTCCCTGAATCGGCGCGAGAGCGTGGTGCCGCCCAGCACTTTGCCCAGCACAATCGCGGAACGCGGCACCGGCGCCACCAGCACCGACAGCAGGAAGCCTTCTTTGCGGTCTTCGATCACCGACATCATGGTGAAGATCGAAGTGAACAGCACGATCATGATCAGTGCGCCGGGATAGAAGTAATCCAGATAGTGCTGCTGTCCGGCGGCGTCACCCGATCGAAACGAACTGCCAAAGCCGGAGCCGATGACCACCCAGAACAGGAGCGGCGACGCGATCACGCCCACCACGCGAGCGCGCTGGCGATAGAAGCGGACCAGTTCCCGCCACCACAAGCGTGAAGGCCGGCAGCATGACTCCCGTGGTGGGAGAGGGCGTGCGCCGGAAGGGTTGCCGTCTGGGTGACCACGTCAGCTCGATTTCCGCGCCGGGGGCGCTTTCTTAACCGCGAACTTCTTGCGCGCTTCGAGATACACGTTCAAAAACAGTATGCCGGAAAGCGCCAGCATGATGATGCTCATGAAAAGCCCGTCCACCGTGGTGATCATTCCGTTCTCGACCGTCCAGCCAATGCCCGCCAGCGGAATGAGTCCGAAGACAACTGAAAGCACCAGCATCATAGGTAAGCTCCCTGTAGCGCCGGCGTCTCGCCGGCTGTCCGGCGGGCGTCCCGCCCGCCGTGTCAGAAACCTTCTTTCGCCCCTTCGGGGCTCGCTCGCGGTGCACTCTTTGCCCACGGCTTGCGCCGTGGGCTTTATTCTTGCGCCGCTTCGCGGCTTTTTGTGGATCCGCCACCCACTTATTGCTCGCGTCTTATTGCTCGCGTCTTGTTGCTCACGAGCAAGATTGCGACACTTCCCGCCCGCCGTGTGACGAAAGCTAAACGGTCGTGTGTAAATCAGGACTCAGTACGCCTTTCCACCTGAGGCGGCGAGACGCCGCCTCGACAGCCGGCGAGACGCCGGCGCTACGAAGTTGGTTCGGCATCTTCGGTCCAGAACTTGTGGCCGGTGCGGTGGATGAAAACATCTTCCAGCGACGGCTTGCTTACGGAAATGGCTTCAATCTCGCCGGGAAAGGCCTCGACCACGTCGGTGATGAAGCGGTGGCCGTTTTCCCGCTCCAGGCGGACCTGGCCTCCGAGTACCTGCGCTTGCAGGTTGAAGCGAGCGCGTATGCGTTCCGCAAGGGATTCCACGTCCCGGGCATCGAGCAGAATGACGTCGCCGCCGATTTCACGTTTCAGTTCGCTGGGAGTTCCCAGCGCCACCAGCTTTCCCTCGTTGAGGATGGCGAGACGGTCGCAGCGCTCGGCCTCTTCCATCAGGTGCGTGGTCACAATCACGGTGACTTTTTCTTCGTCCCGCAGGATCTGGAGATACTGCCACAGGTCGCGACGCGCGCCGGGATCGAGGCCGGTGGTGGGTTCATCGAGCAGCAGAACGGCGGGATGGTGGAGCAGTCCCTTGGCAAGTTCCAGGCGGCGCTGCATGCCGCCGGAAAAAGTTTCAGCTTTCTCACTGGGCGCGATCGGCGAGCCCGACCCGGCCCAGCATTTCCACAATGCGCGATTTCAGCGCCGCGCCGCGCAATCCGTAAAGATGGCCCTGGTGCCAGAGATTTTCGGCAGCGGTCAATTTCAGGTCAATACTCTGGGCCTGGAAGACCACGCCGATCTGGCGGCGCAACTGGTTGGGTTCCCTGGCCGTGTCAAATCCCATGATGACGGCCCGGCCGCCGGTGGGCTGCATCAGGGTGGAAAGGATGCGGAACATGGTGGTCTTGCCGCTGCCGTTGGGCCCGAGCAATCCGAAGAGTTCGGCAGGGCCGACGTCGAAGGAAACGCCGTTCAGGGCAGTGCGTCCGTCGTAGCGGTGAACGAGGTCCTGGACGGAGATCACAGCGGGTACTGCAGGCGCAGCGCTATTTTGGGAGTCGAGCGCGGCGTAAACGGGGGCTTTGGAAACCACAGGGTATTTTATCTGGAACTGTCGAACTGTGCTTGAATTGGGTGAGTCTTCATCGTGGTCAGTTTCGCGATGCAATCTGCAAAACCCAATGAACCACAAAGGACACTAAGTATCACGAAGGGCGGAGGTCACTTGGGGTTGAGCATCATCAGGGCAAACAGCAGAGGCAGGTAGAAGACGGTAGCCTGCAGCAGTTGCCGTGCCCGCTGTTTGGAGCGGGCATTGCCGGTCGCCAATTTCAAGGAAACCAGCCGCCCGCCGACATAGAAAAGCGCAATTCCCAGAACCAGGGCGCCGGCGAAGTACAGCTTCCCGGACATGCCCAGAAAAGCAGGCAGCAGGCTGATGGGAATCAGCGCCAGCGAGTAAATCAGGATCTGGCGGCCCGTTGACTTGCCGTCCGGTTCCACCACCGGCAGCATGCGGATTCCGCCATCCTCATAATCCTGGCGATAGAGCCATGCGATCGAATAAAAGTGAGGGAACTGCCAGAAGAAGACGATGGCAAACATCACCAGCGCGCCCCATTCCAGCTGGCCGCGAGCCGCAGTCCAGCCCAGCACGCCCGGCATGGCTCCCGGAAAAGCGCCAACGAATGTACAAATGGGGTGAACTTTTTTCAACGGCGTGTATGCCCCGAGATAGACGGCAGAGGTGGCCAGCGCCAGCCATGCGGTCAGGGGATTCAGGGCCAGGCCCAGATAGAAAGCGCCGCCGAGCGTCATCAGAGTGCCCACCAGCGTGGCGTGCAGCAGGCTGAAGCGTCCGGCCGGGATGGGACGCTGCGCCGTGCGCCGCATGTGGCCGTCGGTTTCCCACTCCATCACTTCGTTCAGGGCCGCAGTCCCGCCGGAGACCAGGCCGATGCCCAGCAAGGCGTGAAACAATCCCCAGGAAAGGGAAGAGACGCCGGACTTCAAAGCTCCGAAGTAGTAGCCGCACCACGCGGTCATGATAATCAGCGTGGTTACGCGCAGCTTGGTCAGTTCGGCATAGTCGCGTGCCAGGGTCAGAGCGCCGCTGCGCGCGACCACCAGAGGCTGTGTTGCCGTACTCATGCCGCCACCTGCTTCCGTTCTCGACTGGGAATGCGGTCTTCAACTACCGGGACACGCAGCCAAACCTGCGCGGCCAGGACGACAGTTGTTGCCAGCAGCAACGCCCCCACAGCCACATGCGCGACGGTTGAGACCACCATGGGAAGCTCTGGCTGGACCGCGTCATGTCCCCAGGCCACGCGGGTGAGGAAGGCGACAAAACCCAGGCAGAGTTGAGCGATCAGTCAGTGAGAGCAGAGTGATGGCCGGCCGCCGCACGCCGTCAAGCCCGGAGTATCGCGACAAGGCGCGAATGCGAGGTCCAGGTCAGCACGATGGCCACCGTCGCCGCGTTCAGCACGTGCGGCCACCAGCTCAGACCGTGATGACGAAACATCGCGCCCAGAATCAACTGAACATAAAGCACAACAATCGAGAACAGAACCAGGGCAAACATGCTCGGACGTTCCGATCGATCTCTACCAGCGGAATTTCCTCCACCCAATTCTGGCCGGTGAACAGGGCGATCAGGACGACCACACAGAAAAACGTCTGGGCCAGCGCGGCGTGCGCCGAAGAGACCGCGGGAGGCAAGTAGAAGAGCACCGTGATTCCGCCCAGAACTCCCTGTGCGATAACCAGGCCCAGCGCAGTGAGGCCGAGATATTTCATCCAGCGGCGAGGATCGGCGCGCCAGGTCCAGACCGCGAGGATGATGCTTAGAAATCCCACAAACTGGGCAATCATGCGGTGGGTATGCTCAAACTTCACGCCTCCGACCAGATGCGGGATCTTGTACAGCGAACCAAACGAGGTTGGCCAATCGGGTACGGAAAGGCCGGCATCATTGCTGGTCACCAGCGCCCCGGCAATGATGAGAAAAAAGGTCACCACCGCCACAAAGACGGCGAAACGATGGTGGGCCCGGTTATACGGCATGGCAATGGGCTTCAGAAGCGGCTCCTGGGGGTTTTTGTAGCGCCGGCATCTTGCCGGCTGTCCCGGGGGCATCCTGCCCCCGAGCGGTGGGCGGGACGCCCACCGGACAGCCGCCGGGACGGCGGCGCTACCTCAAAGCAATTACGGTTTGAAGCCCTGGTCCACAGTCTTGCTGTCTTTGGCGGCCAGGGTGATCTTCTGGGTTTGCTCGCCCAGCTTTTCCTGGACAAACGCCAGCGTGTAATCGCCCGGCGGCAGGCCTTTGATTTCATACTTGCCGTCTTCGCCGGTGACCGCGTAGAAGGGCGTCTTGACCACGTTGACGTACATCTTCATCCAGGGATGCTGGTTGCACTTTACCGGCAGCATGATTTCTTCGCGCGCGAAATTCTTTTCGATGGCGGCTGCCTTCGGGGGCTGGGATTCGTTCCACTCGCGGTTGTCTTTCGGAGTGGGATGAATGTTGTGAGTGGTTTCGTCGTCGTTGCGAATCTCGATGTTCTGCCCGGTCATCACGCCCAGCACGTGCGGGTGATAGCGGCAGCCCTTCTGGTCGATGGTGACGGACTCCTTGGGGACATCGAAGGTGCGGTCGCCCAAACCATCTTTCACGTAAACGAAGACATTGGCCAGCTTGCCGTCGTTGGCCACGATGGTTTCGGCCACGTTGTTGCCCTTGCAGGCCGCGTCCTGGCTCATGTCAATCTTTGCCGCCTTGGGTGCCGCCCCGCCGAAAGTGACGGTGCCGCTCACGCTGGCCGCGGTAGCGGGATCGATCGGCGTCGCGGTGGCCGACGGCTTCATTTCAGAACTCGGCGAGGTGGTTTGCTCCTCGTTGGTGTTTTCCTTCTTGCTACAGCCCGCCAGCAACGCCAGCAGGCCAAGCACAAACATTGCCGCCCATAGTTTCTTATTCATTATGTCGCCCTTTCGTCAGGTGTAAGTCTCAGAACCGTCGTTGGCCGTTGGCCTTTGGTCGTTGGCTGAAATCGACGCCTTTGGCTAGAGCGCCAACGACCAACGACCAAGGACCAACGACGGCTTTCAAAACAGAACATTCTACCGCGAACCCCCGATGCTTGCCGCACCGGAGCGAACTGCCGCCTGTTTCTGCTTGCTCCGCGGCTGCACCGAAGCCTGGCTGTGCCCCATGGATGCCGCCACCCGCCGCTGTTCTTCCGGCGTGAGCTGGAATATGTAGTCCACCAGCAGTTGGCTGTGGTCTTTGTCGTATCCCTGGAACGAGGGTGGAGTCGGACCGGCGAAGACCCAGTGATTGTTTTCCCGCCGGAACAAGCCGGAAGGCATGGAAGTTCCGGGGCTGATCGCCTGCGGATCCAGTATCCAGCGCTCGACCCAGTCCGGCTTCAGGCGTTCCTTGGCCAGCAGGAAGTTGGGCGCGGTGGCGATCCTGTCATGCTGCGGATCGCCGGTGGCGTGGCACTTCAGGCAAGGCGCGGCCGTGCTCGAGAACAGGCTGCGCGCCATGTCGGTTTCCTTCGTGCTCAGCACCGGCACCTGCTCGGGAATGTAGGGCATGGGCTGCTGCGACAGCGCCTGGAAGAAACGCACCAGCTTGCGCAGTTCGTTATCCGAGAACGAGAACGTCGGCATGCGCACTTGCAGGTATGGGCGCACACCGTTGCGGTTGGTGTCGGTTGTGCTCAGCGCCGGGTTGGAGAGGAACTTCCGCAGCCACTCGGGATCGACGCGCGCCCCCTCGGTCAGCAGCTTCGGAGGCAACTGTTCCTGTATATCCTGATACTGCTTCATGCCCATCAGGACCGTGCTCTGATCGGGCGTGAACTGGTGGCAGCCCACGCAGTTGTACTTGCGGACAATCCACCAGCCGTCCTGAATATCCTTGCGGGCATCGCCGGGCTTGTACTGATAGCTGTCGGGCAGGGAACTTTCCTCGCTGCCCATCAGGAAGGTGGTGAGGTCCTGAATCTCCAACTTGGAGAGATGCAGGTTGGGCATGCGCAGGGCTTCGGTTTCGGACTTGACCTTGCCTTTGTCATAAACATTCGGCTCGGCAAGCTTGTGCTCGAAGAAGCCCTTGTGGTCGTACCACGGTCCCTTGGCAGGACCTTCGGGCAGGCGCGCCAGGTCTTCGGGATCGGTAATCGGTTCGGCGTTTTTGCCGCCGCGTTCCGCCACATTCGGTGAAGAGAGCAAAATCCAGACGCTCGATGGGTTTGCTGCCTTCGTAGGTCAGCTCGGTGCCGATGCGGCCTTCGTCTTCGAAGCCGGAAATTTCGTGGCATCCGGCGCAGCCGTAGTGCCGAATCCACGTCTTGCCTTCTTCCTTCAGCTCGGGATCGTCCATGTAGGAAGCCTGGGCATACGCTGAAGGCTCCTCTTTCTTCTCCGCCATGAGGTAGGTGGCGATATCCTGCGCGTCCTCTTCGCTCAGGCGGAGGCTGGGCATCACGGTCATGTTCTGCACCTGCAGTTCGTGACCGTCGTTCGGGCAGCGGCTGTGCTGCAGGTCAAACTGGTAAGGCAGGCCCTTCTTGGCGTAGTCCTCGGGGCCGATGTCCTTCTTCTCGTACGGACAATAAGGACGGGTGCGCTCGCGCGCGTTGTGAATCCAGCGCACCAGGTAATCGTAGTTGGCTTTCTCGCCCACCCGGCTCAGATTGGCGGCGAACGTTCCGCCCTGCATCTGATCGCCTTCGCCGATGGAGTGGCAGGCCAGGCAGCCGCGGGTCTCGAACAGCTGCTTGCCGTGCTCGGCGTTGCCCGGCTTTTGCTTGGGCAGCGCGTCGGTAAAACCCGATTGCCAGAGATAGGCCGAGATGGTCTGAATCTGATGATCGGTCAGACGGAAGTTCGGCATCTTGGTGGTCGGGCGGAAATCGGTCGGCTTCTTCAGCCACACCGGAATCCAGTTGCGGTTCAGCTTGAGGCGGACGTCTTTCAGGTTGGGCCCGATCTTCTTGATGTCCTGCATCAGGCTGTGGGTCTGGAAATCAAGCTGCTGGATGCGGCCGTCGATCTTGCTGTTAGCAACCCTGAGCGCCACGGCCTCCTGGTTCAGCCGGTTGGCTTCGTCGTTGCTCGAGGCCGCGTCGGCCTGCTTCATCAGGTCCGCCGCTATTTTTGAATTGTCGATCTTCTGCTGGTCAAACAGCTTCATCTGCTGCGCGATCGAGATCAGGTCTTCCGGTTCCTTGTCGTAGCCTTCGTAGCGATGGCAGCCCATGCAGCCGCGCTGGCGGAAAAGGAATTTGCCGTTGGAGATGTGCGCGCCTACATCGCCGACCGCCAGGTGCATATCGGCGGCATGGCAAGTCTGGCAACCGGCTTCGGCATTCTGTTTGGGAAACAGCGGCCACAGCCAGTGCTCGTAGTTGCCGTGCGCTTTTTCAATGCTGGTGGTGGCCCGCCCATTGCCCTGGTGGCAAGGCGAGCAACCGAACTTGTCGGGATCGTGCGTCTTCAGCAATTCCGGTTCGGGATGGCTGGTGAAGGCCTGGGCGTACTCATCCGGCTTCCTTTCGCCTTTGAGGGTCATGACCGCGGCCGTGACCCGGATCGGCTCCCGCGCGTTCATGTGGCAGGACTCGCAACGGTCCACGATGTTGGCTTCTGGAACGTTGATCTGAACGATCTGGGCGTCCCAATCCGCGGCCTTCTTTTTCAAACCATCAATCTGTGTGGGCGTGAGGTCCACCATGTGGTCTGAAATGTAGGCTGACGCCTGGTTGCTGGCCTCAGTGACCGGCTTCAGCACTTCGCCCAGTTCGGCGCTTACCTTGGTGCGCTCCGCCTTGAGCGAGTTGTAGGCCTCTTCCAGTTCCTGGAAGTTGTATTGCTGTTTGTGGCCGTCGGGAAATTCGACTGTGGCTTTCCTCTTTTTGTAATCGTCAATGTCCTCTTGCTTGCTCTTTTTGCCGGAGGCGCTGGTTTCGGTTTCCAGTTCGTAGGTGAGGGCATTGACGTAGGCGCGGCGATCGGTGAAAACGTTCTGGACGGCGAGAATCTTCGCGCTCAGATCGGAAATCTGCTTTTGCAGTTCGTCGCGGCGGGGTTTGGCGGTCTCGTAGGCGTCCTTGTAGGCCTGTTCCAGTTTCTGATACTGCGCATCCTGCTCGACTTCCTTCTCTGATTTTGACGACTTCGACCGCGCGCTGTTCAGGAAAGCGCTGTAGCGGTCCTTCCATTCATGCTGAAAGGCTTTCCATGGACGCTGCCCGAAGGACTCGTCCCACAAGGCCCAGAACAGCGTCACCATGAGGATCATCATGGCGATGACGTAATACGCCGCGTAAGACTTGCTTACAATCGGGTCCTTCTCGGGGACAGGTGGCACCAGATCCTCCAAAGTCAGTCGTCAGTCGTCGGTCCTCGGTCGTCAGCTAAGCACCCACGAGCAGTCGATCATCGTTGGGTGTGCTGACGACCGACGACTGACGACCGACGACTGCCTTCACACGTTAAACCACGGCGTTATCCACACGTACTTGATATGCCATGCCAGCCGCAGGAGCATCTTTGCCGGCAGGGCCACCATGCTGAGCACGAAAAACATCATGATGGAATACTGCAGCAGGCTCATGCGCTTGTAATCTTTCGGGTTGTAGCGCCGGAACAGGGCGTGCATGATGAAGCCGCCGATGGCGTAAAACCCTCCCACCACGACGCCGCCGAAAATCGCCTTGCCCAGGTTCGAAGTAATTCCAAACAGGTCGGGCAGATCGCGGTTCACTTCATAAATAAGGCGATTGTGGTCCCAGGTCTGGCCCGGCCAGAACCATTGCCATCCCGGGCCGCGGATGAACGTCCCGATGATGATCATCGCAATCCACAGGATGATGAAGCCGAACAGAAATGTGCTGATGGAAAATTTGCGCTGCTTCCAGGTGTAGTAGCCGCTGCCCAGCGGGTTGGTGTCGATGTAGGGAATTGACCATCAGGCCGACAATGATCAATGTAGGCATGACCACGCCCGCGATCCAGGGATCGAAGTACACCAGCATTTCCTGCAGGCCCAGAAAATACCAGGGAGCCTTCGCCGGATTCATGGTCAGGTTGGGATTGGCCGGCTCTTCGAGCGGGCGCGTTCAGCGTGATCGACCACACCATAAGAATGATGGTGACGATCATGGCGGCCAGAAACTCCATGCGCAGCAGGAAGGGCCAGACGTGGATTTCTTTCTGCCAGCCGGGGCGGAAGGGCCAGCTCTTGCGATGATGGGTCTTGGCCATCGCCGGATTGGTTTCCAGTTCGCCGATCAGTTCATCGTTGGCCTTGGCCTGCTTCCACGCCAGATAAATGTAGAAAATGAGCAGAGGAATCAGCCCTACGATGGGCACGTTGTCAGGCGCCGAACATATCTCCCAAAGTTGTCGCCAATCCATAATTGCTCCGAACTTGTAGCCGCCGAGACGGCGGCGCTACGAAAACCGGCCTACGTAGGCCCGGACGCCCTCGTCCGGGTGGTCGAGCGAAGCTCGACCATGTCTTTTGCCCGCCAGCTCAGCCGAGCTTCGCTCGGCCTGCACGGGCGAGGGCGTCCGGGCCTACGTGATTCGTTTACTTCTTCGGTTCTTTCACTTCCGAAGCCAGCATGACCGGCGCTGGCCCTGAAATTCCGCCGTCTTTGCGTACCCGCCAGAAGTGCACGATCATCAGCACCGAGGCCACAATCGGAATCCCGATGCAATGCCAGATGTAGGAGCGCAGCAGCGCGTTCGCGTCCACGATCGAACCGCCCAGCAATCCGAAGCGCACATCGTTATACGGCGTCATGCCCAGCATGCGCGCCGAACGGACCTTCATTGCCGAGCCCGGCGTGGCCCGCGCCATGTTCGTTCCTACCGTGACTGCCCAGAATCCCAGCTGATCGTCGGGCAGCAGGTAGCCGGTGAACGACAGCAGCAGCGTAAATACCAGCAGCAGCACGCCGATGTTCCAGTTAAACTCGCGCGGCTTTTTATACGATCCCGGTAAGGAAGACGCGGAACATGTGCAGCCAGACCGCGATCACCATCAAGTGCGCCGCCCAGCGATGCATGTTGCGCAACAGCTTGCCGAAAGGCACGTCGTGCTCGAGATACAACACGTCGCGGAAGGCCTGCACCTTGCTGGGATGGTAGTAAAACATCAGCATCACGCCGGTGAGCGTGAGCACGATAAAGAGGTAGAAGGTGATTCCACCCATGCCCCAGGTGTAGCTGTAGCGCACCGCATCGCGGTTGATCTTGGCTGGATGCAGATGCAGGAACACGTTGGACAGCACGCCCAGCGCCCGGTTGCGCGGCGTGTCGTCGTGCTTGTGGCGGAAGATCGAAGTGTAGACCTGGGTCTTGGTCGGATCTTTCAGGCCCTCGATCTGGTCCTTGGCCTTTGCGGGCATATCGGTCTTGAGCGACTGGACGTCTTCCTTGACGCCAGCCTTCACCCGTTCCAGCAGGCCGACCCGCTTCCCGTTGTTCCCCGTTCTCTTCAGGCATGTAAACCTCTTGTGATCTCGTGTGGGGCCGGGTCTTCGACCCGGCCAGGTCGAGCGAAGCTCGACAGTTTTCTATGTTGGCAGAAACGCCCCCGGATCATTGAAGTGAGTGGGCTGTCCCTTGGGCCACTGGTACAGCTTCGAAACATCCACCAGAATCTGACCGTCGGGGGCAATCTCCACTTTTGCCCGGTCCATGGGACGCGGCGCCGGTCCCTCAAAGTTGATGCCTTCGCTGTCGTACCCGCTGCCGTGGCAGGGGCATTTGAACTTGTTCTCGGCCGGCTTCCAGTCGGGAGTGCAGCCCAGGTGAGTGCAGCGCGCGTAGATCACGAAAATGCGGTCCGGCGTGCGGTCCACCCAGATGCGGAACTTCTGCTGAAACTTGGTATCCACGCCCAAGCCGAAATCGGCGGGATAGCCGATCTTGAACGAAGTGGCCGGCTCGAAAAGCGTGCGAGGCAGAAAGAAACGGAAGAAAGCGATGAACCACGCGGTCATGAAGGCCGCGAATGCGGCCCAGGCAAAGCGCCGGCGCGACTGATTGACATCGTTATCGTCCGGTCCGACCGAGGCCACGCCCGCCGACGCCGCTGCTCTCGATGTTCCGACGGCGGGTGTGCCGACGTAGGTGTTGAACCTCCGCCACGACGCAACGGTGGCTGCAGCCGAGGGTGGACCGGCGGTGGGGCGGAGGCGCCGCGGCGGCTGGCCTGGCCACGGGAGCCGCAACCGCAGCGGCTGCCGGTGCTTCTGCGGCGGCAGGTTCGCCGAGCAGAGCGGCCACTTCCGCATCCGTCAGCGCAGGCAAGCTCTTGCGGCCACGGCGCGCCTGTTCCGCGGCGATGGTGGACTTGCTCCACTTTTTTCCTTCCGCCACCCACTTGGCAACTTCCGCACTGATGGGACCGCTGGCAGCTTTTGCCGCCGGCGCTACCGAGGCCGGAGTCGGAGCGGCGGCTGCCGCAAGAGGCGCGCTGGCCTCCACTGGTTCACCCAGCAGTGCAGACATCTCCGCGTTGTTCAGCGGCGGCAAGCCCTTGCGGCCACGGCGCGCCTGTTCGGCTGCGATGGTGGACTTGCTCCACTTGTTTCCTTGAGCGACCCATTTGGCGACTTCTTCGCTGATGCTTCCTGCTGCGGCCGCGGAGGTGCGGCTGGCGCGGCCGCTGCGGGAGTTGCTGCAACCGGGGCGGGCGTGCTCACGGGAGCGGATGGCGCGGCCGCGCCACCAACCTCCCATGGCATAGGTTGGCCAGCCTTGAGCGCCTCGATGTCGGCGTCGGTCAGCAGCGTCAATCCCTTGCGCTGGCGATAGGCCTGCTCCATGCCGATCACGGAGTTGTTGAGTGCCGGTCGAGGCAAGGGCGGTAGATGCCCGAGAATTCCCGTCTTGGACTCGTCTGCCATCCGTTCCTTCACTCCTTAGAACTCACCGCATCGTTTCTACACGACCTGGTGATCCCACGTAGGCCCGGACGCCCTCCTTGACTCGCTCAGGACCTGGGCGGGCGAGCGAAGCTCGCCAATGCTTGACGTGAACCAGTCGAACCGCATTGTCAGAACCTGCATAGCCAAACCTGCGCTCGGCGAATCTGTGCTTCCCAGCCCTGTGCTCGCCAGACTCCGCTACCAAAACCTGCGGAGCTTCGCTCCGCCGGGCGGGTGAGGGCACCCGCCCCTACGTGGGCGGTGCTTAGTCTGCTGCGACCAGGCGCTCGCTTTCGCGGATCTCATCCGCGCCGATCGCGTTCTTTACCAAAGCCGCTAAAGCTGCGATGAACGCCGGCGAATCATTTAAGCCTGACGTCATCTCGAACTGCTGGATCCCAAGCGCCGCGGCTTCTTTGCGTGCTTCGTGGTCGATTTCGCCCAGCGTCTCCACGTGATCGGAGACAAAGGCGATGGGCACAACACAAACTTCGCGCACCCGCTCCGCCGCCAGATCACGGATGGTGCGGTGCAGCGACGGCTGCAGCCACTTGCTGGCGCCGACCTTGCTCTGGTAGCAGAGCCGGTGGCGATAGAGGCCATGCGCCACGTTGCATCACCAGTTCGACCGTCTCTTCAATCTGGCGCTGATAGGGATCGCCCTTTTCGATGACTGACACGGGCACGCTGTGAGCGCTGAATACGATCTCCGGGCGGCCCGACTCGGGGAAGCGGGCCAGCGCTTCATCAATCTTTTCGACCAGCGAGTCCAGATAGAGCGGATGGCGGTAGAACGCCTCGATGGTCTGCGTCGGCACGTCATCGCGAAACAGGCGGCGCCATTCGTTGAGGCTGCTTCCCGTCGTGGTGCTCGAATACTGGGGGTAAAGCGGCAGGAGCACGACTTCGTCGCAATTCGCCGCGCGCAATTGTTCGACTGCTTCAGCCGTGAACGGGTGCCAGTAACGCATGGCCACGAAACAATGAGCGTCAATGCCATCGGCCCTGAGCTGTTGCTGGAGCGCGTCGGCCTGTTGCTCGGTGAAGCGCCGGATGGGTGAGGCTCCGCCGATGGCCGCATAGTGGTGCTGCACTTTCTTGGCGCGGGTCGTCGAAATCAGCCTGGCCAGGGGCTTGCGGCCCAGGCGGGCAAAAGGGAAATCAATAATATCGGGGTCGCAAAAGAGATTAAAAAGAAAGGGTTCGATCGCTTGCGGCGTGTCAGGGCCGCCGAGCTGAAAGAGAACTACTCCTAGCCGCCGTCTTGCGTTAGCCATCCCCCGGGGTTCCTTGAAGAAGGAGGATGTTACTCAAAATCCGTGGGCCGCGTCAACGAAGAGTTACGGCTGATGCGCTATTTCGAGGTTCGATGGACCTCGATCTTGTCACCGATTTCAATACTCATCAGGTCTTCGCCCACTTCCAGCGGTCCGGAATAAGTTTTTCGTGTCTGCGCCACCAGGTCGGTAGCATTCGGAGGCACAATGTGCGAATAGACCGCCAGCCTGGGTTTTGCCTGGCTGAAAATCGTTCCTGCCTGTTCGGGGGTGGTGTGGTGCGCGATTACTTTCTTCGTCAGCTCCGGGTTGAAGACAGCGTTGCCTCCCCGAAAAGATTCGGGATCGATCACTTCGTGAATCAGCACATCCGCGCCCTGAGCGAAGTGGATCAGATTTTCGTTGTAGCGGGTATCGCCGGAGAGCACCACGGAGTGTCCGCCATAGTCGACGCGGTAGCCGAAGGCAGGCTTGACCGGAGCGTGGTCCACGGTGAAAGCGGTGACCTTCAGATCGCCGTTCTGATAAACCGACGCCTTGCTCGATGTCTTTGGCCGCGACGACCACGCCCTGAGGGGGAAGCATCTCATCGACATCGCGTCGCACATGGATATCGAACTGGTAAGCCTGCTCCAGGTGCGACATCATGTCCGCCGTGCCCGCCGGTCCCCAGACCCGCAGAGGCGTGCTCCTGCCCAGGATCCATCCGGTCAAATAAAAGTCAGATATTCCGACAATGTGATCGGAGTGCAGGTGGGTCAGAAACAAGGCGTTGAGGTCGGCGAATGGGGCCTTGAGCTGATAAAGGCGCATGGTTGCGCCACGTCCGCAATCGAACAGCAGCTTTTCCTTTCCCGCCTCCACCAGGATGCTGGGGCCGAAACGCTCCATCACAGGGCGGGGAGCGCCCGTTCCCAAAAGTGTGACTTTGAGATTCTGAGAAGATGCAGGCAGGCCAAAGGCGATGACCGCAATGAAGAGCAAGACGACTTTCGGCCGGAGACCTTGGCCTGGGTTCATAAATTTACGCGTGAGAAGATTCAGCCTGCCGGGGAACGTGCGTGCTGGTCTTCCATGAACTGAATAATGGAATCGGCAAATTCCGAGGTACCGGCTTTGCCGCCCACATCGCGAGTCCGTTTGTCTTCGGTGCGATAAACCTTTTCCAGGCCATCGTGAATCATGTCGGCTGCATGGTGCTCGCCCAGATGGCGCAGCATCAGTTGAGCGGAACGGATGACGGCAGTCGGGTTGGCCAGGTTCTTGCCGGCGATGTCAGGCGCCGAGCCGTGCACCGCTTCGAAGATGGCGCAGCTGTCGCCCAGGTTGGCGCTGGGCACGAACCCTAGCCCACCGACAAAGGCGGCGCAAAGGTCGGAAATGATGTCGCCGTAGAGATTTTCCATCACCAGCACGTCATACTGGTAAGGATTCATCACCAGCTGCATGCAGGTGTTGTCCACGATGTGCTCGCCGTAGGTGATCTCGGGATACTCCTTGGCCACGTCGCGGCAGCAGCGCAGGAACAGGCCATCCGAAAGCTTCATGATGTTGGCCTTGTGGATGGCATGAATCTTCTTGCGATGGTTCTTGCGGGAATATTCAAAGGCGAAGCGCGCAATGCGGGTGGAGGCCTTTTCGGTGATGATCTTCAGGCTCTCGACCACGCCCGGCACCACTTCATGCTCGATCCCGGAATAAAGGCTTTCGGTATTTTCCCGGACGATGATGAGATCGACGCCGGGATAGCGGGTCGGAATATGGGGAAGGTTCTGAATGGGACGGAAGTTGGCGTAGAGCTCGAATTTTTTGCGCAAGGCAACGTTGATACTGGCAAAGCCCCCGCCCACGGGCGTGGTCACCGGCCCCTTCAGCCCCACCCGGGTGCGTTCGATGGACTCGATCAGTTCCTTGGGAATATATTCGTTGTACTTGGCGAACGCCTCCGCCCCTACCTGAAAGATTTCCCAATCGAACTTCACCCCGGTGGCTTCCAGAATGCGCACCGTCGCCTGCATGACTTCGGGGCCGATGCCGTCGCCGGGAATAAGTGTGACCTTGTGAGCCATGTTGATCGTGCCAGTGTGGCGCGGGCGCCCTCGCCCGCGGCTGGTGCACAAAATCAAAGTCAAAAGCGGCGGGCGAGGGCGCCCGCCCCACATGCAGCCTGCTAACTCTTTACCGCGCCTTTGCTGCGCCCTTCCGGTACTTCCTTCGTCTTCAACAGATCTTTCAACTCGGCCATGAACTCCTGGACGTCTTTGAAGTCCAGATAGACCGAGGCAAAACGGACGTACGCCACTTTGTCGTAGCGGCGCAGGCGGTTCATGATCAGCTCTCCTACTTCGCTGGTCTTGCGCTCACGCTCCGGCGACTCGATGACGAACCCTTCCGCCTCATTCACAATCTGTTCCAGCCGGCTGATGGGGACGGGTCGCTTCTCGCACGCCCGCAGCAGGCCGTTCAGCACTTTCTGGCGGTCAAATTTTTCCCTGCGGCCATCTTTCTTGACCACCATGTAGGGGATTTCGTCGATCCGCTCATAGGTGGTAAAGCGCTTGCCGCATTTCAGACACTCGCGGCGGCGACGGATGGAATCGGCTTCCTTGCTCTCGCGCGAGTCCACCACTTTGTCATTTTCGAAGCCACAGAAAGGGCACTTCATGTCAGACGGGAGTCTTCGCTTGCATTGTAACAGGGGGAGTAAGCCGGGCTTCGGACCTCGGACGTCAGACTTCGGAGCATCAGACCTTCGGCCGAGAGCTGCCAGGTCTTGCCCGCCGGGCGAGGTCACGGCGCCCGCCGCTACGCGGCTCAGCCGGCCGGAGGCGAGCAAGGCGACTTCCACTTCTCTCTTCTTTCTGGTGACTCTCCTGCCGAGAGTTTGCGCAACGACAGCCGTTCCCGGTGGGCGAGCAGCAGGCCTACCGGAATTACCGCCACAAACGTCACCAGCCAGAGCATGATCCCGCAACTGGCCGCCAATTCCTCTGGGCACATCGAAGATATGCTCGAGGGCCGCGATGGTGGCGAGTTGCGAGCCTCCTCCGACGCCGGGCAACTGAATCACCGAGCCCACCATGCTGGAGCCCATGAGCAGAAGGACCTGGCTTTGGGGAATCTCCAGTGCTTCGGCATGATAGGCGTGGGTCACCTCTTTATAGGCAACCGCGATGGTGGCCCACATGGCCATCGAAACCACCGCCAGCATCGACGAACGACCAGGCGTCGTGGATGGTGTGCAGCCCGCCGCGAAATTCTCGAATTCGCAGGGCCACCCGATGACCCAGATTGGCCGCCAGATGAGCAAACCTGCGCTCGACCCAATTGGCCAGCGCTTCCCCGCTTCGGCTTACCACGATCGCGCCGATGGTCAAGCCGCCGATAAGGCCAGGAAAATGACAGGCCCGCCTCCTGAAAACTGCCGTTGTAGGTCAGTCGCTTGGGCGCGGTGGCAAAAAAGGCCGCCAGAACCAGCAGGATGGTGAAAGCCCCAATGTCGAAGATGCGTTCCACCGCCCAGACCGCCAACTGGGAGGAAAAGGTCAGGTCCTCCCGGCGCGCAATCAGATACGGGCGGATGAGTTCGCCGGGGCGTCCCAGCAGGGCCAGGCCGGTAAACCCAATCAGGGTGGGACCGACCAACTTCCAGGATGAAGCCTTTGGACGCACGGGACGCAGAAAGATCTTCCAGCGGAGGGCGCGCATGCGCGTAGGCCACGTAGATCAGGGCCACGGCGTGGAAGAGGTGGTAGATGTGCGGAGGCTTGCCCAGGTTCCCGCTTTCCCTCCAGAAGGTGGCCCAGTCGAAGTGGCGCCAGGTGCGGAATTGCATGTAAACCAGCACCGCGAACGCGACGAACGCCAGCGTGTACAAGAGAATGCGTTTTCTGTCCATGTTGAAGGGAAAGGACCCCAACGGCTGGCGCGGCGCCGAGCACGGCACTGACCCAGGCGAATGACCCAAAGCAACCGCTCCAAGGTAAATGACGCTGGGGCGCGGGTCAACGCGAGCGAGCCCTCAGGAGTGCAGTTCCGAGTCGGGAAACTGAATGGTTCAGCGCGACGCCTGGGAGGCAAGCGCGGCCGGGACCGCGGCCTGGCGGGCGGTCGCAGCCTGGGTGAGAGCCTTCTGCTGGCGATTGTTTTTCGTGGCCGCCGCCGCAGCTTTGCGCTGGGCGATCTTCTTGCGATTGTAGTCGCGAACGATTCGGGCCACATAGGCGCGGGTCTCATGGTAGGGCGGCACACCGCCATACTGTTGCACCCGCAGGGGGCCGGCGTTGTAAGCGGCCAGAGCCTTGATCACGTCGAAGTTATAGCGCTGCAGCAGTTCGGTCAGGTAGCGAGTGCCGCCTTCCACATTGGCGCTGGGGTCGAAGGCATTGGATACTCCCAGCTTGGAGGCCGTCCCGGGCATCAGTTGCATGAGGCCTTGCGCACCCTTGGGTGAAACGGCCCGCGGATTGAATCCGCTCTCGGCATGGATCACGCTGCTGATGAAATCAGGATCGATGTGATGCCGGTCGCTGATGGTCGTTGATTACCTGGTTCAGGTCCTGCGGCTTCAGGTTTTGCGGTTTGGCCATGCTGGCCGGCACAATGACGGCAGCGGCGGTTGGAGTACTGGCCGGTACCACTGCCGGAGACAGGTCCTTCTCAAAGCGCTCGATCTGGTCGGTGGCAATATCGATGTAGCCCTTGTCGCCCCCAAGGTAGAGACGGGTGGCTGAACCCACGGTTTCCCGGCGCTCGTGGCGTATGGAAAAGCCGTTATGCAGGATGGCCAGGTCGGCGCCCAGAGCGGGCAGGGCAAGGAGCAGCACTCCGAGTACGATCCCGATTTTTTTCGATGGGCGCATACTGTCGTTCGCCGCGCTGGCTTGACTTTGTAGCGCCGGCATCCTGCCGGCTGTCCCGAGGGCATCTTGCCCTCGAGGTGAGGGCGGGACGCCTCACGACAGCCGCCGGGACGGCGGCGCTACGAAAAGCCCAGCACTTGATCGATGGCCGCGGCTACCCCGCTCTGATCATTCGGCAGGGTCACCGTCCAGCCGTCGCGGCGCAACTCCGGGGCTGCATTCCCCATGATAAACGGCACGCCCGCGAAGGCAAGCATTTCTATGTCGTTGTAGTTGTCACCAATGGCCATGACCTCTTTACGAGGGATGCCGCGATGACCAGCCCATCGCTCCAGGGCGTGGCCCTTGGAGCATCCCTGATTGAGCACATCCACGATGGAGAGATCGCGGACCGCGTACTCGGTCCGCAGCACAGTAATGTCCTGGTCCAGGTTACTGGCGGCCAGCGCCGCCAACGCCTGCTGCATGCGCGGAATGGGGCCGCAGAACATGGCTTGCACCGGGTCGCTGGTCAGCGCGTCTTCAATGGGGATGACGAAGTCAATGTATTGCAGGTTCTTTTCCAGCCAGCGCTGAATGCTCGCGCTCAATTCGTTCATGTGCTCGAGCACAATCGCGCCTTTGGTTTCGGTGTCGAAAGTGAGGACCGTATTTCCGCGAAATTCCTGCATGCTGGCGCAGAGCCGGCGGCAGGTATCGGACGGGAAGCATGTCGCGATGAAAAGTTTCGCCGGCCAGCGAGCGCGTGATCGCGCCGTTGGAGCTGATCACCCACAAGTCGAAGCCCATTTGCTGCACGATCGGAAGGGCAAAAGTGTGGCGTCGTCCCGTGACTACCACCACCTCGACCCCGGCCGCATGGGCCCGGCGCAAGGCCGCCATGTCCGCCGGAGAGATTTGAAATTCGGGGTTCAGCAGAGTGCCGTCGATATCGACACCCAGAAGGCGGATGGGAGGTTTCACTGGGACTGGATTTTAACAGCCACCGGCCTCACCAGCGCTGGGGACAGCCGCCCTCGGCTGTCCTGGCGGAGCGAAGCTCCGCTGATTCGGCTGCCGGCCAATACACCGTCGAGCTGCGCTCGACCGGACAGCCGGGGGCGGCTGTCCCCACGTGGTTCATCTATACTGCTGCTTTCGCATGGGATCACTCCTCTTTTTCGCGTTTTCGTGGTGGGGCATTCTGCTGCAGGCGTTCGCCATCATTCACTTCATCCGGCGCCGGCCCGGATACGTTCTGGTTGTGGATCATCCTCATCGGTGGCTGGCTGGGCGCCCTGGTGTACATCGCGGTTGAAGCTGTTCCCGACGCCGGCCTGCTGCGCCAGTCGTTCAAGGTCTTTCCGCGACGCAAGCGCATCCGTGAACTGGAGGCCGCCATTCTGGACAACCCCTCCGCTGGAAATTACGAAGAACTGGGGGACCTCTACCTGGAGGAAGGGCAGTACGCCAGGTCGCGGCAGGCTTACGACAAGGCGATTTCGTCCCGCACCGACTCGCCCGATCCCGTTCTACCGCCGTGGCGTGGCTGCGATCATGATGGGCGATTTCGCGGCTGCGCTGCCCGACCTGGAGCGCGTGGTGGCAAGCGATTCCACCTACGATTTTCATCGCGCCGCCGGATTGCTGGCCCATGCCTATGCCAACACCGGCCAGCCGGAAAAGGCCGAAGCCCTGTTCCGGCAAGTGGTCAAGATTTCCACCTCTTCCGAAACCTACTACAACTACGCGTGCTTTCTCGCCTCCCAGCAGCGCAATGCCGAAGCCCGCGAGTGGGCCCGGCAAATCCTGGCGAAGAAGCCCACCATGCCGGGATATTTGCGCCGTCGCGAACGGCCGTGGTTTCGCAAAGCCAACGCCCTGCTGAACTGCGCCTGCCCTCGAACTGAGAACTGAGAACCAAAAACTGACATCTGAGAATTGAAACCCAGAAGGCGAGACGTCGCGCGAAACCGTCCAGCCGCGAATGCTAAACTTCCGACGTGTCCCGTATCGCCTATCTGGAATGCACCAAATGTGGTGCACACATCAGCGCCCGACCAGCCGCAGACGGTTTGCCCGAACGATGGGGGCAGTGCTGTATGTTCGCTATAACCTGGAAAACCTAAAGCAAAACTTTAAGCGCGCTTCGCTGGCCTCGCGCCCGGCGACCATGTGGCGCTACGCCGAAGTGCTGCCGGATGCTCCTCCGGTTTCGCTGGGCGAGGGCTTTACGCCCATGCTGCCCAGCCGGGAGTTTCGCCAACGTCTTCATCAAGGAAGAAGGCCTGAATCCGACCGGCTCCTTCAAGGCGCGCGGAATGTCAGTCGCGGTCACCATGGCGAAGGCCTACGGGCTGAAGAAACTGGCAGCGCCTTCTGCCGGAAATGCCGCCAGCGCCCTCGCCGCCTACGCCGCCGCCGCCGGTACTCGAGGCCCACATCTTCATGCCCAGGGATGTGCCCCTGGCCAACCGCGTGGAATGCGAAAGCTACGGCGCCCAGGTCACGCTGGTGGACGGCCTGATCAGCGACTGTGCCCGCATGGTGGCCGAGCGAAAAGAGAAAGAGGGGTGGTTCGACGTCTCCACCTTAAAGGAACCGTTCCGGGTCGAAGGCAAGAAGACCATGGGATACGAGGTGGCCGAGCAATTCGGCTGGAAGCTGCCGCAGGGCATCATCTATCCCACCGGCGGAGGGGTCGGATTGATCGGGATGTGGAAGGCCTTCGAAGAGATGGAAGCGCTGGGCTGGATTGGATCCGAGCGCCCGAAGATGGTGGCCGTGCAATCTTCCGGTTGCGCGCCGATTGTTAAAGCGTGGGATGAAGATAGGCGCGCTTCCGATTTCTGGCCGGATGCCGCGACTCTGGCGGCTGGACTTCGCGTCCCCAAGGCCTATGGCGACTACCTTATTCTTGACATTCTGAAACAGAGCGGCGGCATAGCAGTGGCGGCAACCGACGCGGAAATAATGGAAGCGTTCCACCACTGGGCCCGGGTGGAAGGAATATTCGCCGCGCCGGAGGGCGCGGCTTCGCTGGTGGCGTATCGCAAGCTGCGGGCCTGTGGTTTCTTCTCGGCCGAAGACAAAGTCGTGCTGTTCAACACCGGCTCAGGTCTGAAGTATCTGGATGTAATCGAGAAGGAGAAAAAGAGCGGAGACGCCGGCGTCACGGCAAATCGGCGGCATCATCGGACCCTACTGAACCTACGTTCTCAGCCGTTGTCATCCTGAGCGCAGCTTTTGCTTCGCTTCGCGAAGCAAAAGCGGAGTCGAAGGACCCCTATAAGCTGGAATGCTGTCGAAGGAATCGAGGGGCTTTCGAACTTTGAGTGCACGGTGAGGGCAGCAGTAAGCCCGTGACACAGATAAGCTCATAGGGGTCCTTCGACTACGTAGCTGCTTCGCGAAGCGAAGCAGCTACTCCGCTCAGGATGACAACGCCGTGCTACATTTCCCACAGCGCGTCTCGAAATCATGGAACAGCGACTCATCCTCATCAATCTGCTGATCAAGCTGGGCGTGGCTGCCTCTGCGGCCAGCATCCTGGGGCGATCAGTGGAGTTCAAGTCGCTGCTCTTCCGGGATGAACGAGACTGGAAGCAGAAAATCTATCTGGTCCTGTGGATCGGCATTCCGCTGGCCCTGGGCGTCTGGATCCGCTTCGGCGCCCGGAGTTTTGCCGCGGGCGATTTGTCGTTCGAAACCACGGTGCTTCTGGGCGTGATCGGCGGACGCCTCACCGGCACGCTGGGCGGCGTTCTGCTGGCTCTTCCCGCAGCTCTGGCATGGAGAATGGGCGACCCTGCCGTTCAACGTGCTGTGCGGCTTTGTGGCCGGGCAATTGCGTATCATCGCGCCCAATCGCGAAGACATCTGGTCGTTTTCCCCGTTTGTGGACCTCAGCATCTATCGCTGGATCCGGCGCAACCTGCCGACACCGCACCCGTTCGAATGGCAGACCATGTTTTTCGTCACCATCGTGGGGCTGCGCTTTGTGCAAACCGAGCTTTCGCGGTTTGCCCCCAATCGCACCTTCAGCCTGGAGAGTCCGACCTGGTGGGTGGAACTGCTGATCTATGCCACCTCGGTGACGGTGATTGGAACGGAACTCAAGATCTGGAACAGCGTCCGCATTCAGATCAAGCTGGAAGAACAGGAACGCCTGCTGCTGCATTCCCGCATGGAGGCGCTGCAAAACCAGATCAATCCCCACTTCCTCTTTAATACGCTGAACTCGGTGTCCTCGCTGGTGCGCTTCGATCCCGACACCGCGCGCCAGCTGATCATCAAGCTGGCCAACATCCTGCGCCGCCTGCTCAACAGCAGCGATGCCTTCGTGCCGTTGCGCGAGGAAGTGGAATTCATCGACGACTATCTGGACATCGAAGTGGTCCGCTTCGGTCGCGACAAATTGCGCGTGGTGAAGGAACTCGAGACTTCATCGCTGGACACCATGGTTCCCAGCATGCTGCTGCAGCCGCTGGTGGAGAACTCGATCAAGCACGGCTTGTCGTCGAAGATCGATGGCGGCAGCATCTACCTGCGCAGCCGGCTCACCGATTCGCACCTGATCGTCGAAGTCGAAGACGATGGAGTGGGCATGGGCTCGGCCAATCTGATCGAGCGGCCGAGCGGACTGGGCGGCACCGGCATCGGGATGGCCAACGTGGCCGAGCGCTTGAAGGTGCTTGTACGGCGACACCGCCCGCATGACCATCGACAGCCGCGAAGGGAAGGGAACTCTGGTCAGGCTGCGCCTGCCCGTGCTGCAGGGATCGGGCGCGATTCCGGAAGCCTTCTACGAAGCGCGTTCCAGCACGCGCCGGTAAAACTCTTCATATTGCGGAATGATCCGGCTGGCGCAGAAGCGCGATTGCGCCACCGCCCGGCTGGCTTTCGCCATCTTGCGCAATGCGGTTTCGTCGCTCAGCAATTCGATGGCGTAGCGCGCCATGGTGTCCACGTCGCCGACGTCGGCCAGGTAACCGCTCTTGCCGTGCTCGATCAATTCCGGGATGCCGCCCACGCGCGTGGCGATGGGCACAACCTCACAGGCCATGCCTTCTAACGCGGCCAGCCCGAACGATTCCAGTTCGCTGGGCAGGAGCAGGATGTCGGCCACGGCCAGCTTCTCCTGCACCTGGTCCTGCTTGCCCAGAAAAATCACGTCGTTGTGAATGCCTTTCTGCACCGCCAGCCATTCAGCGCGGGAGCGGTCGGGGCCGTCTCCGATCATCAGCAGCTTGGAAGGGATTTGCTTGCGCACCCGGTCAAAGACCTCGATACAGTCGGTCACCCGCTTCACCGGACGAAAATTGGACAGATGCAGGAGCAGGCGCTCGCCATTCGGGTGCGTATTCCTTCTTAAGTTCCGAAGCCTTTTCGCCTCTGCAATACACGTCGCAATTGACGAAGTTGTAGATCACCTCAATGTGATTCCGGATATCGAACTCACGCAGGGTGCGCTCCCGCAGGTATTGCGAGATGGCGGTCACTCCGTCGCTCTGCTCGATGGCGAAGCGGGTAATGGGCAGGTAGGAACGGTCGAGACCCACCAGGGTAATGTCGGTGCCGTGCAGCGTGGTCACGAACGGCAGCTTGCGTCCGCGTGGCTTGGCGGCCATCATCTGGCGCGCCAGCAACGCGCTCACCGAATGCGGAATCGCATAGTGCACGTGCAGCAGATCAAGGTCGTAAAGTTCGGCAACTTCCGCCATGCGCGAGGCCAGCGCCAGATCATAAGGAGGATATTCGAACAGCGGATAGCGGGAAACTTCCACTTCGTGATAGTGAATGTTGGGATGGGGACCGCTCAGCCGGATGGGCTGAGCGTAAGAAATGAAGTGAACTTCGTGGTCGCGCTCCGCCAGTTCGAGCCCCAGCTCGGTTGCGACCACGCCGCTGCCTCCGTAGGTGGGATAGCAGGTGATGCCGATTTTCATGCCTGTCCCTTCCGGATCAGCGCTCGGGCTCTTCACATTCGATGGTGGGCGGGCAGCCGGGATTCAGTTTTTGCCTGAGGTTCCTTGCGAGGAGAGTGATTTAGCCTGCGCCCTGGGCGTTTCCGGAGATGCCGCCCTCTGCCGCCATGGCCTCAACCTGTTGCTGCAGCCGTTCCTGGGTGCTCTCGTCGAGGCCGGTGAATTCAATTCCCATGCCCACTCCGCCATCACAAGACCGGACCACCGCGGAGGTATTGACTCTTTGAGCATCCAGCCAGAAGGTGATGCTCAAGACCTTTCCCACCGGAAGGGGCAGCATGGTCTCGATATAGCATCCACGACCGCTTATGTCGGCTGATCTCGTCCTCATGTGCGAGCCCACGCCGTCCGGGTCGCGCATTTCAATGGGAAAGGGAACCCGGTGCCGCGGAAATTTCCGCTTATTTTCCTCTGGACGGCGCGACATGAGAAGCTGGTTCCGGGGCCTGCCCGGTCTGCTGCAATTCCTTTTCCCAGGGGCAGGGCTGCCCCTCGATCAGGTTCACTCCTATTTCGATTCTCTGCGCCTGTCCGGCATCGACTACCCAGATTACCTTGCAGCGTGCTTTGGTGTCGCCGACCTGGACCGCGATCACGTCTCCCGCCTTCAAATGAGTTTCCAGGCCAGAGATCTTGGCGCCGTGATGGCTGATGTTGCGGGCCTGGGCATGGTTGAGGAAAGGACGACCGTCCGCTCCCATTCCAAACACTCGGATCGGCAACTCTACGTGCAGCCGGGGCTCTGGTTTTTCTGACATGCGGGTTGATTCCGACAGCAATGCCACAAGAGGCTCACAAACCGCTAGCATTAAATCATATATATCGGCACATTAGGGTCCTTTCGTCACTTGGAGTAGGTTCCGTCCCGGCGCAGCCGGCGAAAGCGAAGGCATTAACCACGGAGGACACGGAGAAGCACGGAGGCCGGGTTTCCAGGGTTTCCTCGGTGTTCTCCGTGGTAGATCGATCTACCACGGAGACACAGAGATCAACCTACGGCGGCCAGCGTCCGGAAGGACACGACCTCAACCCCGTTCGCCGCCAGCAGATCACGGGTTGACTGCGAGGTCAGAATGCGCAACTCCTGCTCGCGCGATTCCCGCAGCCGGGTCCGAATCCCCTGCAGATCGGCATCGTTATAGCCGGGGTGACAGACCAGTTCCCAGGTTCCTTCGGGAAGATTCTCCACCATCAAGCGCAGCAAACGTTCATCGAGCGCGCCGGTGGCCACGATGGCCAGGGTACCGTCCGGCGTGGCTATTCCGGCTTGCTGCACGGCTTCGCGGAACTGCCTGGCCAGACTGCGCAGCACGCCCACCTCCGTCCACCTTCTCCATAAACTGGGTGATGCGGCCAGTTGCGAACCCTGTATTCGCTCGAAGGGATTCCGGATCGCCCGGACGCCGCAGCTCTTTGCCGCCCGCAAGAGGGGCCGCAGGACGCGCGGAAAAAGATGAGTGTGTTTGTGCGAGTCGAGGTGAGTGACGGAAATGCCGGAGGCTTGCAGCTTGCGGATCTGGGCGGTGGCTTCGGCTTCGATTTCATCGGCCGCCAGGCGGCCCAGCATCGCGAGCGCCCCGAACTTGACGATGCCCTCGCGGAAGCGCGGATCGGCGGCACTGTTACCGCCGCGGTCCAGCAGGCTGTGGACCTGCGTCTGGGGAAGCAGGGGAGCGCCGTCCACCAGGACGACGTGGCATCCCACTCCCAGTCGAGGGGTGGATTGCGCCAGACTTACCGCTTGCGCAAAAGCTTGGCCGTTGGCCATTAACGTCGCCGAACTCACGACGCCGTTTTCGTGAGCCTCGACGATGGCACGATTCACGCCTGCGGTGAGACCGAAATCGTCAGCGTTGATGATCAGGCGGCGCACCGCGCCAGTCTAGCAGGGCCTGCCGAAGGACGCCGCATGGTCGGCTTCTCGTAGCGCCGCCGCTCTGGCGGCGAGCGCCTCGCCCGCCGCGCCGAGGGTGGACAGCCGAGGGCGGCTGTCCCCACGTGTTCCAATTCTCGGGAGTCGTGGTTGGACAGCCGGCAAAGCCTGCCCTGAGCGAAGTCGAAGAGATGCCGGCGCTACTTTTCCTTCTCCGGTGATTTCTTCCCGGCCCTGACCTTTGCCCATCGCGCTTTTTGCGCCCGGCGGATTGCGGCCCGGCCCTTGGCGCTCAAGGGACGGCGAGTCCTTTTCTTTGCCGGTCCGCTGCCGCTGTAAACTCCGGCGAACGCGGCCAGCGCCGCATTCAATCCGGATAGCTGTTGTTGCACCCGAGCCCGCTCTTTTTTTAACTGCCCGACAATCCTGGATAAGTCCGTCATTGCAGTAAGATTCCCCCTTGGGTGGATTGTAACAGTGCGGAAGAAGCGGCCGCACGGACGCCTGGCGTGCGCCACCCGGGGGACTTCGGGCTGGATGCATCAGTGGTAGGATTCTGGGCCGGGCAGGCGCATACAAATCATGAAACTCTATCGCACAACTTCCGGATACGTCGTAGAAGAACAGGATCGCTTTTATCTGCCGAAAAAGGACAACGGGCGCGGCGAGCCCTGGGAATTATTGACTACGAACGACGATCTGCATGAGCACCTGCAGCGCCAGATCCAGGACGGAAACTGGATTGAGGGCGCACGCCCCGCGTTCCAGGACTTGCAAGCTCCCATCGGCAATCAGGAAGTGTGGGCCGCCGGAGTTACCTACTATCGCAGCCGGGAAGCGCGCATCCAGGAGTCGAAGTCGGCGGGAGGCGGTGATTTTTACGATCGGGTCTATGATGCCGAGCGGCCTGAACTTTTCTTCAAAGCCACTCCGCATCGCGTGGTCGGTCCCAACGGAAAAGTCGCCATCCGCGACGACTCTTCCTGGTCGGTGCCCGAGCCCGAGTTGGCCCTGCTCGTATCCCCAAAAGGGAAGATCATCGGCTACACCATTGGCAACGACATGAGTTCGCGCAGTATTGAAGGAGAAAACCCGCTGTATCTGCCCCAGGCCAAGGTGTACGACCGAAGCTTGCGCCCTGGGCCCATGCATACTGGTTGCGCCGGAACCACTGCCGTCGTCCACGGAGATCAGCGCTGGAGATCATGCGCGAGGCGAGGAGCGAGTTTGCCGGTACAACGACGCTCGCCAGCATGAAACGCGATCCCGCGGTGCTGGTGGAATATCTCTACCGGAGTAACAGCTTTCCCGCGGGCTGCTTTCTACTCACCGGCACCGGGATCGTTCCCCCGGACTCGTTCACGCTCGCGCCGGGTGACGAGATTCGCATTGCCATCACCGGCATTGGGACACTGGTCAATGCCGTGGGTTGATCGTTGAGGGGTGACCATCACCGAGGGATTTCTTGGTAAGATAGCGGCACTGCTCCTCAATTTGCTGACCACCAGGTCGATCTGATTTTGGAATCAGTTGTGGTGTGGTTGAAACAAGATGGGCGGTTAGCTCAGCTGGTTAGAGCGCCTGCCTTACAAGCAGGAGGTCGCAGGTTCGAATCCTGCACTGCCCACCATATAAATCAACTACTTACCAAGTTTGCTATTTGGTTACTGTGCCGTAAAATGTGCCATAGTTTCCACGTTCTGGATCGTGGTTGCTGTTTGTCCCGTTCAAGACGCGTCTCACCTGCTCTAGTTCGGGGTGTTGATACTTCATTGCTGTTGTCGGACTGCCATGCCCCATCGTGCGCATGACGACCGCAAGATTGCCGGTACCCTGCAGCACTCTGGTTCCATAATCGTGGCGTCCACAGTACAGGACCAGCTTTTCCGGAAGTTTGGCCTCGCGTCTGGCGTCCCGGAATTTCCTGTCCACGGTTATCAAATGTCCCGAAGCTGAGAAGGCTGTGAAGATCCAGCCCTCGCGCCGTTCCCCGCAGCGACCCTTCAGCAAATCCAGAACGCGATCACTGAGTGGAACGAACCTCCGGCCGTTTTCGGTTTTGCTATCGGGAATGAAAAACACGCGGTTGTTCCAATCCACGTCCTCGATGCGCGCACAAAAGAGCTCTTTCTTGTTGCGCATCCCGGTATCCCGGACGAGAACAACCACGTCGCGGAAAGTGGCGTGCATTTTGGGAGTCCACTTACCGCTCTTTAGCAAACGGTCGGCAGCAGCCAACAGCTTGCGCTCCGCCTCTTGATCCAGCCTGAGAGTGCGGCCGAGTTCTTTCATCAACTTCAGTTTGGGGGCCTTCGCAATCACCCCCCATTCTTCTGCCTTGTGCAGCATCCGGCGTAGGGTCTTCAGGGCACAGTTGATGTTATACGGGCCGCCAGGGAAGGCCAGCGCGTCCACGTCTTCTGCACTGATGCGATCCATCTTCATGCTCGCAATGCCTGTCTGCGCCAAGAGACGCCATCCGTTCCGGAGATAGCTCTTGGACTTCGCCGCAAGCTTCGCATTGTCAACATAAGACATGAATCGCACAACGAACACCGACAGCACCGGGGCTCTTTTGCTAGTTTGTGTTTTGCCTTCAGCAACTGCTGCCAAAAGCTTTGCTGCCCTCTCAGAAGCGGCAGTTTTGCGAGTTTCTTTGGTTGATCCGCGAAAACGTTCCCCGCGGATCGTGAAGTCATACCACCAGTAAGGGTGGCCAGCTCTCTTAAAAAGGTCCACGCTTGGTCTCCACGAGCGCTCGCACGGAAGAGGTCCGCGTGTTTCTGCGGATGTATTCCCGCAGATGCTCCTGATGGTATCGCACTCCTCCCTCTTCTTTTACGTAATCGGGCCCTCGGCCTTCACAGCGCCAGCGCTCGAGTGTCGAGGATGGTCGCCCTAGGAGTGCAGCGGCTTCCTTGGTGGTTAACATCTTGGTGACTTGCATTCTTGCCGGTGGTGGCGGCTCTGTTGCCGCGATCGATTGTCTTTGTTGATCTCTGATCACGGGCTGGGTCGAAGACTGGCTGGACATGCATGAACTCCAAGATTGAAATCCGGCAGTTAGCCTCAAATCAGCTCCCTAGTCGAACGGGCTGATCAGGGGGCTCGGCGCCTGGCTAGCGGAAGGAATTGAGAGCAACGGCTGCATCAACGTAAGGTTCGAAATCCAGTGTGGTTGGTGGTAGGGGTCGGACGACCGGCCCCTGCTGGTTGCCATTGGATCCTCGTCAGATACCTCACGGAATCTCTTCTGCGTGGGAGCGCCCATCAAACTCGGCAAATTCCGTTGCGACAACGTACGCCGCACGCACATTTTTCCAAGCTTCAGCATCGCGGCAGAAAAACTATTCTCTGCTCATCGATTACTCGTGTTTCATTCGCCCGCCATGCGCACCGCCTGCCGGTGATGCTGGCTAGGCTGAGCGTACGTGCAATCGAGTTCATTTTCTTTCACATTCCTATCAGAAGTTTCGGATTCTGCCTAAATCCCACAGCTGCCGCGTGGCGGCCACGAGCGGCCGAACGCCTGAAGAAATCGTGTCGAACTGCATGTTCCGTTGGAGAGCTTGGAGGTTCTCCAGCTCAGCCCATCATGATCTTTGAGTCGAGTACCCTCCGAGCGTAGCCTCGGCACAAGAACACTGTCCCGACCTAAGACAATCCCCACTGTTCGGTGGAATTCGATATATCCGTCAAGTTTTTCGAAAGAATGTGAAGGTTTTTTCCGGCTACCCTCGCCAACGGACGAAGAACGCCAACAACAGCAGTTTGTGAGCACGCTGACCTCTCAGGGCGGTTCCAGTAACAACAGCGAAAACGACTGGACCTACGGTCCCGAAATCCGCAAAGAAGATCGCGAAGCAGTCGTTCCTTTTCTTACCCCGCGAGCGAGGCCACCTTCCGCGCCGGCCGCTCCCAAACTCGCCCAATATCGATACGGAAGTGACAGCGGGAGATTGGGCCGGGATCTTGCGAGAACTTAAGGCCCAAAAGCGGGTTCGGCAGCACCTGCTCCAGGCGGGCAAAGGCCGGGAAGAGTCTTCGTTTCTCGTGGTGATGAAGGCGGGCAGGCGGGTCCTCGAGAAGTTGCGCCGGCAGCTGTCGCCGTAGACGTTCTACGCAAGACCTGTGAAGCCGCAGGAAGCACGCACGACGCAGCCATCTACAGCCCCTCTTCGAAGCAATCGGAGAGCAGGACAATCGCAACCGGCGATGGCGACAACCCTACTCCATCAAGATTCAAACTCTTCGGTTTCGACTACGTGTTTGCCCATCGCGAGCATCAGTAGCTGGCCAAGGAAACCGAGAAACTGGACTACTTTTCAGGCACCCTGGGAATCGATCGCGCTACTTGTGGGGCGCGTCTACCGCTCGAAAGACAGCCGGACCAGGACGGCACGATACTTCGTGGACAAGTTCCCGCCCTTCCTCTCGGGCGCGCCAAGCGCGACGCATGCTGTGGTCTGTTTTTGCTACATCGACAGGGAGGTCAGAAAGCCATCGGGCTTCGACACTTACTTGCTGCAGGACAGAGATCTGTTCGCTCGGCTGGGCTCGTTCCGGATGGGGTACCTCGCAGTGGGATGAGTCCATGTTTGCGAAGGCGAAGAGGATTTTCTCGTCCCGGTGCGGGTTCCGGCACGGGCCCAAACGGCATCCCCATCGATCCGGAAATCCCGCGACGGCTGGATCATTTTCACGATCGCGACCTGTTAGAGCGACGGCAGACGGCCTCATTCGACGAGCGCCAGCTGGACCAACTCAGCGATGAGTTAAGGGAGTTCCGAGGGTCGAAGTACGAAGCTCAGTACGCCATGGGCAGCAGGGCGAGGCGGCCGTTCTCAACGCAATGGGCATCGCGGGACGACAGTCGAGCTCGCTCACTACCTATCTGCTGACTACGGATCATAGGCTCTTCGGAGACCTCTGGCGAATGAGGCCAGCATGAAAGGCCCGCCCGATCAACGGACCATTCCCATAGTTGGTTTGGTCCGGGATGCGGTCCGGTGAACGGTCCGCCTATTGTCATCGGTAAACAGATGCGAAAAAAACGAATTCCGAAAGGAGCCGCAGTCTCGAAAGCACAGCCCGCGGGGTCATGAAAAGGGCGGGAGCGACCCCGGTTTGTGCGGCCCTTGAGCCGCCACAAACCCGCTCCGTTCCTACCGTCACTTCGGGGGTCGCTCCCGCCCTTGAGGAACTGCCGTCAGTGATGCATTCCTCTAGTGATGTGAACTTAGAAAAGCGCTGATAGAAATGTAGTGAAGTCAGGAGCGAGAAACCGATGACATCCTCATTCATTCCCCAAAGAATTAAGCGAGCCAAGCAGCAGATCACGGTGAAGCTGTACCAGGACCAGCTCGCCATGCTCGACAAGTATGGCCGATTCATCGACGACAGCCGGGATTACATCATCAGCCAGGCTCTAGAGCTGGTATTCAAACGGGACAAAGAATTCGCTCGCTGGGTCGAGCAGGACAGAAATGCTGGGAGCAATGCGGAACGCACCATCACCCACACTGAATCTGCCGGTTCAGCATCACTCTCTGGACCACAGCGGGATGAGAGAGGAAAGCGCTCTCGCGCAGAAGTCGTGGGCGAGATGCAAACAGAATCAGCATAGGCCAGTGGAGGACCGAGTCGTGAGGCGAGCGGTCGAAAGCCGAAATCTAGTGAGCTTTGTGGTGAGTACAGCAGTGGGTCTGTATCTGTTTCGCAACTGGCCGTTTCCGGTTGAAAACGATCTGCTGCAAATGGTGCTGCTTCAGAAGCCGTATCTGTTCTACGGAATCAAGTATGGCTTTGTTGCCATGCTGTTTTCAACACCGTACATCGCATTCTCGATCCTATTCTCATTTAAGTACATTTTTGTTATACGGCGAGAAGAGCAAATTGGGGCCAGGCGGCTCGCACCATATCTTCCGCCAGAAAGTCGTAACGAACTTTACCTAGTAGTCGGCGAGCTCCATCATCCCAAGCGTCCGCAGCCGGCGGCGGCTCCCCGGTGGCTCATTGTGCCCGGAGCGTGGCCTTTTTACCGGGATCGCGATCTTCGGCGCGGTGGGAAGTGGTAAGACCACGGGATGCATGTATCCCTTTGCCGAGCAGGTGCTGGCATATTCACTATGTATCGGTCGAGTATGTCCGCCGCTTGGGTAAGCGTCAGATCGTCGGACACCTGATGGAAGTCCCTGTGGTTTTCCTTCTTTTGTACACCGATACTCTTAAATAAGAGAGCCCTTCCTGTCATCTCCACACTCAGGGAAGTGATGTCCCAATGGCCTGGGACAACTTCTGCCTGAATAACTTCAAAGTGCCCTCCCTTTTCCAGGTGTCCCAGTAGGCCGAACCCGAATTTCACGTCCTGAGTGAGATGACCATTGAACGCAGCCAATCGCTCCTGTTTGCAGTCGACCCACATCTCGCCTTCCAGGTTGTGAAAAACGCGGGCCTCAAGGGAGGGCGGACGAAAATTCGGGTTGGGTCTGAAGCTCAGCTTTATCAGGTTGCCATCACCACCTGCGTAATCGAACACAAATGCGTCGGGCAGCATCTTGAACAACCGTCTTCCCTGTAGAGTGTCAGCCTCCAGGGCTCGCTGCAATCTTCGCCTCGCACTTCTACTGGTCATTAACTCCTGCACACGCTGGTTCTCTTCCTCTTGCTCTTTCGCGGTAAGGGGCTGGTCATTAATAGACAGGAGTCGACTGACAGAACCTTCTCTTGTCTCAATGATTTCCTCGACTCGTTTCTTCCCACCCTGTTCTTTTTCTAGTTGGTACATCCATTTGGTCTGGTCATCTTGGAATCTTAGTTCGTTCGCGATCACCCGTCTTGTGAGTTCCTCGGCCGACCCTCGACTGCTCGAAACGGACTGAGAGCTTACGCATATGCCCAGCAGAATGATAACCAGGATGAAGGCTGCCGAGTTCTCTACCTGCCTCAACGTCTTTCCTTTGCCCAACCGTGCAGCACCGGCGCTGCGGTTTGCGTAGCCTTCACTTCCTGCATTTG
Organism: Terriglobia bacterium; assembly: GCA_963801595.1. GTDB lineage: Bacteria > Acidobacteriota > Terriglobia > Terriglobales > Acidobacteriaceae > JAIQFF01. Next base: position 33,770 of record CAWDFW010000019.1, on the reverse strand, counting down.
TTCCCCCTCGAACAAGGTCGCTTAGAACCCCACCTTTCGCCAACGGGCTGATCCATCGGATCATTTACCGTTTCAAAACGCGAAGCAGATCGGCGAGATCTTCTTTCATCAACGAGACTTGATCCGCCACATCAGCGAGCATCGCCGCTCGTTCATTCATTAATTCAATGTTGAGCTCCTTGTCCGCCGCGTTGGTGCTGGTAAGCAGCGCGATCCTCGGCTTCCACTGAGGTGAATCCGGGGGACCGATACGACCAGCCGCGGTCCATCCGGCTAGCATCTGCTCTTTTCTGCTAGCGTGAGAAGCCGCTTCTGCAGGAACACTGTTTAGATAGGCCCGGATGTCCTCAGGGTAGTGGCTGTGTTCCTCCTTCGGCTGACCCAGAAACTCTGCCAGCATATTCGGAAGAACCCATGCCGGCCGCTTCCCGCTATGTACCTGTCGGAAGCTGCGAAGCGAAAACAGAGTAGAAATCCCGCCTGCGGCAAAGCCAACCGCATTGCCTGCGCTTGAGGTGGTCTTGCTGAACTGAAGGAGCCCACTGACAATGCCGAGTCCAGTGCCGGCTGCGAGGACGGCGAGGTTTGTGCTGCCGATAGCACGATCCCGTTTGTAGCGCCACAAACTTCGCAGTTCTACCGTTTGTTCCCGCTCGTAGTCGAGTTCGGCTGAGACGGAATCTACATCGAGAGAAGCCGCCATTACTGCTTCGGTGATCTGTTGGTGAAGCGATAGTTCCTCAAGAGACAGCCCATGTGCCGCACCGGCTCCCTTTGCAGCGACTAGAAAGGAGAGCTTCTCAATATCGGATTCGACTCCGATGATTCGGGCCATTTGCCATGCGTTTGGAGGAAGGTTGAAACGCTCACGCTCATTAGTCGGCGTGTCCAGGGAGGGGCGAACAGCCTGACTGTCTACAACCTGGCATTCCTGCGCCGGGCATGGAGTGAACAGGACAAAGAGAAACACCAAAGTGGCCAGAACACCCAGGATCATGAATTGTGATACTCGCATAGCGACCGTTGCCTCCTTCACTCGTTTCCACGGCCGAGTCGTGGAAACACATCAATAACCTGCCAAGATTCTTCCGTTCTCCATCTACCCGTACTGAGCCCGTAGCCGCCAGATTGGGCCCGATCTAGAAGGCCCTTCAGGCTGCCAAAAGAGAGCCTAGCAGGCTGCGGAAAAAGTGACTTCGCGGCTTAGATTCTCTCCAGTCTCCGCGATTTTGTGGTTCGAGAACGGTTTTGGCTGCATCCGCTGGTGTCCCGCGGATCTATTTTCGGCCCTGCGAGCACACAGCGACCTCGGCTTACGTCCCTTGAATCGCCAGATTCCTCATACGGACTAAGTTGTAGGCCGCGGCCGCGAAGGTGAAGACCCATCCCACCTTGAAGATTCCACGATGCCGAACTTTCCGCAACAGCGCGATCGTCTTCAGCCATCCGAAGCACTCTTCGATACGCTTCCTCTTCCTCTGACTGATGGCATATCCAGGGTGCTGCGTTGTGCGAGCATCAATCGCACTCCCACCGGGTCGCTCAAGGTTCTGGGCCACGTGCGGCGTGACCTTTAGGTTGCGGCATTCGGCCACGAAATCTGCCGTGTCATAGGCCTTGTCGCCTCCCACGGTTACTTGTTTCGTGCCCGGAATCTGTTCCAGCATCACCAGCGCGGCATCGCGTTCGGCGGTTCCGTTGGCCTCGAACACTTCAGTGTTCACGATCAGCCCGTGGCGGTTCTCTACCAACAGATTCCCGTTGTAACTCAGCTTGGCTTCCTTGCCCTTGCCTTTGCGGGCCATCTTCGCATCCGGGTCCGTTTTCGATGCGTGCGTCTGATTCGACCGCTTCTCCCCGTGGAAGTCCACCGTCGCATTGCCAGGATCGTCCGGCGGAATGGTGTTTTTAGCATCCTTGCGCTGATAACTCTTCACACTCGCCCAGGCCTCCAGCAGTGTTCCATCGACGGTAAAGTGCTCGTCTGAGAGCAGATGCCGCTCCTGCGCCTGCTGGAGGACGGCTTGGAAGAAGGCTTCGGCAATATCCCCATCGAGCAACCGCTCGCGGTTCTTGGTGAACACGGTCACGTCCCAGACGCAGTCATCCAGGTTCAAGCCCACGAACCAACGGAACAGCAAGTTGTAGTTGAGTTGTTCCATCAACATTCGCTCGCTGCGCACCGAGTACAGAGCTTGCAGCAGGAGCGCCCGCAACAACTTCTCCGGCGCAATCGAGGGGCGCCCAGTCTTTGCGTGCAGCCTGTTGAACCGTGGTTGCAGATCCCTCAGTGCCTCGTCGGTCATGACGCGAAGAGGACGCAAGGGGTGGTCTTGCGGCACTCGCTGCTCGGGGCTTACATAACTGAACACATCTAACTGCTGCTCGTCTTGTCCACGCATGTCTTCTTCTTATCAGGTCGTGTTGTGGAAACAAGAGGCTTTTCTGATACTGCGTAAACACTGTATTCTTTGCGCGTGGCGATTAAGACGCTCCACATTGTTGACGGCGAATCTACAGGAGGTTCGCTCCGCCAGGCGGGGTTCGGAAAGAAGGGAGACATCCTGCCGTGGCGCGATGCCCTCTACACTGGACCAGTTCCTCGTGGCCTGACACTGCGCCGGTTGAGCCGGTTGCGCTCGCGCTTCTGGACTGGGAAAAGCGCAACGGAGTTCGACAAGCGTGACGCTGCCCTCACGCATCACACCGAGTACGACGAGATTGTCCTGTGGTTCGGCGCCACATCCATTTGCCAACTTAGCCTTGTCCAACTGCTGGACTGGTTCGATGAGCACAGCCGAGACAACACACGGCTTCGGCTAGTTTCCGCCTATGGCGGTTGGCTCAGACCCGAGCAACTTCTTCAGGCTTACGATGCCCGCCATCCGATTACTCCAGCTCAGAGGCGCCTCGGCCGGCGGGCCTGGTTTGCGTTCTGCGCGTCGTCTCCGAAAGCATTCTCCCACTTGTTAACCACCGATCTTCGGGTTCTCCCCGAAATCCGAGAAACGATCACTTCTATGTTGCAGGAGTATCCGGAAAGGCAAAGCGGTCTGTCTCGGCTGGAACGGAAACTACTCCGAACTGTGGACTCTTTGGGCGTCACCACGCCGGCAGCGGCAGTTGGCACGGTACTCCACACCGAGTTGGTTGGCGATGTGCTGCTGTTTGACATGCTGCGCGCGTTCACTACGGCACCGCATCCGCTGCTCCGCTTTGCAGAACCATTCAAAGGTAAGTTCAAGAGTTATCAGTTCAACGGTTCTAAGATCGGGGTGACCGATACTGGTCGCAGTGTGCTCGGAGGAAAAGCCGACCACATCACGCTGAACGGGATCGACCGCTGGATCGGCGGCGTGCATCTACTGGGACATCGGGTGCGTTGGCGATGGGACGAGCGCATCAGGGAGATCGTTTCTCAACGCAAACAAGCTGCGAACTGAGTTTTTCCGCAGCCTGCTAGGGAGCGATATGCGCGGCGGTCTTGGCGAGTCTCTTAAACCGCGCCCTGTTTCCTCTTTCCGCCGTACGATGATATGTACGATACGGCGCATACAGTGTACAATTCTGACGTTTCAGAGGGATTACAGCCTCGGCGGAGATAAAATTCTCTCATCTGCCGCATATGGAAAGGCCCTACAACTAGGAAGCGCTTCGGCTGCGGGCACTACCGGAAATCCACCCGCTAGCATTGCGGGCTCGAGCAGGGCATTGCCATACGGCGTTTGATTGAGGGAGCAAAGAAAGCCCAGCAACCTTAGTAAGCTGCGGCGCAAACAATGTTTGAGATATCGTGTCACAAAAGAAAATGCGCGAGTTCCGTGTCAAGAAGTCTCGTGCAGCTATTGAGTGAAGGAGAATTCTTCGGCGAAGGTTCGCTTGCCGGTCAAGCTCTCCGCATGAGGTCTGCAACCGCAATGACGGACCGCGTTCTGCAAATTGACAAAAGGGCAATAATGCGGACACTCAACCGAGAGCAGACGTTCTCGGGTCTGTTCGTAGCGCATCTGTTGGCGCGGAACATCCGCTACGAAGAGGACTTGGCTTGACGAACTTTTCAACTGTAGCAAGAAGAGCCTGGCACGGATTCTGCTCTTGCTTGCTCAGTTCGGCCAGGAAGGGTCCCTGAGGCCCTCGCGGAAATCGTAGGCGCAACCCGGTCGCTTTTTCATGAACCGGTTTCGAGAGTCAGGCTTCGTTGAATATGGTCGGCAGGGGATGCAAGTTCACAGTTCACTCTTGAAGGTCGTTCTCGACAACTAGGCTGCTAGGCAGCCCGGTCCTTGGTTTCCGGTCAAGAGGATGCGCTTGAAGGGCATGCTTGGGTAGAGTTGGAAGAGACACGGTCGTGATGGTCAAAGCGTCGATAGTCCGACACTAACCCACGACCCGAATTTAGAACCGTGAAAGCCGGATCGGAGATTCGATATGAGGAACCTTGCCTATGTCGGTGTCTTGATGTTGGTGCTCGGAGTATTGGCCTTCGTCGTACCGATTCCCCACCGCGAAGATCACGGTGTGAAGATCGGAGATACTAAGATCGGCGTTCAGACGGACAGCAGCGAAAAACTACCTCCAGCGGTCGGCATCGTTCTGATGGCGGGGGGTGTCCTCGCCTTGGTTGTCGGACTGCGCAAGACTTAGGGTGGAGCGCAATCCCCCAGCGAGGATGTGCCGAGCAGCAGTAGACGGGCCGGGATTCTGAATCGGGGAGCGTCCGCCAAGACCGCTCAATGGTGTCAGGGGGGAGTTCGGCTCCGTCCATCGGTCGGTCGCGGACTGGCCCGAGTTCGGTCCTCTTGCGTCCCGGCAGCGTTGCGTGCAATGTTACTTAGTTTTCAAAGCTGCTGTGGTCGAATACATTGGATGTATAGGGTACGACGATTGTAGCTTTGGCGCCCATCTCAGGTGTAGGGGGGGCTTATTGGAGCAGCATCGACGCCAGGCCGACCTCGGCGTATTTTCCAGGAAAGGAAGACCGACAAATGCTGATACTCATCATCATCTTGATTTTGGTTTTTGGCCTCGGTGGAGGGTACTACGGCCATACCCGCTGGGGTCCGAGCGGCGGGGCCGGCATAGGGCTGGGGACAATATTGTTGATTCTCCTCATCGCCTACATGCTTGGCCTGTTCCGCTGATAGTACGACAACCGGCGATGAATCAAAGTCGAGGGTGCCGTGTACGCGATGAACTTATTTCGACATTGATCAGGACGGCTCTATGTCAACCGAACCGTCCTGTGCCGGTCTAAATCCCAGTGCGCCTAGGCCTGCTTTTTCTTCGCTTGATCTGCTTCCGACTGTGGACTCTTGGGCTGTGTGATCGGGACCACCGGTTTCTGTTGCACTGGCTCGCTCGGTAGGTTTCCAGGTTTCTGCTCCGAAACAGGCTTCTGCGGAACGCTCTGTTGTGGGTTGCGATTTTCTTGATCTGACATTTTATTTCTCCTTTGCTGGTCCTTCTCTTGTTGGTAAGTAAGTTATTGCATCGTGTTAACAGTGATCTGGCATTCAACGGGGCGGCAGCCCGGGTTCGGCGACGAAGCGGTAGATGGAGCTGATATGGGGTGGCCCGCTCCGGACAGAACCCGCCTGATTTACTTCTCGAGCACTTTTTCGATCTGTCCGATCTTTTTTTCAACCTTGCCAGCGATGTGTTCTGCTTTGCCTTTAACTTCTAAGTCTGGATCGTTCGTGACTTGGCCTGCCTTCTCTTTGATTTTGCCTTTCACTTCGTGAAAACTGCCTTTAATCTCATCTTTCGTACTCGGGTTCATATGTTTTCTCCTTATCGTTGAATTTGCCTAATTGCAGAGGAAGACTTCCGTTCCCCCCCGAACAGAACTGATCAATTCCGAGTCAGTCGTTGACTGAGTGGCGAGTTGCTATTTATGTGCGAGTTCCCGCTCCGATACCGCTATTTCTTTCCCAAACAGGTCGCGTTAACTGCGCCCCTTCCCCAGTCCGAAAGCTCTACTTTTTGTCTTTCTCTTTGGCTTCCTCTTTGGCTTCAGCTTTCCCTTCAGCTACGGCTTGAGCTTTTGCTCCGCGAACTTCCGCAAGGAACGGCTGGGCTGCGGCTGGAGCCGACACTTTGCCCAACAGCAAAGCCCGAGTCGTGACCTTGCGTCCGTAAATCGCGTGCCGGGAATCATTGTCCTGGCGGATCGATGCACCTTCCAACGTGAGCCCAGCGAACACACCCTTGGCACGGGAGTAGGTCAGGATCTCTGTATCCATCTTCCAATCCGTTCCAGCCTCGGCATGTCGTCCAACTGGACCCGCTGCTGCTGAAGCGTCCGCTCCAAGTGTGGAAATTACTCTCGAGCAGCTTTTGCATCCCTTTTTCATTCTGAATGATCATGACCAGGTCCACAGCTTGTACACCGATCTGCAGTCCCCAGCTTCCGCCCGAAATCGTGATGAACGCCGGCGCACTCCAGCCATTCGCCGTGCGGCAGGTGGCTACGCCTTTGCCTCCCTTACCTCCGAAGATAAAGCCGCCTTTGACCATGTGCGGCACAACGGCCACGCACTTTGCGTGCTCCAACACTTCTTCCGGGATTCCGTTGTCAGGCATTCCCATAATTTCGTGTAACACAGTTGGTGGCGTTTTCCAGTCGTTCGGTGGCATCTTCCCGCGCCGACCCTGCCCAGAACAGCGTGCTGAGACTCAACATCGCAAGCAAAAATGCTGCTTTTTTCATAAAAACCCTCCGATTACTTCGCCTCTACGCTATGCTTGTACTAGTCAAAACTCGGTGACTGCGGACACACAATCCTGTGATTCCCAACACCGATCGAGGCATCACATTACAATGTCGGCGATTGCGCAGGGTTTATTAATCGCTGGCGGCTATGTTACGAGATGAGTCTTTCGCGACCAATTGGGCCGTTGTGTTCATCATTGCCTGGTCGGAATACCCACCCGCCAAGAACCACTGGCGGTGCGACGAAGATCAAGAGTTTTGGACCCGCAGGTTCGCTCATAAATACGCAAATCGAATTAGCTTGACGACTCGTGAGTCTATTCCTGGAGTCGAATTCATGAATCGTGCTTTGTTCTCCGGCCGTGCCGGTCGTCTCTCTCTATGGTTGGGAGCCGCCGCACTCGCATTGGGGACGTTTGTCCGTATTACAAGGGAATTGATCGAAGGAGATGTCAGTGCCATGGACAGCGCGATCCTGCTTGCGGTGGCGAAAAAGCGGACCCCATGGCTTACCATCACGGCCCTGGACGTGACAGCCCTGGGATCGATCACCTTGGTGGTATTGTTCTCCGTCTTCGCTCTCGTGGTGTTGCTTGTCTTACGGGACCGACTGGGCGCCCTCCAGTTGCTTACGGCTTCGGTGGGAGCAGGAATATTGACGCTCGTAACTAAGAACCTCATCGAAAGGATTCGTCCAGCGGAGGCCCAGCAACTCATCGTAGTGTCGGGCTTCTCATACCCGAGCGGACATTCGGTTTCGACTTCCGCACTTTACCTGACGATCGCGATCATCGCGGGACATTATGTGCAGCACTCGGGCGCGAGAACGGCAATCTTTCTGGCCGTGTCCGCGGTGCTTATCATGATCGGCGCCTCACGCGTCTACCTTGGCGTTCATTATGCGACCGACGTCGTGAGCGGCATCTCACTCGGAGCGGCTTGGGCGCTATTGCTCGCCGGATTCTTCACACTCGGTGGTCATCGTAGCTCGTCCTGAGTGTTCGAGCTGAGCGGTCTATTCTCAAAACTGCTTTTCACCCAACGACCAAGCGCTTAAGTGCACTCTTGCCCGCTTAGGGTTCATCTTCTGGAAGTGCCGGTTGATCGAAGAGATCAAAGCAGTCTCGCCGGTCGGCTCTTTGAGAAGCAAATTTCTGAAGGAGGAATCCCCGAAATGGAACCATCAGACCGCCGAAGACATCCTTGCCGCTGTTCAATCAAACCGGGGACCTGTGTTCAGACCGCTACCTTCTCAGCCCCTTTAACGAAGCGACTGGAAGCCAAGGACTTGCGACAAGATGGCGTCAAGCATGCTATATGAGCCGTTAGAATAGCGGCCATATTGATACCGGCTGTTGTAGCCATCTTCATAGCCGCGACGGAAGCCCTCGCGAAAGTAGTAGTTGTAGTCGTCCCGGTCTACGTAATAGCCGTTATAGCCGTAGTTTGCGTCCTGATAGGCATAAGAGCCTCGGTAGTTCGAACGCCAGCGATCCTGGCGGTCTGCCTGTCCGGCCCGGAAGCCTTCCTGGTAACCGTAGTTAACGGCCTGGCGGAGCAAATCTGCGCCGTATTGATTCGTCTCGTAGTAGCGGCCGCCCACGGTGGTAACGATAGATCGGAGCCGTGTAGAAGTACGGATCGTGATCGTAATCGGGGTGACGGTCGTTCTGGAGAAATACTTGCTGTTGACGCAGGCGCCCTAGATAGTCTTCCTGAAAACGGTACTGCGCCATGCGCTTTTGTTGCTGTAGCTGTGCGGTCTGCTGTTGCAGGACACGCTGCTGCTGATCCAGATGTTGACGGTACTGCGTCAGGCGCTGCTGCTGCTGCTCAATAAGCTGCTGCTGGCGCTGTTGTGAAAGACGCTCGCCCTGCTGCTGCTGCTGTTCTTGCTTGTTCTGCTGCTGCTGTTGCTGGGCGCGCTGTTGCTGCTGCTTGTTCTGGTCCTGCTGCTGTTGCTGGGCGCGCTGTTGCTGCTGCTTGTTCTGTTCCTGCTGCTGTTGCTGGGCGCGCTGTTGCTGCTGCTTGTTCTGTTCCTGCTGCTGTTGCTGCTGGGCGCGCTGTTGTTCCTGCTTGTTCTGGCCTGCTGCTGTTTATCTTTGCCTTCCTGCTGCTTTTCGGGCTTCGCCTGCTGCTCCTGCTTCGAAGGCTTCGCCTCTGGTTGCGGTTGCTCCTGATGTGCGTAGGTAGGAATGACGGTCCCGAGAAGAAGGAATAGAACTCCCGTGCTAATAAGTCCAGCCGATTTCATGAATATTACCTCCATCACGCTGATTTCATGCGCCCCTCGCTCGAAGTGTCAGGCGCGGTTATTGGGTTCCAACCTGGATGCGGGAGAGCGAATGAAAAAGTCCAAATATGTTCAGAAGCGACAGCACCACCGCGATAACTACGACTACATTCAAGATGGACTTAATCGGTTCCTGCATTGGTACCAAGCGGTTGACCAGCCAGAGCAGAAGTCCCACCACGATCAGAATCGCCAGTATTTGAACCAAGGACATTAGCGATCGACCCTCTCATTCTTCGCAGGCCGGCCGTCGGCCTGATCTCCTGTGTTGCTCGACCCGTTCCTGCTTATATGACATGTTCCTGCGGACGGTTCACTTTTTAATACATCGCGAAGGGGTTCTTCAGTGACCCGGGTTACTTTCGGGTGTGAGGGTACTCACGAGGCCGTCGGGACATCGAGCTTCGCCAGCTCACTAGCAAAGAGCGTGTTTTCGGGGAATTCCGCGACGAGTTCCTTAAGCTGGATGCGGGCGAGCTCTGGCTTCTTCTCGCGCAGGGCCGCCAGCGCCAGCAGAATCTTCGCAAACGGCCGCAAGTAGTGGCCATGATCGGCGGCGATCGCGAGCTGCTGGAGGCCTACTCTCTTGTCGCCGTGGATTCCAGCGAAGCCAAGGAAAAACTTTTTGATTCCTGGCAAACTCCCGATGATGTAATTCGCCGCGCCCAGGCCAAGATAGGCATCGGCGGCGTCCGGAGCGGCCGCCAATAGTTTCTTGGCGTACTTGTCAGCCTCGCGGATCATTTTCAGGCTGTCGAGCTGATGCTTATCGATCAGACTGGCATAGTCGGCCTCCATACCCAAGCTTAGGGTCATGGCGAACAGGGCGTTCGTATCGCCCGGGTTCGTCCTCAATCGCTGCTGCGCCAGGTCTTGTGCCTGTTTGTCCGCGGCAAAGAAAGCCGAGCGCAGTCTCGGGTCTGGTTTGAGAGGAATCTTGCCAAGAAACCGCTTGTTGTCCAGGAAAAACTCAGAGGTCAGGACGCCCTGCTGAATGCACTCCTCAAACAGATAGCTCGCCGCTACCGAGGCGCTCCCGAGAGGGTCTTCCGGGTTGGACTTATGCCAAGCCTCAAACTGGCTGGCGAGCTTCCTCAGGCTTTAGTTCGTAGAGAAGGTGAAAGCCGGCGTCGAGTTCCGGCACGTGCAAGGCCTCAATCGGAGTTTGCCCGGAGGCTGCGAGCGCTGCTCGAACATCAAGGACCCCTGCCATCAGCGCGCTGCATAGAAGCGAACAAAGAAGTAATCGGATCGGCGAAAACCGTTTGGTGCTACGCCCAGATATCGGCGGGCTTAACGGCGATCGCACCACCGCCGATGGTCGTTGGGACCGAGACTGCGTCCCTCCACGATCAACCCCGCGCGCATCAGCTGCGGTGTAACAACGCCGTCGGTTGTATACGCCGGTTAGGCAGTACATAGCACGCCGAGCCTCCAGTCGGTCCCGCTCACGCTACTGTTCCGAACAGCCACCCGACGCCTGCAGTCATCGCCATGGCGATTGCACCCCAGAACGTTACGCGTATTGCGCCCATGGCTACTCCTGCTCCACCTGCGCGTGCAGCCAACCCGCCCAGAAGCGCGAGGAACACCAGCGAAGTTCCCGAGACAAGAGGGATCAACCTAGCCTCCGGGGCCATGGCAGTGACCAAGAGAGGCATGGCTGCTCCCACAGCGAAGCATCCCGCCGATGCCAACGCAGCCTGAATCGGACGCGCACGGAAAGTTTCGGAGATGCCGAGTTCGTCCCGAGCATGCGCGCCGATCGCGTCATGGGCCATCAACTGCTCGACGACCTGTTTCGCGAGCGAAGGGTCGAGCCCGCGCGAGACGTAGATTGCCATCAGTTCCTTTTGCTCGCCCTTCTCGTCTGCTTTGAGTTCCGCGCACTCCAACTCGAGTTCGGCCTGTTCGGTATCGGCCTGTGAGTGGACGGATACGTACTCACCGGCAGCCATCGACATAGACCCAGCCACCAGACCAGCGACCCCTGCGACTAATACGTTGCTGTGAGTCGCATGCGCAGCTGCGACACCGAGCACCAGGCTCGATGTTGAAAGGATACCGTCGTTCGCGCCCAGTACCGCAGCGCGTAGCCAGCCGATGCGTCCTGTACGGTGTCGTTCCTTGTTGTCTACAAGCATCATTGAGGTCTTCTCGATCTGAGAACCGCTAGAAACCACGAAACATCCTTGTTGTTTTGTTCGGGCGCCGCTCCTCGGGTTCTCTTCCTCGAGGGTGGGGAAACTCTTAATTATAGGCGACCACGTCAATGTAAACCCGCGGGTTGAAAGTTCGAGCGATGCAGCCCTGCGGGGTCAATCGAGCGTGGTGTGAACTGAACTGATGAGACGATTCGCCCTGGGGAATACGTTCCGCCTTTTAAGGATTTTACGGGCTGGTCGAGAAGAACGATGTTGAGAAGTGAACTGTGAACTTGCACTGCATCGTCGGCGTGATAATCAATGAACCCCCATCTCCTAAACCTGTTCATGAAAAAGCTGACCCGCGAGCGTGTTGTGCCGATCATTTCCGCCAGCATCTCTTGACTGATCTTGGGAACTACACCCCTGGGTTTGGCTTCCTTGCCAAAACCGGCGAGCAGTAGAAGGATCCGGGCCAGCCTCTTCTCGCTCGAATTGAAAAGCTGATCAATCAGATCTTCTTCATAGCGAATGTTCCGCGCCAACAAATAGGCCACAAACAGGTCGGAAAATTCGTGTTCCCGATGAAGCGCCTCCATCATGGCCTTCTTGTCGATTCGCAGAACAGCGCAATCTGTCATTGCAGTTGCAGAGCCCATGCGGAGCGCTTGGCCCGCGAGCGAACCTTCGCCGAAAAAGTCTCTGTCGCCTATTACGCCGATCGTTGCTTCCTTGCCAGTCTTCGAGACTACCGTGAGTCTTACCTTGCCCGTCTGGACATAAAACACCGCGTCAGCGAGATCCCCTTGGGCGAAGATCATTTGTTTCTTTGGGAAAAGCACAGATTTCCTGCCCTCGCCGATGGTTGCAAGGAATGCATGGGAATCGAAATCGTGCCTCTTCTTGGCCGCTGCACTTGGACTTACGGCGTGCAGTTGCGTATTCGTCTTCATGGCTTACATCTCCGCCTGATGGCGTTAACTAACCTTTCCTAATTGCGTACATTATTTGGGAGTCTGCTGACTCGAGCTGTGAGTGGAATCACGCATGGAAGTAGCCATCATCACAGGACCTCAGTGATCACTTCAAAAGCGGCCAACGGTTATCACTTCAAAACCGGCCAACGGGATTGGCCGTCTGGGACTGAGAATGTTCTACCCTGCCGCCTCCTGTGGTGGCAAGTCGGTTTTAGTGCGCCAACTCCGCGGGCCACACTTGAGCACGTGGCCGTGGTGCAGTAAGCGGTCGAGCATGGCGCTCACGGCGGCTGCGTCGCCCAGCAGTTTGCCCCAGTCTTCCACCGGACGGTTCGAGGTCAGCATGGTGCTGGCGCGCTCGTAGCGGCGCATGATGATCTCCAGTAGTTCTTCGGCGGCGGTGAGCGGCAGCTTGCGCATGCCGAGATCGTCGACGATGAGCAGGGGAACGGTGACCAGGAACTCCATGTGCTCTTTGCGGGTGCCGTCGAGCGTAGCTTCGGCGAGATCATCGAGCAAGGCGTGGGTCTCGCGATAGAGAACGCGGTATCCCTGTTGGATGGCGGCGTGGCCGATGGCCTGGGCCAGGTGACTCTTGCCGGTGCCGGGTGGGCCGAGAAACAAGGCGTCTTCATGGCGTGCAATGAACGCGCCCGTGGACAGATCGAAGACCAGGCTGCGATTCATCTTCTTATTGAAAGTGAAGTCGAAGTTGTCGAGAGTCTTCTGGGAGTCGCGGAACTGGGCTTGTTTTTTCCGCCGCTCCAGCAGGCGCTCGCCACGCAAGGCGAGTTCGTCGGAGACCAGGCACGATAGCAGGTCGATGGGGGCGAGCGGTTCGGCTTGAGCCTGACGCAGACGGGTCTCCAGCACGGCGGCCATTCCGCCCAGGCGAAGTTGTTTGAGCGCACGATCGAGTTCGATCAGATTCATTCTTCTGTCTCCTTGGTTCTGTAGTTAATAAAATCGCGGTACTGGACCAACTCGCGGATCAGGGGATCGACTTGCTGCAAACTGAGTGGGGCTTGCGGGCAGCGTTCCAGATAGCGGCGGACAAAGCGGTATTCCTGCACGCCCATGTCGAGCGCGGCGGCGCAGGCTTCATCGACTGCCGCGGTGCCGTACTTCTTGGCCAGAGAGAGAACGCCCAGAATGCGGCGCACTCCGACCTCGCCTTGCTGGCGATGAATGGCATCGCAGAGCGCGCCGATGTGCGATCCGGCGCGACCCGCTCGCCATAGCAGTTGGGAAGTGCGCAGTGGAGTTCGCTTGGGGTGATCTTCTTCTTTAATGCGATACCAGCCGCGCTTCTGGCGCACGTGTTCGCGCAACAGTTGCCCGGTCTTGGGATCGAGCAGGCGCACATACAACTCATCCCATTGCACGCGCAGCACGCGCCCGATCCAGCCTGGCGGTGCGCCGTAGTAGGCGGCCTCGACTTCGACGCAGCCGTCCAGATGCACGATGCGCTCGCCGTACTGGTAATAGCGAAACGGCTCCAGCGGCAGCGGCAACAACGTGGGCTTCTCTTCCGCAAACATGGCGGCGACCTGCCGTTTGGTAGTGCCGTGGATGCGCGTATCGGCCCAGCGTTGTTCCCAGCGATCGAGGTAGGCTTGAGCTTCTTCCAGACTCTCGAAGCGCAAGCCTTTCAGCGGTGTTTTCTGCGCATGACCGACGCCCGATTCGACTTTGCCTTTGCGGTCGGGATCTTGAATGCGGCAGGGCATGGCCACCGCGCCGTAGTGTGCGAGCACGTCGCGATAAAGAGGATTGAGCGCGGGATCATAAACATCGGGGACGAGCACGCCCTCGCGCAGATTGTCGAGCACGACGATGCGGGTGGCACCGCCCAGCCGGCGAAAAGCGCGTTCGTGCAGTTCGGCCCAGATGCGCGAACTGGAGCAAAACGTCAGCAGACGAACCGACTTGCGGCTGCAGCCCAGCGTCATCACGAACAGCCGGGTGCGCCGATACTTGCGGCTCTCGGGATCGCGCACCATCGGCCCGGTGCCGTAATCGACTTGCGCCTCCTGGCCAGCCGCGGTGACGATGGCGACGCGAGCGTCGGGAGTTTGCACTCCGCGCCGCTTGCGCACGAAGCGTTGCACGCTTTGATAGCTGCTGGCGAAACCGTACTCGGAGACTAAGTCCTGCCAGATCGCCATGGCATTGCGGCCGCGGCTGATCCCCAAGTCGATGGCTTCCCGGTACGGCTCGCAGGCGCTGGGGCTGGGGGCCACGGCAGAGTCGGTGATCACCTCGTTGGCCGGTTTTGAAGTTGCTTTTGCTTTTCCCTTATTAGAAAGGTTTTCGAGGTTGGGGTTGATGTTGGGGTCGACAGAATCGGAAATCACCGCAATGGCCGGTTTTGCCGCGCCAAAGTCGGTGATCACTTCGTTGGCCGGTTTTGGTTCGCGCCGTCCCCAGCCACTGGGCGCACGCACCGCAATCCCCGCCGCTTTCAGGTAGGCGCTGGCAGTTTCGCGACGGATTCTGGTCGCTTGCTGGATGCGCCGCAGCGACCAGCCCAGCCGTCCCAGAGCTAAGATTTGTTGTTTCTTCTCTTCGTTCAAGACATTGGCCATGCCCACGGAGCCTACAAGCCTCCACGGGATTCAATGTCCCGGACGCTACTCTCGTTGGCCGGTTTTCAGGTGATACTCAGTGGCCGGTTTTGGGTGATCGCTGAGGCAGGAGTATTGCCTGCCGAGAATTGAAGTCCAATTGGTCAGCTGCTAGACCATCTCGCACGGCATCGTCGAGAAGCTCGGCGGCGGGATAGGTATCGTGTACGAGGCCAAACCTGGGGCTCGTTGGATATGCACTCCGGCTCTCTTTGCGGCCGGCCGCAGTTAATCGGCGACGATACTGAAGAGCAGAGCGGGTTCCTGCCCTGGGCTCTCATCGATATAAACACGAAGTCGGTTTCTTTTGCATGTAACGATTTCCCCAAAACCGACCGCCCGCGATTCAGCCCCGAACCCACTTGCTATGTTTTTGGTAGCAATTTGGTAGCAAATTGCGCTGAGTATTACGGTTCTGCGGGTTCCTCCGGCTTTAACTCCTTTAAAGTCAATGGCCCGGCTACTGGATGCAGGAAAAGGCCCCCTTGGTTTCCGTTGCTTAATGCTTCGCGGTCTGCTCGATCTTGGATACGAGTGCCTGTATTTCTGAAAGTGCAGCGGCGTCTCCTTTTGCCAGATCCGCTGTGATCTGATCGCGGGTTGCCAAGGTATCACGAAGCAAGTTGCGAAGCGCGGGGTCTCCCGTGCTGCTCTGAATTCGCTGAGCTTGATCGAAGAACTCTTTCGAGTCCTCCCCGGCCTTTCCGTAGTTCTTTTGCACAGCCTCCAGGAACATTGCTGTCGCTGTGTCGCGGAGCTGCGACAATTGTTCGCCGGCCTGACAGGAGCCCAATTGTTTGGTCGAGGCAGACAATTCCTGCTGTGCCTGCTGCAGTCTGGCATATTGCAGGATGAATCCAGCAAGAAACCCAACAATCAACAACACAAACCAAAGGACGAGTTTACGTTGCATTGATCTTCCCTCCGCACGCTTCAATCTCAGCCAAGTCACTCTGTGCGATTAGGTTTATCCCGGACTGCTTCTATTTTGCTTTTCGCTTTCGGCCTATGTAAGCGCTCTTCATTATTGCTGGATCGGTTCAAATGCTCAGGAATTCCAGTGATAAGGCCTTGATAGTCCGTGAGGCGGTCACCGATGATGACCACACCCTTGGAGGTGATTTCATATTCGCGGATATCCTTGCTATGGTTGCCACCGCGCATCTTGATAACGATCATGATCTTGCGAAGCTGGCCGTCGATGCATACGTACCGAAGCCGGATAATGTCATCGGTGAGAAAGGAAATCGAGTAGGTACTGAACGGGAATTCGGTGAAAGACTCGTTCACCTCGACCGTGCTTAGAATCGTCACCCCGACTCCGGTCAAAGCGGTGATCATCCGGTAGAGCGATTCGCGAAAGTCCGCGCGGAAGCCGGGTGCTAGCGCCATCTCAAAGCCCGCCAGCGAATCGATCACCAGGCGTTTGGCGCCAATCTTCTGGACCGCGTCGAGAATCTCGTGCATGGTTTCATCCACCGAGAGGTCCAGCGGACGGAGATAGAGAATTTCGAGTTTCTTCTCTTTTCGTGGCGTTTTCAAATCCAGACCAAAACTGCTGGCCCGCTCCGCATACTCTTGCGGTCGTTCTTCAAAGACCACCACAATTCCCGGATCCCCCTGGCGTATGCCCTCAGCAATGAATTGGGTTGCCAAGACCGATTTTCCCGTTCCCGAAGCCCCTGCCACCAGGACACTATCGCCTTCGGGAATGCCCCCGCCGAGCATCTTGTCCAATTCCGGAATACCGATGGAAAGGCGCCGTGTACTGGGTATCTTCCTTGCTTGTCCGGCCAGCCCAAGAGTACGCGAAAAGGCTTGCAGCCCGGCATGGGTAATGCGGAAGGTGTGCAGTCCGGGCACGGACGCCTGCCCGCGCAGTTTCACGATCTGTAGCTTCCGCACAATGGAACTTCGCTCCGCAGCCTGGTAAAGCCAAAAGAGGCCATCGGAGACCGTGAAAACGGGATTGTCACGGATCTCACCCTCGACATATTCCCCGACCAGAAAAGTCGTGGCTTGCCAACTGGTCAGGAGCAGGGCTAGACGCTGAATGAAGGATTGCAGCTCCACTTCGGTTGTACCGCCTTGCGCCTTCCGCACCACGGTGCGAAAGGAGTCCACTACCACGACGCCGGGGCTTGCCTTCTCAACCTCTTTTGTAATCTCCTCCAAGACCGCGTCCAGATCCTTCTCCAACACAACCTGGCTCAAGTTGATAAAGCGGACAGCATTGTTTAACTTGGCCTGCTCGAAGAACGTGTACTGTTGCTGGTATCGCAGCATTTTGATGGCGGGTTCGCCGAGGACGGTGAAATAGAGCGCTGGGCGCTCCGGCGTCGCGTTGGCAAACACGATTTGGTGCGCCAGCGTGGTCTTGCCGCTTCCCGGGGCGCCCGCGATGATATTAAAAGAAAATTCCGGGAGACCGCCGCCCAGGATTTCATCGAGGCCCGGAACCCCGGTCGGCAGTTTGTTTATTTTCACCTTATCTGCTGTGCTCAAGCTTTCCTCTCCTTCTCGGAAACGCGACCGTCGAAGGCGGCCTCCGGCCACACATCCTGAACCAGGCGCAACGTTAAACCTTCGCCAATGAAAGTGAGGAGCAGTCCGATTAACTGGGCAATGAGAATGGCTCCTCCGTCCCTAGCCTGTTCCTTGTCAGTTTGTGACGCAAGCTCATCTAGACCCTTTAAGGAGCCATCCGCCGCGACCTGTACCGCGCTAAGACTGGGAGCTTCCGCCCTGGCCAGCGTCAGAGCACGAGAAAGGAGCGAGCGAAAACCGGCTAACTCCCGCGAGTGTAATTAGGGGCTGGCGCAGCCTCTCACAGACGCGAAAAGCCGCAGACTCCGTTGGCTCGGAGTTCTCGCCCGCAACGGCTTCGTAAGTAAGAAGGCGTTGGGCCAAATGTCGTGACTCTGGAAGACTCACGATTTCCTTTTCCATGCAGGGCGCGAAGTCTGTACTCAGTTCGGCTTGGGGCTTTTAATTGCCGCCACTACCGCCAATACCGTCGCCGTGTTTAGGACGTTTCCCGAGATAGTCCTCAGCGCTTCTGTGACGGGCGGATATTGCTCCGCCAGTCCTTCAAGACGCGCACTGACGCCTTGGAGATCATCGACTTCGTTGAGGATCGCTTCAAAGCCCATAGGTATACCGCTCTTCGAAAGAAACTTAAAGTCTGGAAGAATGTCAGATGTCACCAGCTGCAACGTCATAGCTTCGCCAACAACTCGGACAAGCAGCCCGAGTAATTGGGTAATGAGAATTATTCCTGCCTCCCCAGCTTGGTCCGCATCGACTTGCGACCGAAGCCCGTCTAGACCCTGTAAGGAACCATCCGCCGCGACCTGTACTGCGCTAAGACTCGGAGCTTCCGCCCTGGCCAGCGTCAGAGCACGAGAAAGGAGCGAGCGAAAACCGGTAACTCCCGTGAGTGCAATTAGAGGTTGGCGCAAAGTCTCGCAGACGCGAAAGGCCGCGAGTTCCGTCGGCTCGGAGTTTTTCCCCGCAGCGTTTTGGTATGCAAGAAGGCGCTCGGCCAAATCTCGCGTCTGTGGCGGAAGCATCATTTCTTTTCCGTTGGCCGTGCGAAATACGCGTGACACTTAGACGTGAAGCGTTCACCTTTATGTTACCCGCTTTGTGCCTGCTCGGATAGGGCACGTACCTGCTTCATCGGATTGCGAGTTTAATGAATGACCACGCCAATAAGGAGCTTGATTGATCAAAGATTACGTAAAGGTCGAGGCTTGGAAATGTGGCGACCACCGTGGAGATCGAAACCCTGACCCTCGGTTGGTGAGCACCGTCGCGAACGGACGGGCTGCTCCTGATGCCGTCTGAATTCTACTGACTCACCGTGTCCAGAACAATGACACCTTCGTGCCGTGTGATACGGCTCATGCCGACCAGTTTTGCGATCGTCTCTCACTGATACCAGTGACCGTTTTACGCGGAAATCCAGAGAATGAGAGAAACCACAGAAACTCCAGCCAGAGATCAAATCTCCTTGCAACACAAACGGGTAGCGAATGTTCCGCGCCAACAAATAGGCCACAAACAGGTCGGAAAATTCGTGTTCCCGATGAAGCGCCTCCATCATGGCCTTCTTGTCGATTCGCAGAACAGCGCAATCTGTCATCGCTTTTGCGGAACCCATGCGGAGCGCTTGGCCCGCGAGCGAACCCTCGCCGAAAAAGTCTCTGTCGCCTGACACGCCGATCGTTGCTTCCTTCCCAGTCTTCGAGACTACTGTGAGTCTTACCTTGCCCGTCTGGACATAAAACACCGCGTCAGCGAGATCCCCTTGGACGAAGATCATTTGTTTCTTCGGGAAAAGCACAGATTTCCTGCCCTCGCCGATGGTTGCAAGGAATGCAAGGGGATCGAAATCGTGCTTCTTCTTGGCCGCTGCACTTGGACTTACGGCTTGCAGTTGCGTATTCGTCTTCATGGCTTAATGTCACTCCGATGGCGTTAACTAACAGTTCCTAATTGCGTACATTATTTGGGATCTGCTGACTGAAGCTGTGAGTGGAATCACGCATGGAAGTAGGCATCATCACAACATCATTATTTCCCGGGGATTGGAGTGCCCCATCGAATTGGTGACACGAAAGTATGACTCCGTGACTGTGCCGGATGGAGGAGCGATGGACTATCAGAAGCCCCATTCAGAGGACGAAGTCTATTACGTCGCCAGCAGACGGGCAAAAATGATGATCAATTCAGATGGAGACAGCAGCACCTTCGATGTCGGCCCCGGTACAATCATCTTCGTACCGGCTCTGGTGCATCATTCCTTCTACGACATTACCGAGCGGCTCGCTCTTCTCGTTCCAGCCCCTAGCGTTCTTTTAAGTGCTCTTGCTCTGAAGAAGTCTCCTTCTCAATCCGACCGATTTGCTTCGGAACCCGCCGGTGAGAGGTTCTTTCTAGGCTCCGTGAGCGCGAACAGAGATCGCACGCCACCTTATTTCTGTTGCATCGCCTCTACGGTCTTGGTAACGGCATCCAGCCTCACCTCACCCAAGTCCATATCTGAATCAACTTCATGGAAGATTGGTCCCCAAACCGGCATTTCCCTACTTCCGTGGGCCGGCGGTCCAGACTCATTTCCCTCGATGATTTCCTTCACCCGCCGGAAAGGGAACGTTCCGCCATTTCTTTGCGAAATTCGCGTCAAATCCGGAGCTCCGTGCTTCAGCGCAACTGACGCTGGTCCATGACCTCGTCCGTCAACTCCATGACAAGAGGCGCAATAGTGCCGAAAGATTTCCGCACCCTCGAGCGGGTTGCGTATTGGTGATGTGGTTTGACCCTGCGTCGGTGTTGTCCACAAGAGAACAGCCGGTAAGAGAAAAAGCCCAAGCAGCAGCATTGACAATCGTCTTTGCTGGAACATACGCACCTCCACAGAGAAAAAACGGGACGCCATACGACAACCCCATAACCGATCTAGCCTTCGGCGCAGCGGATCGAGCGGGCTCCTGCAACTCGACACGCGAGTCGATCGTCCGCGATTTCAGCGATTGCTGTAGCTTGACCCATTGGCTTGTCAACCCATTTTCAAGAGCTCAAGCTGTAACAGCCAGTACTCGGAATCACAGGCATATGTGTGCCTGGTCACTGATTTGTAGCGCATCTCCTCCTAATATTGAAAAGAAAAGGTTTGTCCATATTGTTGAATTTATCCGAAGCTGAAAAGAAAAAAGAGGAGTGTGTAAAAGTAATTTGCAACGAGATGAAGAGTTCCTCCAGAGGAGAGTGATTATGAAGATCATAAGAATCTTCCTGGCATCCCTTATGGCTCTGGGGGCGTCCGCGCTGGCTATGCCTCCTCCGTCGCAGTCGCAAACCAGTTCAACCGACCGCTACTCAGCAGACCCAAACAACAATGGCCGTCGAGCCGATGGCTCCGACGCCCACGTTCCGGGTGACCGTAATCAGCCGGACGGCCCGGGCGGTCAACTATAAGCACCGCGGCGGAGCTACCAAGCTGGACTTCGCGGGCACGGAACTCATGCCCAAAGCCAATGGCGAAGCCAAGGTGGAGAGCAAGCAAGGCTACATCGAAATCGAAGTGGAATTCGATGAGCTCCAGAAGCCTACGACCTTCGGCAATGAGTACCTGACCTACGTCATGTGGGCGATTACCCCTGAAGGCCGGTCAGTGAACCTGGGTGAAGTACTGCTGAATGGCAACCGCAGCAAGCTCGACGTTACTACCGACCTCCAGGCCTTCGCTCTGGTCGTTACCGCGGAACCTTATTATGCGGTGCGCCAGCCCAGCAACGTGGTAGTGCTCGAAAACGTCATTCGCGAGGACACCAAGGGAACTACCGAGGTGGTGAATGCAAAGTATGACCTTCTCGAACGCGGCGGCTACATTCCCACCGGCTACAAATTCGACCCGGTCGTCATGAATGCCAAGTTGCCGTTGGAATTCTTTGAGGCGCGCAATGCGGTGCGCATCGCTCAATCCGAGGGAGCCGAGAAGTACGCCAGCGACAGCTATCAGCATGCTGTCCGCCTGATGAACCAGGCAGATGGATACGCCACCAGCAAGCACATCGACAAGAAGTCGCTTATTTCAGTGTCGCGCGAAGCTGTACAGACGGCAGAAGACGCCCGCGAGATTTCGGTCAAGCGCATAGAAGCAGAGCGCATTGACGCCGAAGCCAGGGCGGCAGCGGATCGCGAAGCCAACGCCAAGGCTCAGACAATCAGCGCCGAAGCCGACACCGCCGAAGCACTTCGCGCACGTGACGAGGCCGAGCGCCAGAAACGGGAGGCCCAAGCCTCTGCTCTCCAGCAGCAACAGACCGCCGATGCCGAAGCGGAGCGTAATCGCGCTGCCGCCGCAGCTGCCGCTGCAGCATCCGAGCAAAAACTCCAGCAAGCGGAGCGTGAACGCGAGGAACTCCGCGCCCGCCTGCTGCAACAATTCAACACCATCCTCGAGACTCGCGACACGGCGCGCGGCCTGGTCGTCAACATGTCTGACGTTCTCTTCGACACCGGCAAGCACACACTTCGCCCGCTGGCGCGCGAGAAGCTGGCCAAGATCAGTGGCATCGTGCTCGCCTATCCCGCGCTCACACTTGGAATCGAGGGCAACACCGACAGCGTTGGTAGCGATGCCTATAACCAGGGCCTCTCAGAGAGGCGTGCAGAGGCGGTCCGGAGCTACCTCGCGCAGCAAGGAGTCCCAGAATCCTCGATGACAGCAAAGGGCTTGGGCGAAACCCAACCCATTGCATCAAATAGTACCGCGGAAGGCCGTCAGCAGAATCGACGCGTCGAGTTGATAGTGTCGGGCGAGGTGATCGGAACCAAGATCGGCTCCGCCCCACAGCTCCAGGATCGGTAACCGAAGCGCAACCACGCCTGGGTAATCCGCAAACAGAGAGCCGGCTTTTTCCGAGCCGGCTTTTCGCTTCTTTCCTTAGCCCTGTCGCGTTAAGTCCTTAACAGCTTCTTGAGATCAGTCACGCTAGATCCTCGACATATTTTGCCCTTCGAGTTTATACGAGAACTTGGAGAGGGATTACATCGTCTGAGACAAGTCCCCGTTTCTCCGTGATTGTTGCCGTGCACTTACTGATGGCGTTCGTTGGCAGAAAAAAGTATTTCCGACAAGCCTGTGGCAAACAGCTCCTGCTATTGGAAAATACTTCGATGCGATGGTTACGGGAGTGCTCAGGAACCTTATATTCGCGTGTTGCAGCCCCTTTAGAGGGGTTCTTAGCACGTGGACAACGGGCAAAGCTGCTGAGCACAGACGTCCAGCGCGGATATAGTGATTTCGCACGAACGTGAGAGCAACCTAGCGCATTCTCCTTGCCACTGCCATCATTCGCCAAATCTGCGAATAAACCAGGTCTTCACCCCCTGCGTCAGAATCACATAGCCCAGCAGCATGATGGCCAGAAACAGCCAGTACCGCGGCGGGAGCGGGACAAACCCGAGCGTGTTCGCCACAGGCGAAACTGTCAGCCAGGCGCCGACCGCGACGATGATCATGGAAGTGAGGAAGAGCGGCCAACTAGCCCGGCTTTCGATAAACGGGATCCTGTTGGTGCGAATAACATGAATGATCAGCGTCTGGGTGAAGAGCGACTCGACGAACCAGCCGGTGTGGAATAGGGCCGGGTTGTGCCAGCAATTGAACACGTACAGCATCATGAAGAATGTCAGGTAATCGAAGATCGAGCTGATCGGCCCGATAAACAGAATAAAACGAAGGATCCCGCCAATCTCCCACTTGCGGGGCTTGATCAGCCAATCGGCATCCACCTCATCGGTGGGGATGGTGGTCTGCGAGAAGTCGTAAAGGAGGTTGTTGGTCAGCACCTGAATCGGCAACATAGGGAGGAATGGCAGGAACGCGCTGGCCCCCACGACACTGAACATGTTGCCGAAGTTGGAGCTGGCCGCCATCTTGATGTACTTGACAATGTTGCCGAACACCCGCCGTCCTTCCAGCACGCCCTGCTCCAGTACCAGCAGGCTGTTTTCCAGCAGGATGATATCGGATGACTCCTTGGCGATGTCCACCGCGCTGTCGACCGAGATACCCACATCGGCGGCCTTCAAGGCCGGGGCGTCGTTGATGCCATCGCCCAGGAACCCCAACACGTGGCCCTTACTCTGGAGCGCACGGATGATGCGTTCTTTGTGAGCCGGGACCAGCCTAGCAAAGACGCTGGTGGCGCTAGCGGCATCGGCCAGTTCCGCCTCGCTCATCGCCTCGATTTGAGAGCCGAGCAAGAGACGATCTACCGGCATGCCCACCTCGTTACAGATGTAGGCGGCGATGATCTCGTTATCGCCGGTCAGGACTTTGACGTCCACGCTCAGGCGCTGAAGCTGCTTCAAGGTCTCTGTCGCGGTGTCCTTGGGCGGGTCGAGGAAGGCCAGGAAACCCAGCAGGATCAGGTCCGACTCATCCTTGACCGAGTAAACCGGCTCATCAGAGCCGCCCGGCATTTGCTTATAAGCCAGGGCGATTACACGAAAACCCTGGCCGTTCAGATCGTCCGCCAACTTTCGGCGTTTGACGTCGTGCTCGGGAAGAACTTCGATGACCTCTCCTTT
The DNA here is from genome assembly GCA_963801595.1 of Terriglobia bacterium. Classification (GTDB taxonomy): domain Bacteria; phylum Acidobacteriota; class Terriglobia; order Terriglobales; family Acidobacteriaceae; genus JAIQFF01. The sequence goes on along the minus strand of CAWDFW010000019.1, from coordinate 9,912 downwards.
GACTTCCACCCGCGTACACAGGCCCAGCACTTCATCCACCGCACCCTTGCAGATCAGCGTGTTCAACCCGGTTTCATCTTCCACCACCACCGACATCCGGCGCCGCACGAAGTCGAAAGGGATCTCGTCGATCTTGCGGTACTTCTCTTGTGCTTTCAGGCGTTCTTCCAGTTCCTCATGGTCGAGGATCGCTTCGTCGAGCAGGTTCTTCAACCCGGTATGGTGGTAGCTGTTCAGGTAGCCGTAATGCAGCACCTTCTCGCTGGGATCGCCGTGCGCGTCCAGATGCTTTTCGAGCACGATCTTGCCCTGGGTGAGAGTGCCGGTCTTGTCAGTGCACAGCACGTCCATCGCCCCGAAGTTCTGGATGGCGTTCAGGCGTTTGACGATCACCTTCTTGCGGGCCATTGCCAGGGCGCCTTTGGACAGGTTGACGGTCACGATCATGGGCAGCATCTCGGGGGTCAACCCGACTGCCACCGCCATGGCAAACAGGAAGGCTTCCAACCAGTTGTGCTTGCTCAGCCCGTTGATCAGGAAGACAGCCGGAACCATCACGGCGATGAAGCGAATCATCAGCCAGGTGAACTTGTTGACACCCTTGTCGAAGCTGGTCAACTGGCGCTGACCGACGATACGGGCGGCCAGCGATCCAAAGTAGGTCCGGTTCCCGGTGTGGATGACCACGGCTGTCGCGCATCCGCTCTCCACGTTGGAACCCAAGAAGCAGATGTTAGGGAGTTCCAGCGGATTCTGAACGTCTGCCGCCGCCGGGACGGCTTTCTTCTCCATAGGCAGGGTTTCGCCAGTGAGAGCCGCTTGATTCAAGAACAGGTCTTTGGTCGAAAGCACCCGTACATCAGCTGGCACCATATCACCCGCGGCCAGCCGGATGATGTCGCCAGGCACTAACATCTTTAGCGAGACTTCTTCTTCTTCACCGCCTCGCATCAACGTCGCTGTGTTGCTGACCATCGCTTGGAGCTTCTCGGCCGCTTTATCGGCCCGCATCTCCTGGAAGAAACGCAACACCACGCCCAGAACCACCATCACGAAAATGACCACCGTCGCCCGCAGATCACCGGTTAGAAAGGAAAGCACACCCAGTGCGAGGAGCAGGAGGACCAACGGATTCTTGATGTTACTCAAGAGGCGCATCAGGGCGGATTGACGCATCTCTTGGGCAATCTCGTTCATCCCGAACCGCCTCAAGCGAGATTTGGCTTCCGCCTCACTCAGGCCGTTCAATTGCGATTCGAGCCCCTTCAGGACGATATCGGTATCGGCGCGCGCGGTTTCCATTAGTTGAACGGAATCATGCGCCCCGTTTCCGCCAGGCAGGTTACCTGGGCCCTGAGATGCCTGCAGGGTCTTCTTTGAGATGCCCATTCACGCCTCTAGCGGGGATGCTATTGAACATGGCTTGCCTTCAAAGCGGTTTGCGGATCGACGGGTCGCCGCTCCTAGTTTTGTTATTCGGTACTGGGGTGTGGAGTTTGCGATGTGCTCTTCGGCAGCTCCGGCGGCTTGATGTAGTTCATCGGTACCTGTCCCGTCAGCGAATCCATCCAGGTTTCAATCGACTTCACCTGGGCGTCGGTGAGCGTTACTCCACGCTGGTGAACCGCCATGTTGCGGATCGCCTGGTCCAGCGTCGGAACCGAGCCGTCATGGAAGTATGGTCCCGTCTTTTTGATGTTCCGCAGCGAGGGGACCTTGAAGACCATCTTGTCCATCCCCTCCTTAGTCACCTGGTAAAGTCCCAGATCGGTTTGGTTGGGCCACGGTTTCACAACGCCGAGCTTCTGGTACGACGCTCCACCCACATACGAACCGTAGTGGCACCATTGGCAGCCGGTTGCGGCAAATGTGTTGAAGCCCGATTTTTCGGCGTCCGTCAGGGCCGACGAGTCGCCCTGAAGGAATGCATCCCAACGCGACGGAGTCACCAGTTCGCGCTCGAACGCTCCAATCGCCAACGCCATGTTGTTGTAGGTAATCGGATCCTTGTCTTTGGGAAAGGCTGTCTGGAAAAGCGCAACGTACTCCGGCATGGACTTGATCACTTGCACGGCCGCGGCATTGGAGGGCATCGCCATCTCAACTGGGTTGGTGATCGGGCCTTTCGCTTGCTCCTCGACGGTCGGGGCCCGGCCATCCCAGAACTGCACAAAGTGCCCCGCAGCGTTGTACACCGTAGGCGCGTTGCGGGTCCCCTTCTGGTTCTTGTGGCCGGTCGATACGGGCTTGGATTCCGCGCCATAAGCGTCGAGCGGATGGCAGGTATTGCAGGAAATCTTCTGGCTGGCCGACAGGCGAGGATCGTAGTACAGGACTCTGCCCAGCGTCACTTTCTCGTCTGTCACAGGATTGTCGGGCGAGCTCATCACTGCCGGAAGCGGTGCAAAGAGCTTTAATGCTTCGGCGTTCACCTGCACCTTGCCGGATGCCGACAAGAAGGTAGGTGACGGGTATGAGGACGAGCGTGAGTAACAAAGCAAACCATCTAACTTGGCGAGAGCTTAAGTCTAGACATAAGAGCCCCTCGAGAGATGCCTAACCGCTAGTGAGTAGAGAACCGGGTACCTTTTTCATGTTTATAGGGACCAGCAGAATCCTCAAGGACATCAATCACGTTGGCCTGTGAGCACGGTCACACCCGGCGAAAGGGATTCAGAAAAGCGGGAATCATGGAATCTGTATTCAAGTAATCCGGTTGTTGGTGAAATGATTCCGTAATAATGTCGGCTCCCAGGCCCGAGTAAACTTTGGAGGTGCAAACCGACCAAAGGGCTCGGAGGAAAGGAGCCGAACATGATCATTATAGATTCTCTCTTAAAGTCAAAGTGTTTTCTCTCTCTAGGAGAGGTGCGGAGAACCCTCTCTCTTTTTCGGGTCGCTCAAGCGCAAGCGGCAATGGCATGGACGGCCAGGTCCACCGCGCACAGCTTGGAGCCATCGTACGGTTGATTGCTGCGGAACATGGCAAACAGAGCATGCAGCAGTTTCCGCATGACTGCCACCACGGCTTGCAGCCGAGCTTTGCCGCGAGCGAGTAGGTTTTGATAGAAGACACGGAGATAGGGATCACGACGCAGTGCGACCAGGGCCGGCATGTAGAGAGCACGACGCAGGTGACGACTGCCACTCCGACTAATCCGCGGCCGCTTCTCGACCGATTTCCCCGACTTGAAGAGTCGTGGATCCAGTCCGCTGAAGGCCACCCACTGGCGCGCGTCCAGCATGTCGGGCAGCACGGCTAATTCGCCCAGGATCTGCAGAGCGCTGGTCTCAGCGATGCCGATCGTAGTTAGCATGAGGCGAAAGCGGCGCTCCAGTTCGGGATCGCAGGCGATGAGCCGTACAGCTTCCCGTCGCAACCGTGTCATGCGCTGTTCCAGGTATTTCTTATGGCGTTGCATCTCCTTGACCACCAAGACCGGCAAGGCTTGGCTAGCTGCCGCCGCATACGCACGATTGTTCTGTTGAGTATGGATAACACCCAGGTCCGCAATGGCACGGGTCAAAGCCCGCAAGTGTAGAGCAACTGGGCTGGGCGGTTGCCACCGAACCCAAGGCATGCGAGCAGCATATTCGCAGAACACACGGGCATCGACCGGATCGGTCTTGCTGCGTTCACCGAGCGACTCTGCGAAGCGTCGTGCCCGCCGCGGATTGATGACACTGATCTCCACCTGGCGGTGCGCTTGCAAGGTCAACGCCAAATCCAGACTGTAATTCCCACTGGCCTCCAGGCAGGCCCGCACTCGTCCGCCACCGCGGAGCAAGTAGGCGACCAGGGCCTTGTGCCCGGAAGGATGGTTTGGGAACTTCGCCATGGCCGGCTTGTCGTGGCCTTGACCGCGGCGTAAGGCGACACTTAACTCGTGCGCGCTGACATCGATCCCAGCAAACGTGTCGACTTCAGCTACAGGCAGTTTGACCCCCTGCAAAACTGGATTAGACTGAGCTTCGGCTCCCCGAACCCTGTGCCACCACTCTCGCCGACCTTGTATGCAGGCTCTCGCGGCCTGAGATTCTCCACGGCGTTGAGAAAGGAGGGCGGGGGGCCTATCTATAATCCAGGCTGCCGAACAACAGCGCCTCAGGAGTGAACGGCCTCCCGCCGAAACCCGATCCAGTTCCCCATTAACACAGAGCGACCGAATCGGGCAGACGCAAACAAGATACAAGATTGTGACTATCATCCAGGGTTTCAGCAAATTGCGTGTGTGGATACGGACACGGGAGATTTCGCAGAGCGGCGACTGACTCACCGCGAGGAAGCCGAGCAGTTTTACAGGACGCTCGAGGCACGAAGGGTGCGTATAGGGATGGAAGCCAGCGGACACGGCCGCTGGTTTGAGCGTCTGCTGAACGAGTGCAGTTCGGGTTGTGGATCGGGGATGCAGCGGAGATTCGCACGAAGCGAGTGCGAAAGCAGAAAACCGATCGCCAGGATGCGCAGTTGTTGTTGAAGCTTCTGATGGAAGATCGTTTTCCGAGGATATGAGTCCCGGGATCGCGATCTGTTAGAACGACGGCAGGCGGCTTCGTTCGACAAGCGCCAACTCCACCAATTCCGCGATGAGTTAAGGGAGTTCCGAGGCCTAAGTACGGGGGGGCGGTTCCGCCATTGGCAGCAACAGGGCGAGGGGCTGTTCTCAACGCAATGGGCCTCGGAGGACGACTGCCGGGCTCGTTCACAACCTAACTGCTGACTACTGACTACTGACCATAGGCTCTTCAGAGACCTCTGGCGAATGACGCCAGCATGAAAACGTGCCGGATCAGCGGACCATTCCCATAGTTGGTTTGGTCCGGGATGCGGTCCGGGGAACAGTCCGCCTATTGTCGTCGGTAACCAGAGCGAAAAAACGACTTCCACAAGGAGCCGCGGTCTGCAAGGTAGAGCCCGCGGGGTCGAAAAGGGCGGGAGCGACCCCGGTTTGTGGGCGGTCGAGCCGCCACAAACCCGCATCGCTCGTATCCTCGCTACGGGGGTCGCTCCCGCCCTTGAGGGAAGAGAAATGTACGTGTTCTACATGCCAAAGACCATCAATTTTTGAAGCGGCTGGACAAGGAGAAACGAACAATGGCTACCTACCATACCGCAACGCGTCAAACGAGCCGACCAGCAGATTGCTGTAAGGCTCTACGAGGATCAGTTGGCGATGCTCGACCGCTACGGTCGCTTTATCGAAGACAACCCGCGACTACATCATCAGCCAGGCACTTGAAGTTGGACAAGAGAGAATTGCCCTAGCTATTAAATCGCATCTGTACCTCCAGCGAGCCTAGCCAGCCCGAAATCAACTGATCTTTATCTGGTTGCGCGAAGTCACAAAAATGTTGGCGGGCTTTATGTCACGGCGGATGGTGCCTTTCGAATGTCCGCATCGAGGGCATCCGCAATCGGGAATGTCAGACCCAAAAACTCCAGCAGCTTGAGCCGTGACGGCGATGTGTTTATCCAGCGACTTACCATCAAGCAACTCCATCGCCCATGCCGCCGCCGAGCTTCTCGACGATGCGGAAGTGCGAAATAGTTTGGCCTATCACCGGCGCACAATCTTACGTCTGTGAAACGGGCAAGTCAATGAAAGGCGCGGAGCTGGCGGGCATCTCAAAGGGTGATTGGACTAACATCGCGATTCCACACTGACCCCTGCACTGTTGAACAGCGTTGCCGCCGGATTCGACTGCCAGGCGCGGAAGACCAGAAAGCGAAACTACGGCTGGTTGCTGAAACTGCGAGGGAAGTATGGGCAATCGCGTAGGCGTGACCTAAAATTACACACTCGCCCCCGGGGTGGTCCTCATAGGCGAGTCATTTAAAGAGACAGCCTATCGCTCATCTTACCCGGGTACGCAGCCCGCCAGTCTCATAGCACCGCAGCAAATTTGCCGGTGCATCGCTTACCATTGACCATAAGACGTTAGCAGGGTACCATCTTGATCGTTCTGACCTCGCACGATTTCCGCCAAGTCCCTCTTCCCTTGAATGCGCGAAATCGTCTCATCTTCCGCATTGCGTGTAACGCGTTAAATTTCCGAAGATTTATTCCGCGCCAGAATTGAGACTTCGACATCTTCCCGAAGTTCTTCTCCGCGTCGCCGCCGGCGATCCTGTTGTACAACGTTGATCAAATCTCGCTCTGCCGCGCGTTTGAGATCGCCGAGAAGGCCAGATTTGGTCGGATCGAACTTCCCCGGCCATTCATTTCGGATTCCGTGCAGAGGCAGAGGCAGAGGAGGTCTTGAATCCAGATTGGGCTGCCTCTGCCTCGTCGAGCTTGCTCGCTGCTGTTCCTGATGGGGGAGGGTGCTCTTTTCTGACTACCAGGTATTTTGTATATCACCATCCTGATTGCGACGCCACGTTCACTCAAATATTTCGCAGGGTGATACCTATGAGATGTCGAATAGCTGTCTATACGCTGTCGTTCCTTGCTCCGCGGCAACGACAGTCCGCTCGTTCGGTTGCGAGAATCAAGAGCTATGAAGAACGAGAAACTCAAGTCTACGACTGTTCGCTTTACGGACCCAGACCTGCATCTCATTGAATGCCTCCAAGAAAAGCTCGGGCTCGGTATGATTCACGTCATTCGACTCGCCATTAGGCGCTTGGCCGAAAGCGAGAATTTACTGCCATTACCCTCCTCCCCAAGAGGCGTCAGAGCCGGACCCTAAAGCCTGATTGAGAGCTTCACGAGCGATTTCAGCGGTTACGTTAAAACGTTCGCGCTTCTGAATTGCATGGTGTGCGGAAGGCTTTCCCGCGCAACGATGGTTTGCTCGGCTCCCGCTCAAGCCCTTCGACGCCTTCTAAATAGCCCTGAGAAGGGTTCTTCAGGATGTCCCTTCCAGGGTACCCAGTCGGCACCAAAAGTACAGGTTTGGAGAGGTGCCGATTTTCCACCGTAGCCTGATCAGGCCATAGGCACTCGACATCAAAACGATTAAATTGACCCGAGCAGTTTGAGGAGGGGCGTTCAGCGAAAGTCCGATGGCTCAAATGAGTCTGGGGCGCTTTCATTTCGCATCACTTTTGTTGTGAGCCGCTTGTGAGCAAAAAGGAGGGCGAGGTCTGTCACGCTCAGGTTCCTTCAACTGTACTCTGGGGCAAAGGCAACCTTGCATTAGCGCTACTCCGTTGAGCGATCCTTTTGAGTGTTGAATTCAACAACCACTCGGTGACTTCGGTTTCCATTGGATTAGAAGGAGACTGCTTGGCAACATCCTCAATCCGCGTTCTGCTAGTAGATGATTTCTCCGAGTTCCGGCGGTTCCTTCGCTCAATCCTTCGGAACGAACTTGAATTGGGAGCCATTGTCGAAGCGTCGGATGGAGGAGAGGCCATCGACCTGGCACAGGCACTGCAACCGGATCTGATTCTGCTGGATATCGGACTCCCAAAGCTCGACGGAATCGAAGCTGCACGGAGAATTCGTGAGCTTGCCCCGCGATCGAAGATCCTGTTTGTCAGCCAGGAATCCTCTATAGATATCGTCCAAACGGCCTTCAGTGTGGGCGCATCCGGTTACGTTGTTAAGATGGATATTGGAAGAGAACTGCTGACCGCGGTGAAGGCCGTTCTTCGAGGCGAGAGGTTTGTCGGGAGCAGATTTGCGGGCCACGATTTCACTGGAGCTTCGGATGCTGGGGCCTCCGAAAGACTCCGAAGCAATAGTTTTATGGCACCGTTTCAGCACAGCATGGACATCGCCCGCCACCACGAGGCTGGGTTTTATTCTGATGATCGACATTTGTTAGATGACCTTACTGAGTTCATCGGGGCTGCTCTCGTGGTTGGGAATGCAGCTATCGTTGTCGCGACCGAGTCACACCGGGACAGCCTTCTTCAAAGATTGCAGGCCCGTGGCTTGGATATTGATGCTGCTATTGAGCAGGGAGATACATCTCGTTGGATGCTGCTGACACGCTCTCGACATTCATGCTCAATGGCCTGCCTGATCCAGTCCGATTTTTGCAACTCTCCGGCTAGTCTCCATCGCGACAGCAGCCGAGGCTGCCAAGGGGAGAACAAGCCCGCGTGGCAGTTTTCGGAGAAATTGTGCATCTCCTTTGTGGGCGCAAGGCAATGCAGAGGCGGCGATTCGGCTCGAACACCTCTGGAACGAAATAGTCAAATCGTACGACGTAGATGTGTTCTGCGGGTACCGACTGGGAAGAGTTCAAGGCGGAATGAGCAGCCACATCTTCGAACAATTGTGCGCGGTACATTCAGCGTTTCACTCCCGATGAAGAGGACTCTCCGGCAGGCTTTCAATTGTCACGCCACAGCACTTTTTGCAGGTCGATGCAACTCGATTTCTGAACGGGTAAGGAATTTCGCAGGGTGATGCAGGTCGGGGAGTGGTCGCTGTACATCACTCGGGTTGTGAAGACAAAAGGGTCTCCACGACATGCCAACGCGTCGGAAACCCAAACGGGCCATAGAGCTGTTTGATGTGTGGCGGCAAGGGAAACCTATCTTCGCTAGCGTTGTAACAAAGCTGCAGTTCCATTGGCGTCTCCTGAGCAAAAAAGGGCGCGACCTTCAACTCTTCCTGGCAAGTCCGTTTTCCTTCCGAGATGTGCGGACGCGTGACGATAGAAGCTGGCTGCCCTTGCCTCCGGGGTATGTGATGCGACCGCTTCGCACACGTGCAAAAGAAGTCAGAGAGTGCAACTGGGAACGGGTGTTGCTCATGATGTCCTCGACCCGGATTCCGACCGCGGTTAGGCAGGGCGCAGATTTCGAGAGTGGAGGCAATTGCCAATGCCAAAGACAACAGCAAGTGTGGTTTCCACTTCGTACCCCTCATCCGTAAGAAGGAGAATGCCTGCTCTCTAAACATTCTCATTCTGTTCAGACATGAACCCTACCGCGCATATAACGCTGGAGACCTCGACAATCGAGTCAAGACTCTAGTGGATGGATTGCGAATGCCAGAGCAATGCTCAGAAGTGGCTGGACAATTGCCCTCAGCAGATGAAGATCCATTTTTCGTGCTTATGGATGATGATCGAGTCATTTATGAATTCCAGGTAAGCACTGATCAGTTATTCACGCCCTACAATCCAGGAGAGGAAAACTACCGCGATGTATTTGCCGTAATTGGCGTCCGCATGACCACCGTGGGACGAAACCCGATAGCATATCTCTCGTGAGGCTTATGACAGAGTTTAAAAAATTCGATGATACGATGCGGTAGATAGACAAATGCAAGAAAGGGTGAGACAAATAAACGTGCATAGTGACGACGCATTTCTAGCGCAGGTGGAAAAAGCGGGCCGCAAATTATGGCCTGGGGTGCCACTAACGCGCTCCACGTTGATTTATTCGCTGGCGAAAAAAGTAGCTACGGAAGCGTTGCAGAAGGGTCACGTTCGTAAGGGTCACAAATAGGGTCACAACCACGCTATTTCCAGCCTATTTGTGCCATCTCAAACGGGTGGGAACCCATTGAAGCCATTGCTATTTAGCGTTTGACTGCCGAACAGTAGGTTGAAGGTTCAAATCGGATAGCCCGCTCCCCGCCCCGCCCGCGCCCTTCGCACGTCGCTCGCCGCGCCCGCGCCCGCTTCTCCCACCCTCGCGCGCAACGCGCCCGCGATCTCCTTTGACCCGCCCGCCCCGCACGCTCCCGCGCCCCGCACCGCCAGTTAACCTTCTAGTACATATATGTTAACTCGGAGGTTACTGGGGTCGCTTTTGCCGTCGCTGTACACTACCCCCACCATCGTTTGACGGGATAGGAGGTAGGAGAAAAAAAGTCCGTCCTCCGTAGTAACCAACTAGTAAAATTGGGCGGCCGCCGGGGGATTCGCGAGGGCGGGGCAGTGGAGTTGAGTTGACGCGGCGCGGCTCTGACCAAAAAACAAATGTTGGAGTGGAGTTGGAGC
>CAWDFW010000018.1:0-61353 GCA_963801595.1 Terriglobia bacterium | reverse complement strand
CCTATCCATCGACGGAGAAACAGAAGGACCTGCTTCGCCTCTTGGTGGACGACCTCAAGGCCGCGGGCCTGGCCGATGCCGAGATGGACGCGCACGGCTACGTGATGGCCACGCTGCCGTCCAACATCCCGCCCGGCCACCCGGCGTTGGGCAAGGTGCCGACGATCTGGTCTGCTCGGCCACGTGGATACGTACCACGAGGTGTCGGGCACCGACGTCAAGCCCCAGGTGCACCCGGACTACGATGGCGGCGACATCGTGCTGCCGGGCGATCCATCCGTCGTCATCCGGGCCGCCGACGAGCCGGCGCTCGCCGCGTGCACGGGCATGACGATCATCACTGCCGACGGCACGACGCTGCTCGGCGCTGACGACAAGGCGGGAGTCGCGGAAATCCTGGAAGCGCTCTGGCGGTTTCACGACGACCCGGCGCGCGCGCACGGGCCGATTCGCGTCGCCTTCACGCCCGATGAGGAGGCCGCTCGCGGCACGGAGCATTTCGACGTCAAGCGGTTCGCCGCGGCGTATGCCTATACGGTCGACGGGTCGGGCGTCGGCGAACTCGAGAGCGAGACGTTCTGCGCCGATACGGCGTTCCTGACCGTCACCGGTGCCGACGTTCACCCGGGCTACGCCAAGGGCAAGATGATCAACGCCCTGCGCGTCGTCTCCGACATCGTCATGGCGCTACCGCAGCACCGGACGCCGGAGACGACCGAAGGACGGGAGGGGTACCTGCACCCGATCAGCCTGAGCGGCAACGTGTCGGAGGCCAGGGCGCAGTTCCTGGTCCGCGACTTCACCGAGGACGGCCTGAGCGAACTCGAGGGGACGCTGCGGGGCGGCGGTGGCGTGGGCCGAGCACAAGTACCCGGGCGCGAAGGCGCTGGTCGAGGTGAAGCAGTCGTATCGCAACATGAAGGCACGTGCTGGACCAGCACCAGCACGTCACCGACTATGCGGAGGAGGCCATCGGCCGCGCGGGCCTCACGCCGAAGCGCACGTCGATCCGAGGCGGTACCGACGGCTCTGAGGCTGTCGTTCATGGGCGTTCCGACGCCGAACCTCTTCGACGGCAGCATGAACTTCCACGGCAAGAGGGAATACGTGCCGCTCGAGTGGATGGACGCCGCAGTCGAGACGATCCTGCACCTGATGGATGTGTGGGTCGAGAAGAGCCGCGGCTGACGAGGATCGCCGGCGCATGCTAGAGTCGCATTCGGCGGGAGGGCACAGGTGCTGGCCGAGGGCCTCGCGCAACGTCGCAAGGCCCTCGACACCCTGAGCCCCGAGCCTCGAGCCCTATCGTCCAGCTGTCGGAAACGATAGACCGTCGTCGTCTGGTACGTCGGGCCCGGCCGAGAATCGTAGACGGGAAGTCCGGGTGATTCACCGAGTCCGGGAAATGCTGTGTCTCCAGGCAGAACGCGGCTGTGCTTCACTGTACGTCACGCCTTTCCGGTTCTTGATCGTGCCGTCGAGGAAGTTCCCCGAGTAGAACTGGATGCCCGGCTCGGTCGTGCGGACCTCCATGATCCGCCCGCTCGTCGGCTCGGTGACGCGCGCGGCCAGCGTGAGTGCGCCGATCGCCGCCGCCCGCCCTGCGCCTTCCGCCTTGCCGCCTTCTGCGGTCGCCGCCCGCCCGCCCTCCGCCTTGCGCAACACGTAGTTGTGGTCGTATCCCGACCGGCGGTGCGATCGGCACCTTCGCGATGCGCGCGCCGATCGCGGTCGGCGTCGTGAAGTCGAAGACGGTGCCCTTCACCGGCGCCAGTTTGCCAGTGGGGATCAGATGGCGTCCACCGGCGTCATCTGATCCGCAGAGATCATCATGACGTGGCCGAGGATCGTCCCCGACGCCTCGCCCGCCAGGTCGACAAGTAGCTGTGATTGGTCAGATTGACCGGCGTCGCCTTGTCGGTCGTCGCCGTGTAGTCGAGGCGCAGCTCGTTCGCGTCCGTAAGCGTGTAGACCACCGCCGCGTCGAGGTTGCCCGGGTAGCCTTCCTCGCCGTCCGGGCTGCGGTAGGTGAACTTCACCGCCTGCCCGCCGTCGCCGGCACGACCTCGGCCTTCCAGACGACCTTGTCGAACCCCTTGATGCCGCCGTGCAGGTGGTTCGGCCCGTTATTGGCTGCCAGCTTGTAGGTCTGGCCGTTCAACGTGAACGCACCCCTGGCGATCCGATTGCCGACGCGGCCGACCGTCGACCCCGAGGAACGGCACGCCCGCGAGATACGGCTCAATCGTGTCGAAGCCGAGGACGATATTGCCGGGCGTGCCGGTCCTGTCCGGGACGAGCAGCTCGGTGAGGGTGGCGCCGTACGTCATCACCTTCGCCGTCATGCCATTCCGGTTGGTGAGCGTGTACACCTCCACGGCTGCGCCTTCCTTTGTGGTGCCGAATGCGGCCTTCTGCACGGCCGGTGCGGCCGCGGGGGATGCCGGCTGGCCTGGCGGCTCGGAGGGAGCCGAACAGGCTGTGAGCGTGAACGCCATCGCGATGCAGAGAGCGAGTCTATGTGTCACCACTTCTCCTTCCATTCCACCTGTCGACCATTCTTACACGCCCGTCCCTCTCCTGCTCGTATCCGCCCTCGATGGCCGTGACCGCGAGCGGCACGTCGAGCCGGACGGGGTACGTTGGGCCCCGGCGCCCTGCAGGCGCGCGGTGTAGACGCTGCCCGCGAGCAGCGTCTTCATCGCGAATAGTATAGTCGGTGTATGTCGCGCGCGATCCCGCCGGCGACACCCCGCGGGTGTCTGGTTCGGACCCGCGGAGCGGCCGACCCGGACGGCTGCGCCGTCGTCTACTGGATGCAGCGCGCCCAGCGTGCCGACGACAACCCCGCGCTCGACGCCGCCGATCGCGATGCGCAACGAGCTCGCGACTGCCGGTGGTCGTGCTCTTCGCGCTCGACCCCCATCTCTCGGCTGCCAACGAGCGGCATTTCCAGTTCATGCTCGAAGGCCTCGTGGAGATTGCCGGCGCGCTGTCGAGCCGCGGCGCCGGGCTTCGTCCTTCGCGTCGGTGACGCCTGCGAAGCGACGTGAGCGCTTCTGCGACGACGTGCGCGGCGCCTGCTCGTCGGCGACGAGAACCCGCTGCGAGAACCAGAGCGATGGCGAAAGGACGCTGCCGAGCGACTGCGCGTTCCCTTCGTCACCGTCGATGCGGACAATATCGTGCCCTGGTGGCTGTTGCCGTCTGAAGAGTATTCCGCGCGCACCATTCGACCGAAGTTGCATCGGCAGTTGGAGAAATTCCTCGCCCCGGCCCCGAACCGGCTGCGGCGTTCCGTGTTCCGAGCAGGCGACCGGCCGCAAGCTGAAGCCATCGAACCCGCACGGCTCCTGCGTCAGGCGCCGCTCGACCGGTCAGCGCGACCGGTTGCGCATTACGCGGGCTGGAACTGAGGCCGCGGAGCCCCGAGTTATCGGATTTCGTGGAGCGGCGACTGGCGCTTTACCCCAACCGCCGAGAACCGACCCGAAGTTCGCCGATGGCACCAGCGGCTGTCGCCCTACCTCCACTTCGGGCAACTTGGTCCCCGGCAGGTGGCCCTGGCGGTGCTGGATCGGATGCGCCCCGCAAGCAAAGGCGGGTTTCTCGATCAATTGATTGTACGGCGCGAACTGGCCGTGAACTTCGTGTCCCGCAATCCTCGATACGAGTTTTAGCGCGGAGTCTGCCGCGCGCTGGGCGCACGCAAGACCCTTGAAGAACACTGGGCGATCCGCGCGCGTATCGTCTACACGCGAGGATGCGCTGGAGCAGGGCGAGACGCACGATCCGCTCTGGAACGCCGCGCAGAACGAGATGGTCGTGACCGGGCTGGATGCACGGCTACTGCGGATGTACTGGGCCAAGAAGATCCTCGAGTGGACCGAGACACCCGAAGCGGCCATGGCGATTGCCATCCGGTTGAACGATCGCTACCAGACTCGACGGTCGCGACCCCAATGGCTACGCGGGGATCGCCTGGGCCATCGGCGGCAAGCACGACCGCGCCTGGGGCCCCGAGCGGCCCATCTTCGGCACGGTCCGGTACATGAGCTCGCGAGCACCTCGCGGAAGTTCGACTCGAGGGCCTACATCGGCGCATTGAGGAATTAACCAGGGGTGAACACGTATAAGGATGTGAATGCGCCCATGACGCAGAATGCAAACGACGAGATTCGGATCGGTGTCTCGGCCTGCCTGCTCGGCGAGAAGTCCGCTTCGACGGCGGGCACAAGCGCGACCCATTCCTGGTCGAGACGCTTGGGCGGTTCGTCGAGTCGGTGCCGGTCTGCCCGGAGGTCGATCGGTCTCGGCATCCCGCGCGAATCGATGCGCCTTGAGCGTCCGAAGATCGGCGTCCGGCTGGTGACGCGAAAAGAGCGGCACGGACCACACCGAGGCGATGACGCGCTACGCCGCGCGACGGTTGCGCGACGCTGCCGGCCAGACGACCTGTGCGGCTACATCCTCAAGAAGAACTCGCCGAGCTGCGGTATGGAGCGCGTGAAAATCTACGACCCGCAGCGGCATGCCGGCCGCGAAGCGGGCGCGGCCTGTTCGCGGAGGCCCTGCTGCCGGGCTTCCCGCCGCTGCCCGTCGAAGAAGAAGGCCGGCTGTCCGACCCGCACCTGCGCGAGAACTTCATCGAGCGCGTCTTCGCCTACCGCCGGCTGCGCGAGGTATTCGGCGGGCGGTGGACGACTCGGTGACGTTGTCGAGTTCCACACCGCCCACAAGCTGCACTGCTCACGGCATGCTCCCCACGGCCTACACCGCGCTCGGACAGCCTGGTGGCGCGCGCGGCGAAACGATGCCGCGACCGGATCAGCGCGCCGCGTATGAGGAGCAGTTCATGGGCGGCGTGGGGAGATGGCGACACCGAAGCGGCACGTGAACGTCTTGCAGCACATGCTCGGTAGACTTCTCCGACCTGCTCGATGACGCTCGACGGCAGAGCTGACCGAGTCATCGACGACTACCGACGCGGGAGCTCCTGCCGCTCGTCGTACCGGTGACGTTGGTACGGCACTACGTGCGACGATGCGATCTCATACTCGCCGGCCAGACGTACCTCGAACCGCACCCGAGAGAGCTGATGCTACGAAACCACGTGTAGCGGCGGCCGGTCAGTAGACTTCCGGCGGCGGGTACTTGGCCGACGGATTGGCCGCCGGCCGCAGTTCGCGGACCTTCGCCGAGAACTGCCCGGCGGCCTCGCGCACGGCGGCAGCCAGCGGGTTGCCGCAGATCTACGGTTGGGGCGGTGGCTTTTTTGGAGCGGGCTTCGGGATGGGGCTTTGGCGTAGGCTGGCCGTATTGGGGCAGCTATTGGGGATCGGGCTGGGCTTTCGGCTGGAACCCATGGTGGTACAACCCCTATTTGTACTCGCCCTGGCCGTCGTACAACTACTATCAGGATTATCCTGACATCGGGTACAACAATCCGCCGTCTGACGCTCCGGACGCTTTGTCTGACTACGACTCCTCTTCGGGCTACCTGATCACCCCAACCTTGGATCCCGAAGCCTTGCACTTCAACGTCAACGGTAACGCGGGACTGGACGACAATGGTTCGGACCAGACCGCTCAGCCGGCGCAGCCCGAAGCCGCGCCGGGTCTTCGGGCTCCAGCGACCACAGCGCAGCCGCGCCTGGTCTTGCAGCCCACGACCTGAGGCAGGCTGAAAGCAGCGCGAGTTGTGCGCTACTCTGAAGGGTGCCCCGCCCAGCTTGCTTGCGGTTTTCGCGTCCAATCTTCCCAAAGAGACGCCTGGTCCTCCACTCGAGCAAAGCTTGACGGGGTACCCTCATGAGTGAGGACTTAGGAGCGCTGTGACCTGCGCACTTTAGCACGCCCAGATAGACACTCCACGGGCCGACGGCATCGCGATACTGGTGCGCCATCACCCGGGACAGCTGATGCACATGGGTCAGGTCGTGGACCACCCATGTCGCCAGAAGTTCGGCTAGCGTAACTACTCCGAGCGTTGGATGCTTTCCTCGCCGCGCCAGATCTTCCCTCTGTAAATTCAGGGCCTGCAGCGCAGCCAGATTCTCCCGCCGCAGCCGGGCGAATTCGTCGAGAAGTTGCTCCAGCGACTTGCCTTGAATCTCGCTCTCCGCAGAGCGGTCAAAGGGATCGAACGGCCGCGTTTCTCCATTCTCGAGTATGATCCGCACCCGCGGCATCCAATCGGTGCGCTCACCGACGATCAGATGGCCCACGATAACGAATGCGCTCCAGGTATCGTTCCCTTCGCTGCTGCGCACCCAGACGTCGGGCAGTCCGCGCAACAGGGCATCCAGGGTGGCGGGAGTGCGGCCCAGAACCGCGATGGCTTCTGGCAGGTTGAATCGCGTCAAGTTTTCCATGCCCACGTAGATGCATGCCTGGCGCTTTGGACTCAGGGAACTGACATTCGCACTTGTATCACCGATCACCGACGTATCTTTCTCGTGTATCTTGAAAACGAGGTCCTGCCGATGAAAGCACTTTTCTCCGTACTGACGTTAGCTCTTTGCCTGGCGCAGCTCTCCGTGGCCCAAGTGGATCAGCGCTGGAAGCCGAATGACCCTGACCGTCCCGTGCCCCCGGTGATCGAGCCGGGAGCCGCGAGCACTCAGGATGCGCCGGGCCGTCCGCCATCAGATGCCATTGTGTTGTTCGCGGGCAAGGACCTTTCCCAATGGACGGGCGCGGATGGCCAGCCGGCGAAGTGGAAAGTAGCGGATGGCTACATGGAAGTGGTGCCGCACAGCGGGATCATCCAGACGCGCCAGCCGTTTGGCGATTGCCAACTGCACGTTGAGTTCACCGAGCCCACGCCGCCGGTGGGCGAGGGACAGGAACGCGGCAACAGCGGCGTGTTCCTGATGGGCCTCTACGAAATCCAGGTGCTGGATTCGTACCAGAGCAAAACCTACGCCGACGGCCAGGCCTCGGCGGTGTACGCGCAGTTCCCGCCGCAGGTGAACGCCTCCAGGCCGCCGGGGCAGTGGCAGAGCTATGACATCATTTTTCATGGTCCGCGTTTCGACAAGGATGGCAAGCTCTGCGCCCGGCGCGAGTCACCGTGCTGCACAATGGAGTGCTGGTGCAGGACAACGTGGAGTTGTCGGGCCCCACCGGCCACCATGTGCGGCCTCCTTACAAGCCCACGCCGGACAAGCTCCCCCTCAGTCTGCAGGACCACGGCAATCCGGTGCGCTTCCGCAATATCTGGATTCGCGAACTGGGCGAAGGACAGTAGAGGCACTCGAAGGCTGCGGTCCCTAGGCCTTCGGAGGCCACGCCGTCTGGCCGCCGCGATGGAAGGCCAGGTTGCCGATGTGGCCGGCGCGGGCCGCGGCCACCCCGGTTTCCACCGGCGCGTTCGGCTCTTTGCGGCTCTTGACGCAAGCCAGGAAATTCTCCACGTGCGAGATGGTGCCGTCGCGGAAACTCTTCTCTGTGAGCACCGGATTTTGCCCGTCCTGCACGCCCTCGCGATAAACAGAGAAGCCGCTGCGATTGAGCTTTAACGTTGCCTCGGTCCCGCGGAACTCCAGGCCGCCGTCATCGACGGAAGAATTCATCATGCCGTCGTACCCCACATCGAATCCGGGATAACGGAAAGCAGCCTGGATGGTGTCGGGACAATCCCACTGCTCGAAAACATATTTGTCGGCCAGCATATGGGCCTCGCGCGGCTGGTCGGATTTCATGGCCCAGTGCACCACGTCGATCCAGTGGCTGAACAAATCGGTCATGGCGCCGCCGCCGAAGTTCCAGTACCAGCGCCAATGGTTATATTTTTCCTCGCTGAAGGGCTGATCGGGAGCGGAGCCGAGCCACAGCTTCCAATCGAGCGCCTGGGCGTCGATGGGCTTGGGCGCCCAGTCCCGATGATAGTTCTGCCACCAATAGGTTCGAACCTGCGGGACGCGTCCCGAGGCTGCCGGCCTGGATCAGCTCCACGGCGTCGCGAAAGTGGGTCCAACTGCGCTGCTGCATGCCGCACTGCAGAATCTGCTTGCTGGACCGCACCGCGCGGGTGAGCGTGGCGCCTTCCTCGATGGCGTGGGTGACCGGCTTTTCCAGATAAACATCTTTGCCGGCAGCCAGGGCATCGACCGCCATGCGCACGTGCCAGTGGTCGGGCGACGCGATGAACACGGCATCGACGTCGGTGGCGAGTACCTCACGATAATCCAAGTGGGTGGTCGCCACTCCGTTCGACCGTTCCCGGACTGCATCGCGGTGCGGCCCGTACACATCGCTCACCGCCACGATCTGGTAAGGGCCGAGCTTGTCGGCGGCGTCCAGCAGGTTCCGCATCCGGCCGCCGGCCCCAATCACTCCGACGCGAACCGTATCGTTTGCACCCAGCACTCTGGTGGAGGCGAGGGCGGTGAGTCCACTTGCGATGATGAAGCTGCGGCGATTGAGCATAGTTCTCCAATCCTTTTCTTAACGTCAGTATGACGTCAAGTTCCGGCGCGAAGAGAGCTTACCAAAAAACACGTGGGGACAGCCGCCCTCGGCTGTCCGGGCGAGCGGCAGCTCGCCGGGTGCTCTTACTTCAAAGCTTGAGCCGGATCGCACCCCGCGGAGCTACGCTCCGCCGGACAGCCGGGGGGCGGCTGTCCCCACCTGTTTGCCGTAGAGCCAACCCTACAATATCCGTGCCCCCTCATTCGTCTACAGCCGTAGAGGAAGGACGCGGCGAGCCTGGAGCGGATGGCACTCGAACAGGACCAGCGGATCTCCGAAGTGGTGAAGCGGGAGCAGTCCCGGCTGCGCAATTTCATTCGCCGGCGCGTGCCCGACCCGCGCGACGCCGAGGACATTCTGCAGGACGTCTTCTACGAACTGGTGGAAGCGAATCGCCTGCTGATGCCGATCGAGCACGTCACCGGCTGGCTGTTTCGCGTGGCGCGTAACCGCATCACCGATCTCTTCCGCAAGAAGAAGCCGGAGAGCTTCAGCGAGACTGCCGCCGCCGGCGACGATGACGACGAACCTCTGCGGTTCGAAGATCTGTTGCCTTCGCCCGATGCCGGCCCGGAGGCGCTTTACGCCCGCAATGTGCTTCTCGAAGAACTCGAGTTGGCGATTGACGAACTGCCGCCGGAGCAGCGCGAGGTGTTTGTTGGGCACGAACTGGAAGGGCGCAGTTTCAAGCAGATGGCGGCCGAGACCGGGGTGAGCGTGAATACGCTGCTCTCGCGCAAACGCTATGCGGTGCTGCATCTGCGCGAGCGTTTGCAAAGCATATACGACGAATTTACGAAAGCATGAGGGATCTGAACATGAGTAAGAGATGGATGAAAATGATTCTGATTGCTCCGCTGGCGATTCTGGGGATACTGCTGTTCATCGCCATCGGCGGCGAAATAGTCATGCAGCTGTGGAACTGGCTGCTGCCGCCGCTCTTCGGCTGGCGCCTGATTACTTTCTGGCAGGCGCTTGGAATTCTGGCGTTGTGCCGGATCCTGTTCGGCGGATTTGGGCGCCATGGTTCTCATCGCTCCAATTTCCGCCGTCGCATGGCCGAGCGCTGGTCGCACATGACCCCGGAGGAGCGGGAACGTTTCCGGCAAGGCATGCGCGGACGCTGCGGCTTTGGTCCATCCACCAGCGAGAGCCAGGGGCAATGATGCTGCGCGGAGCACCCTTGCAAGCGCTGAAATTGATTTGCTTCTGCCCACGGGTGGCCCACTCAAGCCGGGTTTTGGCTTGAGTGGGAAGTGGAACAGCTTTCTCCACTGCGCAACTGGGCTGTTAGGGACCTCGAGATTTCAGAGTGGACGGCGCGACAACGCAAACGAGCAGCGGGAAGACTCTGTCCAGACAGGCCAACCCACGCCTCTTCTACTTCAGGTAAACAGCTGGCGGGCCGTATCGCAAATGGCCAGAACCGCCGGGTGCTTAAGCTTTCTTTCCACGGAGATAGCATAGAAGCGATTGCGGACATCCTCGGTGCGGCCAATCCGCCGGAGACTGCCTTGTCTCTCGATCTGCTTTTCGAAGACCGAGGGGATGGGGAATATTCCGATGCCGGCCTGGCCGAAGGCCCGGAGCAGGGCATGGTCCTGGAACTCGCCCGCAATCTGCGGTCGAATGCCTTGGGAATCGAACCAATAGTTGAGATTTCTGCGCTCCCCTGTGTTTTCCACAGGGAGCAGCATGGGAGCGCCATCCAGCGAGCGCGGAAAATCATTCTTGAGGCCCCTGGCAAGCGCCGGCGTGGCCACAAACGTCACACCGCACTCGCCGAGAAGATGGTTATAGACGCGGGCCCCGGCATTGGGAGGGCAGGCCACGTCGGACAACACCACGTCGAGTTCGTGTCTCGCGAGCTGTGAGGTCAGCTGCTCAGAACTGCCTTCCCGGCACACAATGCGCACCGACTGGCGGAGACTTAGCGCAGGCGCGATCAGCCATTGGGCAATCATTTTCGGGAGCGCATCCACGACGCCCACGACCAGGCGCAGGGGCCGTCCGGCAGGCTGGTTCTTTACCGTCTGCGTCAATTCCCGCCCCAGCGCGAAAATCTCGCCGCTGTAGCTGAAAACCACGCGCCCAACCTCGGTCAGAATCAGGTTGCGACCGGAGCGGACAAACAGTTTTTCTCCCAGATTTTCTTCCAGGCTGCGCAGCTGAGCACTGATCGCCGGGGACGAAACCCGCAGCTCCTTGCTGGCCTTGCTGATGCTCCCCATCGACGCCACCGTCCAGAAGTAGCGCAGGTGATGGTAATTCAGCCACTCCATAACAATTATAGATTAACAAAATTATAGCGATGAATGTAGAGTCTGCAGCTTATCTTAAGTATGTCGATCCCTGCGCGCGGCGGAGGCCCAATCACGAAACTGGTTCTTCGATGTGATTGCGATCATTTGCCACACTTCGTTAAGCAGAAGCTACCGATCTGGCTCATATTTTGTAGCGTTCCGGAGCAGAACTGACGCATCACATCACTATGATTTGGCCACCCCAAGTTCGCGGGCCCCCGGTCTGAATCGGGCGGCCAATCGGAGGAGACAAATGACAGTGAAGAAAAACAAATCATCAATGGCATCTTCTTTATTCGCAGTATTGCTGGTGGGCCTTCTAACCTCAGTCCCGGCGCGTGCCGAAGTGTCTGAACCAGTGGACAACGAACACCCCGTTGTCGCCGATCACCTTGCATCGTTCAAGGAGACGGCTCTCGAGGTGCGGCGACACGCGGATACGCTGGATTCGATGACGCCGAACCGGCAATTCGATTGGAGGAGTCACGCGCACAGTCTCGAAATTCTCAAAGAACAGGTCAACGATCTGGGCCGGACCCTGACAGATCTGGAGGAACTCAAGGCCCAGGCGAATGGAGGACAGCAGATGGCCATTGCGAGCGCACGGCCACACCTGGCGGCGGTGGCACAGGAAGTGAGTCGGGCCCTCAATCTGATAGCCGACGATCGCAAGAGCATCTATTGGGCGCCCTATACGGACACGGTCAGCAATCTCTATAACCATGCCGCATCGCTGTACGAAACCATGGACACAATCATGGACTACGAAAACGCCAGAAGCCGTCTTTCGAACCTTGACCTTTCGACCATGGCCGAAGGCAGCTAGTGCCGCAACCCCGCATTCCATGAGGGTCGCCGCGAGCAGGTGGATCTTTCATCTACTCGCCGGTGACCCTGGTGGAATTGCAATCACGAAACAACATTGAGGGACAGCGATGGGACAAGACGAGGCAGGAAGAATTCTGATCGCCGACAATGACGAGGATGTTCTGGTGGCGCTGGAGCATGCGCTGGAGAACGAAGGATTCGACACGGCGGTCACGGTAAGTGGTGACGTTGCTTTCGAGGTCCTTTCCACTGGCGCCTATGATTTGCTGGTGCTGGACGATTATCTTTCCGATCGCCACTGCATTCAGGTGCTCACTCACTTCCATCGCGCCGGTGTGAAGCCGCTCGTGGTAGTGACCTACCATGACCTCCCGTCTCGTGCGGAGCGTGAACAACTGCGCTCTCTCGGTGTAAGCACACTGGTGAACAAGAGCGCCCCGATCGAACTGGTTCGCACCGTTCATTACCTGCTGCGGCCGATGGAAAGATGTGGAGATCGATTCGGGATGACCTAGGGCGGGCTGGCCCACGCTTTCCTGTGGCGTAACCCGTCCCGAGTGCCCCATCCTTCGGGACCTTTGCGGAGGATGGGAAGATGGACCTGAACCTGGGCAGAAGATTGCTCGGGGACGGGCAGCCGACTTTCGAACTTTCACAAACCAAAGCTAGTTCTTCGGCCGGGTATCCAGACCGAAGTCGCTTTGCACGCGCCGGTGCCAGGTTTCGTCGTCGCTGCCGTTCAGCTCCACCCATTCTTCATCGGTCATTCCACTGCGCCACTGCAGGAAGGGTGCTGCGTCGGGGCCGACTGGATGACGGAGTTGCCAGGTTCCACTCTTCGCGATTTCCACGATCTTCTGTGCGACCAGGGAAGGCGGGGCCGGATTTTTCAGCGAAGCCTCAAATAGCAAAGCGAAACGCGCACGCTGCCGGTACGGCGAATGGTCCGGCTGATCTCCAATGCGGCGCGCCATCGCGGTATCAATGATGCCGGGTTCGACAATGGCGACCCGGACATTGAACGTCTTCATCTCGCCCGCCAGCCCCTCGCTCAAGGCTTCCAGCGCCCACTTCGAAGACATGTAAGGCGTCAGGGGCGCACTGGCAATTCTCCCCGCCACCGAACTCACGTTGATAATGCATCCGCTCCGGCGTTGCCGCATGTGCGGAACCAAAGCCTGAATGCAACGGATGGCTCCGAAATAATTGGTCTCCATGACCGCCCGGAAATCAACCAGGGGGAGCTCTTCTATCGAGCCTGCACGCTCTATGCCGGCGTTGTTAACCAGCACGTCAATCGGGCCGTGGTCTTTTTGGATTGCCGCGATGGCGCGGCTCACCGACTGGTCGGAGTCCACATCCATGGTCGAGACCGTTATCGGCAGTTTTTCGCGCGCCGCCATTTGAGCCAGTTCCGGGGACTGCGCCGGGTTGCGCATGGTGGCGTGAACTTTGTAGCCCGCACGGCCAAAGGCCAGCGCCGACTCCAAACCGATTCCTTTACTTGTTCCAGTAATGAGTACCGATGGCATATCTGTCTCCTGGCGTTTGCGCCCAGCGATTCTATCCCAGGCGCTGGCCGAGTTGAGGGAGGTCCAGAAACGATCTGTATGAAATGTCAAGAGTGCACCAGCTTGCCCGCTCCGGAGCTGGGCGTGATCAATGGTTGCCGGGGTACACTGCGGCAGCGGGAAGACCTGGCTGATCTCCCGCCCAAGTCACCTCCCGGAGTGGGCCGATCGCAAAGACCCACGCGAAGCCACCGGCCAACGATACTGCCGCAGTAATCGCAAGTGCCGCTTGGAAATTCCCCGCCCGGTTCACCACGAATCCGGTGAGCGCCGGCGCGACGATGCCCGCGAGATTGGCGAAACCGTTTTGAAATCCCGTCCACCTTCCAGCCGCCTGGGGGCCGGCAAGGATCTGACAAAGCGCGTAGATACCTGACCCCGCCATTCCCGATCCCACTCCCGCAGCCAGCAGCCATGCCAGGTAGCTGTGCGGACCGGCCAGGGCACAGCCCGCCAGCGCCATGGCTGCAGTGGTGTGTCCGATCAACATGGCCGATTTGCGGACGCGGGTGGGTGTAAAGCCGCGGCGTATCCAGAAGTCCGAAAACCAGCCCGTCACGATCGCTGCCGCCGCATCCACCAGGTAATACGCACTCGCCGTGATGGCCATGGATTGCACCGAAAGCTGGCGCTCGTGCACGAGATAGAACGGAAGCCACGTGACCATGAAATACATCAGGTAGTTGGCACAAAAATGGCCCGTGCAGGCGCCCCAAAAGGAACGCTGACGCAGGATGCCGGTCAGGGTAGGAACACCGGTCGCGTCGGAATGAGCCGGCGACTGGCCTCGCGGCATCCATTTCCGCCAGGCCGGAAGCCACGCCAGGCTGAGCAGCCCGATTCCGATGAACACCGGGCGCCAGCCGTACCTGCCCATAAGAAGTCCAGCTCCCAGGGCCCCCACGGCGGGCCCCGACTTCATCCCGGCGATGATGATGCCGTTGGCGAATCCGCGGTCCGGTTCGGCCACGTGGAGTGCAAGAATTTTCGAGCAGGAGGGAAAGGCCACGGACTCGCCGATGCCGAGCAGCAACCGCATCAGCAGCAGCATGGTGAATCCCTGGACCAAGCCGGTAGCCACCGTCGCCAGTGACCACACCAGGAAACCGGCGGCGATGACCTGATTGACCTCAAACCGGTCCACCACCCATCCCATTCCGAACTGCAGGGCGGTATAGGTCCAGAAGAACGCGGAAAACAAAATCCCAAGCTGCCAGGCGGTAAGGTGTAACTCATCTCTGAGCAGCGGCGCGGCGAGGGACAGGTTGCCGCGGTCGATGTAGTTGATCAGAAGGGAAATTGCCAGCAGAACCAGCCAGGGTGTAACCGCGCCGAACTTTCGCGGCCTGTCATCCACCGACCCCATCCCAGAATCCCCGCGCCATTCTCCACTCGCGGGCGGTCATTTGCAAGCAATGGGAAAAACGATTCTCACCGGGGCGGGTGGGCGCTCGACTTGATCTGACATTCGGTCGGAAGACCGACCTCGCTCGATTTCCTGGATGAGCCACAATCGCCTTTGCTATCTTCCGCCCGTGCGGAACATTGCCCTGGCTCTTACCGCCTGGATAGCTGTGGGCTTATTCGTCTGGCTCCTGGCTAATGCACGGAAGCAAAACTAGCGCCCACCCTTCGGCGCAGGCCCGCTCAGCTGCCCATCCTTCGCGCTCTTTGTGTTCCGGGACACTTCGTAAACCATGTCGTGGGACTAGACAAAAGCGCGCAATGTGGGCACCCGGCACCCGGCATTCCCCTGGAAAAAGAGCGAGACCGGGATGTAGTTGGGACGCACGACAGCCCTGATAAACCACGCGTAGAGCGCGGTAATACGCGCGTCTCTGAGAGATGCCCCAATGCTCAGCGGTGCCTAGTGCCAACGTGTCCCCCGGCTTCTTCAGGTAATGCCGGTAGACGTATCCCCAAGGGATAACCAGGATGAAGATCACGGGGCCCAACGCGATCGCTTTGAAATCCTCTTTGAATTGCGGCGTGTTCACGCCCGCCCTCCATTGCGGTAGTCCGTAATCGACGAGCCAGATTGTCTTCCACACCAGCTCGAAGAGCAGTATCGGAAGCATCTGCAGCGGGTAGCGAAGCCCGAAACATGCAAGCAGCCACAGTCCGCCGAGCATGCTCGGGATTACCCCGCGCGCCGTCGGCTCGTGGCCTATCAACTGCGGCAGAAACACGATGGCGCCGCCGATGACCAGCAGCAGGTACATCGCGCGCAGCACGTAGAGCCGAGCGAGAGAGACTTCGCTCTCGACGGAGGCCGCAGCGGACGGTGAAACAGTGGTAGCATTCGAAGTCATTTCAAATCTCCATTCTCATCAAGCGACGCGGACGGGTGCTTCTCCGGCGCGCGGAATCGGGTCGAAATTCGAGCAGGTCGCCCGGTTGGCAGGCGAGCGCGTCGCAGATTGCCTCGAGCGTCGAGAAGCGGATGGCCCGCGCCTTGCCGGTCTTCAGGATCGACAGGTTGGCGAGCGTGATGTCGACGCGCTCGGCGAGTTCGGTCAGCGTCATGCGCCGCTCGTGCAGCAGGTCGTCGAGCTTGACGAGAATGGCCATCAGACCGTGCCCTCCAGATCCTCGCGCATGCGCGTCCCTTCCAGGAACACCTGCGCGAGCACGAACAGCAGCAGGATGGCGAGCCAACCGGTGAGTCGAAATTGCCGTTGATGCGCAACGGCACTTCTTTGGTCGAGACCGCGGACGCAATCGCGACGACGCAGATGTGCAGCAGTTCGAGGCCGCAGCATCGCCCAAGCGATGGTCCGCAGCCGCCCGGCATTGTCCGAGGTGAACGGCTCGCCCGTGCGCACCGATTCGACAATCCTCAGCAGCCGGCTGAACACCACGTAAGCGATGGGTGTGCCTGCGATGCCGATCACCATGATGGCGCGCATCCCGGCGACCATGCCCTCGTGACCGGCGACCGCGCCGACGCCGAGCGCTCGCCAGGTCCAATCCTCGGCCTGGAAGCTGATCGCCAGCATACCGAAGATCAGCGCACCGAGAATCCAGTTGAGAACGATCAGGATCCGCAAAGTGACCCGGGTCGCGAGTAGCGTCAGTCGAATGTTTCATGGTGGGTTCCAACTTAATCATTATCGATAAACGATAACTCATTTATCGTTTATCGGCAAGTTATAATTTGGGCAAAGGGTGCAAGTGCTCGTAAACGCTGAACATTGCTCACAAATCCCCACCTGCGTATCGGGATTGCAAAGTACGCCGTCATGTATCCAAAACATGCCAACCGCTGCTCTCCCGATTGCCCTACGTAGTCCTGAACCGTGGCAAACAGCGAACCCACGAATGGAGGGCAATGCTGTGGGTGGCTGATCACCCCGCCCTTGTCCGGATGGTCGGCGATTAGGAAAATCTGGCCTCGCCACCGTGAAGGCGCGGATTAGTAATGACAAGTCGGCTTGAAGGAAGTGAACACGATCACTCCCGGTTGACGAGCAAACCGGAAGTAGTCGGGTATTGGTCGGGACGGGCAGATTTGAACTGCCGACCCCTCGCACCCCAAGCGAGTGCTCTACCAGGCTGAGCCACGTCCCGACTGGAAGGAACCGGCCGCATTCACAAACGCGGCGGTAGGGTTGACTTAAAGATTTTACACCAGCTTCAGCGCTTCTTGCGCTTCGCAGCCGGCTTTTCCTCGAGCACGGCGAACTGGATCTTCTTCTCGACCGGATCGATGCGGTCCACCAGCACCCGCACTCTCTGTCCCATGCTGTAGATCTTGCGGCTGCGCTGGCCGATGATTTCGCGGGTATTTTCGTGATAGGTGTAGCGGTCGTCGGCCAGCGAATCGAGCGGCACCAGGCCTTCCACGAAGAGGTCGGTCAACTCCACGAAGAACCCGAATTTGGTGACGCTGATGATCAGGCCGTCGAAGTCTTCTCCGACCCGGTCCTGCATGAACTTCACTTTCTTCCACTCCATCAGCTCACGCTCGGCCTCGTCGGCGCGGCGCTCCGACTGGCTGGATTCTTCGGCGATGTCGTGCAGCTCTTCGATCGGGATCGGGCCGCCCTCAGGCTGGACCGCTTCGCGATGCGCGGAGTGATCACGCCGCTTCGACCAGGGCGAAGCCGTAGCGTCGGCATCCTGCCGGCCCGATGGCGGGCTGGAAGCCCGCTTGAATCCGGAGCGTGTGCTGCTCCCGTACGTCGCTGTCGATGACGCCCTCGATGATTCTTCTTCAGCGACTCCCGAATCTGTCTGCCCTGGCGGACGTTCCGTCCGCCTTCGGGCCGGCAAGATGCCGGCGCTACTTTCAGGCAGCACTTCCTTCAGAATGCGGTGAATGATCAGGTCCGGATAACGGCGGATCGGCGACGTGAAATGGGTGTAGGCCGTCGCGGCCAGCGCAAAGTGTCCCAGGTTCTCTTCGGAATAGCGCGCCTGCTTGAGCGAGCGCAGCATCAGGAAGGAAAGAATGCGCTCCTCCGGCTTACCGGCAATTTTTTCCGTCAGCTTCTGATACATGCGCGGCGTGATGTGCACTTCTTTCGGGAATCTCGATCTCGCGGGCGCGCTTGCCCGTGCCATAATTCGCGCGACGGTCAGTCTTAAGCTGAACCCGCTGAATGGGCAGCGGCCCTACGCCCAACGAGTAACCGAAAGTCGCGGCGATCACCTCAAAGTCGTACACCCGCTTGGCGTCAGGCTTCTCGTGAATCCGGTAGAGCGAAGCGATGCGCTTGTTTTCCAGATACGAGGCCACGCACTCGTTGGCCGAAAGCATGAATTCCTCGATCAGGCGATGCGCCATGTTGCGCTCCGAGCGGGTGATGCTCTTCATCAATCCGAATTCGTCGAACTCGATGACCGGCTCGGGCAAATCGAAATCGATGGAGCCGCGGCGCTCGCGCTTGCGGTTCAGTATCAAGGCCAGATCGCGCATCCGCTCGAAACCGGCCACCAGCGGGCTATAGCGCTGGCGCGCGCCGGCGTCGCCTTCGAGCACCAGGTTCACGTCGGTGTAGGTCATGCGCTCCGCGGAACGAATCATGCCTTCGCTCAACTCGTAACCGACAATTTCTCCCTGATGATCGATCTCCATGACGCACGACATCACCAGGCGGTCCACCTGCGGACGCAGGCTGCAGATATCGGTCGAGAGTTCGAGTGGAAGCATGGGCACGGCGCGATCGGGAAAATAGACGCTGGTGCCGCGCAGGCGGGCTTCCTGATCGAGCGCCGAATCCGGTGTGACGTAGTGGGCCACGTCGGCGATGTGCACCTGCAGCTCGAAGTTTCCGTTCTCCAGATGCTGCGACGATGACAGCGTCGTCGAAATCACGCGCGGTTTCTCCATCGATGGTGACAATGGGCAGGGCGCGGAAGTCGCGCCGTTTGTGCGCCTCCGACGCGGGAATGATGGGCTCGGCATCCTGTGCTTCGGCCAGCACGGCGGGCGGAAAGCGATGCGGCAGGTGATGCTTGCGGATCATGATCTCGACGTCCGCCCCGAAATCATCTTCGTAGCCCAGAATCTCCACCACCCGCCCGCGCGGATTCTGCGTGGCCGTGGGCCAGTCCGTGATCTCAACGTCCACCACCACATTTTCCAGGTCGTCCCAGGCCGCGCGCCGCGCCGCTTCCCGGCCCAGCACGCGATGCGGACTCTTCCTGCCCTCAAGTAGCGCCGGCGTCTCGCCGGCTGTCGCGAGGGCATCCTGCCCTCGCTGCGGTGGGCCAGAAGCACTCGCGTCGGCCTCGGAGCCAGAGATCTTGCTTGGATATTCCATTCCTGGCGGTATCACAATTTCCTGCGTGATCTTCTGATCAATCGGAGTGACGTAATTCCGCCGGCTGCCGTAGTGAAATTTCCCCACAACAGTCGAGTGTGCCCGCCCGACCAGGCGCACGATGCGCCCTTCGGCGCGGCCATCAGGACGGATATTGCCGATTTCCACCAGCACGCGATCGCCGTGCATGGCCGACCCCACGAAGGGAGGTGGAATGAAAATGTCCCCAGCCAGCTTCGCTTTCAGGCGCTCGTCGAGCGAGTTGGCTTCCGGAATCACAAACCCGAAGCCGTCGCGATGCATGCTCAACCGGCCCACCGCCATGTTCCTGCCTGCGGCGGCTTGCGGAATGGCGTAGCGGTCGGGCCCGACCTGCTGAAGCTGTCCCCCGGCCGTCAGGTGTTTCAGACGCTCGAACAGCTCGCGGCGGGCGTCCCCGTGGACCCCGAGTTCACGCGCCAGTTGCTTGAAGCCCGCGGTGCGTTTGGACTGCTGCTCGATTTTCTTCAGGATGGCGGAGTCGGAAAGCATGGTGACGGAGTGTCACGATCAAGGATACCTGAGTTGGACTGGGCATGCTGCGCGCTTCAGGAAGCGCGCGCCGGAAAATATTTCTGCTGAAAGAGTCTGCGATGATGCAGTTCATGGCCGGCAATCATGTAGGCGAGGGCGCGCACCGTGACTTCGTTGTTGCTGGCCATTCCGCGACGGCTCCACGCTGCCTCATCCAACGCGCGAAACAGAGCCACCGTGGCTTTGCGGACCGAGGCGAACTCCTCCAACTGTACCGCCAGGCTGCACTGGGCGAACGGGCCGTACTTTACGTAATCATCCTGCTCGAAACCAGCGAGTGGAGTTTTGTCATTGCGCGCAATACGCAGGGCGCGGTAGCTGAAGACACGTTCGGTGTCGATAACGTGCCCGAGCGATTCCTTCACACTCCACTTGCCCGGAGCATAGCGGAAATCTCCGTCCGCCTCCCGCTGAGAAAGCAGTGCCAGCGTATCCGGCAACTGCCTTTCCAGGGTGACGAGAATGTCTCCCTCGGGAACCAGCGAGATGTACTTGCCGTAGTAGGGTGCATATTCGTTCGAGTCGGGCCTGCCCGTGACCGCCGCATCTGATTTCATACTAGTCAGGATACCGGAGCGGGCAGGATGCGCAAAGCCGTCCAGCGCTGAAGGTAGCGGGACAGTCTTGGATTCATAACAGCGGTTTCCGGAAGTAGGGGTCCTTCGACTTCGCAGCTGCTTCGCTTTCGCGAGCAGTTACTGCGCTCATGATGACTCATCGGCCCTATTGCAGCCCAGACTGGGTAAGCTTGACGGCGCATCGGGAATTCACGCAGGTCCCCACGGTGACCACACCCTGGGTGCTGAAGTACACGCTGGAGGCCTGGGCGGCGGAACTCGTGTTATCGACCACAATGCCGCTGACTCCGCCCGGGTAGTTCACGAAGTCCTCTCCCGCGGTGATCGCTCCCGTGCTGATGTCGTTGGTGATGATGTATCCATTGCCGCCCGCGCCCATCAACCCGCTTATGAGCAGATCGTGATCGTTCGGCCCGCCCGATAGGGTGAGGTTGGGATTGAAAAGCTCGGTGTAGGGAGCACACGGGAGATTGTTGACATTAAGCCGGAGCAGACTGCCGTCTGGTGTGGCATTCATTGTGGGATAAGCGTCGAATCCGATCCAGTAGTGAGTGGGCTGCCGGCTGTTCGTGGCGGTACCACACAGGAAGAGATGGCCATTGGCGGGCGTGGCGCCAAAGTAGGCGTCATCAAAAGCGCCGCTGTGAATATTCCAGTTGGCAAGGTTGGTGCCCCGGCTGCCCAGGCCCACGTGGACGCTCACCAACCCGGTGAGGTCTTCGTTGAGCTGGGCCACAACCGCGCTAGCGCCGTTGGTTCCATCGTTGCCGGAAAAGGCGAACACCTTGCCGACCGAGCCGTCCAGCAGGACGGAATCGGGGATACCGAAAGAGCCACCGTTGCCGTTGCAATCCTGTCCTGGGACATTCCGTCCTGGCGGGCGCGTGATCGAGCAGCCTCCACCCCCAATCATCACCGGCCCGGCCAACAGGCTCGGCGTGGCTCCGCTGGCATTAATCGTCCAAAGCTCCCCAAGCTGGTCCCCCACGATCAAGTGTCCTGTATTGGAGTCGTAAACCGGGCCATTGGGCGTCGCAGAGGCGCCGCCGGTGCCGGCCACGGGCAGGGTAAAACTCCAGTCCACCGTGGGCTGCGCATTGAGCGCACAATTGAAGACGCAACTGATGCGATAGATGATGCCGTTATCGCTGCCCACAAAAGCCTTATCAGCCGAGTAGTCCACCCACGGGGACGCCAGGGTGGCCGTCGAACCAGCGGAGAAAGTCACTGATTTGAGGCACGAACTGGTTGCGGTGCACGCGCCGTTAAGAGTCGGAGCCGCGGAAGCCGTGGCTGAAGTGCCTTCCCCTGACTTCCATTTGAGGACATGGAAGACTGCCGATCCGGCAGCGCTCTCGACATATGCGACTTTCGTCCCGTCCAGCGAAACTACCGGCGAGGTCAGCACCGAACCGCCCGCTGTGCTTCCGTTATACGCCCAGTAAAAAGTGGCCCCTGCGCCTGGGCAAAGCCCGGCGGGGGCAGTTCCGGAATAAAGATTTCTCAGGCCGATGACGTTCGCCTGCCCGCCCGTCGCTCCGGCAACGTTCAGTCCGAACACGACGTAATCGTTAGTGCAATCGGGCGTGTCGTTGATATTGAAGCTGTACTTGGCTGGGAACATGTAAGGGGCCACGATGCCTGCGCCCAGGGGAACGCTCCAGTCGATCTTGAGGTCACGACTGCGGGGACGCGGCCGGCGCCGCGGAGCCGCGGTCACCCCGATCCAGTCCTTTCACGCCAGTTCGTACCGGACGCCCGGTGAAGATTGCGCTCGGCCAGGCGAAACAGAATGCGAGGCTCGGCCAGTGCCTTATCCAGGTCGGCGGCCGGCAATCCGCCGCTCAGGACCACGTGGCGATAACTCCAATCCTGAACCCGGCCAACATGTTGCTGGCGCGGCTGGTCCTGCGCCTGCGCCACGGCGCCAATGCAAGCCAGGAGAAGCACAGCACGGTAGGATGCGACGGCGTAAGAATTTCATAGCTCCCCGACAAGAGAAGAAGGATTCCGGTCTCAAGTCCTTCCAGACTAATGGAATTCTAATCAGATTGTGCCCACGTCTCGGGAGTGGCGCATTACACTAGTAACCTGTGCTCCGATGTGCTTCGATGTTCTTTCCTCCCAAAACGACGGCACTGCGGAAAAAAATGCCGTCCCGGGACGAATTTGCATGATTCTGGTAGTCGCGCTCCAGGCATGCGTGGAGGCGTGCGATTTGATCGCATGCGCAACCCTCCCGTTCATGTCCCGCCGATTCAACAAATAGGCGATTTTCACAGGCGCGGTTTGCAGTTTGCTGGAGTAAAATGCCAATTGGTCACCGAAGTGCGGCCTTTACCCTGAATCCATACGAGGAAAGGATTTTTGCCACATGTGGAAACCCACGAATCAGCCTATGACTCCAGGCCGGCCAGGTGAGCCGGAGCGTCCGGCGATGCCCGCTCCTGCCACAACCTCTGCCGCGAGCGAACCCACTGCTCCGGCTCCGCGTCCGGTTGCGACCACCACGGCGGACCAGGCTACGATCGGCAAATCCCTGGTGATCAAAGGCGAGGTAACGGGTTCGGAATCGCTTTACATCGACGGCCGGGTGGAAGGGTCCATCAACCTGTCGGGCAACCGTGTGACCGTGGGTCGCAACGGGGTAGTCTCAGCCAACATCAATGCCCGTGAAATCGTGGTCCTGGGCAAGGTCCGCGGCAACCTGACGGCCAGCGATCGCGTCGATATCCGCAGCGACGGCTCCCTCACCGGTGACGTCGTGGCCGCTCGCATCTCCATCGAAGACGGCGCCTTCTTCAAGGGCGGCATCGATATCCGCAAAGCCGGCCAGAAGGCCAACGGTGAAGAAGTCAAAGTCGCGGCTGAAACCGCCAGCGCAGCCCGGGTCTAGATTTTTTCGGCAAGATCACGGCGGACGCTCTTGATTCGTACAGGAGCGTCCGCCTTTTTGTCTGAGAACAGAGAACTGGTATCTGAGATCTGAAAAAAAATCACTACGGTTCTATCCCCTTGCTCAACTCTTCCGCCTGCTCCTCCGCGACGCGAGGATAGGCTGTCGGTTTGCGGCGGCGAAGATCGCCTGGCAACGACGACCGCGTAATCCACAGACCCGCCGCCACCGCTCCCGCCCATGTGACCGAAATCAGGCCAAGGGCCTTGAGGTCGGCGATCCGGCTATCGTTGACCAGCAGGACGCGAGCAACCTGATAGCTCAGCCCTCCGGCCACCAGCGACGTGACTCCCGCCTTCCCGATCTCCGCCCAATTCAGTTCGTTCACCCGCACCAGTTGGCGGCGATGCAGCAGCAGCGCCAGGGCAAGAGTGTTGGCCACGATGCCCAGGTCAGACGCCATCGCCAGCCCCACCGTCGAGAACTTGTGGAAGAGCGCCGAGTAGATAGGAATGGAGGCAACCGTAATCAGGCTGCTGGCCACCATGGGAACGAGCGTGTTCCCGGCCGCGTAAAACGCGCGCGAGTAGAGGCCCTTGCGCCGACCAGAAGCAAAGCGAGAGCGCGAACCAGAAGAAATAAAGCGCGGTTTCCTGCGAATCGGAAAACTGGAAGTGCCCGCGGCGATAGACCAGATCGATGAGGGGAAGCGCCGCTGCCATCATGAAACTAGTCGCCAGGAGCGACGTTGCCACAATGCGGTAGATGGACCCGTTCACAGTGTCGGCAAACTCACGCAGCCGCTTTTCTCCGAAACAGCTTGGCGAAAAACGGCAGCGAGGCCTGGCTGGTGGCCTGTCCCAGCACCGCGATCGGCACGGCGAACAGACGCTTGGCATAGTTGAGCCGGGTAATATCGCCCACCGCTCCGGAAGCGAAATAGCGCAGGATCCAATCGTCCGCCGTAACCAGCGACACGCCCAGCATCAGCGGAATGGAAAGCTTCACCCACTCGCGAAATGCCGGGTTGCGCACGTCGAACGAAATGCTGTACCCGGTGCCGATGCGGGCGGCCCCGATGGCATTGATCAGAAACGGCCCCAGGAAGCTGCCTGCCAACGCGCCGTAGGCCAGTGACGCGATGCCAAAGCGATGCGAGAGCAGCACGCCGCCCATGATGATGGCCGCGTTATAAAGCAGCGGGGAAAATGCAGGAAACAAAAACAGCCGCCGCGAGAGCAGCACCGCCGAAACCACGCCGCCGACATAAAAGAAGATCTGGGCGGGCAGCAGAATGCGCGTGAGGTGGACACAGAGCTCCATCTGTTCCGCGCTGAAGTGGGGAAAAAGATGGCGAGAGATTTCCGGAGTAAAGAACTCCGCCAGCAGGACTCCCACGCCCGAGCACCGCGGTCATCACCGTGATGATGACCGAAAATGTCTTCTGCGCTTCTTCTTCCTTGTTCTCGGCCAGGAACCGGGTGTAGATCGAAACAAAAGTGATGGAAGCAGTGCCGCCCGCCACCAGGTAATTGAGCCAGTCGGGGATGGTGAAGCCGGCGACGTAGGCGTCGGTCGCAGGACCGGCGCCGAAAGCGTACGCAATATAGGCTTCGCGGACGTAACCGATCACCCGTGAAAGCATGACCGCCGTCATCAGCAGCAGCGTGGCCGAGAACGCGGTGTGCTGGTGCGAAGGACGAAAGAGACGAAGAATACGAGCGAAGCCGCGAACCGGGCGCGCTTCCGGAGAGTCTGCAGAATTCGCCATCAAAGGGCGATTCTACACGCAAACATTCCGCGCACCTGATACGCCAAATGGTTCGCGTGGGTAAGGCAGTGTGGGGCGGGCGCCCTGTCCGCCGCCTTTGACTTGGACTTGAGATACTCACACAAGATCGAGGGCCCATCGAGAACCCAGCAACTACAACCCCAAAAGCGGCGGGCGAGGGCGCTCGCCCCACACCACGCGATTCCTTCAGTTTGCTGCCGGATGCTGCACCCGCGTGTCTTTGTAAACCACGCCGCCCTTCATCACGAAATCGACATGCTCCAGCGCGCGCACGTCGGCCAGGGGATCGGCATTCACCGCAATGATGTCGGCATACTTGCCGGCCTCAACTGTGCCCACATCCTTGGCCCGCCCAATCAGATCGGCGGCGCTTGAAGTGGCCGCACGGATGGCCTGCGCCGGCGTCATGCCGTACTTCACCATGTAGAAGAACTGTTTCGCATTGTCGCCGTGAGGATAGACACCCGCGTCGGTGCCAAACGCCATCTTCACGCCCGCCTGAAACGCCTTACGGAAATTTTCCCGCTGCAGGCGTCCCACCATTCTCTCTTTGTCCAGGTTTTCGGTCGGCAATCCCCACTTCGGGGCCTCGTTCAGGATGTAGTCGTCGTTGTAGATATCCATCACCAGGTAAGTTCCGTGCTCCTTGGCCAGGCGGATGCCCTCGTCATCAATCAGGCTGGCGTGTTCGATGGAATCGATGCCGGCCCGGATGGCATTCTTGATGCCTTCGGTACCGTGAGCATGGGCAGCGATTTTCCGGCCGCCCATGTGCGCCGTGTCAGCGGCCGCCTTGAGTTCTTCGAAGGTGAATTGGGCTGCCCCCGGACTGTCTCCGCGCGAGAGCACTCCACCGGTGGCCAGGATCTTGATCACATCGACCCCGTATTTTTCCTGGGCGCGAATTACGTGGCGGACCTGGTCCACGCTGTCAGCGATCTGGAAATCGCGTTCCTCGGGAAACATCATGACCCGGGTCTGGGGCGAGAAATTATTCAAGTCGCCATGCCCCCCGGTAATGGAAATGCCGGGACCACTGGCCACTACTCGCGGGCCCACCAGATAACCCTCGTTGATCGAGTTGCGCAAATCCACCGCCAGAAACGGATCCGAGCCCACGTCGCGCACCGAGGTGAAGCCGGCTTCCAGCGTCTTGCGCGCATTCAGGACGGCGGCGAAGGCGTGGTCGAAGGGCGAGTCCTTGAAGTTGTAGATTTCGTTATACCGGTCGGCGCGAGAACCAAGGTGGGTGTGGCAATCGATCAACCCGGGAAGCACCGTCGCCTGCGAGAGGTCGATCACTTTAGCGC
The DNA here is from genome assembly GCA_963801595.1 of Terriglobia bacterium. Lineage (GTDB taxonomy): Bacteria > Acidobacteriota > Terriglobia > Terriglobales > Acidobacteriaceae > JAIQFF01. The sequence goes on along the minus strand of CAWDFW010000018.1, from coordinate 35,259 downwards.
CCGGCGGAATCTTTACATCGGCAGCCGAGCCCACGCTCTTGATGCGCTCGTTTTCAACCACGATGACCATGTTTTCACGAACGCTGTCGCTGGTGGCATCAAACAGGCGTCCGGCCAGGATATAGCTGATCTGGGGCGCAGTCTTATCGGCCGGACTGGCCTGCCCGAACGCGATCGATGAAAGCGTCAGACAAACAAGCGTGGTGAAGAATCTGTTTCTCGATAGGTGGTTCACGGGCCGCTCCTGGTTCGGAATTGAACGGAGTCAGAATAGGACAGAGAAGTTTCAGGGTTCCGCGCAGCGCTGTCAAGCGCCTCGCCGAGTAGCCGACAGGAGGTCATCGCCGCGCACGCGAGGACAGCTCCGAAGAGGCGAGAGAAACCTCGCCGGGCGTGGCCCGGCCCGACCGGGTCGAAGACCCGGTCCCACACAACCTGCTGGCATTTTGACACTGCAACTCAGCCCGCTGGATAATCCAGAGTGTGCCTCATTCCTCTGACGAGCAGAACTCTACTCGCTCCGCCGTTTTTCGGCGTTCTTTCCGAAAGACATTCCCTTCCGCCGTTCGTGGCGAGGGTGTTTACCTGTGGGACACGGAAGGCAAGCGCTACCTGGATTTTTCCGGCTCCGCGGCGGTAAACCTCATCGGACACGGAATTCCCGAAATCGCTGCCGCCATGGCCGGGCAACTGACGCAACTGGAGTTCGCCCACACCAGCCAGTTCACCACTCCGGTCGCGGAAGAGTACGCGCGCGAGCTCCTTGAGTTTGCCGGAGAGAATTTTTGGGGAGGCGCCGTGTACTTCACCTGCGGCGGATCGGAATCGGTCGAAACCGCTCTCAAGCTGGCGCGGCAATATCAGGTGGAGATTGGACAAGCCAGGCGTTACCAGGTGCTGAGCCGGACACAGAGTTATCACGGCTCGACTCTGGGCGCGCTTTCCGTCTCCGGCAACCAGCGGCGACGCGAAATTTATCTGCCCATGGTGCGCGAGTTCGCACACGTAGGAATTCCATACTGCTACCGCTGCAGTTACGACTGCGCGGACGGCTGCCGCAACTGTGGTCTGGAATATGCGGCCGAGTTGGAGAGAGCGATTGAATCCGCCAACGGTGAAGCCGCCGCCTTCATCTTTGAGCCGGTCAGCGGCGCCACCCTGGGCGCGGTGCTTCCGCCGCCGGGTTATCTGCAAAAGGTTGCGGAAGTCTGCCGCCGCCATGGCGTTCTGCTGATTGCCGATGAAGTCATGACCGGCATGGGCCGCACCGGACGGAACTTCGCCATCGAACACTGGGGCATTGCGCCCGATATTCTGATCGCGGCCAAGGGTCTCTCCAGCGGTTACGCTCCATTGGGGGCCGTCATCGCCACCCAGAGAGTGGTTGATGAGATTCGCTCCCAGATCATTCCTGCACGGCTTTACCTACAACGCTCACCCCGTCTCGCTGGCCGCGGGACGCGCGGTACTGCAGCATTTGCAGCAGCGGAACCTGGTACCGGCATCCGACTCCAGGCGCGACCGAAGCATCGCCGCCAAATTGGAGCGTTCGCTATCAGCCCTGCTCGACCTGAAAACGGTCGGCGAAGTCCGCGGCATCGGGTTGCTGCGCGGTGTGGAATTTGTGGCCGACCAGCAATCCAAGCAGCCCTTCGCCCCGGAGTTTAACTTCGCGGGACGCGTAACCAACGCAGCCTTGAAGCGCGGCCTGCTGGTTTATCCCATCCAGGGCTGCGTGGACGGAATCTCGGGCGACCATCTGCTGATCGCACCGCCGGCGATTATCACCGCCGAGCAAATCGACTGGGCGGTCCAGCAACTGAGAGATTCCATCGAAGAAGTGACTACCGGTCCCATCCTTTGAGTAGCGCCGGCGTCCCGCCGGCTGTCGTGGGGGCGTCCCGCCCCCACAGTCAATAAGGCGCCAATCCAAGGTTTAGACGCCACGCATCTTGAGCTCATTCAACCACTTACAAATTGATGTCCAGTTGACCCACAGTTTACCCGCGGTGCATTGCGACTCCTGCGACTGCCCCACGAAACTGGGCCCCGGAGCAAAACAATGGCGACTCCCATGATTGATTTCTGCGAACAGACAAACCCTAAAATTCTCACCGAAGTACGCCGCATCAAGCGCTTCGAGAACGCCGCCCGAATCCACAACGGTCTGACCAGCAATCCCGAAAAGCGGGCACTGGTCTGGATGGCGGAACGCACGCCGAGGCGTATCAGTTCCGATCACCTTACGCTATTGGGATTCATCGCCCAGGTGATGGCGGGAGTCAGCTATGCCCTGGCTGCCTGGAACCGTTACTGGCTTGTCGCCGGAATCTTTTTCCTGGCGCTTAATTGGCTAGGGGACAGTCTCGACGGAACTCTGGCCCGGGTCCGTCAGCAGCAACGTCCTCGCTACGGCTTTTACGTGGACCACATCATCGACAGCTTCGGCGGGCTGGCGCTCATGGCCGGTCTGGCGCTGTCGGGGTATATGCATCCCTACATCGCGACCGCCCTGCTGGTTGGGTTTCTGCTGCTCTCCATCCAGTCTTACCTGGCCACCTACACGTTGGGAGAATTTCAACTCTCCTTCTGGAGTTTCGGCCCCACGGAGCTGCGCATTCTGCTGTCCATCGGAAACATCGCGCTCTTGTATCGTCCCATGATTTTCCACGGACACTACCGCCTGTTCGACGTAGGCGGAGCGGTCGGCATCATCGGCATGACTGCCATGCTGATTTTTTTTACGGTACGCAACACCCGCCGCCTGTATGCGGAGGAGCGCATCCGATGACCCGCAGGGGCTGGCGTTCCACGGCGATGCGCTGGCTCAAGTTCAATCTGGTCGGCGGAATCGGCATTGCGGTGCAGTTGCTCGCCCTGGTTGTGCTGAAGGCCGGGCTGCAGTTCAACTATATGATCGCGACGGCGCTGGCGGTCGAGATCGCCGTCATCCACAATTTCCTCTGGCATGAACGCTTTACCTGGGCGGACCGCTCGGGAGCAGGATTCACCCGCTTTCTCAAGTTCAATCTGACTACTGGCTTGTTTTCCATCGGCGGGAATCTGCTACTGATGAAACTGCTGGTGGGCCTGGGACACATGAACTATCTGCCAGCCAACGGAATCACGATCACGGCATGTTCCGTCGTGAACTTTGTGGTCAGTGATGGTTTTGTGTTCGCGCAAGATCGCGCGGAAACTCAGTCCATGTGATGGCTTGCCTGGCGCTCGACCGACCAGATATCTTCCGGCTTCTGCTCGAAGGGATATAGGTGCACCATCCAGCCGAATATCTGAGGCATGAATTTTCCCTCGGCGGCATCACAGTCCGCGCGGGTCGTGATGGAGCCTGCCAGGCCGAACTTCGGGTGCGCTCCCCAGGCTTCGCCCCGTCTATCGGGAGGCGGGAGGCACAGGTTGATGTGCGCGTGCCACTGCGCAATGCTCAACGGAATGCGCTGGTCCAGATCATTCCAGTTGGAATTTTTGGGCGCGGTGTACATCACACCGATCAACTTGTAGCCGTCGCTGGTCTTCTCATAGAGCAACGACGTGGGATGATCGGGATTGAACTGAATCGCCGCCTCAAAAGCATAGCGGTAGTTGGTGAAGTGGTATTGCTTTTGCGGCAGGTTGGGGAGAAAAATCTTGTAGCCGTCAGCCAGCGCGACTTTGTAGTCGGTATATTTCTCAGCCGCCTGGCGCGCGGCGGCCACCACTTGATTCGCCTTCTCCTGGTCTCCCGGCTTCAGATCGCGCAGGGTCGTCATCTTCATGTGCGGTCCCATGTCCATACTCCGATCGGACATGGACAGCATGGCGTGGGCGCTGCCGTCGTTGTTCATCCCCTTCAGGTCCGGCATGGACATGCTGCTCATGCCTGGTGCTGCCTGGGGTTTTTCCTGGGACATGTCAGTGGACGGCTGGGAGGCATCGTGCAGGACGTCCGCCGGTGCGCTGGGCGCAGGCTTGTCCCCCATCGGGATGTCATCCTGCGATTTCTGCTCTTGCGCGCGCAAAGGCAGGAGCGCGAACAGCGTGAGCAAAAACAGGGCCAGAATCCGTCTGCTCATAAGTTTACCGATTGTATTAACCCTGACGGAACCAGGATGTTTCTGCAATAGGAGAGCAGGTACCCATATTACGGCCGTAATGCAGATCGTCTATGTAGCGCCGCCCGCACCGGCGAGGGCAAGACGCCCTCGGAAGGCCGGCGGAACGCCGGCGCTACGATAGAACTTGTTGCACCGCGGCCTCGCCTGAACGTATGCAGTCGGGCACGCCAATCCCGCGATAGGCGTTGCCCGCCAACGCCAGCCCCGGCAGTTGTTTTACCAGGCCTTCGATTCGTTGCAGCCGTTCCAGGTGGCCAACGGTGTATTGCGCCATCGCACCCTTCCAGCGATAGAGACGAGTGAAGAGCGGGGCAGCCTTCACTCCAAGAATTTGCCGGAGTTCGTCGCGCACGACGTTCAGAATATTTTCGTCCGTGAGTTGCAAGACCTCCTCATCGCGGCTCCCGCCCAGAAAGCAGCGCAACAGGGCGCGATCTTTCGGGGCACGATGGGGAAACTTGTTATGGACAAAAGTCGCTGCCAGCAGGCGCTTTCCTTCGCGTCGCGGCACCAGAAACCCAAAGCCTGCAGGCAAGTTGGCACGCACATTCTGGTCGAAGCCCAGCGCCACCGTGACCGAGGAACTATACGAAATGGCCTTGAGTTCGGAGGCCAGTTCGGCGCTGGCGATTTCGAGCAGCGGGGCCGCGGTGGTGGCCGGTGTGGCCAGAATCACAGCATCGAATTGATCGGACGCGTATCCTGCCGAAACCACCCAGCCTCGATCCTGCCTCTGGACGGCCTGCACGGGAGAGTCTGCCCGCAACGCCTCCGCGGGAAGCCAGGCCACCAATGCCTCCGCGAGCTGCTGCATTCCGCCCTGGAGAGAGGAGAAGATGGGAGGCGCAGGCTGGGAACGATTGACGCGTTTGCGGGCCGCCAGCATCCCCCGTCCCAGGCTGCCGTACTTCGACTCCATTTCGACCAGGCGCGGTAGCACCGCGCGCGCGCTGAGTTGCGCGGCTTCGCCGCCATAGACTCCGGCGAGCAGGGGGTCGGCCAGGCGATCGACCATTTCCGCGCCGTAGTGGCGGTCCACCAGCGCCGCCACACTCTCGTCGCCATTCGACACGCGCGCCTGGTACCACCACTCACGCGCCACGCGCAGCTTCGTCGCCGGAGAAAACAGCGGCGACAAAATTGCCGGGGAAAGCTGGGTCGGGACCATGAACATCAGCCCATCGGGCATGGGCAAGAGCTTGCCCTTCACCAGAATGTAAGTCTTGCGATCGGCGTCGTTGGAGCCGATGAGCTGGTCTGCAATACCGAGGCGGCGGCACAGGTCCGCGGCCCAGGGTTTTTCCGTGAGAAATGAATCAGGGCCGGCCTCGATCAGGCAACCCTGCACCTGCTCGGTGAACAACACGCCGCCGAAGCGCGGGCCCGATTCGTAAACCACAAACTCCAGCGCCTCGCCAGCCCGGCGCCGTTCCTCGACCGCAAACGCCGCCGCCAGCCCGGAGATGCCGCCGCCGACAATGGCGATCCGTTTCATTTTCCAAAGCGCGACCGCGCCACATCCGCCAGGGCCGCAGTCAACAACCGCGAATCATTCAGCGATTCCGCTCGCCACAACCGCATGCCTTCCTTCTTGGCAAACTCCTGGAAGCCTATATCGATGTCATACAACACTTCGACGTGATCGCAGAGAAACCCAATGGGCTGCACAAACACCCCGCGATGACCCTTTTCCTTCAATTCGAGAATCGTATTTTCAACCGTGGGTCCGAGCCATGAGCCGCCCGACATCCCCTGGCTTTGAAAGGCGAACCTCCAGTCGTCGGCAGTGAGCCTGGCTGCCAGCGCCACCAGGCTGGCCGTTTCTTTGGTCTGCGCTTCATAGGGGTCGCCTTCCGCAATGGTGCGCTGAGGAACGCTGTGAGCGGTAAAGATGACAGGCACCCGCGCGCCCAGCTCAGCGCAGGCCCGATCCCATCCGGCGCACAATTTTTCGGCGAAAGCCGAGATCAGGAGCGGATGATCATGCCACGACTCGACGAATTCCACGGAAAAAGGCACACCGCCTTCGACATTCAATGCCGAGCGGTAAAGACCAACACTGGTGCGCGAGTTCTGCGGAGCCAGGCAGATGACCACAGCGCGCTCCACGCCGTCGCCCTTCATGGCGGCAATCGTGTCCGCCACAAACGGCTTCCAGTTGCGCATGCCGACGTAAACCGGCAACCCTAGTTCTTCGGCCAGCAATTCGCCCTGGCGCCGTGTGAGTTCGGTCAATGGAGACCGGCCAATCAGCCCATAGCGATGCTTTACTTCCTCAACCACTTCCGGCGGGACAGGCCGGCCGCGCGTGATCTGGTCCAGAAATTCCGGTATGTCGTCCACAGAATCGGGACTCCCATGCGCCAACAGCAAAACCGCATTTTTTTCGCCGGCGGGCAATTTCACAACTCCTCAGTCTGGTGTGGTCGCGGACCCGCCCTGAGCGAAGTCGAAGGGGGCTCGCCCGCGAAACGCGCGCACAACCTAGCACGGCGGTTGATCATCGCGAACAACTCAATATTCCTGTACAAACCTGGCCAGCGCCTTTACGTTCTCCACCGGAGTCTCGGGCAGAATGCCATGCCCCAGATTAAAAATATGCCCGGGACGTCCGCCGGCGCGCCGCAGAATGTCTGCCGCACCCGCCTTGACTTCTTTCCAGTCCGCAAACAGCAACACCGGATCGAGGTTCCCCTGCACCGCCCCGGACCCAACTGCCTTCCAACCCTGGTCCAGCGGAATGCGCCAGTCCAGGCCAATCACTTCGGCGCCAGTTTCTTTCATCGAGGGCAAAAGAGTGGCGCTGTCAGTACCAAAATAGATGATCGGCACTCCTGCCTTCTGCAACGCCCTCACCAGATCAGTGGTGCGAGGCAGCACGTAACGCCGATAGTCCTGCACGCTCAGACAGCCCACCCAACTGTCGAATACCTGGATCACATCAGCGCCCGCGCGCACCTGTTCCGCCGCGTACTCAGCGACCACCGTCACGAGCTTATCCAGAAGCTGGTCCCAGGCCGCGGGCGCGGAATACATCATCTTCTTGGTGTTCACGTAATTGCGCGAACTGCCGCCCTCGATCATGTAGCTGGCCAGGGTAAAGGGCGCTCCACAGAAACCGATCACGGGCAGGCGCGCTCCAAAGTGCTTGCTCACCAGCCGCACTGCCTCGGCAACATATCCCAGATCCGCGGCGCGATCGGTTCGCAGTTGAGAAATATCGTCCAGGTCGCGCACTGGTTTCTCGATCACCGGGCCTTCCCCGGGCGAAAAATGAAACGGCAGTCCCATCACTTCGAGCGGAAGCAACAGATCGGCAAAGATGATGGCGGCGTCAACCCCGAGCGCTTCCGCGGCTGTAATCGTTACTTCGGCCGCTACTTCCGGACGCTTGCATATCTCGATCAGAGAATACTGCTTGCGCACGGCGCGATATTCCGGCATGTAACGTCCCGCCTGGCGCATGAACCAGACTGGCGTTCGGTCCACCGCGAGGGACCGGCAGGCCTTTACGAAGCGGGATTCAGGAGCGGACATTTACTCGTTAACTGTAGCATCTTGGCGGCGCGGCGGATTCACGCAGGCCCGGACGCCCTCCTTCGACTTCGCTCAGGACCCGGGCGGGCGAGCGAAGCTCGCCTGGTTCGGGGCCTCTCGGTGTGAACCTACCGTTTGCGAGGACAGCTTTCAGTTTTGAGCGGAGCTTCGCTCCTCCGGGCGGGTGAGGGCACCCGCCCCTACGTGGTCTTTTTTTGGGAAAGAGCAGGAGGCATCAAGAGAGTACCTGCAATCCGTCGTCAATTCAGCCTATGATTTTGGAGAGTAACCCCGGGAGGCTTTCACATGGCAGCGAGTCAGGTAGTTCTGTATTTTGACAAGCAGGAAGACGCGCTGCTGTTTACCCTGGCCGCCAGCTCTATGATTTCGGATGACGGCCCAGCTCGCGCCGACGAGGCCCTGGTAAAAGTTGCCGCTGAAATCCGCAAGGCCAACCGGATCACCACCGAGGGTGTGCTGGAACCCTCCAACTAGCGTTCCGCCATCGGCCCCCGCACTTCGTCGAATGGCGTCGGAAAAGCGACTCGAACTAATTTCTTTTTCCTGCCGTCGAATTCTTCCTGTAACAATTTCTTCCAGATCATTCGCGCTTGAAGTTCAATTCACTTGTATCGCTTGCGACGTGTCCAACCACATGGCTAAAAAACCAGGGTCGGAGATTGCATTGGTGATTCGGGATCTTAAGGTCGCAAAGAAGCCCTACCGCACTCCGACTCTTCGAATCCTGGATCCCTCCGCCGCCAAGGCGGAACTGGAAATCGCCGGGAGAACGCAGACCGCGGACACCCGGCTGATGTTGTCCGCGCTCAATCAACAGTCTGACGGAAAGAAATCCATCGCGCATTCCGTGTCGCGGGGCCCGTTGTCCTAGTCCAATTGCGCCCGGCTGCATCGTCCAGCCTCGAACTTGTGTGGGTCGGACACTCCTGTCCGACGCTTTTGACTTTGATGTCGAGTGCATTCATATTGCGGTTCTGGCTCACGCCGCGGCCACTGGCTTCCAAAGTCAAAGGCCAAGTCAAAAGCCTCGGACAAAGCCTGCCCTGAGCGAAGTCGAAGGGAGTGTCCGACCGACACACTCTATTCGCGATCCAGACGAGCATAGGCCTGCTCGGCCAGCACCAGCCCGCCCAGAACCCCGGCCCGGCCTCCGAGTTGCGGAGGGACGACGTACTGGTCAATATCGCGCATGACTTCCGTCGCGCGGACATATCCATTCAGCAATCCCACCAGGTCCTGGCGAATTCGACCGAACAGATGCGTCTGCCGTAATACGCCGCCGCCCAGCAGAATGCGCTGGGGCGACAGAGTCAACACCCAGTTGGCCAATCCATGAGCCAGGTAATGCGCTTCCAGGGTCCATGCCGGATGGTCGGGCGGGAGGTCCGAGGCCGCTTTGCCCCAGCGCGTCTGCATGGCCGGCCCCGAGGCCAGCCCTTCCAGGCAATCGCCATGATAAGGGCAGCCGCCGGGGTAAGGGTCACGTACCAGATCATGCGGAACCCGGATGTGGCCCATCTCCGGATGCACCATGCCATGAAGAACGCGGCCGTTGATGATCGCGCCGCCGCCGATGCCCGTGCCGATGGTGAGATAAAGGAAGTCGGTCAGATTTTGCGCCGCGCCCCAGCGGGCCTCGCCCAGTGCGGATGCATCCACGTCGGTGTCAAAACCAACCGGCACGCCCAGCGCATCCCGCACCGTGCCCGCCAGATTGTAATTCTGCCAGCCGGGCTTCGGCGTGGAGGTGACATAGCCGAAGGTAAGCGAGGTGCTGTGCAGATCGATCGGCCCAAAAGATCCGATCCCCACCGCCTTCAGTTCGCCGCCGGACTCCTCGCCCAGAAATTCAATGGCGATGGCCAGCGTGGCCTCGGGCGTGGTCGTGGGAAACTGCATCGTCTTCAGGTCCGCTGGCCCGGTTCCCACTCCACAAACGAATTTGGTGCCACCTGCTTCGATCGAACCGAACATATTTTCGATATGCGCCCCAAGGAGTCTGCCACAGAACCCCGCCGGGACAAAATGTAGGCGCGAGCGCCCGCTCGTGCACTCCTTGCCCAAGCGATTAACGATCCCGAAAGGACCTCGCAGCCCGCGAAGGTTACGCAAGTCCCGTAAGAGAGATCACATCGGACAGTAACCAGTGCCCCTCCCATCGTGGGTTTCGGATGTCCATCCGAGACTGGCAGGCCCACCCTCGCCAAGATTAGGTTCTTCTTAATGTCACATAAATATTGTTTGCCAGTCTGTTCCCTGTTGCTGCTGGCCCTGTTCCTGCCCGGTTGCGGCGGCGGCCTCGCGGCCACACCCGACCCGACTTCCAACCCGGCGCCCCACGTAGCTTCGATCACACCCAACACGGGGACAACCAGCGGCGGCACCGGCGTGACCATCGCCGGCACAGGCTTCCTATCGGGAGCCACTGTGAGCTTTGGCGGGACCCCTGCCACGGGCGTGACCCTGGCAAGCAACACATCGATCACAGCCACAACTCCAGCCCACGCAGCCGGGGCTGTGAGTGTGATCGTCACCAACACGGACGCACAAAGCAACACCCTGGCCGGCGGCTATACCTATGCAGCGCCTCACCCGGCGCCGACCGTGACCGCGATCACGCCCAACTCTGGAACCACCAACGGCGGGACCGCGGTGACTATCACGGGTACAGGTTTCCTGGCAGGAGCGTCGGTGAAACTGGGCGGAACATCCGCCACCAGCGTAACCGTGGCAAACGGTACCGCAATCACAGCCATCACTCCGGCTCACGTCGCAGGGGCCGTGAGCGTGATGATCACGAACACGGACGCCCTGAGCGGTAGCTTGAGCAATGGCTACACGTACGTCGCGCCCAACAATCCGGCACCAACTGTGACGGCGATGTCGCCTGTCACCGGCACCATCAACGGCGGCACTGCGATAGCCCTCACCGGCACGGGTTTTCTGCAAGGAGCCACGGTGCAACTGGGCGGGTCATCCGCGACCGGTGTGACAGTGGTGAACAGCAACGCCATCACGGCCATTACTCCGGCCCATGCGGCCGGCGCCGTCAGCATCGTGGTCACCAACACCGATGCCAAGAGCGGCACCCTGACCAATGGCTATACCTACACCGGGCCTCAGTCCAATCCGGCGCCGACGGTGACTGCGATCACTCCCAACTCTGGATCAACCAACGGCGGAACAAGCGTGACCATCACCGGCACGGGTTTCCTGTCCGGAGCCACCATAAAGCTGGGGGGAACGTCTGCCACCAGCGTCGCACTGGTGAACAGCACCTCGATCACAGCCATCACTCCGGCCCACGCTGCTGGAGCAGTCAGCGTCGTGGTCACCAACACCGATGCCCAAAGCGGCACCTTGACCAATGGCTTTACCTACACCGCGCCTAACCCGGCGCCCACGGTAACGGCCATCACGCCCAACTCCGGGCCAGGCGATGGCGGCACAACCGTCACCATCACCGGCACCGGTTTCCTGGCCGGAGCCACGGTGAAGCTGGGCGGGACGTCCGCAACCAGCGTCGCACTGGTGAACAGCACCTCGATCACAGCCGTCACTCCAGCCCATGCGGCTGGAGCCGTCAGCGTCCAGGTCACCAACACGGATGCTCAGAGCGGCACTTTGACCAACGGATTTACGTACACCGCGCCCGCCGGCACACTCGCACTGACCACGGTTGTGAGCGGGCTCAGTAATCCGGTGGGTATGGAACACCCGCCCGGCGACAACCGCTTTTTCATCGTTGAACAGCGGGGAACCATTCGGATCCTGGAAAATGGCGCCCTGCAGTCCGGAAATTTTCTGGACATCCAGAGCCTGACCAACTTCGACGGACAGGAACAGGGGCTGCTGGGCATCGCCTTCCATCCCAACTACAGCACCAACCATAAGTTTTATGTGAACTACACGCTGGACGAGGGCGATCGAGAGACCATCATTGCCGAGTACCAGACCCTGGCCAACGACCCTAACACGGCCGATCCGAACAGTGAGCGCGTTCTGCTGGTGGTGAACCAACCGTTCACCAACCACAAAGGCGGTCAGTTGGTCTTCGGCCCCGACGGCTTCCTGTATATCGGGTTGGGAGACGGCGGCAGCGGCGGCGATCCCATGGGCAATGGCCAGAATCTGTCCACCTTCCTGGGGAAAATGCTCCGCATCAACGTTGACGCTCCTTTTGCCACGGGAAAGGAATACGGAATTCCAGCCGACAATCCCTTCGCCGGTGGCGGAGGTCTCCCCGAAATCTACGCCTACGGACTGCGCAATCCCTGGCGCTTTTCGTTCGAGCCGGTCACCAATCGCCTGTTCGTCGCCGACGTGGGTCAGGACAACTGGGAAGAAGTTGACATCCTGCAGAAGGGCGGCAACTTCGGCTGGAACGTGATGGAGGGCATGCACTGTTACCCGCCCGGCACCGCCACCTGTAATATGACCGGCAAGATTCTGCCCATCACCGAATACCCGCACACCGATGGGGTTGCCGTGATTGGCGGATACGTTTACAAGGGCAGCGCCATCCCCAGCCTGGCAAACAAATATATCTTCGCCGATCTTACGGGCACGATCTGGAGTCTGACCGAGGCGCCTGCCAATACCTGGACTCGTGGCAACCTGCTCTCCACCAACCGCACGCTCACATCATTTGCCCGGGACGCTGCCGGAGAACTTTATGTAGTTGACTATAACGGCATCATCCTGAAACTGGTCCTGCAGTAGAAGCGGCGCCGCGACCCACGTAGGGGCGGGTGCCCTCACCCGCCCAGCGGAGCGAAGCTACGCTTGATCTGAGAACACGCCAGGGGCTAGAAGCTAGCGCTAGCACCTAAAAACAAAACGAGGCGAGCTTTGCTCGCCGCCCGGGCGAGGGCGCCCGGGCCTACGTGAGCATTGTGCTGCCATCCCTGGCAAAGCCCTGCGGACTCAGTTAAGCTTGCAGGTAATGTCGTACAAAAATTGCTTGCCAGTTAGTTCCCTGTTACTACTGGTTCTCCTGCTTCCCGGGTGCGGCGGCGGGAGTTCCCTTGGCTCTACACCACCCCCACCCGGGCCAGGCAGCCTGGCTCTCACCACGGTCGTCAGCGGACTGAGCAATCCGGTAGGCATGGAACGGCCGCCCGGAGACAACCGGTTTTTTGTCGTGGAACAGCGAGGCACAATCCGCATTTTGGAGAACGGCGCCCTGCGGTCAGGAAATTTCCTGGACATCCAGAGCCTGACCAACTTTGACGGTCAGGAACAGGGACTTTTGGGTCTTGCCTTTCACCCCAACTACAGCACGAACCACAAGTTCTATCTTAATTACACAATTGACAATGGGGGCAAGCAGACCATCATTGCCGAGTACCAGACCCTGGCCTCGGACCCCAACACCGCCGATCCTAACAGCGAGCGGGTTCTGCTGGTCGTGAACCAGCCGTTCGCCAACCACAAAGGCGGTCAGCTGGTCTTTGGCCCCGACGGCTTTCTCTACATCGGTCTGGGGGATGGCGGCAGCGGTGGCGATCCTCTTAACAACGCGCAGAACCTGTCGTCGTTTCTGGGGAAGATGCTGCGCATCGATGTGGAGCCTCCCTTCGCATCCGGAAAGCAATACGCGATTCCTGCCGACAATCCCTTCGCATCGAGTGGCGGGCTGCCCGAGATCTACGCCTACGGCCTGCGCAATCCGTGGCGCTTTTCCTTTGAGCCCGTGAGCAACCGCATGTTCGTCGCCGACGTAGGCCAGGAGAGCTGGGAAGAAATTGACCTCTTGCAAAAGGGTGGTAATTTCGGCTGGAGAATGATGGAAGGCACGCACTGCTACAACCCGTCCTCCGGGTGCGACACCAGCAACAAGGTTCTACCGATTGCGGAGTACCCGCACACGGATGGCATCGCCGTAATTGGCGGTTACGTTTACAAAGGCAGCGCCATTTCCAGCCTGGCGAACAAGTACATCTTTGCCGATCTCACCGGCAAGATCTGGAGCCTGACCGAAGCGCCCGCCAATACCTGGACTCGTGGCGACCTGCTCTCCACCAATCGCACTCTCGCATCGTTTGGTAAGGACGCGGCCGGAGAGCTATATGTGGTGGACTACAACGGCATCATCCTGAAATTGGTCTCGCAGTAGAAAGCGCAACCCACGTAGGCCCGGACGCCCCGTCGGGCGGGCGAGCAAAGCTCGCCTCGATTTTTTGCAACTGGCTTTTAGATTCTGGCTTCTGGCTTCACGCCTACCGGGCATTCGAGGCAAGAACAGTTCTCGGTTCAAGCGGAGCTTCGCTCCGCCGGGCGGGTGAGGGCACCCGCCCCTACGTGGATTGCGGTTTCAAAAGCCCGCGCGGCCTTCCCGGATGCGGCGGGAGAAATCGGGGGCATCGTTCGCCGCCCGCGCTGCCGCGTTGATGTGCGCCTGCTGCTTGAGCTGGGCAAAAGAAAGATTTCCCGTCGCCAGGTCTCCGCGTTCGTAGAGCATCTGGTCCGCGCGGCCGTTCAGCAGCACGCGCCAGTCTAACTGTGGTTCGCCCGCCAGCGTGGCGATGTTGGTGGTGCAGTTGTTGGTCAGCGCGTTGTACCACTCCGGACGATTTCGTATCCGGTTAATCTTCTTCAGATAGTTCAAGAACGTGGACCGCGCATGTTCGGGCGTTGCCCGCGTGTGAAAGAGATACGTTTCTTCCCCCTTGCGGTAATTGGTCCGCAGGCGCACCACATCGCGCTCGTCGCTCACCGTATAGATGAGTTCGTAGTAGCGGAAAAATCCGCGGATCGCCGAATACTGCTCCCCCACTTCTTTCCTGGTCTCGATCGACATGGCAATGTAATCGTTGTCGCCGAACTGGAAACTCACGATGGGATGCGCGATCCATGGCGAACCCCAGTAGGTCAGAAAAATATCCATCCCTCGTATTTGTGAAAGGTCGTAGGAGCGGGTTTCCCAATGCGGAATGTAATCGCCTTCGGTGCGGTAGTCGCAGTTGCGCACGTTGTGAATGGTGACGTGATCGCCATCGATTTCCGCCCATGCGGTCTGCGCCACGTCAGGCTGCCAGGCCCGGTTGTTCGATGGCTTCAGAGTAAGCCACCACGCCAGGACCAGCGCGAGTCCCGCGAGGCAGATTGCGATCCCTTTCCCGCGTCCGCGGAAAGCCAGCAGGGTGCCCACCATGGCCAGGCCATAGCTTGACGCTCCAAGAGTGCGAACAGAAGCGCCGGGCAGCAAGTCGAAGTACAAAGCGGCCGTGGCCCAGGCAGTCAGCGATAGAAACAGCAGCAGCGCGAGTGCGCGTCCCGCGAGGTGCGCGACTCGCCGCCATAGAGGGGTTGGCGTCATCCACCGTCCGGTTTTATGCGTAGATTCCGCGTTGCCGCAGCGTGTATGCCACCCGGTCGAGGGCCAGCATGTACGCCGCAATGCGGTTACTGACCTTGTGGGTCTCGGCGTACTTCAGAACTTCCGCGAAGGCGGTCTTCATGGTGTGTTGCAGGTGATCGTTCACCATGGATTCCGTCCAGAAGTATCCCTGACGGTCCTGCACCCATTCGAAGTAGGACACAGTGACCCCGCCCGAGTTGGCCAGGATGTCAGGAATGACAAACACGCCTTTGTCCACCAGGATTTCATCGGCCTCGGCGGTAGTGGGACCATTCGCTCCCTCGCAGAGAACTTTGGCCCGCACCTTTTCCGCATTTCGGCTGGTGATCTGATTTTCTGTCGCCGCGGGAATGAGAATGTCGCAGTCAGCGACCAGCAAATCGGAGGAACTGGCCGCTTCGGAGCCGGGAAAGCCCTCCAGCGTGCGCTCGCGCTGGTAGTGCAGCGAGAGCGCCTCAATATCGATGCCATTCTTGTTGTATAAACCACCTCTACTGGTGGATACGCCAACAATCTTGTATCCCCTGCGGCGCATCAGCCGGGCGGCGTTCGAGCCCACATTGCCGAAGCCCTGAATCACCACCCGGGTCCGGTCCGGACTCATGCCCAGCCTCTTCACCGCCTCATCACAAACAATCATCAGGCCGCGCCCCGTGGCCTCGATGCGCCCATGCGACCCTCCCAATTCCAACGGCTTGCCGGTCACAACCGCGGTCACAGTGTGGTGCACATGCATGGAATAGGTATCCATGATCCAGGCCATGATCTGCTCGTCAGTGTTGATGTCCGGGCCGGGAACATCTTTTTCCGGCCCCAGCACCTCCATCAGCTCCGCGGTGTAACGCCGCGTGAGGCGCTCCAGTTCGCGTTTGGACATCCGGTCGGGATCGCAAATCACTCCTCCGGCCGCGCCTCCGAACGGGATGTTCACCACGGCGCACTTCCAGGTCATCCAGCTCGCCAGGGCGCGCGTCTCGTCGAGGGTGACGTTGGGGGTATAGCGAATGCCGCCCTTGGCCGGCCCTCGATCGATCGAATGCTGCACCCGGAACCCGGTAAACACCTCCAGCTGCCCATTATCCAGCTGGACTGGTATATGAACGATAAACTCCCGGCTTGGCTCACGCAGTATTCTCCACAAGCCCTCGTCGAGCTGAAGCTTCTGCGCGGCCACGTCGGACCGCGCAACCTGCGCTTCCCACGGATTCACTTCTTCCAGATATGCAGTTGGCATGCGATTGTCTTGCCCGGCTCTTGCGCAACAGTTCCCGAGCAGAGTCAATTCATTATCCTACACTGGGGCGTAGTTTCCTTCAGGATGTGGAAACGGCAGGACGGGTTCGGGCGGGAACGGCAGAATCTGTTGGAACTCAAAAAGGTGTCATCCTGAGCCTGCGAAGGATCTGGCGTGGGCCGGCGGTGCGTTCTCTGTTCGTCCGCTCGCTGGTGCACGCAAGATCCTTCGGGACTGAAGTCCCTCAGGATGACACCCGGATGCGGAATTCTTTCTTTCCTATCCTTTCGTTCCCGCCGCCATCTTCTGCGCCTTCGCCCGAACAAAAGCGTAGTTCAGGGCCGGCAGCGAGTTGAATCCGGCCGCCTCGGCGAAGAACTTTTGCGCCTGGTCTTTATTGCCCTTTGCCTGATAGGCCTGGCCCAGCCGGTAGAGGTTGCGAGGGTCCTGCTGGTTGGCCTGCTCCAGTTCCTTGATTGCATCGTCGTAATTTTTCTGCGCCAGCGCAATCCGGCCGGCCAGTTCATGGGCAAGTTTCAACTGCGCCGGGTTCTTCGACGCCTCTGCCCCCTGGCGGTATTCGTCCGCGTGGGCCTTCGCCGCCGCGTAGTCCTTCTTTCCGATCGCCAAGGCACACAGATTGTAGTGATGCAGGAGCTTCG
Organism: Terriglobia bacterium; assembly: GCA_963801595.1. GTDB lineage: Bacteria > Acidobacteriota > Terriglobia > Terriglobales > Acidobacteriaceae > JAIQFF01. The sequence continues at coordinate 18,327 of CAWDFW010000018.1, read as the reverse complement.
CATTGTCTTTGATCTCCTGCGACAGGCTTGAGCTCTCCACCATCTGCAGGGAGCGATCGAACTGCTGCGCCGCCACGTCATACTTCGCCATTTCGGCAATGATGTTGCCCTTGGCCTGAAGGTCGGCTGCCATGGCGGCTACGTCGTTCTTCTTTTCCGCAACGGCATATTCCTTGTCCATCGCCTGTACTGCGCTATCCAGCTTGCCGCTATCCGAGGCTACGACCGCCATGCCAAACAACGCCGTCCGGAGTTCTCCGTCATTGCGCGCCAGGTCGGCCATCTTCTGCAGCTCCGCTGTCGCATCGGCCGGCTTGCCCATATACAGCAGGTCAGCCGCAATCCCGAAATGCGAAGGTACGAAGTGGGGATCGATCATCAGCGCCTTACGGTACTGCGCGATCGATTCGTCGAACTTGCCCATCTTCAGCAACAGTTCGGCGTAAGAGTCATAGGGATTAGGATCGTTCGGAATCAGTTCGATGTATTTCCTGAAGGCCTGCTCGGCGTTGGCGTAATCGCCGGCCTGCCGGTAGGCGTAGCCCAGCATGTTGTAAGCGGGCGAATAGTTTGGGGCCAGCTCCGGCGCGTTTTTCAAATGCTCGATGGCCTGGGGATAGTCCTGCTGCCCAAAATCGAAAGCACCCAGATTGAAATGCGCCCGCTCATCGTTCGGGTAAGCGGCCACCAGCTTCTCGAAATATTCCTTCTGCTTGACGGCGTCGCCGTTGGCTCCGGCCTGGTTGGCAAGAATGAGCAGCCGCTCGCCATCCGACGCCTTGTCCGCCAGGGCCACCGCCTTGTTCAGGTGCTCAAAGAATTCCTTGGCCGTGCCGGCCGCATTGGCCCGCGCCAACTCCGCAGACGCGAACTCCGGATCCAGCGCAATGGCTCTGTCAAAATGCTGTACCGAGTCCTGGGCCAGAAGCTTTTCCGAAAGTTCCCGCCCCTGCAGGAATTCCTTGCGCGCATCTTCTGATTTGGTTGTGACCGGAATCTTTCCGCCGGAACCCGAAGCTGCGGACGTCCCCGCGTTATTCGTCTTCTCGCAGGCACTCCACGTTGCCATGCCTAACACAACCACAGTCAACACCAAACGGTTGAATCCATTTCGGCGCATTGCGATCACTCCTTTGAATTTCTAATGAGTGGACGGACTCGTCCTGAGCGAGCATCTCGTCCCAATATCTCCCGTGGGTAGTGCCTCAGTTTGAATTTCCCCTTATCCAGCGGCGTCACCCTGAGGGACTTCAGTCCCGAAGGATCTGGCGTGCATCGGCAGCAACGCCGGGGCAAAAGGGGTGTATCTGCTTCACGCCATATCCCTTCACGGCCTGAAGGCCGCTCAGGATTACGCCAGTGGATAAGGAGAAATTTCAAAACTGAGGCACTACCCTCCCGTGGCGTTTGCAATCTGGGTTTTTACTTATGCCCCGTTGTTGCTAGACGCGCGCCATGTGAGTTTGGATAGCAAGAGCAGAGAGTGTTTGTTGAGTCTGTTCAGAAAGTCACAACATAACAACAGACAAACGGCCAGAGAGCGGCCATCCGGGGTAGTGGGTCAGTTTCGTGATTAAGACACGGCGAGTGCATGAACCACGAAGGACACGAAGTATCACGAAGGCTTTGTTTTCCAGGGTTTCCTTCGTGTACCTTCGTGCCCTTCGTGGTTCATGGTCTCCAAACTGTCTTACTGCCGCGTCCTGGGCTGGGTGCTTCTTAGTGGGCACTCTGGCCGCGCATGAAAAACTGTTCTTTATCCATATTCGCCGGGACTGCCACATCGAAGAACCCAACCATCATCTCCTGATAAGTCTGGTCGCCCCAGGTGACGGTCGCATCCGGATCGGGATTGTGCGGATTGTTGCGCGAGTTGTCATACCAGGCCACGGCGCGCAACCTGGTTCCAGCTTTCAGCAGTCGCGGCTCGGCCAAGCGGTAACTCAGCTGCCAGTGAAAATGGTAGTTCACACGCAACAGAGTCTCGATCGAGCCGTCGGGCTTAACAATGTCGTACTCAAAAGTTTTCCCCCGCAGATGCATATGCGGAAACAGGCTGAGCAGCGTGGCGTCGTGAGGCAGCGTGCCCTGCACTTCCACCCGAAAGTTATCCGCGCCGGGGGGAATGATAAAGGCGTGATCGTTCAGTTGTAGTGTGAGAACGCGCTGCCGCGGGACCGTCTTGGCAAACACCAATCCGACGCTGGTGCGGTCGCTTCCAGCAGTGCCGTTCGTAGTGTAGTGGACCTGAAAAACCAGGTCTGATCCCGCCGGGACGAACTTCGCCATGCCGTCGGGCCAGTGGTCAGGCGAGCTACCAGGGGCGTACACCAGCAGCAGGTCGCTGGTGGTCCCGTGCGCCTCCAGACGATCCTGGGGATCGCTAAGAGTCGAAGCCGTGAACGGCACCCCGACCGGCGCGCGCCGCAACCACTTCGAATCCGGCGGGCGTATGTACACCACGGCATGATGCACGTACTGCGGGCTGGAGGGATGAACTTCGGCCATCTGTATCCATTTATCTTCAGTGAAGTGCGTCGGCACAATCTCGTACGTGTATTCCACTTCGCCATCCTTCGGGATCGTGACTGGCTTGGGCATCGGCAGGACGACATCCGGCCGCGTGACGTTCCAGCCTTCGGTCCAGTGCGGGGCTGGCGGCGCGTCATGCGGATTGCCCGCTGGAGAACCACTTTGCACCCAGGCCAGAATCGTTGAAATCTGTTGTGGCGTAAGCGAAGGGTCGTTGGAAAAGGGCCCGAAGCGCGGGTCGGCGAACCACGGTGGCATCATTTTGCCTTCTACCGATTTCGCGATAGCCGCCGCCCATGGCCGGGTCTGCTCGTACGTCACCAGCGGCATAGGTGCAACTTCGCCGGGACGATGACAGCTCTGACAATGGTCCTGGAGCAGGGGCAAAATGTCTTTATAGAAAGTGGGAGTTGGTTTGTCGGTGGCGGAGAGGGCGGCACCTGCAACCAGTACCGCCGCGGCGAGGAAAGTCACGCGGAAGAAAACGCGCACGTCAATAGTGTACAAGAATCAAACTGTCATCCTGAGCGGAGTGGCTGCTTCGCCTGGCGAAGCAGCGGCGCAGTCGAAGGACCCCTACCCGCGGCAGAAAACGTTCGCCGTGGAATCTCAGGCAACCTCTCACGTCAGCTCTTGCGGCAAGACAGGGGTCCTTCGACTCCACCCGCTCAGGATGACACTGCTGCTTTTTCACAGCCAGAAAACTAGGCCCGCAGTTTTCCGCCCAGAGATTCCAGCGCCTTGATGATCTGCGCCGACGACTGTGCTACTTCTTCTTCCCGCAGCGTGCGCTCAGCTGACTGAAAGCGGGCCCGCAGCAGCAGTGAGTACTTTCCCGCGGGAACGCTGCCTCCGCGGAAAATTTCTACCGGAGCAAAGCTCCGCAAGGCAGCCACGCCGAGTCCGATGACAACCTGCTGAATTGTTTCGAATCTAATCCCGTCATCAAAGACAAACGAAAAATCCCGCTCCACTGCTGGATAGCGGGGCAAGGGTTGATAGCGGACGACCCGCAGGCCCTGCGGAAAAAGCCGGTCGAGGTAAAGCTCGGCAATAAAAACGCTTTGACGCAGCTTACGCCGGGCAGCGACGTCGGGATGGACCTGTCCAAACTGCGCTATCACAGCGCCATCCATCAAGGCGCGGGCCGAGCGCCCGGGATAATAGTAGTCCGACGTTTGGGCATCGTACTTCAACATCTGGTGCTGAAAGGCCTGCAGCAAACTCTCCACATCACCTTTCAGATCAAAGAAGCCTCCGTCGCGGGCACCCCATTCTTGTGCCTTTTGCAACGGCGGGGACGTGGCACCCATGCAGATGCGTTTGGGTTCGGCAGCCCCGCCATCCTTTGCTTCGAAAATGCTGCCGGCTTCAAACAGGCGCACCTCGTCCGCCCCGCGGTTGAGGTTGTACGCCAGCATGTTGAGCATGCCGGGCACCAGAGAACTCCGCATCACCGACGCTTCTTCGCTCTGAGGATTGGCGAGTTCGACGACCGGCGACGCAGAAAATGTTTCCGCGTCTTCATGCGAGATAAAGGTGAGCGACACGGCTTCGTCGTAGCCGAGCGCCAGCAGCGAAGCTCGGAGCTTGTGGTCCTTTTCCGCATCGGGCGCCTCCACCACCGCCCCGGCATAGGCCGGCAGCGTATTGGCGAATTTGTCGTAGCCATGCAGGCGCGCAATCTCTTCGACCAGATCGATTTCCCGTTCCACGTCGAGACGCCAGCTCGGAATGTGGACGGTGAAATCAGGGTCGCCGCCCCGCTCCGGCATCAACTCAAAACCCAGCTGCTGGAGAATGCGGAAAATTTCGTTGGTCTCGAGCTTTTCCCCGAGAATGCGGTGCACCTCCGAAAGATGCAGGGCCACGGGCGCGAGATCAACCTGACGCGCCACCACGTCGATCACGCCGCCGTCCAGTTTGCCTCCGGCTGATTCGAGAAGGAGTACGGCTACCCGGTCGCACGCCTGGGTCGTGGCTTCGAAATCCGCGCCGCGTTCGAAACGATGCGAAGCATCGGTATGCAACCCGTGGCGCCGCGCAGTCTTCCGCACCGTGGCTGGATCAAACCAGGCTGACTCGATCAGGATATTTTTCGTCGTCGCGGTAATCATGGAGTCGAATCCGCCCATAACTCCCGCCAGCGCGACCGGTTTCGCCGCATCGGCGATGACCAGATCTTCCGGGGTAAGTTTGCGCTCGACGCCGTCCAGCGTTTTCAGGGTCTCGCCACTGAAGGCCCGCCGCACCAGAATCTTGCCGCCTGTCAGCAGATCGAGATCGAAGACGTGGGTGGGATGTCCCATCTCCCACAGCGTGTAGTTGGTAGCGTCGGCGGCATTGTTGATGGGGCGCTGATCGACCAGCAGCAACCGCCTGGCCATCGCGTCGGAAGATGGTTTGACATTTACGTCGCGAACGATCCGAGCCGTATAACGTGCGCAGCCGTTCGGGTCGGCAATTTCGATGGCGAACCCCGAGTTGCCCGGGGCCGCCGGCAGTTTCGAGTCAACGGCGCGCAGGGGCAGGTTGTAGATCACCGAAGCTTCGCGCGCCACACCGTAATGGTTCATGGCATCGGGACGGTTGGTGCCAATTTCCATTTCGAAGACGGTATTCTTCCCCTCGCCGCTGACACTCTCAACCGCAATTCCGACCGCAGTGAGGTCCTGAGCCAGGCGGCGGTCGTCCACCTTGGCATCCACGAACTCACGCAGCCATGCTGGAGAAAGTTTCATTTCTGCTTCTAGCTTCTGGCTTCTGGCTTCTGGCTCAGAGCCTCTGGCCTTTGGTCTGGGCCGACGACCGACGCCTGACGACCGACGACTGCCTCATCCGAACTGTTCCAGAAATCTCACATCCCCATTGAAAAACAACTGGATGTCATCCACGCCGTATTTCAGAATCGCGATGCGGTCGGCGCCCATGCCGAAGGCGAATCCCGAAACCTTCTTGGGATCGTAATCCACAAAACCGTAAACGTTGGGATCGACCATGCCGCAGCCGAGAATTTCGATCCATCCGGTCTGTTTACAGGGGCGGCAGGGTTCGGAACCGCGCTTGCCGCTGCCCCCACAGATGAAACAAGACACCATCATCTCCGCGCTGGGCTCGGTGAAAGGGAAGAATGACGGCCGGAAGCTGGTTTTCACACTCGATCCGAACAGCGCCTTCATGGCGTGGTCGAGCGTCCCTTTCAAATCGCAGAAGGTAATGTTCGCGTCCACGGCCAGCCCTTCGACCTGATGAAACATGGGCGAGTGGCTGGCGTCTGGAGGATCATTGCGATGCACCTTGCCCGGAATCACGATTCTGACCGGCGGCTTCATCTTCTCCATGGTGCGAATCTGCACTGGCGAAGTGTGAGTGCGCAGCAGCAGGCGGTCGCGTTGCGGTTTCGATTCCTGGCGGGCAATGAACAGCGTGTCCTGGGTATCGCGCGCGGGATGGTTCGGCGGAAAATTCAGTGCTTCGAAATTGTAGTAGTCGGTCTCGATGACCGGACCCTCCTCGACCGAGTAGCCGAGATTGCGGAAGACGGAGACGATCTCGTGCATCGTCTTGATCACGGGATGCTCGGAGCCAAGCGGGCGGCGAATGCCCGGGAGGGTGATGTCGAGGGTCGTTGTTACGATTGCATTTGTTTGCTGCTTTGCCTGGACACTTCGGACCTCACCCATAACGTGTCCACTAACCTCGTGTCCGGCATGAGGGGCAGCCTCAACTTGCGCCGTGACCCGTTTCCTGACCTCATTGACGCGCTGCCCCACGTCGCGCTTGGCATCTTTCGGGGCCGCTTTCAGCCAAAGATCATTGATTTCGGTGAGGACTCCGTTCTTGCGCCCTATCCAGCGATCACGGAATGCCTTCCGGTCGGCTTCGGATGTGACGCCCGCGGCTTCTTCTTTCAGCGCGGCCAGCAGCTTCTCGACAGCTTTGTCCAGCGCGGCCGGCGTGAAGCTCTTTAATTTGGGAACGGTGTATGCCACGTCTTCTCTCGAAAATTATCCCGATTGCAGAAAAATAAATGGCGGGATGAAACAGCGAACCCCAGCGGCTAAAGCCGGTCTGGTTTTGGACCGCTGGCGGCACGACTGAAGTCGTGCCCTTCCACAAAACCTTCCCAAAGCTAAATCCCAAGCTGCCAGAATCCGGTACTTTTCGCAGGCGGCCAAAGCCACGCGCTCCGCCATAGCCAGAAGCTAGAAGCCAGAAGCTAAAAGCCAGAAGCCAGGAGCTAAAGGCTTTCTTACGCTGCCCCGCCGAGAGCGCCCTTCGCCTGCTCGGCGAGGCTTTTAAACGCGCCCGGATCATTTACCGCCAGGTCGGCCAGGATCTTGCGATCGAGTTCCACGCCGCCTTTTTTGAGTCCATGAATGAACTGGTTGTAGCTCATCCCGTTCAACTTGGCGGCGGCGCCGATGCGCACGATCCAGAGGGACCGGTACTGGCGCTTTTTCTGCTTGCGGCCGGAGTAGGCAAACTTAAGCCCGCGCTCGACCGCTTCTTTGGCAGACCTGTAGAGTTTGGATTTTGTGAGGAAATAGCCGCTGGCGCGGTCGAGTATCTTTTTGCGCTTGGCGCGGCGTTTGGTTCCCCGTTTTACGCGAGGCATGGGTAGCTCCTTTTTAATTTCACGTTATGGCGGCTGGAGGTAGGAGACTTGAAGGTCTGGTTGCCTCTTCACGCGCCTGGGCCGCGAAATTCGCAGCCCTCAACGCGGGCGAGCCCCCTTTCGACTTCGCTCAGGGCAGGTCCGCGTCCACACCAACAAAACTTCTAGTACGGAATCATTCGCTTGATCTTGGGGGTGTCCGCATCGCTTACCAGCACGGCCTGGCGCAGCTTGCCTTTGCGCTTCTTGGCCTTGGACGTCAGCATGTGACGCAAGTGTGAATGATGACGCTTGACCTTGCCAGTGGCCGTCTTCTTGAAGCGCTTGGCGGCTCCCTTATGTGTTTTAAGCTTGGGCATAAATCCTCAATTTCAGTTTCAGCAATTGGCAGTCAGTTGGCACCTGGCCAAACCGGCATATCCGACTTGGCTGACTGCCAAGTGCCAATTGCTAAATGCTTCTCAGATTCCTACGCCTGATTTACCCGGCCTGGGGCCGGTTGCGACTGCGCGGGCTGTTTCTGTCCGGCATCTTTTTTAGGCGCCAGGATGGCGTGCAGCGTGTTGCCTTCCTGTCGTGGACGGAACTCCACAATTCCCTTGTCGGCGATATCTTTGATCAGCCGTTCCAGGATTTCGCGTCCCAGGTTGGTGCGCGTCATCTCCCGTCCCCGGAAGAAAATCGTCGCCTTGACCTTGTCTCCCTCATCGAGGAAGCGCAGAACGTGGTTCTTTTTGGTTTCATAGTCGTGGTCGTCCACATTGATGCGGAACTTTACTTCCTTCACCACGATTACTTTTTGGTGCTTTTTGGCCTCGCGTTCTTTCTTCTCCTGCTGGTACAGGAATTTCCCATAGTCCATGATGCGGCATACGGGAGGAGTCGCGGTGGGCGAAATCTCGACCAGGTCCAGGTTTTTCTCGCGGGCCATCTTGAGCGCATCGTAGGGAGTCAAAATGCCGATCTGCTGGCCTTCATCGTCGATGACGCGGATTTCCCGCGCCCGGATGCGTTCGTTTGTTCGGATAAAGCGTTTATCGATACAACCCTCCGTCAGCTAACAGGGCGAATGAGATAGAAAAAAGTATAGCATGGCCGCCGTCTCCCGTCCCGAGGGTCTTCGTCTGCGGCGTCTCCGGCCAGGTCTCGTCGAGATTAGATGCAGGACAGAAAGCCACGGCAGGTTCGCCGTGGCTTCATGTTCCAGGGTCGCGGTCCCGGGTTAGGATGCGCGGCGCTTTTCCACGTCCTCGGATCCTTCACGGTCAGGACGCTCGGTTGTGCCGCTGTCCTGGCCCGGCTTTTTCGTGGTCGGATCCTGCGGGTTGTACACATGCTTACCGCTCTCCGTCGGATTCTGCCGGTTCGGATCGGCTTGGTTTCCAGGATTGCTGGGGCGCTGTCCCGGGTTCTGCTGGTTCTTTTCAGTATCGTTTCCCATGAAGTTCTCCTTATATAAAAAGTTAATCGCGCAACACGATTTCGTGTAACGTCGGGAGCTTAGGTGCGTGAATCCGGTTCCGAGTTAGCCCGGCAGATGATTTTCTTCGGATTCGTGCCGGCAAGGAGAATCCCATATGAAGCGCAGCCTGTTGCTTGGTGCCACTTGTTTATTGATGACGACCCTGTCCCTTGCCCAGGTGGAAGACATTGCCGGACGCCTCGGGCTGGGAGGCTCGACTCTCAGTGACACCAAAATCTCCTCGGGCCTGAAGCAAGCCCTGCAGATCGGCGCCGAACAAGCGGTGAAACTTACCGGGCGCCCCAACGGATACTTCGGCAATCCCGACATAAAAATTCTGATGCCAAACAACCTGCGGACACTGGAAAAGGGCCTGCGCATGGTGGGCTACGGTCCCAAAGTTGACGATTTTGTCCTGAGCATGAATCGGGCCGCGGAGTCGGCAGCTCCCGCGGCGCGCAAAATTTTTATTGACGCCATCACCGCCATGACCTTCGATGACGCACGCAGAATTCTCTCCGGCGGCGACACCGCCGCCACCAACTACTTCAAGGAAAAGACCACGCCCCAGCTGACCGCCGCATTCCGCCCCGTGGTGGAGAAGACCATGTCCAAAAACGGCGTCACCCAGCAGTACAACGCCCTGGTTTCGCAGTACAAAGCCATTCCCTTTGCGAAAAATCAGGACCTGGACATCAGCCACTACGTGGTCGGCAAGGCGCTTGACGGACTCTTCTACGAATTGGGTCAGGAAGAACGCAAAATTCGCAAAGATCCGGCAGCGCAGACCACCAACCTGCTGAAAGAAGTATTCGGACGCCGGTAAGTGCTGGGTCGTCCGGGAATCATCCCGGTCACGGGTCGGGGATTTGCTGTATTGTTCTGCGGGCGCAAATGTGGCGTACTGGTGCTGTGCCGAACCCGCATTCTGATCGCCGATGACGATGCCACCATCCGCCTGCTATTGCGGAGACTGCTGGAGCAGCAGCCCGATTGGCAGGTATGCGGCGATGCCAGCACTGGCGCTGAGGCCATTGCCAAGGTTGAGCAGCTCAATCCGGATGTTGTGGTCATGGATTTGAGTATGCCCGTCATGACCGGACTGCAGGCGGCGCCTGCCATCGCCAGAGCTCACCCCCGGCTGCCGATGTTGTTGATCAGCGTTCAGGAAGTGTCCCGGCAACTGGCCTGGGAAGCACGCAATGCCGGCTACAGAGGCGCGGTCACGAAGAACAGCGGCAACGAGGTATTGAGAGGGGTGGAGGCATTGCTCCGCCAAGAAACGTTCTTCTGGGCGGACGACGGCTCACCAATTTCAGCGGAGTGGGACCAGTAAAGAAATTTCTGGTGATCGCAGGCCGCGCGCTATTTAGCCTCGCGGAACCCATCCCCGCCTACACCAGCCAACTGGCGGACCGGGGAATTCATCAAAAGTCCGAGGTCAATGCACATGCGCTTTCCCCGAGGCTCCTCTCTGGTTGCGATGGCTTTGCTGGCTGCACTGGCGGCCTGCACTTCCAAACAGAACCCTCAAGAGCTCAAAGAGAAGACTGCCCAAGCTACCGCTGAACTGAAAGTTGACGCCAAGGCAGTGGCAGCGGGAATCCGCGAAGGCTGGAGCCGCGATAAGCCGCTCGACGTGAACACTGCGACCCGCGAGCAATTAATCACCTTGCCGGGTGTGAGCGGCCCGGATGCGGACAAAGTCATTGCCGGGCGTCCTTACGACACTCCGGACCAACTCGTGACGCGTCACGTCCTGACCCAAAGCAAGTACGACAAGATTGCCAGCCGGCTGATCGCCAAGAAATGACAAAGCGGCGCCGCCGGCCGTGCATAATCGGTGCCAAATCTAATCTGCCAAATGGCGAAGACCCTAGCCGGCGATTCCCAGCAGGGCGCCGTCGTGACACTCGCTCGACGCGGGTATGAATCCAGCGGTTGGCCGCGTGACTTCCGGACACGCGCATAGGCAGGTAGTTGTCGGTGAACCCCTCGGTATATTCACCTTGCTGATCTGCGCCGGAGACATTCAGTGTGATGGTTTCGATCCGCTTGCCGATAAAGCCGTTCATGAAAGCCAGTTTTTTTGCTGAAGCCAGATCGCGCAGAACGCGGTTACGCTCGCGAGCGACGTGTACGGGAACCTGTTTGCCCATGGCGGCAGCCGGAGTTCCGGGACGCGCCGAGTAGGTGAAGACGTGCAGGTAGGTGAGAGGCAGCTCTTCGATGAAGCGGCGAGTCTCCTCGAATTCGGCATCGGTCTCACCGGGGAAACCTGCCATCACGTCCGCTCCAATCGCTGCCGTGGGCATGGCGACGTGAATTTTTTCAACCTTCTCCCGATAGTGCCAGGGACGATACTTGCGGTGCATGCGGCGCAGGACGGCATCGCTGCCCGACTGCAGAGGCACGTGCGCATGTTTGGCGATGCGGGGAGAGGTGGCCATCAGGTGAATGAGTTCGTCACTCCAGTCCATGGGCTCGACCGAACTGATGCGCAGCTTCTGCAGCGCGGTTTCGGAGAGAATGGCGCGGACAAGATCTTCGAACCCTGGTCGTTGGCCGTTGGTCGTTGGTCGTTGGCCGGTTTTCCCGGGCGCTGACAGCCTGAGTGCTGACGTCTAAGTCTCTTCCCCAGCGGCCCAGGTTGATGCCCGAAATCACCACTTCGCGATAGCCAGCGCCCACTAACGCTTTGACCTCGCGAATGACCTCGGTCATCGGGAGCGAACGGCTCTGTCCGCGGACAGAGGGAATCACGCAGAATGAACAGCGGTTGTCGCAACCGTCCTGCACTTTTAGATTCGGCCGGGTGCGTTCATTGCCGGCATCGAAAACCGGTGCAGCCTGCAGTTCCGTGTGGGCGAAGATGTCGGAAACGAAGATCGGGCTCCGGGCCTCAGACATCGGACGCCGGCCATCTGATGTCAGCTGCGTGAGGGGGACGAACTGAGCCGGCTGGGGTCTGAGGTCCGACGTCTGAAGTCCAATTAGTTGCGCCAGCTGGTGTTTATGCGAGTTGCCGATCACCTGGCTCACGCCGGGCAGAGCGGCGATTTCTTCCGGCGCGCGTTGCGCGTAGCAGCCGGTGACCACGATCCGGGCTTCGGGGTTCTTGCGATGAATGCGGCGGATGGCGGCACGTGCGTCCTGGTCGGCCGCGGCGGTCACGGTGCAGGTGTTAAGAACTACGAGCCCCGCCTCCGCAGGTTCGCCGGCACGTTCCAGGCCGCGCTCCCGCAGCTGGCGTTCGATGGCAGCACCGTCCGCCTGCGTGGCCCGGCAGCCGAAATTCACTACGTGGAAAGTTGCCACGTTTCCATACTAACGCAGGTCGCGGCATGCCGCTTCGACGCATACAGCAGGTCTTGAAGATTAAGACGCATCGGGCTCCGAGGCCTGAGTGAGCCACCAGGCCTAAAGGCCAACCGCTTAGGGAGCGCAGGACAACGCATTGGCCCTGAAAGGGCCGCGCTTGCACAACTTCTTGACTTCGCCGCAGAGACGAAGAACCCGCCTCTCGCCTCGCGGACGACCGCCACGGGCAGACGAGATTCGCCTTGGAATCGGGAAGCGGGAGGAAGGTGAGCTTGGCCGCCGACTCTGGAATCGCCTACAAATTCTCGTTCAACATCAAGCCGAGGCTACTTGCCTCTTCTGCTGGAAACACTCCCGGCAGAATACTGGACGCCCCTGCGTCGGCTTGAAAGGCACGGTGGTTTCCTTGCCGCACTCCGAGCACGTGGTGCGCGTCTCCACCTTGGCGAAGCCGTTGCCTTGCCCCGAAGGCGCCGCCCCTAGTACTGATACCCGTTTGGTCTTGCAAGCCTTACAGCGTTTGGGTTCGTTTTTGAACTGCTTGTCGTGAAAGAACAGTTGCTCGCCCGCAGTGAAGATAAAATCCGCACCACAGTCAATGCACTTCAATACCTTGTCCTGAAATTCCATTGAGAGATGCTCCCTTCAGCCCATTCCCCAAGACCTCGCAGACGAGTAGCGTGACGCGCGTGGACTCAGGGTCGTTGCCCCCTCAAGCTACGACCTGGAAAATTTCCCCTGGACTCGGCCCGCCATGCCCCCTTTTTGCGGCAAGGATTACAGCTTTACAATCTTTGACAATCTCTTGCGAACAAGGAAATGGGCCACCACTTGGCGTGGCAGCCCATGGATCCTAGTCTTGTTCTTTACGCGCTTTTTTCCTGCTGCGTTTGCGCGCCAGTGCTTCCTTCACACGCTTCTTCTCGCCCGGTTTCAGGTAAAAGGAGTGACGCTTGACCTCCTTAATGATGTCTTCCTGTTGCACCTTGCGCTTGAAGCGGCGTAATGCGTTTTCGAGGGACTCGCCCTCTTGAAGTCTTACTTCTGCCAACTGAACTACACCCCCAAACCGGTCCCGTTTGGACGGGGATAGTTATTGCAAGGTTCCCACGGCAAGTCAAGTGGTATGTGGCAATTTCATGCAGAGAAAATGCCGCTAGCTTCCATCTGTGGAACCGCTTACGCCTAATAGATCAGCTTCAGGGCCAGCTGAATCTGCCGTGGCGCGTACGCGTCGGTGGCCCGAAGAAAGCTCGACGGCACGCGGTATTGAGCCGGGAAGATATTGATTCCAATGGTCTTATCGGTCTGGACAAACTGCGTCGAGTTGCTTTGAAAACCATCCTGCGTGATCTGGACCCGCTGGTTGTTGCGGTTCAGCAGGTTGAAGGACTCGACCATCAGTTCCAGCTTGACCCGGTCCCCGGCATAAAGACGCCGGGTCAGGCGCATGTCGGTGGTGGCGTAGTCCGGCCCGAGGAGGGAGTTGCGGGAAACTCCCGGAAGCCGGTCGTTGCTGTTGTTGCCATCCTGGTTGGCGTCGCCGGTCACGGTGGCGCTGACCGGCCGGCCGCTGCCATAGGTAAATACGCCGGAAGCTTTCCAGTTGTTGAAAAACATTCCCAGCCACTCATGGTCGCGGTGAAACGGCTTGGGGGCCAGAACAAAAGAGAACACAAAACGCTGCCGCTGGTCGGTAACGCTGGGGCCCTTTTCTGAATTAGGCGCGTAGGAGTCCTGCACCGTCGCCGGACGCCCCGCCACCAGCGCATCCTGTCCATCGTCGATGGCGTGCGCGAAAGTGTAGGCCAGCATGAAATAGACTCCACTGGTCATGCGGCGGCGAATGGAAAGAGTGGCGCCGTGATAGACGCTCGAGGCCGCGCTCTCAAAAACGTTGATCGATCCCAGCTGCGGAATCGGACGCGCCAGGGGATTGATGCAAGGCGGAAAGGGGCAGGTCAGCGAGCGCGTGGGTTGAACGGTGGAGAACGAGTCGACGTCGTAATACGTGCCCAGAAAGTTTGTCCCGGAGGGATCGTACACCGGATAAGAGACGTTGACCGGCGGCGGCAGATTCACGTCCCGCGCCCGGATCAGGTCCACGCCATGCACGTACATGTAGGAAACGCCCACCGACATGCGATGCGCTACTTCGCGTTCCACGTTGAGGCTGGCCTGCTGCACCCGGGGAGTCTTGAAATTGTGCGAAAACGCCGAGACATCCGCCTGCTCAAGTTGCGCCAGGCCGGAGGGCAACTGGCAATTCGTGGAGGTCACGGGACAGTTCACTAACGGATTGGGATATTGCGGAAATACCTGGTGGTCGAAAAAATTATTGTTGTTGAGAAAGAGAAAATTTCCCGCCAGTCCGCTGTCGCTTTGGACCGCGGAATTGTAGATCTGCGGAATGCGCGTGTAGAAGATTCCGAATCCGGCGCGAACGACGAACGGGCGCTCGTTCCCGATCGAGTATGCCAGCCCCACGCGGGGCGCGAAGTTACCGGTGTTGTACGGCACCCGGCCCGCATCCGGCCACAGCGGATTCGCCTGCAGTCCTTTGGTGGTGAACGTCTGCAGGTCATACCGTGCTCCCAGGCTCAGGGCAAGTCGGTCCGAGACCCGGATCGTGTCCTGCAGAAATCCGGCGTACTCGTTCGTGTCCGGATGCGTGACTGCAGGGCCGAAGCTCTGCAGATAATAGTGCGGCACCTGATGCGCGTACGCGCGCAGGGGCGTGAGTTCGAGGCCGGCTTCCTGAGTCTCGAAGGTAAACGGGTTTACCTTGATGGGATCGAAAATGTACTCTCCGCCGCTTAACGAGGGAAAGAAGTTGTAGATCCAGGTCAGCAGCACATCGCCGCCAAACTTCCACGAATTTCTTTTGCCTTCCACGCTCAGGGTCTCAGCCAGATGCAGGCGGTGCTCGCGGGTCTGGCGGGGAAGAATGGATGAGCGTCCAAAGCCCTCGATAATGTCGGAGATCTTGGTCAGCGGGTCGGTGCTGTTGGCGGTGGAAGACTGCAGGTCGCGCGAGAACTGGGCCCGAAAACGGCTCACCGCTTTGATGGAGAGATTGCTGGTAAGCGCCAGTGACGCGCTCTCCGTGGACACATCCTCCTCGCCGTTGTCGCTGATGCCGAAGCTGGAGAGCGGGCTGGCGGGATCGAGGAAGACATTGTTATGCCCGTAGTACCGCGACGTGTTCAACCGCAGGGAGAGATTGTTGTGCTGGTTGAGCACCAGGTCGAGCTTGAAGAAGCCGGCATTGCCCAGCATCGATGAGGGAAAGGTGCCGGCCTGCTTCGAAAGCTGAGCGGCTGTCGCGAACACCAGCGCCTGGTCGGTGGCCTCGTAGTCGCCCGGGGTGGCGGGTCCGGCGGCGGCCTGCGGGACCACGACTGAGCTTCCGTCAAGGAATCGCACCACCGCCGGTACATGGAAGATGTGCTGATCGAAACCGGCAAAGAAAAACGCGCGGTTGCGTTTGACGGGGCCGCCCAGGGTAAATCCGAACTGCTGCTGTTGATCGTGCGGCTTGAAATCCATGAAAGGATGCTGGGCCGCCATGGCGCTGTCCTTGAAGAAATAGAAATCGGTTCCGTGCAGGCGATTGGAACCGGATTTAGTGACCACGTTCACCACCGCGCCCCCGGCCCGCCCCAGGTCTGCTCCGTAAGTGTTCGAGGAGACGCGGAACTCCTGCACCACTTCGTTGGAGAACTGATAGGGCGCGCGATAGCGGCCGCGGGCCTGCCCGAAAAAAGCGTTGTTGTTGTCGCCGCCGTCCACCAGATAGCTGGACTGGTAGCCGCGGATTCCGCCAAACGAGAGGTCACCATTCGAGCTGGAGGTCAGGCCGCGCGGGTCCTGCGTAACTCCAGGTGTCAGCAAAGCGAGATCGGTGTAACGCCGTCCGTTGAGCGGTAGATCGTTGATGGCCCGTTCGTCAATCAAGGTCGAAATGCCGCTGGGCTGGCTTTCGACCATCGGCGGCTCCCCTGAAACCGTTACCGTTTCGCTGGCCCCGGCGACCGCCAGCCTGAATATCAACTCGGTAGTGCCGCCCACGTCCACCCGCAGGCGAGGCGTGGTCTGCGGCGACATTCCGGGCGAGTCGGCGCGCGCGGAATATTCTCCTGGTGGCAGTAATTCGAAGGCAAAGCGGCCGCTGACATCGCTGCTGGTGGAATAGCGGAAGTTGGTGGCAGCATTCACCAGCACCACCGCGGCGGCGCTGATCCGCGCCCCGGCGCTGTCACTCACCGTTCCGCGGATCGCTCCCGTGGAAGTATCCTGGGACATCATTGCCGTGGCCAGAAATAAGATGGAAAGAAATGAGAAACAACTTCTGTCGCTCGACATTGACTCGCCCCCACCCGTGAATCGAATCGTGGACGAGTCCGGACTGGAGAAAGGGACTTGCTGGGTATATCACGGCGATCGATCGCCGTCTGTGACCCGCAAACATCTTTTGAAAGTTGTCCCGCACCGGGAAACGTTCTAAAGCGTTTCCTCTTCAAACGCGCGCGGCTGCTGACTGCAATCGCGGTCATGGGGAGCCTTTCGACAGGTTTTACCCGGTACGGCTGCCGAATGTTTGTTGGGTTGTACGTTCCTGATTCGGGAAGAGTTAGGTCTGGCCTTGTCCCCGGCCATCTTGCTCCGGATTACGTTGCCCGCGTATGATGCAGCGTTTATGACTGCGAAAATATCTCCACGTCCAGCGGGCCTGCGCGAAAAGTCGCAACTCATGTCGGCATCGGAAATTGAGCGGACACTGGTCCGCCTGGTGCACGAGATCATCGAGAAAAACAATGGCGCGGCCGACCTGGGCCTGGTGGGGATCCGGCGGCGCGGCGTGCCCCTGGCACAACGCCTGGGCCAGATGATTGCGCGCATCGAGAAGACGCCGGTTCCCGTCGGCACTCTGGACATCACTCTGTATCGCGACGACCTGTCCACCCTGGGACCGAAGCCGGTGGTGCAAAAGACCGAGATCGGATTCCCCATTGGCGGCAAGAACATCATTCTGGTCGATGACGTTCTCTACACCGGCCGCACCATCCGCGCCGCGCTGGACGCGCTGTTCCGCGAAGGGCGCCCCAAGCGGGTGCAGTTGTGCGTGCTGATTGACCGTGGACATCGCGAGCTGCCGATTGAGGCCAGGTTTATCGGACGCAAGGTGCAGACCTCGGACCGGGAAATTATCGAAGTGAAGCTTCGCGAGGTGGATGACGCAGAGAAAGTCCTGCTGGTGGAACGGCAAGACTGATAAGGCGAACCCGATTTCAGATTGAAGATTGTTGATTTCAGATTGTGTTGATTCCCGGATATCGGGGTTGGATCTGCGATTTGAAAGCGTCGATCTCAGATCTGCAATCTGAAATCCGAAATCTGAAATCTTTAACCTGAGACTCCGACTGGCCCTGCATACCATGAACCAAGCTGCTCGCGGCTCCCTGCTGGGGATCGAACATCTCGGAGCAGATAACATTCTGGGACTGCTCAAGCTGGCCCGGCGGATGAATCCGCTCAAGCCGCGCCCCTTGCTGCGGGGCAAGCGGGTCCTGCTGCTTTTTTACGAGGCGTCCACGCGCACCCGCAGCTCCTTCGAGATCGCGGCCAAGTCGCTGGGCGCCATGACCACGCTTGTGCTCTCCAGCGGATCGAGCATCGAAAAAGGCGAGTCGCTGCTGGACACCGGCTACACCCTGCGGGCGGTAGGCGCGGACGTGATCGTGATCCGGCATCCTCAGGCGGGCGCGGCGGCGCTGATGGCGCGGTATCTGGATATTCCCGTGATCAACGCCGGCGATGGCATGCACGAGCATCCCTCGCAGGCGCTGCTCGATGCCTACACCATCCTGCGTCACAAGAAGGTCCTCAAAGGTCTGCAAGTGGCTATCGTGGGCGACATTTATCACAGCCGCGTGGCCCGCTCCGCCATTCACCTGCTCAGCAAATTCGGGGCGCGCATTACTCTGTGCGGGCCGCCAGAGTTTCTGCCCGATACCGCGCTCAGCCTGGCGCCGGGCCTGCACATCGCGCATACGGTGGAAGATGCGGTCCACGGCGCTGACGTAATCATGACCCTGCGAGTACAAAAGGAGCGACTCGCGGGAACGAAGATCAGTTTGCAGGATTACGTGGCTCGCTACCAGATGACCATGGCCCGTCTCAAGTTGGCAAAGAAAGATGCCATGCTGATGCATCCCGGGCCCATCATCCGCGGACTGGAATTGACCTGGGAGGTGGCGGATTGTCCGCAGTCGGCCATTGTGGAAGAGGTGCGGAACGGAGTCCCCGTGCGCATGGCGATTCTGGCCAGGGCGCTGGGCAGAGCAAGATGAAATCAACCTCTGGCCACAGATTTACGCGGATCAACACGGAT
>CAWDFW010000017.1:0-9564 GCA_963801595.1 Terriglobia bacterium | reverse complement strand
TTTGTCCATGAGGTAATTGAACTGGATCGCCATGCCCTTGCCGTGAGCGTCATTCAGCCCGAAGCGGAGGCTGCGGAACATGGAGGCCAGATAGGTGGTGTAGAGCTGCCGTTGCGCCGCCTCGTCGGAAGGCAGGACGCTTGACAGCTTCATCTCCTGGGCATGGTCCATCATGTACTGCAGCGCGAAGAGGCCGGTGACATCGGCTTTGGCTTCTTCAATGGCGCTGTAGAGTTCCTTCAGTTCGGCGCGGGGAGTGGTGTCGCGTCCGTCCACCTTGATCTGGTGCGGCCCCAGGCCATGCATCAGTTCGTGGGCCACGATGTGAGTAAAGAACGATTCGAAGTTCACGTCCCGGGCCGCCCCCGGCAGCATCCGGCGCGCGATCGGAATCAGCACGCTGCGAAACTTGGCCTCCTGCACATTCTTGAGCATCACCCGCTTGCTGCCCTTCTGGTTGACCACGCGCTCGTCGTTGGGCAGATTGTAGGCGGCGGTTGCCACGCCGTGGTTGCCGTCCCCGGCGCACAGAATCTCGTCCACCACCCGGATGGGCGCCGCCGCCCCCAGCTTGGGATTGCGGTACTGCGGATCGATGGGCAGATTGTCCTCGATCTCCTGCAGGTGCGCGGCGAGCGCGGAAAGCTTTGTGCTGGCCTCATCGTCCCGCAGGTTCAGGAAGGTTTCGAACGCCGCCTTGTAGCCGAAGATCTCGTCGTTGTAGGTCTCGTAGGGACCGATGGTGATGTCGATCGGAGCGTCCAGATCCATCCAGGCCAGATCGCTGGCGTAATAGTCGTTGGAGAGAAACGCATCCGCGCGCAGGTTGAGAAACGTCTTCAGCGAGGCGTTGTCAGTAAGGTTGGCCGCCTCTCTAAGCAGGCCCGCGGCCCGGGTCAGATCATCCTTGTAGGCTTCGCTGTAGGGAACAGCCTCCAGGGTTTTCGTAGCCAGTCGCGGCTGGTTCGGCGGATCACGGTGAAAAATCCTTTTGCTTCCTCCTGTTTCTCCTTTGGCAAGGAGGCAACCCAAGTCTCGAATTCCTCCCTGGTCATGTCCTCGGGATAGAAGTTTGCTCCCTTGGGCTTCTCCGCGGGAACGCCGGGAAGAAAGGCCTTAAAGTCATCCAGGGCTGACCAAGGGCTCTTGTTGATCCAGAAATAGTGCAGCCGCGCTTTGCCCAGCGGCGTGGTGTCCTTCTGCAGCCGCGCATACAGGGCCGGATTGCCGCTCCAGTACTGGTTCAGGAAAACGTCGTTCATGATCGCGACCGGCTTCGATCAGTTTGACCAGCGCCTGCCGGTCCCCGCTGGAAAGCTTCGATGTATCCACGCGCAAGGTGGTGGGCGCATAGCGCGCCGTCATCTTCTGCAGTTGGGCAAGTCCGGGTGCTGATGATTTGGTCTTCCGGGCTTTGGTCTTCTGGGCGGTCGCAGGGATGGCGGCAAGTCCAACGAGAATAATCAGTGCGCAAGATGCCAGAAGTCTCATCCGGTCTCCTTACAACGAACATTGAGATCGAAACGCAAAAGCAGAATCTTAAACCGCAAAGGACGCAAAGAGATACCGCAAAGGACGCAAAATCGGGTCTTCGCGAACCTGCAGTTCGGTTCCGCTCTCCGCACACATCGCAGGTGGCCGTGGACCCGCCTCCAGAGGTACAATTTGCGGAGGCCGTCAGCGCTTGTTTTCTGACTTGAAATTACGGCCACCTACATCGCTATGCGAAAATTACTCCCCTGGTTGTTGCTGGTTTGTTTTGCCGCCCTGCCTTCCTTTTTGTCCGCCGACACGGTGGTCGAGGAGATTATAGCCCGCGTTAATAATCAGATCATTACGCGCGCCGAATACCTGCGCAGCAAAGACCAGCTGAAACAGGAAGCGCAGCAGCAGGACCCGGCGAATGCCGACAAGATCGTCGCCGAAAAGGACAAGGACGTCCTGCGCGACTTGATCGACCAGCAATTGCTGCTCGAAAAGGGCAAGGACCTGGGCATCACCGCCGACACCGAAGTGATCAAGCGGCTCGACGAAATGCGCAAGGAAATGAAGCTGGAATCGATGGAAGACCTGGAAAAGGCCGCCCAGGCGCAGGGCATCGCCTTCGAGGACTTCAAGCAGAACCTGAAAAACCAGATCATCACCCAGCAGGTCATCTCCAAGGAAGTCGGTTCCCGGATGTCCATCGGCAAGGACGAATTGCAACAATTCTACGACGCACACAAGAGCCAGATGGAGCAGCCGGAACAGGTCCGGTTGAGTGAATTGCTGATTTCCACCGAGAAGAAGGAGCCGGACGCTACAGCAGATGAAGCCCAGCAAGTCGCCGCGGCGCAAGCCAAGGCGGATGACCTGCTGGCCCAGATCCGCAAAGGGGCGGCCTTCGACGAAATCGCCAAGAAGAATTCCGACGGGCCCACCGCCGCTCAGGGTGGCGATCTCGGTTACTTCAAGCGCGCCACGCTGGCCAAGGAACTCGAGGACAAGACCTTTGCCATGAAACCCGGCGAGGTTTCCGACGTCATCCGCACCAAGCAGGGATTTGTCATCCTGAAGGTCACCGAACACCAGCAGGCCGGGATGCCTCCGCTGAGCCAGATTGAGGGTCGAGTGCAGGACGCCATCTACATGCAGAAACTCCAGCCTGCCCTGCGCGCCTACCTGCAGAAGCTGCGCGAGGAGGCCTACATCAAGATCGCCGGCGGGTACGTGGACACCGGCGCCAGCCCCAACCAGACCGCGCCCATCGAAACCACCGCCAAGGACGCGGGCGCCAAGGAACTAAAGAAAAAGAAGAAAAAGCTGGGCATCATCTAGGGAATTCCCAGAGCCTCCGGAAGCGAGAGACAGGCCGTGATCTATGAAGGAATTTTTCGTTTCCGACTGCATCCAGTACGAGAACAAGATCATCACCTCCACTTTTGTGGTGGTTTCCCGCCAGGTCAAACCCAAAAAAAGCGGTGAACCTTACCTGGCCTTCACCCTGGGCGATCGCAGCGGCCACATCGAGGCCAAGATGTGGGACAACGTCGAAGACGCCATTGACGCCTGCGATCAGGACGACTTCATCAAGGTCAAGGGCCTGATCAATAAGTACAAGAACCGCTTCCAGCTCACCATTCACAAGCTGCGCCGGCTGGGAGAATCGGAAGTCGATTTCGCGGACTACCTCCCCAAGACCAGCAAAGATATTGGCGAGTTATGGCAGACGCTGGCGGGCTACGTCGCCACTTTCAAAGATCCTCATCTCAAGGCGCTGGTTGAGGCTTTCATGGCGGACCCGGAAATCGCGGAAGCCTATCGCAACGCCCCCGCGGCCAAGACGCTGCATCACGCTTTCATCGGCGGTCTGCTCGAGCACGTGGTTTCGCTTTTCAATTCCTGCGACCTCATGTGCCGCAATTATCCGCAGATCAACCGCGACCTGCTTCTCACCGGCGCCTTCTTTCACGATATCGGCAAGATCCACGAACTGACCTACAACCGCTCGTTTTCCTACAGCACGCGCGGCCAGTTGCTGGGACACATGATCATCGAACTGGAAATGCTGCAGGCCAAGCTGCCGCTGGTGCCGGGATTTCCCGAATCGCTGAAGACGCTGGTCGAGCACCTCATCATCAGCCATCATGGACAGTATGATTTCGGATCGCCCAAGCTGCCCATGTTCCCTGAAGCGCTGATGCTGCACTACCTCGACGATCTCGATTCCAAGATGGAAGCCATGCGGGCCCAGTTTGAACGCGGCGGGGAATCGGAGGGGGCCTGGACGGGTTACAACCCGTCGCTGGGTCGCCCCCTGCTGAACACCGCGAAATTCCTGGCGGGCAAGGCCCCGGAGGAGGAAAGCAAAACCGCTCCCGGGCCCCCGACCTCGGTTTCCGAAAAGGCGGCCGAGTCGGAAGAAAAGAGTGGCGGCGCCATGACTTCCGCGGCGCATGAGGATAAAATCTAGGCGCTTGGCATAGGCCCCTCGTCTGCATCCGGTTGAAGTATTGCGCGTAATCCACTTTCTGATCGACGATCCCATCATTGGAGGAAATCATGAGAACCCGTTTGACAGCACTCACCCTTGGTCTCTACTTATCTTTTGCGGTGCTCGGCTGCAACAAGCCCGCCGCTCCGCCAGATTCGAGCGCCTCACCGTCCTCTAGCGATGGCAGCAGCAGTTCGGCTGCGCCGAGTGGAGACGCCGCCGGCTCTGGTTCGGCAATGTCCAGTACCGCAATGTCGAACATGAAGCCCGAGCCTGCGAAGCCTTTGGTAGTCCCGGCAGGCACGGTGTTGACGGTCCGGCTGGGTCAAACGGTCGGCTCCAAGATCAGTTCGGCGGGACAGACCTTTACCGCCACTCTGGCCAGCCCGGTAGTGGTCGATGGCAAAACGGCGATCCCTTCCGGAGCGGCAGCCTCCGGAACGGTAGTGGATGCCAAGCCGCTGGGCCGTTTCAAAGGTGGGGCATCGCTGCAGCTGCGCTTGACTTCGATCGCGATTGGCGGTGCTGAGCAGTCCATCTCCACTTCATCCGTGGTCCGCGCAGAAAAAGGCAAGGGTAAGCGCACTGCCGTGCTGGCGGGCGGCGGCGCTGGTCTGGGCGCGTTGATCGGCGGTCTGGCGGGTGGTGGCAAGGGCGCCGCCATCGGCGCTCTGGCAGGCGGCGGCGCGGGTGCCGGCGGCGCTGCTTTCACCGGCAACAAGGACGTTGTCCTGCCCGCCGAATCCGCTCTCAGCTTCAAGCTGGAACAGCCACTCGAAGTGAAGTAGCTGTTCATCTCAAATACCGGCCCAGGGCGCGCAGCCCTGGGTCCGCTTTTTTGCGCGCCGCATGTTGAACTTCGACCAATTCCGTCTCCTGACTTTCGACTGCTACGGTACCCTGATCGACTGGGAGGCCGGGATATTCTCCGCGCTGCGCCCGATTCTCGTTCGCCACGGCAAGACCATCTCCGATTCCGAACTCCTGCGCCTTTACTCTGAATTCGAATCGGAGTCTGAACAAGGCGAATTCCGTCCCTATCGCCAGGTTCTCGAGTCGGTCGTCCACGGCTTCGGCGAGCGTCTGGGATTCACGCCGACTGAATCCGAGATACGTTCCTTGCCGGACTCGCTGCCCAACTGGCTGCCTTTCCCGGATACGATCGCCGCCCTCGGCAGACTCAAGGCGCGCTACCAGCTCGCCGTCATCTCCAACGTTGACGACGACCTTTTCGCCGCCACAGCCCGCCGCCTCGAAGTACCCTTCGACTACGTGATCACCGCGCAGCAGGCCCGGGCCTACAAACCATCGTTGCAGATATTCAAACTCGCTCAGCAACGCACCGGAGTAGTCTCCAGCCAGTGGCTGCACGTCGGGCAAAGCATCTACCACGATGTAATCCCCGCCCAATCTCTCGGAATCAAAACCGTCTGGGTGAACCGCGCATCGCCCCGTCCCGGAGCCGGCGCTGCCAAAACCGCATCCGCCCAACCAGACCTCGAAGTACCCGACCTGAAGTCCCTCGCCCAACTGACATCTGAGAACCGTGAACTGCAAACTGGTTCTTGAATCCCCAACCGGTATTAAACTGGTAGCAACCACCCGCAATCGGAGAAAGCCAGATGGCAACCAGCACCGCCCGCTCCAACCCGCTGTCCTACCTGACTGACGAACTCAACACGCTCAAGGCCAAGGGCACGCACTTCCGCCTGCGCGTGCTCGATGACGAACAAGCCGCGGTCTGCACTTTCGACGGCAAGAAGGTCATCAACCTGGCCTCGAACAATTACCTCGGCCTGACCACGCACCCCAAGCTGCGCGAGGCCGCGCTCGAGGCCACCCGCAAGTACGGCGTGGGATCAGGCGCGGTGCGCACCATCGCCGGCACCATGAAAATCCACATGGAGCTGGAAGAAAGGATCGCCCGCTTCAAGAACGTCGAAGCCTGCGTGGTCTTTCAATCCGGGTTCGCGGCCAATGCCGGCACGGTGTCGGCGGTGCTGGGCAAAGAAGACTTCATCATCTCCGACCAGCTGAACCACGCTTCGATCATCGACGGCGCGCGACTGTCACGCGCCAAGATCCTGGTCTTCGAACACAAGAACATGGCCCAGGCGGAGGAGCGGCTGGCCAGCATCAAGGACCAGCCCGGAAAGCGGCTGCTGATCACCGACGGCGTCTTCTCCATGGACGGCGACATCGGCCCGCTGCCTGCCCTGTGCGACCTGGCGGAGAAGTACGGCGCCATCATGATGGTGGACGACGCTCACGCCTCCGGCGTGCTCGGCCGCAATGGCCGCGGCACCATCGATCACTTCAAAATGCACGGCCGCGTGGATATCCAGGTCGGAACGTTGTCAAAAGCAATCGGCGCGCTCGGCGGCTACGTCTGCGGCACCCGCGACCTGATCGATTTTCTCTATCACCGCGCGCGGCCGTTTCTGTTCTCGACTTCGCATCCGCCCTCGGTGGCCGCCACCTGCATTGCGGCTTTCGATGTTCTGGAAAACGAGCCCGAGCGCATCGAGAAGCTCTGGGAGAACACCCGTTTCTGGAAGAGGGAACTGGGACTGCTCGGCTTCGACATCGGCGGCAGGACCACGCCCGCCAGCGAAACGCCGATTACGCCGATCATCATCGGCGACGGCAAACTCACCATGGACTTTTCCCGCGAACTGTTCAAGGAAGGCGTGCTGGGCACGGGCATTGCGTTCCCCACGGTGCCCGAAGGCAAGGCCCGCATCCGGACGATCATGACCGCCACTCATACCCAGGACGAGTTGCAGCAGGCGCTGGAAGTGTTGAAGCGGCGTGGGGAAGACGAATGGGGATATTAGTGTAGGCGCGAGCGTCCTCGCTCGTGCGCTCCGATACAGACTCCTCATTCTCAAAATGAGAAAGCCGACTCATTGTGGCTGGTCGCGTACTACCGTTTCATGCGCGGCCATCCGCCACTTGCCGTTTACCTTCTTCAGTACTATCAGAACGCGCCCATCGACCGTCACACCCGCGTTTGTCGCCTGGTAGGTGCCGGCGTAATAACCCAGGTCTCCGGTGTAGTAGAGCGTCAGCGGCTTTACGAAGTCGATGTGCCCGCCCGCCTTGATACCGCGTTCCCAATAAGCCCTGATCGCCTGCGTCCCGTACGCCAGAATGTGAGCCGAGAGGTAGTAGCCGTCGTCGGTGTACAACGCCGCGACCTTCGCTGCGTCCCCGGCGTCGTAGAATCGGATCCAGTCTTCCGAGATCTGCCGGATGGCCGCCTCGTCGGCGCTCGCCGGCCGCTCGCGCACCTCAGGCTCTGGTGAAACCGTCTGCGGCCCGACAAAAGGCAAAGCCAGGAACAATGCAGCAAAGACTACCAATGCTCTTTTCATGGCCGCACGATAGCCCACAAAATCAGAAGTGTCACTAGGGTGTTCGCTTCTCGGAATCAGGCGAAGTGATGAATGGGCCCAGCACGAGCGGGACGCTCGCGCCTACATCGCTCAATCCGCCCGATACACAACTCGCCCACCCACTATCGTCGCCACGACTTTCCCCGTCAATTGCGCTCCGCCAAACGGAGTATTGTGCGACCGCGAGTGTGACTTGGCTGCGTCAAACGTCCAGCGCTTTTGCGGATCGAAGATGGTGACATCGGCATGGCTGCCGCGGATCAAGCGTGCCACGCCCCCGCAGGCTGAACACCCGCGCCGGGCCCGAAGTGAAAAGTTCGACAATCCGGCTGAGCGGGATCTTGTGTCCACGATGCAGGTGTGTGATAGCGAGGCCGAGCGCGGTCTCGAGACCGGTGATCCCGAAGGCCGCGCGCTCGAACTCGATGATCTTTTCGTGCGGCGCGTGGGGCGCATGGTCGGTGGCGATCGCATCCACGGTTCCGTCGGCCAGCGCCACCAGGATGGCTTCGCGATCGGAATCTGACCGCAGCGGCGGGTTCATCTTGAAGTTGGTGTCGTACTCGCCGACGTCCGCGTCGGTCAGGGCGAAGTGGTGCGGCGTAACTTCGCAGGTCACGTGCGACTTGCTGCGCTTTCCCCGGCGCACCGCCTTCAGGGCGTCCGCGGTCGAAAGATGGGCCACGTGCAGGCGCGCGCCGGTGAACTGCTGCGCCAGTTGCACATCACGCTCCACGATCGAGGCCTCGGCTGCCGCTTTCATGCCGCGCAGGCCCAGGCGAAACGCGGTGGGCCCGTCGTTCATGGAGCAGCGGTCGGTCATGCGCGTGTCTTCCGCGTGCTGAATGACCGGCAGATTGATTTCGGAAGACAAGCGCATGGTCTCGCGCATGACGCTGTCGTTGAGAATGGGCTTGCCATCATCGCTGACGCCAACCGCTCCGGCGCGCTGCAAGGCGCGAAAGTCGGTCAGCACCGCTCCCTTGCTGGCATGAGTAGCGGCCGCGATGGGAAAGACGTTCACCACCGCGCCGCGCTCCGGCTGTTGCAGCCAGGTGACCCACTCCGGCGAGTCAACCACCGGCTGCGTGTTGGGCATGCAGCAGACGGAAGTGAATCCTCCCGCGGCGGCCGCGGCCGTGCCGGTGGCGATGGTTTCCTTGTAGCCCTGGCCGGGCTCGCGCAAGTGAACGTGCAGATCGATGAAGCCGGGAGCGACGATTAGCCCGCGCGCATCGAATTTCTCGTGCGCGGTGGCGCGCGTTTTGCCGGGCGGAGCGATCTCGGCCACCTGCCCGTCGCGCAGCAGGACGTCCATGGTGCGCGTCGATCTTCGCGGCTGGATCGATCAGCCGTCCGCCTTTGATCAGCAGGCTGTAATTTTCTCTTCTAATCAAATGCGCAACCCCTTACTTCTTTTCCACGGATTCACGCGGATTTTCGCGGATTTTTTCTTTCATTTTCGAACACATAGCGTCTGAATTGAGCGCTGGGGCCGAAATTGAATAACATTCCGACTTCGATCTGAGTGGCCCGGAGGTAGTTCAGAAGTTGCTTTTCCCATCCGGGATCAATCTCTCGGCCCGTCTTCAGTTCGACGATGACTTTCTCGTCGATCAGCAAGTCGGCGCGGAAATCACCGATCTTCTGTCCGTGGAAGAACACCGGCACCGCGATTTGTCGTTGGAAAAAATGCCGCTCTCGGCCAGAGCGACCGAAAAGGCTTGCTCGTAAACTGATTCCAGGAATCCATGCCCGAGCTCATTGTAGATAGCATAGAAGATGCCGATCAGTTTCTCGGTAAGTTCATGATGTTTCAATCCGTGTTGATCCGCGTAAATCCGCGGAATTGAAGTTGTCGTCCTCATCGTGTTTCTCCCGCCCCTCACCACTTCTATTCCGCTGATTCACGCAGATTGTCGCGGATTTCCTTTCTGATGTTTCAATCCGTGTTGATCCGCGTAAATCTGTGGCCAGAGGTTGATTTCATCTTGCTCTGCCCAGCGCCCTGGCCAGAATCGCCATGCGCACGGGGACTCCGTTCCGCACCTCTTCCACAATGGCCGACTGCGGACAATCCGCCACCTCCCAGGTCAATTCCAGTCCGCGGATGATGGGCCCGGGATGCATCAGCATGGCATCTTTCTTTGCCAACTTGAGACGGGTCATGGTCATCTGGTAGCGAGCCACGTA
>CAWDFW010000016.1:0-133781 GCA_963801595.1 Terriglobia bacterium | reverse complement strand
CCTAGGCGGCCTTCTTCAATTGTCTCGCTCTCACCTTGGCCCAGCGCGCCCTCTGAATACTGCCGCTATTTTTCGTCGTGCGGACGCGGAGAGCGTTCGCTTCGGTCTCCGAGCTCTCACACCTGTACCATTCCGTCTGACCAAGTTGCCAATTACTTGGATAACTTGGGCCCAAGCGACGCCGTTCTTGCTCTAGCTCCTTCAACACTCCAGCGAGATTCCGCCATGGTATTCCCCCTCTTACCTTGTCTGAAATAACTGCCTGTCTATACTACACGCCTACCCGTTACTGAAGCTAAACCGGTCTTCGCCTTCACCTGGAATCTAAGCTGGAAAAAGTAGTGCTTCTGTTTATCGGAAGAACTCTGTGGGGAGCTTTCGCCACTCTCGTCAACCCCGTTCCGAACTCAGCGTCGACAAATCCACCTGAGTATCACTCATCCAAATCAATCCGCACCGTAAGAAACTCCGTCCCAAATAATCGCACGGCGACCGAATTCGCTATAGTGCCGGTCACCGACCGGCAAGCCAGCGCTGTCTTCACGCGGATCATCGTCCGAGAGCACATGCGCCGTTCCGGTGTACCATTGGGCGCGTAGGCCCTTTTCGCAGCTTCACCCGAACGCGCGGATGACGCACCAAATTGCGAACATATCCTGCCTTCATGCCGTGCTCTGCCACGATCCATAACCGATTGCCGACGCGCGCTTCACCCACCGGAGTGCGGCGCGGCTTGCCGGTCGTGCGACCAATCGTTTCGAGGAGTGCATAATCCGGGCGGCACGACGCCCATCGCAAAGAGAATCTTAATCGGCGGGTTGAGCACGTATTTCTGCAGCGCGTGAACAATGTGATGTTTCATCTCAGCCATCACGGCACTAGTGCAGCCTACGCTAACCAGCCAAGCGCGATGGACTCTGCACGACTGAAAGAAAGATTTGCATGACGCACGCAACCGCTCACGACGGTGAGGCAGCCATCAGGACTGGCTGCAACAGTTATCCAACAAACCCGCGGCTAACGCAGTTCATCACTATCTGGTCGGCGCGCCAGCGCCGCATCGTTCAAGGTCAGGCGGCGCAATAACGCTAGGGTCTGTTGCGCCTCGGCCATTAGCTGACGCTCTTCATGGTGGTCGCTGTCGCACCGCAAATCCCACAGACGACCGTGAATTGCCGCTTCACTCGCATCCACGCGCTCAATCAACTGCTTGGGGTCTAGCTCAAGAACAGCAGAAGCGTATAGCCGGTACCAAGGTTGAGATTTACCTTCATTCATGCGAAGCCGTTTCTTCAAAGTAGCATTGATGGAAAGGGGGTAGCGAGAGAATAGTCGGATGCTCAGAATGCGTCTGATCAATATTGCTCTGTGGAAATCCGCGGCCTAGCGCAGCCTTCGCGTGGCCTCTTCTCGGCAGCCGTGAGCAAGGCTGACCACCGAGAACCCTTGACCTTCAGCATCCTCGCCATGTCGCCCCGCGAGGCGGAGGTAGGGGACTGGGCTTGGACGAGTTCAGATCGACGTGCAGTGAAATGAGCCGACCCCGGGGAATTATCTGGCTGGGGTGGAGACGTCTTCCTTCGCGGTCTGGTCGTTGGCGATGCGCTCTTCGACCCTAGAGTCCAGCTTCGGCGCGTGGCCCTTTACCATTTGCCTTATACCAGGCCCAAACTCGCGGAAGAGGTTGATCCCCGCGCCTCTGCCAATCGTCGAACCAAAATTGTTGAACGTCGCCGAAGAAGATCGCGCCCAATATGGCCGGTACGCAGTGTGGATGGCAACCGAAGTCATTACTCCGAGAAAATACGACGTGTTCAGCCTTCTTTTTCCCGCATCGCTACGCGTTATAAAAAGGCGTGAAACTGCGTCGGTGGCCCGGCCTACAAAGCTGTCGCTGGTCGCAGGATAATACAGTGGGTCCTTCTTGCGTAACGACGGATAGAGGTACTTATCAAAAAAGGTGCTGGGCTGTTCCGGAATGAGGACTGCCTTATACCGGGCGGTTAGCCCGGGCTGCAGTCGGGGAGTAACCGGTCCCAGTTCTTTTTCCCGCATTATACCCGCGTTGATGTCAACCGTGCCAAGTCTCAAAGGCGAGGGCGCTTCATCGAAGAACGTGTGAAATTTCTCCGCTTGTGTCCGAAGCAGTGCCGACGGAGCATCAGGAAGTGAGTTCCACGTGCGCATCTTCTCGCGCTGCAATTCTGGCGAGTTTGAGCCGTCAAACTGTAACCCTGGAAGCAAATGAACTGAAGAACGGTCGCTCTGGCCCAGCGCCCCACAAGCAGCCAGCAGAAAGAAAGAAACGACCCGGATTGGTGCAATTCGCTTCACCATAGCCCGGTCCTGCAAATTGAAATTAGCACTCCACGCGACACTCGTCTGAGCAAGAGTGCTCACCTTAGCCATTCCAATCCGGTGAACGCCCTCGTCCAGTAGGCGAGCCGTCTTTGGAGTCAAGTGCGTACACCTGCCTTGTAAGAGCCGGTTTGCGCGTATTGGCGTACGGTTTGGTTCACTTGCGCGGCTTCCCCCAACTGTTCTCGCGGAATGCGGCTCTTCTTCGCCGCATTCGCCTCCACGAAACTGCCATCGACCGACTGGTGCTGGCCCTGCACCCATCCCACTTCCACACACTGCAGCACGATCTGCTCAAACAGTTCCTCGAACAGCTTCGATTCCTGAAACCGTCCATGCCGGTTTTTCGAGAACGTGGAGTGATGCGGGATCTCCTGATCGACCCCCCAGACCGGTGAACTAGCGCCACGCCAGGTGCATGCGCAGTTCCTCTACCAGCTTTCGCTCGCTGGTGATGCCATACAAGTAGTCGATCAACAGGATGCGCAGCAGAAGTTCGGGATCAATGGAAGGACGGCCGGTCTCGCTGTAACTCTGCTTCAATCTCTCGCGCAGGAAGGCAAAGTTGATGTGCCTTTCCATGAGTCGCAGTAGGTGGGTTTCCGGAACTTGATCTTCCAGCCGGAAGCAGTAGAACAACGCTTCAGAGCGGTCGCGTTGTCCCATCATGATCAGCAGGCCTCCGACGATCAGGAATCAGCGTAAGGGTCAGGATCAGCGCGCCCACCAGCGCGAAGGACATGGTTTCGGCCATGGGATGAAACAGTTTTCCCGACGGCCCGCTCAGCGCGTATATGGGCAGATAACCCGCGAGGATGACGGCCACCGAGTAGAAGATGGGGCGGTCCACATCCCTGGCGGCAGCCAGAATCAAACAGAGCATGAGCAGATGCTTTCTTCTAGCATGCTTCTGCTGAATCTCATCTCGCTAATCGACGTGACTTTTTCAACAATCCACAGGCGATTACACCAACTACGATCCCGGAGTCTCCCTGAGGGCACCTTCCCGTTGGGTTGTGAGTGTAACGGCGATGTTACAACCACAACCCTTTGAGATGGCGTTCATTTGACTTACCTACACTTCCGCCATAGCGTTGCCGCGTATGATCGGACAGACCATCCAGAACTTTGGCGGTGGCGCAATGGGCATTCGCATGCCAACCTCTTTCAGTTGTGCCCGATTTCCAGGGATCTCGGAACACGGTACACTCCCGGGTACGCCAGCGTGCCGACAGGCGGATCGCGGGAGACTTATCCTGCCGGCATCATGGCGAAGCGCGGGCAAAACTCGGCGAGTCTTACGAAAAGCATCGATCGTCTTGATTGGATGCGCGAGCAAATGCTGACCCTGCAACGTGCACTAGAACGGGTGGAGTCTAACAAACGCGGACAGCAAATCCAGAAACCCACTGTGAATTGAAGATTAAGCAGCTTTAATTTCCGCAATACTGCCCAGTACGCCGATATTCTTCGCACCATGGCGTTGCTTCGTGGTCATTTCCGGGTGCAAACTACGACATTGACTTCCGTCATCACAGGTGATTTGATGATTAAAGTAGGTGAAGTGTAGTGCTTCTCAGCAGGACTTTTATTCTCGCCTTGTTTTCTTCATTTTTCATAAAACAACTGAGGGAGTTCACGCAATTGTTCAGGGACTCTCTGACCTGGGGGGCGACTATGCCTTTCGTTGCAGCGCCTAAGAAAGGGCGCGATTTTGACCCCAAGAACTTCCTCGCAACCATCGGGGAGGGCAGGAAAGCTGTGCTCTTTCCAAAAAAGCGAACCATCTTCACGCAGGGAGATTCCGCAGACGCAATTTTTTATCTGCAGACGGGCAAGGTAAGACTCACCGTTGTCTCCAAAACTGGCAAGGAAGCGACGATCGGCATATTGAGTGATGGGAGTTTCTTCGGCGAAGGTTCGCTCGCGGGCCAACCTCTCCGGATGGGCACTGCAACCGCAATGACGGATTGCGCTGTTTTGAGAATTGAGAAAAGGGCCATGGTGGACACGCTTCACCGGGAACACGCCCTTTCCGATCTGTTCGTCGCATATTTGTTGACACGGAACATCCGATATGAAGAGGATCTGGTTGACCAACTGTTTAATTCCAGCGAGAAAAGGTTAGCCCGCGTCCTTCTTATGCTCGCTCATTTTGGCAAGGAAGGGGTGCCTGAGACCGTGGTTCCGAAGATCAGTCAGGAGACACTGGCAGAAATGGTGGGCACCACTCGTTCGCGGGTGAGCTTTTTCATGAACCGGTTCAGGAAATTGGGATTCATTCAGTACGCCGGGGGCGTAGAAGGTGGGTTACAGGTTCACAGCTCACTTCTCAACGTCGTTCTCCACGACTAGCCTCCGCGCCGAACTTTCATACTTACAGACCGCGAGCAACTCAGGCATTTGCTGGATCTAAGCCCGAGAGCAGCGGTATTTTGATCGCGACCACCACCTCCAGCAGCGTGGCCGTGTTACGAACGCTTCCCGAGATGCCGGTGAGTGCGTCTGAGACGAGGGGATGTTGTTCCGCCAGAGAGTCAAGACGGTCACTCACATTGTAGAGCTGCCGGATTTCGTGCAGGATCGCATTCGGATACATGAGGTACGCGGCTTTCCTGAGAGCCCACCAGCCCGCGGCGGAACTGCCGAAAGTTCGTGGGCGACGACGGGTTAGGCACTCGTCACGCGGGAAGACGGAGTCTAACCGCCCTCCCGTGGGACAGGCTTACAGACCTCTACGCTGCTACGGCGACTTTATGGAAGGTCGAAGTGACCGCCTCAAACGTCTGAACCTTGGGCGCTCCATCGACCATTCTTTCAAACGTTCTCAACACTTCGACGTGCGCTTGTACTATCTCTAGCGTATCAGTACGGCAATCCAAACAACGCTCCCGTCCCAGACGAGTATGCGCAGGTACAACGAGAAAACGACTGGACGGCAGGCCAGGTAGCGCAGTACCTCGTGCTTGACGCCGCCGACATTGTTAGAGATGGCGATTTAACGCCACAATCAATCAGATCGAACTTCGTCGGCTATATCAGTCAAAATCGATGACCCGTCCCTGCGGCTCACTGACTGCGCGGGGCGTCCATTGGGAGTCGAGGGTAGCGCTACTACTAGCTTGGGAAGAAAATAGCGCACCGTCACGTCGTCTGAGTAGTACCGGACTCGGATGTTCCTGTCCGGCACCTGCTGCGGTTGGGATTGGGGAGTGAAATAGCGTACCGTCACGTCGTCTGAGTAATACCGAACTCGGATGTTTTTGTCCAACGGCCGCCGCGGCATGGTTCTGGAAGTCTTCCTCTCACCCGGCTCTCGACCCAGCGCAGGTGCGAAGGGTATCTGCTGCTCGAGCGCATTTGATGCCGGTAGCTCTGAAACCCCCGAGGATGACGGGGGCGGCGATCCCTGAAGCCAATCGAGCAAGCAATTACCAGCACTGCAGCCACGCCCATAGCCGTTTCCCATCGGTCCACATTCAACAGAATGCGCCTTACTCGATTGAACCCTGCCCAGGCTGAGCGCGTGAGTGCCGGCAACTTCCCGGCCCGTGCCATGAAGGTTCCACAAAGCTGGTCTACGGCACGGTTTGTTGTTGCAGCCGTGAGCAACCGCGTGGGAAGAGCGTGAGCAGCTGCTTGGGAAGACAGAGGGACGATAGCCCGCAGCCGCGTGCCAGGATCGGCTGATGTTATCTCCAAGTCTCCCTTCAGTTCATTCAACCGTTCGCACATCCCGGACAGCCCCACGCCGGAATCCCGAACCGACTGACCCAAGCGGCTCAACAACTCCTGTGGTATGCCACGTCCGTAGTCTCTCACCTCAAGAATCACAGCGTGGGCTTCTCGTAGAAAGCGAACCTCTACCTCAGATGCTCCCGCGTGGCGATGAACGTTCGTTAGACTTTCCTGTAGCACACGGAAAAGCGCGGTCTCAATCGGGTTGGGTAATCGCTCCACCTCTGGCGCAAAATCTGTCCGCACCTTCATCCCGCTACGCCGGGCGAAACCCTCGATGTACCACCGCGCGGCGCTAGTGAAACCTGCCTCGTCCAGCATTGGCGGATGGAGCAGATAGGAGGTTGTACGAATTTCCTGAAGGGCCTCATCAGCCAAAAGCGCTATGCCGGTTAGCTCCTTACTCATTCGTTCGTCGTTCGCTAGTTCCTTTTGCAGCAATCCGATGGAAAGTTTTAACGCTGTCAGGGTCTGGCCGCTGCTGTCATGCAAGTCACGAGCCACTCTGCGCCTCTCTTCATCCTGTACCCTGAGAAGCCGCTGTGAAAGGTTCTGCAGTGATTCTGTGCGCTCCAGGACTAGCAATTCGAGTTGAGAGCGGGATTGCCTGAAGGTCAGTTTCTTGTGATGTCTTGAAAGAGTCCACACGGGTCTACCTCCTCGCCGCAGAGAGGGCAACACTGATTCCAAGAAATGTCTCATTCACGGTTCGTTCAATACTGAGCAATACTGCACAGGGTTGGTTCGACGCTCTTTTCGCCGCTTACGAAGATTTCCTCATGCTCTGGACCTACGCCGATCCCGACATCCCCATCTTGAAGCAACTGACACAGCGCAGAACCGCTTCTGGCAACCTCGCTGACACCCGCGATGTTCAAATTGGCACTTGCTCACCTTTGACTAGATCTCCAACTCTTTGAAACCAAACGCAAATAAATAGTGGCGATTCCTCCGTTCACGGCGCCATAATTATTGACGACCCTCCCTATTTTGGCTTAATTCTTCATAAGCCCGCGTTTTCAGGGCGAACTTCATACCAGAACCAGCCAGTTTATGAGTGTCAAGAGAAAGCGCGATTTTGCCCCCAATATATTTCTTGCCACCATCGGCGAGGGCAGGAAAATTGTGTCTTTTCAGACGAAACAAACGGTTTTTGCTCAAGGGCATCCGGCTGACGCAGTGTTCTATATTCAGAAAGGTAAAGTGAAGTTGACGGTCGTGTCCAACAATGGCAAGGAAGCAACCATAGGCATATTGAGCGACCGCTACTTTTTTGGTGAAGGTTGCCTCGCAGGTCAGCCGCTCCGCATGTCTGCTGCAACTGCAATGACAGATTGCGACCTTCTACGTATCGAGAAGAAGGCGATGATAGCGGTTCTCCACCGAGAGCACGCTCTGTCCGACATGTTCGTAGCGTATTTGCTGACGCGGAACATTCGATACGAAGAGGATTTGGTTGATCAACTCTTCAATTCCAGCGAAAAAAGGCTGGCCCGGATCCTCCTGCTCCTCGCTCATTTTGGCAAGGAAGGCAAACCTGAGAATGTAGTTCCCAAGATCAGTCAAGAGATGCTAGCTGAGATGGTGGGCACAACCCGCTCACGGGTCAGCTTCTTTATGAACCGTTTCAGAAAATTGGGATTTATTCATTACAACGGCGGGCTGCAAGTCCACAGTTCACTTCTCAATGTAGTTCTCCACGACTAGAGCTCACCTTCGGACCACTCTCTCTCTTGCAGATTTAGCCACTCTCGGCTTCGCCATTTCCTTGATGACTTCGGCGAGTGTCGCTTTGGCCGATTGCTTTTTTGTTTTTCCTTTATTCATATATCCATGATTTCACGAGTCTGGTGCGTTTACAGGTCAATTTGGATCAAAGAAACTTCCGTCCAGTCTGCTATGTAGCAACTGGTCTGGTTTCCCTTTTATCCTCTTTCAGATCCTCTGAACTAAGCAGTCCATCTGATGTTTTCTCCCCTTAGCCTCGATGAAAGAGGCACAACCATAGCTTTCGAAGCGATCCTGGACGAGGTCGACCAGCTAAATCACGTCAGTGCAGGGGACCTCCGTCATCACCGACATCTGGAAGTAGTTTACGTTATTCTGAAGTGCCCCCGTTTACTGTACCAATCCCGATGTGAGTTCTCAGTTGATATTTCAGCGGGGATGAGGTCTGGAACAGGGGACGGCGTTTGAGTCCCTTGCTCCAGCCGCGCTGTACTAGCTTTCCTCATGCCCTGATCTCCGCTGCTGTACGTGCAAACTCTGCCGGCGGCAAGTAGTTCAACGAACTGTGCGGGCGTTGTTCGTTGTAATCCTGCCGCCAAGTTTCGATCTTTCGTCGTGCGTCGCTCAAACTGGTGAACCAGTTCGCATTCAAGCATTCATCGCGCAGGCGACCGTTGAAGCTTTCGACGTAGGCGTTCTGTACGGGCTTACCGGGCTGGATGAACTCCAGCCTCACCCCACGTTCTGCGCTCCAGGCCGCCAGTGCCCGGCCGCGAAATTCCGGTCCATTGTCGAGAACGATCGCTTCCGGTAGTCCTCGCTGGTTCGCGATCCGATCCAGCACCCGGCGCACTCGCAGTCCACCCAGCGAGGTATCGACCTCGATGGCCGGACATTCCCGCGTGCAATCGTCCACGATGGTCAACATCCGAATCACCTTCCCCGTGCTCACACAATCACTCACAAAATCCATCGACCAGCGTTCATTCGGCCTCGTGGCGGCTGGGCTCGTTACCACTCCATTCCAGCGGATCCGCCGCCGCTGCCGGATCCTCATCGCCAAACCTTCCTCACAGTACAGCCGGTACACGCGTTTGTGATTGGCCGCCATTCCTTCCCGCTGCAGCATCGCTGTCAGTCGCCGATAGCCAAACCGCATGCGCCTGGCTGCCAGCTCTTTCAAGCGAGTTCGCAGTTCGCTGTCCCGCTCGGATTTTCGCGCCCGATAGCGATGTGTTGATCGTCCTAATCCCATCAGCCTGCAGGCGTGCCGCTCGCTCATCTGGTACTCGACCTCGACGTAGCTCACGACTGCCCGAAGTCCCGCAGGCACTACCAGTTTTTTGAGAGCACGTCTTTCAATGCCCGGTTATCCAGCGTCAGTTCGGCCACCACATGCTTCAGCTTCCGGTTCTCGTCCTCCAGTTGCTTCAACCGTTTCGCCTCGCCGCTGTCCATGCCGCCGTACTTCGCCTTCCAGCGGTAGTACGTCTGCTCGGTGATCCCATGCTGTCGGCATAACTCCGCCGTCGTCAATCCGGCCTCACCTTGCTTCAGAATCGCGATGATCTGCTCTTCGCTGTGTCGCGTGCCCTTCATGGCGGTTCTCCTCTCCTGGGTTGGGAGAACTCACATTCTAGGCGGTCCAGTTTTCGGGGGCTACGTCAATTCGGCTACTGCCTTTTGATTCGTTAGATATTCACAGAAGATAAGCTGATAGGTAAGCGGAGCACTCATGGTTCTGATGTGTGCCTTATAGCTCAGACGCCCAACTCCAGACCTTAGTAGAGTACGAGCAGTGCCCAGGAGGTGTCATGACCAATGGCAGTATTGGCTTCCGCTGAGTTTCGGACATCTGCGCCCACCTCAAACATCTTGGCTGTGCAATTTCGAGGCGCATTCGACTCTATGGCGAAGAGGTTTGAAGTGGTTTTAGACCCGTTTCCTGAAGCGGGTGGGATTGCAGTTCGCGTGACCACCAAGAACGACTTAACCATTCGTGTACTGCAGATTCCGGCGACAGTGCTTCTAGAGTGCAACAACGACAGAGACCACACTAGCGCCTACGCTGGTTCGTCCGGGTGAGACCTGGTGTCTTCTGTGGCCCCGTTATCACTAGCAATTGTTTTGACAGGGACTTGCGGCTTCTGGACTTTGCCAGTACTGAATTGTGCAGCGAAGGAATTTTAGGAATGCAGAGGTGTTCATCGATCAATCCGAAGTCGGAATCGCTGAAATCTCTGTGGCCAGGCATGTCTAAGCTCCGGTGCTGCACGGAAATACCGCACAGTTGAGGAAAGCGAGCCAATTCGCGATTCGTCGAAGACAAGGAAGTCCGACAATGCTGATACTCATTATCACCTTAATATTGGTTTTTGGCCTCGGGGGAGGGTACTACGGCCATACCCGCTGGGGTCCGGGCGGCGGGGCTGGCATAGGGCTGGGGACAATATTGTTGATTCTCCTCATCGCCTACATGCTTGGCTTGTTCCGCTGATAGTACGACAACCGGCGATGAATCAAAGTTGAGGCTGAGGCTGCCGCCACAGTTTGCGCTTATCCGCTGGCGCCATCGCCGACATTGTAACGAGATGCTTTGACCGGTGTCGAAAATCACCGGTGTGTGTGTCCGGAATCACCGAGTCTTGACCGCGGCAAGGATAGCGTTGAACTCAGCACAGGCGGGACAACGTTGATGATTGTCTCTCTCATCCCACACATTCGGCTAGATGCAGTTGCACTAACTTGCAAGAAGATCAATTCTGACCAGTTTTCCGAGGTTCTAAAGTTTGATACTGGCGATTCACAGAGGTTCTAAACGGCCGAGGAAATGTCGTGAACGAATTTGGTTTTGTGGACATTCTTGATGTTAGGGAGGTTTCGATGAATCTAAATCTGATGGATCCAAAGCTGATTGTGCTCGCCGCCGCGGCGATTCTGCTCATCGCAGTACTTGCTTGGCTGTACATGCGAAAACGCAGGAGTACGACTGCCGACCTGCGGCAGAAATTTGGGCCCGAGTACGAGCGGGCGGTGAAGGAACATGGGTCCGAACGAAAGGCTGAAGCGAAATTGGCGGATCGCGAGAAGCGGATTGAGAAGCTCACCATTCGCGATCTTGATCCGCTGGAGCGCGAACGCTTTTCGAAACAGTGGGCGTCCGTACAGTCCCGTTTCGTTGATTCCCCAAAAGGGGCAGTTGCAGAAGCCGATGACCTGGTGTCCTCCTTAATGAAAACTCGTGGCTATCCCGTATCCGATTTCGATCAACGTGCGGCCGACATTTCCGTCGACCATCCCCGAGTGGTGGAGAACTACAGGTCTGCGCACGAGATTGCGCTGCGGGTTGGGAAAGACGCGGCAACAACGGAAGATCTGAGAACGGCGATGATTCACTACCGCTCTCTGTTTGAGGAACTGGTGCAGGTACCAACGATTGTGGAAAGGAAAGAGGTGGCGTAATGGCTGAACTGACGAGAATAGAAGAGGGACTTCCGACGGCCGAAGTGGCGAGCGACGGCATTGTCAAGGCAGCCCGAAGGACCGAAGCTGGTGAAAGGCCAAGAGCCGGAAACTCTGGATTGAGCCACTGCAGTCTCGGAGCCCATGCCCTTGTTTTCTAAATCGGAGATGGGAGATTTCCGATCGCAGTGGAGTAGCCTACAGACCGGTTTTGTGGACGAACCGCGCCGGACGGTCGAAGGCGCGGACAAGCTGGTCGCTGCGGTGATGCAGCGACTCGCGGAAGGTTTCGTCAACGAGCGATCGAACCTGGAAAAGCAGTGGGACCGCGGCGACAACGTGTCTACTGAAGACCTGCGGGTTGCCCTACAGCGCTATCGTTCCTTTTTTGACAGACTTCTGAAACTGTAGGGAACGAAAACGCGTTCGCGTGCAGGATAGGAGAAAAACCCGACAAGCCGGCGAAGTTGAAAAGAAGGTCGGACAGATCGACAAAGTGCTCGCGAAGTAAATAGGCGGATCTTCCCGGAGTCATGTTCCTGCGTTCGGAGTAACCTGTGCACCCGCCATTCCCCGGTGAGTACTGACAGAGAGCGGCGGACGTCCAACAACAGTAAAGACCAGCAAAGGAGAAATAAAATGTCAGATCAAGAAAGTCGCAACCCACAATACAACAATCCGCAGAAGCCCGTTTCGGAGCAGAAACCGGGAAACCAACCGAACCAGCCAGTGCAACAGAAACCGGCCGTCCCGATCGCACAGCCCAAGAGCCCGGAGTCGGAACCAGAGAAGCACGATCAAGAGCAGAAAAAACAGGCTTAAGCTGCAGTGGATTTAGATGGAGGGCTCAGGACGGTTCGATTGACACAGAGCCGTACTGATAACGTCGAAATGATTTTAGCTCAAGTCCGCCGGGCGCGAACACAGCCGGCCGCTAAACGCAACACGCTTTAGCCGTCCCTTCATTACGGTTTGCGATTCCATCTCGAATTCATCAAAGGAGAAATATGAAAAAGCTCAGGTTGTCAGTAGCCATGGTCGTGCTGCTCGCCGTCGGGATTCTGGCGGGATGCTCGCAGACGGCCACGAAGTCACCTGATGTTTCCGACAGTATTCGCAAATCGCTCGATCAAGCCGGCTTCAAGGATGTCACCGTCAGTCAGGATCGCGACAAGGGCATCGTGACCCTTGGTGGACAAGTCGCCAGCGAGAACGACAAGGCACAAGCCGAATCCCTCGCAAAGTCTTTGGCGGGCGACCAGGTTGTCGCGAATCAGGTTGCCGTGATTCCCGTGGGCGTTGAAAAAGAAGCAAAGGCAGTGAACTCTGATCTGGATCAGGGCATCGAGAAGAATCTGGACGCTGCGCTGATCCAGAACAAGATGCACGACAACGTGAAATACGAAGTGAAGAACGGCGTAGTTACGCTGACCGGAGAAGTGAACTCGCAGAACAAGCGCGACCGTGCGGAGAAGTTGGCCACGAGCGTGCCCAACGTGAAGCAGGTTGTAAATAATCTGCAGGTTAAGAATCAGAAAGCCAGCTCTTCGCAGTAAATAAGCGTTGCGGAGCTGATCAATCGCGGAGAACGGCCGTGTTCCGGGGTGCTCTCCCGCAAAGTCAGCAAGGTCGAGGGGAGTCGATCAGACCCTAACACTCCGCATAGAACCGCTTTGCTTCGTCCGGCCACTCGTTGCGATATCCTCCCTCGAGCTCCAACAATTTCTTGGCCCAGTACACCATCAAGTCTGATTGCTGGACCATGGCATTCTTTCGGGAATCGACTGGCTAACTGAATTCACCAATCCATCTGACCCTATGAGCCGCTGGACCCTCGAAGCGCCGGTTATGGGCTATTGCCTCAATCTCCGATGAGAACTCTGGCTTTGC
Source organism: Terriglobia bacterium (assembly GCA_963801595.1). Classification (GTDB taxonomy): domain Bacteria; phylum Acidobacteriota; class Terriglobia; order Terriglobales; family Acidobacteriaceae; genus JAIQFF01. The sequence goes on along the minus strand of CAWDFW010000016.1, from coordinate 120,605 downwards.
ATCCAGAATAATCAGACCTTGAATTAATTGCCGCACTTGGAGCAGAAAGAGCCAATCAGGAGAACCCTCAGTGATCACTTCAAAAGCGGCCAACGGTTATCACTTCAAAACCGGCCAACGGGATTGGCCGTCTGGGACTGAGAATGTTCTACCCTGCCGCCTCCTGTGGTGGCAAGTCGGTTTTAGTGCGCCAACTCCGCGGGCCACACTTGAGCACGTGGCCGTGGTGCAGTAAGCGGTCGAGCATGGCGCTCACGGCGGCTGCGTCGCCCAGCAGTTTGCCCCAGTCTTCCACCGGACGGTTCGAGGTCAGCATGGTGCTGGCGCGCTCGTAGCGGCGCATGATGATCTCCAGTAGTTCTTCGGCGGCGGTGAGCGGCAGCTTGCGCATGCCGAGATCGTCGACGATGAGCAGGGGAACGGTGACCAGGAACTCCATGTGCTCTTTGCGGGTGCCGTCGAGCGTAGCTTCGGCGAGATCATCGAGCAAGGCGTGGGTCTCGCGATAGAGAACGCGGTATCCCTGTTGGATGGCGGCGTGGCCGATGGCCTGGGCCAGGTGACTCTTGCCGGTGCCGGGTGGGCCGAGAAACAAGGCGTCTTCATGGCGTGCAATGAACGCGCCCGTGGACAGATCGAAGACCAGGCTGCGATTCATCTTCTTATTGAAAGTGAAGTCGAAGTTGTCGAGAGTCTTCTGGGAGTCGCGGAACTGGGCTTGCTTTTTCCGCCGCTCCAGCAGGCGCTCGCCACGCAAGGCGAGTTCGTCGGAGACCAGGCACGATAGCAGGTCGATGGGGGCGAGCGGTTCGGCTTGAGCCTGACGCAGACGGGTCTCCAGCACGGCGGCCATTCCGCCCAGGCGAAGTTGTTTGAGCGCACGATCGAGTTCGATCAGATTCATTCTTCTGTCTCCTTGGTTCTGTAGTTGATAAAATCGCGGTACTGGACCAGCTCGCGGATCAGGGGATCGACTTGCTGCAAACTGAGTGGGGCTTGCGGGCAGCGTTCCAGATAGCGGCGGACAAAGCGGTATTCCTGCACGCCCATGTCGAGCGCGGCGGCGCAGGCTTCATCGACTGCCGCGGTGCCGTACTTCTTGGCCAGAGAGAGAACGCCCAGAATGCGGCGCACTCCGACCTCGCCTTGCTGGCGATGAATGGCATCGCAGAGCGCGCCGATGTGCGATCCGGCGCGACCCGCTCGCCATAGCAGTTGGGAAGTGCGCAGTGGAGTTCGCTTGGGGTGATCTTCTTCTTTAATGCGATACCAGCCGCGCTTCTGGCGCACGTGTTCGCGCAACAGTTGCCCGGTCTTGGGATCGAGCAGGCGCACATACAACTCATCCCATTGCACGCGCAGCACGCGTCCGATCCAGCCTGGCGGTGCGCCGTAGTAGGCGGCCTCGACTTCGACGCAGCCGTCCAGATGCACGATGCGCTCGCCGTACTGGTAATAGCGAAAGGGCTCCAGCGGCAGCGGCAACAACGTGGGCTTCTCTTCCGCAAACATGGCGGCGACCTGCCGTTTGGTGGTGCCGTGGATGCGCGTATCGGCCCAGCGTTGTTCCCAGCGATCGAGGTAGGCTTGAGCTTCTTCCAGACTCTCGAAGCGCAAGCCTTTCAGCGGTGTTTTCTGCGCATGACCGACGCCCGATTCGACTTTGCCTTTGCGGTCGGGATCTTGAATGCGGCAGGGCATGGCCACCGCGCCGTAGTGTGCGAGCACGTCGCGATAAAGAGGATTGAGCGCGGGATCGTAAACGTCGGGGACGAGCACGCCCTCGCGCAGATTGTCGAGCACGACGATGCGGGTGGCACCGCCCAGCCGGCGAAAAGCGCGTTCGTGCAGTTCGGCCCAGATGCGCGAACTGGAGCGAAACGTCAGCAGACGAACCGACTTGCGGCTGCAGCCCAGCGTCATCACGAACAGCCGGGTGCGCCGATACTTGCGGCTCTCGGGATCGCGCACCATCGGCCCGGTGCCGTAATCGACTTGCGCCTCCTGGCCAGCCGCGGTGACGATGACGACGCGAGCGTCGGGAGTTTGCACTCCGCGCCGCTTGCGCACGAAGCGTTGCACGCTTTGATAGCTGCTGGCGAAACCGTACTCGGAGACTAAGTCCTGCCAGATCGCCATGGCATTGCGGCCGCGGCTGATCCCCAAGTCGATGGCTTCCCGGTACGGCTCGCAGGCGCTGGGGCTGGGGGCCACGGCAGAGTCGGTGATCACCTCGTTGGCCGGTTTTGAAGTTGCTTTTGCTTTTCCCTTATTAGAAAGGTTTTCGAGGTTGGGGTTGATGTTGGGGTCGACAGAATCGGAAATCACCGCAATGGCCGGTTTTGCCGCGCCAAAGTCGGTGATCACTTCGTTGGCCGGTTTTGGTTCGCGCCGTCCCCAGCCACTGGGCGCACGCACCGCAATCCCCGCCGCTTTCAGGTAGGCGCTGGCAGTTTCGCGACGGATTCTGGTCGCTTGCTGGATGCGCCGCAGCGACCAGCCCAGCCGTCCCAGAGCTAAGATTTGTTGTTTCTTCTCTTCGTTCAAGACATTGGCCATGCCCACGGAGCCTACAAGCCTCCACGGGATTCAATGTCCCGGACGCTACTCTCGTTGGCCGGTTTTCAGGTGATACTCAGTGGCCGGTTTTGGGTGATCGCTGAGGGAGAACGACGTTTAGGTTCACACAAGGCGAGACTGCAGCTCAACTCATGTTGACGACACACAGGATGGTGGTTCTGAACCGTTATGAAAATTGTCTACTCTACATGATTCTCCAACCGCTTACAAACCCCACCTGTCCTCCCCCGCCAGCTAGGGACAACGGGCTCGGACTCAAAAGAATTCTCAGGGCCAACAATCTGGAGTTGAACTCAAGCGGGGTCATCTGATGTGGGACTGCTTGTCTTCATCGCGCCCCCGGCGGCTCTTGGGTGGTGGGAATTCCGACTAGGTAACGATAGAACGCAACGGCCCGGTTGACCGAGGAAGACTCATTTCCCATGATCAGCCCGTTGGCGTTCTTTCCTACGCGCACGATGCTGTAGTAGCGCCAGACATTGTCCGATTCGCGATCCAGGAAATACATCGACTGCAAGTCACCCGGGTGAAGGATAGGTATGAAGTAATAGCGCATCGTGCTGACGTTCTCGACATCGAAGACGAGGCGGCTCGCCGAAGCCTCGACAATGTGCATGCGGTAAATGGCTTTGCCAGAAAGGTTATCGACCTGTTCAAAGTAGAGCACCTTGCCTTCCTTCATCTCGTCGGACGTGAAGTCTTCTCGGCGCCGACCAGGCTGCGAGTCGGTCAGAGCGTAGGCGTCTACAATTAATGCTTGCCACTTTTTGTGAGTGGTCGACCAGTAGCGCATGCCCGCGAGTTCGGAAATTGCCCCGATGTGGCCAAGCAAGCCCTCAGCCTCCGAGGTATGGCGAAATCGCGCAGCTATGGTCACCAAGGTCGTAAAGCCCACTTCTGTCCAACCGGTGCACACGGGCGGTTTCCAGTTGCCGCCGAATTCGAGACTTGCTCCATGATTTCACAATGGCCAAATCATCTGGACCCGGATAGGGCCGAACGGCTCCCTTTCCGCATGGCGGCTGCGGTCCTAACTGAGGCGCAACATCAATGAGCCGCCCCGCCTGCAGCGCAGAGGGAAAAGGCTGGAAGCGATCTGCCTCTTGGGCTGGATATACCGCGGGCAACACTAAGAGGAGAGCTGAAAGAGTCAGCGCATCCCGGAACCGGGGTAGTTCATTCTTAGCTCGCATGATGACTATTGCCTCCTGGATTCCGAGCCTGGTGATCAACAATTGCCGTAAATCGTCGAAGCTGCGCAGACCCACGTCATCTTCCAAAAACTAACCCTCTGTTGTCTGTTCTGAACTGGGTCAAACCGGTCTTGGTAGCAAAGTCGAGTAGCTGACAATGCTACGTAGGCGGCGGTCAGGAGGTCCCATGTCCTTGAGGGGGGAGAACCCCTGCTACAAGAGCTCATGACGAGCTACGATGACCAACGAGTGTGAAGAATCCGGCGAGCAGTAGCGCCCAAGCCGCTCCGAGTGAGATACCGCTCACGACGTCGGTCGGATAATGAACGCCAAGGTACACGCGTGAGGCGCCAATCATGATCAGCACCGCCGATACAGCCAGAACAATTGTGGCTCTTGCGCCCCGGTGCTGTACATAACGGCCTGCGATGATCGCGATCGTCAGGTAAAGCGCGGAGGTCGAAAGCGAATGTCCGCTCGGGTAGGAGAAGCCCGACACCACGATGAGTTGCTGGGCCTCCCCTGGACGAATCCTTTCGATGAGGTTCTTAGCTAGAGCGTTAATATTCCTGCTCCCACCGAAGCCGCAAGCAACTGGAGGGCGCCCAGTCGGTCCCGTAAGACAAGCAACACCACGAGAGTGAAGACGGAGAACAATACCACCAAGGTGATCGATCCCAGAGCTGTCACGTCCAAGGCCGTGATCGTAAGCCATGGGATACGCTTTTTCGCCACCGCAAGCAGGATCGCGCTGTCCATGGCACTGACATCTCCTTCGATCAACTCCCTTGTAAAACGGACAAACGTTCCCAATGCGAGCGTGGCGCCGCCCAACCACAGAGAGAGGCGCCCGGCACCGGCCGAGAGCAAGGTGTGACTCATGAATGCAAACCTCAAGAATAACTCGCGACTTCTGGCCCGGCTTCACTGCTTAGAAAAACAAATTTGACGACCGGAGGTTATTCGAAAAGGCGCCGAAGAAGAAGGTTAGTCCTTCTCTCCCGTAACCACGGCCGGAGCCCCCTTCTTCAATTGTTCAAGATCGGCCTGAACTTTTGCCCAGTCTTTTGGCTTTCGCTTCATCGCATAAGGCGCATCCGGATGCCCAAAGAATTCCAAAAGTTCGGCCCGCAACTCCGGCGAAGCACCGTTGAAATTATGCCCCGCCAGCGCGTGGAGCAACTTTGCATGCGTCTCATCGTTGAGCCGATATTTCCCCGGACCCGTTATTTCACCGGTGTCAAAATTGTCGTTCGGCAAGGCCGGCTGGCCGGTGCCCACCTGGCTCAGCAGATCTCGGTAGCGATCCAAAGTCGCGTTGAAGCTCGATTCTAATAGTCGTTCCGTCGCAGGCGTAGGGGTTTTGAGTTGTAGCACTCTTAGGGGGCCGATCTTTGGGAGAAGTCGAGTAAGGAAGCCAAGAAATCGTTCCCAAAAGGTCGGCGGCTGATATTGATTTCCCCAGTTCTTTTGGTAGCTGGCGCGAGAAAGATTATAGAGAAACTTCTTTCTTGTCATGCCGGGCTGATCCTTCATGATGTCGTCTTTCTTCAGGCTCCAGGCAATGCGCGTCGCCTTGGGAAGAAGCTGGCTGACAGCGTGACGGTACGAGCCGATGACCTTGTCTTCGTCAGAAAGAACGCTTTTCAGATCTAGGCCGTATGTCTCCTGAAAGGCTTGCTCCAGGAGAGGAGCGGAAACTCCAAAGCCGATGAAGTCGTGGTAACTATCCGGAGCGTAACGACCATGCGCTACTTCCAGCACGTCGAATCCAAACTCCGTCTTTACGTGCGCCAGCCGGTCTTGTTCGTACGTAACCGAGTCGCCATATTTTTGTTTCAACTTGGGATACAGGATCGGAACCGCGCGATTCGTACCCATGGGATGACCGTCGCTGTCCGCGGCGTAGTGAGCAAGCGCCCCAAGCGCAAACGCGTAACCGTTAAGGTCCTTGGAATCCCGGAGCAGAGCGAGGATAAAGTCTCCGCTCCGCACATAGTGCGTCAAATCGCTGAAGAAGAAGCTCCCATGCGGGTAATAACCCATGTCCTGGATAATGGCCCCGCCGTAGGCATAGCCGTGCGCTTCTTTGATTTCTTCTGCGGTCGCACTCGGGTAACGCTTCACCAGTAAAGGGCGTATGTTGGTGTCCCACACGCTGTCAATGATCGCCTCATGCGCAAGGACGGCGTAGGCTGCGAGCTCGCTTGGCCAGCCCAAACACAGGACCAGCGCCATGATGACGAAGGCTCTCACAGAAAAATTCCCTTCGGGGTGCGTTCCGTTCTGCCCTTTTCCTACCTCACGATGATCTTAGCTCGCTTTCTACCTTCGTCAGAATTCGTTTGGGCGGTCGCCAACACTAAAGTACCATTGGCCGCGCTAACCGCATTGTAAACAGGGAAGTTACAGAAACTATTGGGCTGTGAGGGCAGCCTCCTGAAATGAGCCGTTCTGCACAGTATTTCCAAAGCAAATGGGCGATTCTATTGGTGTCTCAAGAGAGAGCAGGTAGCCGCCCAACCAGACGGCCTGCCGTCGTGAGGCGGGTCTCTAGACATAGTACGGCCGCGATTGAGAAGAGCCTCGATGGCGCGCCCCGGGGCCGCAATCGTGCTGACCTACGGGAGAAGAAGACGCAGATGCACCGTGAAGATCTCATGAACGCGGATATGCTGAGCGAAATCCTGCTGCTGGTCTGCAGCTCCGTGATTTTCGTTGCGTTGTTGCTGATCATGCTGGCTGCGCCTACGCAAACTGCTGCGCTGACATAGCCCCAGCTATGCATGGAAAATGCAATGAGGCAAGTACACAGTTCCGTAGCTTTTGCACTGGCCATTGTTCTTCTGTAAGCGTACGGGCTACACCGTGTTGACGGAGGAGGTTAATCTCGGCGTTTGCGGGTGGCTCGGAAGGTGGATGAAACGGGAGGATTGATCTCGTCGGTGTAGATTTCGTCAGCCCAGGCGCGCTCGATAGCCTGATCGAGCCGAATGAGCAGTTGTGCTAGCGTCTCGCCTGGTCGGCGCTTTAGCATGGCCAAGCTATTGTGGCCGTCTGTGGCCACGGCCACACATCCCACGGGATTGAGCATACCCACGGTGATTTCTCCATCGGAGATCAGCGCGGCGATGTGCGGTAGGCCCGCATTGTCGGAATGGTTCGCTCCGGCGGTGTCTTTTAGGCTGGAGTTGCGTTTGTGGGCGGCACGCTGGCGACGAGATTCCAAGGCAATAGCTCCTCGATGCGGTTGATGGGATGGTCGGCGATGCGGGTCAGCACTTCCCGCAGATAGGCTTCGGGATCGAGATCATTGAGTTTCGCCGAACCGATCAGGCTATAGATCGCAGCGGCGCGTTCTCCACCCGCGTCTGATCCGGCAAACAGGTAGTTCTTCCGGCCCAGGGCCACGCCACGCAACGAGCGTTCGGCGGCGTTGTTGTCGATCTCGATGTATCCATCTTCTATATAGCGTGTCAGCGCGTTCCAGCGCGAAAGCGCGTATCGAATGGCCACTGTGGTCTCCGACTTGCGCGAGAGCTTGGACAAGGTTGCCTCGAACCACTGTCGCAGAGAGTCAAGTAGTGGTTTCGATTGCGTCTGGCGCACAGCGCGGCGCTGGTCCGGGGGCTTGCCGCGGATCTCTTCTTCGACGCCGTACAGCGCTCCGATCCGCTGCAGCACTTCGCGCGCTACCGGCGAACTGTGCGCCTGTTCCAGATCGTAGAAGTGACGCCGCACGTGCGCCCAGCATGCAGCTTGTTGGATGCGACCATCTTCATAGAGCTGATTGAATCCCGCATAGGCATCCGCCTGCAGCGTGCCGCGAAACTTTTCGAGATGCTGCGCGGGATGCTCGCCTTTGCGATCTGGTGAGTAGGCGAACCACACCGCCGGAGCCCCCGTGTCGCCCGCAGGTCGATCATCCCGAACATACGTCCACAACCGCCCTGTCTTGGTCTTGCCCTGGCCCGGAGCCAGCACCGGCACCGGCGTGTCGTCGGCATGCAACTTACTCGCGGCCGTCACGTAGCGGCGTAGCGCTTCCACCAGCGGTTCCAGCAACCGGCTGCTCCCGCCTACCCAATCGGCCATCGTCGAGCGCTCCAGTTCTACACCTTGACGCCCGTAGATCTCGGATTGCCGATACAGCGGAAGATGATCGCAGTACTTGCTAACCAGAACGTGCGCCAGCAGCCCCGCCCCGGCCATACCGCGCGCAATCGGACGGCTCGGCGCTTCCGCCTGCACGATGCAGTCGCACTGAGTACAGCTCAACTTGGTGCGCACATGACGAATCACCACGAAACTGGCGGGCACGTACTCCAGCATCTCCGAAACATCTGCGCCCAACTTGCGCAGTTCGCCTTGGCATTGCGGACATAGGGTTTCTTTCGGCGTATGGGTCCGCGTTTGCCGCGGCAGATGATCGGGCAGGGCACGACGCGCCGGTTTCGCTGGAGTCGAGGAGACCGTAACGGGAGTCGGTTCGGGCAGGTTGGACTCTGGCTCTCGACGACTCGATTCCAACTCTTCCAGCCGCAGCTCCAACTGCTCGATCTGCCGTTGCAGTTTTTCCGACTTGCGCCCAAACTGCATCCGGTGCAGTTTGACCAGCAGCAGCTTCAAATGCTCGATTTCCCGCTCCCGTGACAGTAACTGCTCGTCTTGGGTAATCAGTTGCTGATACTGGGCCAGGATCAGCGTGCGCAGCGCCTCGGCAGGAAGCACGTTCAGATCGGGGAGCGCAGTCACCGCCATGCGCGGAGTATCGCATGAACACTGGCCTTTTCATCCGCGCTGGCGCGAAAAAAGTTGTGGAAAGAATCTCGCCGGTTACACCGACAACTGCGGCTCCCAGGTGCGCTCGGGCCGACGCCAGTCAATGCCTTCCAGCAGCATCGATAACTGTGCTCGCGTCAGCGAAACCGTGCCGCTCGCCGCTTGCGGCCACACAAACCGCCCGCGCTCTAATCGCTTCGCGAACAAGCACAACCCATCGCCGTCATACCAGAGAACTTTGATCAGATCGCCGCGCCGTCCCCGAAACACGAACACGTGCCCGGAGAACGGCTTCTGCTCCAGCTTGGTCTCGACCAAGGCGCTCAGCCCCGTGAAGCCGCGCCGCAAGTCCGTCACCCCCGCCGCGATCCAGATGCGCGTGTTGGCCGGCAACCCCATCATGCTCGCAGGCACTCCAGCAAAACGCGAACCAAAGCCGGATCAGCGCTGCCTTCGATGCGCACCTGCGCTTGTCGCAGTTCGATGTGAATGGTGCTGGGTTGCCTTTTCGGAAGATCGGCGACCGCATGCTCGACCGCGATCGGTGCGGGCAAACTCTCAGTTACTCGAACCGGCAACAACTTCATCCCCGCCTTCTGCTCCCCAAGTCTTCCCGCCTGGTAGAGCCGACGCCAACCAAACACCTGGTTCGCGTTCACCCCATGTGTCCGCGCCACCCTCGCCACCGACGCACCGGGCGCCAATGTCGCTTCGACAATCCGCCGCTTCTCGGCGATACTCCGCCGCTGCCGCACTGGCGAGACCGGACCCTGTTTGTCTCTGGGAATGACTGCTACTTGCTGGGAAGTGTCCATCTGCGCTCCAAGTGGACACAATCTCTGAGTGTCCACTTCGCGAGCTTGGCCCTCATTCATCTGCCTGTCCAGACGGCCATCGGCGTACGCTTACGTTCTTCTTAGCGTACCGGCACATCCTCAGTCCGTTCCCAGCAGCCAAGTGTCGGCCAACGACCTAGCACGGCGGGTGATCACCAACGAACTCCGATTCCAAGATGACCATACCAACTGGATGTACCGACTAGAAAAAGAACAGTATGGGAAGAAACAGGTCGAGGAAATCATTGAGACGAAAGAAGGTTCCCTCAGTCGACTCCTTTCTATTAATGACCACTCCCTTACTGCGAAACAACAGGAGGAAGAGGACCAGCGGGTGCAGGAGCTAATGACCAGTCAAAGTGCGAAACGAAAATTGCAGCGAGTCCTGGACGCTGAGACTTTACAGGGGAGACGGTTGTTCAAGATGCTGCCTGATGCATTTGTGTTCAACTATGCGGGTGGTGACGGAAACCTGGTACGGCTGAGCTTTAGAGCAAACCCGAGTTTTCGTCCGCCCTCCCTGGAGGCTCGCGTTTTTCACGATATGGAAGGCGAGATGTGGGTCGACTGCAAACAGGAGCGACTGGCTGCTTTCAATGGTCACCTCAACCAGGACGTAAAATTTGGCTTCGGCCTGCTGGGACACTTGGACAAGGGCGGCCACTTTGAAGTCGGGCAGGCAGAGGTTGTCCCAGGCCACTGGGATATGACTAGCATGAGTGTGGAGATGACAGGAAAGGCTCTCTTGTTCAAGAGCATCGGCGTGCAGAAGAGGGAAAACCGTCGGGACTTCCACCAGGTATCCGACGATCTGACGCTTACTCAAGCCGCGGACATACTCAACAGACACATAGTTGTAGCGGACAATCGCTAGTCGGTCTTGTGACTTTACGGACCGTCTGCTGCGGGTGTTTGATGAAGGGCTGGGAACATGGTGTTGGGAGTTCAATCCGAGGAGGCGCTTGATACACCCATTTGCTCCTCTTTGGCAATCTAAGAGCCGCGCAAACGGGTTGGTGTTCCAGCAACAGGGAGCTAGATCATGAAGAAAATGGGCATTCTGGTGCTCATCTATGTAGTTGGTGGAATTTCGGGAGCAGTGTATCACTCAATGACCACGGGTGCAGTAGATCGGGCACGAATTGCTGCGCTTGACGGTATGCTCAAGGAGAGGAATGAAAAACTCGAAAAGTGTACTACTGCCCGAGGGTGTAAATAGAACTGTGTAAACGACCATGGGAGGAAGAAAATGGAAAATTCCATGGCCATCGACAAGAAGCTGATCGATCAACTGCTCACCGACTACAAGAAACCCGAAGATATCATCGGGGAGAACGGTCTGCTCAAGGAGCTGACCAAAGCCATCCTGGAACGGGCCCTGCAAGCCGAGATGACCGATCATCTGGGCTACGAGAAGCACGACCCGGTGGGCCACCACCGAGGCAACTCGCGCAACGGGAAAAGCCAAAAGACTCTGAAGGGCGACTTCGGCGAGTTGGAGTTGGAAACCCCGCGCGACCGCAAGGCCACGTTCGAGCCCAAGATCGTGGCCAAGGGGCAGACCCGCTGGACCGGCTTCGACGACAAGATCATCTCGATGTACGCGCGCGGGATGACGACGCGGGAGATCCAGGGCCACCTGGAGGAGATGTATGGCATCGAGGTCTCTCCGACCCTGATATCCAACGTGACCGATGCGGTGATCGAGGAAGTGAAGCTCTGGCAGAACCGGCCGCTGGAAGAACTGTATCCGATCGTGTACCTGGACGCGCTGATGGTGAAGGTGCGCGACGAGGGCCACATCCAGAACAAGGCGATCTACGTGGTGCTGGGTGTCAACCTGGAGGGGCAGAAGGAAGTGCTGGGGCTGTGGGTGGCACAGACGGAAGGGGCGAAGTTCTGGCTGCAGGTGCTGACGGAGTTGCAGAACCGTGGCGTGAAGGACATCTTCATTGCCTGCGTGGATGGGCTGAAAGGATTTCCGGAAGCGATCGAGGCAGTATATCCCCGTACCGAAGTGCAGTTATGCATCGTGCATCTGGTGCGGGCTTCGCTCAACTACGTGCCCTGGAAAGCGCGCAAGCCGGTGGCGGCGGACCTGCAGTTGATCTACCGTGCCGGCACGGTGGCCGAGGCCGAGCAACATCTGGCGCAGTTGGAGGGCAAGTGGAAAGCCTATCCCAGTGTGAGCCAGGTGTGGCGGCGGAACTGGGCGCGCATCACGCCGTTTTTCAACTATCCGCCGGACATCCGCAAAGCGATCTACACCACCAACAGCGTGGAATCGCTGAACCGGTCGCTGCGCAAGATCATCAAAACCCGCGGCGGATTCCCCAACGAAGAGGCGGCGCTGAAGTTGCTGTTTCTTGCGCTTCGGCAAGCCGCGAAGAAGTGGACCATGCCGATCCATCATTGGCGGGAAGCCCTGAACCACTTCACCATTCTGTGGCCGGAACGGATGCCGGCCTTGGAGAGAATTACCCAATGAACGAGCATCCCACTTCTACAGAGATGGGCCGGGGCAGGGGAACCGCCCCCTTCCCCGGCACCCCATCCCCAAAAACAAAACTCGGTCGTTTACACAAAACTCTGGACACACCTTACTGCCCTGATAGAAGGACTGCACCCGACGGGTACCGCACTCCCCGACAAGACCAAATAAGTCCAAAGGGCTGCATCGGCTTCATGAATGCATTCGTCTTCTTTGCTTTGCTCTCTGGTTCTGCCATTTGCGATCCAGGTCTCCGAGAAACCGTGCCCGCTCACTCAACATGAATAAGCGCCCCGGAAATAGCAAACAATCGTAGGATCACCTTGAACAAAAGTAATTATCTGAACCGTGCAGTTTGGAGCAGCCGAACCAGTCTTTCCAAGCCTATGCTGTTACGGATTGAGGAAAAAGGCGCAAACTCCGGCGCAGAAATCAATTCAGTCATTGTCCACATATTGAGCCATACAGCCTTGCAGTTGTGGGTAGCATCTGAGGGTATCAGTGAACCGCAAATTCAATTGGCATGAACAGATTTGGTTTACGTGGATTACGATCCTCCTAGCTTTACCTGCCGTGAGTTGCAACGGGCAAGACTTCGGTTTCCTGCAGCCGACGCCCAAAAACCTCTGCAAGTGTCTGCCCGTTGAGCCGGACATCGCTGATTATCGGCATCTAGCCAAGCATGTCCCAATTCCTAATATCGCTGCACAAGAAGTCTCGGTTGAGATCATTCTTACCTGGTCACAAGACCCCGTTATACCTCCCGACGCGCCACGAACTGGGCGAGAACTTGAGGTTTTTCATATTGCGAACGCGTTTTTGCAAAACGCAAGTGTGAACGCGGTAGACTGCGATGTTGTCATGGAGATTTCGCAGATTGCGGACAAGAGTTCGTCCCGAATGATCGTGGAAACTCCGGTTGATAGTGAGTATTGTAGTGCCCGCCAAAATATGCAAGCGCAACTAAAGCAGCATGGCTTTCGCCTCGACTCGCAGCATGGAGGGGAACTTCCCCAGGCCTTGCCCGTGGATGTTGTAGGAATGGCATTCGAAGATTTTGAGCATGATCGTGGGCCTGTAGCGACCTTATGGGAGCTTCATCCTGCGATTGTGACTTTACACTAATATAGTTAGGATGCAAGCGCTGTGATCCGTTTGCTCCTACTTGCCCTACGTGTTGTCGAGCCACCTTCTTGCCCGCTAGATTATTTTCACAAAGTGTGCAAGTTTGACCAGTCGCGCCACCGTGCTCACTCTTATCATTTCGACTTGCGGGCAAGTTCAACGTTTGGAGGGCTAATGATGAGTCTCAGAATCGTGACCGGGGTTATTGCATTGTTCGTGTTTGCCGGCGCGGCCGGAGTGGCTACGGCACAGGAAACCACAAAGACCACCCACAAGAAAACGCGGACTCTTACGGGCTGTCTTCAGAAAGGCGAGGATGCCAACGAGTACAATTTTACCGCAAAGGGCGGCGGCACCTGGGAGATCAAGAGCGACAGCATCAAACTCGACGAACACGTCGGGCATACGGTCAAGATTACAGGCGTGGTATCAAACGCCACAGCCCACGGGATGAAGGAAGACACGAAGGAGGAGATGAAAGAGCACGGCATGGATAAACACGACACCGAGCACGGTCATATGACGGTCACGGATTTGACCATGGTCAGTGACAGCTGCCAGAAGTAATGCAGCCCGAATTCTCGGGAACACGGGCGTTTCCTCGGAGTTCATTGCAGAATTGCGAGGGCGCAAGTCTTGAACAGGTGCATGCTGCAGAACGATGAGTCCGGTGCTCATGAGGAAGTTGCCACGCTTTGGACGGTTCTTGTCGTACTTCTGATTTTGTGGCTTCTGGGTTTCAGTCTACATTTCGGCGGAGGCCAGATCCACTTACTCCTGGTTGTGGGGTTGGTGGTGCTGGTCATTAACTTGTTGGGCGGACGATGAACTGTGAGTTGAAGATAAGGTAGTACGAGTCCCGGCGCCATGAATCCCGCTATCAAGCTCTTGGCTCTCCTTTTATCTGACTGTTGGCAACCCAGGGTCCACTACTCGCCTCAAAAACCTTCAGTTCGCGGGTGCGGACAAATGCAGCAGGTAATCGTTCCCACTTCGTCCAGGAAAACTTGGAAGCTCATCGCACGTGTCGTATTGGCAATCGGAGTCATTTTTCTTGCAGCCATTGTCGTGCTGGCATGGCACTGGCCATTCAGCCGCAAAGCGGTCTTGCAGGAATTGGAGGCCGCGAGCCTGAGCAGGGTGGATGCGGGTACATTTCACGCTACGTACTTCCCGCGCCCGGGTTGCATTCTCGAACACGTGACATTTCAGCACAATCCGAAACTTGGGTCGCCACCGCTGATCACGATCGAAAGGCTAGATATTGAGGGTAGTTTTTCCGGCCTTTTCACAAAGCACGTCAGGCGCGTTCGTGCGCAAGGCATGCGCGTTCTAACACCTCCGCAGGGCTCCAATGAGCACTTTCAAACGCCTGAGAGATCGCCTGTCGTGATCGACGAACTAGTCGCGGACGGAGGGATTCTTGAAGTGGCCTCGCGGGAGGCGGAGAAGCAACCACTGAAGTTTTCTTTTCATAACTTTGTCCTTAGAAACGTTGGCACTAGTGGCCCAGCGTCGTTTCAAGCCGCCCTTTCAAGCCCGGAGCCGCCGGGGGAAATAACAACTACGGGCAAATTTGGTCCTTGGAGTGCAGACGATGTAGGCAAAACTGCGGTGTCGGGAGAATACGTATTTCAACAGGCGGATTTGGGTGTGTTCCGCGGCATCGCCGGGCTGCTTTCTTCTTCTGGTAAGTTCTCAGGCGTGCTCGATCGCATCGAGGTTCAGGGCCTGACTGATACGCCGCGCTTCACGGTGATCTCAAGCTCCCATCTAGTGCAATTGCGCACTCAGTTCCACGCAGTGGTGAACGGCGAGAATGGGGACACGTTTTTGGAGAAAGTAGCTGCAACTTTCTTGAAAACGACGGTGTGGTCGAAGGGAAGTGTGGCTGGAAGATCCGGGCAACCAGGCAAGACCGCATTAGTCGAACTAGCGGCAAACGATGGGCGGATCCAGGACATTCTACTGCTCTTCACCAGGTCGCCGCGAGCGCCGATGTCTGGGACAGTAAGCTTTCGCGCCAACGTCGCCATCCCGCCAGGAAAACGGCCCTTTCTAGAGAAAGTTGTATTGCAGGGTGATTTCGGAATAGATGCCGGGAGCTTTACGAAATCCGACACACAAGAAGGGGTCAACCGTCTCAGCGAGGGAGCCCTCAGCGAAGAAGAGCATCAAAAGACGCAAAAGGACAAGGATGATCCTGCGACGGCGCTGTCGGACTTAAAGGGACACGTTCTCCTGAGAGACGGCACGGCTAGATTCTCCAATCTTTCGTTTAGCGTCCCCGGCGCCTTGGCCCAGATGCAAGGAACCTACAATCTGATCACAGAAAAGATTGATCTTCGCGGGACGCTAAGGACTGATTCCGAACCGTCGAATACGACGCACGGGATCAAGGCCATGATGTTGAAAGTGCTGGACCCTTTCTTCAAGAAAAAACATGCCGGCTACGTGATGCCGGTCAAGATCACAGGCACTTACGAGCACCCTTTGTTCGGGCTGGATTTAAGTGACCGGGAAAATAAGAAACCTCAAATGCAGGACGCGGACACATCTCGATTCCCGAGCAAGGCGGGACACTGACTGGACGTAAAGATGAAATTCCGCATGATGTTTAGACTTCTGCTGACGCTGGCATGTTGTACAACCCTGATTTGGGCAGAGCAAGAGACAGCGAGTACAGGCGACGGCGGATGTCGCGAGATCGCAGGCCAACTGCCTCATACCACGTCCACGTTCGGTCATGGCTTGGTCACCGCGCCCAGTAATGCCATCCGGCCGAGGAACCTCAAATGCCGTATTCACCGTTTTTCTCGGACTCCGATCCCCCACGACCGTAACCGAGCCGGGACTTGGCTGACCGCCGAGCGCTCGATTGCCGTTCATACCCCAGCGGCCCGGACAACTTCTCCCTGTCTAACTTCAAACTGCCCTCTCTCGTCCGAGTGTCCCGGCAAAACCGAGTCTATTTGAGGTCCTGTGTGAGATGACCCCTTAAACGCATGCGCGGTGCCCCAGACCTCGACCCTCTTTGGCTGATGTTGGATCTGACGCCGGAAGGTCGCGGCACCGACTGGTACCCGAAGCTCGAGTACGATCACAAATAGCCCGAGACTTCCTTTCGCCGATCGTCTCGGACAAGGTCATCAGCTTATTGTCGCGGCATTCGTATTACGCGAGTTTCTCTAGAAGGGCCCAACCAGCGCCTTTATTGGGGCACTTGCGATTGGCGCAGACCTGGAAGATGTCTCCCCTCTTGAAAATCTCGATGTCGGTACAGGCTGAGTGTTGATATCGCCCCGTATCAGGTGCCGGGCTTCTGACTGCCCGAGAGTTGCCGCCAATCTCGTTAGGAAATTTTGGATTTAGCATCGTAAACCTCTTATCCGGTCGTGTTTCACTCCCGCAGTGTGCATCTTCTTTTGGCGACAAGCTGGCCAATTGTGAACGCCTGGCCGAATAAGGGACTATCCCCCAATGGCATGCCAGACCATCCGCTGGCCTCACTTGCTGATGTTCTAAGCCTGGGGCTGGAGCATACCGCCCACGGCGTCGGCAGAGCGGCGAATAAAAAAGAGCCGAACCCGGGTAGGTTCGGCTTGAAGTGTGCGCTCAACGGGGTAGAGGTGAAAAGTGAGCGTAACGCGGTCGTGAGGGTCAAACGTCGATATTCCGACACTAACCCATGACCGCGTTGTTGGGACTTACATGCTGAAACGTACTCGTTTCATGGCCTCTACGACTGTTCAATTTTATACAGTTTCAAAATAAGAGGCTTACGCTGGGTGTTGGGCAGACTTCAGGGGAGGGCTGTTCGACGAGCGACCGGTGACTCAACTGAAGCACAATCGGATTCGTCACAACCACGCGCCAACGGCGAAATGGCGAATGCGACCTGCATGCAATGCGAATCGCGCCACTGAGAACACACTGGGGATAATTTGGGATAAGCTCCCAGATGTGTCGGGGGGGCAGCATAGCCGTGTGACTGTATTGCTCCGCTGGAAACACTCAACTACTGTGGATGGTCTTCGTTATCGGCCTGAAGTTTTTTCTCGCGGTCGACCGCAGCAGCTGCAGGGTCAGAGATCCTGACTGCCTTCCGCAGCAGCTTGCTTGTTCGCCCTGATCCGCGAACCCACTTTATGCATGCCGACGGTTTACCCTTCGTCGTTTCGGGACCAACCTCAAATGGCTTGCGGATGCTCGACGAAACGGGGGCCGTTGTATATACCTTTGAACAGCCCAGAAGGCTTCCAACTCCCAGCAGAGCGATCAACAACCACAGGTTAACGTGTTTCATATTTTCTTTAGACGAATAAAAGTGAGTCCGAAACGAGCACTCGCGTTCACATTTCTTTGCTTCCAACAACAGTGGGTCCGCCGCAATACCGAGTAGCGTTGGGAAAGCTATCAGGGTGATGACTGCAGCCCGCAGCTTCAGGTCTAAACTGGCCGCGGGCGGAGCGCCGTGGTTGTTGACCGGCGATGCCGATACGTATATATACGCGTAAGCAGGTGAACACTTGTAGATCGATCCGGCCTTGTTGCGGCCTAAACCTTCTTGAGCCACGGTTGGTGGAGTCTGACCCGACTGTCGTCATCCCACTTGACGACCGCGTCATCTTCGTTAGCTCGTTCAACTGTGCCGAACTCTCCCGTCGGCTTTCCGAAGTTGCCCAGACCCTCGACGCGATCCCCGGGTTTGAGTTCCTGGTCGGTGGCGGCGGGCTCGGAGAGGCGCGGTTTCCTGGCGCGGTCTGAGTCAGGAATCGCTCCTGGATGCGACAGGGGTGGTTGAGAGGCTTTGCGGAGTTTTGGTTTCCGATTCTTGACGACAGTGGTCACGTTAGAGTGCTTCTTTCCAGGAGGCCTTCATCAGCCATCTTCGGCGCAACGGTTCATTTCCTCAATGGATACAGCATAGGCGTGGAAAGAACGTGTACGCTGCTCCAAACTGCACAGGTCTGACATTTAATTTGGTCAGGACTTTTGGTGCGGAAGTTTGTATCGGAGAACGATGCTCAGCAGTGAGCTGTGGACTTCCCGGGGTTCCAATGGATGAACCCAACTTCCCGCATCAATTCATGAAGACACTGACCCGGGGACGGGCCTGCTCACCATTTTGGCGCGCAACGGGGAAAACGGTTTGGTCAATACTGCACAGAGTATCGCCGGCCCCCTTGGTACGCTTGGGTTACACGTCTGTGGAGGCGGAGCATGCTTGCGCAAAATAAGAAGTGGGAACAGCTGTATGAACAGGCCGTAATGGAAGGTGATTCGCAGAAGATTCCAGAACGGATTGCCGCCACGCGTGAGGCGATCGCCGGACGGTTACGAGACCTGGAACACGACAGCGACCATCATTCGGAAAGACACAGGATCGAAGATGCACTGTACGCCCTGGCGGTGCTTGAGCGTGAGATGAAAGGAGAGTAGGCCAAATGGCGACGCCCTTCTTTGTCTGATCGGCTGCGCGGACTCAGCGCAGACTCGCCGAGCCTGGGCTCTCCGTGCCCTAACGAGTAACGCAGTGGTCTAGGAACCTCCGGGTGTGGAAATGCCCTAGTTAGCCCTACACTCTGGCTCCTGAGAGTTCAAAACTGGGGGCCATGCCATTCCCCCAGATAATTCAACGGCCCCTTGTCTCTCGACTCCTCATCATAACCTCCACACTTTTTCTGTTTCCCGCACTCGCAGCCAGCGTGGCTTTTTCTAGCAGTTACTACCGGCACCATCGCACGCTCGCAGCCAGCCCATCGAGCCTGGCTTTCGGCAATATTCAAGTAGGCGGCGGCGGGACGCAGTATCAAACACTGACCAACTACGGCAGTTCGACAGTGACGATTTCGCAGGTCACCGTCACCGGAGCGGGTTTCGGCCTGAGCGGTTTGAGCCTGCCCGTGAGCCTGAGGCAGGGAGAGAGTGTAACCTTCAGCGTGACTTTCACTCCTACAGCTGGAGGCGCCACGAGCGGATCCATCAACGTGGTTTCGAATGCGGCGAATTCAAATCTTTCGGTCGCTCTGTCGGGCACGGGCGTCTCGGCTGGGCAGTTGACGTCAAGCGCGGGTGCATTGAACTTTGGCAGCGTGGCCGTGGGCACCAGCAAGGTCATGACGGCAACGCTGACCGCCAGCGGATCAAGCGTGACCATCACGTCGGCGACTTCCACCAGTGCGGAGTTCCGTCTGGCTGGGTTGTCGCTGCCCACGACTCTGGCCGCCGGACAGAGCGCCCCGCTTTCGCTGACTTTCACACCACAAAGCAGCGGTGCCGCGTCGGGGAGCATTTCCCTCACCAGCAATGCCGCGAATACGCCGGTGGTCGAGACTCTGTCTGGATCGGGTACGGCAGCAACATCACACACCGTCAGTCTTTCTTGGACCCCCAGCCCTTCGCAAGTGGCGGGATATAACGTTTATCGCGGATCATCGCCAGGCGGCCCCTATGCGAAGATCAATCCGGTAGTGACGGCCGGCACGAATTACGTGGACAGTTCGGTTCAAGCCGGAGTGACTTATTACTATGTCAGTACCGCAGTCGCTGCGGGAGGGTTGGAAAGCCAGTACTCAACTCCATCGCAAGCCACGATTCCCAGTCCGTAGGCAGGTGCGCTTGCTGACCCTTCTCTTCCTATCCAGCCCCGAGGCTGCCCCACCCTTGCGTTCTTCGCAAGGGTGGGAACCTCGAAGCCGTAGCGGAGACGAAGATGATGTGTTGATCAAGGGCAGCGCTTCCCACCCTTCGAAAAACACGAAGGGTGGGGCAGCCTCGCCCAGGTTCGAAACCATCGGAACAAGATTGGGCCGGCGCAGCTATCGGGATTTTTCGTCCAGCTTCAGGGTCAGCGAAAACGCCTCGACGCGGTTGCGTCCGGCCTTCTTCGCCCGGTAGAGGGCGGCGTCGGCGTTCTGCAGCAGGGTTTCGAGGGTAGTGTCCAGGTCGCAACCGGTGACGGTCACGCCCATGCTTACGGTGACGGAGAGTGCGCCCGCGGGCGTCACGACCGGGTCCCGTGAAACCAGACGCCGGATTTCGTCGGCGCGCCGCGCGGCGGTGTGCAGGTCGCAACCCGGGAGCACCAGGATGAACTCTTCGCCGCCGTAGCGTCCGGCCACATCGTACAACCTCAGGTCTGATTTCAGGCGGCGGGCCACTTCGGCAAGGACTGCGTCTCCGGCAGGATGGCCAAGAGTGTCGTTGATCTGCTTGAAGCCGTCCACGTCCGCCATGATCACCCCTGCCGGCCGGCCTTCGCGCTGGGTGCGGACCAGTTCGCGCTCGAGCGACGCCAGAATTTCCGCGCGGCTCAGCAGGTTGGTAAGGAAATCGTGGGTGGCGGAAAACCTCAGACACTGCTGCAGATCGAGAATCCGTTTTCCCACCAGGATGCGGGCCCGTAACTCCGAAGGGTCAACCGGCTTGGCCAGATAGTCGTCGGCGCCAGCCTCCATCGCGGTGAGGAGATTCTTCTTGCGGTCCTTGGCGGTCAGCATGACGGTGTAGATATAGGTCCCGTTTGACCCCAGAGTGCGAATGCGGCGGCACAGTTCGATGCCGTCAAATCCGGGCATGACCCAATCCAGCAAGGCAAAGGTGGGAGCATCGGGGGCCTGCAGAATTTCCCAGGCGTCCGTGCCGTTTTCGGCCGTGACAAAATCGAAGCCGGACTCTTCCAGGCACTCGCTGACGCGCGCGCGGTCCAGCTTCGAATCGTCAACGAGAAGTATCTTCACCGGGTAAACGCCCCTGCTGATTGTGGGCATATTAATCGGCAGGTGCAAGATACCGGCTGGAGCACGAATGGGCCTGTACTTCCGAAGAGGATGTAGATTTCCGGGGCATCCTCGAGAGTCCAGGAAACGTTACGGTCTTCCCGACTGTCTCTTGAGCTCTTCCCGGAATGCCTGTTCTCTTTCGGCGACATAGCTCATGTAGCCCTCGCCGTCGATGAAAGGGTTCGCTCCACCCGGCTTCATCCGGGCGAACTTGGCTTCCATGCCGTAATAGTCGCCATGGGCGCCGAGAAACACGTCGCAGGGCAAGCTCTTCAGCACCTTGAACGTACGTTCATAATCCTGAGCAATTTGCGGATACTGTTTGTTGCCCACCAGCTTGTATCCGGGATTCACGTTTGGACTGCCCACAATTACCACGTCATATGACTTGCCGCTGTCGCTGACTCTCGTGGTCCAGGTAGTGGTGCCGCGGGTGTGGCCGGGCGTGAGATGTGCGACCAGCACGGTGTCTCCCAGGCGTACTTCGTCACCATCGTGCAGCACGCGGTCCACCTTTGTGGTTTTGAAATGCGCATTCGAGGAAGCGCCATACTGGAAGTCAGCCTTGCCACCGGATTCGATTACCGGTACATCCGCATCCATCACAAAGTATTTGGCGCCCGTCATTTCCTTCACGCGAGCGCTGCCCGCGCAGTGGTCGCCATGGGCATGGCTGATCAGCAGGATCTTGATGTCGTCGAAATGGAAGCCAAGCTTCTCGACGCTATCCTTGATGAGCGGAACCGAGGTTTCCAGGCTGCTGTTAATCAGGATGTGTCCCTGCGGTGTCGTGATCAGGTACGAGGCCAGTCCCTTGCTGCCGACGTAGTACACGTTCCCGATGACGCGGTGCGGCGGAAAGGGCTCGGTCCAGGTGGGGTCACTCTGCGCAGCAGCGCTGCCGGCCAGGCAAAGCAGAGAAAGCGCGATCAAAAACCAGAAATCTTTACGCATGCGCCCGATCTCCCTCGAGCGGATCGAATATTCAAGCTCGCAGTGCAACACCGCCCAGACTCACTGACGACATTCTCCGCAGGGAACTTCTGGCTAATCTGAACCTGAATCGTGTTCCGCGGAAGGCGGGCTGCTGGATTGTGCACTATGTGGGCGGGGTCGAGTCAGGCATATGAGATCCGTCCCGGTCCGACCCGCTGGAGAATCGCTCCCACGCAATGAACCTCTGAGAGTCGGCAACGGACTCGATCCGTTAGCCGATCTTCTCCGCTAGCTCGATGATGATTCCCTCCGGGCCGCGAACATAGCAGAGCCGGTAGCTGTCCTCGTAGCGCTCCAATTCGCCGACGAGTTTAGTGCCGCGGGCTCGCAGGCCGGCAACCACCGCGTCGATGTCCTCGACGGCGAAGGCGAGGTGGCGGATACCCGGCGTGTTCGCCGGCGCCTGCCGGTTGTCGCCCTGGTTTGACGGCGAGTGGAACTTCGTCAGCTCGAGTCGTCCGTTGCCGTCCGGAGTTTGCATCATCGCAATGTCCGCCCGGACGCCCTCGAGCCCCACGATGCGGTCCACCCAGCGACCTTCGACAGTCCCCTCGCCCTGCAGCACGAGTCCGAGCTGGACGAAGAACTCAGCCGCGGCTGCGAGGTCGTCAACCACGATGCCGACATGCTCCATCCGTTGGATAGCCATGTGCTCGATGGTAGCAGACTGGGGCCGACGTGCTAAAACGCTGGCGCTTTTTGCAGGATATGAAGGGGTTGGGGCTTGATATTCCGCGAACGTCTTAAGCGGCGGCGGGGGCTTTCTTGCGCTGTTGTCCTCTCGTAATTGAAAACCCCGCCCAAGCGAGCTTGGACGGGGAACGGGGAACCCTCGTACTTGTGGGTCTAGTCGCCGGCCGGTTGGCTCTCGGTCAGCGGCGGGTAGCGTGGATCTGCGGGCGTAACCAGGCGGCCGGTGCGGCGCATAGTTGAGCAGTCATAGGAATACACCGCGCCACAGAGCAGACAGGCCTGGTAGGCGGTTCCGTGGACGCCGGCGTGCGGCCAGGTGAACTCGTGCCGGCAGCACATTTCGATAAGCCGTTGCAGGAGGGAATTTGTCATGGCTGCTTTCGATTCCTTCGACGTAACTGATGCTGTACACAACCTACTACCAGATGCGTTGGATGCGTGGCTTGTTTCTTGGTCATCGGCGGCGGGAATTTGGACACTGTACCGTCTCATTACCCGGTTACCGAGGGATGTGTAACGTAACTGCCCCGCTGACGACGCCGGGCGGAACTACTGGAATTCCTTGAATGGCGCGGGTTGGGTTACGGTAGTGGTGCAGAGTTTTGAGCCGGTCCGCAGGTCAAGCGGCACGCTCTCCTGCAACGCAGGTCAGCAAAGCGCGGCAGGAAAGCGGGACACCATGAAAGAGGGACAACATGCATAGTGCGAATGTGCCTGAGACCATGCGGCGCAGTTCGAGAGTGCCGATCACCCTTCCCATCGCCGTTACCAGCCTGGAGCCGAGCGCGCCCTTTTCCGAAATATGCGAGACCCTGGTGGTCAGCGCGCATGGTTGTGCCATATTTTCTCCGACCCGACTCGAGGCCGGCATCCCGGTACAGTTCCGGCGCAAGGGAGGCGGCGCCGCCAAAGCGCACGTGGTTGACTGCAAGCCGATGGGCGCGGGTCAGCATGGCTGGCAACTGGCGGCCAAGCTCGACCAGCCGGAAAATTTCTGGGGACTGGAGTCATGCCCCGAAGATTGGGGGCGGCTGCTCGATATCCACTCTGACGACCCGCAACCTCCGCGCAAGATGCCGCGAAGCGACAAAGCTCAACCCGGCGCGCCCGGACTGAAGATCGTTTCCGAAAAAGGCCATGCGCAATTGACCGAGTACGACATGCGCGCCATTGTGGCCGAGTTTGTGCAGCCCCTGCATGCGGAAGTGGTAGCGCTCAAGGAGAAGGTCGCTCAGGGAGATGCCAAGCGCAGCCGGTTCGATATTTCGCTGTCACATATTCCTCCCGAGGTCGAAGAGAAATTGTGGGTGCGCCTGCGCGAGGACCTGGGAACACAAGTGCTGAAGCAGACCCAGGAGCAATCGGCGCAGGTGCTGGGATCGGCCCAGACGATGATCGAGCAGAACATCCTCCGGGCATTGGAAGGATTCCGGCAGCAGGTGGCACAGCAACTGCAAACTGTCCAGCAGAATGCGCAAGGGCTGTCCGAAGAGATGGCCGAAGCGGTGGGCCAGCACTTCAATTCCAACGCGGAGAAATTTCAGAAGCAGGTGGCGGACGCTGGCGCCCGGGCGCAGCATCAGAGCGAAGAACACTTCCGCTCGCTGCAGAAACGTCTGGGTGAAGAGCACGATGCCTACCGCCGGGAAATGCAGAAGGCGCAGGACACGGTCTCAGCCGAAACCTCCCGGCTGCAGACCCAAGTCACCGCTCTGGGCGGCCGCATCGTACAACTGGACGACACCGCATGCCGGCTGGAGTCCGGGATGGAAACCAGGCTCTCGCAGATGGCCAGCGACCAGATATCCGCGGCCCGGGTGCAGTTGGAGAGCGCGGTCGATGTCGTGCTCAAAGAGTTGGGCACGCGCAACGCCAAGGAGCTCGACCGTCAACTGGAGGACGCGCGCGGAAAATTGAAGATTGTGCAGAAGGGAATCGAGACTTCGGTGTCCGACCTGGTCAAGACGGAAGTTGCGGCCAGCCTGCTGTCCTTCGGCCAGACCATGGAAGAGCTGGCGCAGGATTCCGTGGGACGCTGGCGGACGGCGCTGAGCAAGGACCTGACTTCAGTGGCCAAGATTCTGGGCAGCGGATTTCAGAACGGAACCTGCATCGAACCGCGGCGAGCAGGAAGCGGAAGAATAGTTTAACCCAGCGGCGGGCGGGACGCCCGCCGGACAGCCGGCGAGACGCCGGCGCTACAGGGCCTGCGTCTATTGCCCCTTCGGGGTGGGGCGTAAATCGATATTGCCGACTCCGCCCGAGACGTCCAGCCGCAGGGTCACGGGCGACTTGCCATACATATCGTTTACATATTCGTCGCCGTCGCGCTTTAATCCTCCCGAGTTGATCGAACCGATGCCGCCCGTGGCATGAACCCGAACGCCTACATCCTCGGGCAGGAGGATGATGGCATGCCCGACGCCTCCGTGGATCTCGGCGTCGAGGTCCTTCTTCCAGTCGCCGGTAAGGTCCGCGGTGAACTGGCCGGCACCCATGCTGATGTCCAGCCGGGTGAGCGAGAGGCCGCCGACTTTCAAATCGCTCTGGCCAGCGCCCATGTCAACCTTGAGCTGCATGGGAACGTCGTTCGCCAAACGAATGTTCCAGTCGTTGTGCGCGGGGCCGAAGTGGAATTTCTTTCCCGGCTGGGTGACATCGAGTTCACCCGTGCCGCCCGATACATGGTAGGAAGTTTCCGGTTTGCCTTCAGCCTCGTCATAGTTGAAGTCGGCTTCCATCAGCTTGTTGGCGCCGCCGGACAGTTTCAGTTCGCCGGCAGGCATTTGAATGTGCACTCGAACCGGTTCTGATCCTTGCCGGTCGATGGCTTCCACATCGTGGAGACGGCGCGAAGCAGTCTGAAAGCTGAGAGCAATGCCGGCGATGACCAGCAGCAGGATGACGGCAATCTCGCCGCCGCCGAGCCATGCTCGTCCGGCCTGCGAGTTGTCCCGCGACCTGAACTGGTCCCAGACTTTCCCCAGTCCCATGAAGATCAGCAGGAGCGGCCAGTAACGAGACAGCAGGGGCCACGGATCCAGGCCCGGCCGAAAGTTGCTGTAGAGAAAGAGCAGGCCCAGGGCGACGAGCAGGACTGCTCCGACTAAAGAACTGCGACGAGTTCCCGGCATCGAGCCACCTCCCAGCGTTCAGCGCTGGTCCGGATAGAATTCGGCCACACTCATTTCTTCAGGAGAGCGTCGAGTCCGGCTTGCGCAATCGCTTCGTCGATCTCGGACTTGGCGCCACTGGCCGCGATTCCGCCCAGGGTCTGGCCGTCCACCTGAATAGGCAATCCGCCCTGGTTGGGGAAGAAGTCGGGAAAAGCCAGGACTTCGACATCGCCCTTTTTCATGGCGTCGGCGCCACCCTTCGACGGAGACCGGTAGAAAGCAGCGTGGCGCGCTTTTCGCTGGGCAAATTGAATGGTGTTGAGCGAGGCGGCGTCCGCCTTTTCCAGAAAAAGCAGATTGCCGCTTTCGTCCACGATACAGATGGTGACTTCAACATTCTGCTTTTTGGCTTCCGCCTCAGCGGCGGCGACCATGGTCTTGATCGCGGCCAGGTTCAGATACTTCCGGGTGGGAAGATCGGCGGATGACGTGGCCGCAACCGATGACGCCGTCGCAGCCAGGCTCAGCATCACTAAGAGTAGTTTGAACATGCGCAGGATGCTACCAGTTGGCTTCGTGGTTTTCCAGCAGGAAGGTCGGGCGTCGGACGTCGGACTTCGGACCTCGGACGTCAGACTTCGGATTTCGAACCAGAGTTCACATGGCAACAGGTCCAGCGTCTGAGTGTGCACCGAGTCGGAAATGAAAGATTTCTGCAGAAGATCTTCCTGAGGTCTCAGGTCTAAGCAAGTCATGAAGCCGAGGTCTGAGGTCTGAGGTCTGAGGTCCAGAGGTCCGACGCCCGGTTCTACGAATTCTTGCGATTGAAGCGGCAAAGCGGTTGAGTGGCGCGGATTTTGCCGCAGGCCAGCGCCATGGTCTCAAAGGCCCGTTCGTAGCGGAATTCCGGCTTGAGATATGGCTTCCTGGCGCCCCGGCGCCCGTCGTGCGCAAGCTTCTCCGCGCTCGTGTTTTTCTCATTCATGGGCAAGGCGCTGCCTCTTCATCGGGCATAACGGGCGACGTTCGCCATTTATGGACAAGCTTTTTCTCAGACAGACTACCATCAATGTGAGCCGGCGATGTTGCTGGTTATGATGACTTCCCGCGGCTCGATTCAGGTGGTCAGCCGCAGCGTGTGAAAAAACGTGGTGATGTCGCGGGCCAGCAACTCTGGCTCTTCGGCGGCGGCAAAGTGGGCCCCGTCGGCATTTCAGTCCACTGCTGAAGGTTATAGCCGCGCTCGATCCAGGGCCGCGGAGGGAACGGCGCTTCTTTAGGGAAGTGTGCGATGGCGCACGGTACGCTCACCTTTTCGCCCGGCTTGAAGTGAAGCGGCGCTTGCTTCGACTCGTAGTAAAGACGACACGAAGAATGGATGGTCTCAGTCATCCAATAGAGCGTCACATTGCTGAGCAGTTCGTCCTTGCTGAAACGGCGCTCGACCTCGCCATCGCAGTCCGACCAGTCGCGGAATTTCTCGATGATCCATGCGGCCAGTGCGGCCGGAGAATCGTTCAAGCCATAGGCGCCGGTCTGGGGAGTATTGCGTTGCAAGTGGGCATAGGCGCCAGAGTCAACGTACCAGCGGTCGGCATCCTCGAGAAACTGTTGCTCAATGCCGGCCAGCTTCGTTCCTGGCTCGAGATGCGGCCGGTAGGATCCCGGGATGTAGTTGAGATGAATTCCGATTACCCGGTTGGCATGGCGTAATCCCAGGATGGTGCAGACCGATGCGCCGAAGTCGCCTCCCTGCGCGGCAAAGCGCTTATACCCCAGTTCCGCCATCAGGCCGGCCCAAAGCTCGGCAATGCGCCAGGTGTTCATTCCGGGTCGCGTGGGGCGGTCTGAAAAACCAAATCCGGGAAGGGACGGCACCACCACGTCGAATGAGTGCGCGGGGTCTCCTCCATAGCTGGCGGGGTCGGTCAGCAGCGGGATGACCTTGAGCATTTCAAGAAATGAACCTGGCCAGCCATGAGTCAGGACCAGAGGAATGGGCGCCGGTCCCTGGCCGCGCTCGTGGATGAAGTGAATGCCGATGCCATCGACGGTGCATCGGTAGTGGTGGAAGGAAGACAGTTCCTTCAGCTGCGTCTTCCAGTCGAACTCATTTTTCCAGTACTCACACAGCCGCTGCATGAACTGGAGATCGACGCCGTACGTCCAGCCCGAGCCGCGTATTTCATCGGGCCAGCGGGTGCGGGCCAGGCGCAAGCGGAGATCTTCGACCGCGGCTTCGGAATAAGGCAGAGAGAACGCTTCAATACTCAATGGCGTAACCGTGTCATTCAGTATAGATAAAAACCCACGTAGGGGCGGGTGCCCTCACCCGCCCGGCCGGGCGAAGCCCGGCTAGTGTTTGGACTGCCTAAAGCCAAGCGCATGGGATATGGGTCTAGACGGGCGTCCCGCAAATTCTTCTGCCTGCCTATCAACCCCCAGGCGAGCTTCGCTCGCCCGCCCGGACGAGGGCGTCCGGGCCTACGCATGACTCGTTTAGCATGGAAGCGTGACTGGCACGGAACACTCCCGGCAAGTGGGATTGGCGCGCGCCCTTTCGAAGCTTGGCTACTGCTCTCGGTCCGAGGCTGCGGATCTCATCCGGGCGGGGCGGGTGAGTCTCAATGGCGCAGTCCGTCGCGATCCTGAGGCGCGAGTCCGCCTGGAGCGCGATCGAATGGAAGTGGACGGTCAGGCGCTGGCCACCGCCGCCACGATATATCTCATGCTCAACAAGCCGCGTGGTGCGGTAACCACTGCGTCCGACGAAAAAGGCCGGCAGACCGTTTACGCGTTTTTGGATTCCGCCCTGCCCTGGGTGGCGCCGGTCGGGCGGCTGGATAAGGCGAGCGAAGGGCTGCTCCTGTTGACCAATGATTCGGAATGGGCGGCGCAAGTGCAGGCGCCGGCGTCACACCTGCAACAAGACCTATCACGTGCAGATTGACCGGGTCGCCGACGCGGCATTGCTGGAATTAATCAGCAAGGGAGTCAGAACGGAAGAGGGCGAGTTCCTGCGGGTCGTCGAGCGTTGGCATCCTGCGCGGCGGCAAGCGGAATACCTGGCTCGAAATAATTTTAGACGAGGGCAGGAACCGTCATATCCGGCGAATGCTGGCAGTGCTTGGCGTGGCAGGTGCTGCGCCTGGTGCGGGTTGCGATTGGCCCACTTCTCCTTGGGGCAACTGCCCAAAGGGAGTGTGCGCGCGCTGACTGGACGAAGAGAAGCAGGCCATCGATAGAGCCTTGCGCGCCCATATCGACACCATGTCGGAATCCGGCCGATGCGGCCCAGGGCCGCACCGGCAATCCCGCTAGCCGGGTTTCCTTGGATCAGACGGTGACGATCACGGCGCTGCAGCGATTCTTGCCAATGCGGCGGTAGCTATGGCGGACGGCCGAATCGAAATAGACGGCATCGCCTTCCTCGAGGACGTGCCGGTCCGAACTGATGATCAGTTCCAGCTTGCCATTGATCAGGTACAGCAACTCAACTCCGGGATGCTGGTGGGGGCGGACTTTTTCCGCCGGCACCAGCTCAAACTCCGCGTAGAACGCATTCAACTTTCGTTCACTGGCTTTGAAGTCCAGGCTTTCGAAGTTATAAGCGATTACGCTCGAGCCTGCATTCTCGGGAAACTTCAGGCGCTCCTGCTTGCGCACGATTGAGACCACGTGACGCTTGCGCTCATCGGTGAAGAAGAAGTCCAGGCCGACTCCGAACACCATGGCAATCCGCAGCAGAGTGGGCAGGGTGGGAAACAACTTTCCTCGCTCCAGTTTTGACAACATGGCCGGAGACAGACCGGAATGCCTCCCCAGTTCCACCAGTCCCATGCTCTTCTTGAGCCTGAGGTTCCGGAGCTTTTCCCCCAAAGCATAGGGTTTAAGACCCTCCACGATGGTGTTGTTCATCGAAGCAGGCCCCATTTTCTCCGCCGGAAACAAAGCAGGCTTTTTTTAACTGCCAGGCAAACCATTTCTGCATTTCCGCGAGTTGTCACAGCAAGACAATAATTGTGCATTACAGTTAATACATCGCAAGCGCAAACCGGCGCAAGAGCAAAGTAAGCGAAATCAAATAAAAGATTCGGAGAACAACATGAAAACATTGGACGTGGTAGCGGCAGTACTGCTGGTAGTGGGAGGCTTGAACTGGGGATTGGTGGGCATCGCCCGCTTCGACCTGGTTGCGGCCATCTTCGGCATGCATTTCGGCGAAGCTTCAGTGCTGAGTGCGGCGGTTTACATGCTGGTTGGCCTGGCGGCGTTGTATCAGGCGGTTGGGTTCAAGGCGATTCAACGCCGCTGGGGACATGAGTCCGTGATGGCCCGATAGAGACCGATCAGCAGGCAACAGAATAAAAAGCATCAGAGTGCAGGCAACGGGAAGACGCCATCCGGTATCTTCCCGTTTCGCACTTCTCTACGACAATTTATGGACCCGATCGAAAAGCTCAGCCAGGATGATCGCATCACGGTGCGGAGAGGCGGCGCGCCAGACTCCGAAGGGAACTGCGTGGTGTACTGGATGCAGAGAGCGCAGCGGGCCATCGACAATCCCGCCCTGGACGTGGCCATTCATGTGGCCAACGAAGTGAAGAAGCCAGTGGTGGTTTTTCTTGCGCCCGTGCCCTTTTATCCCCGCGCCAACCTTCGTCACTACCGTTTCCTGGTAGAAGGCATTCCGGACATTGCTGAAGAACTGGCGGCACGGGGCGTGGGATTCGTTCTGCGCACTTATCCCGACCACAGCCTGCTGAAATTCTGCGAAGAAGTGCGGCCTGCGATGGTGATTGGCGATGAGAATCCCATGCGGGAGCCGGAGCGATGGCGGGTCAAAGTGGCATCCAGGATTCGCGTGCCCCTGTGGACAGTGGACGCGGACGTGGTCGTGCCCACGAAGCTATTGTTGAAGGAACAATTCGCGGCGCGCACCATCCGGCCGCGCATTCACGCCCTCTTGCCGCGGTTCCTGGCGCGGCCGAAGAATTTGAAAGCTCAGGTACGCTGGATTCCCCCGGCGCGGCTGCATTCGCTAGCTGCCTCATGACGACTTGATGGCCGGATGGAAACTTGACCGGTCAGTTCAGCCGGTTCCGGGCTGGCGTGGTGGAAGCAAGCAAGGGTTGCGGGCACTGCGAGAATTCGTGAGCCGGCGCCTGGCGGACTATCCCGAGTCGCGCAATCGCCCCGAGCAACAGGGCACGAGCCGGCTTTCTCCTTATCTGCACTTCGGGCACCTGGGGCCGCTCACGGTTGCGCTCGCGGTGCAGCGCAGCGACGCGCCTGCACGGGCGAAGGAGGCGTTTCTCGAACAGGTAATCGTGAGGCGCGAGCTGGCAATCAATTTCGTGCGCTTCAACCCGGCCTACGACTCCATGGAGTGTCTGGAGCCCTGGGCGCAACGCTCTCTGTCCGAGCATGCGCGAGACCGGACGGAGTGTCACTTACAGCAAGAAACAACTGGAGCAGGGCCTGACTCACGATCCGCTCTGGAATGCGGCCCAGAAGCAGATGGTGCTGACGGGCTGGATGCATAACTATCTGCGCATGTACTGGGCGAAGAAGATTCTGGAATGGAGTCCGTCAGTGAGCTGTGGCCTACCAGCGCGCGGTCCAGTTGAATGACCGCTATGAACTCGATGGGCGCGATCCCAACGGGTATGCGGGAATCGCGTGGGCGATTGTGGGCAAGCACGACCGGGCCTGGCCGGAGCGTCCGGTGTACGGAAAAATCCGCTACATGTCGCTGGCCAGCACCGGACGGAAGTTCGATTCCAGGCGCTACATCGAACAGATCGCGCAGTTGGAGGAGAGGGCGCATGTCCAATAACCCGTGGCTTACGTTCGCGCTCTTCCTCGGCTTGTGCTTCTCGGTTGCCGCCATTGGATCGGTGTGGACGTCAGCGTCGGTCCGGACCTGGTATGTGCAGTTGCAGAAACCTTCCTTCAATCCGCCCGGTTGGGTGTTCGGGCCGGTGTGGTCGGCGCTGTACTTCATGATGGCCTTGAGCGCCTGGCTGGTGTGGCGACATGCAGGATGGAGCGAACCCCGGGCCGCCTTCATACTCTTTTTTGTCCAATTGGGATTGAATCTGGCATGGTCCGGTCTATTTTTCGGTCTTCACCGCCCCGGACTGGCGTTTGTTGACATCCTCGCGTTGCTGGCCGCGGTGGTCGCGACCGCTATCGTGTTTCATACATTTTCGGAGACTGCGTTCTGGCTGATGGTTCCCTACGCGCTGTGGGTGATGTTTGCCAGCCTGCTCAATTTCGAAATCTGGCGATTGAATTCTGGGACCTCATGAGAATCCTGATCACAGGCGCGACCGGCTACGTCGGCGGCCGGCTGCTTCCGAGGCTGGTGGAGGCGGGGCACGAAGTCGCCTGCATGGTGCGGGATGCTTCGCGCGCTGGCTCCAGTCTGAAAGGCGCGCGAATTGTCGAGGCCGATGCTCTCCGTCCCGATAGCCTGCTTCCTGCTCTGCAGGGAATCGAAGTGGCGTATTACCTGATTCATTCCATGGGTGGAGGCGAGGCCGGCTTTGAGGAGCGGGATCGCAATGCAGCGCAAAATTTCGCGTCGGCGGCGACTCAGGCGGGAGTGCAGCGGATCATATATCTGGGCGGCCTTACCTCGCAGAGTTCGCCCGTCTCGCTTCATTTACAGAGCCGGCAGGAGACCGGAGCTGTGCTGCGCAAATTTGGCCCGGCCGTGACCGAGTTTCGCGCCGGCATTATCGTGGGGAACGGAAGCATCTCATTCGAGATCATGCGCTGCCTCACGGAACGGTTGCCGGTCATGATCTGTCCTCGCTGGGTCATGACACGGACGCAACCTATCGCCATCGGCGACGTACTCGACTACCTGGTGGCCGCGCTCGACGCGCCTGGATCGATTGGCCAGATCGTCGAAATCGGCGGCGCCAGTATCGAGACCTATCGCAGCATGATGCTGACCTACGCGCAAATCCGGGGATTGAAGCGATGGCTGCTGCGAGTCCCAGTGCTCACTCCGCGGCTGTCGTCCTACTGGCTCAAGCTCGTGACCCCGTTTCCTGCCGCGATCACACGCCCCTTGATTGAAGGATTGAAAACCGAAGTTGTCTGCGCCAGCGACCATGCGGCGAGACTCTTTCCTCAAATTGTTCCGATGGGTTACCGGGCGGCGGTGGAATTGGCCCGGAGTAGGACTGGCCCAGACAAATCTGTCCGCGCGATGATTGGCCGCAATGACTCGCACATTTCACTCCGGCGTCACGGTTACATTTGCGATGTCCGGCAGGCATGGATCAATGCACCGGCTGCCCGGGTGTTCGCGGTTTTGCAGGGCCTCGGCGGGAAGCCGGGCTGGTTGTACGGCGACCTTTTGTGGCAAATGCGGGGATGGCTCGATCGCTGCCTGGGCGGCGTGGGCATGTCCCGAGGCCGCACCGGTGGAGCGCAAATGAAGGTGGGGGACGGCGTGGATTTCTGGCGCGTCGAAGAAGTGGTCCCGGGAGAAGAAATTTTGCTTCGTGCCGAAATGAAATTGCCGGGACGAGCCTGGTTGCAATTCATTCTGCTGGCCGAGTCGAGGGAGCACACGCTTCTCAGTTGCTGCGCCTGGTTCGAACCTCGCGGACTGGGCGGCGAGCTCTACTGGGGATTGCTCTATCCCGTTCACGTGCTGATCTTCCGCGGCATGGTGCGGGCCATCGCGCGCAAATCAGAAAGCGGCTTCCAGTCCAGTGCCGAGGCTTTTCAGGGAAGCTAGGAAGCGGCGCGCATGAAAGCGCACGTGCTCAGGGCTTTGGCAGCCAGTTCGAGCTGTTGCAGGTCGTCGAGGGTGAAGTCCGGCCCGGCGGAAACCAGGTCGAAGCCCTTGTGGCAGACCTGGACTACGCCCAGCACCTGGTCTGTCTTGTCGAGGATGGGGGCGGTCATCAACTTGTGAATTGTGGCCGGGTGAAGCTCCTCGCCTTCTTCGGAGGCGGGCTTGATACTCTCGAAGATGCTGGCGTGCTTTATCCGGGTGAAGTTGTTGAACAGCTCAGTTTTTCTGGTGACTACGGTATGGGCCGCAACCGCTGTAGAACTGGAAATAGGGATGGCCCCCGCGGTACTCAGCTCAAAAGGGCAAAGAAACTTCAGCAGCCCGTCCTCGAGGCGCAGCAAGGCAACTTCGTTGGGCCGCACACCAAAGATCTTTCCAAGTTCGACGCAACATTGATCGGGAGTGCCCGCCTGTGCCAGCTGGCGCTGCAACTCGGCCAGGTCGCGCGCGGGCGCGGCGCGCCGCTGCCGATCCATCCTTACCCGAAGCTCGCTTGTCTCGCTGCATGTCGCACCCAGGGCGGAGATGGTCTCCGCCTACGCCATGCTGACGTTAATGTGGTGCCGACATCAAGTTACGGAGGAACGGCAGGGGGTACTGTGACCACCGTAACTACAGATTCGACAGTCGCAGAAAAACGCGTAGGGCAGGAAGGTTGACAAACCATGGGACACGTTAGTGATACGGGCCGCACCGGGTAAAAGCTGTATTTTGAAGCGTTCCGAGCAACTCAGTAGTTCCGTACCGCACCCAAGCTTCCGGAAAGAAGTTCAATCCAAAGGAGGCATAACGCTATGCGTGGTCGATACCAGTACCTCAGTTCGATGCTACTGGCTGTCGCCTTTCTCGCGCCAGCCCTGACCACGGGTTGTGCAACCCGAAGCTATCGTGTCTATGATCCGTATCGAAACCAGTATCATCGCTGGGACAATGACGAAAGAATCTACTACAACCAGTGGGTTGTCGAGAATCATCGCGATGGCCGCGACTATCGCAGACTCGACCGCGATCAGCAAAGGGCATATTGGGAGTGGCGCTACAATCACCACCCCGATCATGACCGCGACCATGACCGCGATTACGATCATGATCACGACCGGCACTAGAAGGATGTAAACCGCCACGGGACCCGTTCCATGAAGGGCCCGTGGTGAAGGTCGGAGAGCGGTGCTGGCAATATCTGTGGGAGCGACGCTGCACGCTGCACCGTTGTGCGCTGGTCGGCGTTATTTTGACGTGAGCGGAAAATGTTTTTCGCGCCAGCCGCGAATCCCCCCCTCCATGGAGAGAACGTTGGTGTAACCCATCTTCTGCAGGTTGTCGGCGGCCAGAGCAGAGCGATATCCGCCGCCGCAGTAGAGAACGAGGGGGGCGTTCAGTTCGGGTACGCGCTCCTCGATATCGCGCTCGATGATGCCTTTGCCCAGATGAATCGCATTGGGCAGATGGTCTTTGGCGTACTCACTCTCCTCCCGGACATCGATCAGCAGGAAGCGATCGCCGCGGTCAAGTCTGGCTTTGACGTCGTCAACGCTGGTTTCGCGGACCCGCTTCTTCGCATCTTCGACAATCTGCAGGAAACGAGCCGAATGCTGGTGTGCCATGAGGTTCCGTCCCCGGGGTGATGTGCAGGCAGTATTTTAGCGGAAATAGCGGCTACTCTACTCGCCGGAACCGGCGGCCGCTTCAGAGGCCTGTTCGTCGGGGTGGGGAGCATCGGGAGGTGAACTCAGGAATCTCTCCAGGTCAGCTTTCAGTTTTGCGCGGTCATCCTCGCTCAGGTCGGCAAACTCGAAGGGCTGCAGGCAGCCCTGGGTGGCCCACATAGGGAATAGTACTGCTGCTTTGCTGCGTATGGTGCTCCCGCCTACGTGAAACATCACTTCCGCTTTTATGCCCTCGTCCAGCGGGGCCTCGAGATGGAGCAGTCCGCCGGTGGCGGAAAGTTGATGCAAGCGGGCCCGTATCTCTCGCCCGCTCTCCAGCCGGACCAGGGCCAGAATCGTTCCGGAAAATTTGACCCGGGGGGCGCGCCGCGCTTCGCCTGATTTTTTAATTTGGGACATAGGTCATTCTTAATATGCCATTAGAAGCCAGGTAAGGGCAGATTACGAAAGAGTGCGGCCTTGGTCTTACCTTGGGGAGTCTATTCGCCTTATCTTCGCGCCTGAGGAAGATCGGCCTCCCCTCCGCCGGGTGCTGTGGGGTCCGGTTTTCAGTTCGACCGCACCGCCAACGCTCCCGCCAGGTTCATGGTAAGCATCTGGCGATTACCGGGGTCACTTTACCGCGGGCGGTTGCCGCCGTAAGCTGCGGCCTTATGGCATTCAACGCCCTGCTGATGTGCCGCGAGGAACATGCGCTGCGTATCCTCGGGAAGGCCCTGGACGAAGTGGCGATGGAGCAGGAAGTCTGCCTGTCGGCACCCGAGGCCCTGGACCTGACCGTGCAGCGGCACTACTCGGCTCTGGTGATCGACTTCGACCTGCCCGGTGCGGCCACGGTGGCCCGCATGGCGCGACTGGCGCCGTCGCGCCGCCGGCCCGGTCATCTTCGGCATGATCGGGGCGCTCACTGAAATCTCCGAGACCTTTCAGGCAGGGGCGAATTTTATCTTTTACAAGCCGCTCGGGGTGGAACAGATTGTCCGCTGCCTGCGCGCGGGCCGCGGCTTCATGCGGCCGGACCGCAGAAAATCGCAGCGGCAGAGCCTGGAATCGCTGGTCTATCTTCAGTTCGGTATCGCTGCGCTTCCCGCCATGGTGCTTGATCTGAACCGGAACGGCCTGGCGTTGCAGGCCCCTGAACCGCTGCCACCGGTGCAGCAGGTGCCCCTGCGCTTTGTCTTGCCCGGCACCAGTCACATGGTGGAGGGCATGGGCGAGGTGGTCTGGGCCGATGACGGCGGACGCGCCGGCATGCTGTTTTCACGCCTCACGCCCGCGTCGCGAAAATACCTGAAACAGTGGTTTGTAAAGCGCGACGCCAGAAAAAAAACGGCTTCGCGTCCGGCTCCGCGAGTCGAAAAAGTCCGCGCCGGTAAAGCTCGCGGCGCGGCGGCTGGTTCCCGCTAAACTTTCCACTCTTGCATCTTGCTGAGCCTGCGTCTCCTGAGAGCGCTTGCCGATCGTGCGCTTACCAGAGTCGAACAAGTCCCGGAGTCCAAGTCAAAGACGTCGGACAGAGCCGGCCCTGAGCGCAGTCGAAGGGAGTGTCCGACCTACACATTCGGCATGCTAGACTCAGCTTTCTCACAGAGATCGCATGCGCGAACTGACTTTCCTTTCTGCTGTATCCATGGCTGAGCAGATCCGGCAAAAAAAGCTGTCACCGGTTGAACTGGTGGAAGCGCATCTTGCCCGGATCGAAGAGTTGAATCCCAGGCTGAACGCGTTTGTGCAGGTCGATGCCGAAGGGGCACGACGGCAAGCTCGAGTGGCGGAGGCGGCGGTGCGCCAGGGCGAAAAGCTCGGGGTGTTGCACGGTGTCCCGCTCAGCATCAAGAGTTCGATGGAAGTCGCGGGCCTGCCTTGGGAGGCTGGAACCAGACTGCGGACGGGCGTCGTGGGCGAGAGGGACGCCCCGCTGGTGGCTCGTCTGCGCCAGGCCGGGGCCATCATTCTGGGCGTAACCAATGCGCCGGAACTGCTCATGGCCTGGGAGACGGACAACCTCCTTTACGGGCGGACCAACAATCCCTGGGACCTCTCGCGCACGCCGGGCGGATCGAGTGGCGGGGAGGCGGCGGCGATTGCGGCCGGCATGTCCGCCGGAGGCATGGGCAGCGACGGCGGCGGATCGATTCGCGTGCCGGCCCACTTCAGCGGAATCTGCGGCCTGAAGCCCACTCCCGGACGCATACCTGCAACCGGACACTTCCCGGTATCGGTTGGACCGTTCGCGTTGCTGGGAGTGGTCGGACCGATGGCGCGAAACGTGGGTGACCTGAAAGTTCTGTTTGAAGTCATGCAGGGTCCCGACGATGGCGATCCCTCGGCGGCGCCGGTGCCGCTGCGCTGGCCCGGTCACGATGAGCTGAAGCGCGTCCGCATTGGCTACTTCGAGGACGACGGCCGCACGCCGGTCACCGCGGAAACGCGTGCGGCGGTGCGAACTGCGGCCGAGGCCCTGCGGCGCGCGGGTTTTCAGGTAGAGCCGTTCCGTCCGGAGGGGCTCGAGCTGGCCCGCCAGTTGTGGTGGAAGCTGTTCGGTGTTGCGGGTGGCATGATCCTCGGTCCTATCACGCAGGGGCACGAAGCCGAACTGAGTCCGATCCTTAAAGAATTTTCCAGTTGGGCGGCGGCCGAGCCTTCTCATACCGGGCAGTCGCTGCTCGAAACCTGGATCGATCGCGACGTAGTGCGCATGCAGGTGTTTGCCCAGATGCGGGATTATCCCGTGCTGCTTTGTCCGGTGGCTTCGATTCCCGCATTCCATCATGGCGAGCGCAGCTGGCAGGTCGAGGGAAAAACCGTGAAGTATCTCGATGCCTGGAGCTATACCGAATGGTTCAATCTGCTGGGCACGCCCGCCGTTGTGGTTCCGGTGGGGAAGTCGCCGGAAGGCTTGCCCATCGGAGTGCAGATCGTGGCGCGTCCATGGCAGGAGGAGTTGGTGATTTCGGTGGCCGCGGCGTTGGAAGAGCAGATCGGCACGCTTCGGGCATCCAGCAATTGTAGCGATGGAGGACGGGCGTCCTCGCCCGTCACGCACAGGCCATTGCCCGACGGGCGGGGACGCCCGTCCTCCATTTGTGGTTTACTTATTTCTGGCATGACTAAGCGAAGCCTCTTGCTCTGCGCCTGCATTGCCCTGGCCGCGGCGGCCATTCTTGCTGCCGCTCCGGATGATTCCCATTCCAAGCCCGACCCCTCCGCCGAAGCTGCACGCCTGAACAACCTGGGCGCGGCCTACATGAACCAGCAGCTTTTCGAGAAGGGCCTCAAGGCCTTTCAGGAAGCTGGGCGCCCGCGATCCCAAGCTGCAAATCGCATTTCTGAATCAGGGCATCGCGCTGCTGAACCTGGCGCGGATCGAACCGGCGAAGGTGCTTCTCGAAGCTGCAGGCAAGAATGCCCCCAACGATCCCCACGCCTGGTTCAACCTGGGATTGCTGTACAAGAATTCCGACAATCCGCAGGGATCGGTGGAAGCCTTTCGCCACGTCACCGAGATTGATCCCAACGACGCCGACAGCTGGTATTTTCTGGGCGCCGCGTCGGCGCAGCTCAAACAGTATCCGCAGGCGATTGACGCCTTCCAGCATGCGCTCAAGTTGAATCCGCTGCACGCTTCGGCTGAATTCGGCATTGCGCGGGCCTACCAGCAGTCGGGCGACGCGGCCCATGCCCGCGAACACCTGGTGCGCTTCCAGCACATCACGCAAAACAAGCTGGGCTCGCCCATCGGATTGGCCTACGGCGACCAGGGAAGATATTCGACGGTGGAAGAGGCGGTGGGGGCGGCGGAGAAAGCGCTGCCGCCGATTGCGGTGCGCTTTGTGCCGGTGACGGAGAGCGCGGGGCTGGCCTCGAAGCCTTCATCTGCGACGGCGACCGATCTGGCATCATTCCTCGGGCCGGGCGCCTGCTTTCTCGACTATGACGGCGACGGCAAGCCTGACATTTTTCTGCCCGACAACGGTCCGCAGGGCGGGATGGCGCTGTATCACAACCTGGGCAACGGCAAGTTTGAAGATGTGACGAAGAAGGCCGGGCTGGATGCTTCGATTCACGCCATCGGGTGCACAGCGGGAGACTACGACAATGACGGCGCGACCGATCTGGCCGTGAGCTTCAACGGTCGCGTGCTTCTGCTGCACAACGAGAAGAACGGCACATTCAAGGACGTGACGGACGCGGCGGGCATCAAGAGTCGCTGGACTTAGATTTAGGGCTGACGTTCATCGATTACGACCACGACGGCGACCTTGATCTGTATGTAACGCGCTACGATTGAACGCTGGCCAGTACGACCCCCGAACTGCGGAACTGCGATTCACCGCCGGTGTGCTCGCCGGAGCGAACAGTGCGGCATGTGGCGCAACAACGGTAACGGAACCTTCACCGACGTTACGGATTCGACCGGCCTTGCGGGATCTTCGCTCGGCGTCGCGCGCCGTTGGGCACCGACTATAACAATGATCGCGCCGTCGACCTCGTCGTCACGGGATGGGGAAAGACGCCTACGATTTTTGAAAATCCGCGTGAAGGCAAGTTCCTCGTGCGGCGATGTGTGGCCAACGCTTTCGCTGCGCCACAGCCGGTATCGCCAGTGCTGGATTTCGATCACGATGGCTGGATGGACTTCGCCTTTCACGCATTGGGGTGGCACCGGGATCACCCTCTGGCGCAACGATCAGGGAAAGAGCTTCGAGCCTGTCGACGCTTCCCAGGACGAATTGGACCCGCGCCTGGGGCATCGCCGCCTTCGACTACGACAACGACGGCTGGATCGACCTGGTGGCCGTGGGCGAAACCGCCGAAGGCAAAGGCGAAGTCCGTCTCTTCCGCAATCTCGGGCCGGACGGATTCAAAGACGTCACCGCCGATGTCGGCCTCGACAAGATTCAACTCAAAGACCCGCGCGCCATTGTCACCGCTGACTACGACGGCGACGGCGCCACCGATCTGCTGATCACGCAGAACCACGGCCCGGCCGTGCTGCTGCGCAACGAAGGCGGCAACAAGAATAACTGGCTGCGGCTTTCGTTCAAGGGCCTGGCCGACAACAAGAGCGCGATTGGCACCAAGGTCGAAGTCTTCGCCGGAGCAAATCGCCAGAAATTTGAGATTGCGGGATCGTCCGGCTACCTGGGACAGAACTCAACCGACTTCGTGGTCGGACTCGGCCAGGCCAAAGAGGCCGATGTGGTGCGCATGCTGTGGCCCTCCGGAGTCATACAGGATGAAATCCAGATTGCCGGAATGAAAGACCACAGTTTCCTCGAAATGGACCGCCGCGGCAGTTCCTGTCCCACGCTTTTCGTGTGGGATGGCTCTCACTACGAACTGGTGGGAGACATGCTGGGCGCGGGCGTGGTCGGCCACTGGGTTGGGCCCAATCAGCGCGACATTCCGCGGCCGACGGAATATATCAAGGTGCCCCGCAACTCGGTGCGCGAAAAAAATGGCAAGCTCAGCTTCCGCTTCATGGAACCGCTCGAAGAAGCAGTCTATCTCGACCAGGTGAAATTGCTGGCCGTGGACCATCCTGCCGCTGACGACGTTTTCCCCAACGAATACTTCGCCAGCAACCCGCCGTATCCGCCGTTCAAGGTTGTCTATAGCCGCGATGCCCGTCCGCCGGCGGGCGCGTGGGACGAGCATGGTCACAATGTTTTGCCTGACTTGCTGGCGCATCGTTACTTTGGCGATTTTGATGTCCTGAAGTTCCAGGGTTTCACCAAGCCGCCACACGCTCGAGCTTGATCTGGGCGAAGCCTATCGCGGCGGCCCGCTTGTGGCTGATGATGCACGGCGAAATCGAATACTTTCTCCGCCACCAGCATGTTTGCCGCGTATCAGTCCGGGATCGAGCCAGTCGCGCCCTACGTGGAGG
This sequence comes from Terriglobia bacterium, assembly GCA_963801595.1. Taxonomy (GTDB): domain Bacteria; phylum Acidobacteriota; class Terriglobia; order Terriglobales; family Acidobacteriaceae; genus JAIQFF01. The sequence continues at coordinate 79,627 of CAWDFW010000016.1, read as the reverse complement.
CGCAGGACGCCAGCGGAAAATGGGTCCGCGTAATCGACGACATGGGTTTCCCCGCGGGCGGCCCGCGCACCATGACCGCCGACCTGACCGGCAAGCTGCCGCAGGGAACGCAGCGCATCCGCATCACCACCAACCTGCAGATTTATTGGGACAACATCCTGATCAATCGCGCCGAACAGAACGGCAGATGCCCGCCTGACTCCGGTGCCGCTGGCGCGCGCCGATCTGCGTTTCCATGGCTTTCCCCTGAAGATCGAAAACCGGCCGCCCGGCAACGTGTTGTACGTGTACGAGAAGACCAGTCCGACCGGGCCTTACACCCGGCCCGCGGGCGCCTACACCCGCTACGGCGACGTGCGTCCTCTGCTGACCGGATACGACGACCGGCTGGCCGTCTTCGGATCGGGCGATGAAGTGGTTCTCGACTTCGATCCCGCGAAGCTTCCGGCGTTGCCGAAGGGCTGGGTGCGGGATTACTTCTTCGTGGCCAACGGCTACGAAAAAGACATGGATTTCTACGCAGCCGAAGCCAATACCGTGCATCCGCTGCCCTTCCGCACCATGGGAACTTATCCTTACCCCAAGGGTCGATCGTTCCCGCTGGATGATGCGCACGTAAATTACTTTTTGGATTACAACACGCGTCATCTCTCAGGCAACGAGCCCAGGGGATACCGCTTCGACTATCCGCGCTGAGCTCATGTTTCATGCACCTGTCATCCTGAGCGAAGTGGCTGCTTCGCGAAGCGAAGCAGCAGCCTGCCCCGGCGCAGTCGAGGGGACCCCTATGAGCGGAATGAAGTGTGGAAGCACGGGTTGTCATTGCACCGAAAGGGGGAAAAGTCTCAATGCTGGGTGCGCGGGCAATAGGGGTCCTTCGACTCCGACAGTTCATTCACAAGCGAATGAACTGTCTCCGCTCAGGATGACACGATCTTCAGCACGGAATCGTTTTAATCGTTGACATCGCCCGCCTCCCCATAATCCAATACGCGGGAATGGCAACCACTTCTGGCAGTACTACTCCCTCTTCCGGACTGCGACTCCGGCGAACGCTCACCCTTTGGGACCTGATTCTTTACGGAATCATCGTGATCCAGCCCACCGCGCCCATGCCGGCGTACGGAGTCTTCAGCAACGCCGGGGGCGGCCACGTGGTCACTTCAATCCTGATCGCCATGATCGCCATGGTGTTCACCGCCATGAGCTATGGACGCATGGCGCGCGTCTATCCCAGCGCGGGTTCGGCTTACACCTATGTGGGCCGCGAAATCCATCCCTCGCTGGGCTACGTCACCGGCTGGAGCATGACCATGGACTACATGCTCAATCCCCTGATCTGCACCATCTGGTGCTCCAAGGCGATGGCCGATCTGCTGACCGGGACCCGCTATCAGATTCCGTATCCCGGCCTGCTGTGGCCGGTCATATTTGCCTGTTTGTTTACCGGGTTGAACCTGCGCGGGGTCAAGACTTCCGCCCGGATCAATCAAACCCTGTGCGCCATTATGGGTGCGGTGATACTGGCGTTCTTCTGGTACACCATCCGCTACATTTTCCATCTGCCGCAATATCCCGAGGCGTACTTCCTGCGGCCTTTTTACAATCCGGAAACTTTTACCATCAACCGGGTGTTTCACGGCACCTCGGTGGCGGTCCTTACCTACATCGGGTTCGACGGAATTTCGACTTTGTCGGAAGAGGTGGACAATCCCAAGCGGAACATTTTCCTGGCGACCGTGCTGGTCTGCGTGATTACAGGGTTTCTGGCGGCGGCTGAAGTCTATGGCGCGCAGTTGCTCAGCTCCCAGTACATGTTCTCGGCCGCGGAAGTGGAGAATGCATTCAGCCACGTGGCTGCAATCGCCGGGGGCCATCTGATGACCAAAGCCATCAGCATCACGCTGCTGATTGCGACGGTTGGCTCGGGCATGGGATCGCAGCTGGGGGCGGCGCGTTTGCTTTATGGCATGGGACGCAGTAACGCCATTCCAAAAAAATTCTTTGGCGCCATCCATCCCCGGACCCGGATTCCGGCGAACAACGTGATTTTCGTTGGCGTGATTGCGTTGCTGGGAGCGTTTCTCATCACTTACGACAATGGCGCGCAGTTGCTCAACTTCGGCGCGCTGATCGCTTTCATGGGCGTTAACCTGGCGGCGCTGACTCACTACTACATTCGGGGCGCGGACCGCTCGCTGGGGCAACTGCTTCCGCCGATACTGGGCTTCGCCATCTGCCTGTTCATCTGGATCCACCTGTCAAACCTGGCGCTGATCGCGGGATCCATCTGGATGATCGCGGGGATCGCCTACGGAGCGTGGAAGACGCGAGGCTTCCAGAGCAACCTGGTGAATTTCGATGTGCCTCCGGAAGAAGAGTGAAGAGCGCCTGCTGAATTCGCGACACGCCCGATCTAGATAATTCTCGAATTTGCGATCGAACTGCGTGGGGACAGCCGCCCTCGGCTGTCCGGCCGAGCGAAGCTCGGCAGCGCTTTACCCACCCTGCCATTGTGTTCTAATCAACGGCTGGCCGAGCTTTGCTCGGCTGGGCGGACAGGGCGTCCGCCCCTACATGGTCATTCCACGTTCCAGCCGCTGACTTCCACCGCCGGCTGGGCCGCTCCCAGTTCCTGCGCTCGATAGCTGGCCGTGATCTCGCGCTTTTCGCCGGGCAACAGAGAAATATAGTTGTCCTGCCAGATCACGGGAAGAATCTCGTCTCCGCCTTTGCCCTTGTTTACCTTCAGACGCACGAAGAAGGCCAGGCTCTTGCTGGGATTTTCCAGCGTGACCCGAGTGATGGCCTCTTCCCCCTTGCGCTCGGTGTGGTCTGCGACTTTAAGTTTTACCTTGGGTAGTTGAGACAAAGCGGTGTAATCGGCGTAGGAGGAAGTCGGCGTCGTGTACCAGTTCGACTTCTCCCAATCGAGGGTTTCCGGTTTCGTCGAGAGCCAGTAGAAATTTGAGCCCACCAGTTTGCCGGAAGAATCCTGCAGCCGAAGAACCAGGAAGTACGTGGGGCTGAGGCCGTCAATGTCGGGCAGAGTCAGGATTTTGCTGGTGCTGTCGGCGGCGGCGTCAAGCGACACCTCTTTGGAAAACTTCTCGGTCATATCCAGATTAAGGACCTTCGCCGTGAGCTTCAGTCCCCTCGCGTCCACATACTGGCTGCTGACTAACCAGACTGGAATGGTCGTCGTAGCCGTACACCGGATGCAGCGACTCCATGGCCCGCTTGGCGCCGAAATAGCCGCCGCCCGGGCGCAGGTAGAAGTCGTAGAGGTGCCAGATCATCGAGGGCCAGGCGTTGTTCAGCATCCACTGGATCACGCCGGTCGAGGTGTACTTGTTGCGGCTGTAAGCCTCATACATGGCGCGCACGCCTTCGTAAGTCTGCATCTGCGATTTGACGGCGTAATCCTCGGCGCTGGTGGATGGACCGAAGCGGGCATTCAACGCGTCGGTGAATACGTGGAGATCTTTGAATACTCCGCCGCCGGCATGGTAGTCCCAGACATTGTCGATAGGCCAGAGATGGTCTTTCCCGACCATGGCGCGAATGCTTTCAATCGGAGGTACGGCCGGGCCCATGCTGGTTTCGGTGTTGAAGCCATAGCCCGCCGCCGCAGCCGCCCTGGTTGCACTGCTGGGGATGGGTTGAATCGACACTGTCGGTCTGCCAATAGGAGGGCGCGACGTATTCATACGGCCCTGACATCTTTACACCGCTCTCGCCGGAAAAGCCCGCAAGTTTGGCAGTCGCGGACGACACTACCGGGTTCGTCCACAGCAGTTCTTTCTCAACTTTAAGGTAGGTTTGTTCGACATCGGGCGGAGGCGGGTTGTCGCTGCCGTTCAGCCACGCGATCAGGCTGGGATGGCCGCGCAGGCGGTAAATCTGGTCGCGCAATGACTGTTCCGCGATCGTGAAGTCCTGCGCCTTCCAGTTGGCCCAGTGCTCCCAGTGATCGCAACAGCACCAGCCGGCGATGAGCAGAATGCCGCGCTCGTCGGCCAGATCGAAGAACTCCTTGGTTTCCAGCTTGCCTTCAAGGCGGATGGTGTTCAGGCCCATGTCCTGCACATAGCGGAAATGGTCGCGCAGGCGCTGCGGGTCTTCGCGCAGCATCATGTCCGGAGACCAGCCGCCGCCGCGGATCAGGACGTTCTTGCCGTTGATGGAAAACAGCCGCCGGTTGGCAGCGAGCACTTCGGATTTGACCTCGCGAATGCCAAACTTTGTCTTCCGCCCGGTCGGAAGTTTTTCCGTCGAGATTGAATTCCAGGCTGAGGTTGTAGCGTTCGGGTTTGCCCATCTGCGCCGGCCACCACAGCCGCGGATGGTCGATATTGAGTTGGGGAAATTGCTCGGAGGTAAAAGCTACATCTTTCGATTCTCCGGCTCCGAGTTCGACTTCCTGGGAAAATTCGATCTTTTCGATCCGGCCTTTGAGCGTTCCCTTTGACGGGATGACTGGCCGCGTTCTTCAGCAGGGCCGTTACCGTGAGGTGAGCTTTGTCATTGGCCGGCGAATCGACTTTCGAAACCACGGCGGGATAACGCAGAGCCACGGGCCCGCTGGTGGTGATGTCCACGTCGCGAAACAGGCCCATGTTCTTGTCCGGCGGCGCGGGGTTCCAGTCCACGAAAGTGATGGCCAGGTCGGTATCGGTGGGGGAGAAAACCTGCACCGCCAGCACGTTCGGCTTTCCAATCAGCGCGGCATCGGTGATGTTGAACTCGTAGGTCCGCCAGGCGCCGGCTACGTCGTCGGACTTGGCCAGTTGCTTGCCGTTGAGAAAGATGTTGGCGCGGTAGTTGATGCCGCCGAAGTTCAGCCAGATGCTCTTGCCCTTGAAGTTCGCGGGCAGCACGAATTCCTTGCGGTACCACCAGGGAACGATGAAAGGGCTGTCCGGCTGCATCGGTATGTTGGAAAAATTCGCCCCGATGGGATACGTGACTCCGGGAAAAGTTCGCAGATTAGTGCCGAAAAACGGATCGGGATAGACCTTGTGCTTGACCAATGCCGCGACCACGGTGGTGGGGACACTGACTTCGTACCAATCCTTGGGACGAAAAGCTGGGGTGGAAAGGGTCTCGCCCTTCTGGTCCACCTTGCACGAGGACTGCAGAGCCCAGCCGTCGCGAAGCGAGAGGGTCGCGTCGGATGGATGGCTGGAGTTCTGCGCAACCATAAGGCCGGAGAAAGACAGGACCGCAATGCACAACAGGCTGCTCTTGTTCATCTTCATCAAGAGATCCTTTGCCGAAGGATTGGTTTTTAAGATCGCGCTTCATTATGCCGCATTCGGCTCTAGGTTAATAACACGTAGTATTAATACGTTTCAATGGCTGATTTTGGCAGGTGCGGATGGCATCATCGCTGCCCGCGTAGGCCCGGACGCCCCGTCCGGGCGGACGAGCGCAGCTCGTCATGTTTTTTTGCCTGGAGATTGCGTGCGGCTTTGCCGAGCTTCGCTCGGCTGGGCGGACGAGGGCGTCCGCCCCTACGTGGGTCGTGGCAGTAGTCTATAATTTACTTTCCGCCTCAAACTATTGGAGCGACAAGAAAATGATTCGATTTCTGCAGACCCCGGGCCCGATCAAGAAAATTGTTCTCGGCGGCTTGCTGACCGTCATTTGCGCCGCCATGGCGATCACACTGATCCCGGGCGGCATCGGCGACAGCATCGGCCTGGGCGGTCCCGGGCAGGGCGTAGTGGCCAAAGTGGCCGGCGAGCCGGTGACCACGCTCGAAGTGCAGCGCGAGGCCCGGCAGATGCTGCGCCAGCAGTTTCCCCGCGGCGGCGAGCAGACCGCCATGTTGCTGCCCTACTTTGCCGAGCGCGCCGCCCAGAACCTGATCAGCCGCAAGGCCCTGGTCACCGAGGCCGAACGGCTGGGCTTGCGGGTCACGGATGAAGAATTGCGCGACGAATTGCAGCACGGACGCTATTCGGCCACATTCTTTCCCGGCGGAAAATTTGTGGGCCAGCAGCAGTACGAGAACATTCTGCAAAACGCCGACCTGAGCGTTCCCGTGTTCGAGCAGGGCGCGAAGGACGATATCCTGCTGGGCAAGCTGCGCAACCTGATCGCGGGCAGCGCGCTGGTCACGGACAGCGATGTCCGCCGGGAGTTCGAGAAGCAGAATACCAAGGTCAAGTTCGACTACGCCGTACTCCGGAAAGACGACCTGGCAAAACAGATCAAGCCCACGGAGGCCGAGCTGAAGGCCTTCTACCAGCGCAACCAGGCCAGCTACAACAACTCGATTCCGGAAAAGCGCAAAGTCCAGTATGTCGTGCTCGACACGGCAAAGATCGAAGCCGGAGTGAGTGTGTCTCGCGAAGATCTGCAGGCCTACTACGACCAGCATCGCGACGAGTACCGCGTGCCCGAGCAGGTCAATGTAAGCCATATTCTGATCAAGACTCCACTGCCGGGTCCGGACGGAAAAGTTGACCCTAAAGGCGTGGACGAGGCGCGCAAGAAGGCGGAAGATGTCCTCAAGCAGCTGAAGGCGGGCGGTAATTTCGCCGAACTGGCCAAGAAATATTCTGAAGACCCGGGCAGCGGCAAGAATGGCGGTTCGCTGGGCTGGATCGGCCGGGGCCGCACCGTGCCGGAATTCGAACAAACCGCATTCTCCCTGGCCAAGGGCGCGACCAGCGGTCTGGTGCAGAGCAGCTACGGTTTCCACATCATCCGTCTCGACGACAAGCAGGCCGCCCATGTGAAGCCGCTGGATGAAGTCAAAGATCAGATTGAGGGGGCCATCAAGCAGCAGAAAGCCGCCCAGGCTGCGACCAATCAGGTGAATGCGTTGCTGGCGCAGGCGCGCAGCGCGGGACTGGACAAAGCCGCCGCTGCCAAGGGCCTTAACGTCATCAACACCGACTTTGTCAGCCGCACCGACAGTCTGCCCGGCATTGGCAGTTCGCCGCAGTTCATGAGCGCGGTGTTTGGCCAGGCCGAAAAGTCCCCGCCCGACCAGGTTCAAACAGCGCAGGGCTATGCCGTGTTCCAGGTAGTGGCGATCAAACCGGCGTCCACACTCCGACGTTCGACGAGATTCGCAGTCGCGTCGAAGACGAATTCCGGAACGAACGCGTCGCCGCCCTGCTTACTCAGAAAACCCAGGAACTGGCCGATCGCGCCAAGGCCGAACATGACTTGAAGAAGGCCGCGAAAGAAGCTGGCGCATCCATTAAGACCAGTGACTTCGTGTTGCCGGACGGGCAGGTCCCGGACATCGGTTCCATGTCGGGCGGCGCCTCGGTCGCGTTCAGCCTGAAAAAGGGCGAGATCAGCGGTCCGATCAGCAACGGCAGCACCGGCGTGGTCTTGTCAATTCTGGACCGCCAGGAACCGACCGCCCAGGATTTCGAGGCCAAGAAGGACCAGGTCCGCGATGCGCTGATCCAGAACAAGCAGCAGGAAATGTTTGGCCTGTTCCTGACCAATCTGCGCGCCCAGATGGAAAAATCCGGCAAGATCCAGATCAACGCCGACGAGATGAAGAGCCTGACCCGCGCCCAGGGCGGGGAACAGGGAGAGTAAAGCGCCGCCACCCACCGCTTCCACGATTGCTGGTAGCATCGGGGTAGTTCAGATGATGTCATTCCCCCGCGCCACCGGTATCCTGCTGCACCCGACATCCTTTCCAGCGCGCGGTGGTATTGGCGATTTCGGTCCCGCCGCCTACGAGTTTGCCGACTTTCTGGCATCCGCGCGGCAAGGCCTGTGGCAGGTGCTGCCGCTGGGGCCGCCGGCCAATGGGAACTCTCCCTACTCTTCGACCTCCGCGTTTGCCGGCAATCCTTTGCTGATCAGCCTGGAGCGCCTGGCCGAGCGTGGGTGGCTTGCTTCGTCAGAACTGGCCGGCCTTCGGCACGAAGCTGGCGCAATCGACTACGAAGAAGTCTTTCAACGCAAGTCGCCGCTGATCGCGGAGGCTGCCCGGACCTTCCTGAAGAACGCCGGGGGCAGCGCCCGCACCCGCTTTGAGCGCTTTTGTGCCGCGAATGCCTGGTGGCTGGAAGACTTTGTCCTGTTCGATGTGCTGCGCGAACGCAACCACCGGAGATGCTGGAAGGAGTGGCCGCGTCACCCTGGCCCGCCGCGAGGTTGCAGCCTTGTCCGCGGCCCGCAAAGATCTGAACGCCGAGATGGACCTCCGCCGCGTGATTCAGTTCTTCTTCTACGAGCAGTGGCATGCCCTGCGGCGTTACTGTGCCCAACGTTCCATCCGGGTGGTGGGCGATATTGCCATCTTTGTGGCTTACGACAGCGCTGACGTGTGGGCGCACTGCGATCTTTTCCGCCTGCGCAAGGAAGACCTCGAGCCAGAGGCTGTTTCCGGCGTCCCGCCTGACGCCTTCAGCGCCACCGGCCAGCGCTGGGGCACTCCTCTCTATGACTGGGACGCGATCCGGACGCGAGGTTACGACTGGTGGATCGACCGCCTGCGCTGGGGCACTCAGACTTGCGACTACATCCGTCTCGATCACTTCCGCGGCTTCGAGCAGTTCTGGGAGATTCCCGCCGCCGAAACTACCGCGGTAAACGGCCGCTGGGTGGATGGCCCCAAGGACGAGCTATTCAACAAGCTTCGTGACGTGCTGGGCGGGCTGCCCTTTTTCGCCGAAGACCTGGGCCACATCACGCCCGAAGTGCACGCGCTGCGCGAGCGTCACCAGATTCCCGGAACATCCGTGCTGCAGTTTGGTTTCGCCGATGCCGGCGCCCATGTGTATCTGCCGCATCGCCTCACCTCCGACCGCGTCGTCTATACCGGCACGCACGACAACGACACCACGCTGGGCTGGTGGAAGTCAGGCGTGTCGGAGAGTGAGCGGCGAGCGATCCAAGCGTATGTCGGACCCTGCGAAGACGGCATTCACTGGGCTTTCATCCGTCTGGCGCAGGAGTCAGTCGCCAGCCTGGCCGTGGTTCCGCTGCAGGATGTGCTGGGACTGGGCAGCGAAGCCCGGCTTAACACTCCCAGTGTCTCCGAGGGGAATTTCCGCTGGCGTTATCAGACGGGGTCTCTGACCCGCGCTCTCGCGGAAAAGCTTGCTGCCCTCGCCGAAGTGACTGACCGTGTGCCGCCGCCCATGCCGGTGCCGCAGGATGAAGACTTCGCGGCGTGAATCGCTTCCAGGTTTAAGGTATTCTTTTCGGGCTGAGAACCGGGAACTTGAAACTGAGATCTGAGATCCCATACTCCTGAACGTTACGAGGATGGGGCCAGCAGCCAGAAGCGACTTTCATGATCAAAGCAGTCCGAGGAACGCGCGACCTTCTGCCGCCGGAGACGGCGTTGTGGAATTTTGTCGAGGCGGCGGTGCGCGATGTTTTCCGCGCCTACAACTTTCACGAAATACGCACGCCGATTTTCGAATCGACCGAACTCTTTGCCCGCGGAGTGGGTGAGGAAACCGATGTGGTCGCGAAGGAGATGTACACCTGGGAGGACCGTGGCGGCAAGCGGTGCTCCAACCTGAATGCGATAGCCAACTAAGGGTTCACGTTGGCCGATGATTGCCGAATTGGAAAACTGCGAGAGTGTGGAGAAAGGCATCCTGACCCTGCGTCCGGAAAACACCGCCAGCGTGGTACGTGCCTACATCGAACACAAACTTTGGGACCGCGGGCTGAACAAGCTCTACTACATCGGTCCACAGTTTCGGCGGGAGCGGCCGCAGAAAGGACGTTATCGCCAGTTTTATCAGATTGGGGCGGAGGTCATCGGGCCGGCCAGCGCGGGCAGCGAGTCTCCGGCACGCGATGCTGAAGTGCTGGAGTTGCTGGCCACGCTGCTCGACCGGCTTGGCATCCGGGACTGGACGTTGCAACTGAATTCAGTGGGATGCGCGAACGACCGCGCAGCCTACAACGAGGCCCTGCGCAAGGCGCTGGAGCCGGTCGTGGGCGGCATGTGCGAGGATTGCAAGCGCCGCGCCGTCACCAATCCGTTGCGCGTGTTCGATTGCAAAGTTCCGGAGGACCAGCCCATCATCGAGCAAGCTGCCGCGCATCAGCGCGTTTCTGGACGACGGTTGCCGCAAGCATTTCGAGCAGGTGCAGGAGCATTCTGAAGGCCGTCGGCGTCGCGTTCACACGAAAACGATCGCCTGGTGCGCGGGCTCGACTACTACACCCGGACGGCGTTTGAATTCACGCACGGCGCTTTGGGGGCGCAGAACGCGATCCTCGGAGGCGGGCGCTACGATGGGCTTTCGGAATCGCTTGGCGGCCCCAGCGCTCCCGGAATCGGTTTTGCCATTGGCGAAGACCGCCTGGTGCTGGCGTTGCAGGAATCGGCCGAGGCGGTGCAGCGCAAGCCCGATGTTTACATCGCGCCTCTGGGCGCCGGCATGGACCGCGAGGCGGCGCGCCTGGCGCGCGAGCTGCGCCGTCACGACCTGGTGGTTGAACTGGGGGACGAGAATTTTCGCCTGAAGAAGTCGTTCGAAACCGCCGACAAGCTGGGCGTGCGTTTTGCCCTGATCGTGGGCGAAAATGAAGTCAAGGCCGGTTCGTTCGCGCTCAAGAATCTGGAAACCGGCGAGCAGATTTCAGTCCCGCGCGCGGAGCTGGCGGGAAAGATCCAGGCGAAGTAGCGGAAGTCGGCCCCATTTGAAGGTCCTGCTTTAGTCAGGCGTCATGCTGAGCTTGCGAAGCATCTGGCGTGAAGCAGTGCGCGGCTTGGGCCAGCGCGGGCGCTGTGCGCGCCAGATCCTTCGGAACCGAGGTCCCTCAGGATGACGCCGGGATGGGAGCTGGCACTACCGAAGTAGCGGAAACATTTTGCTAACGGGAGGACTAATGAGAAACCCAGGTTGATTGCCGCTCTGCTCTGCTTTTCTCGCTGACCGGATTTGCGCAGAGTCCGGGGAATGCGTCCAAGCCTCTTAGCCCGCTGGAGCAGACGCTGATCTCGAACACCAACGCGGTCCCCGAAGCCCAAAAGAGCAGGAACGTGGATTTCCTGAAACGAACGTTGACCGATGATTTTGTCTTCGTCGGCAGTGAAGGCAAGCTGCATGACAAGGAAGAAATTGTGGGCAGCGCGAGTGAGGGTGAACTGCAAGATTATTACACCTACAATCTGCGCGTTTTGCCGGTCAACGATGAGGTCGCGGTGGTGACCTACGACTGCATCATTCACATGCCCGAGGGCGATGCTCCCGGCATGGCGCCGCGCTATCAGCACATCTCCGATCTTTGGGTGAAGCAGAATGACCAGTGGCGGCTGCGGTTCCAGCAGGCCACGGCGGCGCGGCCGATTGACTGAGCCACAGTGCCAGACACGTAGGACAGGTCTCCGGTCAGGCCGCACGAGCGGGACGCTCGCGCCTACATTTATAATCCTTGATTCGGCGAACACGATTCGGCTTACAACTCCATTCTTCTACTGAAGGGCACAACTTGCTCGATTTTCTTGGCGATCTACGGCGTACCCATATGTGCGGCGCCTTGCGTCCGGCTGATTCCGGCAAAAAAGCAGTACTCATGGGCTGGGTCAACCGGCGGCGCGATCTGGGCAACCTGATCTTCATTGATATTCGCGACCGCAGCGGTGTCACCCAGGTGGTGTTCAACAAGGAGCGCGATCCGGCCATTCACCAGAAAGCGGAGGCGCTGCGCAACGAGTACGTCATCGCCGTGGTGGGCACGGCCAAGCAGCGCGTCCCTGACACGGTCAACAAGAACATCGCCACCGGCGAGGTGGAACTGATCGCGGAAGAACTGCGCATCCTCAACGAGTCGAAGCAGCCGCCGTTCCTGCCCAGCGAAACTGTTTTGCCGAATGAGGAAATGCGCCTCAAGTATCGCTACATCGATCTGCGCCGCGATGCCATGCAGTACAACATCGAGCTGCGGCATAAGGTTGCGCTCGCCATTCGCGACTATCTTTCCGCGCAGGGATTTTTCGAGATTGAAACCCCTTTCATGACCCGCTCGACGCCCGAAGGCGCGCGCGACTATCTGGTTCCCAGCCGGGTGCAGCCCGGGAGTTTCTACGCGCTGCCGCAGTCGCCGCAGATGTTCAAGCAGATCCTCATGATCTCCGGCTTCGACAAGTATTTCCAGATCGTGCGCTGCTTCCGCGACGAAGACCTGCGCGCCGACCGCCAGCCGGAGTTCACCCAGATCGACCTGGAGATGTCGTATCCCCAGCCGGAGCGGGTGTGGGAGGTGGTCGAAGGTTTTCTGACGGCTGCGTTCAAAGCCGCCGGACATGAAATCAAGACGCCGTTTCCGCGCATGAGTTATGACCAAGCCATGCGTCTCTACGGCAGCGACAAGCCGGACATGCGGCTGCCGGCGATGGCGGACGTGCGTTCTGCATTCACGCCCGAGGAACGTGGAGAAATTCGCGGCGGCCTTCAAAGTCAGCCCGGATTTTACTTCTCTGCTCATCCGGATTCCGAAGGCGGGTGAAATTTCCGGAACCGAACGCCGGACCATCGGCACCTACGGGGCCTTCGCGCATGCGCAGGGAACGTCATACGTCAGTTTGATGAGCGATCCCAATCGTTTTGCCCGCGACTATCCCAATTCGCTGGAACCGGTTCTCAAAGCCGCTGGGGTTGAGGCAGGAGATTTGTGGGTGCTGGCGGTGCGCAAGGCGGAGTCGAAGCAAAGCGTGAACCAGTTCTATCAGACCTGCGGACAACTCCGGCTCGACCTCGCCCAAAAGTATTCGGCCAAGCACGGGGCTTTTGCCAAGACCGGCGATCCTGCAAAAGACTATCGATTCTTGTGGGTCACCGACTTCCCCATGTTCGAGTGGGACCGCGAATCCGGGCGCTGGAATGCGGCCCATCATCCCTTCACGTCGCTGCACGACGAGGACATGGCCAAGCTCGAAACCAGCTTCGACACCACCAGCGATCCCAAGTCTGCCTTGGGAGAGATTCGGGCGCTGGCTTATGACGTGGTGTTGAACGGCACCGAATTGGGCTCGGGCTCGATCCGTATTCATCGCCAGGATATTCAGAGCAAAATATTCCGCGCTCTCGGAATGACGGAAGAAGAGGCGCACTCGCGCTTCGGATTCTTCCTGGAGGCGCTGGAGTACGGCACGCCCCCGCACGGCGGCATTGCGCTGGGACTGGATCGCATCGTAATGATCCTGGCCGGCGCGGACAGCCTGCGCGAGGTGATTCCATTTCCCAAGACGGCCCGGGCAGTCGATCTGATGGTGGATGCGCCCACTCCGGTGAGCGAGGCGCAGCTGAAGGAGTTGGGGATACAGGTGAAGAAGTAAGAGGGCCTTAGAACTCAGGCCAGAGGTTTTGTTCGTTATGAGCAATTTTGAACAGTATGGTGCAGTCGCTCTGCTTTATACAACCAGAGTATGCCTGCTACCGGCACCCTCCTCGGTGTCATCCATCAAATCCATCTTGAGCGCAGGAAAGGAACTCGCGAGCGAGTTCCTTTTCGGAGTCGAAAGACCTGTTGCTGGTTGCTTCTTCGATCCTGCCGGTTCTCGATTGAGCTCCGGCAGAAAGCAGGTCCCTCGACCGCGCTCGGGATGATAGCGTGGTGGTCCTCATCTGTGACCCAGTTCGACCGAGAAGCATTCAGGCTCTAGTCCGCAGTTTGTATCTTTGTAATTTGCCAGTCGCAGTCTTAGGCAGTTCGTCCACGAATTCCACCCAGCGCGGGCGCTTGAACACGGGCAGGCGGCTGACTACGAATTCCTGCAGTTCGCGGGCGAGTTCGGGCGTGCCCGCCGTGCCATTCTTCAAAAGCACGTAGGCCGCCGGCTTCAGCAGTTCATCGACGTCTTCGCGGCCGACGACCGCGGCTTCCTGGACGGCGGAGTGCTCGATCAGCACGGCTTCGATTTCGATGGGGCTGACCCACACGCCGCTGCATTTCAGCATGTCGTCGGAGCGTCCGGCGTACCAGAAATATCCGTCAGCGTCCTGGTAGTACTTGTCGCCGGTGCGAATCCAGTGGCCTTCGATCGTGCTCTTGGATTTCTCGTGCTGGTTCCAGTAGTGCGAGCACGTGGAATCGGAGTTGATCAGCAGGTTGCCGATGTCACCCGGTTTTGTGGGTTCGTTGTTTTCGTCCACAATCCTCGCCTCGTAGCCGGGAATGATCTGGCCGCTCGAGCCGGGGCGGACCGCGCCCGGGCGGTTGGCGATGAACATGTGCAGGACTTCGGTGGAGCCGATGGCGTCGAGAATCTCCACGCCGAAGCGTTCTTTGAAGCGATGGAACAGGGCCGCGGGCAGGGCTTCGCCGGCGGAGATTCCACTAGCGGATTGAGGACAGGTCGAAATCGGGGATCGCGCTTGGCGCGCCAGGACGGACGAGGGCGTCCGTCCCCACGTGGTCTTTCCTGTGGGCCAGCAGCGCCGCGTAGTTTGACGGCACCGAGAAAAATAGTGTTGGCCGGTGGCGCTCGATGATTTCGAATACGTGCTGCGGCCTGGGCGGTCCCGGCCACAGGATGCTGGTGGCGCCCACGGCCAGCGGGAAATACAGCGCATTGCCCAGACCATAGGCGAAGAAGAGTTTGGCCACGCTGAAGCAGCGGTCGGATTCGGTCATGCCGAGAATGCCCCTGGCATAGCGTTCGGCACAGACCACCATGTCATGCTGCAGGTGGACGCAGGCTTTGGGAAATCCGGTCGAACCGGACGAGTAGAGCCAGAACGCGGCATCATCTTTGCTGGTGGGCTCGGCCTCGAGCTGGGGCGAGTTCTGCTCGATCAGGTCGGCGAAACTCTGGGTATCTTTGTCCGTCGTGGCGGACGGCGCCCGGCCCACGACGATGACGTGCTGCAGATAGCGCAGCTTCTCCCATCCCTGCAGCTGGGGGTAAAGCGCTTCGCTGACCACTGCCACCCGCGCCCGCGAATTGTTCAGGATGTAGTGATAGTCCGATGTCTTGAGCAGAGTATTGACCGGGACGGGAACAGCCCCGATCTTGATTGCTCCGAAAAAGCTGAACGCGAACTCGGGAGTGTCGAGCAGCAGAAGGAGAACACGTTCCTCGATCCGCACGCCGAGCTGGCGCAGAGCGTTTCCGAAACGGTTTACGCTCTCCCAAAGCTGACGATAGCTGACGCGGACCTCTCCCGTCTCGATGGCAATTTTTTCTCCCCGGCCTTCCGGAACATGGCGATCGATGAAGTAGGTAGCGGCGTTGAACTGGTCGGGAAGCAGAATGGGCGCGCCCGAAATCATTTGACCAGGCTCATTTGGAAGTGGCGCGCTTGCGGAAACTGCGCAGAATAATTACCCCGCTGACGCCGAAGCTAGCCACCGCTCCCAGCGCCAGCGCCTCCGTGACCTGCGAATTGACGTGGAACAGGTCCACAAAGAACGCCGCCAGGGCGAAAAGAATGCCCAGGACATTCAGCCAGGCGGGCGAACTGGAGGATTGCGCCTGCTCGCGATTCTGCAGCCGGAGCTGCAGCAGGACGGCAGCCAGTCCGACGGCGCCCATTACCACCACCGCCAGCGGGCTGAAGAATGCGCCGCGGTTGGTAAACAGCACGACCATGGCCAGCGCCCCGCACAGCAGCCCAGAGGCGATCACTGTCCAACGGCGCGAGCGGTAGTCGAGTGTCTTCATTTCACCCCGAAGCGAAAGCCCATTGTAGTCACAGTTTCGCCCAATGCAAAACTAGCCCTTGGGTCAGTTTCCGAAACCGTTAACCACGAAGGACACGAAGGAAAACCATTGAGACTAAGGCCTTCGTGGTTCGTGGATTTGTGGGAAACTGACCCAGCGCCGATGCACCACCACGGTTACACAGGAATGAGCTACAATCGGCGGTGAATGCGCCGGTGGATTGGCCGGGTGTAAGCGCTGGTCGTGTCAGGATGTCCGGAATCGTCCCTTTATCGATAAAGTGAGAGGCACTCTGCTATCGCCCATGCGGGGCGGCACTTCGACGCACGCCATTGTGAGAATTCGCGACTAGAGGAGGAATTTATGGCAACCGTACTATCCAGCGTTCAAATGGACGACAAAGTCACAAGTTACATCTCGAAGAACCGCAAGATGCTGATTAACGGACAGTGGGTGGAAGCCGCCTCGGGCAAGACATTCCCCACGTACAACCCGGCCACGGGCGAGGTGCTGGCTCGCGTGGCCGAGGGAGATCGTGAAGACATCGACCGCGCCGTAAAAGCCGCTCGCGCCGCCTTCGAAACCGGCCCCTGGTCAAAGATGACGCCCTCCGAGCGCGGCCGCCTGATCTGGAAGCTGGGCGATTTGCTGGAGCAGAACCTGGAGGAATTTGCCGAACTGGAAATGCTGGACAATGGCAAGCCTCTGAAAGTCGCGCGCGTGGCGGACGTGCCCCTGGCCGTGGACCTGTTCCGCTACATGGCAGGTTGGGCGACCAAGATTGAAGGCAACACCATTCCCATTTCCGCCGGCACCAAGTTCCTGGCCTACACCCTGCGCCAGCCGGTGGGCGTGGTGGGCCAGATCATTCCGTGGAATTTCCCCTTGCTGATGGCGGCCTGGAAACTGGGACCGGCGCTGGCTACGGGATGCTGCGTGGTGATCAAGCCGGCGGAGCAGACACCGCTTTCCTGCCTGCGCCTGGGCGAGCTGGTTCAAGAGGCCGGAATTCCCGACGGAGTGGTGAACATCGTTCCGGGCTATGGCGAAACTGCCGGCGCTGCGCTGGCCGCGCATCCGGATGTGGACAAAGTCGCCTTCACCGGATCCACCGAAGTCGGCAAACTGATTCTTCAGGCAGCGGCCGGCAATCTGAAGAAAGTGTCGCTGGAGTTGGGCGGCAAATCTCCCAACGTGGTCTTCAACGATGGAGACCTGAAGACGGCGATCTCAGGCTCGGCCAGTGCCATCTTCTTTAATCACGGACAATGTTGCTGTGCCGGCTCCCGGCTGTATGTGGAGAAGAGCATCTTCGACCAGGTGGTCGAAGGTGTGTCGGCGAAGGCGCAGAAGATCAAAGTCGGTCCGGGATGGGAGGAGTCGAGCGATATGGGGCCTCTGGTTTCGGAAGAGCAGCTCAACCGGGTTTGCGGCTTCCTTGAATCCGGACGTTCCGAGGGTGCCAAGGCCGTAGTTGGAGGCGGGCGGCACGGCGACAAGGGATACTTTGTCCAACCCACGGTGCTGGTCGATACTACCGAAAACATGAAAGTGGTGCGCGAGGAAATTTTCGGTCCGGTAGTTTCGGCAATTCCTTTCACCGACTATGACGACGTCCTCAAGCAGGCCAACAACACCGTGTACGGGCTGGCGGCAGGCATCTGGACTCGCGATATCGGAAAGGCACATCGCCTGGCCTCGCAACTGCGCGCCGGCACGGTGTGGATCAATTGCTATAACGTGTTCGACGCCGCCCTGCCCTTTGGCGGCTACAAGCAATCGGGCTGGGGCCGCGAGATGGGCCACGATGTCCTGGAGCTGTACACCGAGGTAAAGTCGGTGTGCGCAGCGCTCTAGTGTCGTGGGTGCCCGTCCAAGCTTCGCTTGGGCGGGTCTTTCACGGATCAAGAGGGAAGCCTTAGGCTTCCCTTTTTTCTTTACAGGTTGTGTGGGGACAGCCGCCCCTCGGCTGTCCGGTGGGGCGAAGCCTCGCCAGGGTTGCTTCCGAAGCAAGTCGAGCTCCGCTCTACCGGACATCCGAGGGCGCCTGTCCCCACGCAACCTGTAATAGTGACCTTATCCCGGTTCCCGCGTCTATTCCGCATGAAAATCGCTCGCCGTTCTCTGCTCACCACGCTGGTGCTCTGTCTGTCGTCCTTCGGCCAGGACGCTGCCATGTTCCGCGGGGACCTGGCCCGCAGCGGCGTCTATAAGGGGCAGGGCATCCCCAAGTTCAGACAGGTCAAATGGAAGTTTCACACTGACGGCCAGGTGATCTCGTCGCCTGCAGTGGCCGATGGGGTGGTCTTCGTGGGGAGTACAGACGGGAACCTGTACGCGGTTGATCTCGCATCCGGTACACAAAAATGGAAGCTGTCTACCGGAGTGCGGGTGACGTCGTCGCCCGCGGTCGAGAATGGAGTCGTATATTTCGGCAGCTATAGTGGCAGGTTTTATGCGGTCGATGCCGCCACCGGGAAGCTGAAATGGAAATTTCAGACCGAGGGTGAAAGGCGGTTCGCGGGCAAACACCTGCACGGGTCTGAACCTGCCGCGGAGACCATGCCCGATCCCTTCGATTTTTATTTATCGTCTCCCGCGTTGTGGGGAGGGGTGGTGTATTTCGGAAGCGGTGACGGCAACGTCTATGCCCTGGATGCTGCAAGCGGAACGCTGAAGTGGAAATTTCACACCGGCGATGTCGTCCACGCATCTCCGGCAATCTCTGATGGAACCTTGTTCATAGGCAGTTGGGACAGCTACTTCTACGCCCTCGATGCCGCCAGCGGAAAAGAGAAATGGCGCTTCAAGACCGGCGAAGACCACAACATCTACAACCAGGTCGGCATTCAATCTTCCGCCGCCGTCATGGATGGCGTCGTGTACTTTGGCTGCCGCGATTCGAACCTCTATGCGCTCGATGCCCGTACGGGCGAGAAAAAGTGGGCCTTTAACAACAAAGGCTCGTGGGTCATCACCTCACCGGCGGTGCGGGATGGCAAGGTGTACTTTGCCACGTCAGATACTGGCACGGTCTATGCCCTGGATGCCAGGGCAGGGACCCCGATCTTCTCTCTGAAGTTCGGCGGCTGGCCGCTGTTCTCTTCGCCGGCCCTTGCCGGCGGCATGCTTTACATCGGCTCGCACCAGGGGAAGCTGATCGCCATAGATCTCGCCAGCCAGAAGCCCGCGTGGACATTTGAGACCGACGCTTCGCGGCAGAATGGTCCGGCGCTCACCAAGCCGGACGGAACTCCCAAGTACGAAGCCGCATTCGCCGACAATTTCTACGACAGCATGGTAGTCGGCGTCCAGAAGATGATGAGCGTGGGCGCCATCCTGTCGTCACCGGTGGTAGTAGATAACGTGATCTACGTGGGCAGCACGGACGGCTTCCTGTACGCGCTGATGTAAGTCTTTTCCCGAACTCCCGAGGGTGCCCCGTCCAAGCTTCGCTTGCGCGGGAATTTTCGTCTGCACACGATAGAGAACGGTTTCCTCCGGGGCACCCTCGAGTGTATATCCACAGGATCGGCGGTGCTTTATAGTGGGCCAATCGGGCTGCTATTGATTCATGAGAAACCTCTGGCTCATCCTGCTGGTGTTCCTGATTGGCTGCTCGGCCAAGAAGAAGACGGTCGCGCCGGCCCAGCCGCCACCGCCCGCGCCGGTGCGCAGCCAGATGCCGCCGCCCACCGCGGAGGTCATTGAGCACTGTGTTGTGACCAAGCGGGAGAACGCCAATACGGTGTCGTGCCGCTGCGTGCCGGTGACTACGCGGATCGACTCCAAGACCGGGCACACCGTCATCGTCTGCAAGAAGATGCCCGAGACCCGGTGAGCCGCCTGAGATTTGCACCCCGTCAGGCGCCGAATCCGGCCACCCACTCCGCCTGACGCGAACCCCCGTGGCTGAGCGCATACAGCACCAGTTCCACCCGGCTCGATATGCCCAGCTTGTCGAAGATGCGGAACAGATACTTCTTGATGGTGTGCTCGCTGAGGCAGAGTTCACGCGCCACCTCGCGGTTGCTCAGGCCGTCCGCCACCAGGGCCACCACCTGCTCTTCGCGCGGAGTCAGCAGGCGGATGCCTCGCGAATTGACCATGTGCAGCGAAGGCACCTGGCTCAGCGCCTCGACCAGGTATTGCATCTGTTCAGTGTTGGCCCACACCTGTCCCTGATGCACGCACTGGATACATTTGCACAGCAGTCGAAAAGGGTATTGGGAGAAACAAAACAGGCCGCGGGCCCCGGAGCGAAAAGCGTTGACCACGACCTCGCGATCGTAGGTGTCGAGCAGAATGATTTTTGCCACCTCGGGCTGGGCCAGGTGCATCCGGCGTATTACCGTCATGTCCGGCCAGCCGTCTCTGGGGCTGTCCGCATTAAGCACGGCGACCTCTACCGGCATCGAGTCGATCGTGTGCAGGATGACGTCCGGATCAAGAATGCAGGAAGTGACCTGAAGCTCGGGACGGCGGCGAAGGGCGCTGACCAGAAGCTGGCATTGCATCTGATTCGAGTCGGCGACCAGCACTCCAATCGGAGTCGAGCTTCCAACTGATATAGATGTCACAAATCCTTTCGGCGCGCAGTTTGCTCCTCCGGTCCAATCCAAGTCCCGTACAAATTGGTGCCAGCCTACAGGATTGCAGGGAGGCGTTCTGTGACATCTCAACATCGCAGATGGTCGGATGACCTGTGGACAAGCCGGACGGAAGTCGGCTGCGGGCCCAGTGCCGTCTTGCCTGGGTTCGCCGTAACTCCATGGTTTAAATACAGATAGATGGCTCGTCCAGTCCTCGACTGCTCCTCTAGCCAGCGGCCGTCCGCTGCGCCAGTCTACTTTTGTGGGTACTACCAAAGAAGACGTGCACAAGGGACCCTGGGGTTTGTAGCGCCGCCGTCCCGGCGGCTGTCGTGAGGGCGTCCCGCCCTCACACCGCAGGGCGTCCCGCCCTCACACCGCAGGGCGTCCCGCCCGCACAACTCCGAGGGCGAGACGCCCTCGGGACAGCCGGCAAGATGCCGGCGCTACGTTATCGGGCGCATCGCTGGGAGCATGCCTACCTTTGTGGACAACACTTCCCATGTCTTGCCGCTCTTTGTCCTCCGGGATAATTTGCGATACGAAAGTTGCCGCGCCCGAGGCGGCGGAAGCGTAGAGAGAGAGAAGATGAAACGAGTTCTGATCTGTACGGTGGTTGTGCTTGCTGGTTTTGCCGTACAGGCAGGTTCGATGGCCGCCGTGGCTCAGGAGCAGACGAAAGTGACAAGCACCAGCCAGGGGGCGGCGGAGGCCACGAAATCCGGAATAGCGGACGGTGCATCGAGTCCAGACGAGATGGGGAACCGCCGTCCGCCCTACCGGATACGAAGAAGCGACGTGATCGAGATCAAATTCAATTTTGCCTCCGAGTTCGACCAGACCCTCAGCGTGCAGCCGGACGGTTTCATCGCCCTTCGGGGCATGGATGAACTGTATGCGGAAGGCCTTACCGTGGCCGAATTGCGCAGCGCCGTCCGCCAGGCTTATGCCACGACGCTGCACGATCCGGAAGTCACGGTCACGCTGAAGGATTTCGAGAAGCCTTATTTCATCGCCACCGGAGCTGTGGCCCGTCCGGGAAAGTACGAATTGCGCGGCGACGCTACGGTAACCGAGGGCGTGGCCCTGGCCGGAGGATTTACCGAACAGGCCAAGCACTCCCAAGTGGTGCTTTTCCGGCGGATTTCCGGGGAACGGACCGAGGCCCGCATCCTGAACGTAAAACAGATGTTGAAGGAGCATAACCTGGCTGAGGATTTCCATCTGCGGGCGGGAGACCTGTTGTACGTTCCGCAGAACACGATTTCGAAGATCCGGCGCTACCTGCCGACTTCCAGTCTCAGCACATACGTAAACCCAACCCAATTTTAAAGAAGAGGCGCGGAAAGCAACATCCTCTCGAACATCGAATTGCAAGCCTCTCGGGCTTACCGTGCCCTCAAGCGGATTCAGCCGCTGCCCGATACCAGGAAAAAGTGTAGATAGAAGGCCGCCGGGCCGGAGAACTCCGCATGGGGGAAGAACTCACCATCATTCGCAAGCCCGTACCCGCCATCTCCCCCACGATGCGCGACCTGTTGGCGGTGCTGTTCCGGCAGCGCCGGCTGGCGCTGATCTCTTTTATGGCGATCTTCCTGGCGGTCCTCGGATACGGCGTGTTGGCGCCGTCCTACCAGGCCCACATGAATGTACTGGTGCGCCGAGGACGAGTGGATCCCCTGGTCACACCCGCGCCCACCCCATCGCCCATGTTCCAGCGCGACGAAATCACTGAAGAGGAACTCAATTCACAAGTGGAGCTGCTGCGCGACGACGAAATTCTGCGCACCGTGGTGCAGACCACGGCACGACCCGGCAGCCCCTGGTACGAACGCTACCTTGGAGGCAGCGAGGAAGTCCGGCTGGCCCGATCAGTGCGGCGGATAGCGCGCCGGCTGACGGTGGTGCCGATACGGAAAACCAACATCATCCAGGTGGACTACTCGTCGTCGGATCCCGCGCAGGCAGCGGCGGTGCTGCATTCACTGGCGCACGCCTATCTGGAAAGACAGCAGCGGGTGCGGCGGCCTTCGGGGGAGTACGAATTCTTCGACCAGCAAGTCACCCAGTCCCGGCGCGGTTTGCTGGACGCGGAGTTCCGCCTGATGGACTTCAGCAGCGATCAGGGCGTGGTTTCGGCAGCGCAGGAGCGCGACATGGCATTGCAGAAAGCTCAGCGACGCCGAAGCCAACGATCGCCAGACCCAGGTGACGATCGCTGAGACCCGGCAGCGCATCCGCGACCTGGAATCCAAGCTGAAGTCGCTGCCGGAACGGACCTTGACCGTGATCCGGAACTCCGACAACCCGCAATTGACGGAAAAAATGAAGTCGAAACTCCTGGAACTGCAGCTGAAGCGGACTGAACTGCTGACCAAGTTCCAGCCCTCGTACCGGCTGGTGCAGGAAATCGATCAGCAAATTGCCGAGACCAGGACCAGTATTCTGGGCGAGGAGCATTCGCCCCTGCGCGATGAGACCACCAACCAGGAGCCCAATCACGAATGGGCCAAGTCCGAACTGATCAAGGCACAGGTGGAGCTGGGCACGCTCGAGGCCCATGGACAGGCGGTCCGCATCCAGGTAACAGGCTATCGCGAAGTCGCCCAGCGGCTCGGTGGGAAATGCCCTCCGGCAGGGTGAATTGCTGGGGGAATTAAAGGTAGCGGAAGAGAAATATCTGCTGTACGTGAACAAACGCGAAGAAGCGAGGATCGAAGACGCGCTCGACCAGGGTGGAATTCTAAACGTCACCATTGCCGAGGAACCGAGGGTCCCGGCGCTGCCGGCCCGGGCAGGGTGGGTGTTTGGCCTGATCGGCGTAATGCTCGGGAGCACCCTGAGTACGGGCCTGGCTTTTACCGCTGACTATCTGACCCCGGGCTTCAGGACTCCGGATGAAGTTGTGGCCTATCTGGGCGTACCGGTCCTGGCATCGCTGCCCAGGTGAGTGCGTAAGGAGGAACATTAATGAGCACGCGGCCGGATCTACTGGAACACGCACTGGCGGGCGACATTTTCGAGACGGAAGTGAGCCAGCCACAGACGTCAGCGGCGCGCGAGTCGATTGCGTGGAACCCCGATCGCTTCGGCGAAGAGCAGCTCCGTAGCCTGGTGCGGCAGGTATTTCTTCCGGGTTGGCCAAAGCCTGCCCGGCAAGTCGTCTTCTGCGCCGTCGAAGATGGCGATGTTGCCGGAATCTGTTTGCGGGTCGGGCAAGTGCTGGCCGCCCAGATTCCGGGAAATGTGGCGCTGGTCGAGGCCCACCTGCAATCCGATGAAGAGAACGAGGACTATGGAACTTCGGGGCCGGTGTATCGTCCGGCCGGGTTCAGGCCCCTGCGCGACACCGCGCGGCGCGTTTCCGGCCACCTGTGGCGCGTGCCGCGAGAAATGTTCATGGGAGAAAACGAAGCCGGCCTCTCGGTGGAATGGTTACCCGGAAGACTGAGGGAACTGCGGCTCGAATTTGACTACACCATCGTTCACGGTCCCCCTGCCGCACTGTGCAGCGACGCCGCATTGCTGGGCTACCTGAGCGACGGAGTCATTCTGGTGCTGGAGGCGAATTCGACCCGGCGTGCCGCGGCGCAGAGAGCAGTCCAGGTGCTGCAGGCGACCAATGCGCGACTGTTGGGATCGGTCTTGAGCCGGCGAACATTTCCGATTCCGGAAGGAATTTACCGGAGACTGTAGGGAGGGGTTGAACCGGTGTGGGCGGGGTGACAAGTGATTCAATGAAGTCCCCACCCTGTCTCTCCACAAGACGGAGAGACGAGAGTGGGCGCCCTGTCGAACCTTTGTTCTGCGGTCTCTGAAGTTTTGAAGTCATTTTGCGGAAAACAGGCAGCCAATCCGAATGGGACTCAAGTAGCAGAGCTTCGTCCGATACTCACTCACCTCCCATGACAACCTACCCCGACCGGTTGCTGCCGGAAGCCCTTGAGGAAGGACCATCCTCAAACGCGCCCTGGTACGTGGTGCAGACCCGATACCGTTTCGAAGGCAAGGTTGCGTCGCAGTTGCAAGGCAAAGGCCTGGAGGTTTTTCTTCCTCTCCTGAACGAAACTCATCGCTGGAGTGACCGGCAAAAGATCATTTCTCTTCCCTTGTTCTCGGGATACGTCTTCGTGCGCTTGCTGCCGTCATCCCCGTGGCGTACCAGGGTCTTGCGCACGGAAGGGGTTATGGGATTTGTGCAGGTCCACGGAGATGCGAGTCCGATTCCTGCCCGGCAGATCGACGACCTGCGCCGCTTGCTGGCGCAGAAGCTGCCGTGCGCCCTGCACGCATTTCTGAGAGTAGGGCAGCGTGTCCGAATTCGAGGCGGATGCCTCGACGGTCTGGAAGGCATCCTGGCGCAGAGCACGCAGAAGACCCTGGTCATCTCGATGGAGTGCATTCAGCGGTCGGTGGCCGTCACCATTGCCGGATACGAACTGGAGCCGGTCTAACATGTCCTTCCCCGCGGCGTTCAGTCCCGAAGGCTTTCGCGGCCGGGCTCGGCCGGGTCCGGCAAAGAGTCTGCAGTCACTCACATGGGACGGACCCACGCCCGCGCCTCGCTCCGGATTCGAATGGATGGGATGGCCGGGCGAGGCCGCGACTCGACACCGCGAGCGCGGGCAAGGGCGGAATGTTCTCATCGTGGGAGCGGGGCCCATGGGACGCAAGCTGGCCGCAATCCTGGAGCGGGAGCAGATCGACGGTCGCGCCGTCGTAGGCTTCCTGGACGAAGGCGAACTGGTGGCGGGCGATGTGCTCGGCCGGGTGAAAAACCTTGCCCGGATCGCGCGCCGCGAATTCGTGGACGAAGTCATCCTGGCGATTCCTGACCGGCGTGACCTGGCGAAATGGGCGGTCCGCGAAGCGCGCCGCAACCGGCTCAACATCCGGGTCGTTCCTGATCTTTATGACGATGACTGTCAGCCGGCCCATGCGCCGGGCCATGAACCAGGTCAGCTGGCCCTGCAGTATTTCGGCGACGTGCCCGTACTGACCCTGCACGAGGAGAGAGCCCCGGCGTCCGGCCTGTTCTGGAAGCGCGTCCTCGATATCACGCTGTCTGTTGTTGCCTTGCTGGCGGCAGCGCCACTGCTGGCCGCGGTCGCCCTGGCGATCAAGGTCGCCTCGCCAGGGGCAGTGCTGTACCAGGCCCAACGAGTGGGACTCAAGGGCAGAAGATTTGCCTGCTACAAATTTCGCACCATGGTCTGCGATGCCGACCAGTTGAAGGATGGCCTGCGCGCTGGCAACGAACGCCGGGGCCCGTGCTTCAAGATTGCCGCCGACCCTCGCATCACGCGCGTCGGCCAGTTTCTGCGGCGCTATAGCCTGGATGAACTGCCGCAGTTGTGGAACGTGCTGCGGGGCGAGATGAGCATGGTCGGTCCCAGGCCGCATCCTCTCGACGACTTCGGTCACTATCGCCTGGAGCATCTGCGCCGCCTCGACGTTACCCCGGGGATCACCGGGTTGTGGCAGGTCACCGCCCGGCGCGACCCGTCGTTTCAGCGGAATATGGCCCTCGACCTGGAATACATCGAGCACTGGAGTCTGGGACTGGACCTCTGGATTCTGTGGAAGACGATATTCGTGATCCTGCATGGAAGCGGCGCCTAGGTTGGCCTCTACCGGACAAATCACGCTGCGCAATCCGGTCTCCGCACTGGCGCACTGGACCGCGGCCGCCGCATTCCGTCCCCTGCATGCCCTGATGGCGGCGCCCGCACTGCTGTTTCTCGCAACCCTTACGATCATGCTCTTCCGTCCTCCAGACCTGCCGTTTTACTGGCTGGACCGCATTGCTTTTCTGCTTCTCCTGACCGTCGTAGTATTGCGGGCGCTGGTGCTGCGCCGGCGGTTGACCGTCGCCTCCCCGGCCATGTGGCCCATGGCGGGATTGTTGTTGCTGGCGTTGGGCAGCCTTCTTGCCCAGCCCTATGACACCCAGAGTTGGAGCGTGTTCGCCGCCAAGTGGGTCGTGCCCTTCGCGCTTTATCACATGGCAGGATCGGTGTTCGACGACCCGGCCTCCCTGCGCCGCCTGGAGACCTTCGCATTGGTGGTCCTGGCCTATTTGTGTGTGATTGCGGTCCTGTTTCTTTGTGGCGCGAAAGCGCTCATCTTCCCACGCTTCATCCTCGACGAGAGTCTTGGCATTCACGCCGATCGCGCCCGCGGGCCGTTTCTGCAGGGGGTGGCAAATGGCGTCACCTTGAACCTGCTGGGGCTGATCGCGCTGGACTCGTTCCGCCGCGGGCGCTTGAAAGGGTTGTCTGCTCTGTTGTTGCTGATTGCGCTGCCGCTGGCGGTCCTCGCGACCCAGACCAGGGCGGTGTGGCTGTCTTTCGCCGGATGCATCCCCGCATTGATTTTTTTGACTTCGAGCCAACGGGTTCGCCGCGCCTGCCTCCTTCTGATTTTGGCTGGAGGAGTGGGACTGCTGACCGTACTCAGTTTCGATGACACCAACACTTCTTTCTTCGATCGTCTGGAAGAGCGCAGCCCGGTCGAGTTCCGGGTGGTGATGTACCAGACCGGCCTGGAAATGTTTCTGGAAAAACCGCTGGCCGGCTGGGGAACGAGCGACCTGCAATCTGAACTGGCAAAGCGGGTCCACGAGTTTCACCAGTCCGCCTTCTTCTTTCACAACACTTATCTGGAGATTGCGGTGCAGCACGGAATGCTGGGACTCCTTTTCTATCTATGGATTGTCATTGACTTGTTTCGGGTGGGCGGAAGGCGCCGCCCGCACACCGCCGCCCGCGAGGGCACACTCCTGGATGACCAATTCCGTTCATTCTGGCCGGTGCTGGTCGCGGTGTATCTGTTTAACGGCAGTTTCGTGGTGATGAATTACCAGTTCGTGAACGGATTGCTGTTTACCATCGCGGGTATTCTGGCGGCCCAGAATCGCCAGGCTGAGGTCCCTTCGCAAGCTCTTCCCATCTGACCCCAGCAGTTCGTCCTCGTGTGAAAGTACCCACCGTCGCCTATCTCGCCAACCAGTTTCCTTCTCCGGTGGAACCCTACGTGTTCGAGGAGATCGCAGAGTTGCGCCGCCGTGGAGTGCAAGTGGTCCCGTGCAGCGCCCGTCGAGCTGACGCCGGGCAGGAAAGCGAACTGCAATCACTCGCGGCTGAGACGCTGTATCTGCAACCGCTAAGCGTCTTACTTGTCATCCGTGCTTCCTGGTTCTGCCTGCGCCAGTGCGGTTTAGTAGCGGACATTGTTCTTCGCGTGCTGGCGCAAGGCAGCGAGCCGCCGGCGCGCCGCGCACGCGCTCTGCTGCATACGCTGCTGGGCGCCTGCTACGCGCTGAAGTTGAAAGGACGCGGAGTCAGCCACATCCACGTGCACCACGGATATTTCGCGTCCTGGATCGCGATGGTCGCGGCCCGACTGCTCCACATCGACTACAGCTTGACCCTGCATGGTTCCGACCTGCTGCTGCACGGCGCCTATCTGGATACCAAGCTGAAACACTGCGCTTTCTGCGTGACCGTTTCGGAGTTCAACCGCAACTTTGTTCTGGAGCGCTATCCCGACGTCGAACCGGCGAAAATTATCGTGCGACGGCTGGGAGTGAACTTGTCGTGCACCGTCACTGCGGCTTCGCGACCTGAGCGGGAACTGCCCCGCCTGACCATGCTCGCAGTGGGCAGGCTGCACCCGGTGAAAGATCATGCCTTTCTGTTACACGCCTGCCACGAGCTGAAGAACTGCGGCACCGATTTTCTCTGCCTGGTCGCGGGTGAAGGGCCACAGCGTCCATGGCTCGAGCACCTGATTCGAAACCTCGGGCTCGAGGCCCAGGTGAAACTTCTTGGCCATCTTTGCCGCCGGGAACTCGATGCCTGCTACCGGTTGTGCGACCTGGTCGTGCTGACCAGTCGCAGCGAGGGCATCCCGCTGGTCCTGATGGAGGCCATGGCGCACGGCAAGACCGTTCTTGCGCCCGCGATCACCGGCATCCCCGAACTGGTGAAGCATGGTGAGACCGGCTTCCTGTATCAGGCGGGTTCGGTGGAAGATTTCCTCACCCAGATCGACCTTATCCGCGGCTCACATTCCGTGTTGCCCCGGCTGCGCCGCGCCGCCCGTCAACACGTTCTGGAGCACTTCGACCGGGAGAAGAACCTGGCTGCCCTGGCTGACCTGCTGGTGTTCCGCATTACCAGAAAGGTAAGGCAAGACGCACATGAGAATCCTGTACTGCAACAAATATAACTTTGCCTTCAGCGGCACCGAGGTTTACCTCTTTGAACTGATGGAACTGATGCGCGCGCACGGACATGAGGCCGCGTTATTTTCCATGGCGGACCCGCGCGGCGAGCCGACGAAATACGACCAGCACTTCGTTCCGGCCATTGACTTCAAAGGCGCCAGGTCCGGTCCACTAAGCGGCGCCCGGCAAGCGGCACATGCGCTTTACTCCCGCCAGGCGCGACAGAAGCTCCGCGACATGATCCGGGCTTTTCGGCCCGACGTCGCCCACCTGCGCAACATCTACCACCATCTTTCACCCTCAATTCTGTGGGAACTCAAAGCGCAGGGCGTTCCCGTGGTCTATCACCTGAATGATTTCAAACTGCTTTGCCCGAGTTACAACATGGTGGCGCAGGGCCGAGCCTGTGAGCGCTGCCATGGCGGGAAGTTCTGGCATGTCGTCACCGAAGGCTGTTATTCGGGGCCTCCTGGCGCTGCGCTGGTGCTGGCGGCCGAGGCCTACCTGCACAAGTGGCTGCGAAGTTATGAAACCTGCGTGGACCGCTTTCTCGTGCCCAGCCGGTTCGTAAAGACGAAGCTGGTGGAAAACGGTTGGGACGCCGGGAAAATTGACGTACTCCCGCATTTCCAGAACCTGCCGGCACATTCGTTGGCCGACCCATCGCCGGAGGCTTCCATCCTCTATTTCGGACGGCTCTCAGTGGAAAAAGGACTGACCGATCTTCTGCGCGCCATGCGACATCTTCCCAACGTCCGCCTGCAGATTGCGGGCGAGGGGCCGCAACGGCCAGAACTGGAACGGCTGGCGTCAGATCTGGGCCTGGCAAACATTGAATTCCTTGGCCGGGTCGCGGGGCCTCAGATCAACCGGTTCATCTCCGCCTCGCGCTTCACGGTGCTGCCTTCGCGTGCCTACGAGACCCTGGGCAAGACCATTCTCGAATCCTACGCCGGGGGACGCGCGGTCATAGCCTCGGACCTGGGTTCGAGAAGGGAATTGGTGCATGAGGGCGAAACCGGCGTCCTGTTCCGGGCGGGTGACGTGGCCCAACTGACAGCGGCAATCGCGTTCCTGATCGAACGGCCCGAACTGGCTGCGCAGATGGGCGCCGCCGGCCGGGCCCTGGTGGCCAGTCAACATTCGCCCGAGAGCCATTACCGCGCCATGGCAAGCCTGTACGAGCAATTGGCGCCACGGCCGAAAAAAATGGACGGCGGGGGCCGCAAGTCGGTCGCGAAACCGGCGTTACGGGTTGCATTTATCGGCGGCCGCGGCGTGATTTCAAAATACAGCGGCGTAGAAACCTACTACGAGGAAATTGGCCAGCGCCTGGCCGAGATGGGGCACGACGTTACCGTGTACTGCCGCTCCTATTTCAGTCCCCCGCAAGCGGCCCACCACGGAATGCGACTGGTCCGGCTGCCCACCATCCGCTCGAAACATCTGGAAACCCTGGTACACACTTTTCTCAGCACCATCCATGCCGTCTTTAGTGATTGCGATATCGTGCACTATCAATGCCTGGGGCCGGCATTATTTTCCTTCCTGCCCCGCTGGTTCGGGAAGAAGACAGTGGTCACCGTGCAGGGGCTGGATTGGCAGCGGCGAAAGTGGGGCCGGATCGCATCCGTCATTCTGCGCCTGGGGGAACGCGCAGCCGTCCAGCTGCCTGACCTGACCATGGTTGTGTCGCGGACCCTGCAAGAGCATTACCGCTCGCACTATGGAGCGGAGCCAGCGTATGTGCCCAATGGGACCTCGTTGCGGCAGCGACGCGCGGGCGGGCGGCTGCGGGAGTGGGGTCTCGAGTCCGGGGCTTACATTCTGTTCCTCGGCCGCTTCTCTCCGGAGAAGAACTGCGATCTGCTGATTCAGGCCTATCAACAGATGGACACTCCGGTAAAACTTGTACTCGCCGGCGGATCCAGCCATTCGGACGCATACGTGAAGCGGCTGCGAGAGCATCAGAGCGATCGGGTCCGGGTTCTGGACTGGGTGTCCGGTGAAGCCCTGGATGAATTGCTCACAAATGCCATGCTGTTTGTGTTGCCCTCCGATATGGAAGGCCTCTCCCTGGCTCTGCTCGATGCCATGGGAGCGGGCGTCTGCGTGCTGGCCAGCGATGTTCCCGAAAACTGCGAAGTCGTCGAGGATGCAGGCTTCACCTTTCGGCATGGTGATCGCAATGACCTGGAACGCATGCTGCGGCTGCTGATCTCCGAGCCCGAAATCCGGCAGGCTGCCGCCGCCAGGGCCCGGGAAAGAGTGTGGGAGCACTATTTGTGGGGGCGAGTGGCGCGAGAGATTGAAAGCCAATATCTGGAGTTGGCTTCGGGGAATTTGCCCAAACCCGCCCATCCCGCGCGGGCAGTTGGCTATCGTCGTCGCGCAGCGTAGGTTGCCTCGCCGATCAGTGGTGGATTGAGTTAAGGCAGTTCCCTCGGGACGGCGTCATCCTGAGGGACTTTCAGTCCCGAAGGATCCTGGGGGGCTGGCCCACCCTTTTACCCGGCGGTATTTCAATCTGAGGCTGCCCCACCCTTGCGCTTTTTGCAAGGGTGGGAGTGAGGATGCGCGGCAGGGCTGTCCCACTCTTGTTTTTTCCGGGTTGGCAGGATCGTTTCGCGTGAGCCGCCGCTGCGCTCTAGATTGCGGAACCTTCGAGCACCTCCAGAAGCAGACTGCGCCTGTACCCAGGATCGGACGGCGGTGATAACAGCTCGAGGTGATGAAATGCAGGTAGCCCCCGCCATAGCATCGTCGGAGACGTTTGGGCATGCCCCAGCGTAAACTCTGGTTGGCGGAAAGGCTGTGACGGATGAACATCTCCCACCCTTGCCAAAAGCGCAAGGGTGGGGCAGCCTCAGAGTATCAGGATCGGAAAAGGGTGGGCCAGCCCGCCCCGCCAAGGTAATCAGCTTTTTCAGAACAGACGTGAGTTCGAGAATCAGGGAGCCCAACGACTGGAGAAATGACGACAGGGCGAACAAATGCGGGCAGCAGGGTGGTAACTGCGATCAGACGTGTGCTCCGTTTCTCCCGCACCGGAAAGCCATCGTTTCCTGGCTGGTAAATGACTATGCCTGTGCTTCATCTGTGCAGCAGAGAGTCACGAAGGTCACTCGCACTAACGAGGATTGAACCTCGTTGTGTGCAACTGATGGCCGTCGCACTCTCAGTTTTCTTAGCTTGTGTTCTGCTTGGGTGCCATGGCGATCGTCGCGAATCGTTTTATTCTTCTCTGGCCGACGCCAAGAGAGACGGTGCCCTTGACCGTGGGTGGATGCCGGACTTCCTGCCCGACAGTTCTCGGAGCATCCATGAGCTTCATGACATCTCCTCCTCTACTACCTGGTGTGCCTTCGAGTTCCTTCCCACTGATTCAGCGGTACTCAGGAAGAACCTTAAGGCTGATGCCGGATCACTTTCACTGGTCAGGCGCGTGGCAGAGCCGGGCAAGTCATGGTGGCCATCAGTGCTTGCAGGCGATCTTGACCCTGGGAAGATTCATAGGGCCGGATTCGAGCTTTATGCCATCGTTGAACCCGAAACACCTTCTACCAAGGAAGTGCTCCTCTTCGCGATAGACTGGGCGAACGGACGCGGATTCTTCTATCGAACGCCAGTGAGTTAGCGGGCAAGAGTTGCTGCTTTTCCTGGGACAAAATATGGGACAGACGGGACGTTCACCAATTTTTCTGAGACGTGGGCCAACAAACCCCGTTGACCGTAAAAACTAGGGTACGTCCCGTCTGTCCCCACATTCCCGTCCAGTTCGTTGTGGAATGACTGGTACGGAGGCCCGTTGGGCAAGAAGCGCTTCTGGTATCACTGGACGGAGAAGACATCATGCTGCGGAAACTGAGCCTCTTGTGGGCACTGCTCCTTCCCTGTTTGCTACTGACAATTAGCTGCTCACGCGCTCCTTCGGTTCCGGAAGCGAATCGATTGCTTGAGGGGCGATGGGAGCTGGTGATCGGACACAATTGCAGTGGCTATGGGATAAAGTCAGACGTCCTTATTCTGCATGGGGATGGCAGGCTCGAGCAGCATTTTGTTTCTATCTATGGTCAGCGTTACGATTCCACGGATCAGCACTGGTCCTATCTTCCGGACAGAAGCATCAACCTCGATATGCGCAAGAACTTCCTGACGAAGCGACCCGCGGATGGAACTATCGGCGTTTCAATCCACGAAACGTTGCTAGTCGAATTTGGAAAGCCGTCCGTCATTGTCCTCAATCCGGACGGCAGCTGTTTCTATCGTAAGATCGCAGGCGGGTGGCCCACCCTTGGATGATGTCTGTGTGCGCCATCTCTGGTGAGGGTGCCCCGTCCTTGCGTTTTTTGCAAGGGCGGGTAACGATGCTGCCGACACAACTTTTGTGGCCCTGCAACCCGGTCACGCATGCGTTCCAGATTCCCGCCCTTTGCAAAGTGCGCAAAGGACGGGCACCCTCAGCACCGGTCGTCACGCCGCGTAGGTTTCTCCTCCGCGGGGGCTCACAAAGCCCCGCATTGCGTGAATAACGTTTCACAACGGGAGTTGCGCTCTTTCTTGATTACAATCAGAGCGGCACCGCCGAGAGAACTCGGCGGGGCCTGCTCCCATGGAAAAAACGATTCTGGTGACCGGAGGGTCGGGGTTCATCGGTTCCAACTTCATCCTGCAATGGATAAAGGAGGAAGGAACTCCCGTCGTCAACCTCGACAAGCTGACCTACGCGGGTAATCCGCGCAACCTGCTCCAGGTTTCTTCCGATCCGCGATATTCCTTTACCCAGGGAGATGTGTGCGACCGCGAACTCCTGCGCAAGTTGTTCGAACTCCACCAGCCGCGCGCCGTCGTGCACTTCGCGGCCGAAAGTCATGTGGATCGTTCCATTCATGGGCCGGATGATTTCGTCCGTACCAATGTTTACGGAACATTCTGTCTGCTGGAAGAAGCGCGGGCGTATTGCGAAGGTCTAGGGGAGCCAGAGCGCAGGGAGTTCCGTTTTCTTCATGTGTCCACCGACGAAGTGTACGGATCGCTGGGCCCGAACGACCCGCCTTTCTGCGAGGCCACGCCCTATGCGCCCAACAGCCCGTATTCCGCCTCCAAGGCCGGTTCTGACCATCTGGCGCGCGCTTATCACCACACTTACGGCCTTCCGACTCTGACCACCAATTGTTCCAATAACTACGGGCCTTACCAGTTTCCGGAAAAATTAATTCCGCTCGTGCTCCTGAATGCCCGGGCCGGCAAGCCCTTGCCCGTGTACGGCGACGGGCAGAATGTGCGTGACTGGGTGTTCGTCGCCGATCACTGCGACGCCGTGCGTACCGTGCTGGCTAAAGGCAGAGTCGGTGAAACATACAACATCGGCTGCGGGAGCGAGAAAAGGAACATCGAGGTCGTGGAGACCATCTGTGCGATTCTGGACCAGTCCTGTCCCGGCGATCCCACCGTGCCCCATCGACAGCTAATCACCTTTGTGAAAGATCGTCCCGGCCACGACCGTCGCTATGCCATCGACGCGCGCAAGATCGAGCGCGAATTGGGGTGGAAGCCGCGTGAAAGTTTCGAGACCGGTATGCGCAAGACCGTCGACTGGTACTTGCAAAATGAGGAATGGGTGAAAGAAGTCACCAGCGGCGCCTACCGGAAGTGGATTGCCACGCAATACTCGTAGGGTAGCTGAGCACCTGGCTTTACCGAAACCTGGAACTGACCGCATGCAAATTACGATTTTCGGCGCCACCGGCCTGCTGGGCAAAGCGCTGGTGCGCGAGTGGAAGGATGACGAGGTCACCGGATTCGGTTCCTCGGACGGCGACATCCGGGATGAGAAGCAGGTATCGAATCTGGTCCAGCGTGCTCGCCCCGATTGGATCGTCCTGGCGGCGGCTTACACCGATGTGGACGGCTGCGAAACCAATCGCGACCTGGCCTTCGACGTGAACTGCCGCGGTGCGATCAACGTGGCACGAGCGGCAAAGCAGCATGGCTCCCGCCTGCTCTTTCTCAGCACGGACTATGTCTTCGATGGCACCAAAACAACGCCTTACGCGACCGACGACCCCCGGTCGCCGCGCAGCGTTTACGGGCAGTCGAAGGCCGAGGCGGAAGTGCAGCTGGGTGAGATTATTCCCGAGTGCTGCATTGTCCGGACTTCATGGCTCTTTGGCCGGGGAGGAAAATGTTTCCCTGACACGATTCTGAAATTGGCCGAGACCCGGCCGGAGTTGGAAGTAGTGGGCGACCAGCGCGGCTCCCCGACCTATTCAATCGATCTGGCACGCGCCATTATTCAGCTATGCCGCCAGGGAACTAGCGGCATCGTCCACGCCACTAACCGCGGTGAATGCTCATGGTACGAATTTGCCCGCGAAATCATCGTGCGGACGGGCCTGAAAACAGTTGTGCGTGAGACCACGAGTGACAAGTTCGTACGTCCCGCCAAACGCCCCAAATATTCCGTGCTATCCCCAGAGAGCCTGCAGAAACGCGGCATCGCCATGCCCGACTGGCGTGACGCGCTGAACAGATACCTGCTGGAAATCACGTAGGGACGGATGCCCTCATCCGTCCGGCGGAGCGAAGCTCCGCTAGAGTTTTCGTCTTCAAGAAGGAAGGTCGAGCTGCGCTCGACCGGACGGATGAGGGCATCCGTCCCTACGTGGTTTCTGGTGATCTACAGCTGGCCCAGAAGCGCCGTCCGCACTTTTTCCTGATGTCTCGGATCCAGCTTGGCGCCGGCGCAGGTCACATGGAATACGTCAGTCGCAGTCTGACCTTGCGTGTCGATGATTGCGACTTCGATATTGCAGCCCAGTTCCGCCATAGTCGAGCTGATGTCGTACAACAGTCCGGGACGGTCCTGGGCAATGATTTCGATCAGGGTGCTGTGTTGCGAACAGCTATTGTCAGTCTGGACGCTGGTCTCGATTTTCACTTTCGGGTTCTGCACTCCCGGCTTGAACTTCGTCTCCATGAGATCGACCACGTTAATCTCTCCCGAGACCGCCTCTGCAAGTTTCCGTTTGAGGCGGTTTATTTCGGAAGGATTGAGTTCAAGCGTGCGGAACCGGTCAGAGAAGCGGAAGGTGTCGAGCACTACGCCCGCCTTGTTGGCAAAGGCCTCGGCCTTCAGGATATTCATTCCCCAGGATGAGAGCGTGCCGACCACGTGGGAAAACAGGCCAGGGCAGTCCAGCGTCAACAAAACCAGTTCAAAGTAGCCGT
The DNA here is from genome assembly GCA_963801595.1 of Terriglobia bacterium. GTDB lineage: Bacteria > Acidobacteriota > Terriglobia > Terriglobales > Acidobacteriaceae > JAIQFF01. The sequence goes on along the minus strand of CAWDFW010000016.1, from coordinate 43,956 downwards.
CGCGAGGGAGTATTTCAATCTGCGGCTCCTCATCTTTCACCTTGAGGCTGATCGTACATCCGGCAGTGAGCGACGATCTCGCCTGGCGTATGCATCAGCAGATAACGTTTGGGAAAGCCTTCCAGAAATGAAGTGATGTGTTTTGAATCCGGTTCGCCCGCGGCGGCCATCACTTCCTTGATGCGTTCGCTGTTGGTCGCGCCCGAGGTCAGACGCTGGTCGTCCACCGTCCGGCTGAGGTGGTTGAATGCAGCCGCATAGAGCTGCCACAGCATCTCAGCCTTCCACGGCGTCAGGGCTTCCGGGTTGACGGACTTAACGTCGGTGTAGGTAAGCAGCGTCAGCATCTTCAGCTGTTCCGTGGTGCCCACGCACTCACTGAACTCCGCCACCACGTTGACATCGAAAATGTCCTGGCGCCTGGTCGTCGCCGACATGCGCAAGTGGTTCGCAATCAGAAAGACCACAGTCTCACGCTCCACGATTTCCAGTCGCAGCCGCTCCAGCACGCTGGCTGAGGCTTGCAGGCTTGCGGCCACATGGTCATCCGAGGGCATGCCCTTGCCGACATCGTGAAACAGAAGCGCCAAGAAAAGCAGATCGGGACGTTCGAGTCCGTCCAGGATGTCGCGGAAGCGGCGTTCGATTTCGCTGTCGGGCGTTCGCAGCGCGTGAATGTTCTCGATCGCAACCAGCGAATGTTCATCGACCGTGTAGCGGTGGTAATAGTCGCGAATCACCAGGGAATCGACCGCCTGAAACTCCGGAAACAGCAGGACCAGCACCCCCAGTCGGTGCATGGCGCGCAGTGCGGCGCCGGCATGAGGCGACACCAGGATTCGCCTGAAGTACGACCATACCTCCGGAGAATCATGGGCCCATTCCCGCAGGCTGGGCAGGGCCGTCTCGACGCAGCGCTCAGTTTCGGCAGTCAGCTTCAGGCCATGTCGGCCGACGAATTCGAAAAGGCCCAGAAGTATGGTGGGGTCTTTTACCGAGGAGAGCTGGCGCAAAAAGACGCGGCCCTCCACCACGGAGAAATCGGCGTTCGACAGGCGCGACTTGCGATTTTCGAAGAGCCGGTACAGACCGGAGCGTCCCGGCGGCACTTCATCGAAGAGCACGGTCAGTCTGTAAATCGAGCGAACGTGGCGGAAGTAAGTTCGCATCCAGACCGCGGCCGAGACTGGCGCGCGGTCCGGCAGCCCGATTCCCGCCGCCGCCGCTTCAGACTGAAGTTCGTAGGTCAGATTATTCAGGTCCCGGCCCTGGCGATAGTGCAGGAAGCATCGCACCGCTGAAAGAAAATCCAGGGCCGCGCCGCACTCCGCGCGAAAGGCGCTGGGCAGCAGATTCTCCGGACGCGGGCCACGCGCCGGTTTTTTCCAGTTCTGAAATCAGGCTGAGCCAGCAGGCCACCTGATAATCCCGCAGCCCGCCGGGGCAGTCCTTGATATTGGGTTCCAGGTGAAAAATCGTGTGGCCGTATTTGGTGTGCCGCGCCGACGTCAGATCGATCAGCCGCTGCTGCAGCTCCAGCGCCTCGCGCGCCACCATCTTCGGAATCACCTGCGAGCGAAGCTTTTCAAACAGTTCCGCATCGCCGCAGAGGTAGCGGCAATCCAGCAGGGAAATGTTGAACTCGAGATTGTCGCGGTGCAGCTTGCCGCACTCCGCCAGGGAACGGGTCGTGGGACTGACGCGGAGATGCAGGTCCCACAGGGCCTGCGAAATTCGTGGGATCGACGCGCTTCTGCGCGTCTTCACTCAGGGCCGATTCGTGCAGGAAGAGAACATCAACGTCGGAACAGGGAAACAGCGCACGACGGCCATAGCCGCCCAGGGCAGCAACGCAAATCTCCCTCGGGCGAACCCGGGGAAATCTGATTCCACAACTCCCCAATCAGGGAATCAGTCAGACTCGAGCGCTCGCGGATGGCAGCTTGCCCGTCATGTGAACGCTCGAATCTCCCGCGTATCTTTTCCGACTCGGCCTGATATGCGTCCTGTGATATCGCGCTGTTCGCCAGCACTGGCATCGGACTCCGGTGGCCTGACGTGATGGTGCGTTGCAGTGCCACTCGCACAACGCGTGATTATCCTGTTTGCGGGCTGCGATCGCTAATCCAATGTTTTTATGACTAGGATTCAAAACGCTTATGGACCGGCTACGATTCCAGTATGTACCCTTCCTCCCCGTGCATGCTTAAATCTAGCCCTTGTGTCTCTTGCTCTGTACTCACCCGCAAACCGACAATTGCGTCGCAGATCTTAAGAATGATCAGCGTGCCGACGATCGCCAGCCCCCAGGCAATCGCGATACCGATGACCTGGTTGAGGACTTGCCCTGCGTTGCCATCGACCCATCCCAGGGGGAGCGGCTTGCCGGCGATGTCCTTTAGCGCATTGTTCACGGCGTTGGTGGCAAACACCCCGGTGAGAATGGCGCCCAATGTTCCACCGGCTCCGTGCACGCCAAAGGCGTCCAGAGAATCGTCATAGCCAAACCTCTGCTTTACCATGGTCACCATGAAAAAGCAGACCAATCCTGCGGCGAAGCCAATCAGCAATGCCGGCATCGGCTTAACGAATCCGGAGGCAGGCGTGATTGCCACCAGGCCGGCCACAGCGCCGGAAATGCCGCCCAGCGCGCTCGGCTTTCCCTGTTTGACCCATTCGGCAAACATCCAGCCCAGAGCCGCGGTGGCGGCCGCGAAATGGGTGGCCACGAACGCGCTCGTGGCCAGGCCCGATGCGGAGAGGGCGCTGCCGGCATTGAAGCCAAACCATCCCACCCACAACAGGCACGCTCCGATGAAGCTGAGAACCAGGCTGTGGGGCTTCATACCTGTGGGATATCCCACGCGCTTACCCAGGTAAAGGGCGCAAACCAGCGCGGAAACACCCGAAGTAATATGCACAACCGTACCTCCGGCGAAATCAAAACAAGGAATGCGTCCCCCCAGGAAGGCATTTAACAGACCTCCCTTGCCCCACACCATATGCGCCATCGGAAAGTATACAAATAGGGCCCACAACACAGTGAACAAGGCCATCGCGCTGAATTTCATCCGCTCCGCAAAAGCCCCTGTAATCAAGGCAGGCGTGATGATCGCAAACATGAGCTGATACACCATGAAAGTCTGGTGCGGGATGGTTGCCGCGTAGTCGGGGTTCGGGCTGCTGTCCACACCGTGCAGGAACAGGTATTGAAAGCCTCCAACAAAAGATGTGCCATTTCCGAACGCGAGGCTATAGCCCACTAGCGCCCACAACACTGTAATGATCGCCATCAATACGAAGCTTTGCATCATGGTACCGAGCACATTCTTCTTGCGCACCAGTCCGCCGTAAAAAAGTGCAAGGCCGGGGCCGGTCATCATCAAAACCAGAGCGGCACTCGTCAGCATCCAGGCGTTATCGCCCGCACTCTGCGCCGACTTAACGGCAGCGTTTAAAGCATCCAGGTCCGTCGTTTGTGCCAAAGCTGGGGATAACAGGAAGACCAACAAGCCGGCCTTCAGGAATGTTCCAGTAAGCGTGCGTGCTTCCCGAGTTCGAACCGTTCGAGCGGCAAACGCAAAGACGGACGATTTCTCAATGGCCATCTCACTCTCCTCAATCGGTCTGATCGGCTCGTACGGAGGCTGTCCTGCACGTCGTACGCGCCTGTGGTGGAGTGAGGATATCAGGATCAGCCCGGCACTCGACTGGTTTGTGCCTTAGCCGGAAATCTGATTTCCAGAGCTGCTCAAATCGTCAGAAAGGGAGGGGAACGTCCGTATCCGGTGGAAACATCGCTGGCGGCGAGATGCACGGCGAGGGTAACTGGAGGAACGCCGGTAGCCTGCAAAGCAGGCACTGCGGACAGCTTCGCAACCACCGCCTTTGAACGGTTTTTGCGGAAACCTGCGCCCGATCTTAATTTGGCCGGACGACCCGCCGAAATGGCGCCGAGCGGGCGGGGCGCAAGCACATTGTCCCGGCCGCGGGAGAGGCTGGACTGGTCCTGGAAGCCAGAGGAGAGGGGCTCCGCCATCCAGCAAAGTAAACTGATCACCAGAGCAAGGGAAGGGAGCAACCTTGTTCGAGATGTGACCTTCAAGTGCAAGAGTCGCTCCCAAAAAACAGAGCTGCCAGGGCATGATTCCCATGCCGAAGCTGGCCCGGTCGTCGCCAGCACTGGCATCCCACTCCGGTGGCCTGACGTGATGGTGCGTTAGAGTGCCGCCACTCCGCGCTCGTGGTTCCGAATCCGTATGGCTTCGTCCACCTTGGAGAGAAAGATCTTTCCATCGCCGATCTTTCCCGTCGCCGCGCTTTGCACGATGGCATCGACGGCGGCGTTCACCAGGTTGTCGGCCAGCACCATTTCGATCTTGATCTTGGGCACGAGATCGACGGTGTATTCCCGGCCACGATAAACCTCGGTGTGACCCTTCTGCCTGCCGTGCCCGCGCACGTCAGAGATCGTCATGCCCTCAACCCCCAGTTCCGCCAGAACTTCTTTGACGGCCTCAAATCTGGACGGCTGAATAATCGCTTCAAGTTTCGTCATTGTGTTTATCCTCGTACTGGCGGATTCCAGTCCTAAAACCTTTCTGAAGTTTCCCGTCCTGACTTACTCCCTGCGACGGCAAGAGCAGGTTACAGAGAAATCTCCACCGCCGCAGTTTCCGATACTGAAGCCTGCAAGCGCTCCTTGGGAAAGGCATAACGCAACAGCGGTGGCGTGATCAACGTGGTGATCAACACAAGTACTACGGTTTGCGAATAAATGTCCCGTGCGACCAGGCCGGCTGCAAAGCCAATGCTGGCCGTAATCAATCCGACCTCGCCGCGCGGAATCATTCCGATTCCCACAATGAAAGAGTCGCGCCTGCCGAATCCGGCAAAGCTGGCACCAATGCCGCAACCCACAATCTTTCCCACAATCGCGATCACCAGGAGAAGGTTGAAGAACGCCAGATGCCCGCCCGCCTGCCACGCATTCACATCAAGCCCGATAGAAACGAGGAAGATCGGTCCAAAAAAAGAGTTGGTCATGGCGCGAAGTTCTTCAATCACACGCTCGTGAGATGGGGTGGAAGCCACGAAAAGCCCGGCCAGGTACGCGCCTGTGATTGCCGCCATCTTCCCCAACGATTCGGCGGTGAAGGCCATCAGGAATGCAATCGAAAGGGCGGCTGCAACCTCCATGTGGTGGCCATGCATTCGAGAGGCCTGTTTCATCAGCCAGCGTGTGAGAAACGGGCCGGCGGCAAACATTGCTACCAGACAACCAGTCATGGAACTTACCGGCATGACGAGGGCCTTCCAGTTGCCCACGCCACCACCTCCTGAATGCGCACTCACTGCGATGACTAAGGAAAGCACAATCAGTCCCAACACATCGTCAATAACCGCTGCACCCAGAATCGTGGAACCAGCCCGGGATCGAATCTGGCTGAGATTCATCAGCGTCTGCGCCGTGATGGTGACACTGGTAGCCGTAAGAATTGTCCCGATGAATAACGCCTCTCGCCAGCTGAACCCGAACCATCGAGAGAGCAGGTAACCGCTCGCCATGGGCAGGACCACTCCGCCGGAAGCCGCCCAGAAAGCCGGTTTCACGGCGCGCCTGGCCATCTGGATGTCGGTTTCCAGGCCGGCCACGAACATGAGTACCACTACTCCAAGCTGAGCCAGAACCTTGAAGACGCCGGCGACCGAGGCGCCGCTTTCGCCCGTTGTAGCCAGCCAGTGCATCTGCCAGATGTCGAGCGCGCTGGGACCTAAGAGTACTCCCGCCAGTAACTCCCCGAGTACGGCAGGCAGTCCGAGACGAGTTGCCAGAGAACCGGCAGTCTTTGCCGCTGCGATCAGCAAGGCGATAAACAAGAGTATCTGGAGCGAAGTGCTCATCGGCCTCCACGAATCCGGACGGTGCCTGCCTGACTTCCGGCGACAGAGCGCAACGTTGAAATCACGATGGCCAGCGCACAACCAGCAATCACAGGAAAGACAGGGGCATGCCCCAGGAGTACGAGGAAAAGCCCGACGATCACAGCCCAAGACCAGGCCAGCCGCTGCTTTTTGATGGTTTCGAAGAGCCTGTCAGTCACGCGTCACCTCTCCCTTTTTACCAGCGAACCTGCAGCAGGAGCGCCACGATGGCGGCCGCCAGGCCACCACCCGTAAGAAAAAGTCCCGGCTTGCTGAACGGTGTGTTGAACCAGGGCCGTGCAATCCCATTTCGCTCCAGGGCCCGTTCTTCCTTAAGCAACTGGGTCAACATCTTGCGTTGCTCCAGCGTGCTTACGCAGCGCAAGGCCTGTTCCGCGGCGGCATAGCCCTTCTGCGGAATGCGTAGTTTGAAGTTGAGCTGAGCCAGCGTGTAGTGGGCCGCGAAACTGTCAGGCTGTAGTTGCGCGGCAAGTTCGAGATGATCGATCGCCGGATAAATTTTGTTGCTCAAGGCATTGGCGAGGCCCAAAAAAACGTGAGCCTCGCCAAACGCTGGAGCCAGTTCGGTGCTCTGTGAAAGCGCAACCAGCGCGCCCTCCGAATCACCCAGTTGCAGCAATTCCACTCCTCGCTGGAAACACTCGACGGCTTCGCGAGGCAAGTCCAGTGCCGCCGGACATTGCCAGGTGAGGGAATGCCCCGCTAGCTCGCCGTTGACCGGAAATGCGTTGGTCATCATGCGGTCTCCCGCGCAACCTGCAAGCCAGCTTTAAAGTCGCTGGCCGCTGCGCCCGCGTGCGTCGTGTCCGGTTTCAGGACGAACTCGGGATAGCACAGCGCGCCCATTTCAGGGATGTCCAGGCCTTCGAGTTCATCGGCCGCCGCGGACCGCTGTCCGATGATGAAGTGAATTACCATGTTCGCCGTGTACGAAAGTGAGAAGACAAAGCCCAGCAAAGTCGCCACGCCGATCAACTGAGCCACCAGTTGTGTAGGATCCCCGTAAAACAATCCCTTGACGCCGTTGGTGCCGTCGGCAAACAGGCCGACCGAGATGACTCCCCAAATCCCGTTGGCGCCGTGAACCGAGATGGCGCCGACCGGATCGTCAACCCGCAAAACACGGTCAATAAACTCGACGCTGACGCAGACCAGTAAGCCCGCGACAAAGCCGATGATGGTCGCTCCCATCGTATTGACGTATCCGCTGGGCGCGGTGATGGCTACCAGCCCCGCCAACAGACCGTTGCCGGCCATGGATGCATCCGGCTTCCCGTACTTAATCCACATATACAAGACTGAGCCAAACGAACCCGTACATCCGGCCAGCATGGTGTCCACCGCGATGGTGCTGATACGCAAGGCACCGGAGGCGCCGAGCGTGCTGCCGGGGTTAAACCCGAACCAGCCGAAGGCCAGGATGAAACAGCCAGTCAGAACAATCACCATGTCGTGTCCCGGCATGGCATTCGAGGAACCGTCGCGATTGTACTTGCCAATGCGAGGGCCGATGATCAGGGACAAAGCCAGCGCGGTGATGCCACCCACCGCGTGCACCACCCCGGAGCCGGCAAAGTCAGCGTAGCCGGCGCCCAAGTCCGTAGTTGGCCCCGAGCTTGGAAAGCCATCCACCGCCCCACGCCCAGTTGGCGAACATGGGATAAGTAATCGCGCCCAGGAAAATGGACGAGACGCAGAAGGCAACATACTTCCAGCGCTCGGCCGCGGCGCCCGTCACAATGGTGAGAGCCGTGTCCATGAAGACCATTTGAAACAGGAACAGGACCATCACGCCGACGTCATAGGTCGCACCAGCGAGGAAGAAGCCTTTAGTGCCCCACAGCCCCAGTCGTGTCCCAGGAGGTGAATGGTGAACTCGTGGCTGAGCGGCTGTGCGCCGCCCAGCATGGCCACTCCGGCGGAGCCGCCCATCTGAATGGCGAACCCGCACACCCAGTAGGCGAACAGACCGAAGCCATAGACCATGAAGTTCATCATCATGGTGTGGTTGGCGTTCTTGGCGCGGCACAATCCGGTTTCAACGATGGCGAAACCGGCCTGCATGAACATGACCAGAAAGCCGGCGACCAGGGTCCAGGTGAAGTTGATGGCGATGCGGTTCTGGCCCGCCTGGTTCACCAGGTCCACCAGGGTGAGCGGCTTGGTGGGGTCGGCGTGAACCACATCATTCGCGGTTCCGGTTTTGGTGCCGCTGGGGTCGCCCGCGGCCTGGTCGTCGGTGGAAGGCCCACTAACGTTTAGAGGTGCGTCCACAGCAAGCGGTGGAGGTGCAGGGGCAGCGGCGGGAGCGCTGGGCGCAGCGGCTTGCCCCTGGGCCCACGCCGGCAGACCACATACGAGCAGCGCGACTATCGCTGCCCACAGATATGGTTTCAACCAAGTGCAACGTTTCATTCCGTGTCTCCTCGTGAGGTTGAACGCGAGCTTGATCGTGCGCCGCGCTCTCGATGTCCTAAAGTATTCCGCCGGGCCGCACTGCTGCCGCTCTCTACTGCTTCCAGACAGCTTCTTTCTGGTGGGCCTTGTTCAGCACGCTGAGAATCGCGACCAGCGAAATGCCAATTCCCAGGATGCACAGGAACATCCGTGCCCCGGTGGACGACGTCATGTTGAGCGCGACAACCGGAAGCAACCAACCGAAAACTGCCAGCAAAACTCCAACGAGCTTCATGTGGTATCCCTTTCCGTTGATCTATACCGCCTTAATCTTGTAAAAGCCCGCCGCCGAGGCCACCAGCAGCCCCACGCCTACGATGGCAAAGACGATGCCCAATCCTCCTCCGCTGGTCAAACCCGCCACGAACGAAGTGAAGCCGACCAGCGTAGTGCCCAAATACGTTCCCTGCTTTGCATTCGCACCCATTGCTTTGCTCCTTACGTCGAGTATTTGAACCGGGGCTAGCTTGCGGCCTCGCCCATTGTCTGCGTCAATAAAAGGCAACTCTGCCTCCTGTCAAACCCGCCTGCCGTTTCTGAAAACAACCTTGGCGCGGGCACGGCTTGGGCGCTGGCACTAGGGGTGGTTTGATTTGGGCCCAAGCCGTGAGCCCACATAACAGCGGCATCGCTGCCGTTGGGTGAAAATCGATCTTCATTTTCCCGGCACCTGACTTCGGGCATTGGATAAGCAAATTTCCATCTCAAGCCGCTCTCCTGTGCACTACTTGGCATCCGCGCTGCTAAAGGCATAGACCATGCCGAGGGTCACCGTGTTCTGCGAATCCTTGAGCCCCGATGCGTGGTCCGGGAAAACGTTCTGGTCCGACATGTCACGCCGGAATTCCAGCCGGGTCATGAGCTTGCTGGCCAGCATGCGCTGCAGCGTAAGTGTGACTTCGCTCAGCTTCTGCGGGGTTCCGCTCTGCGTGCCTCCGTTATCGCTGAAGTACTCGCCGCGGGTGGCAAATGCCCACTTGTCGTTGGGCGCGTACTTGATGTATCCGGCAATGCCGCTCCAATGCACGGAAAACGGCGCCCCGGTAAGGTGATCGTGACCGTAGTCATAATTCGCCAGGAAGGAAAGCTTGCTGTTGGGCGAAAATGACACCACCGTGTCCGAAAGGTGCCGGAAGTTCGAGTTGTCGTTGAGTTGTTCCGGGCCCACCAGATAGTTCTGGATCAGGCTGAACTTACTGTTCGGAGTCCAGGCGGCGCTGAAGCCGGTGGTCTTGCCACTGTTGTTGTCGATGCTGTTATTCCAGCCATTCACCAGATATCCGGTGAGGGCAAACTTCGAGTTGAACGCATACTTGGCGCTGGTGCCGAAATGAAAGTACGGAATGGCCAGGGCAAAGAGCAGGCCGCGCGAGTAGTTCCAGTTGTCCTTGGTCTCGATCACTTCCGCGCCCGCGGGAGTTACGAACTTGCCGACGTTAATCTGCAGGCCCTTCCCGATAGGCGCCAGGTACTCCAGGTATCCTTCCTTGAGGTATTGATCGAAGTTCGATTCAGTGGGGAACTGGCCGGGCTCGGTCGAATTGACGATATTCATCGCCTGTCCGAAGCCCAGCGCGACGTGATAACCGAGGCGGCTGGCTGTCGCATCCGGCGCCTTGTCCGCCACCAGCTCGATCATGTTCAGTCCGAACTGGCCCGAATTGATATCAAAGTTGCGAAAGGCCGTCGTCCGGCCGATGGGTTGGTTCGAGTTGTACCCGTAGTACACGTCCACGAATCCGCTCAGCGTGGTTGGACCCAGCAGACCGGCGAGTCCAGTGGGTGCGGGATAGGCAGCCGGCGCCGGGGTGGCCACCACGGTCTGGGCAGGGGCAGGCGCGGCCGCGGCAGCTTTCTGCGCCTCCATCTGGCTGCGCAGTTCCGCCAGTTGTTTTTCCAAAGAGTCGATACGGCTGGCAAGGTCGGGAGCCGGCTCAGCCTGAGCCAACGCTCGATTCGCCGAGCCGCAAATAATTCCGAGACTTACAGCGAAAACCAAAACCCTCCAACGGAAGGCACAATTCATCTAGACGGACTCTCTTTCTCCCCTAGTCATGTGTGGCGTGAACCACGGACAGCGCCGTGACCAGCGTGCTGCACAGTACCGCCCTGTGGCTGTGAGAGTCCAATGCATAATTCTTTTCGCCCCTATCACAAATACTTTTAAAAACATTAATTTATGGAGGAGATAAGAGAAATTTATTGAGGGATCGCAGGAATGGTTTCGCAACCATGAAATTTGTCTGCGAATTGCGTACCATGGTACATTGGTACCATGAAACCGGACGCAGAGTTCCTGGTAGAGCGGGTGCAGACCGGAGTTCGACTGGAAAAGCGCCTGCTCAAGGTCCTTAAAGCCTTTGGCGAGTACCACGACTTGACCCTGGGTGATCTGCTGGAGGGGATCGTCCTGCATGCGTTCGACGGCAAGACCCCGTTTGGTCAGGCATCCCTGGATCAGATCAGGGAGTTAAAGAAGTTTTATGGCCTGGAACTGGGCTCGAGCGCCAGTCACCGCCTGAAGGAGACGAAGCGCGCGCGATCGTCCCGCAAACGCCACTCCTGATATCCCTTAACGGAGATCACCTTATGCTGGTCAACTCGCCGGGAGAGCAACTGACAGACCAGGAACTGCTAGAACGCTTTGAAGATGGGACGCTCTCGAATGAGCACTTTCATCATCGCGAGCACGTCCGGGTGGCGTTTCTGTATCTGACTGAACGCCCTGTGCTCGAGGCCCTGCAGGCATTTTCCAGAGCTCTGCGGAGATTCGCCGAGACCCACGGGAAGCCGCAGCTCTATCACGCGACTGTAACCTGGGCGTACGTTTTTCTCATTCACGAGCGCATGATGCGAGGTGCCAGCAAACCGGACTGGGAGGAATTTGCCCGCAACAATCCCGATCTTCTGACCTGGAAGGACGGCATCCTGACGCGATACTATCGTGCCGAGACCCTGGCCTCCGATCTGGCGAAAACCATCTTTGTGCTGCCCGACTTGCGTTCCAGCAGCATGTAATTCCTGAGTGATGACCAACAGACAAGTTGGGACAGCAGGAAAAGACGAAAAGGGAACCCGGTTCTCAGTTGTCAGTTTCAAGTTCCCAGCGGCTTGGTCCCTAAGATTGCCCGCAGGAAAATCTCACGCCTCGCTGCCATACACTGGGATCACCGCCCCGTTGACATCTTTGCCGGCGTCCCCGGCCAGCCACACGATCAAGCTTGCGACGGCGGCCGGTCGGACCCACTTGGAAAAGTCTGTGTCCGGCATGAACTTCCGGTTGGCCGGGGTGTCCATGGTGCCGGGCAGAATGGCATTGGCGGTCATTCCAGCGTCTTTGTTTTCCTGGGCCACGGTCCTGATCAATGACACCATGGCGGCCTTGGAAGCGCTGTAGGCGCCGACGCCAGCTCCAGGTTCCAGCGCGGCGCGGCTGCCGATGGCAACGATGCGTCCGTTTCCCGCCTGGCGCATGACCGGGACCGCCGCGCGCAGAAGATAGAACGTGCTGTACAAGTTCAGATCGAGCATGCGCTGGAACGTGGCATCGTCGGTTGCGGCGATGGACTGGCCGCCGGCGAACCCGCCGACGGTGTGGGCGAGAATGTCCAGCCTGCCGAAGCGGGATACCAGGCTGTCCACGGCAGACTTCACTCCAGCTGAGGTAGAAATGTCCGCCGGCAACGCGGTAAAGTTCGGATTGTTAAAAGCTGACGGCTGAATTCTCTGCGACAGTCCGACGACGGTGGCGCCGGCATCGAGCAGCGCCTGGGTAACAAAGGTCCCGAGGCCTCCATCGGCGCCGGTGACGAGTGCGATTTTACCTTTCATCGAATGCTCCTGGATTCTGTTGTCCACTAAAAATAAACCAGAAGCCGTCCGGACGCGTACCCCACCGGGAAATTGACCATTGACAAAAACTGTCACCCGGTTGATTCAGAGCGTCAGTCGCCGGGGAAGGGTTTCCGATTGTCACCAATGCAACGCTCCTAACCCTCTGATTCTGCATGGGGCTGAGATTTGCTATCTGGCGGCAAGGTGGCCCCTAAAGTGCGAACGCAAGATGGCCGATAGATAGATCGCATAGCCGCACTGGGGGACTTCTGTGGGAAAAGGCAACCGGCGATACAAGCGGATCAAAATGGTTTTGCCCGTGCGAATATCGGGGAAGGACTCCGCCAATAATCCGGTGAACGAACTTGCCCACACTCTGGACATAACCCCCAACGGGGCGCGGCTGGGAGCGATTCATCACGCCCTGAAGGCCGGCGACAAACTCACCTTGCAATACCGGCAACGCAGGATTCAATTTCGCGTGGTCTGGGTAAAACCGATGGAGGGGACAAGCGAGTATCAGGTCGGTTTGGAAGGGCTAGGTTCCGTCGGTGAAAACTGGGGCCTGGAGCTTCCGGAATCCGGCATGGCCGATGACTACCAGCCCTCCACAACCACCAATTCATAGTTCGTCGGCAATCAAAAAATCAGTCATCCTCAAATTACGTAGCCCCGGACGCCCTCGTCCGGGCGGGCGAGCTAGGCTCGCCGGGTTGGCGCCAGGCGAGCCACAGAAGCGGGACTTTGCTAAGGAAAAAATGCGGAGCTCCGCTCCGCCGGGCGGGTGAGGGCACCCGCCCCTACGCTTGCAGCTTACGCGGCCGCGCCGTAGAGTTTGCGGAGCGACTTGACGTTGGTCGCCGGCCTTTCATGCAGGAGAAGTTCCGTCGCCTGTACCCGGCGATCGTTGTGAAACCAGCGTTGGGCCACGCCATCGTGCAGGAAGTTGACCAGGGCAAGCAGAGTCATGCCCTGATGGTGGGCCATCCAGCAGCGCACCAGTTCGTGGCGATGGCGCCAGTTGCGGCGGCCGGAAACGGTGCTGTAATCGGCCGCCTCATAGAATCCGTAGGGACCCAGCCAGCCCTCGCCTTCCATTCGGCGCAGGTTGCGCAACGCCGCGGAAGCATCCACGTGCAGCGCGAGGAATGTGGAATAGGGAGAGATGACGAGCATGTTGGCCTCACCCTGATGGAGCGAAATATCGGGCAGGCCGAAGGCCTGATACTGATAATTCCCCGCCTCATCCCGTTTGGCGTAAGCCGATTCTGAAATCCCCCACGGTACGCTTTTCTCGCTGGCGTAGATCTGCTGCAAGCGCACTGCGGCAATGCGCGAATTATCCAACAGCGTGTTCGGGTAGGTCCGCATCCAGAGTACCGGCATCAGATACTCGAACATGGTCCCGGTCCAGGAGAGCAGGACGGGAAGTCCGTGCTCGCGAGTATGGGCCCGGCCCAGCAGAAACCAGACGTCCTGCGGAATATCTTCCTTGGCGATGGCCGCGAATACCGCGATGCGCGCCTCTGAAGCCAGCAGATCGTAACAGGCAGGGGGGAGCTTTCCCGCCTCCACATCGAAACCGAGCGACAGCAACTTGCGCCGCGGATCGAGCAGGAAGCGGAAGTCCATCTCGACGGCGAATGTTCCGGCCTCATCTGCGATTCGTTTGAGATCTTCAATCAGAGCCAGCGCCCGCGAGCGTGCTTCCGGCAGCATGGCCTGGAGTCGTTGATAGAGGGCCTTGCGGTCGCCGGCGCCGTTGGCGTGATCGAGAGCGAACTGCAGACGCACGGTTAGCCTGTCCACTACTTCCGGCAGGCGCGCGATGGTCAGGCTTTGCGAGTCGAATTTGAATTCCAGGCTGGCATCTTTCCACAGCGGAACAAATTCCGGCAGCATCCACGGCGCATAGACCTGGACCGCTTTCCTGAGATTTCTCACCCGGGAGAGAGATTCGGTCGCGAACCAGCGCACGTCCGACTCGTACTTGGGGTTTACCGTTTCCAGGTCGCTCTCCAGCAATCCTTCTTCTGAAGGCGCCAGCAGACGCTGCAGCCAGCTTCTTTTTCTGGTCTGTTCCTGAAACGTCTTGAAGCGCTTCTGGGGGAAGGCATGCCTTTCGACCAGGATGCGGAGATGATCGGCCAGGCCTTCGGCCAGCTGTTTCTCCAGCAAGGGCCGCTGCAGAAGATCCAGACAGCCTTGCTGTAACGTCCAGAGCGACGCCACCAGGTTGCCGCTATCGACGGCAGAAATGAACCTGGGCCGAAGCGGTTCGAGGGTGCGCGTGTCGTACCAGTTGAGCAGGTGTCCATGCGAGCGCGAAAGTTTCGCCATCGTGGCCAGCGTCCGCAGGGTCTGCTCGGCGAATTCAGGAACGGTCAGAAAACCAAACTCGCAGGCGGCCTGGCGGGCATTCAAAAGAAAGCCCAGGTTGGTGGGCGAAATGCGTGGCGCGATGGCAGGAGGATCTTCCTGCACATTATCGGGGACCAGCCAGTTGTGTTCCTCCGTACAGAACTCGGCGAAATAGCGCCAGGTGCGCAGCGCGGTCCGCTCCAGAAACAATTCGTCTTTGTCGGAAGTTTCGCTGCGCATGGCCCGCGAAGGCAGGTTCAGCCACATCGAAATCCACTTGCTGCAGCCCCAGAGCAGCAGGATGGGCAGCGCAGCAAAAAAAGCGTGGCGGCGAGTAAAGAACACCAGCGCGCCCAAAGCCAGCGCCAGTGCGGGCATCCAGTCGAGATAAACATCCACAGGGGTCCGCTTGCGGGTGCTGAGTTCGGTTTCCGCCGCCGTCTCCCATTCCAGCAGTCGCCGCCGCGTCACCAGCCGCCGGACCAGGGTTCGCGCCACGGCATCGAGTGAGAGCAACATCTGGTGCGGCAGGAATGACAGGGTGAAAAACATGCTGGCATTGGCCGTCAGCAGCGCCGTCCGAGCGTCTCTGACCACCTGGGATTTGCGCTCAACCGCGGCGCGTACCAGGTTGAACAAAAACTGGAACCAGGCCGGCACAAACAAGATGCCCAGGGTCGCCAGCGTCCAGTAGAGCGGACTGCCGGGCAGCACCAGCCAGCCGAACACCAGCAACAGGAAGGTGGCAGGCTCCACCAGGCTGCGGCGCAGATTGTCCAGAATCTTCCACTGCGAAACCAGCGAGATGGGATTGGGCACTTTGCGTCCCGACTCGTCCGGCACCCGCGACAGCAGCCAGCCCGTGATCTGCCAGTCGCCCCGCAGCCAGCGGTGTTTGCGGCGATTGTAGGCGCTGTAGTGCGAGGGATAGTCCTCGATGATCTCGATGTCGCTGGCCAGTCCGGCGCGCGCGTAAGCGCCTTCGATCAGGTCGTGGCTGAGCAGGGCATTGCGCGGAAAGCGCCGGTCGAGTACCCGGTGCACCGTGTCCACTTCATAGATTCCCTTGCCCGCGAAGATGCCTTCTCCGTACAAATCCTGATACACGTCCGAAATCGCGCGGGTATAAATATCGAAATCCCGTCTCGCCGGAATAGAGGCTGGCCAGCCGGGAGCGGGAAGCGCTCTGCACGCTCACTCCCACGCGCGGCTGCAGGATGCCGTATCCGGCAACCACGACGTTCTTTTCCGGATCAATAATCGCCTGGTTCAAAGGATGGGCCATCGCCCCAATCATGCGATCGGCCGAGCCGCGCGGCAATTCCGTGTCCGCATCCAGCGTGATGACGAAACGAATCTGCGGCAGGATCGAGAGGTCGCCAATCTTCACCGGAAAACTATCGTGTTCGTTGCGCAGCAGCTTGTTCAGGTCCATCAGCTTGCCGCGCTTGCGCTCCCAACCCATCCACACGCGTTCTCGCGGGTTGTAAACCCGGTGGCGATGGAAGAGAAGAAACGATCCCGAAGCCTGACTGGCGTATTTTTCGTTGAGCTCGTTCACCAGTTGCGCACAGTATTGGATCAACGGATCATCTTCGGACGAGGGTTCCGGGGAATCCGGCAGATCCGTGAGCAACGCGAAGTGAATGTTCGGATCGTGATTGCCCAGGAACCGTACCTCCAGGTCCTCGCACAGGCGGCGGACCTGTTCCGGGTTAAACAGCAGGCTGGGAATGGCCACCAGCGTGGTGCAGTTGTCGGGAACGCCTGCGGAGAAATCAAGCTTGGGCAAAATCTTTGGTTCCAGCAGCGACGTCACCAGATAATTCACCAGCTGAATGGCGCTCTGCGAACTGGGCAGCAGCAGCACCAGCATGGAGAAGAGGATGAGTTCGAGAGAAGTGTAGGTGTTGGTCAGCAGCAGCACGATCGCCGACATGAGAGCGAGAGTCAGCACTTCGGTTGCGGGCAGATAAAACTCATCCGGATGGCGGCGCAACAAAGATCCGATGCGCTGGCCCAGCGGAGGCTGAAAGCCCACTCTGCTGTGAAGTGAGGCAGCGCCTTCCGCCAGAAGGTAGTAACCAATGTGCCCCAGACGGGCGGTCAGGCGCGGGCTGGCGTGGGTTTCCTGGTGCGCAGACCGCGCCAGGGCGAGCGCTGCGGTGGCCACATCGCCCTCGGGCAAATCGGCGTACTCGGCAATATTGGCGACCTCAGTGCGGTACAGATCGCGGCTCTCGAAGTCCATGCGCGCATAGGCGCCGGCCGGGTCCTGGCGCAGGATGCGATCGAACAGCACCAGCGGCTCGAGCACTTCCTTCCAGGAAGTCTGGCCAATGTCGCGCAGGCTGCGCACACAAATCCCGGCCCCGTAGGAGCCCGCCGGGTCGGCCGCCACTTTGGATCCGCGGGCCGCGATTTCTTCCAGCAGCACCAGCTTCAGGGCCGGAACCAGCGCCCACAGTTCGACCATCCGCAGCACCGTGCTCTGCTGAAAAGCCTGCACGTAGGCGTTAAGCGAATTGACGCTGAACTCATAACTGGTGGTGGCCAGATATCCCGCGGCCAGGGCAACTACCCGCGGAGTGATGGCGCCGTCGGGAGTGCGTACGTGAGGCAGTTTGCGAACCAGCTTGAAGCCGTCTTTCGTACCCCGGAGGTCGGCATGGACCAGGCGCAGGTTGTCGTTCAGCCAGCGAAAATCGTCGCCCACGACGGTCGCGGGCACGGAACCCTGAAAAGCCCGCAGCACGGGCCTGATGGCCCGGCGGAGCGCGCGGTAGCGCTCGGAGAAAAAGCGCGACGAATGCGTGCCCGGCAGCCATACCAGCCTTCGCCCCAGGTCCGCCGCCGCAGCGCCCAGGGCCTCCAGGTTGGGGCCGGCTTCTTTGGGGGGCTCAGGCAGACGCTCCGCTTCAGCGTTCAACATCTCGATATGGGTGTCCGGAGGCATGGCTTGTGAAATTCCGCGGCCTGCGAATACTAGCGATAGCTGGCGGCCTGCATTTCAAACATCTCCTTGTACCGGCCGCCCAGGCGCGCCAGTTGTTCGTGACTTCCTTCTTCTGCAATCTTTCCGTTTTCGAGAACTACGATGCGGTCGGCCATGCGCACGGTGGAAAATCGGTGCGAAATAAAGAGCGCCATCTTCCCCGCGGTGAGTTCGGCAAAGCGCTGGAAGACCTCGAACTCGCTGCGCGCATCGAGCGCGGCCGTGGGCTCGTCAAGAACCAGAAGCTGCGCATCGCGCAGGTAGGCCCGCGCCAGCGCAACTTTTTGCCACTCTCCGCCGGAAATGTCCACGCCGGTTTCGAAGCGTCGGCCCAGCATTTGATCGTAACCGCCGGGAAGCCTTCCAATCACCGCGTCCGCCAGGCTTTTCCGGGCGGCGGTTTCGAGCATCTTCAAGTCGTCAATTTCCTCAATCCGGCCCACTGCGATGTTTTCACGCGCCGTCATCTCATAGCGCATAAAGTCTTGAAAGATAACGCCAATCTCACGATACAGGTCTTCCAGACGATACTCTCTCAAGTCCACGCCGTCGAGCAGCACCTGGCCCTCGGTGGGATCGTAAAGCCGCGTGATCAGCTTGACGATGGTGGTCTTGCCCTCACCGTTCTCTCCGATCAGCGCAACCCGTTCGCCAGGATGAAGATGGAAGTTCAGGCCGTTCAGCACCAGCCGCGAATTTCCCGGATAGCGAAATGAAACATTGCGGAATTCAAATCCGCGGACAATCGGGCGTGGCGCGGGCAGGGCATCCGGCTTCGACTGGATGGTCGGTCGCATATCGAAGAAAGGCCAACAGGTCGGTCAGGAAAAGGGCCTGGTCAGCGATGCCGGAGACGGTGGAGAAAATCTGCTGAATGTTGCTGCTGGCCTGCAAAATTGCGCCCGACAGCAGGTACCACAATCCGATGCTGTACGCGCCCGTGACCGTCCGCCAGATTACGAACACGTAGGCCGAGTAGTAGCCCGCGAAGGCGATCACGGAAAGGAAAGCTCCGGCAATCAGCTTCCGCCGTGACAGGGCGACGTTCTCTTCGTAAATTCCGTCGGAGAGTTTGGTGAAGCGCTGCGTGAGGAACTGGCTGAGTCCGAATAATTTGAGTTCCTTGGCGGCTTCTTTGCTGCCGCCCACCTGCCGCAGATAATCCAACTGGCGCCGCACCGGAGTCTGGCGAAAATTCTTGGCGTATCCCAGAAAAGCAAAATGGCTCTCTCCCAGGAATGCGGGAAGCACTCCCGCAATCAGCATCAGCATCAGCCACGGCGAGTAAACAATAATCGTGACCGACAGAGTCGTGGTCGTAATCACCAACTGGATCAGCCGCCCGATCTGCTGAATCATTCCCAGCCGGTCGGTGGCCTGTACCCGCGCCCGCTCCAGCCGGTCGTAAAACACCGGGTCTTCGTAGGCGATCAGGTCAAGCTCGGCAGCGTGCTTCATCACCTGGATGCTTACGTGGCGGGTGTATTTGTCCGCCAGCAGCGAGTCCGAATAATCGATGGCGCGGGCGAGAATGCCGCCCAGCACGGCGAGGCCGAATTCGCTCGCCACCAGCCACCACAACCGGGGTGACATCACGTGCGCCGGTGAACTTCGGGTGCACGATCTCGTCAACGATCAGCTTGGGAATCCAGAGCAGAGCGAGCGGCAACAGCGAAGCGAAGAGGCGCGCCACCAGACCAAACACCACGACCCCGGGTCCGGATTGCCACACGATCTTGAGCACCGGCGGGGTATTACGGAGCGCCGTAAGCCGCTCCTGCCAGCTGCTCAGGAAACTCTGCTGCTCCGCCATGCATGAATCCTAACCAAGTTTGGAGGTTTCTAGAAGCTATACGGAAAGTTGCCGCGACATGTAGATGCGGTAAGAGCCCGTAAGGTTTGTCGCTTCATAGAGTTATAAGTAAGTCGAGCGTGGGGCGGGCGCCCTCGCCCGCCGCTTTTGCTTGGACTCTGGTAGCGCCGGCGTCCCGCCGGCTGTCCGGAGGGCGTCCCGCCCTCCGCCCACGAAGCCAAAGTACAAAACCAGGCGGGCAGAGCCCGCCCATCGGGCCGGCAGGATGCCGGCGCTACAAGTGCCAACTGGGTTCTACCTGATTGCAATCACTGCCAGGCCGTTCACCGGCAGCGTCAGGCTCAGCTCGCCGCCTGTGATTTCCCGGACTTCCGGCGCCCCAAGCTGGACCGAGTTGCGCAGCTTCTGAAGTTGCACCTGCGTGGGATAGACAGGCGAGCCCATCTTTTCGTACGCGAGGTGCGGGTCACCATGTTCCTGGTCCACTCGGGAAATCGACGCATGGCGCGCCCCGCTCAAATTCTTGAATCGCAGCACCACCGTCCTGGCGCGCACCCGTTTGCTCGGGCGCGACGAGGTTCCATACCGCCACCACCAGGGAACCATCCGCGGCGCGAGTCGCCAGAGCAGAGTCGGAATCGAGAGCGAGGCGCTTGTTCCCCAGTTGGTGCAGAAGTTCGAACGCGGCAAACGCCGGCTTGGGAATTCCTCCGGCAGCGATCAGTCCATAGCCGCCATAGAACGGTTTTTTCACCACGCCCTGTTCTTCGAAAACATCCGAGAATGTCCAGTAGGACATCTCGTCCACCAGCCCGTCGCATTGCCGTATGGTGTCGGCCATCCACGGCCCCATATATATGGAGTCGGTAATCTCCGGTTCGTTCTTGTAACTGGCGTTGAACTCGCTCCAGATCAGCGGCAGCGTGGGCAGGGCCGAAGCCTTGATCTGATCATGAACCTTCTTTACCGCCCGGCAGACCATGCGGTCGCGAGGAATGTTTTCATTCGTGCCAAAGACATCTTTTGCGCTGTCATTTCCGTACACGTGGGTGGAAACGAAATCCACGGGCACATGTTTCTCGACACAATGCTGAATGAACGCGTCAGCCCACGCAGCCTGCGCGGTGGCGGGACCGCCCACCCGTAAACGCCCGCTCACTCGCTTGACTGCGGCCGCGCTGTGGTCGTAAAGCTCGAAATAAGTCGCCTGCTTCGGGTCTCCCACCCAGAAATCGATATTGGGTTCGTTCCAGACTTCGAAGTACCACTGGGCAACTTCATCCACGCCATAGCGGTCCACCAGATGCTTCGTAAACTGGTAAATCAGGTCATCCCATTTGGCCCAATCTTTCGGAGGCGCAACATTCTGCTTGTACCAGAAGGCATGAAGGGCATCCTTCGAAGCCAGCTTCTTCGGCATGAAACTCAGCTCCACAAAAGGACGCACGCCGTTCTGCAGGAGGCCGTCATACGCCTGGTCAACATAGGAGAAGTTGTAGATAGGACGGCCCGCGCTGTCTTCGTCGTACACGCCCATGTCGTCGAGAAAAATTGCGTGGAAGCGGATGTATTCCACGTCCGTGATCTGCTTTCACCTGGCGCAGGTCATTGCGATAGCTTTCACGCAGTGTCAGGCTGGCCCGCCCCGAGCCAAACATGTGCTCCCAGAAATGAGGGAAGGGATGAGCGGGCGCCGAGGCGTCGATCACCAGAATTTCGGAGGGCTTCGCCGAGGTTTGCGCTCCCGCGCCGCACGTGAACAGCAGAACTGCAGATAGAATCGGCAAAAGTATACTGCGGTCGCGCCTGAATATTCTCTTGGTCATATGGATTTCGTCCTTGGGAATATTATGTTTGCTTCTTCTATTCTGACGGCACATTCGGACCAGCGAGAAAGCCGCCATCCAGAACCAGGCTTTGGCCGGTCATGAAACCGGCCGCGCTGGAACACATCCACACGACCGCTTCCGCCACCTCGATGGATTCGCCAAACCGGCCTATGGGATAAAACCCAAGCACCTTCTTGCGTGACCTCGGGCGCTCCAAACAGGCGGTCCGCCATGGGGGTCTCGATGGCCGCCGGACAAACCGCGTTGACTCTGATTCCATTCCGCGCGACCTCAATCGCAGCCGCCTTGGTCAGCCCCAATACCCCGTGTTTGCTGGCCGCGTAGGTTGCGGATCCATAGCTTCCGATGAAGCCGGAGATGGAAGCATTGTTGACGATCGCGCCGCCGCGGCCTTGCTTCAGCATTTGCTGAAGTTCATATTTCAGGCAGAGCCATGTGCCTTTGAGATTGATGTCAATGGTCTGGTCCCATTCTTCTTCGGTCTGCTCCACGATGGGGACCCAGTTACCCTCAATGCCGGCGTTGTTGAAGGCATAGTCCAGTCCGCCAAAGGCCGCGACGGTTCTTTTCGACCAGAGCTTCGACTTCGGATGCCCGCGACACATCCGCTCGGACGAAGATTCCTTCACCCCCGGCGCGACGGATCAGGTCCACCGTAGCGTTTCCTTCAGTCTCGCGCCGTCCGGCGACCACCACCCGGGCGCCTTTCCTGGCGAACAGGACCGCAGTCTCCCGCCCGATGCCTGAGGTCCCGCCGGTCACCAGCGCCACCTTGCCATCGCACTCGTCCATTATCATTCTCTCCGGTTCGGATTTTCGAGCACAGGAACACGTCGCGGTTCGACGCCTGACACCAGCGCGTGCGGCACGCCGGTGTCACGTGAAGGATTTTACATGCAAGAGGGGACGACAGTGGCTTCGACCACAGAGAGGTCTGGGTGCCGGCAACATCCCGGCCCAGACCAGAGTCAGCCGTGTGCAGCGCCGGACGAAGTTGATTTTTTGAGACGAAGGTAAAGCAGCGCTAGCTGGCTGGTTCCTCGGAGCGGGGATACAGATCCTTCACGTGCTCAGCCAGCGCGTGGTTCAGTTGATCGATGAGATTCATCAACTTTTTCGGGTCTTGCTCGTCGCGCGCCGCTTCCGCCAGTTGCTTCCAATCGTGGCCAGGCATTTCAGTCATGCGTGTCCTCCTGGAAGTTTCGCCAGACTCTATTTGCAGTTAGCTTGCCAAAAGCTGCTTTGCCTGTCTTTTCTGTGGCTTACGGAAACCATCGAGAAAGCGGCTTTCAGGCCCACTGCGCAATTCGTACCTACAGAATTTACTGTAGGCCACGGAGCGGGCAGGATCATGCTCTCCAAGCGATCCACGCAGCCCTTTCGGTAATTCTGTCATCGACTCTTCTCTGCCTCCGACCAACACCAGAATCGATCCGATAGAGAAAATTGAGAAATTCGATTGGACTCAGCTTGCACCCAGCGTCTAACGTGTTTCGCAGAACGAAGCCCGAACTGGATTCCGAACCGAAATGGCACTGGTTCTGGTGTGGGCCGGGCCGTGCCAGAAGTGCAGTCCCGTCGCTGCGCGTGGCAGCCATTCATTGAGTCTTTCGACAGATTAAGTCGGAATCGCCCTGGAGCTTGGGACCGCAGGAGCCCCGTCGTCAACTAGTCGCATCATGTTCCAGCAGTTACACTATTGGGATGCGCGAACCATCGCGCCTGAATCCTAAATTGACTGCCAACGACGAGATCACTCAGAACATGAGCCAACCCGCTCCCACGCACGAAAATTACGTCCTGACCCTGGAAGAAATCGCCAACCTGGCCGCCGAGGGCGGCAAGTCGGCCGAAACGTTAATGAACGTCGTCGCTTTGATCGCCAAACGCTTTCAGACCGACGTCTGCTCCGCCTACCTGCTGGAGCCGGACCGCGCCAACCTGGTGCTGGCCGCGACGCTGGGACTTCGCCCCCAATGTATTGGCACCCTGCGCATGGGACTGCATGAGGGGCTGGCGGGCCTGGTCGCGGAACAAGTCGGTCCGGTGGCCGTGGAGCAGGTGAAAAACCATCCCCGCTTCAAGTATTTCAGTGAAGCCGGCGAAGATGCCTACCAGTCCTTCCTGGGCGTTCCCCTGATTGATCGCGGCGTCCTGCAGGGAGTGCTGGTAGTTCAGACCATTGCGCCGCGCGTGTTTCGTGATGACGAAATCCGCATGCTGAGCGAGGCCGCGGCCCAGGTGGCGTCGGTGGTGAGCGAAGCCCGCACTCTGGACCGCTTTATCGCGCCCGCCCAGGAGCGGCTGTGGTCGCTGGCGCGCAACCTGTGGTGGTGCTGGGACCACGACACCAGCAGTTTGTTTCGCGATCTCGATCCGGTGCGCTGGCGCCAGCTCAATCACAATCCCGTCGCCTTGCTCTCGGAGATTCCCCTGCCCGAGATGGAACGCCGCGCCCGCGAACTGGTGCTGCACAGCCGCATCAACTACGCCTATCGCCGCCAGCGCGAATATCTCGAGGCTGACCGGACCTGGGGAGCCCGGCACGCGGGCATTCTGCGGCCGCGTCCGGTGGCGTACTTCTCCGCCGAATTCGGTTTGCACGTCTCGATTCCGAACTACTCCGGCGGCCTCGGCGTGCTGGCCGGCGATCACATCAAGAGCGCCTCCGACCTGGACATCCCCCTGGTGGGCATCGGACTGTTTTATGGCCAGGGATATTTCCGCCAGCGGCTCGATCGCGCCGGCTGGCAGCAGGAAGAGTACATCCAGACCGATGTCAACCAACTGCCGATGGAAGCCGCCATCGGACCCAACGGCGAACCGGTCACCGTCCAGATCGAGACCCGCGGCACGGCCCTGCGCGCCAAAGTCTGGCGCATGAAGGTGGGACGCTGCGATCTGCTCCTGCTCGACTCCAACGTCGAGGGCAACCATCCCGAAGACCGCGAACTGACCTCGCGTCTCTATGGCGGAGATTCGCGCATCCGCATCCGCCAGGAACTGCTGCTGGGCGTCGGAGGTTTCCGCGCGCTCCGGGCCATGGGCATCACGCCCGGGTGTTCTGCACCTGAACGAAGGCCACAGCGGATTCGCTGTGCTGGAAGCGATTCGTGACCGCATGCAGAGCGAGGGCATCGGCTTCGATCATGCGGTCCGCCGGGTTTCGCGCGAAACGGTTTTCACCACTCACACCCCGGTGCCCGCCGGCCACGACCGCTTTTACGCCGAGTTGATGGAGGAGCATCTGGGTCCCATGCGCGACGCTCTGGGTATCTCCCAGGAAAAGCTCATGGAACTGGGCCGCGAGAATCCCGGCGATCACAATGAAGACTTCTGCATGACCGTCCTGGGGCTGCGGCTGTCCCGCCGCGCCAACGCCGTTTCCGCTCTGCACGGCGAAGTGTCCCGCGCACATGTGGACCGGCCTCTTTCCCGGCAAGCCCGAGGACGAAGTTCCCATCGGCCACATCACCAACGGCGTGCACGTTCCTTCCTGGCTGGCGCCGCAGATGTTCCGGCTCTACGACCGCCATCTGGGGACGGGCTGGCAGGAGAACAACGCCGATCCCGCGATCTGGGAGGGCATCGAAAATGTGGACGATGGCGAACTGTGGGAAACCCATCTTCACCTGAAATCCCGCCTGCTGGATTTTGTGCGCCACCGGGTCGTCGAGCAGGCCGAGCGCCGCGACGAGTCTCCCGAAATGCTGCTGCGCCTGGGCCGTGTGCTCAGTCCGGACGCCCTGACCATCGGCTTTGCCCGCCGCTTCGCCACCTACAAGCGCGCCGACCTGATTCTGGCTGACATCCAGAAGCTTACTTCCATGGTGAACGATCCCAAGCGTCCGGTGCAGTTCATTTTTGCCGGCAAGGCGCATCCCCGCGACGAACCCGGCAAGAAGATGCTGCAGCAGATCGCCCGGCTGATGCGCCACCTGGAGTTTGCCGACAAGTTTGTCTTCGTCGAAGACTATGACATCAACGTGGGGCGGCACTTCGTCCAGGGTGTCGATGTCTGGCTGAACAATCCGCGGCGGCCGCTGGAAGCATCGGGCACGAGTGGCCAGAAAGTGGTCCTGAACGGCGGTCTTAACCTGTCGGTCCTCGACGGCTGGTGGGCGGAAGCCTATGACGGCCTGAATGGATTCGCCATCGGCACCGGCCGAACTCACGCCGACATGAACATTCACGACAGCCGTGATGGCGAAGACCTCTACCGCGTGCTGCGCGATGAAGTGATCCCGCTTTACTATGACCGCGATCGCGACGGACTGCCCCGCGGCTGGATCAGGCGCATGAAGCGCACCATCCGCACCCTGGGCTGGCGCTTCAATGCCAACCGCATGGTGATGGACTACACCACGAAATGCTACGTGCCCGCGGCCGGCGGCATGTCCAGCGATCTCAGCAAAAAGTTGTGACCGTGTGTGGGTCGGACACTCCCTGCTCCGCTCGCAGCTCCACTTCAGTCATCAGTCATCGGTCGTCAGCAAGACCCGGCGAACGTTGTGCTGATGACTGAAGACCGACGACTGACGACTGAGTCTAAGAGTGTCCGACCCACCACACACGATCAATCTGCGGCAATTTCTTCGGCGGGAGCTTTTTCGTTCCACCCGCGGCAGAGTGGCGACCACCCGGGTGCCGCGGCTGTCTGAATGCATCTCCATCCGGCCTCCGAGTTCGTTGATCCGCTCCCGCATTCCGGCCAGCCCCACCCCGCCATGAGCGCGCTTGTGACGAAAGCGATCGAGAACGTCGGGTGGAACGCCCTTTCCATAATCTCTCACCTGGAGCACGACCTGACTGTTCGAGGCGATTACGGAAACCTCCGCCTTGCGGCTCTTGGAATGGCGGTGAACATTGGTCAGGCTCTCCTGCAGAACGCGGAACAAGGCAAGTTCGAGGGAACTGGACAGGCGGCCGAGGTCTTCCGGCATTTCCAGGCTGGTCTGAATGCCGCTGCGTTTCGAGAAACCCTCCACATACCATTTCGCCGCGGAAGCGAAACCGGCCTCGTCCAGCAACGGCGGATGCAATAAATGAGAGATGGTGCGGGTCTCCGTCATGGCCTGGTCCAGCAGTTTGATGCACTCCGAAATCAGGGCGTTGGGCGGCACCGAGTTGCCCAGCATGGTCAGGTTCATCTTTACTCCCACCAGGTACTGTCCCAGGCTGTCGTGAAGTTCGCGGGAGAATTTCCGGCGTTCCTGGTCCTGCAACTCCAGCAGGCGCACACTGAGCGCTCGCAAGGACGCTTCGGCCTGCTCCCTGCGCGTTCAACTCGGCGTTCAGCAGGCGATAGTGGAAGAAAAACAGCCCCAGCGCCACGACGAAGGTAGCGGACAGGATGTACGTTGTAATGCGGAACAACCGGTCGGACCGCGCCCGGCGCGTATCCAGAAGGAGTTGCTCATGGTCCTGCATCGTCTGCAGCAGCGTGTCGGCCTGGGTTGACACGTCGAGAATTTCCTGCCGCAGTCGCGCCTGCTCCTGCGCATCGGCAGAACCACTGCGCTTCAACTCGACCGACTGGTTCAGCAGGTCCAACCTGTGGTCGGTCAGGCTTTTCAGCTGTCTCAGCAGCTCCGATTGCTCGGGATTGTCCGCCAGCAGGCGTTCAATCACCTGCATTTTCGACGTGAATGTCGGCCGCTGCCGATTGGTAGTCGTTTAGAAAGTCGCTGTCGCCGGTATCGACATACTGGGTGCGTGCCCGCCCGGCCCGGGCGCTGATATTGTTCAGATCAGCCAGCGCGCTTTGAACGTCCCGCGTGTGTCCGACCCAGCGCTCCGCGATGCGCAGCCGGGCTACCGTGGCGTAGGCCGCCAGAGCGCTTACCACCAGCAGAATTACCGCCGCGCCAAATGCCAGTTGGGTTTGCGTCCGTTCTGATACTCGTTTGTTCACAGGCCCTTGCCTTGGACTTCCAAACACAGGAAAAGCCTCATGCACTCGGAACGGCGCCGCGACCGGGTGTCGCGATTGCGCACAAAGACGATTTTATACCAATTGAAGAAGAACGAAGAATCGCAGTTCGGTGTCGGATCGCCGGAGACGTGGGCGCGGAGTTCAAGCTTTTAGAATGAAGCGTTACCTGGATGTAAGATGCTGGCTGGATTGCCAATGGATTGCCGCCCGGCGCCCATTCAT
This sequence comes from Terriglobia bacterium, assembly GCA_963801595.1. GTDB lineage: Bacteria > Acidobacteriota > Terriglobia > Terriglobales > Acidobacteriaceae > JAIQFF01. The sequence continues at coordinate 16,543 of CAWDFW010000016.1, read as the reverse complement.
TCGCGTTTTTTGCGAATGAGTGGGTGAACTGAGCCCTCTCTTACCGACGAAATTCCTCGGTTCTATGATTCGTCTTTAGGGGAAGGGAAGAATGGCGGAAGCGTGTGCGAATCGAATCCGTGAGAGAACGTAACTTCAACCAGATAGAGGCGCACGGATGGCACCTGACTGCCTCAAAAGGGATGTAAGAGACACAAACGGTTGCGCGGATTTTAGCGGCGAGTTATTAGCCCTAGCGCCGGGTGCCCCACACATCGCCGACTTTGCGATGTGTGGGCGACGCGTGCATCGAGTTCGCTCATGAATTCCTCTGGGACCAAAAGTTCAGCACTCCGAGCCACGGAAATTCGATCATAGTCTGGGCGCATTCCATCTGTGGCGAGGCCCACACATCGCAAAGTGCGCGATGTGTGGGGCACCCTCGGATTACCTGGGCCACCTGCCCGCGGCGTACCCGAATCTCTAGGGCTTGGTCACTAGTTCCGGAGAACGCACCGACCGTACCGAAGCACAGCAGATTTTGCCCCTATAACACACGTTTCAGATCCGATTCTCTCCATCTTCTATCTTAATATTCTCGATGCCGGCCAATGGATCAAGAATGAGCTCGACTTTCGCGATCGCCTCAGGAGCCTCCCTGCAGTTGATGTAATCCACGTGAGAGTGGCGCTTAGTGGCCGTCTCGTCCGACTCTTCGCGCACGGTAGTTACTTCGCTGGACTTCACTTTGACCACGGGCTGTATTTCCGTCTGTTCCAGCGGAGGCACTGGATCGATAATTATTGAGGTTCTCATCCGCTGAATAGAAGCGCTAGTCGCTCTTAACGGGCGAACGCCTCACAAAAAAGTCTCTCATTTTGTCGTCGATTTGCAAGAGGTAGCAGATTCCATATATCAATGCACGCCTCAGATTAGAAAGTTGGGCGACCATGAAATTGCGTTCTTCCTCCCCAAACTTTTTCCTCCGTGCAAAAGGCCTCCGCGGATCCTGCGGATTTCGTTGAGAAGCTTGTTGTCTAGTCCGACATTCTCAAAAATGAACCGGATGCCGTCCAGAGAGTTGACTGCTGTTGTCGCCGGCGGAATTTCTTCTCCACAGTGATTGCATCTATCAACCGTCTTGCCACATTTCTTGCAAGCAAGGGAGATTTTTCGTTCACGTCTGATAAGCGAATCGAGAGTTTCTAGCGCGGTCCAATAAGCGGCAAACTCGTCGATAACTGTGTTTTCTCCAAGGCCTTTCCGGAACCATTTTAAACAGCGATCGATTCTCTTAAATCGTTGGACATCCTCTTTCGAGCCTTTCGCTCCTGGTACGAGTTTAAACAGTGTTTGGACGATGGGCGCGAAGAGCTCGAGCTCCAATAGTCGGAAATTGAAGACTGGACCCAGCCACGTATCGCAGACCAGTTCCCGCTCGCCCGACGATTGGCTCGCGTCGTAGGCTAGCAAGAATGTTGGGGCCGAAGCTTCTGCGCCACTTGCGAAGGTTGTGGCGTTTACGACAAGGGCAGCTAGGAATCCGCAGTCGATGATCGCCTTATCGATCGTAGTCGATTCGACGTGTGCATCGATGCCCAATCCGTCCGGAAGAAAAACGTCCCCATCCTTTTTACGAAGGTTGTAGATAACCAGCGAGGGCACCTTGGGGTCTGCGCTGGGGAACCTTAACTGTCGGCGTTTGTCCTGTTGGAGTTGCTTTAGAGACTCCAATCGAGCTCTCGACCGGCATTCAAAGCGAACAAAATATTTCTTCATAAACCGCACGCTAAGACGCTTAAAAACAACCGACAACAGTAGTGTTAGAGCCTATAAGTTGGCGGAAGCGTGTGCGAGTCGAACACACCGGCGACGGGGTGACCCGCCGCCCGACGGTTTTGAAGACCGTGGCAGTCACCGGACTGCATGCGCTTCCGCAATCGACGACCCATACTCTAGCAGCATGGGCGTCGTCCAGTGTTGCCACCGCTTCAAAATCGGGAAATCGTATCCTTCGGCCTAACAAGACTCCTGGCGGATATTACAGGAGGGGGAAATGGGCAGGGATGAACGGCCAGGTTTTGGCAATGCGGCTGAGGGCGCTCACTTATTGCGACTCTTTTCGCGCGGCGGGCGGGACGCCCGCCGGACAGCCGCCGAGACGGCGGCGCTACTCTACGAAGCGCTCCAACAACAGCCTTATGGCGTTGAAGGTGTAAGCCTGGCTCCGGCGGCAGAAATTCCGCCGGCCGGAGGAGACGCCGGGCCGACCGCGACTTGTACGATGCTGTTGCGCACCGCGTATAGCACCAGCTCGCTGACCGAGTGCAGTCCAAGCTTTCGCATGATATTGCTGCGGTGGGTCTCTGCGGTCTTCACGCTCAAGTTGAGGTGACAGGCCACTTCCTTGGTGGACTTGCCCTCGGCCAGGAGCTGTACCACTTCGCGTTCGCGCGAAGTCAGACCGGGCAGGGCTGGTTCGCCCGTGGAAGAACGATGGGTCTTGCCGAGGAAGCCGGACAGCACCAGTTCCGCCACCCGGGCGGTAAAAAATGTTTTGTTGTGTTGCAGGGCTTCGACGGCGGTGACCAGGTCCCGGGCCGCATCCGATTTCAGAAGGAAGCCGCGAGCGCCTGCGTCCAGCACGGCCTGCACCGCCTGATCGGTGTCAGTAATTGTCAGAATCAGGATGCGCGTGCCGGGGTTTTCCCGCAGGATCTGTCGCGTGGCCTCGAGGCCGTTGAGCACGGGCATGCCGATATCCAGAATGGCGATATCTGGCCTCGATTCTTTGGCTTTCTCGACGGCCTGGCGGCCATTGCCCGCTTCGGCGCAAACCTCCCAGTCAGGGTGTCCCTTGATGAGAGAAACCAGTCCGCGACGTACGATTTCGTGATCGTCAGCAACCAGAATGCGCAGCCGATTCATAGGCATAGCTCCCTTGTCGTCTTATTGACTCGCGCGAGTTCCCTTGATCAGTTTCCGCGGCGAGAGCAGTCTGGCCCCGGTCGCCGTTCCCCATCCCGGCGACCTCTTCAGAATCATGATATAAAGATCATTCTCTTTATCCATGCCAGAGGTTACGGCGTCAATACGGTCGATACTGTATGGGCGGCGGTAAAGTGGGTTATCCACATGTCTTTGCAAACCCGGCCGTCGAATCTGCCATCCAAGACCAGCGCAAAAATACCAGCGCAAAAGAGCCGTTTCGTCGTCGCGGTGAACATCCGGTATTCTGAAAAGGTCATCTATTCATTTCCAAGAAATGGAGCCGCTTGACTAAACCCATACAAAACGAAGAAGAACTGGAGAAGCCATCGGTCACACTTCCTGGCACCGTGGAAAAAATCATCCCGTCGCCGCATCCCAGCGAACCGGAGAAAGCGCAAATTCGGGATTGAAGGTGCAGACGACCTTTATCGGGAGATTCGGGTGGAGAATGCTTTGCAGGATGAAAACGGCAATCAGGTGGCGCTCAAGCCCGGCGCCCAGGTTGAAGTCACCATCGAGGCGGACGTCAGCGCCACCAGGCCCAGGGAGTCTTCCAACGGTAACGGGCCTTCCAGACGAGATTGATCAGACGTTGAGTAAAGCCTGGGCCCGGGACCTGGCGGGTGCTCAGGCGTTTGGCTGCAGACAGATTCGTCCCTGTGGAAAGCAGGAACCTGATCCTGCCGTCCGGTAGGAAGCAGACGTCCTCATGAGCGCCCGATTGCGCTGCTTTCTTTACTGCGCGCAAGCCGGATGGCCGCAATCGCAGGCGATTTCCGTTTCGTCGGCTCCCGCTTCTTTGCACAGCTCGCTGCAATATTTCTCTCCCTTGGCGGGAACGCACAGGCAGGGCACGTGGGCGCACTTTTCTGATTTCTCCGGTGCCATCATGAAGTTTCCTCCGATCTGGAACTAAGATAATGAAAGGAAGGCCGGCCCGCGACGTTAGGTCTTGGCGGCGGGCCGGACAATTCGGTTGGAGTCCCGTTACGCGATCCGCCTGGCGCGCTTTTTGCCCGAGGCCTCGTCGCGATCCGGCTGAATGCGTTCCCCGCCGAGTGCCTCGCTGGTTAATCTCCCCGGCCAGTTCGGTGAGTTTGTCGTCCGTTTCCTTTTCTTCAGCCAGGGTCGCTTCGAGCAGAGATACGTGTTCGCTTTCGTCCAGGGTCTCGGCAAAAGCACGCGCCGTGCCGTAAGCCGCGATTTCATAATGTTCGACCCGCTGCGCGGCCCCGATCAAGGCGGCATCCATGAGCGCGCCTTCAAAGTCCTCCTTCATGACCTCGGAGCCCTCCTCAACCAGGCCTTCCATGCCTGCGCATTTCTTGCCCTTCGGACTTTCACCGAGCATTTCGAATATCTGTTCGAGACGCTCGACGTGGCCCTTGGTCTGTTGCAGGTGCTCCTCGAAGCCGGCCCGCAATTCGTCCGAGGAACTGGCCTTGGCCAGTTTGGGGAGCGCTTTCACCAGTTGATTTTCCGCGCTGTAAAGGTCTTTCAGTTCGTCGATGTACAGATCTCTCAATTTCTGGTTTGCCATAATTGCTCCGATACACAAAATTTAATTACGTGCGTTGGATGCGGTCACGCATCCCACACTGTGGTTCGATGACCGAAGATTTTTGCCGGCTCGCGCTGCTGCCTTGTTTTCATGAACGACCGGATTGAAAGAATGCAAGGTCAGGATGAATACGCGCCAAACATCAGGCTGACCAGGCGCCGGGTCAGGCGCGGAACGTAAAACTCAGGACGATGGGGCTGCTCTGGGTGCGAACCCTGCCGCGTTCCTCGGCGGTCCGCGACTCTTTGGCGGAAGGATAATTCCTGTTTATGCGATCGATGACTTCCTGCAAGGTCAGGTGCGGCATAACGAACTCCAGGGTCAGGATTTAACCGAGTTTGCCTCCCGCCGCGGTTGGATCGCAATACAGTGGATTACCGAGTTTTGATTAGACGCGCTGCCGACGCGGCCCACCAAGGTTTTTCCACAGGGAAAAGTTTGCTCGATCTGTTCTCGACTGATCCCCAATTCCTACAGCACTCTCTCTAGGTTTCGCGCTGAGCATCGGGTAGGTGAAATGCGTGCGCGACATATGCGCCGGTAACTCGGTGAGAACGCAGCGCCAAATTATTCTGCCGTCCATGGCCGGAATGGAATGATGGGATCTGGCACTGGCATGCGACATGCTTCCCTCAAACCGTAGAAGCACAAAATCTCTCGGGAGAATCTTATGACCAAACGCTCATACTCACTATGTTCACTGGGCCTGCTGCTGGGCCTGGGCTTGTCCGGAGTTCAACTCAACGCGCAACAGCCCGCGGATCCGCAATCGCCCAATTCACCCTCACAGCCGCCGGCACAGCAGACAGCGCCTGATTCCCAGGCCCAGTCGCAGCAGGCCCAGGTTCAGACCTTCGCCGGTACGATCGTGAAAGCCGGCGACAAATACGTGCTACAGGATGCCAGCGGGACGTCGTTTGACGTTGACCGCCAGGACCTGGTCAAGCCGCACGAAGGCAAGAAGGTTCGCATCAACGGCACGCTCGACCCTGACGGCAAAACCATCCACGTAAAATAGACCTGTCAACCGGTCGGTGCGAAGAAAAAGGGGCCGAAAATCGGCCCCTTTTCTTTTTAGTGCGGAACGACAGAGGGTGCCGAAAGAATTTCCCTGTGATTGGGCAGGTCTGTCGTACTCAGTAACCGAGTTCCTTTCAGATGCTTGGCTTAGACGTCGCAACCCGGAGTGAACGTTAAACCGCGACCCGCTTCTGGCGCGGTTGCCAGGGGCCGCGGCCATTTGTTTTCGCCTTGCCGCCTCAGCCTTCAGCCGGGCCAATATCTTCGGGTCAGTCACGATGACTGCGTGGGGCAAGAGTTCCCTCAGACTTTTCGGGCGTCGCCGCGATAGCGGGGCGCCTCTTACGCGTTTCATCATTCCGTGGACCTCCATGAACCCTGGCTCGTCTTCCACTTACCAGCATAGGCCTTGCCACTAAAGAAAGGTGAGAATACGGAGTTCGTCTATCGCTGCTGTAAGCGCCGGAGCGCTGGGCCACCGCATTGCAAAAAACGCTTGACAGTCAGAGTATTGGTATAATATACGTATAGTTATCGTATAAGAATCATTGTCGTATCATATACGAAAGGTGCAATGCGATGAGCGATGGACCCAAGAGCAAGGCCCCGGCCGGCCTGAAATACCGGCGAGTGGAGGTTGCGGGGATCAAGAAGGGCAGACGCGGAAAGCACCACGATCTGGTCGAAGGCATTCTGCGCGAGTTGAAGACGCTGCCCGCGGGGTCGGCCATGAAAATACCGTTTGCGGATGTGGGTGGGATTGGACTGGCGAACCTTCGTTCGGCGGTCCACCGCGCGGCTACCTCGGAGGGATTGCCGATCGAGACTCTGGCCGATGAAAAGAACCTGTATGTGTGGAAGACCGACAGCTCCGGCCCCTGAGGCGCCGCGGGACCTGGAAGGCCGATCCATTCAAACATCGAGGTTCAACATGTCCACATATCAATGGCACGAACTCTACAAGGCTGCTTTGCTTGAAACCGACTGGTCGAAAATGGAAGAGCGCATTCAGGCTGCGGAGTCCGCGATCCAGAATAGAAAGCGCGAGTTCGCCCTGAATCCTGGTGGCACCCAGGAGGAAACCCGAGCCCTCGCAGATGCCCTGAACGGCCTGAATGTTCTCAGGTCCGAAGTGGCGTCATGGTCGATCCACAAATCGCAGGGGAAAGAAGTAGCGCCTAGGCAGCCAGCAGCGAACGCAGGGCGTGCAGAAGGTTAGGACCAGCCGCGTCAGACTTGGAGACCACATTCGCAATGCCCGCCTTCCGGGCCTCGTCCAACAACTGGGGATAGCTGTGGAGGGTAAACATGAGGATGTGAATGTGGGGCGCGATAGCCTTGATGCGCCGGGCCGCATCGAGTCCGTTCATCACCGGCATCGAAAGATCCAGCAGGACTACATCGGGATGAAGTTCTTTGACCCGCTCGATGGCGTCCCTTCCGTTTTCGGCCTCCCCGCATATCTCCCAATCGGTTTCGGTCTCTATGCGAAGGCGAAGGGAGCGCCGAATCGCCTGCGTGTCATCGACGACAAGAATTCTTGGGGCCATCGCTCGTCTCGAGATCTCAGGCTACTGCATCAGCCGAAATCCACAATACACCAGATACTGTAATCGACCACTACACAAGCCCGGAGTTACACATCGGCGGGCGAATCGGCAGAATTGCCAAGTGCCGGTGGGCCGTCAGCGGGATTGCGAAGTCGCCAGGGAGGGCAATTTCCACGCCGAAAAATCACGATTCAGCAGCCCTTCAAGCTCCTCCACCTCGGGGCGAAAATGTTCGTAAAGCTTAAGCGAGAGGTCCTGGGACAATTTCGTGAAGGGAGGACCGCCGCCCAGGACCAACTTCAGGAGCGGTGATTTCTTCACCGCCGCCACCACGGTGTCGAGTTGCCGGAGTTTGAGCCATTCCGCCATGGCGATGGCGCTGCGTGTCCGGTAGTAATTCCGAGGGTGAGTCATGGTCTCGGAGGTGAACACGCGCCCGATCTGCGACGGGGTCAGTTCGAATCGCGGAATGCCGATGAAGTCGGTCACGCAGTCGAGATACGATTGCGGTTCGTCCCGCAGATCATCGTAAACCGTCGCCAGGACCTGGTCTGGGCCGAGAGTACGTATCCATGCCTTGAGATTGGCGCCGTACCTACTCGATTCCAGAAGCTCAGAATCACGCGTGATCGCCTCCTCGAAGTTCCACGGAATCATCCCGTACGCCCGCTTCATCCGGTACAGCGAAACCAACCGCTCCACCGGGTCCCGGAAGACGCAAACCACCTTGGCATGGGGAGCGGTTTTGGCTATCCGTTCCCGCGCCTGGCTCGAGGCAAAATATGTGGGCGCCACCTCGCCCACCAACCGGTCCCCCGTCGAGGTCGGAAAATGGGCGTGGTACCACTTAAGTCCGCGGTCAAAATGGTTATCGAAAAAGCGTGTCTCTTTGGTGGGGGAGGGTAAAAGGGTATGTGTGCTCAGGACTTGATGCAGCCAACTGGTTCCCGTCCGGGGCGGCCCGATAATGAAAAACGATGGCAGCGGCAAGCACGTGTCGCGCGTGACCCGGCCTTGACCCGCCGACGCCCCCGCCCGGCTCAAGGCATCCATCCTTATCTGCTTTAGCATTGTCGCTGTGCCCCGCCCCCGGGGCATTTTGCTAACAGCGGTTCGATGTCCCTGGCCGGAATACGGTTGGCCGTAAACCGCTTCTTTTTCGAATCCTTTAGCCCGCGTGTCTGGCGGCTGCGACACCTCACCAGAATCTGCTATTTGGCGGGAACGGCATTGACTACGATCGAACTGGCGGTGTAGTTTGCACCATCGAAAGTTGTGGTCACGGTGACGTCGCCGCCTTCGTAGAGACGGTCCTCTATTCCGCTCATCGCCGGATCGAAATGGATGTCATAGCTCTTCGAGTCTCTTGGATCCACCAGCACCAGAAGTCCGATATGCAGGTCGAGGTGTGAAACTCGGCCGGCGAATACGAATGTCCCTCCCGGCCCGGCCAGAATCGAGATTTCCCGCACCATTCCCGGACCTTTTACCGACGGGCTGAATTTCAGGCTGACCAGGGAACCGGGACGCAACTCCGAGGGAGAAGCGGGTTTACCGTCGCGCAACACGGTGGCGTCCGGAGCCAGCCGGAAATTTGCCGGTTCAGGGGCCAGCACATCGCGCAAAACGAGTTCGCCGCTGGCAGCGTCATAACTCTGCAGTTGGCCGTTGCTATGTCCGTTCGCGCTTTGGGTCAGGATGCGGACGCTGCGCGCAAATATGCCGGACCCGGCCATGGCCGTATCCAGGTAAACTCTTTCACCGACTTGCAGGTCGCCGGGAGCGGCGGCCACGCCGTCGCGAAAAAAGCGGGTCCGGTCATCGAAAAGGACGACCATGTCGCGGCCGCCAAAAACCCGGACTGTAACCTGGTCGCGAACCGGGTCCAGAAGCCGGATGGTGCCGCCGACCAGCGTGGTCTGTCCGCGAGGCTGCGGCAACAGATCGAGCCACATGCGGTCGATGTCCTGGGGAGACTTGGTCGGAACTGATACGTCCCGGTTCGGCCCTATGACCGCCATCGAGGCCGATGGCGAAGGTTCCTGCGCACAGGCAATCCGGCAAGCAGGAACAGCGCAAGAAGTCGTTTCATAATCTACGCTTGACCCCACCCCTGGTTGAAAGCCGTTCTGAACGCACTGTTTCGATGCCTCCTCGGGGCGGCGGGTAGCTTCCGCGAAACTAATTTTTTCAGAGCGAAACAACGCCGCGGCTCCTGGGGCATCTCAATAGCGGCGAAAGCCCGGTAAGGATCCAACAGGAAAGGTTTCCCAATGGCTTGGAAGAGATGGCTGATCGTCTTCTGCGTAGGCGCGGTTTGGGGAGTACAAACGGCCCCCGCCGCCGACTTGAAGATTAATCTGCCCAAGCGGAGCAAGCTGACCCCGGTCCAGCGCCTCAATCGTGAAGGGGTCGAGGCCATACGCAAGAACAACCTGGATAAGGCAAAATCGCTGTTTTACCGGGCATATCTTTTCGATCCTGATGATCCCTTCACCCTCAACAACATGGGGTACATTTCCGAACTCGAAGGCCAGGCGGAGCAGGCGCGGAATTTCTATACCCTGGCGGGGAAGCTGGGAACCGATGCGGTGGTTGACAAGGCCAGTGCGCCGCACATGGAAGGGCAAACTTTCTTGAGCGCAGTGAGCAATGCTCATGATGTCCCCATGGAGGTGAACCGCTCGAACGTGGCTGCGGTACGGCTTCTGTCGGAGGGACGGGCGCCGGAGGCGGAGCTGGTTTTGCGCCATGCCCTGAGCCTGGATGAGAAGAATCCCTTTACCCTGAATAACCTGGGGGTGGCAAAAGAGGCGGAAGGCGATTTCGAAGGGGCCTTGAAATACTACACGGCTGCCGCTGACCTGCGCTCCGAGGAGAAGGTGATTGTCTCCCAGAGCGGAGCCTGGCGAGGCAAGCCGATCAGCGAGATGGCGGCCGAGACCGCGAAACGGTTGACCCAGCGCATGCAAACTGTCGGGGGCCCGGAAGAGCGGGCGGGTTTGCTTAATCTGCATGGAGTGGCGGCCCTGAACCGTAACGACCGGCAGGCTGCCGGCAAGGCCTTCCTGCAGGCCTACCAGCTTGATCCCAACAGTGCTTTTACGCTTAACAACCTCGGCTATCTGGCGGAAATGGATGGCGACCTCGAAACCGCGCAGGTGTTTTACGAGAAAGCGCGCATAGCGCAGAACGCCAAGGCCCGCGTCGGACTGGCCACGCGGCAATCAGCTGAGGGGCTGAAATTATTCCAGGTGGCGGACGACAGCAACCAGAGCGTGGGTGTCAAGATCGGGGAACAGAGCGCTGCCCGGCGCCGGCAGACTGGCCCCATCGAGCTCAAGCGCCGCGACGGCAAACCGGTGGACGAGCCCTCTCCGCCCGATGCGACGCCGTCCGCAATACCGCCGAAGTAGGCTGAGAACTGAGAACTGACAACTGACAAAGACCAACCGCAAGGCGGCGGACAAGGACTGTCCGCCCCAAACGTTTCTATTCGGTACCTGTCAGGTCAGAATTGGGCGCGTCCGCGAGGTCATGATCGCCTGAGACGGACGTGCCTTCGGTCGGATTCCGGAGCGACTCGCTATCCAGCCCCGAGGGATGCAGGGTCCAGCTCCAGCGAAGTGCCGCACGCTGGCCGCGCTTCGCAAACGACGCCGGGATTGTAACAGCGGGAATTTAACGAATCCGCTCATGGTCTGGCGGTGCCGGGACAGTTCGAACCAGCGCAGGTAGTGGCGAACCACGCTGGGCATGGTCATCCGCATGGCGGCGGAAAAATTGTGGTGGGCCAGTTGCCGCTGTTGTTCGGGAGACCGCAATATCGTGACCAGCTTGTCCGCGAGATCGCCCGGGTCGCCGGCTTTGTAGAAGCTGATGGCCATGTCTTCGTCCACCGCCATTCGGCGAAAATCGGCCAGGTCGGCGCACACGATGGGCACTCCGTACTCGCACGCCTGATGCGCGGGGCCGCTCGATCCGGTCGCCGAATCGTAAGGCATGACCACAATACTGGTGGTTCGATAGAGCTCGGGAATATCGTCTTCTGCCACATACCCGCGGAATTCGATGCGCGGGTTCCCTCGTTGCTGTTCCCGGATCCTTTCCCAATAGCCGGGCTTGGTGTGGTGGTTGGCTCCGGCAACGATCAGGCGGGCTTCCGGTACCTCCCGCAAGACCCGCGGAAAGGCTTCCATCAGGGTTTCCAGCCGTTTGTAGGTTCCCCAGTGTCCGATCGCCAGAATGCGCTGGTCGGGATTGCCGCGCAGCGAGAAGTCGGGCGGAATCGGGCGCGGCTCGAAAACACCGTGCGTGCCCAGCAGAACATTCTGCGCCGAGTACTTCTCAATCAGGGTGCGCTGGTAGCCGGAAAGCAAAACCGAAACCGAGTGGGCCATCAGCAATACCCGGGTGGCCATGTCGCTGCCCAGGCGAAATAATCTCTCCTGGCGGACGCCGGCGCTGGCAAAATCAACGTGCTCGATGATGTGGTGCAGCGTGACGTGGGTGCGGAAGCCGAGCGCGCGGGCCAGCGCCGGCGCCCACAGACCCGCAAACGCGGCCACCGGACGTTCCTGGGTCGCGAAGGTGGAGAACACCAGGTTGAACCAGACCACATCGGGTTTCAGCTTCCGTATCGTCCTCAGAAGGCGGACCGGCGTCGTCAGATCGTTAAACTTCCAGCAGCGAATTACGTTGAAGCCCGGAAGTTCGGCCTGCGGCCTGGAGCTGAGCGGTTCGCCGTTCTGGTCGGTGGCAAATTGATAGTCGCTCAGTTCATCCGCCAGGATGATCAGGTCGATCGTCGGATTGCGCTGGAGTTCGCGCGCGATGTGAAACGCGTACTCGTTCAACTGGCGGCCGCTCGGGGGAAAAGTCGCAACCAAACAGATTCTCATGGGGCGTGATCTCAAAAAACCGTGTTCTCAAAAATCAAAATATCGTGATGCGCACAAAGGGCCTGAACTGCTGGTTGTTCCCTCCGTTGAAATCGAAAAAACTCTGCTGCTGCAGGCCCACGGAGAAACGAATCGGATAGCGCAGCAGAACTTCGTTCCCTCCCTCCTCTTTGAACGAGCGTCCCACCGGCATGCCGTACGAAACGGCGAAGGAGCTCTGGACCGCGTCGTAAACGTGGAACCCCATGTTGCGGGAATAGGCGAACGATCCTTCCACGCTCCAATTGCGGGTGGGGGAGTACTGCAGGTTTGCCGCCGGGCGCAGCGCCTGTGCAATCGCGAACTGGTTGCCTTCGACGCGCCAGGCCCGCAGATGCTCGGCCAGGACCTTGACGGTGAAATTGTCGGTGACCTTGCGTTCCACTCCTACATAGGACGAGGTGAAGAAAAACTCGCGTATGGTCGGCGAAAATTGCAGATCGCGGACCCCGTATCCGGTCAGCAGAGCGGTCTTTCCCCAGGGCCGGCCGATGCGGAAGTTCAGTTGCGCCCCCAGGTCCCGGGAATGCAGATCGCGTTCCGTAAAAGGTCCGGCCTCGCGGACGGCAAAACCATTCACCGCGACCAGGTTGAAAAACGAACTGGTGGACATGTACACGAATTGCCGGAACAGGTTCTGGTTCATGTCCTCCGGATCTTGCGCATCACGCCGCACCGTTTCCTGCACTCCGGTGTTGAAGGTGAAAATGTTGTCGCCCAGGCGGAATGTAGGGTTCAGTCCGAAGTTGAACGAGTAGTCCGTGGTGTCGCGGTTGACGATCTGGTTGACGGCGGGCACCGAGATCTCGCCGCGGCTGTTGCGCACCTGGAAGAAGCCCGTGGCGTCGGGCAGATTGTTGAGGTGCAGGCGATAGGCGCCGGTCCACTGCGTCTCCAGCGACGAGCGCGGAGGCGGCAGCAGGGATGGATCCGAGCTGGTACTGGTCACTCCCAGCTTGGCGTCCAGCGCGTAGATCGTGGTGTCTTCAAAGATCGGAGTGATGGAAAAGTTCGACTGGAAACTCACTTTCGGAGTGATTCTCAGCCCTTCGGTTCCGCCCACTTCAAGCATTTCCCTCTGGGCGGCATCGTCTTCTCCCGCGGCGTCGGCGGCTTGCGCGAAAGCGGTCAGCGCCTGCGTGTCGTGATGCTGCTGCCGGTACACATTGGCTTTGGCCAGAAGATAATCGTAGGACTGGTCTTCGCCGCTGCTGTTGTTGGCGCGATCGATCTGGACGAGCTGAGCTTCGGCCCGAGGGGTGTCGCCGCGTGCCAGGTAACTGTTGGCCAGACCGATTCGCACCGAGGTCTCCGGCGCCCCGGCCGCCAGAGCACGCTCAAAGAACGTCTGCGCCAATTCGAATTCATGCATGGCCAGAAACACATCCGCCGCCTGCAACCACTGCCGGCCCGTAGCCGGGGGCGCCTGGCCTCCGCGGACTTCCATCAAACCCAGCGCGACCTGGCGCCGCGCGTCTTCCCACTCGCCGTCCTGGGCCATGAGCTTCCCAATGGCCAGACGCACGCTCAGCCGGTCGCTTCCGGGTGCCACTAACGCTTTGGCAAAACGCTGCATGGCGCTGTCACGCTCGCCGATGATACTCAGGGCCTCGCCCGTGGAAACAAACACGTCGCTTTGCCCGCCCTGCTCCGCCATTCCCACGTAGCGCAGCGTCTGCTCGCGGTCGCCCAGATGAGCGTAGGCGCGCGCCAGAAGAGCATAGGTGGCGCTGTTGCCGGGCGCGAGCTTCTCCGCCACCTGCAGTTCATCGATGGCTTCCTGGTAGTGGTGCAAACCGAACAGGCTGTCGGCCAGCGCCAGGTGGAGCCCGGTCTGGTTGGGCGCAGGCTTCAACGCTGCCCGGTACTCGCTGACCGCGTGCTTCAGCAACCCCTGGTCGCCATAGGCGGTCGCCCGGATCAGGTGGATGGGCAGAGAATCTCCCATCTGGTCCTGCGCCAGTTGTACCTGGTGCAGCGCTACCTGGGGATGATGCAGATCGAGGCTGGCGTAGGCCAAGCCCATATGGGCCTCGCCGTTTTTCGCGTCCAGGCGGAGTGCGGACTCGAAATCCGCTGCCGCAGCCGCCGGCTGATGAAGGTCCTTAAGCACGTATCCGCGGTTTACGTAAGCCGTGACCATGGTGGAATCGAGCGCCAGTGCGCGCGTGAAATCTTCCCGCGCCTGCTCCAGCTGCCCCGAATGTTTGTGGACATAACCTGCCAGCAGCGGAATGTCGGGCTCCTTGGGGAGCGAGTCGCGGTAACGCGCTGTCAGTTCCCCCAGTTCGTCATAGAGCTCCAGGTGAAGCAGGTCATAACCCAGATAGACAACTACGTCGCGGTCAGCCGGAAGTTTCTTGATGGCCTCGCGGCCCACTTCGGCCGATTGCTTATAGTCGCCGACCCCGCGTAAGTAGCGCTCCTTCTCGCGCATGACCTGCGCATCCTGCTGCATTTCCGCTGACGCCCGGCCCAGCCACTGCGCCGCCAGCGGCAACTGGCGGGCTTCAATGGCGGCATTCATGCCTCCGGCAACGATCCGGGAATTGTGCGGAGCACGTTCGAAAGCCTTGCGATAGTGGGCCTCGGCCTTGGCAAAATTCCGCCGCGTGGCGTACAGATCGCCCAGCGCGAGGTAGGATACGTACAAGCGGGGATAAGCGGCGGCCAGGCGCTGAAAGTATTTCTCCGCTTCCTGGTCCTGCCCAGCCTCGCGGGACACATAGCCCACCGAGGTGAGGGCGAAGCGATTTGTCGGGTCACCCTCGAGAATCTTCCGATAGGCCGCAATGGCTTCGTCACGCCGCCCGAGTTTGGCCAGCAGGTCTCCATCGAGCTGCAACGTGTTGGGATCTTTGCCGTCGATCGCCAGCGCCTCATCTACATCCTGGCCCGCGCCTTTGAGGTCGCCGGAGCTCATCCGGATCAGAGCGCGCAGGCGCAGGAATTCCGGCCGGGAACGTCCCTGCTCATTCATGGTGCTGATGGCGGACTGAGCAATTTCCAGTTGGTGATGCGAGGCAGCGTCGTCATGCAGGCCCTTGTAGATTTCCATCAGGTTCATGTGAAGCTGAATAGCGTAACGCGGTCCTTCAGCAGGAGCCTGAGGCAAGCGATCCAGCGCGGCGCTGTATTCGCGGGCAGCGTCGGGCAAGTTCTCCCGCAGGCGCGCCATTTGCCCGCGGATGGCGTGCACCCGGTAGTTGTCCGGTTCGACAGCGGCCGCGCGATCAACGTACTTCTCGGCGAGCTCGAGCCGCCCGACGGTCATTTGTGCCTGGGACGCGGAAAGTTGCAACGCGAGATTTTTCGGCGCGGCATTGGCTGCCTGGGTGTAGAGCTTCGCCGCTTCGTCTTTCTGGCCCGAAAGCTGGTAGGTGTAGGCGAGCTCCGCTTTGATGGTAGGACTCCTGCCCGCAATCGATTTCAGGGCCTCAATGGCGGCTGGATAATTTCCCGCTTCGCGGTAGTAACCCGCCAGTGATCGCTTTACCTCAGGGTCGTTGGGGGCGCGCTGCTTTGCCAGGTCGAGGTAGTGCAGTGCCTGGTCGGGCTGGTTCAGGTGCCGGTAACACATGGCGATCAGCAGTTCCAGCCGGGCCGCCTGCTGTCCCTGTTCCGCCCGGCGCAGGTTGCTCAGGGCTTCCTGGTATTGGCCTGCCTGCATCAGTAACTCGCCCAGGATTACCAGGTCGCTGGTGCGCTTGGGATCGGCGGCCAGGACCTGGTTCAAAATGCTCTTCGCTTCATCGAACCGGCCCGCGCGGCCGTACGCCTGGGCCAGTCCGGATTTCCCGTCGAGCGACGACGGATTCAGGCCCAGGCCGTGGTTGTAGGAATCTATGGAAAGTTGGGTTTTGCCCGCCCGCCGGCCAGTAGCCCAGCAGGAACCACAACTGCGGATCATTGGGCGCCCCTTGTGCGGCGCGTTGAGCGTAATCCAGGGCGGCCGCATACTTGCCGTCCTTCAGCGCCATTTCGGCCGCCCGGGCGAGCCGGGCGTTTTGGATGTTTGACCCCCATCCCATTGATTTTTGGGGAGATGTGGGTTTGGCTTTCCCGCTCTTCTTCTCGCTTTTTGGGGCTACGGGAACGGGCGGAGAATCGGCAGACACCTTGTACGTCTGCGCTCGCAGCGACAATGCAAAAGCGAGCACGAGCCAGCACCAAGACAGCCTTTTCAGGCAACCCATCCGCGAACTCAAAGTGTCCCCGCTCCGGCCACTGATATTACGAAGCGGTTTTGATTCCACAAGGGGCTGAAGTGTTGGCTGACAGGTGAACCTATTTGTCGCAGCTTTGGCGTCTGTTAAGCAACCCCATCCCCCGCCAGGGAATCGAACCGCCGTTCGGAGGAAACCTGTGCCTAGGGCTGAGACCCTGCTCCGCGGCCGATACCGATCACCTTCTATCTTTCGGCGGCGTTTGCCATTCACGCGCCGCTTCTTCGACGAAGCTTCCGTTGAAGTCGTACGACACCAATTTCCACATCTTCTTCG
>CAWDFW010000015.1:0-120348 GCA_963801595.1 Terriglobia bacterium | reverse complement strand
GACCCGGCGCAGGCGGCGCCGCTGATGATCGGGCACGTCGGCGTCGTCGGGGAAACGGACCTCGTCGGTGAACCGCCGGAACGTCTTGGTGGCGACCTCCGGCGGGATCGGGGAGCCGTCCTCCCGGGCGAACACCAGGTCGAGGTCGGTGTAGGCGCCGCCGGCACGTGCGCGTTCGGCCTCCTGGGCCAGTCGGTGGCCCAGCAGCGCGCCAGCGGCGATGGTGTCCAGCTCGACGCTGCGATGCTCGCCGCTGGCGGTCTTCGGCGGGCCGAACGCCATCGCCGAGCCAACCTGGACCAGCTGCTGACGCACCGTGATGACCATGCCCGTCAGGTCGACGCTCCGACCACCGCAACCCCAGCGCCTCACCTCGGCGCAGGCCGGTCAGGGCCATCACCTCGAACAGCACCCCCAGCCGATGAGACGCGGCCTGATCGAGGAAGGCGCCCAACTCGGCCGGGCTCCACGGGGACACCGGCGGGCGACGGTAGTCCGGCAGGTCCACGAACCGGGCCGGGTTGCGGTCGATGCGCCGGGCCCGCACCGCCGCGTTCAACGCCGACCGCAACGTGGCGTGCACCCGCCGCAGCGTCGCCGGACTCATCTGCGACCCAGGACGGGCCGGATGCGCGGTGATCTGGTCGTAGGCCGCTGAGATGTCCTCAGCCCGCAGTCCAGCCAACGGCAGGTGACCAAGCGTCGGGATCAGGTAGGTGTTCAGGTGCTGCGCGAACGACCGCGCCGTGGTCGCCCGGAACTTTCGCCCCGCGGCAGACGCCCCCGACGGTTTCGTCTTCTCCTCATACCAGTACTGCAGCCACTCCCCGACCGTGGTCCGGTCATCGACACTGACACCATCCTGGAGCCTGGCCACGACCGCATCCCGGGCGGCCTCCGCGGCGCGCTTCGTGGGGAAGCCACCCCGACGCAGCTGTCGCCGTTGGCCAGCCGGGGCGGCCACGTCAAGCACGAACAACCACGCGCCATGCCGGGGGCTGCCCAACCGCGGACACCCGGCCCCCAGCGACCGGCCGCTGACCTGGTCGACGCAGTGGCAGTACTTGCGCACCGAGCCCGTCACCGTCCACCACCCATGCCCCCATCGAAAGCCCCGACGCTGCCGCTGTCCACCGCCGGTGCCGCGCTCTGTGGATCACTGGGTACCTGCAGGTCCAGCAGCCGAAGCAGAGGACCGGTCGGGACCTTGATCAGGCGTCCCATCCGTATCACCGGGGTGGGCCACTGCCCGGTACGGACCAGCTGGTAGGCCAACGCTCTGCCGACGCCCAGGATCTCGCCGGCGGTGGCCACATCGACCAGGGTAGGCAATGCGTGCAGTTCTTCACGGGTCACCTCGTCGTCCTCCTCGCAACCGGTGTGCGACCAGCCGAGCGCCGGCCGTCAGCGGAGGACCCACAGGTCAGACCCAGCACGGGACGTACCGGGAGACGACGAACAAGCCCTCCTGACCCATGAAGTGCCCAGCATCCCTGGGGCAGACCGACATGATCATCTAAGCGGAGTCGAACACGGTGACCGTATCGGGCGCGCAGACTCCTCGACCACGGCGGCCGCACATCCCCTCGCCCGAGCTCCTGCACCGTACGGCACGGTTTCGCGCGGGATCGCCAAACGCCTGGCCCTCGTCGGCTTCAGCCAGGCCGAAATCGCGTTGCCCGCGCATGGGGGCTGAGAATCCGCGAGTAGCCGCCAAAGGTCATGCGCGATTAGCCACCGCGTCGCTGAGGTGTGCCTACGAGGAGCACATGGCTGTTGCACCGCGGAGTCCCCACAGGAGGAGACGCGGGCAACCAACGTGATCTGAGGCCAGACGACGACGTCACAGTCATATTCACCAACGCTGATAGACTGACTTGTTTCGCGTGAAGAATCGTAGACTTGAGTCACCATTTTCGGGTTCCCCACGGCCACTTGCTTTCACGCCCCCATTCGGCACCTGTGGCTCGCTATACCCCGTGGGAAGGTTCACGCTAACCCGTCCCACTTGCGCCCGTTGAATGAATCTTCGGGCGTGCTCGTTCGAACGCGTATATATTGCTGCGGAGAGGCCGTAGTCAACCTCATTCGTAATGTCAATAGCCTCATCAAAGATCGCGTACCGGCATGACCGCCAGTATTGGTCCAAATATTTCCTCTTGGGAAATTGCGTGAGTGCTCGGCACGTCTCGATAGATTGTGGCGTCCACAAGTAGCCATCACCGAGTTCCAAAGCCGCCGGGCGACCCCCTCCGGCGATGGCGCTAAGTCCAGAATCCTGAGCCTTTCGTATATAATCCCATTACTTTGTTCAGTTGCTCGACTCGATGCCAGTGGGCCCATAGTCGTCGCCTCGTCCGTTCCAGGACCCGGACGGACATCACGCACCGCCAACTCAAGAGGTCCAGAACTCTCTCGTAGATTCCTTCCTGAACCAGTAACCTGCTTGTCGCGACGCACCACTGACCCGATGCCGTAAAACTTGATTTGATCGCAGCCTTGACTGCATCGAGTGGATCCGAATCCTTCAGAACAACCATCGCAGTGCTGCCACCCATTTCAGAGCTGGGAGGCTTCACGTCCCTGGTGGCCAGAGGTCGAACAGATTTCAAGCCCCACCAGAGTCGACCCAGTAAAGCTGATTGCTGATATCTCGGGGTGACTGACGAGTGCCTTCCCCGCTTCGACTCCCCGACCGAAGACGAGATTGACAACGCCCGGCGGCAATCCAGCATCGGCCAGCGCCTGGACGACGAAGTAGGCCGAGAGATCGCAGAGTGAGTTCGGAGGGGCTTCCAAACCACAGTGTTGCCAGTCAAGAGAGCCGGAATTAGTTTCCGCAGCGCGACGCTGACTGGAAAAGTTCCAGGGGGTCAACGATTCCGGCAACGCCAAGAGGTTCCCTCAGTGCCATCGCACTCACGTCATTGGCGTCACCTCCAAGCGACTGGGATCCGTATGTACGAGCGAGAGTCAGTGGGAAAGCCGCAATCTCGGATAGCTCCCTCTCAACCTCCGCGAGAGCCTCGCGCCTTGGTTTGCCATTCTCGGCTGTGATCAGCTCCGCAAGCAGTGCGCGCTGGGCAAGAAGGGCACGAAGGGCGGAGTCAAGGATTCTTCCCCGCTCGGGAAGCGGCCGGGTCCGCCCACATCGGCCCCGCCTCGAGCGCGGCCCGAACGGCTTCGCCCACGTCATCCGCGTCCGACATTGGCGCGTGGGCTACTGGGGTCTCTCCGGCTAGCAGGATTCTCTCGGGTCAATGTCCGGCCTGTGCGACTAGCAATTGCCTCCCCGTGGATCACATTCGGGATCTCCAGCGGAAAATTGAGCCATTCTGCTGACAAGTCTGTCCCTCCGCCAATTCGCTATTCGGACGCTTCAACGCCGACTTGTGGCGGATCCTGTTCGAGCAGGCGAAGAGCCAAACCCGCAAGGCTTGCTCGAACATGCTCACGGACTTGAGCCGCTCGCGGCTTCCGCATCCCCGACCGTCACAAGTTCGGTTAGCCGATCGTGCCCCGGTCGCTGTTCGGCCAGACTCGGAGCATCGGTGCCGGCCGCGCGACCGAACTGCCTATACCGACCCGAGCGCATCCGCAATCCGTCAAGCATGTCGATCAAGATCGGGTTGTGGGACGCTCGGTAAAGTTGCTCATGAAAAGCTCTATGCGCGTGGAGGCCGGCCTCAGGGTCATCGCTGGTGGCTCGAAGGTGATCGAGTGCAGCGCAGATCTGGCCCACGTCGCTATCGGTTCGCCGCTGAGCCGCCAGCCACCGCCAGGGCATCGAGCTCGACTCGGATCTCGATAATGTTGCGCCCCTCCTCGACCGTGAGGGGAGCGACCGTGGCGTCTTTGTGAGCATCCAGTACCACGAGGCTCTCTGCGCTGAGTCGCCGAAGCGCTTCGCGCAGGGGTGTCGTGCTCATACCGATCTCGGCGGCAAGGTCCAACTGGTTGATCGCGGAGCCGGGCTCGATAGCCCCGTTCAGATGCGCGCTCCTTGACCAGCTCGTAGGCGAGCTCCCCCTTCGTTCGGAAGGCGCGGTCAGAACCGTTGCTTGGGATCCTTGGATCGCCCATGTTGAGCTCATCCCCTCCACATCCGTCGACGCCTCGACGCCCAGCATCGAGCCGGGCATGCTAGAGTCTAGCACTGTCCCTATAGGCTATAGACTTGGGAGCGCGAGTTGGGCATCGTGGACATCCGCGAGGGCACGGTCTCCGTGAGGTCCGCGGCTCGCAACGGTCATATGACCTTCTCCGAGATGGATATCTCCATCGTCGCGATCGTAAGCGATATCGTCCTTGATGGCCATGTTCAAGTCGGTTATGGGTTTCACTCAAATGGTCGTTATTCTCAGTCTGGGATCCTTCGTCGACGATTGATTCCTCGACTGATGGCGGCTGACGCATCGCAGTTCCTTGATGAATCCACAGGCACTCAGCTGGATCCGGTTCGTGCATGGTCCATCATGATGGCGAACGAAAAGCCGGGCGGGCATGGCGACCGAGCCGTAGCAGCAAGCGCGCTCGATATGGCGTTCTTTGACCTGGCATCCAAGAGTGTAGGACAACCCCTATGGGAATGGTTGAGCAGCCGCTTTGGCGGCGGCAACGCCATCCGAAAAGTACCGGTATACGCCACCGGCGGCTATTACCTCCCCGGCAAGGGACTCGAGGCATTTAAGGATGAGATCCAGCAACTACTAGGCCAGGGCTATACGCGGATAAAGATCAAGATCGGTGGCGAGTCTCTGCCGGACGATCTTCTTCGAGTCCAACACAGTACTCTCCTGTCCTGGGAGACGGAGGGAGTCTTGCCGTTGACGCGAACGCTTGCCTAGACCCTACAACAGCAATTCGCTATGCACAGGCACTTGACCCCTATGGACTTCTTTGGTTCGAAGAGCCCTGTGACCCCCTCGACTTCGACACTTATTCGCGACTCACTGAGATCTATTCAGGGAGTATCGCGACCGGAGAGAATCTACTATCCCTGCAGATACCCGCAATCTGATCCGATACGCCAATCTGCGCCCAGATCGCGATGTTATTCAGGTGGACCCGGGTTTATGTTCAGGGCTTGTCGAATACATGAGAGTTCTTCGCATGCTTGACGAGGCGGGATGGGAAGCATCTCGGTGCATTCCCCATGGCGGGCACCTCTTTGCACTACATGTCGCCGCGGGTTTCGCGCTGGGTGGAAGTGAGTCGAGTCCAGGTCGCTTCGAGCCAGTTGGTGGGTTCACCGACGGTACGCAAGTAACAGACGGCCTCGTAGAGGTTCCCTCGTCGCCGGGGGTCGGGATCGAAGACAAGGCCGACCTATTGGCTCTATACAGAGGACTACTATTGTGACAGCTCGGAACATGCAAGTTAACAACGAAACTACCAAGTCATTCGCGGAACGCCTCCGAGATCATGAGCGAATGATTGGCTTTTACTTTCTTCCCGTGCCCACCTGCCGCCGAAAGAACTGCAGCTCTGGGGTTCGACTACGTGGGACTTGATCTTCAGCATGGCCTCATCGATGACGCATCCTGCGCCGCGATGTTGATGGGCATCGACGCTGGAGGGGCGTCATCCCTCGTGCGTGTACCCGACCACCGAGCCTCGCGGATTGGCTGGGTGCTCGATGCAGGGGCAGCAGGTGTTCTCGTACCCCTGGTCAATTCCGCCGAAGATGCTGCGAACGTTGTCCGAGCCATCAGATACCCACCAAATGGGATCCGAAGCTATGGCCCCCAACGCGCGAGTCTACGGATGACTGCTGACCCTGCGCAATTGGAGTCGAACGTTGCGTGCATCGCGATGATCGAGACCGCGGAGGGTCTCGAACGCGCCCAAGAGATCGCCGCCTGCTCTGGTGTCGATGCCTTGTATGTCGGCCCCTCTGACCTTGCGATCGGTCTGGGGGCTGTCGCCACGCCCCCGACATGCCTTGGCAGGGAACCCAACCTTTTCGGCCGCGTTGAGCCGAGTGAGAGAGGCCGCCAAAGCCGCGGGAAAAGCGTGTGGAATCCACTGCGTGGACTCCGAAAGTGCCAGTCGGTACCTAGAGCAAGGGTTCACGTTCGCGACGACAGCCAACGACGTCGTGAGTCTCGAAAGCTATGCCGGATCTGCGCTATCCACTCTCCGGTCTCCAGCCTAATTAGTGCTCGGAGTTTCAGAACCGAACATGCGAGGCGGCCTGATTCCGAGAAAAAGGTTGAACAGCACAATAGAACTGATCATGTACCACGTCATGGCTTGTCACCTGGGGAAGAAGAATCTACGCGGGAATAGTGTATCCGCAACCGGGCGTTTCGAGGAGGTAGGAGGCTGCTGCCCGGCAAAGTGGTGGCCCCGGCGTGAGTCGAACACGCGACCTTCGGTTTAGGAAACCGCTGCTCTATCCATCTGAGCTACGGGGCCATGTCTCGGACTGCCGTTAGTTTACTGCATCTTGCGTGGATGATTCGGTGGGACGGCTCTCTTGCGGTTGCACAACGGTTGCACAGTCCCCAAACAACTGCTCAACCATCCCCATCGCTTGCTGAGTCACTTCTGGTACATCGTGGATATAGTGAGCCATAGTCGTGCTCAGGTTCGAGTGACGCAGCAGACCCTTTGCCGCGAGTGGGTCTTTGGCAATCGCAGTGGTCAACGTTCCGATGCCTCTACGAAAGCTGTAGAAGCCGCGCCAACGCGGAAGTGAAGTGTCTTGCTGAAACTCATGACCATTGGCTTCATGCTCGGATTGTAGTTGATGACAGACGGCACATTTCCGCAGTGCTGGAATGATCTCCCGTCTTGCAAGGTTATCAAGACTGAGTGGCTTCCCTGATACTGCCCGCAGGATCGGGCCAGTCTTCGGATTGTCGTCGGCTTGACGCAGTTCGTTAGGCAAGACCCGCAATGGTTCAATTACGGGGACAGGCTTAACGCTGTATTCAGTCTTAGGCGCGGTTGTGTGTGTATGCCAACAGGACTGCTCGACGGTTAGATGCTTACCGTCATAGTCCTCCCAGCGCACGCCTCTTGCCTCTCCTGGACGCAAGCCCGCGAAGAACGTCAGCCCGATCGCAGCCCGCACCGTCGCTGTACGGCGATCCTGGCGCAAAGTAGATGGCATTACCGTTTGCTCTGTCGTCGCCGTGGAAGGAACTCCTAAACTGTCAAGACCAAAGGGCGAAGGGTCTCCGGGACTGTGGGTGTCCTGAGCACATGGTGCCTAGCACGATAGGTTCAGGGTCAATGCGTAAACGCCTGTTAGCGGCACCCATTCGATACAATTACGCAAAACTCAATGTCTGCACGCATTCGATTATCCTTGTTTCCCGTTGTTGTTCTAGCCTGCGCCACGCTGCTCTGGGGCGCAAATGGTGCTTCGGGCTGGTTCTCGCCACATTGCGACGGGGCCTCGTTTTATCTCTCAGATGTCGAGGGCCTGTCCTCGGGCGAGAAACTCAACTTGAACTTGCGACAACAATTCACATGGAGCACTTATCGTCCGCAAGAGACTTGGGAAAACGTCTTCGCCGAACGATGCACACCGGAACGAAAATGCGAATCAGCCGCTCGCGCAAGAATATGGCTGGACAAAGGGAATCCAAACGACAAACGCGTTTCAGGGAAATATGAGGTGGACTTCGGCGCACTTCATCTCGCAGGACAATTTCACCTCAAGTACCGAAAAGATAAGAAGTGGATTTGTGAATGACAACGCTTGTAGGATGCTGGGATGGATTGACTGGCGAAATATCGCCATTGCAGTGCGCCGGGCTAAACCGGCATGAAGTAGAGGATGAAAGAGCCTTACGAGAAAGGAATAGCGATCCGCTCGGCCTCGAGTCTTGCGCTGGGTACCGCGAGGTGCACAACGAAGCGTAGACAGAGGATAGGCGGGGTGGGTATTCAGCTCCGAAAAGATGCAATCCGGACGCCGACGTCCTTGTAATGCGCGGAAGGCAACATGAACAGGCGCGATAGCGCGAGCTCCTGCTCAGTCCGGCGTAGTCGAAGACCCCAGACACGCCTAGAAACTTCATGCACGAGAACCGGGAGACCTCGGAGACACCTGCGGCTCAACCAGGCCGCAGGTCGGCGGGCGAAGGCCAGTGCCACAAGGCCCGCGCGTACGTCTGCGAGGAGTCACACAGCGGCATAGTACCTATGAACCATTCGAACAAAGACGGAACATCGCCGGCGGAGAGTGGGGAGGAAAGGCCGCTGATCAAGGAGAACGCTGGTCAACCTAACACGTACCCGACGCAGAGCGGGAAGGGCGTGTCCCAAGGGCTGGCGGGCGTGCGGAAAGCAGCAAGGGAAAATAAGGAGATGAAGTTCACCGCCTTGCTCCACCATCTGACAGTCGATCTGCTGCGGGAAAGCTTTTACTCCCTCAAGAGGAAGGCCGCACCCGGAGTGGACGGTGTCACCTGGCAGGAGTATGAAGACGGGCTAGAGGATCGATTGACCGATCTTCATGGCCGAGTTCATCGCGGAGCCTATCGAGCGACGCCATCGAGAAGAGTGTACATAGAGAAAGCAGATGGACGGCAACGTCCACTAGCGGTCCCGGCTATGGAAGACAAACTTGTCCAACAGGCCGTGGTTACCATCCTCAACCAGATCTACGAGGAAGACTTTCTCGGCTTTTCCTATGGGTTTCGCCCGGGGCGCAGCCAGCATCAAGCACTGGATGCGTTGTCGTACGCGCTCCTGAAGAAGAAGGTGAACTACGTTCTGGATGCCGACATTCGAGGATTTTTCGATAACCTCGACAAGAGTTGGCTGGTCCAGTTCGTGGAGCATCGCGTCGCTGACCCCCGCATCCTACGGTTGATCCAGAAATGGCTCAACGCTGGGGTGATGGAGGAAGGCGAATGGTCGAACACGAAGACAGGTAGTCCGCAAGGTTCGGTGATTTCACCGCTTCTCGCGAATATCTACTTGCACTACGCTTTCGATCTCTGGGTGAACGTGTGGCGCAAGAAATGGGCACACGGCGAGGTGGCTGTCATCCGCTATGCGGATGATGTCATCTTGGGATTTCAGCACCAGACGGACGCAGATCGTTTCTTGGAGAACTTACGGGAGCGGCTGGGGATGTTTGGACTGGAACTGCACCCAGATAAGACGCGCCGGATCGAGTTCGGTAGATTTGCTGAACAGAACCGGAAACGCAGAGGAGAAGGGAAACCCGACACGTTCGATTTCCTCGGCTTCACGCACATCAGCGGGAAGAACAGGTTAGGGCGGTTCGCAGTGAGGCGCAAGACGATCCACAAACGCATGGGGGCGAAGCTGCGGGAGATTAAGCAGCAACTCCGTGAGCGAATGCATGATCCCGTGCGCCAAACCGGACAATGGCTCAAATCGGTCGTGCAAGGCCACTTCAACTACTATGCGGTACCGGGGAACCTCGACAGTCTCGGCATATTCCGGGAACGAGCGATTGGGCATTGGTGGCAAACACTTCGCCGCCGCAGCCAGAAACGCCCGATCTCCTGGAAGCGTACCCTTGCCCTGGCTAACCGATGGCTTCCTCAACCGCGCGTGCTTCATCCATATCCTGCCGTTCGCTTTGCCGCCAGTCATCCGAGATAAGAACCGGATGCGCTAATCAGCGCCCGTCCGGGTCCGCGCGGGGGGCAGTCAGCGATGCCTGTCCCTACCGCGATCTCAGTGATCCCGGGCCGAAAGGCGTTTTGAGTGAAATCGCCTTCCATGAGAAGGCCGGTCGGAGTCAAGGGGATTCGTTTTGGACTTTGTTGGTCACGCTGTTTCTTGTCCGCCGAGTCGCCACTGTCGCCATCCTTCCATCCGCACTCTTCGATGAGCGATAAGGTTCGCTCGGTGCAAGTTGGGTGTTCTCGTTTCAGCCGGTGCTGCCACCTGATTATCGACCTCGGTTCCATCTCGAAGATGAAAGCTGGGCCAGGCGATTAACGCAGTCACCGGAACTCGGCTTTAGGCTTTGGCTTTTCCTTTCCAAGAGGGTTTTTGGTTTTATGCAGCCGCCGGCATCGCGGTTGGCTTGCGCTTGCGCAACGGTTCGTAAACCTCTCCGCTCACCCACAGGTGATGCAGCAAGACGGCCAGCTTTCGCGCCACTGCAATAATGGCTCGTTTCTTCCCGCTCTTGCCGCCGCGCTCGGCCAGCTTCAGGCCCCAGCGGCGCAGATCGCTGTCGGCTCCAAACGGCCCCAGAATGTGGTGCGCCCCTTGCACCAGCAGCGTGCGCAGATAGGGATCGCCTTCCTTGCTGATGTGCATCTGCGGCTCGCTCTGGCCGGAGTTTCTTCGTCCCGGCTGCAGACCCAGGTAGCAGCCCACGTCCCGGCTCTGGCGAAAACGATGGGCGTCTTCCAGCGTCAGCAGGAAGGTCAGCGCGATCCATGTGCCCACCCCCTTCACCTGCTTCAGTTGCGCTACTTGCGGATAGCTCTCCTGCGCCAGTCGCTCGATCCCTTCGTTGCATTCCCGGATGCGTTCACTCAGCGACTCGATTCCCGCCAGCAACGGCTGCAGTGCAATTCGCAGTTCCGGACTCAGCCCCCGGGCTTTCTCCGGATTCATATTGCGTACGTTGCACCCGCGCAGCCGCTCGCCATAGCTCTTGGCCAATCCGCGGGCTGTGTTCACCAATGCCGTTCGTGCCCGCACCAACCCGGCTCGCGCCCGGATCACGGTCAGATCCGCCTGCGCCTTCGCGCTGCGATGCTGCACCGGACACAATAACTGCGGATCGATCCTGGCCAGCCGAGCCAACGTCTGCGCATCGATCCGATCGTCTTTCTTTCGACTCTCTCCGATCAACCGCACATGGCGCGCATGCGCCACGATCACCTCATGCCCCAACTCGCTCAGTGCCCGGCTTACCCAGGGCGAGTGCATCCCGGTTTCCAAAGCGATGCGGCTGCGCGCCACTGCCCCGAACGTTTCCTTCATCGCTTTCGGGGTCGTGCCCAGTTTCTGCTCCAGGACAATCGTGCCCGCTTCATCCAGCACACAGTACCAGCTCCAGCGATCGCCCAAGTCCAATCCGATCGTCAGCTTCGGTTGAGAAAAAATCCTGCTCTGCTTTGCTGCTACGGTGCTAACCTTCTTCATTGCCGGTTTCCTTTTTATCTGTGCTTCGAGCACGTCGATAACTTGGGAGCGTACAGCATCCCGTCCGGAGACCGGCCTTCTCATCCCATCTGTTTACGTCAACTGAGAATTGAAAAGGCCAGTGTCGCCCATTCGAGGCTGAAGACGACGTCAAGAAGTAGACATTAACTCTCGTTCCTGCTTGCCTTTGTCAGGGGCCTCTCCTGGCTGAGTGCTTTTCTAAGGTCACTTTTTCTGCAGCGTCTTAACATATTCAGTCAGATTGTGGATTCGCACCTCCGCAAAACCCAAACCTGTTTTCTTGTCCTGGTTCCGGAACAACGACCCCCACGTCGGCATGTCAGACGTCCCGTGAGCTCCGCCGTCCGTGCCCAAGCGCAACGTCGCGGCAACTTTGTCAGCCGGGTACTTCCCGCCATTGCGCTGGGCCAAAGCCCCCAAATCCGCCGGCGGCGTTCTCAGAAATCTAGCTACTGGTCCGTCGCCCTTTCCTTCCATCCCATGACAAGCCGCGCAGTAGTCTCTGAACATCTGCTTACCCGACGAGGGATCGCTGTACCTAGCGGGCACCTTCTCCTGGTCTTGCGCTGCTGCTCCGCCCTGCACTACCGGACTCGCCCCACCGAATCCGAGTAGTAACATTCCCACTAACACAAATCCCGTGGGCTTCATGGTCCACCTCCGCCCTGTCGAATAGCAGAGAACGTCCCTGCCTTGCAGTGTGCGCCGTCACAGTTGCTTGTGATCTTGACCCTGCGGTTGTCCGCCTTTGTCAGCCTTTTAGATGATCAAGAACACCTGATAGGGATTGCTGTTGTAATATCGCCTCTCTAACAATGTCGGCGGCGTCAAGTGATTTCGAGCGTACTAACCCGTGCACTCCGAACTCGCTCGTAATCAGCGTTCAGGTCGCGAACTCAGTCCGACCCATGCATCTCTTCGGTCCATCACTGCGATCATGATTACTACTTCGAACTCCTCCGTAAGGAGGAGCGGGACGCCCTATCAATTACTCGGTGTTCTGCTGCACACCATGGCGATGTCCAGGCTGTCCCGCGTGCGAACCGAACTTTTTCATCTGCTCGTAATCCCATCCCTTGCGCCACATCCAGTACAGACGAACCGCGAGTCTACGGGCCATGGCGACCTTGGCGATCTTCCGCCCGCGTCGCAGGGCCAGGTGGAAAAACTTGCTGCGCCATTCCGGATCACTGCGCACCGTGACTTGCGCTGCCTCCACCAGCAGGAAGCGCAACAGCGAGTTACCCTGTTTGGTGATGTGTCCCAATCGCTCCCGCAAGGGCGCTCCCATGAGGGATGGCAACGTCCTACGCCGACACCTTCGCCCGGCAGCCCTCAAGCTGGGCCTGGACCCCAAGAAAGCAACTTGGCGTTCGCTGCGCACATCTTGCGCTACCTGGATGATCGAAGCGGGGGCCAATCCCAAGGACGTGCAGGGGCAAATGCGCCACTCACGCATCGCAACCACCATGGACGTATATTGTCAGCACGTACCCGACAGTCAGCGTCGGGCCGTGAGCAAAATGATGGACATGGTCGAATCCCGGCGGCTGCAACCGAGCACGACAACCATCAACTGATTTTTTTGGAACGTAATGGAACGTGATCGTGAAAATGGCGGCGCAAAGTGATTGAAAACTTGGTGGAGCTAGTCGGGATCGAACCGACGACCTCATCGTTGCGAACGATGGCGTCTGCCAAATTATCTCACTCACTCGTTTGCACTTAGCAGCCGAGTACGGTCCATTACGGTCCAATTCACAATTCAGGCCTGCCGGGTTTGCCTCAAAACGTCGGCGTGAATACAGGAGCGAAATGAATGGCGAAAGCAGCAACCGACAACATGCAGACGCGAATGATCAAAAGCATTTCTGCGACTAGAACAGCGAAAGCCAGGTGGTTCGCCCTCAACTGATTCCGGTTTTCACTTCTGAGTAAGGTTTTACATTTCCGTGACACGCCTCAATAGAATCGCCGGTAGCGTCATGCTGAGAACCGCTGTGACCCTCCCCCGCGCACCGACGGCTAACATAGGTGTTTCATGCATCGCCTGCCTGCCATAGTGGCTTTCTTGGCAGCTGCGGCTTTCCAACCAAGCGTTGAAGCGCAGATGCGGTCCGCGCCCCGCCCAAACTTTTCCACACGAGCAAGATCGTCTCGCCTTTGTCTGCTTATCATATGCATGGCGCTGGTCTGCTCATCCTGCGGTGTCTGCTCCCCGCCATCTTTTATCAGCTCGATTTCGCCCAGCAACACAACTGCCTGGAGGCAATCAGTTCGTGCTGACGGTCAATGGCAGCGACTTTCGTCAGGACTCGTCGGTGAGTTGGAACGGTTCCTTGCGCGTAACGACGTTCGTTAGCAGTCACCAATTGAAAGCAGCGATCATGGCGGCAGATATCGCACAGCCTGGAATGGTGCTTGTGCTTGTGTTCAATCCGCCGCAGACAAGCACAACCTCTGTTTCGGGCGCGAAAGAAATGGTTTCCACACACGACCGGTTTGCTGGATTACTGGTGTAAGCGATTTTACGCCAACAATCCTTTTGAAATAACTGCCAACTCCACAGCTTTCATTGACTTGCACGTTTCACAGCCGTAACATTCGCGCCAGTGATCGGCCAAACCAGATAAAAGAACCAC
Source organism: Terriglobia bacterium (assembly GCA_963801595.1). GTDB lineage: Bacteria > Acidobacteriota > Terriglobia > Terriglobales > Acidobacteriaceae > JAIQFF01. Next base: position 106,582 of record CAWDFW010000015.1, on the reverse strand, counting down.
CTGTACAGTGTTTTCAATACCGTGGCGCTGCATCATCCCGTCCTAAATAAGTTGTTGGGGGCTGCCACAGTCCGCAGATTCATGCAATAAGCTAAGCAACAAAAGAGGCGCCAATTTGTGAGCAGCGCCCGTTGATTCACCTGTGATAGGTTGAAACTCGACCTTACGGACAGTAGGGACGCGAATCCAGCTTTCGGACACCGCGCAGTATCCAGTCCGGAGTTCCTACACTTCCGGTTGGCCGACCAAACGTCCACGCTGGAAACGCAGGTCGGACTTCGGAGAAACCCACACTTGAGTCCGTTGCTTGCCCCCCGGGATCTAGATCCGCCGTCCAGCCCGCTACGAACTGGGATGGCCTTTCTTCCCAGTCTTTCCAGTCAGCTCGCCAAACAGCCACGCCTTTGCCATCTTCCAGTCGCGCTTGGCCGTCTCCGGCGAAATTCCCAGGACAGCTGCGGTTTCCTCCACACTCAGCCCGCCGAAGTAACGCAACTCCACGACCTGCCCTTTGCGGGGATCGAACTCAGACAATGCGACTAGAGCGTCATCTAGAGCCAGTACATCAACCGGGCGCGTCTTGGTCGCAACGGCGCCATCGTCTAAGCTTATCTGCACAACACCTCCACCTCGCTTGGCGTAGCCACGGTTTCGCGCGTGATCCACGAGAATGCGCCGGATGATTTGCGAGCAGAGGGCGAGGAAATGCGCACGGTTTTCGCAACGGACACCTCCCACCCGAACCAATTTGAGGTAAGCCTCATTGGCCAGTGCGGCCGACTCTAGAGTGTGGCCGGCCTGGCAGCGTGCCATATGCCGTCTAGCAATTCGACGCAGTTCGGGGTAAACCAGCGGCATCAGGCGGTCGAGCGCCTGTTCATTCCCGTTGCCCCAGGCGGCAATCAACCCGCTGAGATCTCGCAAACGCTCGACAGTCATAGCGGTGCCGAACTTACCATAAAAAACTCCGCACTAGTGACCCTTTTTCCCACCCGTTCGCGGAATACAAGGCAGGACGAACCTACTCGACTCCTGACCCGCGAAGTTGCTTCAACGCTCAGCAGTTGACTGATCTGAACCCAGGCAGTTTCCATTCTCCCAGGCTGCCGCAACCGTCAACCAAGGAGACTCATGAAAACTATTCGTACTCAGACCCTCTTCGCCTCGTTTGTGGTAGCGATTTTGCTGCCTGCTCAACATCTCACCCGCCCTGGCCGGCGGCCCCGAACGAAGCCGCAGATCCACAAAGGAGGAATGTCGTGGTCACGCCTCGCCGTCGCCTTCTCACGATCACATTTTCACCCTCATGGCGATCCTGGTCGGTGCGAAAATCGTCTAGACGACGGGTACTCTTTGCCGGGGGTGTTCGACAGTGACGTCGTCCTCACGCCGGAAACGGCAATAGGGCCGTTGGCCGTTGCACACTCGATGGGGCGACCGCTGTAGGAATATGCCAGTTCTCGGACGGGATCGGAGAGTTGGCGGGGTTCCATGCCCGTGGTGACAAGACCCACGCTCCGACCACGAATTCAACGGCGGAGCTCTCCAGCTTCACGGCGCTGAACAACCATGTAACGGAAAATTCGCGAATGGTACTGCCTGATCAACGGCGTTGTCACGGATGCTCCGAAGAAGGGGGCGCGATGCATCCGTGGGGATGTGCTGCGGAGCCCCCCGGTATTATTAACGCTCTTAACGGCGATGGCGAAGCGACAATAGCCTTCAGGCCCCAGACGGCGAGAGATCTCAAGGAACCGGAATGGGGGCAGATTGGCTGAGTCGCTATGCCCGGCAACGCCTAGATGCTCAGGAACCACCAGGGAATCCCGTCCGGCTCGATCTTTGGGTGAGTTGCCGTCTCGGAAATATGGGACCAAGGCCGACCCCTCGGCGACAAACCACCTATCAATGTAGCGGTATCCGAAAAAGATTGCGCTGCAGTTCCGTCTTGACGAAAACGTATTGCGAGGGGTCGGGCCCGGGCACGATCGCACTACGCTCGATCACTCTCGCTCGTGGCTGTTCAGGCCAGTGGGCATCCAAGCTGATTCCTGAAGCGGGAAAATCCGGCAACGATTTTCCGGCTGGTACAGGAATCACGAGCGTCTTTCCCCCGGAGATCGCGACAAAGAAGAACTTTCCGTCGGAAGACCACCCCGACAAGCAGTCCCCTACGCAGATTTTCCTGGGAGCCCCGCCGCGAGTGGGCACTGCGAGAACTGCGGATGAGAGATTCTCACCAGCCCCGGGCGACAATACGATCACCCATTCACCATCGGGGGAAACGCCGAACTTTTCCAGAATCGGCGCGGTCGTTATTCGCACTCGTCCACTTCCATCTTCCTTGATCCGAACCAGCCCATTCGTTTTCTCCTCGAGCGAGCGAAATACGAGATCGCCGTTGCGCACCGAAGGATACTTGATCTCCGCCCTCAGCAACCTGTCGAGGTGGCGTGCCGCGCTCGAGGGCCGCCAGCCAGATCTTCTTCTCCCCTCCACTTTCCGTTGTGGTGAAGACCGCTTCCTTCTCGTCGCGAGAAATATCGTAGTCCGTGACTGAAACGCCCGGCAGCACGCTGTCGGCCTTTCCGGAGTCGAGGTCCACCGAACGGAGTTCGCCGGACCAGGCCATCCAGCTGGCTTCTGCCGATAACACCAAGTCCTGGGCGAAAAGATAGAACACGCGTCTGCCATCGCGGGAAAGATGGGGAGCGACCGCGTAGCCTTCCGAAGAGATGGACCGCTCTCCGGACGCGTCGTGGACCCAGATCGCGCTGCGGCGAGTTCCGACCGAGGTCACGAGTGAACGACCGTCCGGCGCTAGCGCAATGCCCTCCTCCTCGATCGGGCCGAAGGTGATCTGCTCTGGCGCTCCGTCTGGGAACCTCTGGCGCCAGAGATGTGCGCTACGCCCAACGGTCGCACCAAAGTACATCCACCGTCCGTCCGGAGACCAGGCGGCTGACGTGCATGTACCTAGAGGCCCGACCTGCCGGCCCGTAGAACTGCCATCAAACGGCAGCAGCCGGCACGGTTGATGAAACACGTGGGTTTGATCCATCTCAACGACAAGAACAGACTTATGGTCCGGTGAGGCGTAGGCGTAATGCGCCATGGCTCGCTTGTTCGCTGGAAAATAGATCTCTCTCCGATCCGCCCGGCTTTCCCTGGACGTCACGATACCCATGTGCAGGTCAGTCTTGATCTCGGAAAACAAGATTTGCTGACTGGTGATCCAAGTTAAGCCAGATGCGTTGGGTAGGAGCCGCGTCGGTTGCCCTCCGAGCACTGGAACCGTGTAGGTATCCCACGCATAGGTAGTGGCTGAGGCGTAGGTATAAGCGATCCTTGAGCCGTCCGGGGTGAACACCGGAGCGTACTTAAAGGCGTCGTCGTTGGTGAGTCGCACCGACTCACCGTTCGGCAGCAGCTTGACGTAAATCTGGCCAGGGCTGAAGAAGGCGTCTTCACCGCGCTTGAAGGTCAACATTCGCCCATCCGGCGACAAGCTGGGGGCGACGGCCGAGTCGTTAAAGTTTGTGATCTGCATATACTCGGAAGGTGACGTAACTGGCACTGAGCGTCTCGCTGAAGCGATACGCAACCACAGGGCAGCGCCGATGGCAAGCATAGCTAGCGCCGCCGTTGCAAGCGCGGCGACTCGCCAGCGGTTCCATCCCCGCTGCGCCTTCTCGATGGTTCGGCGGCCGTCCGCGATGTTGCGCAGTCGGCGGCCGGCATCCTTCTGAAGACACTGCCGCAGCAGTTCGCGGACTTGCGCGGGGGTGTTCGCAGGTAGAGCCTGCCAGTTCGGCTCGCGTTCCAGCACGGCCGTAATTGTGTCCTGTAGAGTCTCGCCGGGAAAGGCACGCTTGCCCGTGAGCAACTCGTACAACAGACATCCGAAGGCCCAGATGTCAGTCCGTTTGTCGACGTCTCGTCCGCGCGCCTGCTCCGGACTCATGTAGCCAGGCGTCCCGACAATCTGCCCAGCGACAGACTCCACGCCAGTCGCGTTTGCTAACTGCGTGAGGTCCTGGCTCCCCTCCGGTCCCCAGATCGCTTTCGCCAAACCGAAATCCAATACTTTCACCCTGCCTTGCGGCGTGACCTTTACATTAGCTGGTTTCAGGTCGCGGTGAATAATTCCTTTGTCATGCGCGGCTTCCAATGCCGCCGCAACTTGGCATGCGCGGTCGAGCGCGGTCTGAACCGGCAGAGGACCACACAGCATTTCCCCCTCGACCAGCTCCATGATGAGACAATCGGCAACTTCTGACTCCTCCAGTCCATAAATCGCGGCAATGTTGGGGTGGTTCAGGGAAGCCAGCGTACGCGCTTCACGGCGGAGGCGCGAGAGCCGCTCAGGGTCGCGCGCGAACTCTTGCGGCAATGTCTTAATGGCGACATCGCGACCGAGCTTACTATCGTGTGCCCGATATACCTCGCCCATGCCGCCGGCACCTAACGGAGACACGAGGTGATAGGGTCCGAATTGCCGGCCAAGCAGGGACCCCGCAGCTGTCAGCGTGACCGCCATGTTCTGCGATTGCGGGTACTTCCAGAAAACTCCCGGCTTGCGCTTCCTTTGCCAGTAGTAGCTCGACCTGACGTCGTAGATCGGTGTCTACACCGCAATTCCCATCGAGAAACGCTTGCCGCGCATCCGGTGTCCGCTCCAACGCGGCGTGGAAGAGCTCTTCGACTTTTCGCCAAAGTTCTTGTTCCATGGCGAGTCTTGTTCAGCGGACGAGATACGCAAACTCAATCAGAGTGTTCAACCGTGCATCCTGCAACGCCAAGGCCCCTCGTCATTGGGAAACGAACCCCAGTGCGTAGTGTTTCAGGTTCCCACTATTACCCAGCCTTTATCCTTAGTCGGAATTATAGGCTCAAACCCGCTACCCCCCACACTCTTCGCTTCTTGGGTTAGACCTCAGGGACCATTCTGAAGCACGAGCAAACAGGAATGTATGAACCTGGAGTAACGCATCTGACACACCCGGCCTAGATCCGATAACCAGGCATGCGAGGTCAAGTCTGGCCTATTACAACTCTCCCGACTCGGTTCTACTTGTTTGTGGCACTCTGGGGTTCTCGGGCGTTTGGCTCTTGAGATGACGCGGCGATACACGAACCTGCTGACGGAAGATTTGCAGGCCCATACACCGGAGCGTTTCGCTGCGGGCGGCGTAACGTCGGGACCCATCTTCCCGATGCATAAACCGAGTGCCCGTCTACGCAGTAGAAAACGCATTCGGACGCATTCTGCAGTTCTGGAATGCAACTCGCCTCACGGTTGGCCCTTGGGTTGATTGGCAATCCCGACCAGAACGCTCGCCCAACAAAGCCTCACTGCAACTTCGCGTACTCCTTCTTGGCTTGCTTCAGGATGGGGATGTCGGGGTCGGCGTCTTTCCAGAGAGCGAAGAAATCCTGATATTTGGTGCGGGCCTTAGCAGTGTCATCCGACATGGCGTAGGCACGCGCGAGGCCTAGATGCGCCAGGGCTCCAAGAGGAAAATTCATCACGAAACCACGCCGGTCGAGAATCTTCTGGAATTCAGCCGACGCCTCATGCCCCCGATGCAGAGATGCAGAAGCAAATATGCCTGGCCGCGTACATAGACGGGATACATCGTTCCAACAACCAAGTCCGTATAGGCGCCCGCAAGATCATATGGAACTGCCTGCTCCAGAAGCTCAGCCGCTCGAGCCGGGTTGCCCAGGTTGATCTCAATAGACGCTCGGGTTGTCACCAGCCAGAATTTCTGAATGAGCGTGTCAGAAGGAAACTCTTCCGCGATCTCGTCAGCCAGCGACGTGGCACGATTGGAGTCGCCAGCACGCGCCGAGGCTAGGGCCGCCAAGACCTTAGTGTCACGGAGCCGTGAAAGGGTCAGGGCGGCCGTGATCGACTGGCGGGCCTGTTCCGCCCTGCCAAACTCGGCTTCTCGCAGGGCAGCATTGATCTGCCAAATGGCAGCAGGGTCCTTGCGGTTATTGGCCAGCGCGGAGCTTACCGCCCGTCTCGAGAACTCCCGCGCTTTCCCCAATTTGCCGGAATAGACCTCACTGTCCGACTGGGTGGAGAGGAGAGTGTCTTCCGCCCCCGGTTTGCCCTTCGCCCAAGTCAGCTCATATTGCATAGCAGCTGTATCGCGGTCAAGGAAGGCAGCCTGATACCTACCGTAATGCAAGAAGGTCCCTTCAAACATATGTGCTGCCGCTTGTTCTATGGCGACCTTGGCTTCAGCGAAGCGGTTGACGGCAAGATCAATCAGCGCCAAGTGGTTATAGGCAAACCCATCGTCAGGCCTGAGGCGAAGAACCTCTCTGGTTTCTGCTAAGGCCTTCTCATACTCTCCCAAGTACATGTACTGGGTTGCCAGATTGTGGTGAGGCATGTCGTCTTGAGGATAGCTTTCAACCCAAAGCTTGGAAGCGACATTTCGTTGAGGAATGAATGACGATGGCATGGGTTCCTCTCTCCTGATTTCAAGACGCTTTCTGACCGTGCTCTGTAATAGTTCTTCATCATGGAATTTGCATCGCCAGCAGCACTTCCTCAAGGGCGGGAGCGACCCCCGAAGTGACGATAGGAACGAAGCGGGTTTGTGGCGGCTGGAGAGCCGCACAAACCGGGGTCGCTCCCGCCCTTGAAATTTTTGTTGGCGTCTGTGCTTCGCGCATGAGTTCCTCTCCTCGCACCGTCCTACTCACTTCTTCCAGCCCATGGACCCAGGCACCGGGCGGACCGTTCACCGGATCATGGTGTTTGCCGCCACGGTCCACCTCTGTTTCATGCTGATATCTCCCTGCCAACGTCGCCGAACAGCTCATACTCGTGATCCAGCCGGTAGTCCCAAAACCTCCTGAACTCTTGCTTAGGCTCTCTGAACTCTCCCCGAAAACGGCATCGCCCCGTTCTCGCCATCGCCGATAAAGTGCCTTATACACCGGCCCTCGAAACTCGGCCAACTCTTCTCGCAGCCGGTCCAACCTTGCCTTACCAAAAGAACTTGTCTCCCGTCGCTCAAGCAAATCACGAGCCCGAAAGTGCTCGCACAGCCGCTCGATATCGGGATCTCTGGCAACACACAGCCCGTCACCCCTATTCCCACACCAGCGCCTGAAGATCCGCTCTGCCTTCGGAAACATCCGCTCATCCGCAGCCACATAAATGAGCCCAAAATCTTCTAGCCGACGGAACAACTCTCTGTACTGCAGCAAGTAGGCATCGAACCCCGAAGGCTTTCCTATGCGGCCGTCCACATAGCAAAACGCGACCACAGGCGATGGCGCGCTCGACGCGCCGGACGCGCCGGAGAGAAACAGCGGAAACTTGTCGACGAAATAGCGCGGGGTGATATTGCGGCCATGCCGCGATCGGTAGATACGCTGCGGAAGGTGGCGGTGATTCAGGCCGAGCGTGCCAACAAAGTAGTCGAGCCTCTCGGCTTGTAGCTAAATAGTGATGCTGCTGGTGAACCAGGACAAAGTCCAGACCCATCAATTTGACTTTGACCGGATAGGGCTTACGTCGCAAATACACCCCGCGGGCGCTGGCGGAAATGCCAGAAGGAACAGCGGCTTGGACAAGCCGAGCCGCGCAATTCTTGGTTCAGAGACGCCATTGCTGGAGGAACGCCTCCAAATAACCTTGCGCTTTTAGATTGGCTCCCAGATCCGAGCAAACTCGGCGTGTTTACGCTCTGGCAGCACGAACCGGCACCCCATTCTGCTCAACCGCGAGAGTTCGGGTTTTCCGATTGAACTCGACAGTCCCTTTATCACCCCGGAAGATTCCCAAGCCATACGACCTGGATAATCCGGGACCTTGCAATGATGCCTGGGCGAGAAGAGGTGACTCCTGGCTGCCGGCGACAGAGCGGAACGGCTGCGGTTGTGTGTGCAACTTCTAACATTGAGGGAAGCGGCGGATCTGCTGGGGATCCACTGGAAAACACTGGAGATTCAGGCACGCCGTGGAGAGATAGTCGCAACCAAATCGGTAAGAGATGGCGGTTTCGAACCAGTGTGCTCGAACACTCATCGCCGCGATTTTGATCGCCCCCATTGAAAATCATCACACCGCTGCGTGCATGTAGGCTTGGGCGCTAAGCGCGCCTAGCTGCGTGAGAAGCGCGGACGACACAAAATGGGGTCAATCGAGCTGGAGATCCGAGGATACTGCAGGCCCTTGGTTGCACAGCTACCGACTTTATGGCAGAGAGGCTAGGAAAGCGACTCATTCGGTGAAATTAGATCGCGTGCCCCAGGGGCACACCAGCCCGCTATGGAGGGCAAGCTGTAAGAAGCTGAGCCTGATGAACCCAGATGTTCAATTATCCACAACCCGACGGCGGACTTAACCATGCTACTCTCGCGCCTGAGGCAAACTCCGGCAAGCCATCGAGAGGATATGAAGCGATGGCGAGACGGCGTTTTCAGAGTCCGCAACCGTTCAAGGAAGGTCAATTCTGGTGGCTGCGTGTTTGGGATACCAATCTAGCTGGCAGCCGAAAACGTCAACGCATCAAACTCGCACCGGCAGACATGCCCCTGCGGGAAGTGCAGAAGATCGCCGAAGAGAAACTCAGGCCCGTCAATCAGGGATTGATTCTGACCGGCTCGGCGATGAACTTCAGTGAGTTTGTGACCAACACCTATATCCCGACTTACCTGCCGCTGCTATCGAGTAGCACGCGGAACTCGTATCAAGGCATCATCGCGAAATACCTTGAGCCGAGATTCGGCCGTCTGTGTCTGCGTGATCTCACACGGCTGACGCTGCAGCAGTATTTCTCCGGCATGGCGGGCAAGTCTTATCCCACAACCTCGAAGATCAGGGACGTGCTCTCTTCGATTCTCCGCTCCGCGGTGGACATCGATTACCTGGTCAAGAGCCCGATGGAAGGATTGCGGTTGCCATTGGACAAGCGACCCAGGCAGCCTAAGCCGACCATTACGCCCAAGAACTTCAACAAGGTGGTGGATCTCATGGCCGAACCCTACGCGACGATGCTGTACGTCGCCGTGTGGACCGGCCTTCGGGTCAGTGAATTGATCGCCCTCAAGTGGCGATGCATCCACGCTGACTCGATCACAATCGAAGAACGTTTTTGTCGTGGCGACTGGTCGGTCCCAAAGACTCAGGCTAGTGCAGCGACCATCGGAGTCTCGCCCGAAGTGATCGCCCGCATCTTACGCCTGAGGTCTCTCAGCGCAGAAGTTCGGGCGGGGCGGGCAATCCGCCAATACAAACTGGTCAAATCGGACGATCCTGACTCCCTGGTTTTCCAATCCGTCAAAGACGGGCGCCCGATGAATGATCAGAACATCCTCAAGAGGCACATCCAGCCCGCGGCCCGAAAACTCGGCTTACCGTTTGTGAACTGGAGATGCCTCAGAACGTCACATGCGACCTGGCTAGTGCAGGCGGGAGCCGACCCGAAATCGGTGCAGGGCCAGATGCGGCACTCACGCATTCAGACGACGATGGAGGTCTACGCTCAGATTGTGCCGGCAGCACAGCGGCGAGCGTTGGAGAAGCTATCGGAGTTCGCAGGGTCCAATTCACGGTCCATTACGGTCCAATAAAACGGGTTTTTCGATGTTCAAAAGTGGCTGCTCAAGTCGGCAAGTTGTTGAAAGGTTTGGTGGAGCTAGTCGGGATCGAACCGACGACCTCATCGTTGCGAACGATGCGCTCTCCCAGCTGAGCTATAGCCCCACTTTTCAGGGGAACCGGACGATCAGTGCTGCGATTTTATCAGCCTTTCCCGCCGCTGACCAACCTCTCGACCGCGCTGAACGTAACCTGACTCTGCGAGAATAGTGTTTACCTGCCGCGCTCTTCCACGTCTAATAGAAATAACGGAAGCTGCGGCATTCCGAAAACAATGTTTACGCCCATCCAGCCCGGCCATGGTCAAACCCGACTGGCGATGTACTGTTCAGTGGCTGCGCATGGCCTCCTGTTGCTATGGCTTCTGCATCCGGCCAGCCCGAAACTTGTCGCACCGTCTTTTGTGGTTCATGGCGATCACGGGGTTCAGATTGCGCATCTCTATTGGCCGGCTCAACAAACGGCGAGTGCCGATGTTTCTCCCGGCACTTCCGCCGCGGATTCCCGTCAGCAATTGAATTCACACTTGACCTGGAAGCGGCGCACCAAGGCAACCAAGACGGCCGCGCGTGAGCTGCCCCGTCCCAGGATCGGACTGGACGATCAGACCAGCGCGCCCGGCCAGGCCGTTCAGGCCCGCGCCGCGGGCTCGCCGCTGGGGACAGTGCTGGAGGGACCTTTGACCGGCGAAGAAGTCCGTCCCGCCCTGCCCCTGGTTTCTCCCGACCCTCACGTTGCGGCCGACGAACTGGGCGGGCTTCAGGGCGACGTCATTGTCGAAGTCACGATCGACGAAAAGGGCAACATCATCCAGAAAGTTGTTATTCAAAGCCTGGCTCCAGCCATCGACGGCAAGGTGCTCGAAGCCCTGGAGAACTGGCGCTTTCGTCCCGCCACCCGCAACGGCGTCGCCATCGCCTCCAAGCAGGACGTGTACTACCACTTCCCCCGCCTGGGCAAAGGGTAGATGCTGATGTGGGCGCGAGCGTCCACGCTCGTGCGGCGTTGCCCCCTTCATCGAAGCGTCCCGACATCCCCGCTATAATGTCGATGTGTCCTCGAACCAGGTTCGACAGGTAGCTTCCGCCGACTTCCCTACTCGCTGGGGAAAATTCCGCATCTACGGTTTTCGCGGGAACTTCGGCACACCTGGCTCGCCCGCGACGAGGATGCGGTCGCCCTGGTCATGGGCGACATCCATTCCACACCGCCACTGCTTCGCATCCATTCCCAATGCCTGACCGGAGACGTCTTTGGCTCGCTGCGTTGCGACTGTCGCGCGCAACTCGAAATGGCCCTGTCCATGATCTGCCGAACAGGGCGCGGGCATTCTGATCTATGAGCAGCAGGAGGGCCGCGGCATCGGTCTGATGGCCAAGCTGCAGGCTTACGAATTACAGGACCAGGGACTGGACACGGTCGAGGCCAACGAACGCCTCGGCTTCAAAGCCGACCACCGCGAGTTCACGCTGCCCGCGGAAATTCTGAAGGCGCTCGGAGTCTCAAGCGTGCGTCTGCTGTCGAACAATCCCGACAAAGTAGCGGCGCTGGAAAAAGGCGGGATCGAAGTGGCCGAGCGCGTGCCCTGCGAAGTCGCTCCCGAAGCCCACTCCGAAGACTACCTCAAAACCAAAAAAGAAAAGCTGGGCCACCTGTTCACGTCGCGCTAGGTGTTTGTAGCGCCGGCATCCCGGCGACTGTCGCTGAGGGCGTCCCGCCCTCGCCCCGGGAGCGGCAGGCTCCCTCGGACAGCCGGCAAGATGCCGGCGCTACCTACTAATTCTCCGCCGCTGCCAGCACTGCCCTCTTCGTGAACACTCGAATCATCTCCCGCCGATACTCCGGCGTGAGCGCAGACGTGGTAAGTGGTCGAGCCATCTTCGCCGCCAGGTCGCCGACCGCTGCCGCCAACTCTTCGTCCATCGTTCTTGCCGGCCAGCAACTCGCCGGCGCCCTTCACCAGCAGAGGAGCGGGATTGACCGCCGTGATGGCCACGCGCGCATCCGCGATGTGGCCATTCGATCGCTTCATAATGACGGCGACGCCGGCCAGGGGATAGTCAATCGATCCCCGGACCCGCAACTTGCGGTACACGCCGCGGTAGCCGGCCGACGATTCCGGCAAAAATATTCGCGTCAGCAACTCATCCGGCCGCAGTTGGCGATAGGCGTCGCCCTCGCCGGTATAGAAGTCAGACAGTGGCATGCGCCGGGTTCCCGATGCGCTGGCGATCTCGACTTCGGCCTCAAGACACAGCAGCGCCGGCGGAGTGTCCCCGGAGAAGGCCGCCCAGCACTTGGTTCCGCCGGGAGCCACATGGCACAGATCGCCGTCCTTCTTGATGCAGAAGCCGCATCCCTTGCGCCAGGTGAGCGACTGGTTGTACCAGAGGCAGCGCGTATCGAGACAGATGTTGCCGCCGATCGTGCCCATGTTGCGCAGCAACGGCGAGGCGACGGTGGCGGCCGCCTCCGTGAGCACCGGATAGCGCCGACGCAGAAGTGCCGATTGCTCGATGGCCGGTGAGCGAAGCCAGCGCTCCGATTTCGACGCCGTGCATCGGTCTGTCGAATGTCCTTGAGCCCGGCGACGTGCCGTATATCCAGCACATACTCCGGCTCGAAGAGCTTCTGCCGCATCGAAGGAATCAGGTCCGTGCCCCCCGCGACAACTCGTGTGGCGCGGGCGCCCTCGCCCGCGTGCTTTGCGAGCAGATTCGAGCGCGTCATCCAACGTACGCGGCCGCAGCAATTTGAATTGGGGCAGGCTCAATCGTCGCCTCCCGCTTCGAGCGGCTGGGCTCGCCGCGAAGGATCGAGCGCATGCCGCTCCGGGCCTTTGCCCTTAAACCAAAGCGAGCCCCCATGCTCGCGAAATCCCGAAGGGGCCGTGGGATCGATGCCCTCGGTCAAATTGATCGGCTTGGCATGCTTCTTCGCGCGCAGGGCTGCCAGCACCCGCTCCGGCGTAAACGGCGATTCATGCAGCCGAACCCCCACCGCGTCGTAGATGGCATTCGCGATGGCCGGAATCGTCGCCGCCAGCGAGCCTTCGCTGCACTCCTTGGCGCCGAACGGTCCTTCGGGATCGATACTCTCCACGATGATGGGCTCCACCTCCGGCGACTCCACCGACGACGGGCTGCGATATTCGAGCAATCCGGGATTCATCAGCATGCCGTCTTTCCAGACCATTTCTTCGGTCAGCGCCTGGCCCATGCCCATCCACACCGACCCGATGATCTGGCCTTCGACCGAAACCGGATTCAGCGCGCGCCCGCAATCATGCGCCGCCCAGACTTTGTGGACGGTCACTTCGCCGGTTTCCTCGTCCACGCTGACTTCGGCGACCTGCGCGGAATAGGAATATGCCGGCGAAGGCCCAACTCCGCCGCCCTTATGTTTGCCGCCGCGGGCCTCGGCCGGCGGAGCGTAAGAACCGGTGCCGGTCAGCGTGCCGTGAAAATCAATGGCTGCCACCACCGCTTCTTCGAAGCTCATCGAATCTTTCGGGCCTTCGTCCTTGCGCTTCTGCTGCAACGATCCGCGCAGAATCTGCCCGTCCACATGCCCGCTGACCGAAGCCACCGGCTGCGTGGCAAGGCCGTCTCGTGTGGTCGCGGGCGACTCGCCCGCGAGCTTTTTCCGGAATACTACATCATCGCGAAAGACAAGCTCCTCCGACCGCGCACCCCATCTTCCGTGCCGCCGCCGAAGCAATCTGCTTCTTCACTTCCGCAGCAGCCCGCAATGTGGCATTTCCCGCCATGAACGTCACCCGGCTGGAATAGGAGCCGATGTCGATGGGAGTAAGATCGGTGTCCGCGGCGATGATCCTGATCCGTCCCAGAGAGCAGCCCAGAGTTTCAGCCGCGACCTGCGCGGTCATGGTGTCGGAGCCCTGCCCGATTTCGGACGCGCCGGTGTACACCACGACTCCGCCATCGCGATCAATTTTGATGTTGACGGTGGAGTGCGGCATATCGGAACGGATGATGGAATTGGCTGCGCCGCTCACGTAGTGGCTGCAGGCGATGCCCAGGCCGCGACCCTTGCGCCAACTTTCCCTTGCGATCCTTCCAGCCCGAACGCTCGACGGTTTTCTCGATGCACTCCGGCAATCCGTAACTCTGCACCCGCAACCCATTCACCGTGACGCAGGGCGGCTTCAACAGATTGCGCCGCCGAATCTCGGCCGGATCGAGATTGATCATGGCCGCCAGTTCATCCAGTTGCGACTCAAAGGCGAAGCGTACGTTGACCGTGCCGTGTCCGCGCATGGCGCCACAGGCCGGCTTGTTGGTCAGCACCCGGTAACCGTCGTATTGAATGTTGGGGATGTCGTAGAGCGCCCCCAGCAGCGCGCCGGAATAAAGAATCGTGACCACGCCGTAGGAACAGTAGGCGCCGCCATCCTGTACCACGCGCGCCTTGACCGCGGTGATGCTGCCGTCTTTCTTCACGCCGGTCTTGAGATCGATGAGAGTGCGCGGTCGTCCGCGATGGGCCCAGAAAACTTCTTCGCGGGTATAGGTGATCTTGACCGGCGCCCGCGCCTTGCGCGCCGCAATCGCCGCGATGATCTCCAGCGGGATCACTTCGCTCTTGCCGCCAAAGCCGCCGCCCACCAGCGGCTTGATCACGCGAATCTGCGCCATCGGCATTTCGAGTACCAGCGACAGCTTGTGCTGCAGGTAGTACGGAACCTGGGTGGATGACCAGACGATCAGCCGCCCCGGCTTTCCCGGTCTGCGAATCGATTTCAAAACTGGCCAGCGTGGAGTGCGGCTCCATGGCCGCGTGAGTCACTTCGTCGGCGATGAAGCGGGCTTCGGCGACACAGTCCGCTTCGGCAAAACCTTTCTCGGGATCGCCGAAACACGTGGTGATAGTCCTTCTCCAGGTTGTGCGGCTTGTTGTCGTGGATGAGGTCAGTCTCCGCCTTCATCGATTCTTCCGGATCGAAGTAAGCGGGCAGCACTTCGTATTCGACGTCGATCAGTTCCAGGGCCCGGTCGGCCGTCGCTTCATCGACGGCGGCGACGCAGGCCACGTTGTCGCCCACGTAGCGGACCTTGTCGAGTGGCCAGGGCATGCTCATCGTGGCCGACGGGAAGAATTCCGTAGGTATTGGGAGCATCCTTGCCGATGACTACCGCGACCACGCCTTCCAGTTTCTCGGCGCGGCTGGTGTCGATGCGCTTGATGCGCGCATGAGGATAGGGCGAGTGCAAAATGCTTCCCACCAGCATGCCCGGGAGGCTGAGGTCGTCCGTGTACTTGCCGGCGCCGGTGGTCTTGCCGCGCCGCATCGACCATCGCGATGCGTTTTCCGATAATGGAGAAATCAGTCATTGGTTCGTTGTAGCGCCGGCGTCTCGTCCGGCTGTCAGGCGGGTCTCCGGCTCGCCTACCGTACCGCTCCCTTCTGCTCCGCTTCAATCGCCGCCTTGATGGCCTGATACATCTGGTTGTAGCCGGTGCAGCGGCACAGATTGCCGCTCAACGCGCCGCGGATATCCTCGTCCGTGGGTTCGGGATTCACCGCCAGCAGATGCTTTACGGTCATGATGAAGCCCGGCGTGCAGAAGCCACACTGCGCGCCACCCCAGTCTCCGTAAGCTTTCTGGATGGCGGCCAGGCTGCCGTGCTCACTGACGCCTTCGATCGTCGTAATCTCCTGCCCTTCGCAACTGGCGGCGAGCAGGGTGCAGGAAAGCATGGGCATGCCGTCCACCTGTACGGTGCATGAGCCGCAGGAAGAGTCGTCACAGCCGCGCTTGGACCCGGTGAGTTGCAAGTCCAGACGCAAAGCGTCCAGCAGAAGCGTGCTGGACTCGAGCGCAAGCTTCGTGCGTGCGGCCGTTGACGCGGAGTTCGATGAGTTCTTTTTTCATTAATAGCTTTTAGCCATTAGCCTTTAGCTCTTGGCGTAGTCCGGTCCTGAGCTAAAGGCTAAGAGCTAATGGCTAAAGGCTGCACTTAATACAGCGGCACCTTCGGATCCACCGTGCGGGCCCAGCCGTCGATTCCGCCGCGCATCGACTGTACTTTCTCGAATCCCTGCTGCCGCAGCCAGTTGGTGACGCTCAACGAGCGCACTCCGTGGTGGCAAACCACGACGATGTGTTCGTCGGGATCGAGTTCCTGGTTGGCGCGCGCTGGAATATCACCCATGGGGATCTTCTTGCTGCCTTCGAGGCGGGCTTTTTCCAGTTCCCACGGCTCGCGAACGTCCAGCAGGGTGAATTTATCGCCCTGCTTGAGCATGGCCTTCACCTGACCGGCGCTGATTTCGAAGTCCATAAGACTCGCTCCTGACTTCTAGCTCCTGGCTCCTGGCTCCAGCCACCGGCTCTGGGTTCTGGCTTGGCCAGAAGCCAGAGCTGAAGCTAGCAGCGCTTCTCAATATCCAAAATCCGTCTGCGCCGCATACGCGTGCTGCTTTACGCCCAAGTCTTCCACCCGGCATCCGCCCAGTTGGTTCATGTAGGCCTGGCGATCGGCCACGTCGTACACCCAGCGCTGCAGCCAGGCCTCGCTGTCCGCCTGGGTTTTCGTCTGCTCGTGATACTGGCGGAAGAAAGCGTTGTCGCGCCCGTAGTATCCCTGCACCGGCGAGGGATGCGCTCCGTAGCGGCACTCGACCACCGCATTGACCAGGAATCCTGGAATCACGGTGCGATTGGGATCGCTCGCGATCACCTCGGCGTCGACGATCTCTTCCGCCACCACGATGACCCGCTTGGCGGCACGCAACGCCTTCGATCATCACTCCAAAGTTGCCCCAGCAGTGGGCGTTGCCGTCGCGATCAGCCCGCTGCACATGGACGATGGTCACATCGGGCGAAAGCGCTCGCACCGCATGCAGCTTGTGATGCTCGCGTAGGGACGGACGCCCTCGTCCGCCCAGGCGAGTCGCAGACTCGCCCGACTCTGCTTCCGCAAACGGCGATTCAATCTCCGCGAAGAAATCATTGTCGCGAGCCACATCGCTGCCCAGCGCGGTGCGAGTCGGCAGAAAGGGCACGCCCATCGCCGCCGCCTGCAGCGCCAGCGCGACGGTGAAGTTGGTCAGGTTAACGACCTTCAACCCACCCTGTTCCACCGCCCGCCGGAAGTTGTAAGCCGAACCCATCATCACATTGCCCACCCAGGCGGCGATGACCTGCTCGACACATCCCGCCGCAATCATCTGATCGAAGAGAATGTCAGAGATCGGCCCAATCAGCGTGAGATCGCGCTTCTTCTGCCGGATGATTTCGTGGCCCGCGGCAAAGGGAATCATCTGCTCCATCTGCAGGCCGAGAGCGACGGAAGCGCCATCCGGCACCAGTTCGGCAATGGCCTCGCGCATGGTGAGGAGCTTGGACATGGCGAACCCTATCTTCCCTTCCACACTGGCTGACGCTTTTCCAGGAACGCGTTGATTCCCTCGTGAACGTCTTCCGTCTTCATCAACTCCTCGAGATAGATCTTCTCCGCCCGCGCCAGCCCTTTGTCGAAGTGCATCGAGTCCCAGGCGTAGTTCGCCTTCTTGGTGATGGCCAGCGCGGCCGGACTCAGCTTCGAAAGTTGTTGGACGGCCTCCTGCACCGCCGCTTCGACCTCGGCGTCAGCCACCGCGCGGTTAGCCAGCCCGATGCGCGCCGCTTCGGCGCCGGTAATGCTGCGTCCGGTAAGGATCAAATCCGCCGCGTGCTTTTGCCCGACCAGAGCGGCCAGCGCCGTGGCTGCCACCGGCGGATAGCATCCCAGCTTGATCTCGGGAAATCCCCACGATGCGTTTTCGGCGGTGTAACACCAGGTCACAGACCATGGCCAGCTCCGCTCCGCCGCCCAGGCAATGACCATGCACGGCCGCGATCGTCACCTTCTTGCTGCTGACCAGGCGCGAATCACGGCGTGAAACTTGGCCAGCATGCCTTCCACCTTGTCCGGAGTATGCGCGGCAACATCCACGCCTACCGAGAACGACTTTCCCGCGCCGCTCAATACCAGCAGGGATACATCATCCCGCGCCTCGATCTCGGCCAGCGCCTGCGCCAGTTCATCCATCATGGCAATGTCAATCACGTTGAGCGGCGGATGCTGCAGCGTGAGACGCGCCACTGGCGGCTGGATGTCGAGCGTGATTCGGGTTTGCGTAATTGTTCCGGCCGCCATGCTGATTCCTACCTTGTCCAGAAACCGTCTTTGTCGTATTCGCGGATCGCCTGGAGTTCTTCCGCGCTCGGCGCCGGCGTGGTCTTTACTTCGTCCGCGACCCGCAGGCGCCATCCCGTATTGCGCAACACATCTTCAACTTCCACTCCCGGATGCGTGGACGACAGATAAGCTTCACCGTCATCGCCGAAGCGCAGCACGGCTTTGCTGGTGATCACCGCCGCCGGGCCGCCGCGAGGCAAGCCCACCCGCTGCCGCCAAGCCCGGGCCGTCGCCATTGCCCGGGCTGGTGACGTACGAAACCCGCTCCGGCAACCGCTCTCTGCTGTGTTCCAGCAGCACCACGAAACGCTGCGCCAGCGACGCGATATCGCAGGCGCCGCCCGACCCCGGCAACCGCGTCAGTCCCTTCGGCCCGCGCACCTCGGTCGAGTTCAGGTTGCCGAAGCGATCCACTTCGGCCGCCCCCAGAAAACCCAGGTGCACGCGTCCCGATTGCAGCAGGCTCATCACTCCCAGCATGTCCAGACACTGGGTTGCGTTGCTGATGTTGGCAGGATCGGCCATGGTGTAGATCAGTTCCGGAGAGGGTGTGCTGCGTATCACGCCGTTTTCAAACAATCCGACAGCATGGGGAGCGTGTGTCTTCTTCGCCACCACGAATGCAATCAGCGGCAGCCGCATCCCGACGAACACGACTTCACCGTCGCGAATTTCGCGCGCCGCGCTGACCACCATCAGCTCGCCCGGCGTGTAAGTTCGCCTCTCCGAAATAACGGTCGTCATCGGCATAAACCAACTGAGAACCGGGAACTCATAACTGAAAACCGGGTTTTGAAAAAGACTCTGCGCAGCGCCCGCAAACTACAAATTAATCGCCGACTTCCGGACCTCGCCAATCGAAGCCAGCGGATCGCGCGCGCCTTCCTTGGGCGCAATCCACCGCTTCTCATTGCTGATAATGTCGAGCAGCAACTTTCTTGTCTTCCGCCGATGGCAGGTATTCCTTCAAGTGCTGCTCGTAGCCGCTGTCGTCCAGGGCTTCGCCGGTCTCGGCATGAAATTTCTGTCCGGCCCAGCGCCCGATATTCCGGTTGAACTTGATATGTGGCGCGTAAAGCTTCGGTTGTCCAGGCTTCAAGCAGCTGTTGAAGCGCGCGATCAGGCCCGCCACTTCGTCGTGATAAAGGCGCCGGTTGTAGTCGTTCAGATCGTCAAGGTCCGCCGCCTGCTCGTTCTTCGGCTCGTCGTATCGGCCCTTGATGCCCCACACGTACGCCCAATGCGCGGACGAAGAATGGTCAGTCCCGAACAGATCGTACGAACTCGAAATCCACTTGTTGAGATATTTCTGGATCAGCCAGCCCGGGAACCACTCCGGCCTCGACAATCCGGCGCAAGCCGTCGTTGCCGGTGCCCATGTGGAATGCTTCCTCGCGCAACATGTACGACATCGAGCGCCCGAGCGGAGCGAAGGCGGAATACTTGAACATCTGCAACTGGAACTTGCCGTCGCGGTCGACGAAGTCGGTGTAGGTGAAGAAGTCCATCCAGTTATCGACGTCGACATTGAAGGCGCCCAGCAGACGCTTGTTCTCGAAGGCCCGGCGCTCCAGCATCTTCTGGGCCTCAACCTTGCCGGAGTATCCGAAGTGGTCCACCAGCAGCGCGCACATCTGCCAGCCGTGGCGCATTTCCTCGATCATCACCCGGGTGATGGCGCGGCGGTCCCAGTCGGTAGGAGCGCTTTCGAACAGATAGCGCTGCTGCTCCACGCTGGCGAATTCGGTATCGCCCTGGTAAACGATCATGTTGATGAGCGCGTCGCGCATCTGCTGAGTCGGGCACCTGGCGCAGGTTCTCCCACTTGCGGCGGCCTTTGTAGGAACCGAATTCAATTTCTTCGGTGTCGATCGCGCCGTAGAGCGTGTCGAACTTGAAGCTGGCAATTTCGTCGTGGTTGACGCCAATCTCTTTGCGCCAATCGTCAAAGAGCCCGACCCAATCACTAAAGGTTCCGATTTTTGCTACCTTGCCTGGCATAGTGTTACACCTCTTCACGAAGGTCACGAAGTAGCGCCGGCGCTCCACGCCGGCTGTCTCGGGCGCGTCTCGCTCGTGTCGCTTAGTGGCTTGATGCCTCTCGCTCGGCAAGATGCTCGGCGCTCACTATTTCGCCTTGAAAACCGCCGGCCGCTTCTCCACGTACGCCGCCAGTCCTTCTTTGGCGTCTTCGCTCTGGAACAGGAGCTGCTGATTCTCGCGCTCCACCGCCAGCGCCGATTCCATCGGAATCTCCCAGCCCGTCTGCACCGCGCGCTTGATGCGTCCCACGGCCTTGGCCGCCTTGTTCGGCGGACAGAACTGGCGGGCATATTCCATGATGTTTTCCATGAAATTGTCGCGCTCGTAAATGTCGTTGACGATGCCCAACTCCTTCGCTTCTTCGAAAGAAAAGGTGTTGCCCGTCACCATCAGTTCGATCGCCTTGCTCTTGCCTACTATCCGCGACAGGCGCTGGGTGCCGCCGGTTCCGGGCAGCACGCCGAGATTCACTTCGGGCAGGCCGATCTTGCCCGCGTCCTGGCGCGCGATGCGGATGTCGGCCGCCATGGCAATCTCCAGCCCACCGCCCACGCAGTGTCCGTTCAGCGCGGCGATCACCAGCTTGGGCGTGTGCTCCAGTCGCAGCAGAGTCTCATTGGCATGCAGGCAGAAGTAATACTTGAAAGTCGGATCGACGCTGACCAGCATCTTGATATTCGCGCCGGCGGAAAAGAATTTGTCGCCCGCGCCGGTGAGCACGATCACGTACACATCGTTGTCCATGCGCGCCTTGAGAATGGCCTCGTCGAGCTGCCGGTTCATCTCGTAGGTGTAAGTATTGGCCGGAGGGTCGCACAGTTCGATCACCGCCACCCCGGCATCGACCCGGTAGTTGATCAGCTGTTTCGTGGTCTCACCGCTTGCCGGCTGCACTGTCGTCGCCATCGTCGTACTCCTTTTCGCTATCTTTGAAATTTCGTTCTTAGCCCGATACTACAGGCCTCTTCTTCTGCGGTCCCGGGGCAGGTCCAGCCCCGATGCCCTTCAGGAAAATATCCGCCATCTCTCCAGCCAGTTCCGCGGCGTCGCCATCCACCCGCGGGTTGTACCAGGTATAAATCCAGTTCATCATGCCGAACAGGCTGAGCACTGCGGTACGGCTGGAGAACTCCAGTCCGCGCGAACGCTTGTAGTGGTCCAGCAGTTCAACGCAGATGCGGTAGTACTCTTTCTTGATGGATGCGATCTCCGCGCCGAAGCCATTCTTCAGGACGTCGTCCTCGTGAGAGAGCACCTTCATGGCCTTCTGGTTGGCCAGAAAATACTCGCAGATGGTTCAGGATAAACATGCGAATGCGCTGGGCCGGATCCGTGACTTCCGGCAACCGCTCCCGCAGACGGTCCACGATGGTGCTGAAGGTGTGCTTCTGGATGAGGTAAAGCAGCTCCTCTTTGGACTTGAAGTAGTAGTACAGGCCGGAGAGTGAAACGCCGCTGGCGCGGGAAAGATCGCGCATCGATGCCGCCGCATAACCGTTCTGGTAAAAGACATCGGTTGCGTGCACCAGTATCTTCGCCAGACGGCGATCGAAACGGGTCTCCAGGCGCGGCCCCGCGGCTGCGGAGACTTCGTCGCGCCGCAAGCTGCGATCGAATGGGAGAAGGAGCAGCCATAGTTCGAACGTTCGTTCAAATCATATCCCGTTCAAGAGTCGAACACAAGGGCAAAGCCGCACGTCTATCGATTGCTGTTTAGTGCGACTGGGCCGATGCCGGCCCGGCGGTTGATGGTTGCAGTGGTACCTGTCGTTGGACAAAAATGATCTTCTTTACGCTGTTTCTATCGTAAGTCGATTCTTTCCCTTCCACTCGTACCGTCACCGAAATCGGTGACACTGAAACGACATCTCCGAGAAGCATGGTGCCATCATGCAGTTCCACTGTATCTCGCGATAGACCTCCCAATTCCACTGTGACGCTGCCGCCGGGAAGTTCATCGGGAGTTACCTCCAGGGGTGTATTCCCCGGTGCGTAGCCTTCTTTGGTAAGGTCGAGCGAGTGGGTTCCCACCGTCAAACGCACCATGACAGGCGTGATCCCGGCGGCCTGGCCGTCAACTCGCAGACTTGCGCCGGGAGGCACAGAGATCACTCTGACCGGGATTGTCTTGCCATCCAGCATGTCCTTCTTCGCGGAGAGAGTGAGGTGCACCGGAAGGCCCACCGAATTGAACTGAAACTGTATCCTTGCCGACTGCGCGGCCTCCAGATCGGCAACTTGCAGCAGTCCGTCCCCGACGCGCACGTCGCTCTTGTCCGTGAAGTAAACGGTAAACGATGCTCGCGCGATTTTCTTGTCGGTCAGATTTTGCACGATTACATCCGAAATGAACGTGCTTTGACCGGCATAGTTGCCAATCTGTCGAAATTTCTCAAAGGTCAGCTTCAAGGCTGGATGGTCCGGCGGCCACAGCATTGCGATACTGGGTTCCGCTTTGGCCAGTGCGAGGGGGAGCGAAAAGACAAACAACAAGAGCGGCAGAAGACAATGGATCTTCATCAAGCCCCGAGTTTTAGCATACTTCTAAGGCACCGGCAATTGACCCGGGGTGTACTTCAGCTAGTTCCGGATGTCTGCCAGCAACCGCTCCACTTCGCTCTTCAAGTCAGCCGTGAGCGGCAAAAACGGCAAACGCGCCGGACCACCATAGTAGCCGTTCAAATCCATTCCATATTTCATGCCGGGGATGCCCAATTCACCGCCGATGCGTTGGGCCGCACCCGCGATCCGCTCTTGCTTCAAGCGGGCCAGCTCCGCATCGCCTTCCTTCCAGGCGGCGTAAATCTCGTAAGCAGGCGGTCGGAGCCACATCGGCGAAGGCCAGGACTCCGCCCACCGCGCCCGCCTGCAACGACGCTTCGAGTTTTTGCGCCAGCCCCGCCATGATCTGGAATCCCACTTCCTTCTGGCGGGTCTTGATCCCGCTCACCACGTTCACCGCAGCACGACGACGGCTTGGCGCCGCTGACACCCGCCACCTGCACCAGTTCCCCGCCCTGTCCGTTGCCGCCGGTGGACGCTTTCAACATGCGCGGCGTGACCGCATCGAAGGTCTCGGTCACCGTGGCCGCGCGTTTCACCTGCCGGGTGGCTTCCGCCATGCGCCGGATCTTCTCCACGTCGCCGCCCGACTCCTTGATGCCGATAATGTTGGGATGGTTCGCCAATTCCACCACCACGTCCGCTGGAATGTCATAGCCCGTAAATCCCGGGACGTTATAAATCAGCACCGGCAGCGGAGCACGATCGGCAACCGTACGATAGAAGGCCAGCAGGTTCGCCGGCTGCATCTGCTTCTTGTAAAAATGCGGCGTGCGCACCAGGGCGGCGTCGTAGCCGAGTGCGGCTGCGTATTCGGTAAGCCGCAGAGTTTCGCTGGCGGACTCGATGCCCGTGCCGGCGATCAGCACTTTGTTCGGAGCCGTTGCTTCCCGCGCCACCTTGAGGACTTCGCGCCGCTCGTCGTCGGAGAGCATGATGGCCTCGCCGGTTGAACCCAGAATCACCAGTCCAGCCGCGGGAGTCTTCGAATAGCGCTCCACATTGTGCTCGAGTTTTTTGAAGTACACCTTGCCGTCAGGATAGAAAGGCGTCGTGAGAGGAGGAAAAATACCGTGAAGGAGCATGGTCGTCAGTGTCAGCGCTGAACGTGTTCGCTCAACAAGCTTATCAAATCCCGGCCCTGTCATCCTGAGCGGAGCCGGCACTTCGCAAAGCGAAGTCCCGGCGCAGTCGAAGGACCCCTATCGCGACGCGACTCTACGCGCCGCACTTACGGCCGGGGTGGCAGCGGTTTCACATCCACATTGTGATATGCGGCGATCCACCATCCATCGGCTTCCCTGGTCAGCACCAGTTGAAGTTTGGCTCGCAGGGCTCCATCGCTTGCAGCCTGTACCCCTGGCGGCAAGCGGATATAGCCGGTGACCGCCGCATCCACGTCAACCACCGCCACATCCGGACGGATGAAGCGCAGCTTCCCAATCGATTGTTGCAGCACGCTTCCCTTGTACATAGTGCTGAAAATCTCAGCATGGCGTAGTTCGAAGATTTCCCGCCCGTAGGCCACCATCCCCAGCACGTTGGTGAAGCTGCCATCAGCCGCAAACCTCGCGGAAAAAGCCCTGGCGTCCCCGCGATTCCACGCGTCGGTTAGCCCGGCCACGAAGGCTTCGATCGCGGCGGTATCGTGAGACAAATCGCGAGGCTGTGTCTGAACGGGCATGAATTCTTTGTTTCCTTTATAGAATTGATGTTCCGCCGGCGAACACGATCAGGCCGAGCGCCGTTCCGCGGGCGGCACAAAATGCGCGGCCGGCACGGCGCCGATCTGCACCAGCAGGCCCAACTGGTCCCAGTTGTCCCAGCCTTCGACAATCTTGCCGTCAGAAAACCTCTGGGTCGAAGTGCCGGTGATGGTGACTTTCTTCCCGGTCGGCGCGAATCCCAGAAAGTCACCTTTGTGGGTCATGGTCGCGGTCCAGCGGGCCGCCGCCTTGTCTCCCTGCTCGACGATATGGTCGATCTTTACTGTGAGATCTGGAAATGCACGGCGGAACTCGGTGGCGAAAATCCTGAACTGCTCGCGGCCAATGACGGTGTCGTGCTGGGCCTGACCATGACCGACGACGTCGGGCGACGCCATCTCGTCGATCGTTTCCATGCGCCCGTTGTTCCACACTTCCTCAAACCAGCGGCGAATCAACGCGCTATTTTCCTGCGCCATACCACACCTCCGAGGCGAAATCAGCCTCTTTGGCCTTTCACTGTACGCTCGGCGTGCAAGTGCTGCAATGCCTGGACCCGCAGCTCGCCGCGCTGCAAGGCGGCGATGCCTTCCGCGGCTGCGCGGGCCGCCGATAATGTTGTAATCGTAGGAATCCGCGCCTGCACTGCCGCGCGCCGGATCGCCTTCTCATCGAACCAGGGATCGACGCCGTGCGGCGTATTCACGATCAGGTGAATGCGCTCGCCCTTGATCAGGTCCACCACGTTGGGGCGTCCTTCTTTTACTTTGTATACCCGCTCCACCGACATGCCCGCGGCTTCAAGCACGTCGGCGGTACCCGCCGTGGCCACCAGCTTGAAACCCATATCGACGAACTTGCGCGAGACTTCAGCCACGCCCGGCTTGTCATGATCGGTAACGCTGATGAAAACCATGCCTTGCGTGGGCAGTTTCTGTCCGGCCGCGGTCTGCGCCTTGGCGAAGGCCTCGCCGAAGTTGTCGGCCACGCCCATCACTTCGCCCGTGGACTTCATCTCCGGACCAAGCACAGTATCCACGCCGGGAAATTTGTTCCAGGGGAATACCGGCGACTTCACGTAGTAGCAGTGCCCGGTATCGAGATCGGCGCCGCGCTCGATAAATTCCGGCAGGAATTCGCGCAGCTTGCGCCCCGTCATCAACCGCGCCGCGATTTTCGCCATGGGCACGCCCGTCGCTTTCGAAACATAAGGCACGGTCCGCGAAGCCCGCGGATTCACTTCCAGAACGTAAACCTTGCCGCTGCCATGTGGCGGGTCTCCGACCCGCCTGAGTCGAAGACCCCTCAGCACGCTCGCCCGCGGAATGGCAAACTGAATATTCATCAGCCCGACCACCTTCAAAGCCCGCGCCAGCTTGAACGTGTACTCCCGCATGCGCTGCAGCAGATGCTCGGGAATATCCACCGCCGGCAGCACGCAGGATGAATCGCCGGAGTGAATGCCGGCTTCTTCAATGTGCTGCATGATGCCGCCGATGACCACATCCTCGCCGTCCGAAAGCGCATCCACGTCCACTTCGATCGCGTCTTCGAGGAAGTGGTCGATCAGCACCGGCCGGTCCTGCGAATACTCGACCGCTTCCTTCATGTAGCGGACGACCATCTCTTCGTCGTAAGCGATCACCATGGCGCGTCCGCCGAGAACGTAGGACGGCCGCACCAGCACCGGATATCCGACCCGGTTCGCGCCCGCGACCGCTTCTTCCACCGAAGCGGCCATCGCGCCCGGGGCCTGCGGAATCTCAAGTTCGTCGAGCAATTTGCCGAAGCGCTTGCGGTCTTCCGCCAGATCGATCGATTCCGGCGACGTGCCGATAATATTCACGCCCGCCGCTTTCAGAGGCAACGCCAGGTTCAAAGGAGTCTGCCCGCCGAACTGCACGATCACGCCGACCGGCGCGCCGGAAGAAGCTTCGTGCTCGCAGATGGCGAACACGTCTTCCAGGGTCAGCGGCTCGAAGTAGAGGCGATCGCTGGTGTCGTAGTCGGTCGAGACCGTTTCCGGATTGCAGTTGATCATGATGGTCTCGTAACCGTCGTCGCGCAGCGCAAAGGCCGCATGGCAGCAGCAGTAGTCAAACTCAATTCCCTGCCCGATGCGGTTGGGCCCGCTCCCCAGAATGATCACTTTCTTCTTCCCGGTCGGCGTGGCCTCGTCTTCTTCTTCGTACGTCGAATACAGATACGGCGTATAGCTTTCGAATTCAGCGGCGCAAGTGTCCACCCGCTTGTACACCGGCGCGATGCCGTGCTTCTTGCGCAGATGCCGGACTTTTTCCTGCGCGCCCTTGCCGTCAAGCCGCCACACGCCGGCCAGTCGTCCGTCGGAGAAGCCCATGCGCTTGGCCTCGCGCAGCACCTCCGTCGGAATCGATTCCATGGGGTGCTTTTCCAGCTCCAGCTGCATGTCGTTAATCTCTTTGAGCTGGTACAGGAACCACGGATCGATGGACGTCATCTTCGCCAGTTGCTTGACCGTGTGGCCCTGGCGCAGGGCGTAACGAACGTAGGAAAGCCGCTCGGGATGCGGCGTCACCAGGCGCTGGGTGAGAATCTTGGGCTCGATTTTCTCCGATCCTGTTTTCTTTCCAGTGTCGAGCGCGCGCACGCCTTTGAGCAGCGCTTCTTTGAAAGTTCGGCCGATGGCCATCACTTCGCCGACAGACTTCATCTGCGGGCCGAGGTTTTCATCGGCGCCCGGAAATTTCTCGAACTGCCACTTGGGAATCTTCACCACCACGTAATCGAGCGTCGGCTCGAAGCAGGCGGGCGTCTTGCGCGTGATGTCGTTGGGAATTTCATCCAGGGTGTAGCCGACGGCCAAGTTTGGCGGCAATCTTCGCGATGGGAAATCCGGTTGCCTTCGAAGCCAGCGCCGACGACCGCGAAACTCGCGGGTTCATCTCGATCACCACCATGCGGCCGGTCGTGGGATGAACCCCGAACTGAATATTCGATCCGCCCGTTTCGACGCCAATCTCGCGAATCACCGCGATAGCAGCGTCACGCATGGCCTGATATTCGCGGTCGGTAAGCGTCTGCGCCGGGGCGACGGTGATGGAATCGCCGGTGTGCACGCCCATGGGATCGAAGTTCTCGATCGAGCAGATGATGATGACGTTATCTTTCAGATCGCGCATCACCTCGAGCTCGTATTCCTTCCACCCCAAAACCGATTCTTCGATCAGCGCTTCGTGCACGGGAGAGAAATCGAGTCCGCGGGCCAGCACTTCCAGCATCTCTTCACGGTTGTAAGCGATGCCGCCGCCGCTGCCGCCCAGCGTGAACGACGGCCGCACGATCACCGGGAACCCAATCTTTCCGGCAAACTCCAGGCCATCTTTCAGATTGTTCACCAGCGCCGACTTGGGAACGTCGAGGCCGATCTTCTGCATCGCGTCTTTGAAATAAAGACGGTCTTCAGCTTTCTTGATCGCAGCCACATTGGCGCCGATGAGCTGCACGTTGTACTTCTCGAGCACCCCGCCGTCGGAAAGTTCAATGGCCAGATTGAGCGCAGTCTGTCCGCCCACGGTAGGCAGGATGGCGAATCCCTGTCCGCCTGACAGGTCGCGCTCAATGCGAATAATTTCTTCCAGATACTCGCGCGTGAGCGGCTCGATGTAAGTGCGGTCGGCGATCTCCGGATCGGTCATGATGGTGGCCGGATTGGAATTGGCCAGCACCACTTCAAATCCCTCGGCCTTGAGCGCCTTGCAAGCCTGCGTCCCGGAGTAATCAAACTCCGCCGACTGGCCAATGATGATAGGGCCAGAGCCAATGATCAGGATTTTCGAAATGTCAGTACGTCGCGGCATTAGTTGATCTTTTACTCTTGGTTTTCAAAACAATCTGTCATCCCGACCGACCCAGTTGATTCGCTTTGCGAATCAACTGGCGAGTGGAGGGACCTGCTTATCCGGCGCGTACCGATGTCGGATGAACCATTCCGCCGCCAGATCCTGCCAAGTAGGATTTTCGCGCTCGATCAGAAAAACTTTCTTTGTCCGGTTCCATCGCTTGAGTTGCTTCTCGCGATTAATCGCTTTGGTCACATCATCAAACGATTCGTAATAAACCAGCCGATGACACCTGTACAAGCTCGAAAATCCCTCAATCACATCGTTCTTAGGCTCGAAAACCCGGCGTTCCAGATTGTTCGTCATCCCGATGTACAGCACGCGTGATTTGCTGGCCACCATATAGACGCAATAGCTGTGGCGCTTCATACAAGCAGGTCCCTCGACTCCGCATAACGATTCGCAAGCGAATCGTTAATGCTGCGCTCGGGATGACAGGTCTTTTAGGGGGACCGTCATTCCGTTCTACACAAACCCTTGTCATCCCGACCGACCCAGTTGATTCGCTTTGCGAATCAACTGGCGAGTGGAGGGACCTGCTTTCCCGTCCGCTACCATCTACCCCTTCCACTCCTCCATCATCTTCACAAAATCCTTGAACAGATAATGCGAATCATGCGGACCCGGCGACGCCTCGGGATGATATTGCACACAGAACAACGGCAAATTCCGGTGCCGCATGCCTTCCAGCGTGTTGTCGTTCAAATCGATGTGCGTCAGCTCCACTTCGCTCTGCGGCAATGAATCCGGATCGACGGCGAAGTTATGGTTGTGCGCCGTGATCTCGATCTTGCCCGAGTTCAACTGCTTCACCGGATGATTTCCGCCGTGATGTCCAAACTTCAGCTTGAAGGTTTTGCCGCCAAGCGCGATTCCGGTGAGTTGATGCCCCAGGCAAATCCCGAAAATCGGCTGCCGCCCCATGAGACGGCGAATGTTGTCCACTGCGTAAGTGCAAGGTTCAGGATCGCCCGGCCCGTTCGACAGAAACACGCCATCCGGCTTCAGCGCGAGCACGTCTTCCGCCAGAGTCTGCGCCGGAACCACCGTGACCTTGCAGCCTTCGCCGCGCAGCTTGCGCAGAATGTTCTGCTTGATGCCGTAGTCGTACGCCACAACATGAAAGCGCGCCGGCTCGTCTTTAACGCCGACCACTTCATCCGGCAGATGAGAGCGCTCGCCCGTTTCCCATTCGTAGGTGCTCTTGGTGCTGACCACCTTGGCCAAGTCAGTCCCATCCATCTTGGGAATCGACGGGCCTTGGCCACCAGCTTGTCAGCGTCATTCTCCAGAGTAGAGACCACGCCGCGCATCACGCCGTGGTCGCGCAAGTGCCGCACCAGGGCCCGCGAATCAATTTCCGCCAGCACTGGAATCTTGAATTGTTCGAGATACTCTTCCGCAACCTGCTGCGAGCGCCAGTTCGAGCTGACTTGGGAAAACTCGCGCACCATCAGGCCCTCGATATACGGACGCGTGGCTTCGTTGTCTTCGGCGTTGGTGCCGTAGTTGCCGATTTCAGGATTGGTGAGAACTACAATCTGGCCGCAGTAGGAAGGGTCGGTGAAAATTTCCTGATAGCCGGTGATGGAAGTATTAAAAACGACTTCGCCGTAACATTCGCCTTTGGCGCCGTATCCTTTGCCTCGGAAGACTCTGCCGTCTTCGAGCGCAAGCGTAGCTTGCATTCGTGCTCCAGGGAGTGGATTTTAAGAATTTTAGCAGGGATAGCGAAATCGCGAAACAAATGATTTCGATGATTCGGATTTTCTTTGCGGCCTCTGCGGCCTTTCTTTGCGTCCTTTGCGGTAAAAAGCTTTTGACCGCAAAGCTCGCAAAGAAGACCCGCAAAGGACGCGAAGCAGCCTTACCGCACTCTTCCCATTTTATCCATGGGCCAGTACCCGAACACGGCCTTGCCGTAGATGTAGCCAATGTTGACCGGCCCAAAGTCGCGGCTGTCGTTCGACATGGTGCGATGGTCGCCCAGCACGAAGTAGCTGTTGGGAGGCACCACCATCTCGGAATAGGAACGCTGGTCGGCGTAGGCGGCGGGAACGTAGTCTTCCTCGAGCGCTTCCCCGTTTACGAAGACTTCGCCCGAATCAATCCGGATCCGGTCGCCCGCCAGCCCGATCACGCGTTTGATAAAACTCTTCGAGGGATCGCGGGGATAGCGGAATACCACGATGTCGCCGCGCTGGATGGGCTCCAGCCGGTACACGTACTTGTTGACGAAGATGCGCTCCTGGTCGTCCAGCGAGGGCATCATGCTGGTGCCCTCCACTTTCACCGGCTGGTAAAGAAAGATGATGATGAACGCGGAAATTGCCAGCGAAACCACCAGGTCGCGCAGCCACACCGAGAGCACCGGCAAAGTGCGAGGCGCAACGGGAACGGCACCCTTGTCAGGGCGTGGGCGCAATTCCTCGGGACGACCTTGGTCCGGCATGCCGTCTCTCATTATACGGGTCAGGCGGGTCGGGTTGAAGCCGGCCGCCCAGTTCGCGGCTGTTACCTCGGGGCTACTGCCGTCGCGCCGCAATTCGGGTTACAATCCTTAAACTGAGGGCGTCTAAATCATGATCAAGCGCGGGTTGACTCTTGCCTTTGTAGGTCTGATTGTCCTGGCCGTTTCTGCTCCCTGGGCCACCTCCCAGCAGGATGGTGCCGTGCCGCATTACAACGCCGGTCCGCCCGCCAAGGGAGCCAAATTGCCTCCGATTCTGGGCCGGGAGCAGCTCTGGGGCGCGAACGCTCAGTATCCTTTTCAAAGCCATGCCTACGAACTGGCCGCCAAGATTCCCGTGGTGTTGCATCAACAGCCCTGCTATTGCTACTGCGATCGCGGCATGGGTCACAACAGTCTGCACAGCTGTTTCGAGGGTACCCACGGCGCCGATTGTTCGGTCTGCCTGAAAGAGCTGTACTATTCCTATTCCATGCACAAGAAGGGAAAGACAGCCACCCAGATTCGTCAGGGCATCGTAAAGGGTGATTGGAAGCAGATAGACCTGCAGACCGCAGCCGCCATCAACTGATTCGAGCAGGACCCAGTTCAGGCGGAGTTGACGGAGATGCGAATCCGCGTATAACCTGCTGATTCGGGTGGGTCGGGCTTTTTCCACAGATGCCACCCAGGGCCCATGACCAACAGTCACAACGCCGCCGGTGGGAATCGGCCAAGAAACAGTGGTTATGCTCTGAACCGGTTTCTTCCAAGCGGCTGAAAAAGGAGAGCTTACGAAGAGTCCAGGAAGAGTTTTGCGGATGGCGCAGAAAACCACGCCCAAGAAGCCGATGAATGAGGATCCTCGTTTTGCACAAGCTGTGCAAAACTACGAGGCCGGACTGCGTGCCATGCAGGAGCACAAATTCGAAAAAGCCAAGGGACTCCTGCAGAAAGCCGTGACCGGCGCCAGCAAGGAGTTGGTCGATCGGGTCACCGTCCACCTCAATACCTGCAACCAGCATCTGGAGCGTTCCACCACCCAGTTCAAGAGCCCGGAAGAGCACTACGATTACGCCGTCTCGCTGATGAATGTGGGAGACTACGTGACCGCCCGCGAGCACCTGGAAAAGCTCTCCAAGCAGGTCCCCAAAGTGGACTACGTTGCCTACGGCCTGGCCGCTCTCGATTGCCTCACCGGCCATCTCGAGGATTCCCTGCGGCATCTGGACGAAGCGATCCGGATCAATGCTGCGCTGCGCTTCCAGGCACGGAACGACTCCGATTTCCAGAACCTGGCGGAAGATCCCCGCTTCACCGAATTGCTCTATCCCGACCCAGGGGCTGAGTTCTCCCCGGAATCAGCGGTCCCTGAGGACAATGGCTAGCCGTGGCTGTGCCTGATGCCCAGCGACGCGCACCGCGACCCCGGGGCAACACAACATCAACCAGTTTGCGCGTCGTGGCCATCGGCGGCGGCACCGGCCTGTCCACCCTGCTCAAGGGACTGAAGCGCTACGTGACTCGAGTCGGCGCCCTGGCAACGCCCGGCCAGCCTGAAATCAGCGAACTCTGCGCCGTGGTCACGGTCAGCGATGACGGCGGCTCCAGCGGACGTCTCCGCAAGGAGCTCAACATGCTTCCTCCGGGAGACATTCGCAACTGCATCGTCGCGCTCTCCGAAGACGAAGCCCTGCTCTCCCGCCTGTTTCAGCATCGTTTCGTCAAAGGATCAGGGCTCGAAGGCCATAGCTTCGGCAACCTGTTTCTGGCGGCGTTGACCTCCGTCACCAGCGACTTCAGCGAGGCCGTCCGCCTGTCTTCGGAAATCCTGCTTACCCGGGGACACATCTATCCCGCCACCACCTCGCACGTCGAACTCGAGGCCCTGATGGAAGATGGCACCAGGGTGCGGGGAGAGACCAAGATCACGGCCAGCAATGGCCGCATCAAGCAACTCTTCCTCGACCCTCCTGACGTTCAACCCCTGCCCCAGACGCTGGAGGCCATGGCGCGCGCCGACCTGATCACGCTCGGTCCCGGCTCGCTGTTCACCAGCCTCATCCCCAACCTGCTGGTTCCGGGCATCGCCCAGGCCATGGTGAATTCGGCGGCGGTGAAAGTCTATGTGGGCAACCTGATGACCCAGGCCAACGAAAGCCTTGGGTTGACCGCCTCCGATCACATCAAGGCGTTGAATCGCCATGCCCAGGTCAAGCGCATTTTCGATTTCGCGCTCATCAATCGGGCCCCCGCGCCCCCGGCCCTGAAAGCCAAATATGCCCTGGAAGGCGCCAATCAGATCGTGGCTGACCTCGAGGCCATCGAAGAACTGGGCGTCATCCCGGTCCTGGGCGACTACCTGGACGAGAAGGACATGGTGGCCCGCCACCTGACCGACCGGATAGCCTCTGACCTGATGGAACTGGCCACCCAGGCCCCCGGCGGAACCCGCGCCGCCACCCCATAGTGTGCCTGATTGTGTGGGGCGGGCGCCCTCGCCGCCGCCTTTGACTTTGATTTTGATCTCGATTTTGGTTCGTTCGTTCATTCCCAGTTCGGGGCTAGAAACCGGCAAGAAGGATCTGAAGTTGGATCGGGTCGATGCGTCGGACACCAGTTCCACCCGCATCCGACCGGTAACCACCGTAACCCTGCCCGGCACGGAGCTCTCGCGGTATATTGGATCGAATGCCGAAAGCCAACAACCATCCGCCTCGGACTCCCAGGACCGCGATTGCCATCCTGGCCGCGGGCAAAGGGACCAGGCTCAAGTCGAAGCACCCCAAGGTGCTGCATGAGGTTGGCGGGAAACCGCTTGCTGGCCCACGTGATCGCAGCCGCGACCAGAGTGGTCCCAGCCAGCGACGTATTCGCCATCATCGGACATGAAGCCGACCGGGTCCGCAGCGCGGTGGCCGCTACCGGCATAGGGTTCGTGCTGCAGCAGGAGCAGCGCGGCACCGGACACGCCCTGATGGTCGCCCGCGAAGCGCTGGCGCCGTACGATCTCGTCATCGTGCTCTCCGGCGATGCCCCGCTCATCACTCCGCAGACCATCGAGCAGCTGCGCGATTTCCATCTCTCGAAGAAAGCCGCGATGACGCTTGCTCACCGCCCGTCTGGAAAACCCCAGTGGATACGGAAGAATCGTCCGCAAGAAACCCGGCCAGCCTGAGGTCAAGGCCATCGTCGAACAGAAGAACCTGACGCCGGCGCAGCAGAAAATACACGAGATCAACGCCGGCTTCTACGCCTTCGACGCCCGGGCGTTGTTCAGCCGCATCGACAAACTGGGCTCCGACAATCATCACGGCGAGTTTTACCTCACCGACATGGCCGCGATTCTGGCCACGGCCAAGCAGCGCGTGGTTGCCGTGCAAGCCCACGATGCCCATGAAGTCCTGGGCGGCAACACCCGCGCCGAACTTTCCGAGATCGACCAGCACATGCGCCTGGCCAAGTGCCGGCAGTTGATGGACCAGGGCGTCACCATTCTCTTTCCTGAGACCTGCGTCATCGACAACGACGTCGAGGTCGGCGCCGATACCGTCATCGAACCCAGCGTCCAGCTGCGGGGCACAACCCGCGTCGGCAGCGACACCCGCATCGCTTCCTACAGCGTAATCCTGAGCTGCGAGATTGGAGACAACGTACTGGTCCAGACCGGCTGCGTGCTGGAACATTCTGTGATCCGAGCGCGCGCCTCACTCGGTCCCTACAGCCATCTGCGGCCCGGTTGCGAAGTTTGCGAAGACGCGCACATCGGAAATTTCGTTGAACTGAAGAAGACCCGCGTTGGCAAGGGCTCGAAAGCCAACCACCTGACCTACCTGGGAGACACCGAAGTCGGCGAAAAAGTAAATGTCGGCGCCGGAACCATCACCTGCAATTACGACGGCGTGAACAAGCACAAGACGGTCATCGAAGACGGTGTGTTCGTCGGCAGCGACAGCATCCTGATCGCGCCGGTTCGCATTGGAAAAGGCGCCTACGTGGCCGCCGCCACCACCGTCACCGAAGATGTCCCGCCCGATTCCCTGGCCCTGGGCCGCGCCCGCCAGATCGTGAAAGAAGGTTGGGCCAAAGCAGAAGAGAGAAAAGGCGCAGGCACAGAAAGCCAAGTAGCCCTGTCAGCCTGAGTTCCATTCGAACGATTCCCTTTGCGTGAGGCCCGCGATAACGCCTGGAGCGGACTTTCATCAGCCATCAACAGTCCTCAGGACGAGCCGCTTACGTGGCCGGATCGAATGCAGCCCAGCGGACGATCCAAGCTCGCTCAGGGTGGACAATGAGATATCAGATTCAGCCCCGGAAGGGATCGGACAGAACTCGCGCCGGGCAGCCGCCCGGCGCGTGCACGAGCGGGACGCTCGCGCCTACATCTGACCTACTTCGACACCGCCGCGAACAACGGCGAGTGCATCAACCCCTGGAACTGCTTGTCGTCCGCCTTGAAGTGCATCTGCAGGTTCGAGCTGTCGGAGTTGACGGTGACGTTGTCCAGCGCCAGCTTTTCGACCGGAGTGGCCGACATCTTCTTGTAGAGCATCCCCGCCTTGAGCAGCGAGGACAGCGTGGTTGCGGTCATCGAATCAGACGTCACCACATCCAGATCGAAGTTCACGCCGCTCTGGAAATTCATGGCGTAGCGCGAACCCAGAATGCGCTTCTTGACCGTCTCGTAGTCCGCCAGTCCGGCCGCGTCGCCCAGGGCGGAGTGCAGCATGTTCTGCGTTCCCTGCTGATCGAGCACGCTCCACACCGTGCCGGAATCGACCGACCCCATCATGTCCGCGATCTGGGTGTTGCTGTCCAGGGTGTAGGTATAGCCATCGCGCGCATCCAGGGCGCCGCGCAGGGCGGCGCTGTCGCCGAAAAGCAGCGTGCTCTCGTCGAGGAAGGTCATCTGCATGCCCGCCGGCATCGGATAGATGTCCGCATTTCGCAGCTTGATCGGTTTCACTTTGCGCAGGCGCATTTTCTTGAGCACCGCCGCCATGGCAAATTGTCCCTGCGCCACCCCCACCACCTTCACGCCCTGCTTGCCGCTGCGATAGGAAGCGAAGGTGAGCTGCTCGACATCCTTGTCGGGATCGATACCCACGCCCCGCAGCGCGCCTTCAAATTCCTTGAGACTGGGCGGCAGCACCTGCTGCTTCAGCGCCATGGCGGTATCGGAATTCTTGAGCGCGCGATAGTCCACGGAAATGATCTGCTGGATATCAGAAGGAATCACGGTGCGCGCCGAACTGCCCAGCGGCATCGACCAGGCGGTCGCGGTCACCAGCAGCAGAATGCAAAGACTACCCTTCACTGTTTTCATGAACTACCTCGAAGAATATGTGCGTTTAGATGCGATTTATGTCCACATTGTATGCTCATTTTGCGGCAGAAAGGCGAAACGAAAGGGCAGGTGTCGTGCCAAGAGAGGTGCATGACCCCGGCCGTCAAGCTGTCAGGGCGGCAACCTTTTTGCGGGTTTCTGCCGTAAAGGCGCCGTCTTTCAACGACTCCAGATTGATTTCCACGTTAGCCAGCGCCCCTTGAATGGCCGCCCCGGCCAGCGCCGTGGCCGTGGTCAGGTCCGACTTCATATTCGGATTCGTAATGGGCTGCAGCCGCTCCACGATCCCCACCACTTCCCTGGCCCGCTCCGCCACGCTCAGCGGGACGCTGGTCGCCTGCTTCAAAGCCGCGTCAATGATGCCGTCCGCGCCGGCCGAATCCTTCGCCTGCTTGTAGGCCTTCATCACCGCGTTGTACGACTCTGCGTCGGCGTCGATGGCCGCCTTCAATTCCTCGCGCAATTGCGAAAGCCGCGCAATGGCCTCGCTCAGCTCGCGCTCGTGCTGCAGGTAAGCCTTCTTGCCCCGCGACATGGAAGCCACCATGGTGGCAAGTCCCGCTGCCATGGCTCCGCTGGCCGCTGCCGCGCTGCCGCCGCCGGGAGTCGCCGTGGGCGCCGCCAGCTGTTCCACAAAGGGCTCGACCCCGGCGCGCAGTCCGCCAACCGCCATCTTGCCGCCCATCACCGCTGCCAGCCGGTTCTCCAAAATCAGACTGGAGTCGAAATTCTCCACCTGCAAGAACCACTCGGCCGCCGACTCCAGCGCCTTCTTCGGAATCAACCCGACAATCTCGCTGCTCACCGGCATGACGCCGTAGCGGGCCGCTTCCCTTTTCACCACTTCAAACACGCGGTGGATCGGCGTCTGCTCAAAGTCAGTCAGGTTCATCGAGACCTGCGCCAGCCCGCGGACCAGAAATCCCGCGCCCTTGACGAAGCGCATTCCCCCGCTCGAGAAGCGCACCGCCTTGGCGATCTTCTTCGCGATCTCGACATCGGGAGTGTTCAGAAAGACGTTGTAGGCGATCAGAAACTTGCGCGCGCCCACGACCGTCGCGCCCGCGGAGGGATGCACCTTCGACTCGCCGAAGTCCGGCTTGCGCGCCGGGTTGGTCGCGATGTCTGCCCGTATGCCCTCAAATTGTCCGCGCCGGATGTTTTCCAGGTTCTGCCGTTCGGGCGAGGTTGCGGCCGCTTCGTAGAGGTACACCGGAACCTGGTAGCGTTTCCATATCTGCTCGCCGACATGCCGCGCCATGGCGACACAATCTTCAATCGTGACCCCGTCAATGGGAATAAACGGCACCACATCGGCGGCGCCCATGCGCGGATGCGCTCCCTGGTGCTTGGTTCAGATCAATCAGCTCCGCTGCCTTGCCCACGCCCCGAATCGCGGCTTCCTGGATCGGCTCCCGCTCTCCCACCAGGGTAATCACGCAGCGGTTGTGATCGGCATCCATCTCCCGATCCAGCAGAAAGACGCCGTCCATCTTCATGGCCTCGACAATCGCATCGACTTTCGCCTTGTCGCGGCCTTCAGAAAAATTGGGAACACACTCGACCAGAGTTGCCATACGCGGAAAAGAATATCACCGAGGGGTGCCCCATCCTCGTCTCTCCGTTTTTTGGAGGGACAGGGTGGGGCTTTTGAAGGCGAGGGCGGGACGCCCTCGCGACAGCCGGCGAGACGCCGGCGCTACGAAAATCACATCTCACTGCGCCTTTACGAAGTCCTCCATCACCGCCTTGCGCATAAGGTCGGGCGGCAACAGACCCTGCGCCAGAATGAAGTCGTGAAACTTCTTCTCATTAAACTTCGTGCCGAGTGCCGCTTCCACGTCTTTCCGCAAGGCAATCAGCTTGGTATAGCCGTAGAAATAACTATTGGCCTGACCGGGCGCGCGATAGGTGTAGCGCTCCACTTCCTCCTGCGCGAAGGCGTGCGACTGCACCACGTCCTGTTCCAGGACGCGAAACGCATCCGCCGGCTGAATCTTTCCCGCCTGCAATTCCGGATCGAGAAACGCCCGCGCCGCCCGCAGCAACCGGTAGTCAAGCGAAATCAGCTGCCCCTCCAGCGGCATGTAGGGCCGCATGAGATATTCCGAATAGAGTCCCCAGCCCTCCACATTGGTGCTGTTGAAAGCGTAGCGAATCCGCGCCAGCGAGACTCCGTGTTCGAGCATGGAATCAAACTGCAGTTCGTGACCGGGACGGGCCTCGTGCGCGGTAAGGGTCCAGGCCGCGGCATCGAAAGTAAAGTCGTCGTATTTTTCGGCGCTGGCCTGGCCGGGCGCCTGCAGGTATATTCAGGGGCAAAACAAACTCGCCCTTCTGCCCGGTATTGTGCAGAAAAGGAGGAGGCACCATGTGCGGCGCCGGCTGCTGCGCGGTCTCAGCCGCGGTGGCAATCCGGATCCGCGCCGGACGATCGGGCAAAGTGACAATCTGTTTATCGACGATGATCTTTTCAATCTGCTTCAGGCGCTCCTGGTAAAACGGCAAGAATGGCGTCGCCCACCAGCTGTTGCTTCTTCAGTTCGCGGATCACGTCGCGATAGTCGCTCGAAGGCAGGTGGCGTTGCTTCGCGATCTGCTCCGCGATGGGCTTCATCTCGGCCTGAAGTTCGCCGAACATCTGGTGTGCCATGGCAGCGAGCTGGGCGGGCGGAATGTCGATGCCGTAGTCTTCCAGGTTGAGTGCATACTCCTCGGGCGGAAGGCGGAAATCGGCGCGCGCCTTGGGCAGCACATTGGCCTTTGTCCATGCGTCATACTCGGTGAGCTGCGCTTTGAGCTTGTTGTACGGCTCCTGCCAGCCCGTCAGTTTGTATTTCTCGAGCAGCGCGGCGATGCCCTCCATGTAGTTGGGATTGCGGCCCAGTCTCGGTTTCGATCTCGGTGCGGGCGGGATAAACCACGCCCGGCTTCGCCATCTGCTCCATCACGCGCTGCTTCAGGATGTCGGCCAGGGGTTTGTATCCCGGCTCCATCCCGGCATATTTTCGGATGCGGACCACCGCCGCGGGCCGCCGCTCCGCGGGAGTCTGCTCATCGAGCAGCACTCGCAGCCCGCGGAATACGGTTCCGCTGGCATTCAGGAAATCCACTTTGTGGGCGCGCTCGAAATCCTGCTCCCGGAATTGCAACTCCGACTGTGCGGATCACGATCTCGAAGGTCCTGCGCCACTTCCTTCTGTTTCTGCTGCCCGACCGCACTCTTGAAAGTGGCGAGTACGGCCTCGGTCTCCTGCCGCTCCTGGTCTTCATCGGCCAGCGTAGGCTGCGACACGTCGGTGTCGAACTGGCTCAGCCCCTGGTTCGAACCCAGCTCCGGAGTGTGCTTCATCTCGACGGTCAGCAGCAGGTTGGTGTACTTGTTGCTGGCGGCGATCCAGTCGGCGGGCGCCTGGGCGCAAACCGGCAGGCACAACATGGCAACGGCTAGGACATTGGCGAATCTGCGAATCACGTGGTCTCCGATCTTGTGGCCTGAATTCTACTGTTTTGGTTTTCTACCGCTACTGAAAAACTTTCCGATTCCCACCCGCACCTGAATCGTGTTGATTCCGGGATTGGGATCGCTCAGTCCGGCGTTCGAAATATGCATGTAGCGCAACTCGACGCTCCAGTTGCGCGTGTCTCCCAGAAAATGCGCCCCCAGCGCAGCCGAAGATGTGAAGTTCACCCGGTCAGTCCCGGAGGGCACGTCATGGTTGGTAAACAGTGTCCCGCCGCTGAGTTCGAGATAGGGCACGACCCTTCCCCGCGTGGCGAAGTTCCACTTCAGGTTCAGGGGATTGAAACCGATTCCGTACGCTGTGTTGGCGGGCTGGAACACCAGAAAAGCCGGTATGGCATCGAGCGCGTACTCGAATCTTCCTTTGAGAAATCCCGGCCCGTGAGGCCGGGTCAGAACCCAACCATAGCGCAGGCCGGCATTCCACACTCCGGTATTCGAGGTGCCGCCCGAGACGGAGTGGCCGCCGCCGGTCCAAAACTGTATCTCGTGTCCCCCGTCCTCGATCCGGGTCTGGGCCCAGGCCAGCGAAGAAGCGAGCAGCAGCAGTACCGCTCAACAGTCTCGTCATGAACCCGTCACCATATCGCAAACTTCCAGACCTGACAATTGTGTGGGGTCGGGTTGTGGGTGACACTCTTTTCGCACCACAAACCGCGTGGGGACAGCCGCCCTCGGCTGTCCAGTCGAACGCACCTCGACCGTTTTTGCTGTGGAAGAAAAATAGCGGAGCTTCGCTCCGCCTGACAGCCGGGGGGCGGCTGTCCCCACGTGGTTTGTGGCGCGACAACAGTGCCCGACCCACACTCGACCACTTCACAGGCCCAATCCGCCATCCACCGCCAGTATTTGCCCGGTAATAAAGTGCGGCGCGGTGGCGAAAAACAGGGCCGCCGCGGCAATCTCTTCGCCCTTGCCATTGCGCCGCATCGGAGTCTCCCGGGCCATCTTCTTCATGAAAGAGGCCGCCGCTTTTTCCCCCAGATCGATCATCCCCGGAGCGATGCAGTTGACCGCAATCTCCGGCGCCAACGCTTTGGCCATCACTTTGGTCAGCATGTGGACCGCGGCCTTCGACGAACAATAGTGCGCATGACTGGCCCAGGGACGCAAGACCGCCCAGCGAACCCATGTTGATGATCTTTCCCCGCCGCTCCCGCAAATGCTTCAGGGCCTCGCGCGAGACCAGAAATGGGCCGCGAGTGTTGGAGGCAAATATTGCGTCCCACTGCTGGAGGGTGATCGCGCCGAATTCGGCGGTCTCGTAGTTGGCGGCGTTGTTGACCAGAATATCGATTCCGCCCAGTTCCTTCACGGTTTCCTTGATTGCCGACCGGACGCTTTTTTCGTCGGTAATGTCACAACGCAGAGCCACGGCGCGGACTCCGAAGCTGCCCACGTCGATGACGGTATGCTGGGCCTCGCGCGCGGAGTTGCGAAAAGTGATGGCCACATCCGCCCCGGCCTCGGCCAATTCGAGCGCCGATGGCGCGGCCCAGGCGTCGCGCTCCGCCGGTAATCAGGGCGGTCTTCCCTGAAAGTGGTTTGCCGCGATCCATGCTGGGGATTGTAATTGAGAGGAGCACTTGGCACGTAGCAATTGCCGCTTAATTAGCATTTGACGGGCACGGCTTCATCGATCCAGCTACCTGCAATGCCAATTGCCAATTGCCAAGTGCTTTCCCTCTTGCTAAACTCCGCCCATGGCGGAGCCGCGCCAAGTCGTCGTGTATTCCCGCAAGGGCTGTCACCTGTGTGAGATCGTCAAGGAGACGCTGACCAAATTGCAGCGCCGCGGCGGCTTTACCTGGAGGGAAATCGACGTTGAAAGCGACGACGAACTGCGCCGCCGTTTCACCGACGAAGTTCCAGTCATCTTCATCGATGGCCACAAGGCCTTCAAATACCACATGGACGAGCGCGAATTCCTGCGCAAACTAGCCAGCTAGGTGTCTGAAGAGTATTTAAATCGAGAAAAACCGAGGGTGATCATTTCGCGTTCTTTGCGAAATGAGTCGGAGTGATTTTCATCACTCGCCAGTCAGAAACTTGAACTGCGGCCCGCTCAGCGGCACCACGCTCAATCTTCCCTGACGCACCAATGGAGAGTCGGCAAAAAGCTTGTTGGCCTTGACTTCGCCCAGAGTCACTGGCTTACCCAGCGCCTTTCCAACTTTGATCTTCACCTGGGGATTTTTAGGGTCCGAGGCATCCACCGAAACCACCGAAGCCGTCCCCATCGCGCTCTTATGGTCGCCGGTGTCGTAAATCACCAGCCCGTCGCCCGGCTTCATCGCGCGCAGGTTTCTCAATGCCACAGGATTCGACACTCCGTCCCAGACCGTGCTCTTGTCCCGTTGCAGGTCGGCAAACGAGTATGCGGTAGGCTCGGTCTTGAGTAGATAATCCATATGCGAAATTTTAGATTGCTGATTTTAGATTTCAGATTGAAAACCCGAGGTTCTAAATCTGAAATCTACAATCTCAAATCTGCAACGTTCTACTGCGGTTTGTCCTTCGAATCCTTCTCCGGCGGCGGCTTCTCCGCTGCCGGGCTCGTCCTTTTTCTGCTCGGGATGGTCTTCATAGATGGAGTATTGTCCCTGGGGACGCTTCATCTTGACCGTGATCTCCACCGTCGGCTTTTCGATGGCATAGTCGTCGCCAAAAGTCTGGAAGCCCTGCGCCAGCACCTGGATCCGCAGCTTACCGTAGGGCACGCCATCAAAGCTGGCCTTGCCTTCCGCGTCGGTCTTGAGCTGCAGTCCGCCCCTGGACTGTTTCCCGTTCTTCTCCACCGGATGCATGACCACGCTGGCATTGCGGATGGGCTTGCCGTTGTAGTCCCGGATCACAACGAAGTTCAGCAGCGCCATCTCGTCGTCCTGCGCCAGAGCCACAGAGGTCAGAAGAAGCAGCGGTTGCGAAACCGATGGTGAGCTTTCTCATAGCTGGCCCCCGAACTAACAAATTCAACATGTTACAGGATCCTAACCGCGTTCCGAGGTTGACAACTGGCTACCCCATTGCCTACAATTAGCACTCGCCAACAGTGAGTGCTAACAAGCACAGTTGGCCGGTTTCTAGCTATCAAACCCTCAGGATTTTAACCCAAACGAACGAAAGGAGTCAGCAAGTATGGCAAAGTTCACCCCGCTGCACGACCGCCTGTCTGGTTCGGCGCGATTGAAGAAGGCGAAACCACTCGCGGTGGCATCATCATCCCCGACAGCGCCAAGGAAAAGCCGCAGGAGGGCGAAGTCATCTCCGTCGGCAAAGGCAAGAGCAACGACGAAGGCAAGGTGTTCCCCCTGGCCGTGAAAGAGGGCGACCGCATCCTGTTCGGCAAGTACTCCGGCACCGAAATCAAGCTGGATGGTGAAGATTTCATCATCATGCGCGAAGAGGAAGTCCTGGGCATCCTGACCGGCGCCGCCAAGAAAGAACTCGCCGGATCACGCCGCTAACGTCGAGAACCGGGAACTCAGAACTAGTAACCGAACTGAGTCTTTCCAAGACTTTTCCGCAGGCCAGGCCTGCAAATCGAACGCGATAGGAGATTTCAGATATGGCAAAGCAGA
Source organism: Terriglobia bacterium (assembly GCA_963801595.1). Taxonomy (GTDB): domain Bacteria; phylum Acidobacteriota; class Terriglobia; order Terriglobales; family Acidobacteriaceae; genus JAIQFF01. Next base: position 63,651 of record CAWDFW010000015.1, on the reverse strand, counting down.
TCGTACATGGCGAGGAGTCGCGACAGGCGATTCTCCGCGGCGTCAACTTACTGGCTGACGCGGTAAAAGTCACTCTCGGCCCCAAGGGCCGCAATGTGGTCATCGAAAAGAAATTCGGTTCGCCGACCATCACCAAGGACGGCGTCACCGTCGCCAAGGAAATCGAACTCGAAAGACAGCCTCGAAAACATGGGCGCACAGATGGTGCGCGAAGTGGCTTCGAAGACTTCCGACGTTGCCGGCGACGGCACCACCACCGCCACCGTTCTGGCCCAGGCGATCTACCGCGAAGGCGTGAAGACCGTCGCAGCCGGCGCCAACCCGATGGCCATGAAGCGCGGCATCGAGAAGGCGATCACCGCAATTTGCGGCAGCCTCGACAAAGAAGGCAACCGCATCAAGGGCGAACTGGACAAGTTCTCCAAGCCCGTCACCGGCGACATGATCGCCCAAGTCGGCACGATCAGCGCCAACAACGACGAGACCATCGGCAACATCATTGCCCAGGCCATGAAGAAGGTCGGCAAGGATGGCGTCATCACCGTCGAAGAGGCCAAGACGCTGGAGACCCAGCTGGAAGTAGTCGAAGGCATGCAGTTTGACCGCGGCTACCTCTCTCCTTACTTCGTGACCGACCCGGAGCGCATGGAAGTTTCGCTGGAGAACGCCTACATCCTGATCAACGAAAAGAAAATCAGCTCGATGAAGGATCTGCTGCCCCTGCTGGAGCAGATCGCCAAGAGCGGCAAACCGCTGCTGATCGTGGCTGAGGACGTCGAAGGCGAAGCGCTGGCCACCCTCGTCGTCAACAAGCTGCGTGGCACGCTGCAAGTCGCGGCCGTCAAGGCCCCCGGCTTCGGCGATCGCCGCAAAGCCATGCTGCAGGACATTGCCACCCTCACCGGCGGCAAGGCCATCACCGAAGACCTGGGCATCAAGCTGGAGAACGTCCAGATTGGCGACCTCGGCCAGGCCAAGAAGATCACCGTGGACAAGGACAACACCACGATCGTCGAAGGCAAAGGCAAGCACTCGGACATCGAAGGCCGGGTGAAGGAAATCCGCAGCCAGATCGACAAGACCACCAGCGACTACGACCGCGAGAAGCTGCAGGAGCGGCTGGCGAAGCTGGTCGGTGGCGTGGCTGTGATCAAGGTTGGCGCTGCGACCGAGACCGAAATGAAAGAGAAGAAGGCTCGCGTCGAAGATGCCATGCACGCAACCCGTGCGGCCGTGGAAGAAGGCATTGTCCCCGGCGGCGGCGTGGCCCTGGCCCGTTGCGTCAGGCGCGCTCGACAAGCTGAAGCTCGAGGGCGATGAGCAGATCGGCGTCAACGTCGTAAGGCGCTCCCTGGTAGAACCGCTGCGTCAGATCGCCGAGAACGCCGGCGAAGAAGGCGCAATCGTTCTGGGCAAGGTCAACGACTCGAAGGACAACAACTTCGGCTACAACGCCCTGACCGGCGAGTACGAAGACCTGGTCAAGGCGGGCGTGCTCGATCCGACCAAGGTCGTGCGCACCGCACTGCAGAACGCCGGCTCGATCGCGTCCTTGATGCTGACCACCGAAGCGCTGGTGGCGGAGATCCCGGAAGAGAAAAAGGGAGCTCCAGCCGGCGGCGGACACGGCGGCGGCGGTATGGAAGGCATGTACTAAGAACAGTCGTCGGTCGTCAGTCTTCAGTCGTCGGCTAACCCTGACGTCTGGCGTCGGATTTCGAACCTCAGCAAGAGCCCTGCTTTCGAGCGGGGCTTTTGCTTTTGCTGCCCTTCGCCCGTGTAGGGACGGGCGCCCTCGCCCGTCCAGGCCGAGCGAAGCTCGGCTGGGTTTTGGTGGGGAAGGACGGGTGGCTTACACGCGTTCGGAATTCACTGGTCGTGGTGGTGCCCGCACGAGCGGGGCGCTCGCGCCTACATTGCTGCCAATCGCGGGCGAGTCGCCCGCGACCACACTTGCTGACCTACAGCATTTTCCCTAGCTCAGAAATTCCCGCTGGCCGACCGAACTTTCTCGCCTTCCATTTGCCATAGACCTATCCCTCAGAAAACACAGGACTGCGGTCTTGGCAACTCTTCGTGCTCTTACGATCGGCACATCGAATATGGAGGGAATCATGTCCAACATACACGTCGATAAAGTCGGTGACATGGCGGTGGTGGAATGCGAAGGCAGATTTGTTCGCAGTGACGAGGCTTTCAAATTGCGCGACGCGGTTGCCATCGCAGACGCGATGCTCACGTCATCGTGCTGGACCTGACGGAAATGCAGGCCATCGGCGGAGGCGCGATCGGCGTGCTGGTATTTCTGCAGCGCTGGTGCCGCGACCACGATATCCGTTTCAAGCTGTTCAATCCTTCCCGATACGTACGGGAGAAGCTGGAGCATACCAACGCCATGTCGGAGTTCGACATTGCTTCGCTGGACGAGATGATGGCATTGCTCGGCCGCGCCGACAGCCGCTACGCGCTGGCTTCCTGAAAGCTTTGCCAGCGGGCTGAATTGCTTCGGTAGGACTGCCCTTACTATAGGGGCCCTCGACTACAGGGGTCCTTCGACTGCGCAGCTGCTTCGCTGCGCGAAGCAGCTACTCCGCTCAGGATGACACTACGGAGTTTTGTTCTTACTGCACGCGCAGCATCAACTGCGTTCCACTGTCGAGATGAACGTTCGCCGGTGTTCGAGGTCAGGACGGACACTGGGCCTGATGTCTCCAGAGAGAGACCTTTTATCCCGACGACTCCGCGACTGGTGGGAGCGAGCGGGCTCACGGTGGAAGGGTTGGGCACATTGAGGCCCGGCGGTTCGGGAATGGTGGAGGTCGGATATTTCGGAGGGATGGAGGGGGCGGTGGAATCGCCAGCCGAGGCAGGGGTTCGGCCCGGCATGCCCGAGGCCGCGTTGGTGAGAGCATCGGGCTCGTTTCCCAGGTTATTGAGCTGCAAGGGGCGTGCAATCGCCTGCACGACGGCCAGCAACGGCACTTCGCGTCCGCCTTTCAGGAGCATGCGCTCAAAAGTGATTCCCAGCAGCGAACCTGGAGACGCCTTGCTGTGGGCCTTGGCCTCGGTCACGTGGCCGATGATTTTTGTGTTTCGCGGGACCACGATCTGACCGTGCACCAATAGATCGGTCGCGGTCCTGGCCTCGATCTTGGCATTGGCCTTGGACTTCTTCGCGTCCAGCGACTTCGACAACTCGACGGAGAGAACGGTCCCGGGCGGCAGCGCATCGGCCGCCGGCGCGGACTTCGGGGCGGGCGAGGCCACATCCTGAACCTGGGACGAGGCGGGTTCCGGGGCGCCTTGTGCCTGCGCCGCAGAGATCCATGACGTCGAGATCCCGGACAAGACAGCCAGAGCAAGTATGGCCGGCGCTGATAAGAACTTCCGCATGTTTACTCCACGACTCTTTCCAGGCTGCTTGCTGGATATGATGCGTCCGGTCAGAACCAGGTTCCCTCCCGGTATTTGCGATACTGGTCGCCGAACCTGGCTTCGAGCACTCTGGCTTCCTGGCGGGCACGGACAATCTGGATGGGTATCAGAACCAGCAGCAGGAGCAGCGCATAACGATACTGCAGGGAAATCAAGATGCCCAGTACCAGCAAACCGCTGAACACGTAGATCGGGTTCCTGATTTTTGCATACAAACCGTGGGTTACAAGTTCTTTGGCCTGGGGAGTCACCGAAAACGATTGTCCCAACTGCCAGCGGGCGGTGAAAAGCAAGACGGCGGCTGGAACGGCGATGCAAAGTCCGGCCAGGCGGGCGCCATTCCACACTCCAGGGCGCAGCAGCGACAACTCCGATGACGATCAGCACCACGCAAAACTGCAGCGCGAAGAGCGGAGTGATTTTGGTGTGACTGGCGATCGAGTCTGGCATAGAGCTATTTTACGAATCCCTGGCGGATGCTGTGGATAAAATCGGTGTAGGCCGGAGTGAATCCGGCGGCGCGCACGGCCGCCGCCACCTGGCCGCGATGATAGAGTCGGAGTGCGTGATCAGTGCATCAGGATGTCGTCCTTGCGGCTGCTCCAGGTTTCGCCCTGGCTGTTCTGATAGGTGACGGTCGTGGCCAGGTCGGCTTCGCTGCTGGCGGCCAGGTATCTTTTCCAGAGTGCGGGCAGCTCTGCCGCTTGCCGTTCACATTCTTCGGCTGTGAACTCAGGCCAGACCGGAAGGGTCTGCGGCTTCTGTTCGAGCCGTTCCATCCAGAGACGTTCCGCGGCAAAAATGTGCGCCATCAATTTCAGCGGCCTGAGGCAGTGGAGTCTCAGCGGCGCGCAAGCTGGTGAGCGCTTCCTGATTCGCCCAACCGTCGTAGGCGAAGAGACGGCTGAAATGTGCAATCAGGTCCATGGCCCCTATTCAAACACAATTCGCTTGCGAGCGTCGCGGAGCCTCCAGCAGAGCACGTGGGGACAGCCGCCCTCGGCTGTCCGGGCGAGCAAGGCTCGCCCAGTCTGGTCCTGTACCCTTCTACATGTTGCGTTGGGTTTTCCCAGGCCTTTTGGAAAAGCTAGCGGAGCTGCGCTCCACCGAACAGCCGAGGGCGGCTGTCCCCACGTGGTTTGTGCGGCCGTAAACTTCAATTCTTCCATGGCCTGCATGCATAAGCCTGGGCGCAGGCACAAAAGAGCCCCGCCGGTGGGCGGGGCTGGTGGACGAAGCGGCGATTCCGCACGAGTTTATTTCTTGTCCGGTATGTTCTCCCTGGCCTCGTGGGCGGCGGCCTGATGACCGGCCATCGAGAGCGCGGACATGAAAGACGCAGCCGCAGCCGGCGGTTTCACGTCGCCGATGAGGACCTTGCGAAACCCTACATCGTGGCCATAGATGGCGGTGGTCGAATCGGAGTCCTGCTCGATCACGGCGCCTTCCAGAGTCAGGCCGGCAAATGCGCCTTTGGAGCGTGAGTAAGTGAGCAGCTCGGTATTCATCTTCCAGTCAGTGCCGGCCGAGGCATGACGCCCCACCGGTCCGGCCGCAGCCGAACCCTCGCCGCTGAGCTGGAACTTGCTGGACAGCAGGTGCTGCAGACCCTTGTCGTTCATCACCAGCATGACCAGGTCCACGCCTTCGGCCCCGATCTGAAGTCCCCAGCTGCCTCCGCCCACGGAGATGAATGCGGGGGCGCTCCAGCCGGTGGCGGTACGGCAACTGGCGACGCCGCGGCCGTGCTTACCGCCGAAAATGAAACCGGCCTTGATCAGGTGCGGGACCACGACGATGCATTTCGCGTCGTCCAGAACTTCTTCAGGTATGCCCTTGTCGGGCGCATCCATGATTTGTTTGAGCACATCCCCGGCATTCTGCAGGCGCTCCACAGAATCTTCCTTGGCGGTCGCGAAAGCCATGGTACCCAGCATGACCAAACTGAACATCAGTGCGATAAGAGATCGTTTCAATTGATCCTCCTTAAAATAGAATTCGATGTGTTGCCAAGGCCCGAATAGTCTGCCCTGCCGGATTCCTCGCGGGTCAGAGCGCGGGTCGGCGCCCCGAAAACAGCTGGATCAGCAATACCACCACCGCCACCACCAAAAGAATGTGGATGAATCCGCCCAGCGTGTAGGAGCTCACCAGTCCCAGCAACCACAGGACCAACAGAATCACAAAAATTGTCCAAAGCATGTGTCACCTCATTGGTGATTCAAATCAATCTTGGCCTAATGACTTTGCTTTTGATCCATCGTGCCAATTTGGAGTTGTCTCAGAACTACTACATGGAACACTGTAGAAATGCGGGGACGAGAGGGCAGTCGGTTAGTGGCACGCCGTCTTAGTTTCCGAAAACGACTTCCATTCGTGAGGCTGAACAGCCTGGAAAATCGAATCCCATGGCTGAAGCCAACATTGCTTTCCATGAGTAGCGCGACTTACATTCGCGGAGAAATTCAACTGCCCGGACAAAGATCCCACGAGGGCTTAACCCCACACTCGTTGCTGACGATTTACGCGGCCCGAGGGCCCATCTTCCACGGAAGTTCGACATGCGAGTTTTTCCGCAGCCTCTGAAGTCGTGTCCTTCCACAATCGGCTTGGCGGTTGGAATGAACTGAAGCCGTGCCCTTTCCGAAATACTCGTGCTCTCCCAGACCAAGGCTTGAATTCGGGCAGGCTGAGGGGTAGGGTGGTCTGGAGCGCCGATGTGCCACGGAACCTTTGTTCACGCACGGGACAATCGACCCTAGTGATCGCCGTTGATATCCAGATTCGCGATGACTTCGTCTAACCAGGCAAAAGAAGACTTTCATTTCGAGGAGGCACCATGAAACGCAGAGACTTCATCATCGGAGCAACCGCCGGGGTGGGAGCGGCGTGGATTGGATCGCGAGGCCTGGCCCGGGCCATGAGCGCGCTGCCGGCATTGCCGCGCAAGTTCACGGCGGCGGATACGGTGGTGCTGGGCAAGACCGGGAATCAAGACCAGCCGTCTCGCCATGGGAACCGGCACGGTCGGCAGCGGACATCACTCTCACCAGACTGCGCTGGGTGTGAAGGGCCTCTCCGATCTGCTGCTCAACGGCCACGACAACGGCCTGCGCTTCTTCGACGCCGCCGATGCTTACGGCAGCCATCCTCACGTGGCCGAGGCGCTCAAACATCTCCGCCGCGACCAGGTGACCGTGCTCACCAAGACCTGGGCGCGCGATCCCGCCGAGGCCCGTGCCGATCTCGACCGCTTTCGCAAGGAACTGGGCACCGACTACGTCGATATCTGCCTGATGCACTGCCTCACTGAAGGCGATTGGACCGAGCGCTACCGTGGCGTCATGGACGTTTTCTCCGAAGCCAAGGAAAAAGGAACTATCCGGGCCCATGGGTGCTCCTGCCACAGCATCGAAGCGTTGCGTGCCGCCGCCAAGTCACCCTGGGTGGAAGTCGATCTGGTGCGCATCAACCCGATCGGTTCGCACATGGACGCCGATCCTGACACGGTCGTAGGCGTACTGCGCGAGATGAAGGCCGCCGGAAAAGGAATTGTCGGAATGAAAATTCTGGGCCAGGGCGATTTGCGCAACCGGCAGGACGAAGCCTTGAAGTATGCGCTCTCGCTCGGCTTGCTCGACGCCTTCACCATCGGGGCCGAGAGCAAGAATGAGCAGGAAGACCTGATCCGGAGAATCTCCGCGGCCGCTTAGAACACCTGGCCACGGATTGACACGGATCACACGGATAAATCGCAATAAATATTTTGACCCTGGGCTTGTGCGAATCCGTGTTGATCCGTGCGAATCCGTGGCCTTGACCCTTTTCGAATTCGCTCGCTGCCCAGCCATCCTCGATCCCCTGCATGCCATCCTAACCATGCATTCAAAAGTAGGAGGTGGACCGCATCATGAAGAACTTCACAATCAAGGCACTACTCGCGCAATTTGTCCTGTTGAGCAGTCTGGGATTGCTCTGGGCCCAACCGGGCGCACAAGATCAACCCGCCGACAACACCAAGGTCAATCAGCGTGACCGGAACGACGCCGAAGCAACCGCCGATAAGCAGAAGGAGAATTCCGCGGACCGGCAACTGACGCAGCAAATCCGAAAGGCTTTGGTCAAGGACAAATCGCTTTCAACCTATGGCCACAACGTCAAGATCATCTCGCAGAACGGAATGGTGACGTTGAAGGGGCCGGTAAAGTCGGAAGAAGAAAAGCAGGCAATCGAGGCCAAAGCGGCGCAGATCGCAGGCGCAGACAAGGTCACGAACGAACTTGAAGTCGCACCCAAATAATATCGTCAACCATTAGAAATCAACCCACATCATCATAAGGAGATCATTATGGCAGGCAAAAACACAGCAGCATTTGGGATCTATCGGGACCGAGCCGGAGTTGAGGCCGCGGTGGACATGTTGCGCGAAAAGGGATTCCGCAATACCGATATCTCAGTCCTGTTTCCGCACAACGATGGCACCAAGGACTTTGCCACCGAGAAAAACACCAAAGCACCCGAAGGCACGGCAGCCGGAGCGGGAACCGGAGCTGTCGTGGGTGGCGCTCTGGGCTGGCTCGCTGGAATTGGCGCGCTGGCGATTCCGGGCGCTGGGACCGTTCATCGCGGCCGGTCCGATCATGGCGGCATTGGCCGGCGTGGGCGTCGGCGGGGCCATTGGCGGCCTGACCGGAGCCCTGATCGGCATGGGCATCCCGGAGTTCGAGGCCAAGCGCTACGAGGGCCGGATCAAGGAAGGCGGAATCCTGCTTTCGGTGCACTGCGATGACTCCGACTGGACCAAGAAGGCCAAGGAGATCCTCGAAAACACGGGCGCGCAGGATGTCACGTCCACCGGCGAGGCCAAGGCGGACTTTCAGAAGAGCGATAAACCAATGCCTCGCGCCAGCTAGACGAAAGCAGAGTAGCGCTGCCGTCTGGGCGGCTGTGGTGGGGGCGCTCTCGCCCGCACCTCCGAGGGCGAGACGCCCTCGGGACAGCCGGCGAGACGCCGGCGCTACTTTTAATAGCCTTGCTTTTTATCCACCACCCAATGCAGAGGCTGGCCCTGCAGGTAGCGACGCAGGTTTTCAGAGACGCACTGGTAATGGCGCTCCCAGAGTTTTTCGGTGAGTCCGGCGGTGTGGGGCGTAATCAGAAGATTTTCCAGGTCCCATAGGGGCGAGTCCTGCGGGCAGGGGCTCGACTTCGAAGACGTCGAGCGCGGCGCCTCCGATAATTTTCTCGCGCAGGGCGTGAGCCAGCGCCTCTTCATCCACCAGGGGACCGCGGCCCACGTTGATCAGGCAGGCATCGGATTTCATTTTGGCCAGGCGGTCGGCGTTCATCATGCGGTTGGTACCGGGCGTGACGGGGACGGCCAGCACAACATAGTCCGATTGCGCCAGCAGTTCATCCAGTTGGGAAGAGGCGAAGACCTGCTGCACGCCCTCGGGACTTCCCTTCCCGGGATTCTCGCGCACCGCGATCACCCGCATGCCGAGATTTGAGGCATGTTTTGCGACGGCCCGCGCGATGCTGCCCAGTCCGACCAGGCCCAGAGTAGCTCCTGCCAATTCCCGCGGGCGAGGGTGCCCGCGCCAGATGGGTCCTTGTCCCCAGATATGCTTTTGCTGAAAGCGCACCGATTGAGGCAGGCACCTGGCCAGGGCGAAGATCATCGCCATGACTTGCTCCGCCACGACCGGGCCGTGGACGTCACGGGCGTTGGTGAGCACCACGTCACTGTTGATCAGCTCCGGAAACATGAGCTGGTGAACCGCCGCCGCGGGAGAATGAATCCAGCGCAACTTAGTCGCGACTTTGAACTGCTCCGGACGCAGCGACCAGCTGACGATTACTTCCGCATCTCTGAGGTGGGGTTCAATTCCTTCATAGCTGGATTCCTGCGTGGCTTCCACGGTGGGGAAATCCTGACGCAGACGCGCCGAGAACCAGGATGGCGTGTTCCACAGTTCGAAGGGATGATGGACCAGCGTCAGGAGTTTCATAGGATCAAAGACTTAACCACAGAGGACACGGAGGACACGGAGACGCACCCTCAACGGCTTAGACTTTCGCTAGCGACACCCGCAGATCCTGCCCCGTCATCTCTTTCGGCTGCGGGATGCCCAGCATACCCAATACCGTCGGCGAAATATCGCGCAGCGAACCGCCCGGCTTCAACGAGAATTTCTTTCCGTTTTCCGCCACGACAATGAAGGGCACGGGATTGGTGGTGTGGGCGGTGTGCGGGCCGCCCGTCGCGGGATCGATCATCATCTCGGCATTGCCGTGGTCGGCGGTGATCAGCAGCGCTCCGCCCTTGGCGCGGACCGCGGGTTCGATCCGGCCCAGGCAGGCGTCCACGGTTTCGACAGCTTTGATCGTAGGCTCGATCTTGCCGGAGTGTCCGACCATGTCGGCGTTGGCAAAATTGACGATGATGACATCGAAAGTTCCGTCTTCCACAGCCTTGATGACGGCGTCGGCAATGCCGGCCGCGCTCATCTCCGGCTTCAGATCGTAAGTGGCAACTTTAGGTGACGGCACCAGCAAGCGGTCCTCTCCGGGGAACGGCTGCTCAATTCCACCGTTGAAGAAATAGGTCACGTGCGCATACTTCTCGGTTTCCGCCACGCGCAGGTTACGGAGACTCGCCTGCCCCATCACGTTGGCGAGAATATTGTCGAGCGATTCCGGGGGAATCACCACCGGAAGGGAGAACTTCTTGTCGTACTGGGTCATGCACACGTAATGCAGGTTCCTGGGCACGCGGTCGCGAGGGATGGCGGCATCGAGATCGGCGGCGCCGGGCAGATCGCTTCCGCCTTGCGCGTTCAGTCCGCTGTTGCGGGTGAGGGCGCGGGTGATCTGGCGGACCCGATCGGCGCGAAAATTAAAGCAGATGCAGGAATCCTCGTCGCGGATGGTGGCCAGCGGTTCGCCGCGATTGTCCACGCAAACGAATGGCACGATGAATTCGTCGGTCACTCCCTTGTTGTAGGACTCTTTCACGCCCTGCACCGGGTCCACATACTTGCCGCCTTCGCCATCGCCGAAAACCATGGCATTGAACGCCTTGAGAATGCGCTCCCAGCGGCGGTCGCGGTCCATGGCGTAGTAGCGTCCGTTCACGGAAGCGATCTTGCCGGTGTTGTACTCGCGCATCTTCTGCTGCAGTTGTTCCAGATATCCGGCGCCGTTGGTGGGCAGGGTGTCACGGCCATCCATGAAGGCGTGCACGAAGACGCGGTCAACCCCGTTTTGTTTGGCCATCTTCAACAGGGCGTAGAGATGGGTCTGATAAGAGTGCACGCCGCCATCGGAAAGCAGTCCGAAAAGATGCAGCCGGCGGCCGCCGGAACGCGCGTTCTTCATGGCCGCGAGCAGGACGGGGTGAGAAAAGAATTCGCCGTTCTGGATCATCAGTTCGATGCGAGTGCTGTCCATGTGCACGATGCGTCCGGCGCCGATGTTGAGATGGCCGACTTCGCTGTTGCCCATCTGTCCGTCGGGCAGGCCGACGTAGTGGCCGCTGGTCTGAATCAGCGTGTTGGGATATTCGCGCAGCAAGCGATCGTAGTTGGGCTTGCGGGCCAGGGCGATGGCGTTGGCTTTGCTCTCGGCGCGGTAGCCCCAGCCGTCGAGAATGATCAGCACAAGTGGTTTGGGACGCTTCATTAAGCTCCTGGCTTTGTGTCTGGCTCGCCGGACAACGGACTACCGAGGCGCAGAGGAACAAGAGAAATTGGAAGAACAGAAATTATAGGCGAGTGCGGCAGGTTTTCAAATCCGCGACCGCATAATATAGTCGTTCTATCTTCATTCGGAGGAAGGCATGCCCATCAGCGATCTTCTACTTCTCGAATTTGATGCCGAAGCGAAAACCACCCGCACCATGCTGGAACGTGTGCCCGAAGACAAAAAGGACTTCACGCCGCATCCCAAATCGATGCCGCTGAACAAACTTGCTCCGCATGTGGCGGAACTGGCGGGATTTGGAGTCACCATCCTGACTACTCCGGAACTGGACTTTTCCAAAAGCACTCGTCAGCGGGTGCCTTTTGAGTCCGCCGCGCAACTTGTAAAGGTGTTTGACGAGGGCGCAGCCCAGGTTCGCGCCGCTCTGAAAAACACGCCGGATGAAGCCTGGACCCAGAACTGGAAACTCAGCTTTCAGGGCAAACCTATTTTTAATGGATCGCGCTTCCTGGCTTACCGGCAGATGTTTCTGAACCACCTGGTGCATCACCGTGCCCAGCTGGGCGTGTATCTGCGTCTGAACGGGAAGCCGCTGCCAGCGACCTACGGGCCCTCGGCGGACGACACGATGGGATTTTAATAGTGTGGGTCGGACACTCCTGTCCGACGCCTTTGACCCCAGAAATGATGGCGTTGAGCGTTCCCAGCTTCAACGTGTGATGCGCAGGAATTGTGACGTGATGATCGGTACCGCGAAGAGTTGATTTTAGGAATTGTGGATCCTGGCTGTCGGGTTACCACGTACCGTATTGGCGGAGCCTGTTAGCGAGGTCTTGACCCGAAAGATCAGAGGCAATGTCAAGCTGGGATGACCTCGTCCTTTACAATATGCAGACGAATCACCGCCGGAGCCGAGTCCCCATTGAAGTGGCAACGGACGGCATCACGTACCATCTCGCGAAGCTCCTCCATGCTATCGGCCTGGGTGAAAATATCGTGGCCCAGAGCCCGCGCCTCGTAGCCACCTTCAGCCGATTCCTGAACGGAGAAAATGATCTCGGTTTCCGCCATATGCTTCCGCGATTATACCTTGCGTCGGACAGGAGCCGACCCACATCGTCCCACTACCCTCGTAGTTCAGTGCCTTCAATCCCAGGAACCTTGCTGCTCCGCCCAGTTCTTCTTCGATCCGCAGCAACTGGTTGTATTTCGCGATGCGATCGGTGCGCGAGGCTGAACCGGTCTTGATTTGTCCCGCTCCTGTCGCGACCGCAAGGTCGGCGATGAACGTGTCTTCGGTCTCGCCCGAGCGGTGCGAGATGACCGACGTATAACCATTGCGGCGCGCCAGGTCGATCGCATCCAGAGTTTCGCTGACCGTGCCGATCTGGTTCACCTTGATCAGAATCGAGTTGGCCACGTGCTTGTCGATTCCCTCCTGCAGAAACGTGACATTGGTCACGAACAGATCGTCGCCCACCAGTTGGATCTTGCCGCCCAGCTCTTTGGTGAGATTCTGCCAGCCGTCCCAGTCGTTCTCGGACAAGCCGTCTTCCAGTGACACGATGGGGTAATCCTTCACCCATTTCGCCCAGAAGCGCACCATGTCGTCGGAACTCTTGGCTGACTTGTCGGATTTCTTGAAGACGTATTTGCCGTCCTGATAAAACTCGCTGGCCGCGGGATCGAGCGCGATGGCGATCTGTTCGCCTGGCTTGTATCCCGCCTGGGTGATGGCTTCGAGGACTACTTCAATTCCTTCGACATTCGACTTCACCGACGGTGCGAAGCCACCCTCGTCGCCGACTGCGGTGTTGTAGCCGCGCTTCTTGAGCACGCCCTTCAGAGTGTGGAAGACCTCGACGCCCCAGCGCAGGGCTTCCGAAAAAGATTCCGCTCCCACCGGCATCACCATGAATTCCTGAAAATCCACGTTGCTGTCGGCATGAGCACCGCCATTCAGGATGTTCATCATCGGAGTGGGCAGGATATTGGCGCCGGCCCCGCCGAGATAGCGATAGAGTGGCAGGCTGAAAGCGGCCGCGGAAGCTCGCGCTGCCGCCATCGAAACCGCCAGGATGGCATTGGCGCCCAGCCGGCCCTTGTTCTCGGTGCCATCGAGCTCGATCATCTTCTGGTCGATGGCGCGCTGGTCGGCGGCGTCGAGGTTGGCCAGGGCGTCGGCGATTTCGCCGTTCACATTTTCCACCGCCTTCAGCACGCCCTTGCCCTGGTAGCGCTGCTTGTCGCCGTCGCGCAACTCGACCGCCTCGTGCTCGCCGGTGGAGGCTCCGCTGGGGACGGCCGCGCGTCCTCTGGTTCCGTCCGCCAGGGTGACTTCCGCCTCGACCGTGGGGTTGCCGCGAGAATCGAGAATCTCCCGCGCCTGAATTTCCTGAATCTGCGTGATCACGTCCATGATTGCTGGTGTGCCTCGTTCTTTCTGTGTGGGGTGGAGACTGGAAATTATATCGGTTTTTCCGGTGTGGCGCGGGCGCCCTCGCCCGCGAGAGTCAAGAACCAACGTCAAAGGCCGCGGGCGAGTCGCCCGCGACCACACACTCTATATCGCCCGTGTCTATGATGGTTCCTCGAGTTTTTCACAGGCTGGCGTCCGGCACTTCTGCTCTAGAGTCGATGGAGGATGTTGCATCGCACGGAAACTCTGGCTGTCGGCTCGCGCGCGCCGGAATTCCTGCTGTCGGCCGCGAATCGCGACGGGATTCTCTCCCTTTCCGGTTTTCTGTCGCGGGGAGCGCTGATCGTGGAGTTTCTGCGCGGCACCTGGTGACCGAATTGCGTGAAACGCATGGCTCAGTTGGAGCCGATGAAAACTGAAATCGAGCAGGCCGGAGCGCAACTGGTGTACATCGCGGCAGAAATGGGCGAGGGAGTGTGGAAGCCGGCCAAGTTTCTGCAATCGCATCCCGTGTCATATCCCTTTCTGCTGGATGAGGACCGCTCCGTGACCAAGGCTTACGGGCTGTATCACCGGCTGGGCGTGGATGCAATCAACATCGCCCATCCGGCGTCCCTGGTCATCGAGCGCGACCGCAAGGTTGGGTACATCTATCGCGGAGACAGTCAGACGGACCGGGCGCCGTTCGACCAGGTGCTGGCGGCAGTGAGGAAGCTATCGATGTCCGGTTGATGGGATTTTTACGGCCGGGTGGGGCAGATTTGCAACGGAAACTCAGGAGGCGGGATGAAGAAGATACTCGCAGTGCTCAGTGTGATATGTCTGGCGGTCGCGGCTGGGGCACAGACCAACATGGCTCTACCCGCGGGCACGGCATTCAAAGTCAAACTGGAAAACACGCTGTCAACTTTTTCGAGCAAGGAAGGCGATGCCTTCTCCGGGCGAGTGGTGGAGGCGGTGATGCTCGACGGCAAGACTGTAATCCCCGTCGGCTCCACGGTGCAGGGGCGGGTCACCAAAGTCAACGAACCGCGCCGCATCGCCGGCAAACCGACCATTGGAATTTTTCCCGAGGCTGTCGTCCTGCCCAACGGCGAGCGCTACATGCTGAACGCCACCATGGTGGACACCAGTCTGCACAATGGAACCGATGTCAACACCGAAGGCCAGTTCAAGGGTGACGGCCACGATGGCAAGGACCTGACCGAGATTGGTTTCGGCACCGGCGGCGGAATGCTGATCGGTGGCCTGGCCGGCGGCGGCAAAGGTCTGCTGATCGGCGGGGCGGTGGGCGCTACGCTCACGGCGGCGCATTGGCTGGGCAAGAAACGCTCCGCGGTGCTGCCCTCGGGCACGGAGTTGATGATGGAGTTGAGCCGTCCGCTGGCAATGACGGCAGACACCGGCGGCCAGTAGCATGGCGTTACGAATTGCCTACGTGTCCTGATGCAGGACTCTTTGCGTCCTTTGCGGTTTTCTTTGCGAACTTTGCGGTTCAAGGTTTTTGTATGATTGCGGTCAAGGTCAGACCCTTTTACCGCAAAGGGCGCAAAGAACTGCCGCGAAGGACGCAAAGAAAGGCCACGCAGAAGGAATTCCGGGAGCACTCGAGTAGGTGTGGGCCGGACACTCCCTTCGACTTCGCTCAGGGCAGGCTCTGTCCGACGATTCTGACTTTATGTTTTTGAAGGCAAAAACAAGTGTCAGACTAACCAAGATCCAAACCAAAATTCCAAATCAAAATTCCAAAGCAAAACCAAAGTCAACGGCATCGGACAAAGCCTGCCCTGAGCGAAGTCGAAGGGAGTGTCCGACCCACACTATTGCTGCGCGATCAGATCTTCTTCGCTGAGGAGGGGTAGTTCTATCCAGCCTTCCACGGGAAGTGCGTCTGCGGGCAGGCCGTTTTGCCACAGACTGAAGCGCATGCGCAGGCGGGTCGCGACTGGAACCATAGGTTTGCCGTTCCCACTCTCTGGGGTCGAGGTCACGGGAGTGGCCAGCAACCACTCCAGCGGAAGCTTGAATTCAAAGTTTCGGAACAGCGCGACGATTACCTGATCGCCGGCCTGGCCAGACGCCGCGAGCGGAGCTTCGGAGTCGGGAATGCTGATTTTCCAGGTTCCGGATCCTGCGCTCTTCGACTCCGGTGTCGAGACGCAAGGCGCGGCGTGGCCGCTGGCCTTCGTCCGCCCAGGACTCCAGGTTGACCACCAGTTCGAAATCGGCGGCCGGAACTTTATTCTCGGTAAAGTCGAGGCGCCCGTAAATGCAGGTGTCGTCGATTCCCGCGTACACCGCGTCGAGTAAAAATTGTTTGCCGTGCATGGCGCCGGCGCGCCGGTCGGCGGTGTACACGGCCGCCCCCATCCATTCGAAGTAGCGCACCATGTCGCCGGTGATCCGGGGATGGATATAGGCGGTCTGCGGCACCACCGCGGGCCGCTCCCCGCCGCCGAGGATGGGTTGCGACAGATAGTCCGGCGGGCGGCTGCCCAGCAGCTGGTAAATGTTCGAAAGGTGTTTGCGGTACAGTTCGTCGAATTCGCGGTCGTTGGCGGAATGATGCTCCGGGCCATACCACCAGTTCCAGTCGCTGCCTTCGGCGATCAGGATTTCTTCGAAAGCGAGTTTCCGCTGCTCTTCCCCGGCCTCGGGAGCGGCCTGGGCATAGAAGTTGCGGGCGTTGTAGAGATAGTCCCAGGCGCGGTTGTCTTCCGGCGCACCGATCCAGACGTTGAAGTTGGCGTGAATCCAGGAGCCCGGAACCAGCGACTTGAGCCGCGGAAACTGCTGGTGGCGCTGAATGGCCTCGGAAACCGTCGTCGCCTCGACGCCGCCCTCACGCTGCAGGGCATCGTAGAAGCGGCGCAGGAATTCCCGGCCGGACTGGGGATAGTATTCCCAGGCATTTTCGCCATCCAGAATGATTGGAACCACCGCGTCATGCCCATTATTTAACAAGGGATGCGCTGCTTGTTTAATGTTGTTCATGAGGTGATGGGCGGCGTCCTGAGGTGGCATGCCCGGAATAGACAAACCCGATCAGGTCCGAGATGGTGTGATCGCGGAAGATCAGGTTCATCTCGGTCTGCTCATTCTCGAAGCGATGGATGGTGTATAGCTTGTCTGCCAGGTCACCGGCCAGATGGCCATGGGCGTCGCGCGCGAACGACACGCCCAGGCTTCGGCCCAACACCTCTTCGTCGGTGGCCATCCACTTCACGCCCAGGCCCTGCGCGATGCCCAGGACTTCTTCCGAGACACTGCCCTCAGACGGCCAAACCCCGCTGGGGACGAATTCCAAAAACCTCCTGATGGAGATTCAGTCCCCGCTGTAACTGTTCGCGCGCGTCCTCGGGATGGCGAAAGCGATTCTGGGGCAGAGGCAGCCCCGGGGTCGAAACGGCGCCCATGTTGGTGTCGCAGACCAGCGGCAGGATGGGGTGATAGAACGGCGGAAGTCGAAATCTCGATTCGTCCGTGCTGCGCGGCTTCGGCGTGCGCGGGCAAGACCTTGGCCAGCAATTCTCGTTCACGGGCCATCACGAAGCGCTGGTCGTCAAGCGAGTAGCCGTGTCCCTTTTGAACGAGCCCGGCGATGTTCGGGTCGTCCAGGAAGTATTCGTCGAACCAGGCGATCTGCGAGAGCACCTGCAGGTCGGTGAAGTCCTGCGGCGAGAAATATTTCTCCGCGCTTTCGGGTGTGCCGCCGGCGCTGCGAAAGTGGTCCCACAACTCCCGGTAGCGCGGGATAGCGTCCAATCAGATTTACCGGATTGGCCTGGAAGAGATACTGCAATGCGAAATGACGTTCGTCAGGAGTGAGATCTCTTGGCCGGCTTGGCGGCAACCTCGAGGAACGGGTCGCTAGCGCCGCTCCAGTCACGTAGTCCTGTATTTGGGTGATCAGCGACGGGACGAGGTTAAAAGTCTGGTGAACGTTGGGAAACTCGTCCAGCAGCTTGACCATGCCGTAGTAATCCTTGAGGGCATGCAGCCGCACCCAGGGCAGCCGGTACTGCCGGTGACCAGGTCCTTGTAAAACGGCTGATGCTGGTGCCACAGAACTACGACGCGCAGAACGGGCATGAGCGTGAGATTTCCAAACTTAGGAGTCTAGCAGGGTCGTCGCTGCCTGCGCGACGTTACCAATGCGCTCGCGTCGCTTCGTGCGGTAGAAGCTTTTACCGCATGGGCCGCCATGACGGTTGGTCGGCAGTATCTGAAGAGCATCAACCGCGAAGGACACGAAGGTCCACGAAGGAAATCCGTGAGATTGACCTACTGCCGCAAGGTTCGCAAAGGTAAAACATCCTGCTCAAAGCTGCATTCATGGCCGAAACTCCGATACACTAGCGAGAATTACTTCAGTGATGAGCAAAGAAACCACACCCACGTTAACGCCGCCCGCTGCGCAGCGACCTCAGCCTGCTGACCGAGCAGGACCTCCATCTCTTTAACGAAGGCACGCACTACCGGATTTACGACAAGCTGGGCGCGCACATGACTACGGTCGCGGGCAAGGCAGGCACCTACTTTGGAGTGTGGGCGCCGAACGCCAGCTCGGTTTCCGTGGTCGGCGACTTCAACGGCTGGGACACGCAATCGCATCCTCTGCGAGGCGCGCGCCAGTTCCGGTATCTGGGAAGGCTTCGTGCCCGGAGTCGGCAAGGGCGCGCTCTACAAGTACCACATCGTTTCCCACAATCAGGGACACGTGGGCGAGAAGGCCGATCCGTTCGGCATTCTTCACGAAGAAACCTCCGCGCACTGCCTCGGTGGTGTGGGACCTGGAATACCAGTGGGCCGATAAGCAGTGGATGGAAACCCGGGCAAAGCGGGATTCGCTGCAGGCCCCGATTTCGGTTTACGAGGTGCATCTGGGTTCGTGGATGCGCGTCCCGGAAGAGGGCGACCGGCCGCTGACTTACCGCGAAACCGCGCCCCGCCTGGCGGAATACGTCAAGCGAATGAATTTTACCCACGTGGAATTGATGCCCATCATGGAGCATCCTTTCTACGGCTCGTGGGGCTATCAGACCACGGGATACTTTGCGCCCACTTCGCGCTACGGCACGCCGCAGGATTTCATGTACCTGGTGGACTATCTGCACCAGCAAGGAATCGGCGTGATTCTCGACTGGGTGCCGTCGCACTTCCCTACCGACGCGCACGGGCTGGCCTATTTCGACGGCACACATCTGTTCGAGCACGCCGACGCGCGCAAGGGCTTTCATCCCGACTGGAAGACGTTCATCTTTAACTACGGCCGCAACGAGGTGCGCAGCTTCCTGATGGCCAGCGGACTGTTCTGGCTGGACAAGTATCACATCGACGGCCTGCGCGTGGATGCGGTCGCGTCCATGCTCTACCTCGACTACTCGCGCCAGGCGGGCGAGTGGATTCCCAACAAGTTTGGCGGACGCGAAAACCTGGAAGCCATCGATTTTCTGCGCCAGTTCAACACCGAAGCGTACAAGGAGTACCCGGGCATTCAGACCATCGCGGAAGAATCCACGGCATGGCCGATGGTGTCGCGGCCCACCTACGTGGGAGGGCTGGGCTTCGGCATGAAGTGGGACATGGGCTGGATGCACGACACGCTGGCTTATTTCTCCCAGGACCCGATTCATCGCCGCTACCATCACAACCAGCTGACCTTCCGCATGCTGTACGGCTTCACCGAGAATTTCGTGCTGCCGCTGTCGCACGATGAAGTGGTGCACGGCAAGGGCTCGCTCATCGGCAAAATGCCGGGAGACGAGTGGCAGAAGTTCGCCAACCTGCGCCTGCTGTTCGGTTACATGTACGCGCAGCCGGGCAAGAAGATGCTGTTCATGGGTTGCGAATTCGGCCAGGTGCGGGAATGGGCGCATGACACCAGCCTGGAATGGCATGTGGTGCAGTATCCGGTGCACAGGGGAGTGCAGAACTGGGTGGCGCAGCTGAACCAGGTTTATCGGGAGCAGCCCGCGCTGCACCAGCTCGATACTGACTCCGCCGGCTTCGAATGGGTGGATTGCAATGACACTGCCGCCAGCATTATTTCCCTGTTGCGCAAAAGCCGAACGCCGGCTGATGAAATCCTGATTGTCTGCAATTTCACTCCGGTGCCGCGCTACGGCTACCGGGTGGGCGTGCCCTCCGGCGGATTCTGGCGGGAGCTTCTCAATAGCGACGCCCAGGAGTACGGCGGAAGCGGCATGGGGAACCTGGGAGGCGTGCACGCCGATGCTCAGCCCACGCATGGCCGTCCCTTTTCGGTGAGCCTGACCCTGCCTCCGCTCTCTGCCCTCTTCCTCAAACCCGAATAGGCGCAGGCGTGGGTAGAACCATCCCTTGTCATCCTGAGCGGAGCTAGATGTTGGGCTCGCGAAGCATCTTGTAGAGTCGAAGGACGCCTGTAAGCTGATAGTCCCCGACCAAGCAGAGCTACCTCGACTTGCTCTAACCGCGTCAACGCGGTTCGAAACTGCTCTCGAGATGACTCGCTGTCTCCGAGGATGCCAACCCAGGTGCCATGCGACGAAGTGCTCTTTCTCACACTACCGCTATCCTTCAATTCTGCCGTGCTATGCTCGGTTTTGCTCCTTGAGTCAGTCGCATGCGGATTCTGACACGCTACATCCTGCGTGAAGTGATCTCGCACGCCGCCATCGGCGTTGCGGTGTTCACATTTGTGCTGTTCACGCGGGACCTGGGACACATCCTCGACCTGGTGGTGCGCAACAGCGCGCCCTTGCCCAGCGTGCTGGAAATTTTCCTCTACACCCTACCGGTGGCTTTCACCTACACCATTCCCATGGGTGTGCTGGTGGGAATTCTGATCGGGCTCAGCCGTCTGGCCGCCGACAGCGAAATCACCGCCATGCGGGCCAGCGGCATCGGGGTGTGGACCTTCCTGCGAGTGGTTTCGATTTTTGCCGTGACCGCCTGGGCCCTGGCGATGTTCAACGCCGTGTACCTGGCGCCGGCATCGCAAGCGGCGCTGGGCAGGCTCGAGGACCGGCTCAAGACGTCGCAGGCGTCGTTCGAAGTCCAGCCGCGAGTTTTCTACGAGGGCTTTCCCAAGCTTGTGCTTTACGTGCAGGACGTAAAGACCGCGCAGGGCGCCGCCATCTGGCGCGGCGTTTTCATCGCCGACATCAGCAACCCGGCCTCGCCGCGCATTACCCTGGCCCGGCAAGGCATCCTGGTCAGCGAAGGGCCGCAGATGCTGCACCTGCATCTGACCGACGGGTCCACGCACGAGACCGATCCCGCTTCTGCCGACCATTACCAGATTTCGACATTCGACCAGACCGACGTGCCGATACCCGTCCCGCAGACCGACAGCCGCGATCAGGAGCCGGTGCCGGCGGCGCAGATGGGCACATGGCAGCTGCGCGACCAGGCACGCAAGGTGAAGAAGTATGTGGCTCCCTGGTATCTCATCGAGTTCCACCGCCGCTTCGCGCTGCCTACCTCATGCCTGGTGCTGGCGCTGGTTGGAATTCCTCTGGGGCTGTCGGCCAAGAAGGGCGGCAAGTCGGCGGGATTTGTTCTTACCATTCTGCTGGTGTTCGCTTACTACTCGGTCACGCTGATTGGCGTCTCGCTGGCCCGCCAGGGCAAAGTGCCGCCTGCCCTGGGGGCATGGCTGGCCAACATCGTCTTCTTTCTCGGCGGCGCCTTTCTGTTGTGGCGCGCGGAACGCCGGCCCCTGGAGATCGGCCATTTCCGCGCCCGCTGGAATCCGTTGAAGACCAGGCTGGTTCAAGGAACGAGGAACATGTTCCGATTCAACCGGCCCGAGGATGCCTTCCAGCGCGCGGTCAGCCGGCGCCGCGTATTCAGCGCCAGCTTTCCCATGATCCTGGACGACTATGTGCTGCGGGATTTTCTGCTCTACCTGACCATGATCCTGGCGTCGTTCCTCATGCTGTTGCAGGTGTTCACGCTTTTTGAGTTGCTGGGAGACATCCTGCGCAACCGCATTTCGCCGCTGGTGGTGGGCGAGTATCTGCTCAACGTGGCTCCCTTTTTTCTCTACAACGTGCTGCACCTGAGTATTCTGCTGGCCGTGCTGATCACGCTGGGCCTGATGCAGCGGTCCAACGAGATTACCGCCATCAAGGCCACCGGCATCAGCATCTACCGCGTGATCGTGCCCATCCTGGTGGTATCGACCGTGCTGGCGGCCGGGCTGTTCTTTTTCGATCAGTTCTATCTTCCCCACGCCAACAAGCGGCAGGACGCGTTGCGCAACCTGATCAAGGGCAAGCCGGCGCAGACCTATCTGAATCCCGATCGCAAATGGATTTTCGGACAGCACTCGACGATCTACTACTACCAGTTTTTTGATTCCGACCGCGACCAGTTCGGCAATCTTTCGGTGTTCAAGTTCGACCCGGCAACGTTCCGCTTGACCGACCGGGTGTACGCCGACCAGGCGCACTGGGAAGAACGCCTGCAACGCTGGGTGTGCACCCAGGGCTGGGAACGCAGCGTGCACGATTCCGCCATCGTCGATTACCGGACTTTCGATGTGGCCACGTTCGCTGCGATCAGCGAGCCTCCGGCGTACTTCAAGAAGGAAGTGCGGCAGTCGTCCGAGATGAATTCCGAAGACCTGCGGCGCTACATTCGCGACCTGCAACAGAGCGGCTTCGATGTGGTGCGGCTGAGGGTGCAGCTGCAGGAAAAATTTGCCTTCCCCTTCAATTCCCTGATCATGGCCGTGCTGGCGATTCCCTTTGCGCTGGCCGCGGGCAAGCGCGGCGCGGTAGCGGGTGTCGCTACGGCCGTCGGCATCGGGTTGCTGTACATCATGGTTTCGCGGTTGTCGGAGTCGATGGGAAACGTCAGCCAGTTGCCGCCGTTTCTGGCGGCCTGGGCCCCTGCGTTTCTGTTTGGCCTGGCGGGCGGCTACCTGATTCTCAAAGTGCCGACGTAAAAGTAGCATCGGCGTTCCGCCGGCTCTACTTTAAATCACCGTGTAAACTGTTGGGCGCAACTGACTTCACGTACAGAGGAATGCTTCATGTCACGATTGTTCCACCCGGCAGCCTTCTCATACTTTGTCTTAATCATCGTGCTCTGCTGCAGCTTGTGGACTGGAGCAGCCAGTGCGCAAACGGCTGCCAAGCCGGCACCACCTGCTTCTCCGGTGCCGCTCGATGCCGCGCCTCCCTCTTATCCGGAAGTACAGTCTGACGGGACCGCGGTGTTTCACCTCGCCATGCCCAACGCCGCGAAAGTGGAACTGCATCTGGAAGGTGCCAAAGACCCGTTTCCCATGAGCAAGGGACCTGAGGGCGCCTGGAGCGCCAGCGTTCCCAAACTCGCTCCCCAGTACTACAGCTACAGCTTCAACGTGGATGGCACCGAGGTGCTCGATCCGCACAATGTTTCGATCAAGACCAGCTTCTTCAGCAATCAGAACATTTTCCTGGTTCCCGGCCAGCCGCCCAGATCGTGGGAGGCGGCGAACGTGCCGCACGGGGTGGTGCATCATCACTACTACCATTCAAACATTGTTGGCATAAACAGCGAATACTACGTTTACACTCCGCCCGGTTTCGATCCCGGCAGCAAGCAGAAATATCCCGTGCTCTATTTGCTGCATGGATACAGCGACGATCCCAGCGCGTGGACCGGCATGGGCAAGGCGAACGTGATCCTGGATAACCTGATCGCGCAGGGGAAGGCCAGGCCGATGATCGTAGTCATGCCGCTGGGGTACGGAACCATGGAAGTGATCACCCGGGGCTGGAGCGCATGGAAAGACCCCGAACTGGTTCACCGCAACTACTCGCGGTTCTCCGACGCGCTTTTTCAGGAAGTCATGCCCCTGGTGAAAAAGCAATATCCGCTTTCAGATAAACGCGAGGAGCACGCGGTGGCCGGGCTGTCGATGGGCGGGGCCGAGAGTCTGCTGGTGGGGCTCAATCATCTCGACGACTTTGCCTACGTCGGCGGCTTCAGTTCCGCCCCCCTGGGCGGGCAGAATGGTTTCGAATCATCTTTCGCGGGAATCACCGCGCAGTCAGCATCGGACATCAATGCCAAGCTACGGGTGCTGTGGGTGGCATGTGGAACCGAAGACGGCCTGTTCGACGGCAATCAGAAATTTATCGCCTGGCTGAAAGAGAAAGGCCTGAAACCGACGGCGATCCAGACTCCGGGCATGCACGTGTGGATGGTGTGGCGCGACAACCTGACTAATTTTGCGCCGCTGCTCTTTCAGGGGAAGTAAAGCGAAGGCATAAACCACGAAGGTCACTAAGGTACACGAAGCAAGACCGAAGACCTCAATAGACTTTGAACTAGAAATCTGGAACTGGAAACCGGAAACTGGCGGCCTACTCCGCCGCCAGCGCCGAGGGCTGTCCCCCATCGATGGTGATGGGGGCGCCTACGCGGCCCAGCGTGCCCTTCGTCGAATCGAAGGTGTAAATCGAGAGCGACGACCCTCCCAACTCGGCCACATACAGATAGTTCGTGGTGCCGCCGGTGGTGGCGTCGATGGTGGTGCCCACGCGAATCGCCGCCGAAACCGGGTTGGCTCCAGTCGAGATGGTGGCTTGCGTATTCGGCGTCAGGACTCGCCGGTTCCAGTGGCGATTTTATATTCCGAAATCTGGTTGGAGAGGCGGTCAACCACGAACATGAACTTGCCGGAGGGCGCGACCACGATGGACGCCGGTCCCAGTCCCGCCGAAAAGGGCGAGCCCGTGATCGGGGCGAGAATGCCGTCGGGAGCGTTGGGATCATTGCAACTGGTCACAACCTGATTGCAGATTGCGAACCCTGACACCGTGCTTGCATTGGCGACATAGAGAAAGCCGCCGTTCGGAGATATAGCCAGGGCCGAAGGAACGGTACCGACCGGCACCACAGGTCCGCGGGTCAGCACTCCGGAAGCATCCACCGAGAAGCTTGTAACTGTGCTGTCGAACTGATTGGAAACGTACAGGAACTTGGCGTCGGGCGTGACTGCCACTCCGGCGGGACCGGTGCCGCTCGATGCTCCGATCTCGGCAACTCGAAAGGGCGAGCCCGGCACCGCCGTCAAAGTCGCATCCTGGACCGCGAATACGGATATGGTGCCGGAAGCCGGATCGATCTGTAGTCCCTGGTTCGCCACAAAGAGGAAGTGGCCGCCCGAGTCCATGGCCATGCTCAGCGGCGTCATTCCACCGGTTGGAGTGGTCGCGCCCGCCGTGAGCGTGCCGTCCGAATTCACGCTGTAGGCTGAAATGTCATTCGTCCCGCTGTTGGCAACGAACAGCGCACGTCCCAGAGGGCGCCAGCATCATGGCTGCAGGCACGCTGCCCGTGGGCACGCTGTCGCCGTTGGCGGTTAGTGTCCCCGCCGTCAGGTCGATGGTGTAGGCCGAGACCGACGAGTCTCCCTGGGTGGCTACGAACAAGGCTCCAGTGCCCGTCGGAGTCGATGAACTGCTGGTCTTGCAAGCGCTCAGAGTGAGCAGCAAAACTGGAAGCACTACTCCTGCCAGGAACCGGAACCTCGTCCCCATTCTTTTCCTTCTCCCTATGCTCTCAAGCTTTCGATGCGCCGCACACGGCTCACGCCGGAAGATTGAGGTCCAAAAGTAACCCTCATTTGTGTATCAGGAATAACCCGGAAGAGCAAACCACGCTGGCTGGTTGGAACCACGATGGCGGCGGAAAGTTGCCCGCCGATCAGGGTAGTTTCTTTCTCAATTTGAGCGGCCCGAACTGGCTTCCACGGGCTCCGCTTTGCTCGACCGGGCGATCGGGTTCGAGGCTGGCATCGGCGGCCAAAGGAAGGCGTATTTCGACCTGCAGACCGCCCTCGGGGCGATTGCTGGCTTTGACCGTCCCACCGTGCAGGCGCACCGCGCGCTCGGTGATTGCCAACCCCAGGCCCACTCCACCCGTCTTACGGCCGCGGGCATCGTCAATGCGATAGAACGGACGAAAAAGCTTGTCCAGCGCGTCCTCGGGCACGCCCGGACCTGAGTCCACGATGCGGATGACGGCGTCGGGTCCGCCACTTGCCCAGGCCACGCTCCAGCGTGATCTTGGCGCTGGTGCCTTCCCGGGTGTAACGAGCGGCGTTGCGTACCACGTTCTCAATCGCACTGTGCAGCAGGCTGGGCGCGCCCATGACCACGCAGTCTTCCTTGATCACGCTTTCGACTCCGCAATTGCGGCCCTGGGCCTCGAAATTGGCATCTGCGGCTATGCCTTCGATTATTTCCCCTAACAGGACCGGCGACTTCTGCCGGACATCGTTGCCGCTCTCGAGGCGGGCGATGGTGAGCAATCCTCCGATCAGTTCGTTCAGCCGCTCGGCTTCGAGATCGATCCGCTCAAGCGCGCTGTGTGCCTCGACTCCGGCGCGCTGACGGGCCAGCGCGGAAGCTACGTTAAGACGCGCGAGTGGAGACCGCAGCTCGTGAGAAATATCATTGAGCAATCGCGCCTGCGCGTGGACTGCAGCCTCCAGGCGTTCGGCCATAGTGTCAAAATCGCGTACTAACTGCGCCATCTCGTCGCGGCGCCGGGCTGCGAGACCACCCGCCCGGGCGCTCAGATCGCCGGCCGCCAGACGCTGCGTGGCGGCGCGCAGGCGGACTACCGGCGCGGTCAGGTATCGGGCCAGCAGATAACAGACGAGGCCCGACGAAATAATTCCGATAAGAATGGTCAGGCCGGGAACGCCGCCGGGCCCGAAGGGACCACCCGGCGGCAGAAACGCCACCAGGGTATAACGGTGTCCGCTGGCCGCAACCTGCACCTGCCGGCGGAATGGGCTGGGGGTCACGCGCTGCCAGAAGTCACGCCGCGGCGGCTCCACTCCTTTTCCTAAAGATTCCGCCCATCGCGGCAGTTCGCGTCCGGAGACATCCTGGCCATGGTCGTCGAGCAGGTAGGCTCGAGCGTGAAACGAGTCGCGTACCTCTTCAAAGTAACGCCGCGCTTCGGCAGGCCCGCCTTGTTCGTACGCCTGCACGGCCTTCTCGAGGACAGCGGCTTGTTGCGCGTCCCAGGCGGCCGACTCTCCGCGCTCGCGCACCGCTACGGTAATCAGTATGGCGAGAGCCACGAACAGAGCCTGGGCCACCCAGTAGGAAAGAAAAATCTTGAGAAAGAGACTCTTCATTGTCCCCCGCTCCGGACCTTGTCGGCCGGGACTTCCTGCGGACGGGTGAAGATGTAGCCCACGCCGCGCACTGTCTTGATGTGGTCCAGACCGGAGTCGGACTCGCCCAGCTTTTTGCGAATCTTGCTGACGTGCATGTCAATGCTGCGGTCAAACGGAGAGAACTTGCGGCTGAGCACGATGTCCACCAGCCGCTCGCGCGGGACGACGCGCCCGGCCTCGCGCAGCAGCACGTGCAACAGATTGAACTCCACCGAAGTCAACTCCACCGGCTTGCCCTTCTGCAGAACCGTACGCGTGGCTGGATCCAGTTCAACCTCACCCACGCGCAGGATTTCCGCGGGCTGCCCGCTCCCCGATCGCTCCGGCGACCGCGTCCGCCGCAGGATAGCGCGGATGCGCGCCACCAGTTCCCGCGGATTGAAAGGCTTGGGAAGATAATCGTCGGCGCCGATCTCCAGGCCCACGATGCGGTCCACGTCCTCGCCGCGCGCGGTAAGCAGCAGCACCGGAATCCTTGATTTGTCGCGCAGCCGTCGCAACACTTCGAAGCCATTCAGCCCGGGCAACATGACGTCGAGCACCACCAGCAGAAACTCTCCGTTCAGCGCCATCTCCAGGCCGCGAGTTCCGTCGGCCGCGGACTCGACCTGGAAGCCTTCCGGGGCCAGGTACTCGCTCACCAGGCTGCACAATTCGACGTCGTCGTCGATCACCAGTATGCGATCCACAGGCTTCATTGTACTTCTACGACCGCGATTTCCGCGTGCCGGTAAAGGTTTGCAGGGGTAAAGAATTGTCAATGGGCCAGAGTTTACTGCTTTACAAAACTTTACTCCGCTTGACCGAGTTTTTACCGCCGCAGCGGCAGAAGGAGCTTCTAATGCTTGTAGCTACTTGTAGCGCCGGTGTCCCGCCGGCTGTCGCGAGGGCATCCTGCCCTCGCCGCAGCGCGCCGGAGCCGGAGGAGGAGCACAGATGAAACCAAAATACTTCAAGATTCTGGCCGTAGTTCTGGTTCTGACGGTGGTCGCAGCCATCGCGGTAGCACAAGGCATGAGACGTGGCCACATGCGCGGCGACGGCATGTTCGGCGGACCGATGATGGGTTACTACATCCATAAACTCGACCTGACCGATGCGCAACAGGCGCAAGTGAAAGCCATCATGGCCAAGGAAAAGCCAGCCCTGCAGCCACTGATGCTGCAGATGGCCCAGGGCCACGCGCAGTTGCGGGAACAGGTCATGAACGGGAACTTCGACGAAGCGAAAGTCCGCGACCTGGCGTCGCAGCAGAGCCAGGCCATGACTGAGCTTATCGTGCAGTATGCCCGCACCGGCTCGGAGATGGTGCAGGTCCTTACTCCAGAACAGAAAACAAAACTGGCCGCTCTGATGAATGCGCGCGAGCAACGGTTCATGAATCGCATGCAGGGAAAGACCCCGGAAGCGACGCCGAGCCAGTAACCCCGTCGCCGGCCGCCAGCTATTCATTTTTATCCGGATCATAAACGCTGGCGGCCGGCGATTGCTTCTTCAAGATAAGGAGACCAACCTGTGGCAACCACCACCCTCAACCATGACCTGGTCCTGGCCATTGCAGAAGAAATGGCGCACGGAGTACAGAATGCCGTCGATTGCTGGATGACGGAGATCGAACTGGCCCTCACCGATACTCACCTCACCACTCTGGGCCGGTTGAAAGCGGTGCACGAAATTGTGGAAAACTACAAGCACCTGACCGGCCAGGCCGACCTGACCTGCCGGATGCTGCCCGCGGTGGGATCTTCGTAGGTACGATCGTCATGAACGCTGTCTATGAGTACCTCATGGCCTGGAGTTGGGTATTTCTATTGGGCTGGATTGCCCTGCTGCTGGTAGCGTACGTGCTGGCCTTCCAGGGAGATTCGGCCTAGCGCCTGGTTGTTATGGGGCCGCGGGCGACCTCGCCCAAGAGAGTTGGCAGGACCGCTAAGTGCTGCTCAATTCAGATTTCTGGCCGGCCAGCGATAGACTACCCTTAGAACCCCAGTTTTCAGTTCCGAGTTCCCGGTTCTCAGTGGGCGGCGTGATGAAGCTTGGGCTGCTAGAATTGCATCTACTAGAAGGCCATGCTGCCCAAGAACCTGCGTCCACTCTTTCCCTACCTGAAGAAGTACCGCGGCAGCTATGTTGTCGGCACCATCTGCGTTTTCATTAATAACGGCGTGTGGATACTGTTTCCCCTGGTCCTCCGCCATGCCGTGGACGGCCTGCGCGCTGAAGTGAGTCGTGAAAAGTTGCTGACCTATTCCCTGGAGCTGCTGGGAGTGGCGGCGATCAAGGGCATCTTCCAGTTTTTGACCCGCTGGATCGTGATCGGCATTTCACGCGAGATTGAGTTTGACCTGCGCAACGATCTGTTTCGCCACCTGGAAAGCCTTTCTTATTCCTACTACCAGCGCACCCGCACCGGCGACATCATGGCCCGGGCCACCAACGATCTGAATGCGGTCCGCATGCTTTTAGGGCCGGCGATCATGTATTCGGCGAACACGATTGTGTTTACCGCCGGCGCGCTGGCCTTCATGCTCTCGATCAGTCCCAAGCTGACCATGTATGCCTTTCTGCCGCTGCCGGTGGTGAGCATCACGGTGCAGTATTTCGGAAAGCAGATTCATGAGCGTTTCGAGAAAATCCAGGCGATGTTTTCCGAGATCTCGGCGCGGGCGCAGGAAAATTTCTCCGGCGCCCGGGTGGTTCGCGCCTATGTGCAGGAAGAGCCGGAAATCGCGGCCTTCGAAACTTCCAACCGTGAATACATTCACCGCAGCCTGAAACTGGTGCGCCTGATGGGAATGCTCTGGCCCACCCTGGAGACCATGCTGGGCATGGCCATCGTGCTGGTGCTCTGGCTGGGCGGGCGGGAAGTCCTGCACGGACGTATGACGGTCGGCGGCTTCGTGGCCTTCAACACCTACATGGTGCAACTGACCTGGCCGGTGATCGCGCTGGGATGGGTGATCAATATCTTCCAGCGTGGGACCGCATCCATGGCGCGGATCAACGAAATCCTGGTGGAACAGCCCGAGATTGCAGATAGTTCAAGCGCAAAGGCCGCGGGCGAGGGCGCCCGCGCCACACCAATCCGGGGAGAGATCGAGTTCCGGGGATTGAAGTTCGCCTACAACGGCGTGCCGGTGCTGCACGACATCAATCTGCGGATCCCCGCGGGCAGCAGCCTTGCGATTGTTGGCCCCACCGGTTCCGGCAAGACCACGCTGGTCAGCCTGATCCCGCGCATTTACGATGCTGCCCCGGGAAGCGTCCTGATCGACGGCCGGCCGGTGCGTGAATTTCCCCTGGAGCACGCTGCGCCGGCAGATCGGTTTTGTGCCCCAGGAAACTTTCCTGTTCAGCGAGACCATCCGCGAAAATATCGCTTTTGGCAAGGCCGATGCCACCGAGGAAGAGGTGCGTTCAGCGGCCGAGGCGGCCAGCATCGCCCAGGACATTGAAGAATTTCCCGAGCGCTATCGCACGCTGGTCGGCGAACGCGGAATCACCCTGTCCGGGGGACAAAAACAGCGGACGGCGATTGCGCGCGCCATCATCCGCAATCCCCGCATCCTGATTCTCGACGACGCTCTCTCCAGCGTGGATACCCACACCGAAGACAAGATCCTCAACCATCTTCGCGAGGTGATGCAGGGCCGGACTACAATCTTCATTTCCCACCGCGTCTCCACCGTGCGCAATGCCGACCGGATCGCGGTCCTGCATGCCGGCCGCATCGTTGAACTGGGCACCCACGATGAACTGCTGGCGCGCAACGGCTACTACAGCGACCTTTACAACAAACAGTTGCTGGAAGAGGAACTGGCGGAAGTCTAGAAACAGTCGTCAGTCTTCAGCGAATCGACGCGTCTTACAGTCGGCTGACAGCGGGGAATCGTCGAGCAGGAGCCAGTTATCAGTCTCGGTTGTCAGCAGATCTCGTGGTGCAGACTATTGCCGAACGACCGACGACTGCTCTTTATGAAGCGCGTAGTCATCGCCGAACTGCTTGATACCGACTGCGGAACGCCCGCTGAGGTCGCAGCCTCGCTCGGGGACCTGCGGCGAATCAATCGCTGGTTCGGAGGCGTGGCCACGACTGAAGACATGATCTGGAGCGTGGCGCGTCAAATCAGTTCATCATCGTTGTCGCTGCTGGAGGTGGCCGCCGGCACTGGATACGTCCCGCAGACCGCCAGCGAGCGCCTGTTGCGTCGGGGATTGAGCCTGCAAATCACTTCACTCGATCGCGCCGCGTCGCATCTTACCTTCATTGAACAATGGCGGCCGCGGTGGCCGGTGATGCTCTCGCTCTTCCCTTCCGCGGCGCATCTTTCGATCTGTTGAGCAGCACTCTGTTCGCCCACCATCTGTCTCCACAGGAGCTCGTGCAATTTGTAAACGAAGCGCTGCGCGTTTGCCGGGTCGCGGTACTGATCAATGACCTGGTCCGGCACCCGCTGCACATGTCGCTGGTGTACGCCGGGATACCTCTCTACCGCAGCCGGCTTACGCGTCATGATGCCCCAGCCTCCGTTCGCCAGGCGTACACGGTGGAAGAGATGCAAAGCCTGCTGTCGCAAACCAGCGCCGCCCGAGTGGAGATTCAGCCGTCACTACCTGTTCCGCATGGGAGTGGTAGCGTGGAAACACTGAGAACTGAAAACTAAGATCTGACAACTGAATGAATTACGATCTCATCATCATCGGAGCAGGCCCGGCAGGGACCGCCGCCGCCATTTCGGCGACGCGACAAGGCGCCAGCGTCCTGCTGCTCGAGCGCGGACGCTTTCCCCGCCACAAGGTTTGCGGCGAGTTTGTCTCCGCTGAATCGCTCGGCTTGCTGGGAGAGTTTCTCGATCTTCAACATGCCCCGTTGATACAGGATGCGGTTCGGATTCCACGGGCGCGGGTGTTCCTCGATGGGCGCACGCTGCGGGCCCGCGTGGACCCGCCCGCCGCCAGCATGGCTCGCTTCGAGCTTGATGTCGCGATGTGGCAGTCGGCCCTCAGCGCCGGTGTAGATGCCCGGCAGCAAGTTACCGTGCAGAGCGTCGCCGGCCGCGGCCCCTTCCGCATCGCGACCAGCGACGGGGAGTTTGAGAGCCGGGCCCTGGTCAATGCTTCCGGGCGCTGGTCGAACCTCAATCTTCCTCCCGCGGAAAACGGGGTCCGGCGGAAGAAATGGCTGGGGGTCAAGGCCCACTTTGCCGAGCCGCCGTCCGAGCCCTCGGTGGACCTGTATTTTTTTGAAGGCGGATACTGCGGGGTGCAGCCGGTCGCTGTCGCCGGCGAAAGCGGCGGACGCGTGAACGCTTCGGCCGTGGTTCGTGCCGACGTGGCCAGCACGCTGCCCGAAGTGTTTGCGCGGCATCCCGCGCTACGCGAGCGCAGCAGGAACTGGAGCCCGCTGAGCGATCCCGTGAGCACTTCGCCCTTGATCTTCCGCCAGCCGCAGCCCGAGCGGGACGGCATGCTGATGGTGGGAGACGCTGCGGGGTTTGTCGATCCATTTGTGGGCGATGGGATTTCGCTTGCCCTGCGAGGCGGAGCGTTGGCGGCGCATTGCCTGGGGTCTTTTTTCGCCGGCGAAGCTTCCCTGCGCGAAGCGGCGCGGCGCTATGGCCGAGCCTACGAACAATCGCTGTTGCCGGTATTTCGCGCCTCATCGACCATCCGCCGCATGCTTGTCCTGCCCGGTTCGATTCGCAGACCGCTGCTGTCTATTCTGGAGCGCACTCCCGCGATAACCAATTATTTGGTACGGAAGACCCGCTGAGGGATGTGGGCGCGAGCGTCCTCGCTCGTGCTGCGTCATCAAGAACGAGTGGAGGCTGAGGGCGAGACGCCCTCAGGACAGCCGGCAAAGCCTGCCCTGAGCGGAGTCGACAGGGATGCCGGCGGCTACGAAGGCCGCTACAAAACAGTCGAGCTGCGCTCGACCGGACAGCCGAGGGCGGCTGTCCCCGCGTGGTTTGCGGCTAGCGGACGACCAGGACTTCGCGAACGTTATCGCGGGCGAGGAAGAATTTTATGGAAGCGAAGTCGCGGAAGAGATTTTCTATGTTGCGGTTGTTGAACACCCGCTGCAGGCGAAACTTGCCGGCGGGGCCACCTTTTTTTCCGTCGCCACGAGCGATGTGCTGCATCTCCAGAACGTCGCCGCCCACGATGTGGTAACGGTAGCAAGGCGCGTCCGGGCCCGCCTCCTGGGTGTGAAAAAATGCCAGCAGCATGCCGCCGGGCTTGAGCAGCGACCAGAGACGGCCGATCACGGGCTTCACCAGGCTTTCGTCCAGGTAGTCGGCGAGATTCCAGCACAGCACAATATCGAACTGCGCGCCGGGATAGACCAGGTTTTCATCCAGGAAGCGCTTGCTGTCGAGGGCCGGCTTTCCCGCCTCATCCTTGATGGCAAGCGACGGGTCGGTCGAGGAAATCAGCAGGTCGTCGCTGTAGATCTTGTGGCCACGCTCGGTGCAATAGCGGATGTTGGCCGGGGAGGTGGACCCGAGATCGAGGATGCAGAGGGTTTCTTCTGATTCCAGCGTGTTAATCAGTTGGGCAAGACTGCTGGAGCGGCGTGTGAGCTTCGCTCCCTGGGCCGCCGCCGAATCCTGCGCGGTGCTGTTTGTCGAACCAAAAAATTTCATGAAGCTGTGCGCAACTCACGCCGCCGGCAAGCGCTGGGCGTCCGGCTCATATGCTCACTGCCGCGTGAGCCGGGGAGAATCGGGGGCAGGAACTACTTGCCTTCACTCGAATTCGTTTTCACGGACACCGCGGAACCGCCGGCCGCGGAGGCGGAGCTTGCTGCCGCGGACGAACTGGCGGCCGCTACCGTCCTGGCCGCATCCGTCTTCGCCATATCCTTCTGGATATCAACCTTGCCCTTGAAGTACGCCCCCTCTTCGATGGCCACCCGCTGGGTGGTGATATCGCCTACGGCGATGGCGGACTTGGTCAATTCGGCGCGCTCCGAAGCGCGGATATTTCCGTCCAGCTTGCCCTGTACGATCACGCCCTTGGCGTTTACGTTGGCGCGGACCTGTCCGTGAGGGCCGATAATCAAACGATTGCCCGCCAGCTCGATGTTCCCCTCCACCTGGCCATCCACGTAGAGGTCCTCACTTCCCGAAAGTTCCCCCTTGATGATGACCGACTTCCCGATATGCGCAAACTCTGCCGTCTTCGGCGTTTCCATGATTGCGGCCTCCTTGGGCCATTTACCACACCCGACGTACACGGGAATCCCAAGTCACCTGTGACTTGTCAGGGCCAGAAAAGCCAGAAAGGAAACCCCGTAACCCTTCGCGAACGCCACTCCTGCTTCATCGAACTATATCCCACGACGATGACCTGAGCAACCTGCGCCATCTCGAAGGGCCATCAAACCCGGTGCCTTTCGCGGTTCCTGGAGCAGTCGTCAGTCGTCGGTCGTCAGTCGTCGGTCTTTGGTCGTCGGCGAATCGGCGCGGATTTTGCCGAAGACTGAAGACTGACGACCGACGACTGCTTTCGTAGCTGTGCCTGACGCCATTTTAGACAACACCTTTTGCGAATTTTTCGTCTAATCTAGGAGTTGCGTACCCTTTAGGGCGTACGGTTATGAAGCCATTCCTGTTCCACACGTCCGCGCCGATTCTGCTGACTGCGCTGGCTCTTGTCGCAGGTCCCTTAAGCCCGGCGGAAGGACCGCCCGCAATCAAGCCGAGGGAACTGGTCAGGCTCGCAGTCGCGAACGAGATCAAGAATGACAACCAAAGCACGAAATACATGTTCCAGCAACGCAAGGTGACCCCAGGCGGATCGCAAACCAAACTCATGGTGCAGACCCGCGACGCCATGGTGGGCATGGTGGTGGCCAACAATGACCAATCCCTGGACCAGGAACAGCGTCGAGCGGAATATGGCCGAATCGAACGCTTCCTGAGCCAGCCCGACGAATTGGAGCGCAAGCGAAAGCAGGAACTGGAGAATGCCGAGCGGGTCAACCGCATCCTGAAGGCGATGCCCGATGCTTTTCTATATGAATACGATGGCACCGAAACGCGGACAGTCCCGGCGTTGGGAAATCCGGCGACCAGCTGTTACGGCTCAAGTTCCGTCCCAATCCCAGCTACGACCCGCCCACGCATGTGGAACAGGTCCTGGTCGGCATGCAGGGAGTGGTCCTGATCGATGCTCGAGAACAGCACATCGCCAGAATCGACGGCACCCTTTTTAAAGAAGTAGGCTTCGGATGGGGAATTCTCGGCCATCTTGATCAGGGCGGCCACTTCCAGGTTGATCAGGCCGATATCAGCGACGACAGTTGGGCCATCTCCCGCATGGATCTTGCATTCACCGGAAAAATCCTTCTGTTCAAGAACATCAACATCAAGTCCACCGAGACCTACAGCGATTTCCGTCCTGTGCCTGCCGACCTCACATTTGCCCAGGGCATTCAGCTGCTTGAAGAAGCAGCAGGCGGCAATCGCGCAAAATCAGCCGCCCAGAGGCAGTCAAATAACGCTGTGCCTGGGTGGGTCGGACACTCCCTTCGACTGCTTTTGACTTTCGGTGTTGAAAGCAGTCAGCCAGGCCCAACTCAAGTCCCACAAAGCAAATTCAAGGCCAACCAAAGAAAAAAAACAAAGGCAAGACAGACTCAAAGGCGTCGGACAGAGCCTGCCCTGAGCGCAGTCGAAGGGAGTGTCCGACCCACACACTGGTTCCCCCCACACACTGATTAAGGAGTGAGCGTCTCTTTTCTGACTGTCAGCTTTTCAATCAGGTCCTCGCGGATGCGGTAGCCGGTGCCGGGCTGGTCGCTGACCGTGATTGTTCCCTGGGAGCTGACTTCGACCTCGGGCTCGATGATGTCTTCCTTCCAGTAGCGTTTCGAAGCGGACACGTCGCCGGGCAGACGGAAATTCGGCAGCGTGGAGAGCGCGATGTTGTGGGCCCGTCCCACGCCCGATTCCAGCATGCCGCCGCACCATACCGGAACGTTGTTGGCCTGGCAGAGGTCGTGCACCTTTCTGGCCTCGCTGAAGCCGCCCACCCGGCCGACTTTGATATTCACGATGCGGCAGGCGCCGGTTTCGACGGCCACGGCCGCGTCGCGGGCATGGCGTATGGACTCGTCCAGGCAGATGGCGGTACGCAGCTCGCGCTGCAGCCGGGCATGATAGTAGATATCGTCATTCCACAGCGGTTGCTCGATCATCAGCAGATGGAAGCGATCAAATTTCCGCAGGTGTTCAACTTGATCCAGGGTGTAGGCGGAGTTGGCATCGCAGCTGAGCAAAATGTCCGGCCAGCGCGCGCGAATGCGCTCCAGCACGTCCACGTCCCAGCCCGGCTTGACCTTCACCTTGATGCGGCGGTAGCCCGCAGCCAGCTCAGTTTCAATTTTGGCCAGCAGTTGTTCAACGGAATCCTGGATACCGATCGAAACGCCGCACTGGATCTCGCGGGTCGTGCCTCCTAGCAGTTGCCAGAGAGGCTGGCCCTTCTGTCGGGCCTCGGCATCCCAGGCCGCATTTTCAATCGCCGCTTTCGCCATCCGATGGCCGCGCACCCTGGCCATCAGCCCAGCAACTTCGTGTGCCGCCGCCAACGGCCGTCCCATGACTGCCGGCGCCAGGTAGTGCTTGAGGGTGGACCATGCGGTTTCGATCCATTCCGAGCTGTAGTACGGATCTTCCGCGGCCACACATTCCGCCCACCCGTCCACTCCCTCGCAGCGGGCGGTGAGCAGCAGGATGCGGCGGCCATAGACGCGGCCAAAGCTGGTCTCAAAAAAGTGAACCAGCGGCATCTGAATTTCGCGCAGTGTAATGTTTTCAATCTTCATCGGATTTCATCACGGATACATCCAGCCTTCATCCCACCGCCCCAGCCGGAACTTGCCCGCTCCCTGCTGATCGCGTTCGTAGCCCAGGACCGCCAGGCCGTCGGAAAATGCCTGCAGGAAATCTTTCCGGTTGCAATCCTGCACTTCGCGGGCGCGTTCCCGGGTGGCAGGCGAAGCCTTCCATTCGTAAATTTCGGCCGGAACTGAAATGGTTTTCAGGGTCTCAAAGCCGGGCTTCTGCGCTCCGCGCAGCAGACACTCCACCCGCTTCGACTTCAGCCACCATTCCGCCACCAACCGGTCGGAGGGCAATCCGCCCTGCAACGGCGAAGAGGTGATTCCGTACTGGTTGACACTGTAGCGGCGCGCGATGGCACCCAGGCGTTCGATGTTCAAGTAAGCGTTCTTGATTTCGAGGGGATCGAATGTCCACTCGATCAATTCGAATCCCCGGGCGAGTGCGTCTTCTCGCTGAAAAAGTTTGATTTGCCGGCCCAGCCCGGCGTTGCGATATTCGCTCCGCACCGCCAGCATCTGAGAATGAAGATAGGAATGACCGCCGCGCGAGCCTGGCAGCGACACGGCGAACGCCACCAACCGCCCATTATCGAATGCGCCAATAACCTGCCCGCCGATCTTCTCCGCCACCACAAAAACGCGCAGCGGCACCAACTCGGCTTCGGCGAAATTCCAGACTTCTTTTTGCAGCGCAACGCAGGCCGACATTTCATCCAGGTTATGGCACTTGCGGACCACCATCGCGCTTTCGGTCATCCGGCCTCACGCTTGCCTGGCCCGCTCCTCTTCCCGCAAATCGAGCTTGGCCTGTTGCCACAGTGATTCCAGCTCCGTCATCGAAGCCTGCTGCGGTCCGCGTCCGGAGGCGCGCAACTGGTCCTCGATCCATTGAAATCGCCGCTTGAATTTGCGGTTTGTCTTGCGCAGCGCCGACTCCGGATCGAGCGAGAGATAGCGCGCAATATTCACCAGCACAAAGAACAGATCTCCAACTTCCTCTTCCATCTGCTGCCGGAGAGTTTCAGGCACCCGTTCAATGCCCGAACCGGCAACGCCCCGTCCGTGCGGGCGCGGGCCCGGCGCCGGAAATGCTTTCAGTTCCTGTTGCAGCTCTGCCGTTTCTTCTTCCAGTTTTTCAAAGAGCCCTTCAATGTTCGGCCAGTCGAAGCCCACTTGCGCCGCGCGCGAACTCAGCTTGTAAGCTTCCAGCAACGACGGCATCGCCGTAGAAACGCCTGCCAGCACGGACTGGGATGGGCCTGCAGCCGCTCCGGTTGCCGCTCTGCTCCTTTTTTCTTCCGCCTTGAGCGCCTCCCAATTGCGCAGCACCTCGGACGATGTCTCGGCTTTCACGTCGCCAAACACATGCGGATGCCGGTTGACCAGTTTGTCAGACAAGCGATCCAACACCTCGTCAATCGAGAATGTGCCCTGGTCCTTCGCCATCTGAGAATAAAAGAGAACTTGCAGCAGCAGATCGCCGAGCTCGCCCGGCAGTTCATCCCAGTCCCGATTGTCGATGGCTTCCAGTACTTCGTAGGTTTCTTCAAGCGTGTAAGGCTTGATCGAATCGAAGGTCTGTTCGCGGTCCCAGGGACAGCCATCCGGACCGCGCAGCCGGGCCATGATCGCGACTGCGCGTTCGAAGCGTTCTCCAGTAGTTGGCATGAGGCCCCAACAATGTAAATGACGGGCTGTGCGTTGGGCAATGAAGGCCGGGTTCTGGTAGGGGCTCAGTTTGAACTTCGTGATACCAATAGGCGTCATGCTGAACGGCCTTTCAGGCGTGAAGGATCCGCCGTGAAGTAATACACCCCTTTGCACCTGCGTTGCTACCAATGCACGCCCGATCCTTCGGGACTGAAGTTCCCCAGGATGATGCCGCTGGAGCGGGATGGTTTCGTATTAGCCACTACCCGGGTTCCTGCGGTTTCGTCGTCCCACCACGGGGCTGCTGCTTTGCAATTTCTGCAGTTGTCCCGCGGCGGCGGGCAGGATGCCCGCCGGACAGCCGGCGAGACGCCGGCGCTACCTGGATCGCTCGCCAATCACATGCTGCCAGCAAGTAACATTCTGTGTATTCAATCGTTACGTAAATGGGTCTAAGGTTTGACTGCAATTATCGAAGTGACCCAGCCGAGGTTACCCTGCTGACCGACGTTATCTTTCGCGAATCGTCAAACCGGGGCAGGTTATCCTAGGACAGTGCCGCAGCCGGGCTCCCGGCCTGCCTCGATTATGAACTACGCTCCCCCAATCCGGCGTCCGCTGGAAGGCGAACGCTTCCAGGTGATCGTTATCGGCGGCGGAATCAACGGCGTCGCCATAGCCCGGGAATGCGCTCGCGCCGGCCGTCGTACCCTGCTGGTTGAGCAACACGACTTCGCCGCCGGCACCACCAGCCGGGCCACGCGCATCATCCACGGGGGCTTGCGCTATCTGGAACATGCCGAGCTCGGACTGGTGCGCGAGTCTTTGCTCGAACGCCGGCGCCTGCTGCAGGAGCGGCCGCACCTGGTGCATCCCATACATTTTCTGCTGGCACTCGATCAGAACAGCGGGCGCAGCGCTCTGGCCATCCGCACCGGCCTGTGGTTGTATCGCCGGCTGGGCGGCGGCAGGCTGCAACCGGGATCGAGCCGCGCGGACCAGCAGA
Organism: Terriglobia bacterium; assembly: GCA_963801595.1. GTDB lineage: Bacteria > Acidobacteriota > Terriglobia > Terriglobales > Acidobacteriaceae > JAIQFF01. Next base: position 24,404 of record CAWDFW010000015.1, on the reverse strand, counting down.
AGCTGGAGCGCCTGCTCGACTCCGGCGCGGCGCTGGTCAGTCTTCAGCTACGAAGATGCGCAGTGCGAATTTCCCGAGCGCCTGGTAGCGGAATGGCTGGTGGAGGCGACCGAGGCTGGCGCAGTGGCGCGCAATCACACGCAGGTGCTCGCCGTGGACGTCCGGCATCGGCGCGTGGCCGGCGTGCTATTGCGAGATCAGCTGAGCGGGAAGGAAGAACGCGTCGAGGCCACCTGGATCATCAACGCCACCGGACCCTGGGCGGACCGGATTTGCCAGCGTTCCCGCATCCAGACGCCGCACCCCATGGTCGGCGGCGTCCGCGGATCGCATATCGTTCTGCCCCGCTTCGCGGGCGCGCCCGACGCCGCCGTGTACACCGAGGCGGTGGACAAGCGTCCGATATTTGTCATCCCCTGGAACGAACAGGTGCTGGTAGGCACAACGGAAGTGCGAAGACCAGGGCGATCCGGCGAAGGTCCAACCCTCGACCGAGGAGATCGACTATCTGGTGCGCTCGCTGCTGCACCTGTTTCCGGGGGTCAAGTTGTCGGCTGCCGACGTTCGTTACACTTTCGCCGGGGTGCGGCCTCTGCCGTTCGCGCCCAAGGAAAAGGCATCGGCCGTGACCCGCAAACACTACCTGCACGATCATGCCGCGGATGGCGCGGAACACATGATTTCCGTGATTGGCGGCAAGCTGACGACCGCAGCGGAATTGGCGCGGCAATGCGCAGCGAAGATTGGCGTGTCGCAAAAATCCTCGAAGACGCTGGCCATCGCGTCCGCGGAAAGCGCGGAGCTGCTTCTCGACCGGTGGGTGATTGAGATTGGCGACGCCGCTGGAATTACCCAGGACACCGCCCGCGGCATTGTGGAATGGCATGGCAAGCGGGCCCTGGACATCTCCCGCATGGCGCAGCGCAGCGCGGATCTCCGGGCGCCGCTTTGTTCCCACAGCGAGCACATTGTCGCCGAAGCGGTCGATGCTTTTGCCGGCGAGTGCGCGGCCACTCTAGGCGATGTGCTGCTGCGGCGAGTGCCGGTGGCCCTGGGCGGCTGCTGGTCGCCGGCCTGCAGCCGCGAAGCCGCCGCGCGTATCGGCGCCGTCATGGGATGGAATGAAACGCAGTCCGCGGCCCAGCTGGAAGCTTTCGAAAGCGAGCGCTCCGCATTTCTGCGCAAGCCGGCGCGCCTGGGTTCAGTGTTGGAAGCCGCCGCCGACTAACCGATAGCCCATGGAGGACGGGCGTCTCGCCCGTCTCGCTCGCTCCCGACGGGCGGGACGCCCGTCCTCCAACCCATAAGGCCTTATCCCGCGACGCTGTGCTCCTCGGCGGCGCTGTTCCCCTCAGCGTGCGCACCAGAAGTTCGGTGTCATCGGAGATGATCCCGTCCACTCCCCAGTGGGCCAGGCGGCGCATGCTTTCCTCGTCATTTACGGTCCACACAAAAATTCTGCGGCCGGCGCTCTGAATGTCCTGCACCATCAACCGGTTCACCAGAGAGTGGTGAGGAATCACGCAGTCGACCGGGAGATCACGCCACCGGGCAAGCTGGGCCGGCGTTCTCACAGATGAGTCCGATGCAAACCGTGGAGCTGCGCGCTTCCAGGTCCATGACCACGTCGGGGATAAAAGAAGAAACCACGTAGTCCTGAGCTGGAGGATAGTGGCTCAACGCGGTCAGCACATTCGATTCCAGGTCTTCTACCTTAAGTTCGATGTCGAGGAAGGCGCGCTGGCCATAGCCCTTGATCACGTCATCGAGCCGCGGCAGTTGAGGTAAGCGCCTGGCCTGGGCCCGCGCCACCGTGATCCCACCCACCTTGGGATCGTGACAAACCACGGCCGTCCCGCACGCCGTCAGACGAACGTCGAACTCAAAACCGTCGCAGCCATGCTTGAGCGCAAGGTCGAACGAGGCAAAAGTATTCTCCGGGATTCCGGCGGACGCACGAGAGCCGCGATGGCCGAGGAGGAGGGGAAGGGCCATGGCGCATTCTAAGCCGGAATCGATTTAACGGCTGATGAATTTTTCGTGAAGAAACTAGTCCAAATCGAAATCCCGAATCGGCTTTCCCGTGTCGGGAGATTCCTTGGCCTTCTTGACCGCCTCCTGGAACTTCTTCTCCAGCAGGTCGGAAGCATGCTTCTGCGCCTCCACGGACTGGCGGAAGATCGAATCGCGGCGGGTGTCCTGCTCCTTCATGGCCCGGGCCGCCTCTTCGATGTCAGCGAACATCTTGGGTTTGACGGCGGCGGTGTGAGCGATAACTCCCTTGATTTCAGCGTCCACCTTGAGGACAGCATTGCAGCAAGGGCAGGTCACCTCGAACGGGGGGACGTTCTTCGGCATGACCGAATCATACCCCAAAACCGCTAGTCGTGACGCTGCAGCTTGATGGGGAAGATCTTGAAAAGACTGAGCATCTCCCAGCCCAGAAGGACAATCGAGACGATGACCACCAGGATGGCGATGGTCTCGCCGAAATTCAGCCGGTTGCGATTGGGCTCAAAACGCCTGGCCACCAGTCCGAGAATATTGAGGGTGGCGAAGCCGAAGACCAGGGCCCACAAGATGTTATAGATGTCGCCCCGTTTACCGAACTCCTCGAGCACAACCAGCAGCAGGAGCTGAAATTGGAACGCGAACCCCAGCCCCTTCAGGGACATGGGGAGAGAGGCCAGCAGCGAGGTCAGGGACACGGGCATGGGTGCGGTGTTTGGACGATTAGAAGATAGAAATTTAATGGCTCGCCAAAAGGAAAGATATTACGCTTTTCTGCTCCCGAAGTCAGCCGTCACGAGTTGGTTTCACGGTGGGGCTCACCAAATGCATCAACCACCAAGGACACGAAGGCACACCACGCAAAGGCTGGGGCCCGGCGTGATCTTTTAACGTCCTGGGATAGAATGTCGCCGGTATGAAGAGGCTCGCAGTGTTCTCTCCCTGTGGTTTCTGACGCTGCGATCACCGCTGCCGCTCAAGCCGGCCCGAGCCGCGCCGATAACAGCGTCAATCAGGATAGTCTTCGAACCCGGGCGACAAGCCGCCCTTTCCGTGGTCCAGGGCACGCTCAAGGTGACGGGCCTCGAACGACCGGTAAACGTGTTGCGCGACCGCTGGGGCGTTGCCCATATCTACGCTCAGAACCAGCACGACCTGTTTTTTGCTCAAGGATACGTGGCCGCTCAGGACCGTCTTTTTCAGATGGAATTGTGGAAGCGGTCGGGCCAGGGCCGCCTGGCCGAGGTCCTGGGTCCTTCCGCCCTGAAGCGCGATATCAATGCCCGCCTGCTGAGTTATCACGGGGACATGAAAGCCGAGTACGAAAGCTACTCGCCGGACACGCAGCAGATTCTTGAAGCGTTCACCGCCGGAATCAATGCCTACATCGAGAACCGCCTCGCGCCCGGAGGCCCCGGCCTGCCGCTCGAATTTCAACTGGCAGGCTTTAAACCGGAACCCTGGAAGCCCGCCGACTGCCTGAATCGCATGGCTGCGTTCTCCATGACGGGAAACGCGTTCGACGAACTGGAACACGCCCAGGTAGTGACCGCCGTGGGAGCCGACGCGGCTTCCCTGCTGTTCGATTTCGATCCGCCGGTGAAATTAGACCCGGTGCCAGGTACAAAGCTGGCCGGCCTGTCGCCCGATCTGCTGCGAAATCTGGTGGGCAGCGACACGCGCATTGAATTTCCCCGGCATCCCGCGGAAGGCAGCAACGACTGGACTGTATCCGGCAAGCTGACCCGCAGCGGCAAACCGCTGCTGGCCAATGATCCGCACCGCGTGATCGCCGAACCATCCCTGCGCTATATGGTCCACCTGGTGGCGCCGGGATGGGACGTGATCGGCGCGGGCGAACCGGGTCTTCCCGGTGTCGCGCTGGGGCACAACCAGAACATCGCCTGGGGCTTCACGATTTTTGGTCTCGATCAGCAGGACCTTTACCTGGAAGAGTTGAATCCCGCCGACCCGTTGCAGTACAAAACCGCCCAAGGCTGGGAAAGCGTGCAGGTACGAAAAGAGACTTTCGCAATCCGCGGCGGCAAGAGCGTCGAAGTGGACTTGAAATTCACCGCTCACGGCCCCGTGCTTTGGGAGGACGGCACGCGCGCCCTGGCCCTGCGCTGGGTAGGCGCGGAACCAGGAACGGCCGGTTATCTGGGTTCGCTGGCGGTTGACCGGGCGCAGAACTGGAAGGAATTCGAAGCCGCCATGCCGCGCTGGAAAGTTCCGTCCGAGAACATCGTCTATGCCGATCGTGCCGGCAACATCGGGGAACACTCCACCGGCCTCGCTCCACTGCGCAAAACCTGGACCGGACTGCTGCCCGTGCCCGGCCGAGGGGGCTATGAGTGGTCCGGTTTTGTGCCCAGCGCCAAACTGCCGCATCAATACAATCCGCGCCAGAGCTTCATCGCCACCGCAAATCACAAGATGATTCCGGATGGGTATCCCTACAAAGTGGGTTATAGCTGGGCCCCGCCGTACCGCTTCCAGCGGGTCAGTGAAGTGCTGCAACGAGCCCAGGCGGGAAACAAGCTGGATGTAGGAGACATGCAGCGCCTGCAGACCGATGTGCTCTCCCTGCCCGCTCTGCAACTCATCGACCTGCTGCGGGCGGCCACGGTGCAGCAGAAACCCGGCTCCGCCGCGGAACTCCTCTTGCATTGGAACGGCGAGGTCGAGCGCGACTCGGCCGCTGCCGCGCTCTATGAGGTCTGGCTACAGATCGTCACTCGGAAAACGATGGACATGGCGATATCGCCCGAGGCGCGAACGATGATTGATGACTGGTCGCCGCATCAGGTAATCAGCTACCTCGAGGGCATCGATCGTTCGGGATTGGGCCATATGCTCCGAGAATCCCTGGAAAATGCCTGGAAGGAAACGCAAAAGCTCCAGGGAGTGGATTCGACGAAGTGGGCGTGGGGACAAATACACCACGTCCGGTTTCGTCATCCGCTCGATCAAATGCCCGCCGCGGCTGCTCTCACGGATCCGGAACCGGTACCACGCCCCGGAGACGAGTACACGGTCAATGCCACAGGATATTACGACAGTTCTTTTGACCAGGTCTCAGGCGCCAGCTATCGCGAAATTCTCGACCTCAGTGACTGGGACCATTCGGTGGCTGTGAACGTACCCGGCCAGAGTGGGCAGCCGGGGAGCCCGCACTATTCCGACCTAATACCCCTGTGGAGTGAGGGAGAGTATTTTCCGCTGCTCTACACGCGAGAAGCAATAGAGAAAGAAGCAACGGACAGGCTGGTGCTGCAGCCGTAAGAAGGCTTTCAGGTCGTGTCATCCTGAGCGGAATGTCTGCTTCGCTTCGCGAAGCAGACACGGAGTCGAAGGACCCCTACCCTCGCGATTTAGGGTTTCAGTGCGTCGAATTCTCGCTGGAACCAACCTGCTCTTATAGGGGAAATCCCCCTCAACCCAGCGCTTCTTCGCGAAGGTAGGGGTCCTTCGACTGCGCGAGATCATTCGCCAGCGAATGATCTCGCTTCGCTCAGGATGACAGGGAGATTATCTGGTGATCCAGGCAGTTGGTTTGCAGGGTGTCGTGCAGATTCTGCAAGAGCTCGATGCCATGACGCGCCACGAAATACACGCCGCCGATCTCACGCTCCTGCAGGACCTTGTTGGGATACAGCGTGTTACTCAGCAGTTCGGCGTGACGCCCTAAGATCTCGCTCTGGCGCAACTCGGCCCGCGCCGCGCGCGAGCGCAGTTGCTCGAGTTGATGCTGCATCTTCGATCCGGCGTTGGTCGCGGCTTCCACCAAAGTCTTGTCCAAGCGCTCCAGGGATTGCTGAATTGCGCCGAGAGATTGCTGCAACGACGACTCCGCTTGATCGAAAGCCGTTTGCAGGTCAGCCGGCAGCGTGTGCTTGGCCAGAGTTTCCCTCACCGCATCAGAGCCGTGAAAGACGTCTGGGACCATCAAATGATAACGTTCAAGTAACGCTTGAGGTTTGGTTTCGACAATCGTCGCGGAGAACCGGGGGAGAATGGGCGTCGCCCGTCCCAGGAATGCCTTATAGACCACCGCTCCCTGGCCGAAGTAGGCAATCTCCGCCGCCCCGCCTACGTAAGCCAGGGTGGGCAAAAGGTAGTCCTGCACTACCGGCCGCAGCAATACATTTGCGCTGAACTGCTCCGGCTCGGAAGTAATGCGACGCAACAATTCCGCCTGAGAGATAGTTTCGTCGTTGACCAGGAAATCCGTGCCGCCCCCATTTGCCCGGCGATGCACCGGCACCCGGGCCCCGTCGCGCAGGGTAAACAGAAGCGTGGACGATGGCGTCACTTTGACCTGCTGGTGGTAGCCCGCAGCTTCCAGTTCCCTGCCACGCGCCAGCAGTGCGTCATCCAGTTCAGCGGCACGCTCGATGGCCGTGCTGTAGATCGGGGCGGCGATGCGATGGAATTCCGGGTCAGAGGCGTCGAGCACGACCACGCCCCACTGGGCGAAGAGACGCGAAAACAGGCGCGCAAATGCGCTGCCGAAGTTCTCTCCCGGCCGGTACGCCTCGCGCAAAAAGTTTGTGACTTCCGAATCGCCCAGCAATCCAGCGGCTGCCTCGACGACAGGCTCGATCTCGTGCCCGAAGGTCACCGTTCCCACGGGAGCATCGGGCAGGCCGCGCGTCGGAGCGGAAAATTTCTGTAGCGAGCCATCCGGCCCCAGAAGAGAAACGTGATTGATCTCATCCAGGTCGTGGTCGGAGGTGGCCAGCCAGAATATGGGGACGCAGTCCGAACCGGCACGGGTGGCCTCACCGGCCAATTTGACCGTACTCAGCGCCTTGAAAACGGAAAACAGCGGGCCGCCGAAAAGGCCGACCTGTTGTCCGGTGACCAGCGCGGACGCGCCTGCGCGCAGGCGGTCAATATTTTCCAGAGTTTTGGGCGACGCGTCCCACGCCCGGTTTTGCCGTTCCAGGATGTCCGCCACCCGCGCCCGCCGCGTCGAGTCATAACTCACGGTGGCGGTTTCGTCCTTGAACCATTGCGCGAAATACGGCGAGCGGGAATAGAAAGGCCGAATGGCGGGAGACCAGGAAAGGAAATCGCTGAAAAGCCGGGTGGTGTGCGGAATCTGGCGGAATGGCAGACACTGCGCCTTCACCGGCACGTCTCCTGACACTGCTTCCTGCTACAGGGTTGGACGAAGGAAGTCATAGGTTGGTCAACGCACCAATTCTACCGTGTGCCCGTAATTGTAGCGCCGCCGTCCCCGGCGGCTGTCGTGGGGGCGTCCCGCCCGCACTGCGAGGGCAGGATGCCCTCGCGACTGCCGGCAAGATGCCGGCGCTACAACTCAGATGTCAGAAACCGCGGCAGGATGCAAAAGGTGATCACTGAATGTGGGCGCGAGCGTCCCGCTCGTGCTCCAGTCGAATAAATCCTCCGGGCCGGCGTTATTGTTGCTGCTGCTCCTGCTGCATGTTCCTGGCGGGAACGGGCGGTGGTTCCTGTGCCTGTTCGACCAGCAGGGACCACTCTTCCGGAACTGGAAGTCCGTGCTCGAACTCAGGCTGCTCGACTGAAGCCGTGACCCGCACCGCCACCGACAATTCGCTTGGCGTTTGTCCGCGAAAGATTCCCCGGGTCGGCGGTACGTCAGCATAGTCGCGCCCGATGGCGGTGCGAACGTGGCGTTCGCCCGCCAGCAGACAGTTGGTGGGATCGAACCCGACCCAGCCCAGCGGCGGCAAAAAGGCCTCCACCCAGGCATGAGTCGCATCCACCACCGAACGGTCGTGACTCTGCGCGCTGCGGTAGAGATATCCGCTGACATAGCGGCAGGGGATTTTCACCCGGCGCACCAGCGCAATCATGATGTGGGCAAAGTCCTGGCATACTCCCTGGCGGGTTTCGATGGCGTGATCAATCGGCGAGTCCACTTTCGTGCTCTTAGGCACATATTCGAACCAGTCGTAGAGCCTCTGATTCAGTTCGCGCAACAGGCTCAGAGGGTCGCCGCGCCGGCAGACTTCCATCTGCCGGGCGAGTTCGATCAAACCCGGCGTAGGCTGGGCAAACTCGCTGGGAAGCAGCATCTCCCAGTAGTCTCCCATCTTCACCATGGCGTCGGCTTCGGCCCATGCATCCGTAGGCAAAGCGTTCGGTATCTCGGGTGATGGCTGCATGTCGAGCAGAGACTCGGCGACGATCACCAGATAGGAGTGCTGTCCCGGAATATCAAAGTGGTGAATGTTGTTGCCCACGTGATCGCGGTAGGCAAACACCCGGCAGCGCGGGCTCACGGCCAGGTGAAAGGTGAGACAACGCTGGTTGCCTTCGCTGCGCGGATGCATCCGCGCTTCCATCACGCTCTCGCTGACCGGCGAGGCGTAATGAAATTTCGTCAGGTGCTGAATGGAATAGAACATGAAACCCTGGTCCCCTATCCTGCCAAAGCCGTCTGGATCGCGTAATTCACGTAGAGCTCGTAGATGGTCTCGTGGATGTCGCGGCACTGGCGCAAAATATCCTGCAAATATGCGCCTACATCCTGGGAGAGTATTTCTGAAATCTGACCGAAGCCAAGCGACGCCTGCAACCGTCCCGCCAGCCGGGTCAACTGCGCTCCCCGCCGCTTCCCGCCCTCGCCGTGAATGGCTTCGAGAGCGCGTTGCAGGCGATCGATGGAGTAGCGCACCGAGTGCGGGAAACTCCGGATTCAGCAGCAGGAATTCAATGATCCGGTCCGGACTGATGTCCGCGGTGTAAACCTTGCAGTAGGCTTCAAACGCGGTACAGGACCGCAGCAGTCCAACCCACTCCAGATACTCGGCCGCCTCGGGGGTTTGATCAGGATGCCCCCAGAATTCGCGGTGATACAGACCCAGCAGCGTGACGGTGGCGCAGGCGCGCTCCATGTGGCGTCCCACCTGAATAAAATGCCAGCCCTCGCCGTGGCTCATGGTGGAATCGGTGACGCCCTGGATCAGGTGCACGCCTTCGATTACGGCCAGCAGAAAGTCAGAGGGCAGCACGTCATCGGTCTCATTCGGTTTGTGCCGGGTCACCTGGTGGAACAGACGGTTCAGCCTCTGCCACTGCTCCGAGCTGATCTCTTCGCGTACCTGGCGCGCGTTCTCGCGGGCACTGGCCACGCAGGCGGTGATGGACGAACGATTTCCCGGATCGAAGGTAAGGATCTGCGCCACCTGGTAAGCGTCGCCGCTCCAGGACAGATTGGGCGGACTCCCCAGCGCCGCCAACACCCGCCGCCAGCGTCGGTCCGCGCTCGAGGCAGACTCATCCAGCATCAGGTTCAGATTCACGTCCAGAAGACGGGCGGCGTGCTCGGCGCGCTCCAGGTAGCGGCTCATCCAATACAGGTTGTCAGCGACGCGAGAGAGCATGTTATTGGTTCAACACCCAGGTATCCTTGCTGCCGCCGCCCTGCGACGAATTCACCACCAGCGATCCGCGGCGCAGCGCCACCCGCGTGAGGCCGCCGGGAACGATGGTCACTTTGTCTCCGAACAGCACGTAGGGACGCAAATCCACGTGCCGGGGCTGCAGGGTGTCATCGATGAAACAGGGCGCGCGCGAGAAGGTGATGGTGGGCTGGGCAATGTAATTGCGCGGATCGGCGATGATGCGTTCCCGAAACTCCTGCCGCTCGCGCGGCTGCTGCTGTGCGGCCCGATCAGCATGCCGTAGCCGCCCGACTCGCCCACTGCCTTGACCACCAGCTTGTCGAGGTTCTGCAACACGTGGTCACGCTGCACCGGGTCGTTGAGCAGATACGTTTCCACGTTATCCAGCACGGGATCTTCGTCGAGGTAGTACTTGATGATCTTGGGCACGTACGCGTACAGGGCCTTGTCGTCGGCCACGCCCGTGCCGAAGGCGTTGGCCAGGGTGACATTGCCCGCGCGATACGCATTGAACAGTCCCGAAACGCCCAGCACCGAATCCGAGCGGAAAGCCAGGGGATCGATAAAGTCGTCGTCCACGCGCCGGTAGATCACGTCCACGCGCCGCAAGCCGGTAGTGGTCCGCATGTAAACCACGTTGTCGTGGGTCACCAGATCGCGGCCTTCGACCAGTTCAATTCCCATCTGGCGCGCGAGATACGCGTGTTCGAAATAAGCCGAGTTGAAGACGCCCGGAGTGAGCAGCACGATGGTGGGCTCCGGCCGGCCCTCGGGTGAAAGCGAGCGCAGCGTGCTCAGCAGCGCCTGCGTGTAATGCTCGATGGGGCGCACGCCCTGGCGGCGAAACAGATTGGGGAAAATCCGCTTCATCACCCGGCGGTTGGTCAGCATGTAGGAAACTCCGCTGGGCACGCGCAGATTGTCTTCGAGAACTACGAACTCGCCGCCCGGCATCCGGATCAGGTCCGACCCGACCACGGCGACGTAAACGTTGCGCGGCACCTGCAGCCCGCGCATCTGGCGGCGGAAGTGTCTGCAGCTATAGACGATTTCGCGGGGCACGATGCCGTCGGACAGAATGCGGCCTTCGTGGTAAATGTCGCGCAGGAAGAGATTGAGGGCCGTGATGCGCTGGGTCAGCCCGCGTTCGATGCGGCTCCACTCCGCGCTGGTAATCAGGCGGGGCAGAAGATCATAAGGAAAGATTTTCTCCGTCCCTTCTTCGCGGCCGTAGACCGTGAAGGTGATGCCCTGATTGAGGAAGGCCAGGTCAGCGGAATGTTTGCGGCGGCGAATCTCGTCTGCCGGCAGCGAAGAGAATGTCTCTAACAGAGGCGCGTAGTGCGGGCGAGGTTTGCCCGGGCTTTCAAAGGTTTCGTCGTAAGCGTCATCGACGAGATAATTCTGCAGAACCGGGTGGTCGAAGCGGCTGATTTCCGCTAAACCCATGGCGAAGTATAAGGTGAGCCATTCCGGCTAGGCAATAGAGTTTGCGAGGGCTTCCCAGGATCACATCGAGCAGCGGCACAAAGACTGCCCTGATCACCCGCAGACAATGGACTTACAACCTAGTGGCGCAGGTTTATTGATAGCCAGCATCAGCAAAATAGCGTCATCCCCGGATTGTCAGACGCCCTTCTTTGCGTTCTTCGCGGACCCTTTGCGATCTTTGCGGTTAAAGGCTTACCGCAAAGGACGCAAAGCAAACGCAAAGAGCGCGAAGAGAATGCGCTATGTTAATCTGCGCGCAAAGGTTTTTCGGCTGCGTACATCCCGGGCCCTGGTCTCAACCGAAGAGACAAAAGGATGAACACTATGACTGCCTTCTCCGTGAACGGCAAGCAGGTCAATCTCGACGTCGATCCTTCCACTCCGTTGCTTTGGGTCATCCGCGATCATCTGGGTCTTACGGGAACGAAGTATGGATGCGGCATGGCGCAGTGCGGCGCCTGCACCGTACACATCGATGGCGAGGCGGTGCGCTCGTGTGTGGCCCCCGTATCGCGAGCATCCGGCAAAGCGGTCACCACGATTGAGGGACTGTCGTCTGATCTCAGTCATCCCTTGCAACGTGCGTGGCTGGAAGAGGACGTGCCGCAATGCGGCTACTGCCAATCGGGACAGCTGATGAGCGCCGCTGTGCTTCTGCGCGAGAAGCCGCAGCCCAGCGATGAGGACATCGATCAGGCCATGACCGGCAACATCTGCCGCTGCGGGACCTATCCGCGTATTCGCAGGGCCATCCACCGGGCCGCCGGCATGGTGGTCAAGGCAGGTGTGCAATGAACTCGTCGATCGCTCAAGCTCGAGCGTGGTCGAGAACGGCATGCCTCGCCGCGACTTCTTGAAATTTTCGGTCGCTGCCAGTGGCGGCCTGCTCATTGGATTTTACCTTCCCGGAATCAGCGGCACGGCGTCGGCGCAGGCGTCGGCGAATGAGTTCATGCCTAACGCTTTTGTGCGTATCGGGACCGATGAACGGGTGACGGTCATCGTGAACCACTCCGAGATGGGACAAGGTGTTTACACTTCCCTGCCCATGCTGCTGGCCGAGGAACTGGACGCCGACTGGTCGAAGGTGGGCTTTGAGTCGGCGCCCGTCGATCCCAAATACAACCACCCCGTCTTCGGCATGCAGATGACCGGAGGCAGCTCCAGCGTCTGGTCGGGCATGGAGCAATTCCGCCAGGCCGGGGCTACCGCGCGCGCCCTGCTGATTGCCGCCGCGGCGCAGCGCTGGAGCATAGAACCCATCTACTGCCGCACTGAATCAGGTGCAGTATTCGACAATTCCGACGGCAAACTTACTTACGGCCAGCTGGCTGGCCGATGCGGCGAAATTGCCTCCGCCCACCAAGGTCCAGCTGAAAGACCCGAAGAACTTCAAGCTGATCGGCAAGCCCATCAAGCGCCTCGACACCGGTATGAAGTCGAACGGCAGCGCAGTCTTCGGACTCGACGTCAAACTGCCGGGGATGTTGACCGCCGTGGTCGCCCGTGCCCCGATTTTCGGCGCCAAGGTGAGAAGCTTTGACGACTCCAGGGCGCGGTCCATGCCCGGCGTCCGCAAGATTGCCCAGGTTCCCTCCGGTATCGCGGTGGTAGCTGACACCTTCTGGCAAGCGAAAGTTGCTCGCGATGCCCTGCGCGTCGAGTGGGATGAAGGCGCCATGCACAACTTCAGCACCACGCAACTCATGCAGCAATTTCGTGAGCGGGCAAAGTCTCCCGGGGTGAGCGTGCGAAAAGAAGGAGACGCTCCCGCCGCCCTGGCCAGTGCGGCGAAAACCATCCAGGCGGTTTATGAGGCACCTTATCTATCGCATTTGATGATGGAACCTCTGAACTGCGTGGTGGACCTGCGGTCCGACTCCTGCGAGGTCTGGACGGGATCGCAGTTTCAAACCATCGACCGCGCCAACGCAGCCAAGACTGCAGGTCTGCCGAATGAAAAAGTACAGTTGCACACCACATTCCTCGGCGGAGGTTTCGGCCGGCGCGCCAATCCGCAATCGGATTTTGTGGTTGAGGCGGTCGCGGTGGCCAAAGCCGTCGGAGCACCGGCAAAGGTAAAGGTGGTCTGGACCCGCGAAGATGACATGCAAGGCGGCTGGTACCGCCCGGCGTTCCTGCATGCCATCGAAGGCGGCATCGACGCCAGCGGCAATGCCGTGAGTTGGAGATCGCGTTCGGTGGGCCAGTCGATTATGGCCGGGACGATGTTCCAGGCGATGATGATGAAGGGAAAGGAATACGATCCGGCATCGGTCGAGGGTCTGGACGATCTTCCGTACGCCATTCCTAACCTCGCCGTTGAGTCGCACCAGGTTGACGTCAACGTGCCCGTGCAGTGGCTGCGTTCCGTCGGCCATTCTCACACTGCATTCGCGGCGGAATGCTTCATGGATGAACTGGCGGCGCTGGCGCAAAAAGATCCCTACCAGTTCCGGCGCGAGTTATTGCAAAAGCAGCCTCGATACCTGGGAGTGCTTGACCTCGCAGCGCAGAAATCGGGATGGGGCCAGCCCCTTCCCAAAGGCATGGGCCGTGGAATCGCCGTGCACTTTGCCTTCGGCAGTTACCTGGCCCACGTGGCCGAAGTATCGGTCACGGACGGAAAGATCAAAGTGCATCGCATGGTGTGCGCGGTGGACTGCGGTCAATACGTGAACCCGGGAATCATCTCCTCACAAATCGAAGGTGGAGCAATCTTCGGCGCGTCAGCCGCACTATTCCAGGAGCTCACCTTTGAGAATGGACGCCTGCAGCAGACCAATTTCAATACTTTCCCCGTGATGCGCATGAACGAATGCCCGGAGATCGAAACCTACATCGTGGAGAGCAAAGAGAAGTCTGGCGGAATCGGAGAGCCCGGAGTTCCCTGCGCCGCGCCGGCCATCGCCAACGCCCTGTTCGCGGTGACCGGAAAACGGGTCCGGCGTCTGCCCATCCGCTTGACGGAGGCCGTATGAAAACTTCGCACACTTCGGTCGCCCATTCTGTCTCCGTCCTGATCGCTGTTGCCGTCCTCAGCAGCGGGTTCTGGTTGTCGCTCCCCGTGGCGGCGGGGCCGCCCGCGAAGAATGCTCCCGCGCCGCCGGCCAAGGGCGATGGAAAACTCTTTACCGCATTTGCTCCCGGTGCTCCGCCACCCGCGATGCATGAACTGCCATTCCCAGGGAGACTTTCCCCGGCAAGGAGACGATGGGCATCCGCATGCGATGAACGTGCGTCGCGGCCCCGACGGTCACGGAGTCACTGCGGAAAAATGCAGCACCTGTCATCAGGACCACAACCTTGCGGGCGAACATCTGCCTCCGGGCGCGCCCAACTGGAGCTTACCTCCGGCCAGCACGCCCATGATCTGGCAGGGTCTGACCGATGCGCAGATTTGCCAGTCGATCAAGGACCCAAAGCAGAACAAGAACCGGAACCTCGACCAGCTTGTCGAGCACCTGACCGAAGACAAACTGGTAATGTGGGCCTGGACTCCTGGTGAGGGACAGAGCACCAGTCCCCATGCCTCTCGACGAGTTTGCCGCCGAAGGTGAAGCGGTGGCGGGCGGCAGGCGCACCCTGTCCCTGAAGCCCGCGGGCGACGTTTCCCTGCCGCTTCCCGTTCGCTATTTAGCGCCTGGCTTTGGAAAAGTCTGCCACCGCGAACACCACTCCATTGCGCTCGGCGGCGCCGGCGCCGATGGTGTCCATGTCGGCGTCAAGCAGATTGGCGCGGTGATTGGGAGACTGCATCCACTGCTCGCGGATATTCTCCGCGCTCGGTCCGGCAGCGACGTTCTCTGACAGCCAGCTGAAGCGGGCGCCCGCCCGCGTGGCCCGGCTGGGCAGGCTGGGTTCGCCAGAAAAGCCGTGCGAAATCGATCTCTGTGCCGCCATCATTTCGGCGTGCTGGCGGGCGGCGTTGGCCAGGGCGTCGTCCCACTTCAAAGGGGGCAGGCCATGGGCTGCCCGCTCGCGGTTAATGGCCTGGAAAAGCTGCTGCTCGGCAGCCTCGGTTCGTGGCTGGGCAAGGACCGATGTGCATGAAAACACTACCCCAACGATGAAACATGCGATAAGAGCGAAAGGCAAAAAGGTGGTCAGTTTCATATGATTATTATGATGCGCCGCCCACCCTCTTCCCACCCCGAAACGAGTCCCGGCGGGCACTCCCCGGTTGAGCACCTTTTGTAACCTTAGCTACATCTAATCATATGTTTGACTTCCAGTCGGGTGACCCCTAGATTGGATGTAGTTGGAAGGGGCTCCCAGAGCCCGGTTGTCTGTTCTTTAAAGGCCATTCCCACCAGTGGGGGCGTCACGGCTTCGACGGAGATGCTTGCGGCCAAGAGGCATGCCGGGGTCCACACACCCGTAATCGCGTGGAAAATGATAATTGCCAATCAAGAAATGGCATACGCAGCCTAATTAATTAGGCAGCCGTCTTCCGCAGCTTCGCCCTTGGGCTGTGAGCGGACGTCACACAGAGGGCTGCTCTTCTCTTCTACGTCTGGGGAGAGAGGCTAAGATCTCAGGCTAGCGGCTGGGGTTTCTTGTCCGTTCTGAGCAACAGTCGCGAACGTCTCGGGTAATGCCTGGGGCATGAACGTGAATAAGCATGTAGTCTCTTGACCAGTAACATTTTCGGACGCGGGTTCAACTCCCGCCGCCTCCACCATTCATTATAAAGCACTTAACTGCAACGTGTGCGGGATTTGACCGGACGTGCTACTATTCCGGCCATGTTGAACGTGCACGTTTACGTCCGCCACCGAAAAACCTGCCAGCACAAATCGCAACGATTCTGGAAGAAGTGTTCCTGCCCGAAGTGGATCACGTGGCACCGTGACGGCAAGGAATACAGGCAGTCCTCCGACTCCGAGGACTGGAATGTCGCGGCTGAGATGGCTCGCAAGATCGAGTCTCAGTACCGCAGCGCCGGGGTGCCGCACCTTCCACCGCAGCAGACTCTCAAGATGGCCGTGAGTCTCTTCCTGCTCGACCGTGAGTCTCAACATCTAGCAGACTCGACGATCAGCAAGCTGCGTACAGTGTTTGAAAAACAAATGCTCGCGTGGTTCGATGACAATGGGGTGCGCCTGCTGACAGACGTGACTCTGCCTCACCTGCAAGCGTGGCGCTCAACTTGGAAGGATGGCCCTCTCGCTGCGAAAAAGAAGCAGGAGAGGCTCAGAGGCTTTTTCTACTTCTGTCAGCGTAACAAATGGATCAGTGACAATCCCGCGCTCGGGCTGAGTAGCATCAAGGCTGACGTTCGTCCAGCGGACCACTTCACGCGGGAGGAGTTTCAGAGGATCATTGTCGCAGTGGATCAGTTTGGGAAGACGGACGCACAGCGCGCACGTCTGAAGGGGATGGTCTACTTGCTGCGATGGTCCGGGCTGGCGATCAGGGACGCGGTGTGTCTCGAACGCTCTGCGCTCACTGCCGATGACAAGCTCATCCTGCGCCGCCTAAAGACTGGCGTGGCTGTCATGCTGCCCCTACAGCCGCAGATTGCCATGTACCTGCGCCGGATGATGGATCACTCGAACGAGCGATACTTCTTCTGGACAGGTCGAGGACTACCCAAGAGCGCAGTCGCAGACTGGCAGAGGGCGCTACGCAGACTGTTCGACATCGCTGACCTGCGACACGCTGACGGAAGCAAGAAGCGGTGTCACCCTCACATGTTCCGGCACACCTTTTCGATTGAGATGCTGGTCGCGGGAGTGCCGATTGAGGATGTGGCACGCCTGCTCGGTCACAGTTCCGTGCGCACTACTGAGAAGTATTATGCTTCGTGGGTGAAGGCTAGAGCTGACAGGCTGGAAGAGTCCGTCATGGCAGCATGGGTGAGTCGGTGAGCGGGTCAAATAGCGAACAAGTGGCGAACATCATAGGCGAGCAAAAGGCGAAAGTAATCATCTCGATGGGAGCCTCGTATCGCACATGCATTGGTAATGCTAAGCGTTCTCAGAGCTAACTAGTTCATTACAAAGGCAACTAGCACTCTATGATGTAGACTGCTATCTGGGAAGTACGTTCCCTAGTTCGCCTTATATTCGCTTTTAATCTGTTTTGCAACTTGCTCAGGTCATGCATCGGCCCTGCATCGGGTTCACATCCCTTCGGTACGTCTCTGACGTGAAGATTGCAGGCCCAAATTCTTTCAAATTGCTAAACGTATATTGTACGCATTCAAATTTCTTCTTAATACACGTTGCCTGTAACCCTGATCCCCGGACCCCCTGGCTCCCGAACAGGTCCGAAATGGCCCGATTGGCCCATCTTCAACGGGTCCGAAGGTATCCGAAACGAGTAAGCTCGGACCCCCTGTTTGCAGAATTTGGGCAAAATCTGGCAACCCAAGGACCTGAAGGTCCGAGATTTGGGGCCTGCTGTCGTGACGATTATCAGGAAATCTCATGTCTACACGCAGAGAAGATCAATGAGTGAAATGGCGATTTTTCGCCAACAACGAGCCGCTCCCAACCCATGAAGTTGCTTTCGTGGGGAATCCGGTCGAAGGCGAACGCGATTCCGCTCTGAAGGCGAACACCATTCCGTTGTGAATCCGAACAGCATTCCGTTCTGAAGGCGAACACCGTTCCGGTGGGAAGGCGAACACTTTTGCTCGTCTACCGGAATGGTGTTCGGCTTGGGGCGGAATGTTTTCCACAGGCAAGCAGCAGGAGGTGCAGCGGCGCTGGACAATTAACCGGCATTGAAACTCCATCCATAAGGAGAACAGGGTGCCGGCCAGGAGATCGTCCATGCGAAAAGTCAAAGAGGTCCTGCGGTTACGGTTCGAGTTGAGGTTTGGGCAGCGGCAGATTGCACGCAGTTGCCGAATGGGGCTGAGCACGGTCCACGAGTATCTGGAACGGGCGGAGGCGGCAGGAGTCGGTTGGCCGTTGCCAGAAGACTGGAGCGAGGAGGAACTGGAAGCGAAGTTGTTTGCGGCGGCAACCGGTTTCGCCCCGAGCGGTGAAGCAGAGGCCGCAACCGGACTGGAAAACCATTCACGAGCAACTGCAACAGCATCGCCATCTGACCCTGCAGTTGGTGTGGGAAGAATACCGGCAAGGGAATCCCGAAGGATATCGCTACAGTTGGTTTTGCGAGCGCTATCAGCACTGGCGGCGACACCTGGATGTAGTGCTGCGCCAGGAACACAGAGCCGGCGAGAAGATGTTCGTGGACTGGGCGGGAGCGACGATTCCCGTCTACGACAGCATGACCGGGCAAGCGTGGCCGGCGTCGCTGTTTGTTTCTGTGTTGGGAGCCAGTTCCTACACCTACGCGGAAGCGACTCGCGATCAGCAACTGCAGGCCTGGATCCAGGCGCACATCCACGCCCTGGAATTTTACGGTGGAGCACCGACTTTGACGGTGCCCGATAACACCAAAACGGCCGTCACCCGAGCCTGTCGCTACGATCCAGATCTGAATCCCACCTATCAAGAGTTCGCGGTGCATTATGGGATGGGAGTGGTACCGGCGCGTCCCTACCGGCCTCGGGATAAGGCCAAAGTCGAAAGCGGAGTACAAGTGTGCGAACGCTGGATCATAGCAGCGCTACGCAACCGGAAGTTCTTTAGCCTGCCGGAACTCAATCAGGCGATTCGCGAGTTGTTGTTGCGATTGAACGAGCGCCCTTTCCACAAGCGGGACGGATCGCGATCCAGTCTATTTCACAGCCTGGAGAAGCCTGCGCTGGCACCGTTACCAGCCGAGCGCTTCGATATGAGCCAGTGGTCGCGGGCCACCGTCAACATCGATTACCACATTGCCTTCGATGGGAACTTTTACAGCGTGCCGTACACCTTGGTGCAGCAGGTTGTGGAAGTTCGCTCCACCCCGACCACGATTGAAATCTTTCATCGGGGCAACCGGATTGCTTCCCACCTGCGCAATCGCAGGCGAGGCCAAGCGGTTACCCAGAACGAGCACCGTCCCAAAAGTCATCAGGCCCATCTCGAATGGCCGCCATCACGGATGGTGAACTGGGCACGCAGCATCGGTCCCAACACGGCGCAGTTGTTGGAACGAATCCTGAACGACAAGCCTCACCCGGAAATGGGCTACCGCTCTTGTCTCGGCATCATTCGTCTGGCGCGGCAGTATTCGGCGCAACGCATGGAAGCCGCGGCGGAGCGGGCACTGCTAGCCGAGGCTTGTCGCTATCAGAGCGTGAAGTCGATCTTGAAAAACTCGCTGGACACGGTTCCCTTATCTCCACCACCACCCGGCTCCCCGCCCCTGACCCATGACAACGTGCGCGGCGCTGAGTACTTCGACCAAGGAGGACGGACCTCATGCTGAACCAACCGCTGATGGAGAAACTGGTGGCCATGCGGTGGCAAGGCATGGTCGAAGGTCTGAAGACGCAAGAACAAGATCGGGCGATCCACGAACTGAGTTTCCTGGAACGACTCTCTCTGCTCGTCGATCAACAATGGAACTGGCGCGAGAACCAGGCGTTGGAGCGAAGACTGAAAGCGGCCAAGCTCAGAGGACCGGCCTGCGTCGAGGACATCGACTACCGGGCGGCGCGGGGCCTGGACAAGAGCGTGGTGCGGGCGCTGGCGCAAAGACTCTGCCTGGGTCCGCAATCACGAGAACATCTTCGTGCTCGGACCGACCGGCGTGGGCAAGAGCTTTGTCGCCTGCGCCCTGGCGCAGAAAGCTTGCCGCGACGGCTACTCGGCTCTCTACTTCGAGCTGCCGCGTTGTTCCGCGATCTGGCCATCGCGCGAGCCGACGGCAGTCTGCGCCAGCTGCTGGCCAAGACTCAGCCGCATCGATGTATTGGTGATCGACGACTGGGCCATGGCGCCGTTGAGCGAACCGGAGCGCCGCGACTTCTGGGAAATCTGCGAGGATCGCTACCAAACTCGCTCCATGATCCTCGACGTCGCAACTGCCCGTCGCACGCTGGCACGAGCAGATCGGCGATCCGACCGTCGCCGACGGCATCCTCGACCGCCTGGTCCACAACGCCCACCGCATCGAGATGCGCGGAGACTCGATGCGGAAAAAGCGTAACCCACCCAGGATCAACGCCCGGATGATCCCTGTCTTCTTGGAGCGGGGCAAAGGGGCTGCCGCCCCTTTCCCCGCACCCCATTCCCCGCCGACCCGGCCTCCGCTTCGCTCCGGACGGTTTCGCTTGACGAAGCCGAACACTTACTGCACAATCACCATGCCAGCGTCGCTACGCTCCGATGCTGTTCGCCTTCAGCCCGGAATGCCGTTCGCCTTCCCTTCGGAATCGATGTTCGCCTTCGCCGGAATCCCCACTACCACTGACCCAGTCTCCCTCCTCGTTGGGTTATGGAGCCCAACAGGACAACGCTAACTAAAGCGTTGTGATCTCGTTACACTTACCAACCCCGATCCCTCTAATAGAGCCTTCTAACAGCGAGTTTTGGTGCCAAGTTGGTGCCAATTTCAAATTCTGCCTGTCTGATGGTTGCCTCAACAAACCGAAGGCAGGAAACTCCAACGGGACGGCTTGATGCCGCCCTTTTTGGCGCCGAAGGGAGTGCATATGGGCAGTGAAAACAAGCCGGAGAACCTTCCAGGCGGATCCCAGGGGGCGTTATCGGCGCGTATTGAACACGATTCTGAACGCAAGTTCTAGATAGCACGAGAGGCTGAACTGCCCCCCCGACACGAGCGTCATACTGAGATTGCGAGCACCTGGCGCGCAACGAACACATTGCCAGCCCGGCAATCCGGACGACATTCGGATCCAATCTGCAAAACCTTAGAAATCTCCAAACGCTTTAACGGACCTTAAGCATCGGGTTGCGGTTGCTTGCCGGCGGAAGTGACGGAAAGTCGGTGAAGGGCTCGGTCTGGTACCAATAGGCCACGGAGTAAAAGCAGTCGCCGCGATCGTTGGCGTGTCCATGCTCCATGGTGTATTTGAGATATTTGCGAAACGTAACAGGATTGTCCGCGTGCCAGCGATAAAGGCAATAGCGCCCACCCGCCAGCTCGGCGCCGCTGATCAGGTGCGCGCCGTTGTACAGATTAGCAAACGGGACAGCAGATCCGCGACCGCCAAAATCCCAGGCGCCGCAAAAGTAGTCTTCGGAGCCGGTCCCATTAATGCTTGGCTGCTTGTCATCGTCGATGAAAATCATCTCGTCGCCTTCCCCCATCCAGCGATCGCTATTTTGCAAGACTCCAAGAGTTACGCCCACGAGATGCCCGCGGCCGCGGGTTTCGGCGAAAACGTAGTTCTGCGTGCCGTCGGGATTGAGTTGCTTTTGACCTTCGGCGAACGTGACAGCCGTATTCGGAACGGCCTGGCGATATTGCGCGTGAAAGTAAAGGCTTCGTTCGGGCAGGTTCGGGACCAATTGGTAATCAATATTGGAATAGAAACTACCCACCGGCTGGGCGCCTTCGTTGGTAACAGTAACCCGCGCAGATTTGCGGAAGGGCATCGCAAAATAGCAGTTCAATGCCTTGACCGACGAACAATTGAGAAACGCAGACTGGTAAAGGTTGTATTCCCCGAGATTCAGGCCGAAAAAATCGCCGACCGGCACTTCGACGCTGGGCTTGGATTCCCCGTCCCAATACATTCGCAGAACGATTTCTTTCAGATGAAAGCGGCTGTTAGCTGCGATCGTGAACCAGATGTGAGTGATCACACCCAGCCCTTCTGAGCTGAATACCTCTTTCGTCGCGCCGGGCGCGATTGGCCACGAATCTTCGTTGCCCCCGGTGCGGTCGAAGCTGGACTGCTTCAGTGAACGATAATCCTGGGCGCAGGCATATTCCGGCAAACGAAACTCTTCGGCGCCCTTGACCGCAGCAGCCAGAGGCCTGCTGCCAACCACCGCTCCCCCAGCGGCCAGAAGAGCCATACTGCCGAGAAACTTTCGTCGAACTACGTCTCGATCATCCATGATTGCCTCCTCCAAGCGCTGACGTCAGACTTAAGGTCTGCTATCGTGAGTCGGACGGAGTGATTCACTTTCGACTTCACGTTGTACCCTTCCAATCGTACAAAAGGAGTGCCACCGGCTGCGTCCGCGGATTTGTACCGCGCGGTCAGGGTTTGCGATTCACCTGCGAACAGGGTGATGTAGTTGTCGTCCCACAGAATCGGCAGGATCTCGTTGCCCTCCGCTCCGCCCACGACTTCAGCCCGCAAAAAGAATGCCGGGCCCTTGGATCGGTTGCTCAGAGTCACAGCCGTCGTCACCCATCCGTCTGCTTCATGAACATCGCTGCGGGTGTCCACCTCGGCAGCCGGCATTTGGTTGAGAGTAGCAAAATCGGCCCAGGTTTGCTGCGATAGTTTAAAGGCATTGTCCTGACCGGGTGGCCCAGAATCATCGTCCGTGGTGGATTGCCAGTAGAGGTTGTTTGCCAGCAATCTGCCATCTGCGCTTTTCACCTGGCAACGGACGAAGAATGTGGGTGTAACACCTTCACGCGCGGCAAACTCACGGCAAGCATGGAGGAAAGCGCCGGCACATCGAGATGCTCTTTCTTGCTGGTATTCATTACCGTACCATCCAGATTGATCACTGATGCTAATGCGTTAAGGTCCGTAAGCGGCGTCAACGTCTGGTTCACCACATAAATCTTCGCAGTTTTCCTATTGCCCGTGGCGTATGAATCAAAAACGATGCTCACGGGCTTCAATCCCTGCTTTGCTCCATAATATGCGCCGCCCGGTTTCAGATAATAGTCGATGATATGGCCAAAGAACGACGGCCACGGGCTGTTTAACATCCAGTACAGCGTCATCTTATGGTTTGTCCAGCCGCCGGCGGCAAAGCTTTCAAATTGCGCCCGCGAATTTTCGTAGTGGGCGAGTTGCGCCTTTTCAGCGAATTCGGCCGCGCTGCGGGAAGGCCCATAGCGTTTTTCGATCGCCAGCGTGATGTTGGCCAGGGTGGAATTCCCTTTTGTCGACCCCGCGTGGTAATACCACCAGTCGCTGATCGGCCACAGTTTGTCGCCAGGAATGAATTTTTTCAGGCTCTCATACGGGGGGATGCTTTCATTGTCTCCCTGTTCGGCGCATGATCCAGTCGCAGCTTTGTATTCTCCGCTGAACCAATAGGCCGGAGATCTCCAACTGTAAGGACCTTCCATGCGAATGCCGTCCCATTCCAGCTTCCCCGTTGCATCTTTGGAAAACCCAGAGACTGTATCGACCGACGCATTTTGCCAGTGAAGCTGGTCAAGAATTTTGTGATAGCTGTGTCTCACCGAATCAGGCGGGCGCCCGTCACTGCCGTTCGCCCACAGTACTGCCGACGGATGAGAGCGTAGCATATGGATTTGCGAGCGCAAACTTTCGCTTGCCACCCTGTAGTCCTCCGGGTCCCACTGTTCCCAGTGTTCCCACTGGTTGCAACACATCCAACCCATCATCACCGGAATACCTTCCCGGTCAGCCAGATCGACCATGTGCTCGCTCGACATCTTCGATTCCCACCGCAGCAAATTCAGTCCCATATCCTTGACGTAGCGAACAATGTTCGCTTCCCGGCCTTCGTCATACTTAAACAGAAGGTCCGGCGTATAAACCGCGCCGCGAATCAGAAAGTCGCGGCCATTGACCTTCAGATAGAAACTGCCCCCGCGACCAGCTCCCGAAACTGCTTGTCGGAGTCGCGGTGCTGCGTGATCTCGCGAATGCCGAATCGAATGTCGCGGAATCCGGATTCGCTCCCGATCCTGAACTCGAATTTCAATTGATAAAAATTGGCCTGTACCCCACTGGTACGGCCACCACAGATCCGGATTACCGACCGTCAATTGACGGAACGTCTCCGGAGAGAAGCTGTACTTCCCTTCCTCGTTGGCGGCATGGTGAACTCCTGCTCGAAATGGATGGTGGGTTTCCCCTCGCGATAAATCTCGCCCGCCAATGCCCGCCGCCGAAGTGTCCTTCCGTTTTTCAAATCGACAATACACCGTCAGGGAAGCCGGACTCGTCGCCGGCAGTGGCAAATCGGTACTTACATAGGGATACTCACTCCCACCGCGTCCGTGCCGCGTAAATAAACCGGTTTCCATACTCCCGCGTTCCGATCCGGAACGTAACTAATCCCGATATGCTGATCCGGCGTGTGGAAACCGAGATACTTGACGTTAATCCAATCGAACCACGCGTCGGCCAGCTCAACGCCGTCGATATCCTGGAACGCCTGCTCGGGCGTCACTTTCATCGCGAGAACATTGTCGATCCCGGCCTTGACCTTGCCGCTAACGTTCAACTCGAACTCGTTGAACATGCCGACAACTTGCCGGCTGTCGGCGATGCGCTCGCCATTGAGCCAGACCTCCGCGCGATAGTTGACCCCTTTAAACTCCAGCCACTGGAGCTTGTATTCCGCCGACACGGGAAACGAAGTGCGATACCACCATTCCTGACGGAAGAGTTCTCGGGGCACCGTTTCCGTCATGTTCTTGCCGAAGTAAAAATTGGGGTAAACGCCATCCTCCTGC
>CAWDFW010000014.1:0-96277 GCA_963801595.1 Terriglobia bacterium | reverse complement strand
ACGGGTATCTTGCCGAAGACAAACCTAATCCAGTGAGGGCTGTGTGTGAGCGTTTTCGGATGCGAACATTCTCGTCCGGCGCTTATCGTCCCCTAACATCCCCTGATTTGCCGGACGCTAGGGTTGCAAGTTCTTGAAAATGAATGGCGGGGACGACGGGACTCGAACCCGCGACCTCTGCCGTGACAGGGCAGCGTTCTAACCAACTGAACTACGTCCCCCGGTTGAACCGGAATCACCGAAATGGCGGGCGATGGAAGGCGCGAACCAGCAATCTTCGGCTCATTAATGATTGCACGAAACTTCTATAACTGGCAAGGAATGAACCTGCGGGGTAGTGGGTCAGTTTCGTGATATGACACGCAAGTGCATGAACCACGAAGGACACGAAGTATCACGAAGGCTTTGTTTTCCAGGGTTTTTTGGTGTTACTTCTTGCCCTTCGTGGTTCATGGTCCCCAAACTGACCCACTACCACCTGCGGGATATGGCGTTCGACCAAGCCAATGAGATGAATCGCACGTGAATGGTCACAAAGTCCGGTTCAACTAGGACCATGCCCGTGCGGCGATCGCATGCACGTGGATCCGAGTGGTGTCGAGAAAAGGGATGCCCCGGTCCGTGACGTCCCCCAGAATCAGCGGCAGCTCTGTGCCTCCCAGAATCACACCGTCGATGCTGTCCTGCTCTTTCAAGCGATCGACGATCGCCAGGAGACGCTGGCGCGTCTCCGGCAGAATGATCCCTTTGACCAATTCGCCCATGTACTTGTCGTGAATGTAAGTCTGCTCGCCGGGTTGGGGCGCGACCAGTGAGATTCCTGCGGTGGCAAATACGCGGGGATAGAATTTTCCCTGCATGGTGAAGCGAGTGCCCAGCAGGCCGGGCTCTTTTCAATCCCAGGATTTTGGCCGCATCACAAGTGGCTTCCACGATGCTGACCAGCGGAATGGGCGACCGGCGGCGGATTTCGTCAAAGACGATATGCGGGGTGTTGGCTGCCAGCAGGCCGAACTCCGCTCCCGCGCCGGCTAATTTCTGAATTTCATTCACGAAACAATCGGTCACGCCGGCCAGGTCATTGGCTTCGAGCAGATCAACCACAGCTTTCAGGTTGATGCTGTTGATGATGATAGGCGGATAGCTGCCATCGGCCTTTTGATCGCGATAGGCTGCAACCAGCAAGCGGTAATATTCGATGGTTGACTCCGGCCCGATGCCTCCGATCACTCCCACCGTCTTCATGCGGCGCTCTCCTTGGCGTTCTTTCTATTCCCATTCTAGGGGGCTGTCCCAGAAATACATGGAATATGGCAATGTAAGCGGCGCAGGTCGGAGCAGGCTGAAACCGCAGGTCCCCGTTCGACTCCCCCTCGAGTGCACTCGGAGTTCGCTCAGGGCAGGCTCTCCGCTACGCTCGCTTCGCTCCGCTCCGGATGACTGAAAGAGCAGGTCCCTCCACTACGCTCGCTTCGCTCCGCTCCGGTCGGGATGACAATATTGACTCAGCGATTTTCCGGGACAGGACACTAGGATATCCGCATTTGATGAAGCTGGCAGGCACCCGAAACAGACCTCGCCGGCTGGTGCGTAGTTTGGTAGATTAAGCTGAGTTGAATCTTTCGTCATTCCAGGCAATCCAAACCAATTATGAAAGCTATTCAGGTAAAGAAAGTGGGCGGTCCGGAAGCGCTCGAACTGGTGGACGTTCCCGTACCGCAACCCAAACCCAGCGAAGCCGTTGTAAAGATCGCCGCTTCGGGCGTGAACTTCATTGATGTGTACCATCGCGAGGGCAGATACCCGGTCGCGCTTCCGTTCGTGATCGGACAGGAAGGCTGCGGGTGTGGTGTCGGCCGTGGGCGCGGAAGTTAAGTCGGTCAAGGCCGGCGACCGTGTGGCGTGGACCGGAATCATGGGATCGTATGCGGAGTATGTCGCTGTCCCCGCCGACCGCCTGGTTAAAGTTCCGCAGGGGGTGAGCGAGCGCGAAGCCGCCGCGGTGATGCTGCAGGGGATGACCGCGCATTACCTGGCATACACAACGTTCCCGCTGAAGCGAGGAGACACCGCGCTAGTGCACGCAGCGGCGGGCGGAGTAGGGCTGCTGCTGGTGCAGCTGGCGCATAACATTGGGGCGCGCGTGATCGGCACGGTCTCCACCGAGGAGAAGGCTAAACTGGCCCGGGAGGCGGGCGCGGACGAGATTATTTTTTATACGCAGTCTGATTTTGAAAGTGAGACCAAACGGCTGACGGGCGGCAAGGGCGTGGACGTGGTCTATGACTCAGTCGGCAAGACCACCTTTGAAAAGGGCCTGAACATCCTGCGGCCGCGGGGAATGATGGTCCTGTTTGGAGGATCGAGCGGGGCGGCGCCGCCTCTTGATCCGATTACGCTCACCCAGAAGGGGTCGCTGTTTCTTACCCGTCCGTCGCTGAATCAGTATATTTCCACTCGAGATGAACTCGATATGCGGGCCGACGCGCTGTTTGACATGATTGCCGCGAAAAAACTCAAGCTGCGCATCGAACACATCTATCCTCTGCAGGACGCGCAGCCAGCTCACCGCGATCTGGAAGGGCGCAAGACCACCGGGAAGCTGCTGCTGATTCCCTGACAGGGGGAAGCAAACCTCGGGCGCTAAAGCGCGACACAAGTTGATGGGCGGGTGGCACGGGCAAAGAGGCTGCGGAAAAACTCAATTTGCCCGGACGAAGCGACCACGGGGGCTAAAGCCCGCATACATTCCTAACGACTGCGCGGCCCTGAAGGGCCGCTCTTCCACGGAAGAGCCGACATTTGCGAGTTTTTCCGCGACCTCTAAACTCGTGCCCCTCTGCTGATGCAGGGCTGCGCGAATGAATTCGTGTCCTTCCGCCGATGCTGGGTGCAGGAGACTCGTGCACTTCCGCAAATTCCCTCAGGACACCAGTCGAGCAATCCATAATCTTCGAAACATCAGCACAGGGCAGATCTGGACTGGGGCAGCAACCTGCAGCGAACCCTCTACCTCTAAGTGGCAGGAGGATTGTCATGGCAGCCAGGAAGAGTTCACGGAAGAAGTCGGGTCACAGAAAATACGGCGAGGCCGCGAGCAAGAGCGTGGAGAGCGCCATGCGCCGGGAAAAGCGCGGTACCCTGCGTTCCGGCAAGGGAGGCAAGGGCGGGAAGGTTACGAGCCGCAAACAGGCGATCGCCATCGGGCTTTCGGAAGCGCGCAAGAAGGGCGCCAAAGTTCCGATGAAGAAGGCCAGCTAGAAACAAGGGAGTCGAGTCACGCTGCCGGGGGCTGAACTTCGCGTAGTCGCCGCTCCAGAAAGCGGCGCTCGCTGTCGTTGGTCACCAGCTGCAGCGCGCGAGCGTAGCTTTTTGCGGCTTCCTCCAGCGATCCGAGGCGGCGAAGCAGGTCGGCGCGCGCAGCATGCAGAAGGTGATAGTTTTCGAGATCGTTGGTTGCAGCCAGTGCTTCCACCAGTTGGAGAGCCGTCTGGGGACCATCGGCCATAGCCACGGCGACAGCGCGATTCAGCGACACCACGGGTGAGGGCTGCACTCGCTCGAGCAGGTCGTAGAGTTGAACGATCTGCCTCCAGTCCGTATCTTCGGGGCGGGCCGACTCACAGTGCACGGCCGCGATTGCCGCCTGGAGGGCATACGGGCCGACGGCACCGCGAAAGGCCTCGCTGACCAGCGGCAGGGCCTCGGCAATCTGCTCATGATTCCAGCGGGTGCGATCCTGCTCCTCGAGAATGACGAGATCGCCGCGTTCATCGAGTCGAGCTTCGCGCCGTGCGTCCTGCAGCAGCATGAGGGCGAGGAGAGCGGTGGCTTCCGCTGGAGGCTGTGGTTCCAGTAGTGTTCGTACCAGGCGTCCCAGGCGAATGGCCTCGGCGCAGAGGTCGGTCCTTACCAGTGGCCCGCCGCGAGTGGCGGCATAGCCTTCGTTGAAGACCAGGTAGATCACGGTGAGGACGGCGTCGAGTCGCGCGGCCATGTCACCGGTATCAGGCACGACGTAAGGAATACCGGCATCGCGAATCTTGCGCTTGGCGCGGACCAGCCGCTGCGCCATGGTCGTTGCCGGGACCAGGAAGGCCCGCGCAATTTCGTCGGTCTCGAGGCCGCACAGGGTGCGCAGCGTCAGGCCGACCTGCGCCTCCGAGGCCAGCGCGGGGTGGCAACAGGTAAAGATCAGGCGAAGCCGATCGTCGGGAATCTGCGGTAGAATCGTAGTCCGGCTCGGTAAAAGCAGGACCCAATTCGTCGGCCGCGTAGGATTCGAGCTTCTTCTCGAAGACCTGTTTGCGGCGGATGCGGTCGATGGCCTTATGCCGGGCGGTCTGGACGATCCAGGCCCGCGGAAACTCCGGCACTCCGGACTCTTCCCACTGGCGCACGGCCGTGGCAAAGGCTTCCTGGGCGCACTCTTCGGCCAGGTCGAAGTCGCCGACCAGGCTGATGAGAGTGGCCACGATTCGTCCCCAGTCGGAGCGGTACACTGCTTCGACGGCCGCAGCGGCGTCTGAAGGCATATCCGATTGTAGAGTTTTTGTTGTCGGGGTGTCGATCTGGACATCGCGCTATTCGATTCACCACTGAGGGCGACAGACATGAAGTACATGTTATTGATTTATATGGATGAGCAGAGCCTGAACCAGGCGGAGCGGGAACAGCTGTTACCAGGAATCGTCGCAGTACGCGCAGACATTGCACGACAAAGGGCAGTTTCTGGGCGCCGGACCCCTGCATCCGACCGCAACCGCCACCAGCGTCCGCACCGCGACGGCAAACGGCTGGTGACCGATGGCCCCTTCGCTGAAACGCGAGAGCAGCTCGGCGGCTACTTCCTGATCGATGCCAGGAACCTTGACGAGGCCATCGATATTGCCGGGCAGATTCCGGCCGGGCGCTATGGCACGGTGGAAATCCGGCCGGTCGTGGAAGTTCCCAGCCTGCCCGCAATTTAATTTATTCGGGGTGTCGATTTGCCCGGCCGCCGTTCGACTTACTGGTAGAGGGCAGGCTGGGTGGGGTGTAACCGTCCGGAAATTCTGCCGTCAAACCAAAGAACGGAGAAACTACCATGCAAATGAATTCTTATCTTCTTTTCGACGGTCAATGCGAAAACGCGTTCAAGTTTTACGCCCAAGGGTCTGGGCGGAAAGATTGAAGCCATGATTCCGCATGAAGGCACACCCGCTGCCGACGGAGTGCCGGCAGAGTGGCGCGGCAAGATCCTGCATGCCCGCCTGACCATTGGCGATCAGGTGCTTATGGGTTCTGACGCTCCGCCCGCCCGCTTTCAAAAGCCGCAGGGCTTCTCGGTGAATATACAGGTCAAGGAGCCGGCCGAAGCGGAACGCATCTTTCGGGCCCTGGGAGAAAATGCGCAGGCCACCGTCATGCCGATCCAGGAGACTTTCTGGGCGAAACGCTTTGGCATGCTGGTCGATCAGTTCGGTACCCCGTGGATGGTGAACTGCGAAAAGGCAGCCTAACCCTCCGCTCCCTAATCTCATAGCGGGGATACTTAAAGGAAACGCTCATGCCATCAGGCACACAAACCGCGTCGACCTCGACGACCATGCTGTGGGTTGGACGCGTCATCAGCGCATTGATGATCGTGTTCATGCTCTTTGACGCCGGCATAAAGATTCTAAAGCTGCCGGCCGCCGTGGAGGGAACACTGCGACTCGGGATATCCCGCGAGCACGGTCCAGCCTATCGGAGTCATTGCGCTGGTGTGTGTCCTGCTTTATGCCATTCCTCGTACCTCGATTCTGGGCGCGATCCTGCTGACAGGGTATTTCGGTGGCGCGACCGCCACCCAGGTTCGCGTCCAGGACGCGTGGTTCATCTTTCCCCCCGTTCTTGGCGCATTAACCTGGGCGGGACTCTACTTGCGCGATGAGCGGCTGCGCGCGCTCATCCCGCTGAATAGGCAGTAAGGAGAAATGACCGTGACCAACAGCAATTTTTTGAAAACCCGACAGTCGTGTCGAGAACCGAGTGGCTGGCTGCCCGTAAGGAACTTCTGGCCAGGGAAAAGGAACTCACCCGTGCGCGCGACGCGGTGAGCGCGGAGCGCCGCCGGTTGCCCTGGGTCAAGGTCGAGAAGGAGTATGTGTTTGATACGCAAGAAGGCAAGAGGACTCTTGCCGACCTATTCGATGGGCGCGGCCAGTTGATTGTTTACCATTTCATGTGGCGGCGGGACATGGACGACCGATGTGTCGGATGTTCATTCCTGGCTGACCACATTGATGGGGCTAATCAGCACCTCGCTCACCATGACGTGAGCCTGGTGGTCTGTTCCCGCGCTTCGGTCTCCGAGCTTAGGGCCTATAAGAAACGCATGGGCTGGCGTTTTAACTGGGTATCGTCGTACGCCAACGACTTCAACTACGACTATCACGTGTCGTTTAGGCCAGGTGACCTGGCCACAGGCGAGGTCTTCTACAACTACACCGCAACCCCAGCTTCGATCGAGGACCTCTCCGGCATCAGCGTCTTCTACAAAAACAAGAACGGCGAAGTGTTCCACACCTATTCCAGTTATGCTCGAGGGAACGAGGAAGTGCTCGGCGCCTACATGTATCTCGACCTGACCCCCAAAGGCCGCAATGAGAACGGCCCGAATCACAACCTGTCGGACTGGGTGCGGCACCACGACCGATACGGGCAGGGCGGCTACGTCGATGCCACTGGGGCGTTTGTGTCCGAGGAAGCAAAGACCGTGCTGTCACGAAGTCCAGGCAAAGTAGCGTCGCATTTGGCAGCAGGGTTCCGATGGAGATGGACAAAAACAAACACGAATCCAAAGATCGACCGAAGAACGGCATCTTCAAGAGAATACTTTAAGGATGGCACGCTTTCGAACGTCGGCCAATACAGCAGGGGAAAGAAGACCGGCGAGTGGAAGTACTACCTGCGCAACGGGCTGCTGAAGGCGGTAGGCAAATTCTCCCACGGCAAGATGACTGGCGAGTGGACGTGGTATCGCGAAAACGGAGAAGTGATGCAGATCGGCGCCTTCGATAACCAGAAGAAGGTCGGCACATGGCAGAGATATCATCCCAATGGCGCGCTGTATGACCAGGGCAAGTACATCGACGACAGGAAGGTCGGAGAGTGGCGAACCTTCGACGCCAAAGGGCACGTTAGTGAAGACCACGCGACACAAACCGCGATAGGTCGAGCATCTCCGGGCAACAATTCATGAGGAGGAAGGAATGAGCAAAGTACGAGTACTGGTGGGCACACGCAAAGGCGCGTTCGTACTGACGTCGGACGGCAAGCGCGACAAATGGGACGTCAGCGGCCCGCATTTCGCGGGCTGGGAGCTGTACCACCTCAAGGGATCGCCGGCCGATCCGAATCGCATTTATGCCTCGCAGACCAGCGGATGGTTTGGCCAGATCATCCAGCGCTCCGACGATGGCGGCAAGACCTGGCACCAGCCCGGAACGCCTCCGGGCGAATCGACCACCTCGCCCGACGGCATGCCCAAAGGCGAGAGCAACAAGTTCGTCTACGACGCGGCAGCCGGCGCCGCTGACCACGCATCAGTTGTACGACGGCACACAACATCCCTGGGAGTTCAAGCGAGTGTGGCATCTGGAACCGTCGCTCACCGATCCCGACACGGTTTACGCCGGCGTGGAAGACGCCGCGATCTTCCGCTCGACCGACGGCGGCAAGAACTGGAAGGAACTCCCCGGACTGCGCGGACACGGCACCGGCCCCAAGTGGCAGCCGGGCGCGGGCGGCATGTGCCTGCACACCATCATTCTTGATCCCAGCAATGCGACAAAGAATGTACATCGCCATCTCGGCGGCGGGCGCCTTCCGCACCGACGACGGCGGCGCCACGCTGGAAGCCGATCAACCGCGGTCTGCGCTCGCAATACATTCCCGACCCGGACGCCGAGGTCGGACACTGCGTGCATCACATCGCCATGAATCCCGAAGCGCCCGGACGTGCTCTTCATGCAGAAGCACTGGGACGTGATGCGCTCCGACGACGCCGGCGACAACTGGAAAGAAGTCAGCGGCAACCTGCCCACCGACTTCGGCTTCGTGATCGACGTCCACGCGCACGAGCCGGAGACGATTTACGTAGTCCCCATCACCAGCGACTCGCTGCACTATCCGCCTGACGGCAAGCTGCGCGTCTTCCGCAGCCGAAGCGGCGGCAACGAGTGGGAAGCCGTTGACGAAAGGCCTGCCGCAGAAAGACTGCTACGTAAACGTGCTGCGCGACGCCATGGCCGTCGACTCGCTGGACAAGTGCGGAATCTATTTCGGCACGACCGGCGGCCAGGTCTACGCCTCGGCCGATGCCGGCGACAGCTGGAACCCGATCGTGCGGGATCTGCCGGCGGTGCTGAGCGTGGAGGTGCAGACGCTGGGGTGAGGCGGTGGGCAGAATACGCTGTTGCCTCCTCTAAACTGAATGATATACAATAACAATGTATATCATTGCAGTATCGGAGGCCCTATGCAGGTTTCAAAGTGGGGCAATAGCCTGGCGGTCCGGCTGCCGGCGGAGGTGGTGGAAGCCCTCGACTTGAAAGAGGGCGACCAGATCGAAATCAGGATTGCCAGCCCGCGGGAATTTGAAGTGCGCCGCGATCCTGCCCGGCAGCGGGCCCTCGGCCGTTTGCGGCGTTTGCGTCGTCCTTTGCCGGCTGGATTTGTATTCGACCGCGCAGAAGCCAATGCCCGCTAAGGACTTTTTCGATTCGAACGTGTTGATTTACGCGGTGGGGAAAAATGATCCCCGCGCGTCCAGGGCTGAGGCGCTGCTTGCGGGCGGCGGGATTGTCAG
Organism: Terriglobia bacterium; assembly: GCA_963801595.1. GTDB lineage: Bacteria > Acidobacteriota > Terriglobia > Terriglobales > Acidobacteriaceae > JAIQFF01. The sequence continues at coordinate 87,444 of CAWDFW010000014.1, read as the reverse complement.
TATTCAATCCTTGAACGAGTTTGTCTCGGTGGCGCGACGCAAGTTAGGGAGGTCCTGGAAAGAAGTAAAAGAACTTCTAGATATTATCTGCATTCTATGCCCCGACCCGGTTGCAATCTCACTCGATACCCATCGAGGAGCTGTGGCCATTGCAGAAAAGTACGGATACGGCATCTACGATTCGCTGATAGCTTCAGCCGCTCTGGAGGCTGGCTGTAAAACGCTCTACTCCGAAGATTTGCAGGACGGACAGATAATCAATCGGCAACTAACGATTCGGAATCCGTTTTTATGATGATTCGCGTCATTCTCCCCTTCCATCTCCGAAACCTGGCGCACGTCGGCAGCGAGGTGACGCTCGACGTCGAGGCTCCGGTCACGCTGCGTTCCGTGCTCGACGCGCTCGAGGCGCGCTATCCCATGCTGCGGGGCGCCATCCGCGACCACGACACGCAACAGCGCCGCCCCTTCCTGCGCTTCTTCGCCTGCGAAGAAGACCTCTCCCACGAGTCGCCCGACGCCCCGCTCCCCGATGCCGTTGCGTCCGGGAAGGAGCCGTTTATTGTCATTGGGGCGATAGCGGGCGGGTAGCGGCCCGGTTACTCTCGCGTGCTCTTCGCAGTCGCGAAGAGGCGGTTCCGTCCTTTGCCTTATCCACACCACCGGTATAGTATCCGCCTGCATATTCAATCAAAGGAGAGATGCCCATGAAGAAAATTGTCTGCTGTGCATTGGTCCTGATGCTGAGCACTATTCTCGTCGCAGCCCCTGCGACGGCTGCCGACAAGTCGGACATAGCGGGGCGCGTCATGACCTGGGAGAAGGAGTACAACGCCGGCAACCTGGCGGCCGTCCAGGCCATGTACGCCAGCGATGCCTGCCGGATGCCGCCCAACCAGAAAGCGGTGCAGGGCAGCGAAGCCATCCTGGGGCACCTCAAGTGGGGTAAGGACCAGGGTTGGGCCAAGGTCAAACTCGCCGTCACATCTGCGGATAGCAGCGGCGATCTGGCCTACGGCACGGGGACATACGAGATCACGGGCGCGGATGGCTCCCATATAGACCATGGCAAGTGGATGAACGTCTCGAAGAAATCGGGCGGGACATGGAAAATCCACTGCGACATATTCAACTCGGACATGCCCATGCCGATGGCAAGTAAGATGTAACATTCCGCCCTTGAAGCACCCGCGAGCTTCGCAGGTACCGGGGGAGGCGGCACCAAGCGGAGCTTAGACGGGGCACCCTCGAGATCATCTATGCGATCAGGGGATTCCTGGAGAGCGGCAATTCGCGAATCCGTTTTCCCGTGGCGGCGAAGATCGCGTTGCAGACCGCGGGCGCGAACGGCGGCACTCCAGGCTCGCCCACCCCGGCCGGCGGCGCGTCGCTATCCACGATGTGGACGGTGGTTTTGTACGGAGCTTCATTCATGCGGGCCACGGGATAGTCATTGAAGTTGGACTGCTCGATTACGCCATTCTTCGCGGTAATCGCCCCGCTCCGCACAATGCTGGTGCCGAACACTGCCGCGCCTTCGAACTGGGCCCGGGTGGCTTCGGGATTCACCACGATGCCGGCGTCCACGGCGGTGTGCACGGACGGAATCTTCACTTCACCTTTGTCGTCCACTTCCACTTCGACGACTGTGGCCACGTAGGTAAGGAAGCTGCGGTGCACGGCAATGCCCATGCCTGAGCCCTTGGCCAGCTTGCGCTTGCCCCAACCGGCTTTTTCGGCAGCCAGTTGAACCACTCGCCGCATGCGGCCTGTATCGAGGGGGAATTCAGCTGGCGATCCGCCATAGTTGTCATAGTCGGGTGCGGTAGCTTTCACGTCGATGATGCGCGCGGGCCCGATCAGCTCCAGCAGGTATTCGACCGAGTCCCGTCCTGAAGCATGCGCGAGCTCGTTGGCAAACGACTGAGCGGCAAATCCGTGATAGATATTTGCCACTGAGCGGAGCCATCCGATACGGACATGGTTTACCGCAGGCCCGTTTTCGGCGCGATGATTGGGAAGGTTGAAGGGCAAGTCCGTCCACCCCAGACCCAATTCGCCTCCGTCTCCGTAGGTAGTATTCAGCGCGAACGTGGAACCAATCGGCGGGAACACCGAGCGCTGCAGCCAGGCGGTGGGCATTCCCTTTTCGTCCAGCGCAGCCTTGATGTACATGGCGGCAACGGCGTGATAGTAGCCGAACTTGATGTCATCCTCGCGGCTCCACACCACCTTGACCGGCTTGCCCACGGTTTTCGACAGGATCGCCGCCTCGGCGGCGTAATCAGGCTTCGACTTGCGCCCGAAGCCGCCGCCCAATAACGATACGTGGCACATCAACGTTCTCCGGGGGGATACCGAGTTCCTGCGGCGACGGTCTCCTGCACTGCCTGCGGACTCTGGGTTGGGGCCCAGATCGTAACTTTGCCGTCGCGGAAATCGGCCAGGGCCACGGGGGGTTCCATGGTGGCGTGCGCCAGGTGCGGTACGTAGTACTCCGCTTCCATGATCTTGCCGCCCTTGGCAAACACTGCATCCACATCGCCGATATTGCGCGCTACCTTTCCCGGCTTGCGGGCTGTCTCCTGCAACTCCTTCTTATATTGATCCGAGTTGTAGCCGGCGTTCGCGCCATTGTCCCAGGACACGTTGAGTTTCTTGCGTCCCTGAAATGCGGCCCAGGTGTTGTCGGCGATCACGGCCACGCCGCCCAGCGGTTGAAAATGATGGGGCGGAGTAAAAGGTTTGATCGGGACAGTCTGCTTTACTCCCTTTACCTGCAGTGGAGCCTTCTCGTCATAAGACTTGACCTTGCCGCCCAGCACGGGAGGATGTTCGACCGAGGCAAAGAGCATGCCCTCGAGATGGGCGTCCATGCCGAACCCGGCCTTGCCGGTGCAAATTTCAGCCAGGTCGTAGCTGGTCGCGCCCTTGCCGATGTATCGCCAGGCGCTGCTGGGTTTGAATTGCAGGTCTTCTTTTTTGGGCACGGGCAGTTTGGCTGCGGCCGCGGCCAGCTCTCCATAGCCTGCCTTGCGCTTGGTGCGACGATGCACGATTACATGGAGATCGGATTCGCACTCTGAAACCGGCACTCCCCATTTCTGTGCTGCCGCCTGGGTCAGCATCAGCCGTGCCGTCGCTCCCGCCTCGCGCATGATCGCGAACCCGTCGCGGACGGAATGCGATCCGTCGGTGTCCTGATCGCCGTATCGCTTGTCACCGATCGCCTGTTCGAGTTTCACCCGCTTCCAGTCCGCATCCAGTTCGTCCGCCAGAATGAGGGGGACGGAGGTGCGGCTGGTGGTGCCCATTTCCGAGCGGGCTGCCACCAGATAGACGGTGCCATCGGTATCGATTCCCACAAACAGGCTGGGGTGTAGCGTGGCACGGTCGGCGTGGGTGCCTCCCGATGCCTCGGCAGCCCACAGGAATTCCGGAACCACGCGCACGCTCAAAATCAGGGCCCCGGTGGAAACGATGCCCTGCAGGAAACCGCGCCGGCTTACGTTCAGGATGTTGTCGCTCATGCGTTTTCTCCCGCGGCCGCCTTGATGGCCGCCCGAATGCGTTGATAGGTGCCGCAGCGGCAGATGTTTCCCGCCATGCCCGCATCAATGTCTTCATCGCTGGGCTTGGGCTTGTCCTTGAGCAGGGAAATGGCCTGCATGATCTGACCGGTCTGGCAGTAGCCGCATTGCGGGACGTTGAACTCGATCCATTTCTCCTGCACTGGATGCAGACCGTTTTTGGAGATGGCCTCGATGGTGGTGATCTCTTTGCCGGCGGTGGCACTTACACTGGTCACGCAGGAGCGGACCGCTTTGCCGTCCTGGTGAACGGTGCAGGCGCCGCACAATGCCATGCCGCAGCCAAACTTGGTTCCGGTCAACCCCAGCACGTCACGCAGATACCACAGCAGCGGCAGGTTGGGATCGCCGTCGTAGGATCGTTCCACGCCATTGACTTTGATCTGCATTGATTTGGCCTCCACCCTCGATTGTCCGCCACATTCTTGCAGAAGAGGCGGTGGAAGTCTAATTTTTACCGGCAGGGCGACGGCCGGCAAAATTCCGCTGGGCCTGTAGATCAACTATGATAGCGCTGCCCTTAGAAGTTGTTGTAGCGCCGGCGTCTCGCCGGCTGTCCCGAGGGCGTCCCGCCCTCGGATGTGGGCATCGTAGGGTGCGGGCGGGACGCCCCCACGACAGCCGCCGGGACGGCGGCGCTACGTAGAGTCGCGGTCGCATGAACTTGAAGGTTTATCGAGCTCTGGAGCGTGCAATGGAATTCAGCCCCAATGATTTCAGGCCATACTCCGGGTCCTTCGCCCGCTTCCTGTTGCCGTTTGCCTTGTTGCTGCTGATCTCGCCGTGCGCATGGCCGCAGCAAGTTCCGAAGAAAGTTGATATCCAGGTTCACGCCGATCAACCCCAGGGCGCGCTCTCTCCCATCTGGAACTACTTTGGCTATGACGAGCCCAACTACACCTACGCGGTGAATGGCAGGAAGCTGCTGGGCGAACTGGGCGCCCTCGGTGCGAAGCCGGCTTATGTTCGCGTCCACAATCTGTTGACCACGGGCGACGGCGCCGCGTCTTTGAAGTGGGGATCGACCAACGTTTACACCGAAGACGCGGCGGGCAAGCCGGTCTATAGCTGGACTATCCTGGACCAGATTTTCGACGCCTTTCACGCAGCGGGCATAAAGCCACTGGTCGAAATCGGGTTTCATGCCCGAAGCCCTGTCAACTCATCCCGAGCCCTATCGTCATACTTTCCCCCAAGGCTCGATCTATACCGGGTGGGCCTACCCGCCGAGGGACTATCAAAAGTGGTCAGAAGTCGTCTTTCAGTTTGTGCATCACCTGCGTGGGCGGTACGGCGATGCCGAAGTAAAGACCTGGCTGTGGGAAGTGTGGAACGAGCCTGACATCGGCTACTGGCAGGGAACGGCGCAGGAATATTTCAAGCTGTACGATTTCAGCGTGGATGCTGTCCTGCGCGCGCTGCCGGAGGCACGCGTCGGCGGGCCGGACAGCACCGGGCCGGGCAATCCCAAGGCGGCGGAATTTCTGCGGTCATTCCTCGACCATTGCGCGCACCAGCGGAATTACGTGAGCGGAAAGATCGGGTCGCGGCTGGATTTCATCACTTTCCATCCCAAGGGATCCCCGAAGTGGCAGGGCGATCACGTACAGATGGGCATCGCGCGCCAGTTGGCCGCCATCGAGCAGGGCTTCAAGATCGTGGCGTCGTTTCCAGAGTGGCGCCGCACCCCAATCATTCTGGGAGAGTCGGATCCGGAAGGCTGCGCGGCCTGTTCGGCGCGAACGAATCCGCAGAATTCCTATCGCAACGGACCCTTGTACGCCGCCTACACGGCGGAAACCCTGAACAACATTCTTTTTCTCGCCGGCCGGGAGCGCATCGATTTCCTTGGCGCGGTCACCTGGGCATTCGAATTCGAGGACCAACCCTACTTCGAGGGCTTTCGCACACTGGCCACCAAGGGCGTGGACAAGCCGGTGCTGAATGCTTTCCGGATGTTCGGCCTTTTGAGTGAGGAACGGATCGCCGCTACCAGTTCAGGAGGGTTGCCTTCCGAGGACGTCATTCGCGACGGCGTGCGTGGACAGCCGGACGTCAACGTCATTGCCACGCGGAAGGACCATGAAGTCGAAATACTGATCTGGAATTACCACGACGATGATCTCGCGGTTGCTCCGACTCTGATTGACCTGGCGCTTAGTGGATTGCCCGCCAGGACCAGCCGCGGCTTACTCGAACACTTTCGGGTGGATGCCAGCCACAGCAATGCATTCGCGGTGTGGAAAGAAATGGGCTCGCCGCAATCGCCAACTGAAGCGCAATACGAACAATTGCAACACGCCGGCCAGCTGCAGTTGTTTACTTCGCCGGCGTGGGTGCCGATCGCGCAAGGCGCAGCGCATCTGCAATTTGATTTGCCCAGGCAGGGGATTTCGCTCATTCGTATGGCTTGGGAGTAATGCGACTCGATATGGAGGACGGGCGTCCCGCCCGTCCTTTTGCAGCTGCGCCGCGCGACGGGCGAGGACGCCCGTCCTCCATGTTGTTGTTTGGCTCACCCCAGGGCTCTTACGCTGATCAGTTCCGGCCTGGTTCCGGCCACCCGCACCGGATTGCGCAAGGGCCGGCCAAAGCCTTCGATCGAGACCTGCATCACGTCTCCATTTTGCATCCTGATTCCATCGCTGAAGCTGAGGCAGTCCGTCCCGAAGAAATGAATGTGAACGTCTCCCGGGCGGCGATGGGCTTCGTATTTGAAGTGATGATGTTCAATGTTCGCCAGGCTGTGACACATCTCATTCTCGCCGCTGCGGAATGTTTTCCGCCAAAGCGGGGTGCCGGCTCGTTCGATCTTGACTTCTACCGGCACGGACTCGAAGCCCGGATCCACCACGAGTTCAGGTCCGAGCGCGCAGGTGCGAAGCTTGGACGCCGCCAGGTTGAGGTAGTTCGTCTTCTCGAATACGTGGTCTGAAAATTCGTTTCCGCAAGCCATGCCGATGCGGTGCGGTTGGCCGTCGGCAGCAACCACGTAGATGCCTGCAATCTCCGCCTCCTCGCCGCCGTCGCCAGCGTAGGCCGGAACCTCCAGCGGTTCGCCGTGCGCGCGCAGCGATGTGCCGGTACCTTTATAAAACCACTCCGGCGCGGTCCCGATCGATCCCGGTGCTGGACGGCCGCCTTCGATGCCCCAGCGAAACATTTTCATGCTGTCGGTCAGGTCCGCTTCGGTCGAAGCATGCATGCTCTGGCGGTTGCGAGCGCTGCCCAGATGCGTCAAGCCGGTCCCTGACACTACGCAGCGCGCCGGCTCTTCCGGATGGTCAATCGCAGGCAGCAGGTGCCATTCAGATTGTCGGCGGTAGATCGGGTCATAATCGAGCCGATCACTTGTAGCCCGCTGCCGCGCCAGGTCGCTGAGCCTCACGCCGGTGCTGATGGCCGCATTGGCCAATTCGTAAATCGAGCTGCACCCCTCCAGCAGCCGCAGGTGCGGCTCCTCGACAAGCGCCACCCGCCTTGTCGTTGCCGCCCGTATCAGTTGAACCAGTCGTGTCATGGAGCTCATTCGATGACTTCAAACTTGTTCGAATGCTGCTTCGTTGATGGTCAGACCCAAGCCCGGAACACTTTCATCCAGATCGATGAAGCCGTCTTTGGCTTTGGGCTCGCCGTTGAAGATGTACCAGAACAGTTCGTTGCCAACTTCCACATCGACGACGGGGAAGTACTCCGCCATCGGCGAATTCAGGCTGGCCATCACGACGTGATAGTTGTGCATCTGGCCGGCGTGCGGAATGACGGGGACCGAGTACGCCTCAGCCAGCGCGGCAATCTTGCGCGCCTGGGTGAGGCCGCCGACGCGATTGGTGTCGAACTGGATGTAGTCCAGCGCGCGGGCCTCGAGCAGATCGCGGAAACCATACGACGTGAATTCGTGCTCGCCGCCGGCGATCGGAATCCGCCCGTATGACTTCAACTCAGCGTAGCCGTGCACGTCATCCGGGATGACCGGTTCTTCCAGCCAGCGCAGGTTGAAGGGTTCGAGCAGCGGGCAGCATGCGTTTGGCGTAATCGAGCGTCCATCCCATGTAAGCGTCGGCCATCACGTCGATGCCATCGCCGACCGTCTCGCGCACGGTGCGAACCAGGTTGAGATTGCGTTGCATGCCGGCCGCGCCATCGGTCGGTCCCCAGCCGAAGCGCAGCTTCATCGCCTTGTAGCCTTCGGCCTTGTAACGCTTCGCTTCGCCGGCAACTTCGTTCAACTCGACGCTGTAAAGCCGGCTGGCATAAACCGGAATGCGCGGCTTGGTCCGTCCTCCAAGCAGACGATAGACAGGCTGCTTCGCCGATTTGCCCAGCAGGTCCCACAACGCAATATCCACGGCGCTGATCGCAACCATGCCGATGCCCTGGCGGCCGAACGCCATGGTCTTGCGATACATGTGCTGCCACAGAAACTCGATGTCCCACGGGTCCTTCCCGATCAACAGCGGCTTGAGATAAAGGTCGATCACCTGCTTCGTCACCTGGGGCGCGAGCGCGGCATTGCCGATGCCGACCAGCCCGTCGTCGGTAAAGATTTCGACCACCAGCCAGCCATGAAAGGTGAACGTCTGCATCGAGGCTTCCGGCAGGTTCAGCAAGTCCATGGGATTGGTGCAGAAATGAGGCGGCAACGGAACGGTCTTTCCGCGCCAGCGCATTACGCGTGTACGAATCTCTTTAATTCGCATCAGGCTCCCGCAGAACTTAGTTTGCGTTCCAGGTCCAGAGGCTGGACCACGAGGAACGGTAGCCAGAATGATAACGAAAGCGGCGACATGAAACGTGCCCGCCAATGAGAATACGACACCGTAGCCGAAGCCGTGGTCCAGCAGATATCCCACCAGTTGCCCGAACGCGATTCCGCCCATGGCGCCGCCGAAGCCCACCAGGCCCGCAACCGAACCGACAACCTTGGCCGGGAAAAGATCTGTGGGCAGGACCATGACCAGGGTGGACCACGATTGCTGTCCGAAATATGCGATGCTGAATATCACCAGCGCCCAGGCCACCGGAAGCCGCGGCACCAGCAGGATGGATGGCATCACCGCCGCGCTCAACCCCAGCGCCAGCTTTCGCGCCACGCCCAGCGAGAATTTACGCTGCACCAGGTAGCTCGAAAACCATCCGCCGAGAAGACAGCCGACGCCGGCTGCGGCGTAGGGGATCCAGGCAAAGGTGCCGACCGCCTTCACATCGAATCCCCGCGCATCGTAAAGATATTTCGGAAGCCAGAAAAGATAGAAGTACCAGGCCGCATCGCTGAGAAACTTGGCGCTCACCAGGCCCCAGGACTCGCGAATTCGCAGCAGATCGATCCAGCGCAGGTTGGGCGTGGCATCCTCAGAAGCAAAGCGGCTCGCTCAAGCGTTCGGGAGAATTCTCCGGCGGAAAGTAAGATGAGATCCACCACCACGTCCACAACAATCCGAGAGCGCCGGTGACGACAAAAATCCAGCGCCAACCTGCGTAACTCAAGACCACGGCGATCAGCGGAGGCGCGCTCACCGCTCCCACCGACGTGCCCGCGTTGATGATGCCCATCGCGGTGGCGCGGTCTTTCACCGCGAAACCATTCGGCCACGGCGCGGGTGGCGGCGGGAAAGCCGCCGCCCTCTCCCAGGCCAAGCAGAAACCGGCTGGCCATAAGCATGGCGAAACTGGTGGCCAGAGCGTGACTGGCGTTGGCCAACGACCAGAACGCCATGATTACGGCAAACCCAATGCGGGTGCCCAATGCGTCCACCAGTTTTCCTCCGCCCATGTACATCAGGGCGTAGGAAAGCAGGAAAGCCGACTGCAGCGCGGAGAAGCGCTGGTTAGTAAGCGGGATATCTCTGGCAATCGCGGTGACGGCCACCGGAAGCGTCTGGCGATCCAGATAGCTGATGGCGATCGCAACGCTAACCAGGATGGCAATTCGCCAGCGCAGCAATGCCGTAGTCCTCGATTCTGCTCAATGTTGGAATGCAGTGCTGCCTACAGAAATATCGTCGGCCCTCGGTCTCATCGCGCCGGATAGGATTTGCTTTTCTGTGTCCGGGAATTGAAGACTTCAAAACTTCCGTCGGGATGGGCCGTCAACTCGAGACCATGGGCTGCATCGGGACCGTCGGGATTGGCGATGAACTCGGTAGCGACGTTGTGCCCCGCGCCGCCCTCTTCGGAAAAATGCAATTGCCAGAGGTCTTCCAGGCCGGGCGACTTCTCGATAATGTCCCAGACCGAAGGGCTTCCGCCTTTCTTGGCGCCATTGTCCATAATGGCCACGCGGGGGGCGATGCCGTAAACGAGAGCGGGGCTGCCGCTTTGCGCCCAGCCATGATGTGAGACGACGTAGATATCAACCTTGCCGATTTTGTTCACGGGGCACATCAGCTGCAGTTCCTTATCGTGTGTAAGGTCGCCCAGGTCCAGGATGTTCAGTTTTCCAACGTGAATGAACGTTCCCAGGGAACGGAGGTTCTCCGTCGTGTCGGCCGGATATTGCTCAGCGCCCTTGCAGTTCGGATTCTCCTGCCCAGCGCCGGCCAGCGGCTTGTCGATCAACGCTCCGTCGGAACTGACAATCGTCGCTCGCATGCCTTTGATGGGCAGGACCTCTCCGGGCCTGGCCGTGATGTGCTTGTACTTTCCTGTCGCCAGCACCGCCTGGTAGGCCTGGAAGTCCCTTACGGTTGCGGCGTTGCCGGCCTCGCGGTTCTCTCCGTGGTCGATAAAAGTCCCAATCGGAATGCGCGCGGCCAACTGTGAAACTCCGCCGACGTGGTCCTGGTGGAAATGGGTAATCAGAACGTAGTCGATTTTGGTGACACCTGCCTCCCGGGCAGCGGCCACAATACGTCCCGCATCGCGGCCGTCATTGCCCGGCCAGCCCGTGTCGATCAGAAGCGATTGCCCCGCGGGCGTGACGAACAATGTTGCCTGTCCGCCTTCGACATCCACAAAGTAGATGTGCAGGTTTTTGTCCTTGTGAGCGGGCGCAGCCCAGGATGCGGCTCCCAAGCCAAGGCACAGAAGGCCCACGCATGCCGCTCGCAGCAGGGAAGGCCTACGTTTGCTGTGCCGGCAGACCGCGGAGACAGTGCAAGTCATTTCAAGCTCCCAGGTTCGATTCGATCAACGATATTCGACAGAAGATGATCAACCGCGCTTCTTCTTCTCGTCAAGCACGAGTTCGACCAAGGCTCGTCTCACAACGCGCGCCCGGCGCTCGCTCCCGAGGCCCAGGCCCATTGGAAATTGAACCCGCCCAGGTGTCCGGTTACGTCCACTACTTCTCCAATGAAGAACAGGCCGGGAATTTTTCTGCTCTCCATGGTTTGCGGAGACAATTCGTCGGTGTCCACGCCTCCCGCGGTAACCTCAGCTTTGTCGTAGCCCTCGGTCCCCGACGGGAGCACGGTCCAAGCGTGTATGGTGCGCTCCAGTTGCTGGAGGGAGGAGTTCCTCCAGGTTTTGGGGGCATGGAGTTCCAGCCACCGGTCGGCAAAACGGTGGGGGAGAAATCTGCGCAGTGCTGCCCGCAGCGATCCGATATTTCGCGCAGCAGACTCAAGTAACTCGGCGGTGACGGCCTGCTCCGGCGCCAGGTCGATCGAGATAGCCCCCGGCTTCTTCCAGTAGGTCGAAATCTGCAGGATTGCAGGCCCGCTGAGCCCGCGATGCGTGAACAGCATTTTTTCCCGGAAGCGTTGGCCATTACACGCAGCGATCACATCCGCAGATACGCCCGCCAGATCGGAGTAGTGACGGCCGTCCTCGGCGCCGAAAAGAAGCGGCACCAGGCCAGGGCGGGTTTCACGAATCTTCAATCCGAATTGTCGTGCCAGGTCGTAGCCGAATCCCGTGGCCCCCATCTTTGGAATTGACAGTCCACCCGTAGCTACGACCAGCGCCGGAGCCCGGAATTCGTGTTCGGCGGCTTTCGCAACGAACTCATCGCTGCGCGTCACCTCGTGAATTGCAGTCCTGGGGAACAGCTGAACTCCATTCTCGCGGCATTCCTTTTCGAGCATGTCCAGAATGTCCTGGGCGGAGCGATCGCAGAAAAGCTGGCCCAGGGTCTTATCGTGATAAGGGATGTGATGCTTCTCGACCAGAGCGATGAAGTCGTCAGGGGTATAGCGAGCCAGGGCCGATTTGGCGAAATGCGGATTGGCCGAAATAAAGTTTTCCGCCGAGCAATGAATGTTGGTGAAATTGCAGCGCCCGCCGCCGGAGATGAGAATCTTTTTCCCCAGCCGCTCGGCGTGTTCGAGGACAGCCACCCGCCGTCCCCGCTTGCCGGCTTCGATGGCGCACATCAGTCCGGCAGCGCCGCCGCCGAGAATCAGAGCGTCAAATTTGTGGACCAAAGGGTCGCAAACCTGCTGGCCTAGAGTGCTGTCCCAGAAATGCACGGAATATTGAAATGTAAGCGGCGCAGGTCGAGTTGGCTGAAACAGCGGGTCCCTCCGCTGCTCGCTTCGCTCCGCTCCGGTCGGGATGACAATCCCCGCGTAGTCGAACAAAGCCATAAAGCCAAAATCCATGTGTAGCTGCTGATGGCAATGGAACAACGTGAGGCCGGGGTTGTCCGCCGTGAAATCGACCTCGACGCTCTGATAACCGCCGACCATCACAACGTCTTTCGTCACTCCGGAAGTCTTTTGGCCGGCAACCTGAGTCAGCTCGAAACTGTGGCGATGAAGATGGATGGGATGGATATCATCACTCGCGTTGTGCATTCGCAACCGGTAGCGCTTGCCTTTTTCCACGCGAAGCACAGGCTGCATGCGCTCTTCCGAGAAGGCGACGTCATTTATGGTCCACAGGTTGAAGCCATCCTGCGCGGCGTTTTGCTTGGCAAAAGTCATGTCGAAGATATGGTCAGGTTCCGGGAGCCACCGCTGTGCCGCCAAAGTGGGCGTAGTTCCAGCGGAACGGTTTCGGAGTGACCCACTGCGGTTTGCCCTTCTCGCCCGCATATTCGACCACAATGCCCATGCCATGATGGCGGTCGTCGTCTGACAGATCGCCCATGATCCAAACGCCGGGATGGTTCATCTCGACGATGGCAGAGACGCGTTCCGCCGTGCCCAGCCAGAGTCCTGGGACCTGCATCGGCTTGGGAATTGCATTTCCATCCAGGGCAACGACCGTGAAGCTGTGTCCGGGCAGCGCCAGGCTGCGGATTTCGGTCGCGCTTCCATTCAGCACATGGAACAGCACGCGCTCGCCTCGCTTTACCCGCAGGGGCTCGCCATGGCCCAGCATTCGTCCGTTGATGGTGAAAGATCCGTACCCGACCTCGAAGCCATGAGGCGCGCCCTTCGCGAGAGAGGCCTTCATCGCGCCCTCGCCGCTATCTTTCAGGCTTTTTACAACCGTTGCCGGAGACAGAAAGTCCATCGCCATATCGCCACCGCGGCTGTACGTGGGCTCGAATTCCTTCAAGGTCAGAAAGACTTCGCGATCGTAGTCGCCGGGATGGTTTTTCGGTTCGATGTACACCGGACCCACCAGTCCGCTGTATTGTCCTGCGCTCAGGTCCGCCCTGGCGCGCACGTGGGTGTGATAGAAGCGAAATCCCGAAGGTTTGGGAACAAACGAAATGCGGCGGCTGCCATGGGGAGCGATGAAGGGCGTGCCTTCTTCCGCGGCCCCGTCCACATCGGTAGAAACGAATTGACCGTGCCAGTGCAATTGTTCGGGCCGGTCGGTTTGGTTGTGAATGTCGATGGTCACCCGCTGGTCTTCTTTCAGGCGCAGCAGCGGACCGGGAAACTGGCCGTTGTAGGTGGTGACGGAGAGAATGCGATTCGGAGCGAGCTCAATGGGCTTCACCGCGATGGTGAGGGTGTAGTCCGGAGGGCCGACTGTCCGCGAAGCAGGCTCCTGGGGACGTGCCACAGCCGGTTGGCCAAACAGCGCAACGGGAGAAAGCAGAGAAGTGCCCGCGACCGATCCCGCTGCCTTCAGGAAATTTCGACGCGAGAGGGACGAGCCTGCCATGATGTTTTCGATCAGCGCGAACCGAATGCCCTCTCGCGAGGGCATTCGAGGGAGCGGCCTACTTTCCCGTGTAGCTGATCCTCCAGATGCAATCCCCGCCATCGTCGGTGACCAGCAGCGATCCGTCCGGCGCGACCGTGACGGAAACCGGCCGTCCCCACACGTGCTCGTTGTCAATCACGAATCCGGTCATGAAGTCCTGATACTCGCCGCTGGCATGTCCGGTCTGATGCAGAGGAACGCGAATCAATTCATAGCCCACTCGGACCGCCCGGTTCCACGAGCCATGTTCGGCGCCGAAAAGGTCTCCCTGATATTCGGCGGGGAATTGCTTGCCGTCGTAGAAAGTGATCCCCAGCGACGCGTTGTGCGGGTTCAGCAATACGTCGGGAACGATGGCCTTGTCTTTGAGTTCGGGATGCTTGCCGGCATGCCGGGGATCCTGATGGCTGCCCATGTACCACCATGGCCATCCGTAAAAGCCGCCGTCCTGCACATGGGTGATGTAGTCCGGAACCAGATTGTCGCCCAGGCCGTCGCGCTCGTTGACCGAGCACCACAACTCGCCGGTCTTCGGATTGGTCGCCAGCCCCACGCAGTTACGAATTCCGTAGGCAAAAATCCGCATACCTGTGCCGTCCGGGTTGAACTCGAGAACGTCGGCGCGGTTCTTTTCTCGGGGTGTAGTATCCGGGTCGTCGACGTTCGAACCCGAGCCCACGGAGACAAACATTTTCCTGCCATCGGGAGAGAACTGAATATCGCGCGTCGAATGGCCGCCGCCCCCGGGCACGTCCGCAATGTGCTGTGCCGGACCGCGCGCCTGCATGTCACCTTTCTGATAGGGGAACCGCACCACCGAGTCCGTGTTGCCGATATAGACCCATTCTGGATTCGGGCCTGGGGGATAGAAATTGATGCCGAAGGGCTCGTTCAGACCGCTGGCGTACATCGACACTTGTTCGGGCTTGCCATTGCTGGTGAGGCCACGGAATACCCTGACGTCGCCGGCTTTCGGTCTCGGCCACGAAAATGTCGCCATTGGGAGCGGTGCGAATGATCCGCGGATTGTCCAACCCGCTCGCGTACTGCTCCACCTTGAAGCCTGCTGGGACCTGCGGCCATGCGCCCTCCGGACGCGCCACAACCTTGGGGCTGTTGCCGGCGGACGAAGTCGCGAATGGAGCGGGTAAATCTTTGACTGTGATCTTGCGAATCTCTCCCGGTTTCTCATAGCGGAAATCGGTGAAGGGCGGCTTCGGAGGCGGAGCATTCAATTTTACGGCGGCCATGGGCGCTGCCGGCGCGCTGCTGGCCTGTGAGTTCTGCGCCTGCCCGAGCGTTTGCACGTAGCTCACGATCTGCCAGCGTTGTTGCCTTGGGCAAAGTGGCCCAGGACGGCATGCCATTGTTCACATCGCCCTTGGTGATAAACCAGAAAATTTCACCGGCCGTTACTTCCTTGATCTTTTCCACCTTCAAGGCAGGAATATTTCCCGAACCTTCGCCATTCTCACCATGGCAGCGGGCGCAACGCAGATGGAACAGCGCTTTAGCATGGGGCGTGGGCTGGCCCTGGTAAGGGTTCTTCAGCGCCTTGGCCGATTCCGGCGCGCTATGGAAATTCGAACTCTGAGCCGGGGCTTGGGAAACCAGCAATACGCCGGCAATGACAACGGTGGCAAGCGAACCTTGAAGTGATGCTGACGATGGCTTTCAAAACTGTTCCTCCCTGAGCACGACTCGAGTCGTAAAAGATGTCATACCGGACAGGCCGCTTCAATATCCTTTTATTTTAATCACAAAGTAGTTGAATTCGGGCGAGCCCTCCAGCAAGAGCTGATGCGGAACCCGGGGAGGAATACGAACCACGTCTCCCGCGGAAAGCTTTCGCCGGATGCCGCCCTGGATAATGCCATTGCGCTTTTCATGCGGGCCTACGGTCTCTCCATTGAGCAGCGTGCCGCCGAGCACCAGGGTCGCCGATCCCGATTGCACGAAGAAGACGTCAACCTGGGTCTCGTGCCACTCCGGCGGCCCATCCGCCTCGCGGTGCACCAGCATGGCGCTGTCGTTGGGGAAATCCGCCAGCAGTTCCACGGCAAAGTGGTGCGGATCGGCGGTCGCATCAGTATGCATTTTGCTCTCGAAATGCTTCAGGGATGCCGGAGTCCACAGCTCGAACCCTGCCGGGGCTGCTTCTTGCGCGCCGGCGGCCAGCAAAAGAATCACGACGGGACAAAGCAGCCAGAGTTTCTTCATCAATCCTCACCTCAGAAATTGCCGGCAGCATCAACGGCGTTGGGACGCCGTTTCACAGGCCGAGTGCAGGACCTGTACCGCAGTCAGAAGGTTTGTCGATGGCGGGAATGGACCCAGCAAATCTCCGGTTCACAACTCCACCCTTTAGATTTGCTAAAGTAACCCTACCAGCTTTCAAACGATAGGCAGGGGCGCCAGCGCTGTCAAATTGAAAAAGCTAAAAAGACGTTTCAGCAAGGCTAAAAGGATTTAATACTACCGTTTTCTCCTGACACCGGCGGGACCTTTTGCCGGCATGCATCCCTGAGGGGAGTATTTTTATGGATATTCACCAGCTCGAACTGTTTCTGGCCGTGATGGAGTCGCCGAGTATGACTCGCGCCGCCGAGAAGGTTTTCCTGTCTCCCGGCGCGGTCAGTCTTCAGCTGCACAACCTCGCCGACGAACTCCATACTGAATTGTTCGTGCGCAGCGGAAAGCGCCTGATTCCCACTCCGGCTGCGATGCGCCTGGCGGAACATGCCAAGGAGCTGATCAAGCGGATGGGTCAGATCAAGCAGGAGTTTCAAAACGACCTGACCAGCGATATCCGGCCCTTTCACTTTGCTACGGGCGTGACAACCCTGATCTATCAACTGGGAAAGCCCCTTCGGCAGCTGCGCAAGCAGTATCCCAAAGCGGAGATCCGCGTTTCGGTGAATGTGACCGAGGAAACGGTCAGGGGGCTGCACGACCGCCGTTTCGATCTGGGCCTGATTTCGCTTCCGATTCCGGAAGAGAATCTCAAAATCATCCCTCTTTTTGATGAGGAGCTCCTGATTGTGCGTCCTTCAACCAGCAAAGTCCGGGGCCCGCAGACGGGATCCGTGCGTGTCTCCGAGCTGGCCCGGGTGCCCTTCCTGCTCTATCCCGTGGGCACTGTACTGCGAGTGCTCATCGACCGTTTTTTCAAAGACATCGGCGTGAGTCCTCGTGTTGTCATGGAAGCGGAAGATACCGAGGCCATCAAGCGCCTGGTGGAATCGGGCTTCGGTTACTCGATCCTGCCCGAGCACGCGCTTCGGCGCCGTACGCGTTTTTTCCAGACTTTTCGGGTTGATGGTCATCCCATAACCCGCGGCCTGGCGCTGGCGATGGTGCAAACCGACTATCCCCGCAAGCTGACATTGTCGGTTGCGGAATCGCTGCGGACAATGTTGACGGCCTGAGTTTCATGCAGACCTCGGGCGATGCCGGAAAAAGACGGAACCGCGAAAGTGGAGACTCACCTTATAATTCACTCCACCAAATTAGTAAGGAGTGATTGATGGGACATCCGCTTCTCGATCTGACGAAAAAGACCGCAGTGGTGATCGGCGGTACCAGCGGCATCGGACTTGCCCTTACCCGGGCGCTGGCTCAAGCCGGCGCTGACGTGATTCCCACGGGACGCCGCGCCGAACAGGTGAATGCCGCCGTCTCTGAAGTCAAAGCCCTCGGCCGGAGGTCGCTTGCCCAGACTTGCGACGTCACCGACGCCGCCAGCCTCGAACAGCTTCTGCAAGCGGTGACCGCCGAATTCGGCAGCGTCCAGGTGCTGGTGAACAGCGCCGGCCGCACCAAGCGAACGCCGACGCTCGAAGTCCCGGACTCCGAGTGGAATGGCATTCTCGAGACCAACCTGAACGGAACTCTGCGGGCCTGCCAGGTGTTTGGCCGGCACATGATCGAGCGCGGTTATGGCCGCATTATTAATATTGCTTCGCTCTCATCATTTGTGGCGCTCTACGAGGTTGCCGCATACAGCGCCAGCAAGGCGGCGGTGGCTTCGCTGACCAAATCTCTCGCCATTGAATGGGCGCAGTCCGGTGTTTGCGTGAATGCCATCGCACCCGGCGTCTTTCGCACCGACCTGAATTCCGCCCTGCTTGACGGCACCGACCGCGGCCGCGAATTTCTACTGCGCACTCCGATGAAGAGGTTTGGGAAACTGGATGAGCTCGGCGGGGCGGCCGTATTCCTGGCTTCAGAAGCCGCCAGCTTTGTAACTGGTCACGTGTTAGCGGTGGACGGAGGCTTCCTGGCCAGCGGCGTAAATCAATAGCAGAACGCGTGGGGACAGCCGCCCTCGGCTGTCCAATCGAGCGCAGCTCGACTGGTCTTTCGTAGGCAATCTAGCGAACAAACTAGCGGACCTTCGCTCCGCCGGACAGCCGAGGGCGGCTGTCCCCACGTGTTCCTCTTCAACGACCCAGCCAGCCACCGTCAATTGCCATGATGTGTCCGTGAATGTAGTCGCTGGCCGGGGAGCACAGAAAAACCGCAGCGCCGGCAACATCGCCTGGTTCTCCCCATCGTCCTGCGGGAATCCGCTCCAGAATCTGGCGACTGCGCTGCGGATCCTGTCGCAGCGCGGTGGTGTTGTCAGTCGCCATGTAGCCGGGCGCGATTGCGTTGACGTTGATGCCCTTCGAGGCCCATTCGTTGGCGAGTGCTTTGGTGAGCTGCGCCACGCCTCCCTTGGCTGCGGCGTAGGCCGGAACCGTGATTCCTCCCTGAAACGAAAGCAGGGAAGCGATGTTGAGAATCTTGCCTTTTGCGCCCCGCTTCAGCATGTGCTGGCCTGCCAGTTGCGACAGCCGGAATACCGATGTCAGGTTCACGCTGATGAGTTCATCCCAGTACTCTTGCGGATATTCAGCCGCCGGCGCCCGGCGCATTGTTCCCGCGTTGTTGACCAGGATGTCGATGGAGCCAAATTCTTCCACCGTCTTTCCGATCAAGGCCGGATACAGGCCGGCGTCAGACATATCGCCGGCGAGATAAAATGATTTCTTTCCCAGCTGACGAATCGATCTCACTGGTGGCCTTGCCGCCGGCGCTGCGCCCATGACATCCGACGTTAGCCCCGGCTTGCGCCAGCGCGATCGCGATCGCGGCACCGAGGCCGCGGCTCGATCCGGTTACAAGCGCATTCTTGCCTTTCAGTCGGAAGGTCTCCAGAATCATGCTTGTTTTCTCAGCCGAGATTGGCGGGTTCCAGCTTGGGCACCAGCAATTGAATGGCGGCCAGCGCCAGCAGGTATGCGCAGCCCGCCATCAGGAACGGGATCATGTAACTGCCCGTCCACTGCAAGGCGTGGCCGACAATGGTTGCGATCAACATGCCTCCGATCGAGCCTGCCATTCCACCCATTCCCACCACCGAGCCCACGGCCTGGGCCGGAAAAGTGTCAGAGGTCAGGGTAAACAGATTGGCGGAGAACCCCTGATGGGCCGCGGCCGCCAGCCCGATCAGCAGGACCGCTCCCCATAAACTCTCCATGTTGTAAGCGAACACAATGGGGACAACGCATACCGCGCAAATCAGTAACGTAGTCTTGCGCGCGAAGTTGACGCTGCGGCCGCGATGGATCAGCCACGATGACAGCCAGCCCCCGGCGACGCTGCCCACGTCTGCGATCACGTAGATCACCACGATGGGCAGACCGATCTTCATCAACGACAAACCGTGTTTGCGTTCCAGAAAATCCGGTATCCAGAACAGATAGAACCACCAGATGGGATCGGTCAGGAATTTGCCTACCACGAACGCCCAGGTTTGACGATGAGGGATGAGGCGGGCCCATTTGATTTTCGCCATCGGTACCTGGGGGTCGCTGCGTATGTAGTCCAGCTCCGCTTTGGACACGCGGGGATGCTCATCCGGCTTGCGATAGAGCAGCAGCCAGAAGATAAGCCAGACAAACCCCAAGGCGCCGGTGATGATGAAGGCCCAGCGCCAGCCCCATTGAATCGTGATCCATGGCACCACCAGGGGAGTGATGATGGCGCCGATATTTGTGCCGGCGTTGAAAATTCCCGTGGCCAGCGCCCGCTCCTTCCTGGGAAACCATTCGGCTACGGTCTTGATGCTGGCGGGAAAAACTCCCGATTCTCCGAAACCCAACGCTGACCGGGCGACCATAAAGCTGGTGAAGGAGCTGCCGAAGGCGTGCGCCATCGAAGCCAGGCTCCAGAAGACCATGGCCAGCGCGTAACCCAGCCGGGTTCCCAGACGGTCCACCAGCCGGCCCACCACCACCATGCCCACGGCGTAAGCCGCCTGAAAAGCGAACACCAGATTGCCGTAGTCGATTTCGTTCCATCCCAGATCGTGTTGCAGTGTGGTTTTGAGAATTCCCAGGACCTGGCGGTCCATGTAGTTCTTGGTGACTCCGAATAGCAGGAGGGCACAGATGACCCAGCGGAAATAGCCGGTCCGGGTGGATGGTCGCCGGCGTCGCCGTTTCGGATTCCGCTGGAGACGCGCCGGTTCGCGGAGCTGGCGGCACGGTCCATAGTTGGAGGTTGTTACTTTTTGCGGCCCGCTTCCAGTCCGGAGGGACCCTGGTCGAATCCGCGCTGCACGTTGACCACGCCAAACTGCCGGTCTTCGCCCTCGCGGTGGGCCGCCATCGCCCACAGAAAACAGATGCGATGACCCGGCACCGAAACATTCGGATGATATCCGCTGGGCATCAGCACCGCATCGCCATCGCGCACCACCGTGACCACTTCCGGATAGTCAGTACGGTTATACACAAGTTGAATGCCGAATGCCGGATCGGGCATGTCGAAATAAACGTACATCTCTTCCAGCATCTTGGCGTGCTCGTGCGGAGGCCAGCTGGTCCAGTTGCCCGGCTCCGAAATAGTAAACCCGGCCACCAGCCGTCCTGCCTCAACATTCTTGGCCAGCAGCATGTGCAGCTGGCGCGACGATCCCGATCCGCCGGTGGTGAATTTCAATCCAGGATCGTTCTCGACCTCGGAGAAGCGCACAACCTGAAACGGGTAGTGCCGCGAGACCTCCGCCGAGAACTCTGCAATGTCCACGCTCGAGCTGGTCGCGATCTTTACCGAAGAATCGCGTGGAACATAGATTGCGTCGTACTGCCCCAGCGATACTTCCATGGCCTCTGTGATCACCGTGGCGCTGCCGGAGAGCACGATCAGTCCGGTTTCGCGGTCTCCCGTGGAAAACGACTCCGAGGGCTTCTCGGGATTGAGGATGATGCGTCCGTAGGCCAGATGCTTCATGGAACTGTTGCCGGGCGTGACGGCAACACGCCGCCCGGTGTGCCGGTCGGTCCCGCGAAAAATCAGCTGATCGATGCCGCCTTCCTCTTGCGTGCTCATCAGAAACTCCCTTGCAAAAATACGGCGAGTGGAGAGTGTCCATTCTCGCAACGGCCTGCATGTAAGATTGCGGTCCGAAGTAGCTTCAGTGGTTGCGCCGGCAGAGCAGCCCGGCTGCGAATCGAGCAGCTAAAATCATCGTTCTGAGTCATCAATTTAAAAATCATTCCAAGTATAGAAAGAGCCTCATACCTGTCAAACCATAAAAATTGAAGTTTGAATTCAGCCAGACTCAACGGAAGCGAAGCGGCAACCTAAAGTGAATCCAACTGCTGCCAGATGGAGGGTTCCACCGGAATGCCATTGGCGAGATTTTCTTTTCGCGTGGCCAAAACCCGCTGGCCGGGATAGCGCACGCGTTCTCCGGCAGAATTCGGGGGCAGCTGGAAATACTCGATGACCTGATCCACGATTCGGGATGCGGTGTGGTCTGGATTGAGAGAGGAAGCGTCGAACGCGATGAAGACCTGCGAAAGCCCATTCTCGCGCTCCGGTTCCGTCGCTATCTGGTGCGTGGCCTTTCCTCCTGACAACATTGCGGCCACCAGGTCGAGCATCAATGCCATGTCCCGAACCCTTTCCAGAAGCCAATTGGCAAGGGACGATTGGACGCCTCGATATCTCCCGGGACTCGCGTGAGCCGGCCGCTCGAATCGAAGCCGCCATCCATGGGCAGCAACTCGCCGCGCATCCGGTACGACGCCAGAGTGCCGTAAGAGAATTGCGACATCGCCATGTCGAGGACAACGTGTCCGTCCGCGCGAGGCACAGCAATCACCAGCGGATTATTTCCCACGCGCGGGTCAGCCGCGCCCCAGGGCGGAAGATTGGGCAGGGTATTGGTCCAGCACATTGCGATCATGCCCGCATCGGCCGCCTGCCAGCCATAACTGCCGCCTCGCATCCAGTGGTTCGTATTCGCCAGCGCGACGCACCCCATCCCGTGTTCGCGGGCCAACGCGATAGTCCTGTCCATGCAGTGATGGGCGTTCAGATTGCCCGGCCCGATTTTTCCGTTCCAGCGTTCCAGCGGCCCGGAACCTGTCACCAACTCCGGTTTCGCGTGAATATCGATCGACCCGTTTCGAATCATGGCGACGAACCGGGGAAAGCGATTCAGTCCGTGCGAGTACACACCGTCGCGGCTGGTGTCGGCGAAGAGCTGGGCGCAAAGACGGGCGCGTTCAGGCTCAAATCCCAGCTTCAATAATACCCGCAACAGAGCGTCGAACAATTCCTGGTAAGCGATTCGCAGCATCGACTCCGTCTCCGGGATTCGATCTCATCTGTCTTGCCCAGATATTCGTAGCGCAACAAGGCGATCGGTACATTGCCGTTCTTCCACACAAAATCGTGAAACTCGCGCAGGTTGAATTTGTCGCCCTGGGCCAGACGGGCTTCGGCCAGCAATTTCATGATCTGCAGTTTTCCGGTCTGATAGGAAATTCCCACGCCGGGCACGGAAGCGTAGAAAGTGGCATCTTCCATCGCCGTGGCGCGATCGAGCGGAACCGTTTTCATAAAGTAGTCGGCGGCCTGCTCGATGGTGAACTCTCCCGTGGACAGCTTCACGTCCACCTCCACCCGCAGAGCGCGGAAGCGCATGAAGTTGTAGATGATCTCGCGGGTGCGCGGGCTGTCGTCGAACAATCCGGCCTGCAGCATCATCTCTTCCGCGTAGAAGCCGATGCCTTCGTTGGCGCTGGAGTCGTAGTAGTGACGGCGGATCGGGTCTTCGTTGGTCCACGACATTACCTTCTGGAAGTAGTGTCCCGGCATGCCTTCATGCACGATGATGCCGCGCGGATCGCGAGCGGTGGAGAGATCGAAGTATCCCCGATCAGGCGAAGGCGTCTTGATGTAGCTGGTGGCGTTGTCCTTCAGCCGCGTGGGTCCGGTGAGATCGTCGGCGACCCCGAAAGCAGCCAGCGGCGCGAGATAAGCGGGGTAGGGAAGATTGCGATAGTGCTGCACCCAGGCTGGGACAGTGAGAATGTTTTTCTCTTCAAGAAAATCGCGGATTTCTTGTTCCTGTCGTTTTCTCTGTGGCGATCTGCGTCGCCTGATCCCTGGCCAGAGCCAATTGCGGCAGCCTGGAGTTGCGATTCTTTTCGTAGGCCTCGAAAGCCACCGCTCGTTCCCATTCCTGACGTCCGTTGGCGACCAGTTGCTCCGGCGTGTACGGGATCAGCGCAACATGCTTCAGGAAGAAAACGTAGTTCTCGCGTCCGACTGCCACGTTGCTGGACATACCCGGCAATCGTTGCTGCAGCCATCCCCGATATTCTTCCAACGCGCGGATGGCGGCTCGAACCGCGGGATCCAGCTGGGACGCGGTTGCCGGCGTGAGATAAGGCTTGAGCTCGCGCGCCATCTCGTCCAGGCGGGGACCAATGTCCTGCAGCTGATGAATGGACAATTGGGCCAGCGGGCCGGCCGGATCTTTTAGATTGGTCTTTCCGTCAGCAAGAATCCCCGGAATGGCCTGAACGCGACCAACGATCTCCGTGCTACGCGTTTCGTCGAAAGGCGGTGGTTGGGTCAGGCTGACGAACAGCGAGGCCAGAGTCTGGTCCAGATAAAACCATGGATTGCGCTGCCACCCACGCACGTAATCCAGTTCCCACCGCGCGCGTGCGATGGCAGAGCCGACCAGCAGATAGTCCACGGTTTCGGCGCGGAGCGGTCTTCGACAACTCGTTCCCCAACTCCTTCCGGCGATTTTCGAAAGCTGTCAATTCTCTGCGGCATTTCGCGATCGTGGAGGGCGACCAGTCGGCGACCCATCCCCGGCGGGACGGTCAAGGCGAGGGATGTCGTCAAAGGAGAACGGTTGTTCCGCGGCCCGCCACTCCCAGAAATCAGCAGAGAGTTGCTGCAGGGCGCGGCCGGTTGGGTTGAAGACGGCGTCGGGCTGCGCCCACAACCGATGGAATCAACAGCATCAGGCATAACGGGATCATCGTGATGGCGGATGCTCGATTCATCGGATTTCCATGTGTCATACAGGCTTGGCACAACGCGGTATGATCTATCAGCACCGTCGGACCCCGGTGCGGGCGTCATCCTGAGG
This sequence comes from Terriglobia bacterium, assembly GCA_963801595.1. Taxonomy (GTDB): domain Bacteria; phylum Acidobacteriota; class Terriglobia; order Terriglobales; family Acidobacteriaceae; genus JAIQFF01. The sequence continues at coordinate 63,354 of CAWDFW010000014.1, read as the reverse complement.
GACTTCAGCCCGAGGATCTGTGTCACAACCGCTCTTTCGCCCTCGGGGCTAACTGCGGTCTTTATTTACCCACGGCCTTCGCGTGGGCTTTAGGCTTGCGACGCTTCGGCATTGGTCGGGCCCACCTTCATATTTGCTCGAATCCAAAGTTGGACACATCCGTTTCTGCGCGAAGATCTTGCGGGCAGGATGATACTGATGACCCTACTTCGGTTTGCCCGACGGGGCAGGGAACTGCACGGTCCGCACAATCCCTTCGCCTTCCTTCACGAAAATCACCTGATTGACTTTGACGTCCTTCAGCGCGTCCACCTGTCCGCTGGGCCAGCGGATTTCGAGCACCTGGACTTTGTCGGCCTTGCCCAGGCCGAAGTGGATTCGCAGGTCGTTCTGCGCGAAATAGCCGCCGCCGCTGCGGACTTCATCGATCTGAGAATGTGGCTTGGTTTCGCCCGGCGCCTGAGTCACGCAGCGCAAGCGGGCACCGATGCCGCTGCGATTTGATTTGGTGCCAATGGTCCGCACCTTGATCCAGTTGTTGCCGGGAGCGAGATCGCAGCGCAGCAGTTGCGGATAGTCATTCACCGTGTTTACCACGAGATCGAGATCGCCGTCGTTGTCGAAGTCTCCGAAGGCGCATCCCCGCGACGCCACCGGCACTGAGATTCCGGGGCCGGCCTGCATGGATACATCCTCAAAGCGGCCGTTGCGCAGGTTGCGATAGAGCAGTTTGCGTTGCGGATAACCGGCCTCGGTCTTGAGCTGCTCGACTTCAGGATAGACGTGGCCATTGCAGATCAGAATGTCGGGCCAGCCGTCGTTGTCCATGTCGAAAAATCCGCAACCCCAGCCCAGATACTGAGTGTGCGCGCCCAGGCCGGCGGCAAAAGTGGCGTCTTCAAAATTGCCGTCGCCCAGGTTGTGGTAGAGCGAAGGTGTGTCGCCGGCGAAGTTGGTTTTCACGATATCCAGATTGCCGTCCATATCGTAATCGGCGGCCGACACTCCCATACCGGCTTGCGGTTTTCCGTCCGGACTGAGCGCGCAACCGGCTTCCATGGCGATGTCCACAAACTTCCCATTCTTCTTGTTCTGGTAGAGAGCGCTGGCGGTGGAATCGTTGGCCACGTAGATGTCGGGCCAGCCGTCGTTATCGAAATCAGCGGTCAGAACTCCCAGGCCGAACGTGCCATTGGCCTGCAGAATTCCCGGAGGCTTCGGAGACATCGGTGAAGGTGCCGTTGCCATTGTTGTGGTAAAGAATATTTTTTCCGCCTTTGAGGCCGGGCGGCCCGCAGGCCACCATCACACTCTTGTAAAGACAGGGACCAGACTCCGGGACCGGCGCCGTCGCCAGGTCGAGGTCAATGTAGTTGGCGACGAACAGATCGAGTTTGCCGTCGCGGTCGTAGTCCACAAAGGCACAGCCGGTGTTCCAGCGCTTGCCGTTTCCGGCGACGCCCGCCTTTTCGCTCACGTCGGAAAACGTGCCATCGCCGTTATTGTGATAGAGAACGTTCTTGCCGAAGTAGGTGACAAAGAGGTCCTCGAAACCGTCGTTGTCATAATCGCCGATGCAGACGCCCTGTCCCCAGCCGGAGTGCGCCACGCCGGCTTTTGCGGTGACGTCGGTGAAAGTGCCGTCGCGATTGTTCTTGAACAGATGGGAGGCGGGCTCCTGTCCGGCAGGGAAGCCCTCCAGGCGCCAGCCGTTGACCAGAAAAATATCCAGCCAGCCGTCGTTGTCATAATCGTAAAAAGCGACGCCGCAACCCGTGGTCTCCAGCAGGTATTTGTTCTTGTGCTCGCCGCCGTAGATGGTTTTGGCGTTGAGCCCGGACTCGCGGGCGACGTCGATAAAGCTCAATCCCAGGCCAGTGGCGGGTTTTGCCGGTTCTTCCGCCGCGGAGAACAACGCGCTGCGGCCGCAGCGGACGGGCCAGCGCCAAAACATTGTCGAGAGACAGCACGAGCGCCGACTTGCTGAGGGACTGGAGAAACGTACGGCGCGAAGAAGACAAAAGGGCGGTACCTTCCCGGAGTTGGCTCGTGCTAGAATTCGCCCCTACTCTATTCAGTGCATTGCTACTTTGCAAGTTCAGGCACGGACGCAAATTCAAAGCATCGAGCTCCACGCAAGTGGGCTAATCTGTTTGTGTATATGATACGCGCAACTCTCCGCCGGCCCCGTGAAATGGCCTCCCGGTTGATCGTGGTTGCTCTCCTCTTGATGGGTTTGGCGTTTCCGGCCAGTGCGGTTGAGCCGCCGCCTTCCCTTGAACTCTCGCGCCCGGTTCGTCCCTGGGAGTTTCTCTCGTCCGTGGGCGAGCGCGCCGGACTGCTGGGCAACGAAGCGGGAAACTTTGAAGCCTGGGTTTATCCCCTGAAAATTCTGCGCGATTTCCACCTGCGATTTCTGGTGGACGGCCATGTGGTTCCAGCGGAGGCGCTGGCTCGCACGCTCACGGTGCGGCCGGAGTCCAGCACGATTCTCTACGCCGGGGACACGTTCTCGGTGCGCGAGACGTTTTTCGTTCCGGTGCGCGAGCCCGGGGCTGTGATCATCATCGAGGTTGAGACCGCGAGTCCCCTGGACGTGCAGGTTGAGTTCGAGCGTGATTTCCAGCTGGAATGGCCGGCTGCGTTGGGCGGAACCTACGGGCACTGGGACCCGCCGATGAATGCCTTTTACTTCGGCGAGGAGCAGAAGAAATTCTCTGCTTTTGTGGGTTCTCCGACCGCCGGCGATGTCCACGAGGAATACGACACGAACTACTCCAGCGCGAAGGAAAGCTCGTTTCATCTGGGCGCCGTCAGCAAGGGTAAAGAGACCAAGGTCGTGGTGATCGCTGGCTCGGTTCATGGCCAGGCAGAAGCAGAGGCGGCCTACCATCGCCTCGAAAGCAACTACGCGGCGCTGCTGAAAGAGTCGGCGGACTACTACCGCGCATACCTGGATAACACCGTGAGTGTCGAACTGCCCGATCGCCAGTTGCAGCAGTCTTACGACTGGGCCCGGGTCAGCGTGCTGCAGGGACTGGTAAACAATCCCTACCTGGGCACCGGGCTGATCGCCGGGTATCGCACCTCGGGCGGCAGCCAGCGCCCGGGCTTCGCGTGGTTTTTCGGCCGCGATTCGCTATGGACTGCACTGGCGCTCGATGCCGAGGGCGATTTTGGCACAACCCGCACCGCGCTGGATTTTCTGAGCAAGTATCAGCGCGCCGATGGCAAGGTCCCGCACGAGATTTCTCAGGGCGCAAACTTCGTTCCCTGGTTCACCGACTATCCCTATCCATATGCTTCCGCCGATGCGACGCCGCTCTACATCATCGCCATGAACGATTACGTGGTGGCGAGCGGCGACGTGGCATTTGCCCAACAGAAGTGGGACAGCCTGTGGAAGGCGTATCAATTTTTGCTTTCCACTTACGATGCGCAGGGGCTGCCGCAGAATTTTGGCATCGGTCACGGCTGGGTGGAAGGCGGCCCGCTGCTGCCGGTCCATACCGAGCTTTACCAGAGCGCGCTGGGGGCGGAGGCTTTGCGAGCGCTCTCCAGCCTGGCGCATCTTACCGGGAAGGAAGACGCCGGCAGAAAGCTGGGCGAAGATTTCTCGCGCCAGCAAGCGCTGCTGAACAAGACGTTCTGGTCGGCCGAAAAAAATCGGTTTGCTTTTGCTCTCGATCAAAAGAACCAGCAGGTGGACGAGCCCAGCGTGCTGGCCACGGTGCCCATGTGGTTTGGCTTGCTGGACGAGGACAAGGCCGGCACCATGATCGCCGAACTCGCCGCGCCCGAACATCAGGCCGATTGGGGCATGCGGATTATTTCCTCCCGCGCCGCAAAATACAGTGCCGGCGGCTACCACTTCGGCTCAGTGTGGCCGCTGTTTACGGGATGGGCCTCGGTCGGCGAATACCGCTACCACCGCGCCCTGTCGGGCTTTTCCAATCTCATGGCTAATGCGCAACTGGCGCTCGACGGATCGCTGGGCCACGTCACCGAGGTGCTGTCGGGCGACTACTATCAGCCGCTGTCCACCAGCTCTCCGCACCAGATCTGGTCAGCGGCCATGGTCATCAGCCCGCTGCTGCGCGGACTTTTTGCTTTGCAGACCGATGCCGGCGCGCGCCGGATTTCGCTGGCGCCACACGTCCCGGCGAATTGGAACCGGTTCACGCTGGACAATGTGCGCGTGGGCCAGTGTGTTTTGCGGCTGGTTTATCGAAAGAGCGCCAGCGAGATTTCGCTCGTTGTGACCCGGAACGGCAGCGGCGATTGTAGTTTGGAGTTTTCTCCCGCGCTAAGCCTGCGGGCGCAAATTCTCGGCGCGGAGGTGAACGGCAGGAAGGTGCCGTTCCAGGTGAAGAAGAGTGATGTGGACCAGCACGTCACTGTGCAATTTCCTCTGGTGAACGGAGACAACACCTTGCGCCTTCGCATCAGGGACGATTTCGGCTTCGGCATCTCACCGGTATTGCCGTCCTTGGGAAGCGCCAGCCAGGGCTTGCGGGTGCTGTCCGAATCATGGACGCCGGCGCGCGACAGCTCTCACCCTTGAGGTTTCCGGGGCCCAGGGCAGACGAGTATGAAATTGGAATGTGGAATGCGGCGCAAGTGGCATCGGTCGAGGGCGCCGAACTGGTAAGGATTGATGCGGACAGCGCCAAGAATCAACCTCACCATTCCGGCAAACGCCTCTGAACCGAATCCTCATGAGAAAATCGTCATTCATTTCATCAGCAAGGCGCACTAGAGTCAGGGTGCGAACGCCATCTTCTGCGGAGAGAGCCATGATGCACTCATCTTGCAAATTTCTTACATTCTGTTTCTGGGTTGCCATCGCACTAATTCCTGCCCAGGCACAGACCCGCGTGGCGTCACAGCCCGCCATCACGATCGAGGCCGTGACCAGTTCGCAGCCGCGGCGCGACGGCATTGACGTTAAGGCGGGCGCGGCGAGTTTGCGCATCACTGCTCTGCGGGACGATATCATCCGGGTGCGCATGACCCTGGGGAGCAAATTTCCGGAGGACGCGTCATGGGCTGTCCTTCCCGGACCACGCAGCAAGTCTGTCGCTGTGCAGGCGACGCAGGATGCCGCGTCCGTCGGCTTCCGCACTGCCGCGCTCGATGTCCGGGTGGAGCGCACTCCGCTGCGACTGGTGGTCCGCGATCTCGCCGGCAACATCATCTCGGCCGATGCGGTTGGACGGCCCACCCAATTCCAGCTGGGGGGCTTCTCCGTCCACAAGACCATGCCGGGCGACGAACATTATTTCGGCCTGGGCGACAAGGCGGGCACATTCGACCGCAGGAACCAGGCCTACACTCTGTGGAACACGGACATCGGCACCCAGGAATCGATCGATCCTATTTATAAGAGCATTCCGTTTTTTCTCGGGATCGGCGGCGGCCGCAGCTACGGGCTGTTCCTCGACAACACCTGGCGCACCTGGTTTGATTTCGGCAAGCAGGCGCGTGACGCCTATTCCTTCGGCGCCGAAGGCGGTCCGCTCGACTATTACCTGCTCTGCGGACAGACTCCCAAGCAGGTGGTCGAAGGCTACGCGTACCTCACGGGGACACATCCGCTTCCTCCGTTGTGGAGTCTCGGCTTCCAGCAGTCGCGCTATAGCTACACGCCGGAATCGCAGATCAGGGAAATTGCCGACCGCATGCGCGCCGACAAAATTCCGTCGGACGTGCTCTACCTTGACATCGACTACCAGGACAGGAATCGACCCTTCACCGTCGATGAGAAAACCTTCCCCAATTTTCCCGGGCTGGTCTCGGATCTTCGCAAGCAACACTTTCACCTCGTCCTGATTACCGATCTGCACATCGCTCGCATCGCCAACCAGGGCTACGCGCCCTACGACACCGGCGAGGCGGGCAACCACTTTGTGAAGAAAGCCGACGGCAGCGAATTTGTCGGCATCGTGTGGCCGGGCCCGGCGGTCTTTCCTGACTTCACCCGCGCCCAGACGCGCGCCTGGTGGGGCGGTCTGTACAAGGGCTTCGTTAAAGACGGCGTGGCCGGATTCTGGAATGACATGAACGAGCCCGCGGTGTTTGACGGGCCGGGCAAGACCATGCCGCTCGACAACATTCATCGCATCGAGGAACCGGGTTTCGCCACCCGCAACGCGACCCACGCCGAGATCCACAACATCGTCGGACTGGAGAATGCCCGCGCCACTTACGACGGCCTGCTCAAGCTGCGTCCGGACGAACGTCCCTTTGTCCTTACCCGCGCGACCTTCGCCGGCGGACAGCGCTACGGCTTCACCTGGACGGGAGACAATTCCGCCACCTGGAACCATGTTCGCCTGGCCACGCAGCAGCTGCTCAATCTCGGCATCAGCGGCATCTCATTCGTGGGCGCAGACATCGGAGGCTTCAACGGCTCGCCGGAACCCGACCTGCTCACGCGCTGGATTGAGATCGGAGCTTTCAATCCGCTCTTCCGCGACCACACCACGAAGGGATCGCTGATGCAGGAAGTCTGGGTCCACGGCCCGGAGCATGAAGCGATTCGCCGCCACTACATCGAGACTCGCTACCGCTTGATGCCTTACATTTACGGTCTCGCCGAAGAGTCCTCGCGCACCGGACTCCCCATGGTCCGTCCCATTTTTCTCGAGTTTCCGGAAGTTTTCACGCCGCCTTCGAACGGGTTCGGCAATCTCGATACAGAGTTTTTGCTGGGACCCAGCCTGCTGGTGGCTCCGCCGCCATTCGCTGAGATGCTCGACAACTACGTGGTCTCGTTCCCGAAGGGAGATTGGTATGATTTCTGGACAGGGCTCAAAACGCCGATTCCCCCGGCAGAACCATCGATTGTGCAAATTTCCAACGACATCGCCAAAAACGGACCGGGAACCCCGTATCCATTCCGGCCGTTCATTCATCCCACGCTTGACACTCTGCCGGTGTACGTCCGGGGCGGAAGCATTCTGCCGCTGCAGCCGCTCGTCCAGAGCACGGACGAAACTCCCAACGGCCCGCTGGAACTGCGGGTCTATCCCGGCCCGCAGTGCAGCGGCTCGCTATATCTCGATGACGGCCACACTCTGCGTTACCAGCACGGCGAGTTTCTGCGACAGGCATTCACCTGCCAGTCCGACGGAAATTCGGTACGCGTCAACTTCGGCGCACGCCAGGGAACGTATGCGCCCTGGTGGAAAACGGTGGAGGTCGTGATCTACAACTGGCCATCGGCCCAGGCCAACGCGAAGCTCTCCAACAACGCGTCTCCGCTCCAGACTTCGTACGACGCGACCCAACACGCACTCCACGTCATGATTCCGGACGTCGCCGGGGAAGGCGAGCTCCGCGTCGAAGACTAGCTCCGATGTGATCGCATGGGCGCTGCCAGGTGATGAAGTCAAGGTCTAACTGCTGTGATAAATTGGAAGACTGTGGGCGCGTAGCTCAGTTGGCAGAGCAATGCCCTTTTAAGGCATGGGTCGATGGTTCGAGTCCATCCGCGCTCACCACTTAACTTTTTTCCTTGTAATCGGTTACCTCTGCAAGCTTCCATCCCCCAACAGCGCCGGTTCGGAACTGTGCTCCTTTTTGTGCCCCCTGGGAGCCATGCGAACGCCTCCAAGACGCGATCATCGGATGAGTAGACGTAAACCATGGCGACCGACGGGGAAGACCAGCCCATGATTTTGCACAGCGTCCAGGCGTCCACATGGGGCGCGATTCGCGTGGCGAATGACGCATATCCGGCCACGACAGCAGAAGCACGCAGCGTCGGTCTTCCCAGCGACAGCGAAGTGCTGGTGTACGCGGGCGTGATGCCGGTGAGCGACCAAGAGCGCGAACGGCTGCGCTTACGATTGGATTTGCTGAGGAGACTCTGACGCCGGTTTTGACCCGACGCAGAACTCCCTTCTGGGCCTAGCTTGGCCGGGACTGGAATGACCAAGCAGACCGGATTTCTCGACGGAAAGCGGGCCCGCCGGAGCCCGCAGCGTTTCTCATACGCGCTCTCCAACCGTCGGGGATGGGGCGGGTCAAAAGGCTCGCCCCGATTTTTGAAAAGTTCCCGACGGTCTGTCCCTCCGTCGGTAGAAGCGCAAGGCTGGTCGCCATGGCGTCTGGCGAGAGGCCAGAACGGGGTTATTACGAGTCCCCTCATGCAACAGCGGGCCGGCCTTGCGCACGCACAATTGGGAGGTTGAAATCGGCAAGCGGATCTGCCGACAAATTACTTTGTCGCGCTCGTCACTTCGGCTGTCGCGCCGTCGTCCTCAAGGACCGTTTTCTCTGGTTTGGGCTGTCACCACAGAGAGGGAGCCGAGGCTAAGGACATGACAAAGCAAAAAACCAGCGATAGGAGGATCAGCATCCCGCTACCCAAAATGATAATCTCGCTCAACGCCTCAGTAGTCTTCAGGGAAAATACCATATCACCACTTCCTACTTACATACTATGAAACCACGAACGTCCCTGCAGTGATCCAAATCACGTAACCTTACAAGAAGTATCTACAGCTGGCTCGCTTCGTCCTGCGTGTGCATCCCAGATCAAAGTACTGCAATAGCTTTGCGGCAACACCCCTGCTCATCTTGGGATGAACTGCCCACGAAGCATGGAACCACAGAGCGTCGTACTTCACTTTCGAGCGGGTGAGTTCTAGGAGCTTGCGCATTTCCACGAGAATGTAGACAACCTGTCGCTCTGTTGACACGGGCAAGGCAAGTTCTCGTTTGATTTTGGTGAGTATTGCTGATTGCATCTCTTCACCTCAGGCTGACTCGCGCCGGAACTGTGCCCCTTTTTGTGCCCCCTCAGTACCAAATCATGGTACTGGGTATCTAAGCGGCCACCGGATCGCGAGTAGACGGGTGATTCTTTTACTACTGAGTGATACCATTGTGTACGGTCATAACGCTCGGAATATTCTTTTAAGGCATGGGTCGATGGTTCGAGTTCATCCGCGCTCACCAGGTAAAGACCAGCAGAAATTGGCCCTCCGAGCGGGGCCACACTTTTTGTAGCTTCCAGACGTCGGCCCCGAAAGCGGCAGGCAATCGCCCAAGGGCGCAAAAGAAACCCACCACAGTTGACACCCGGGCACCGATGCCTTGCGCTTGCCGGCCCAGTGACGGACATTTGCTATCATGGCGGCGTTCATTGTCGGCTCGTGGGTGCCGGCGTATCGAAGTTATCGTCAGGTGAGAAAGTCTGAATTGAGGAAAGCATATGAAGAAGATCATCTAAGTTTCGGTTTGCTGGCTCTGCTGGTGGCGCCCGCTCTGGGTCAGGATAAAGAAGAGGAGCGGGTAGCGAATGCGGGAAAAGTCATCAAAGAGATCATGAATATTCCCGACAATGTACCGCAGGACGTAATCGATAAGGCGGACTGTGTTGTGGTGTTGCCTTCCGTGCTCAAATTTGCCTTCGGAATTGGGGGCAGCTACGGCCGGGGCGTGATGACGTGCCGAAGCGGCAAGAATTTCCATGGCCCCTGGAGCGCTCCTACCATGATGGCGCTGGAGGGCGGCAGTTTCGGATTGCAGCTGGGTGGGCAGGCAACTGACTTTGTCCTGTTGCTGATGAGTCCGAGGTCGGCTTCGAGCATCCTGAGCAGCAAGGTGAAACTCGGCGGGGACGTTTCGGCGGCCGCCGGGCCGGTGGGGCGGAACGCTTCCGCCGAGACGGACGTCAGCCTGCGGGCGGAAATTCTCTCCTACTCCCGAGCCCGGGGACTGTTTGCCGGCATTTCGCTGGCCGGATCCACACTCCGTCCCGACAACGACGCCAACAAGAAGCTTTACGGTAAAGAGGTAAGCGCAAAAGACGTTGTGTTTAACAAGGCCGTGGCCGCTCCCCCGTCTGCGAGTGTGCTGCTGGCCACGCTGAGGAAGAGGTCGCCCAAAAACCTGGCGAAGTAGCAGGGCCGCATGGCGGCCGAAATTCGTACCGCTCTTCGAGGGGAACGCCGGGCCGACTCTGAAACAGGATGGTTCCCTGAAATTCAGCCCGTCCCTGCCCTGGCGTTCCTCCCGACTTTGCCTTCAGGCAATTTTGGCCAGCCCCGGGTTGGGCTCAGCGCGCTCCGTACAAGGCTGACTTTGGGGCGCCTGCTCCAGTTGCCCTTGCTGTACCAGAGGTCCACGCTCTGGATCATTCGCCGGTCGCCCGGCAGATCGATGGCGCGGGTGTGTCCGCCGTCAGGGATGTGAGCGCGGATCGGAATCTCTTCCTGGGTGCCGTTTCCGTAGCGGACAATGACGCGCTCAAAATTAATGGCGCCGTCGCTGACCCGCAATTGGATGGCGCGAAAAGATCCATCCGACCTGCCCACCTTGATGCTGTCATGGTCCACGGAGCCATCCACGTGGGAGTCGCCCAGGTAGGTCCAGTGTCCGCCTTTCGCATATACGGACGTGCAGAAGGCAAGGACAAGCACGAAACCAATAGCCCATTTACTACGGTTCTTTGACATCGTCATTCTTTCCTTTCTCGATGGTTGGAAACTGACAATGAGACTAAGACGCGTCGGGAAGGGAAGACAGAGGTCGATCAGCCCAGCCCGACTCGTGCGATGCTTGAACAACTTTCGCAATTCTATTTCAGCCTCCGGTTGCGGACTCCAAGATTAATTCAAAAATGTGGAGCGTCCTAGTTTCAAACCAGGACACTGCCCAAAACTGGTTGGGGCCGATTCAGTGCTTTCTGCCCTCAAGATTTTCGAACGAGTCAGTCCGACGCTTCAAGCCCGCGACGCAAAGGACGCCGTCGCAAAGCTCAGAACACCCGGCCCAGTTGGAAGAACCACTTGCGATGTCCGCTGTCGCCAACGCTTCCTCCAAAAACCACAGGCCCCACGGCAGTCTCAGCCAGAATGCCGATGGCAACGTCATTGGGGAACTTGCTGGCGCCGGGAAAGCCGTACATCTTGCCAAACTCGTAGGCGCCGATGGCATAGACTTTCTTTCCGGCGAGCGGTGGCAGGGTCAGCAGATCGTGCAGATATCCCGCCCGGAAGAAGTAAAACTGGTCGCCAAAGAGTTCGTTGGTGCCGTAGGCGCTCAGGCGATTTGAGCCGCCGAGAAAGAACTGCGGATAGCCATTGGCGGTCGAACCGAACGTGGTCCCGCCTTCGCCGACCACGAACAACGATGCCGGTCTGGTGATGGGTTGAAAGTATCCGATCCGCGCGTCGCCGACCGGAAAGCTTTTGGTCTGGCCGGGGCTGGTGTCGTACCACTGGAAGTTCGACTCCGCGCTCACTCCGCGCCGCGGGACTACGGGATCGTCGGTGTGGTCAAGCAGCCAGCGAAAGCGCGCCGCGCCGGTCCTGCCGCTGATGGACGAGAATTCCGGCGTGCCCAGACGCAGCCTGGCGTCGAGCGTGCCTACTTCGTAGCCGAAACGGACTTCATTGAAACGGCTGAATCCGTATCCGATATCGCCGCCGATCTCGGTGCGGTTGAAACGATACTCGGCCAGAGGATCGCTCTTGCGGTAAACCTTGAAAGCCGAGCTGCTGGCGGCAGCGTGAGGAGCGAAGAACCACTTACTGGCGGGGGAGAAGGGACGGTAAAGCTCGCTCTCGATCCCATAAGTGTTGCCAAAAATGAAATCGGTGCGCCACTCCGAGCGGTAGCCGGCCACATCGAGGAAGGTCAAGCGGGTGGCGAGCGTGAAATCGACGTCGTTGCTCTCCGATCCATCCACTTCAAAGCCCAACTGCAGCGTGGGCGGAGCGTAAAGTTTTTCGTGCATGGTCACCAGCAACCCATCCTGCCCGTTCTGCTGGGTGAGTCTGGTAGCCCGCGGTATCGTAGCGCCCGATACCGGTCAGCCGCGTGAGCAGGCCTTCAAGTTGGTTGGTGTTGATCGGTTTTCCGGCCTGGGGTTGCAGGAAGCGCTCGATATTCTTCTCCGCTTCCGGAGTCGCACCCTGCACCTTCACGAACTGGGGCACCGCGATATCACTTTTCCGATGGGACTGCCGTCGCTCCATGTATTGCGCCCAGTCAGCATCGTCCAGCGCATAGGTCTCGAGCACGCGCGATTTCTGGGCTGCGGCTTCAGTGCCCTTTTCGATGATCTCCTTCGATTTCGGATAGTCCAGTGAGCCGAAATCCTGCAAACCCACGTTGATCACCAGGTCCGCCCCGGCCAGACCGCGAATCTCATTGCCCGCCACCACCACGTCGATCGAGCGTCCCAGGATGGCGAACAGCGACTGGATCTTGTCGGCCTCGGCGGGCGAGGTCTGCAGATGCACACCGATGACGACGTCGGCGCCCATGGCGCGCACCACGTCCGTCGGCAGGTTGCCCACCAGTCCGCCATCGACATAGACATGCTCCCCTTCGCGGATGGGAGAGAACAGCCCGGGTATCGCCATGGTCGCGCGCATGGCGGTGGAAAGAGATCCATCTTTGAATACGGCCTGCTTTCCGCTCACCAGGTCGGTGGCCACGCAGCGGAAGGGAATGGGGAGATCGTCGAACGATTGCACACTCGAATAGGCCAGCGTTTCCCGGTCGATCAGAAGGCTGATCTGCTGGCCGGCATTCAGTCCTCCGGGCAGCACCAGACCTCGCCGCAGACCCAGCACAATCGAGTTGGGGAACGCGACCTTGTCTTCTTTTCTTCGGAACGACAGGTCTTCATACGGAATGGACCCGCCCAGGATGACATCCCAATTCTGTTCTTCAACCAGCTGGCGAAGCTGTTGTGGACTCTTGCCGGTGGCATAGAGTCCGCCCACCAGACCGCCCATGCTGGTGCCCGCGAGATAGTCGATAGGGATGTGATGGTCTTCAAACCACTGCAACACACCGACGTGCGCCAGTCCGAGCGCTCCACCGCCTTCCAGGGCCACGCCGATTTTCAGCCGGGGCCTGGAGGTGCGGCGTCGTTTGCTCCGCGGCGAGTCGAAGCTGGCACTGAAACGGAACCGGCCGGTGGAGCCGGCGTCTCCTGCGCCGGAGAAAGAGGGACGAGCAACAACAGGCAAAAGAGTGCGTGCAGGCTACCGCGCATGAAAAGCTCCCTTCGACGAATTCGCGAGGACGCAATCGTGGGTGACGACCAGTTTCGCCCAGCCTGACCATTCGCACAAGGTAGCGGCCTTTTCTGCGTTCTTTGCGGCTTGTCTTTGCGTCCTTTGCGGTTAAGTGTTTGGGCGAGGCTCGCGAGCGAGATCAAACCTTTTAACCGCAAAGGACGCAAAGACAAGCCGCCAAGAACGCAAAGAAGATGCAGTCAAGAATGACGCGGCATCTGCATCCGGTGTAAATTAGCTGGCGAATATTTGGAGAGGTCAATCGCGGGCGATGAAAACCATCAAGGGTCCGGCAATATTCCTGGCGCAGTTCGCCGCCGATGCTGCTCCGTTCAACAGCCTGCAACATATCGCGCACTGGGCCGGAAGTCTGGGCTACAAGGGTGTGCAGATTCCGTCGTGGGACGGCCGCCTGTTCGATCTGAAACGCGCCGCCGAGAGCAAGACTTATTGCGATGAAGTACTCGGTACCCTGGCCACCCACGGTCTGCAGTTGACTGAACTGTCCACCCATCTGCAAGGCCAGCTGGTGGCGGTGCATCCTGCCTATGACGCGATGTTTGATGGGTTCGCGCCGGAAGCGGTCCGGGGAAACCGCAAGGCCCGGCAGGAGTGGGCGGTGGAACAGCTCCGCTTTGCGGCCAGGGCGTCGGCAAATCTGGGCCTCAAGGCCCACGCCACGTTTTCCGGAGCGCTGGCCTGGCCCTACGTTTACCCATGGCCGCAGCGGCCCGCGGGACTCATCGAGACCGCCTTCGCGGAATTGTCCGCGCGCTGGCTGCCCATTCTGAATGCGTTTGACGAAGCGGGAGTGGATTTATGTTTCGAGATTCATCCCGGAGAAGACCTGCACGATGGCGTCACATTCGAAATGTTCCTGGAGCGGGTGAAGGACCATCCCCGCTGCAACATGCTGTTCGATCCCAGTCATTTTGTGCTGCAGCAGCTCGACTATTTGCAGTTCATCGACCTCTATCACTCGCGCATCAAGATGTTTCATGTGAAGGACGCGGAATTTAATTCTTCGGCGCGGCAGGGCGTGTACGGAGGCTACCAGCCCTGGATCGACCGGGCCGGACGGTTTCGCTCGCTGGGTGACGGGCAAGTTGATTTCGCCGGCATTTTCTCCAAACTCACGCAATACGGTTTTGCGGGCTGGGCCGTGATGGAGTGGGAGTGCTGTATAAAGAGCAGCGAGCAGGGAGCGGCTGAAGGCGCTCCGTTCATATCCCGCCACATTATTCAGGCGGCGAATCAATCGTTCGACGATTTCGCCAGCTCCGGTTCCGATGAGGTGCGAACCGGCGGATGATGGGGCTGAAGTGCTGCAGTGTCAGCTCTCAGCAGCTGATCACCGATCGCCGTGCATCTTGCCGGCTGCCCGAGAGCTCGAGAACTGGCTGCAAGCTGGAACACTGAAGCTTGGAGTGAACATGAATTCTCGAAGTTCGACGAAGATTTGAGAACAGTCGATACCCGAAGAATCGGAGCCTGTCAGCTGACGCTGACAGCTGAAAGATGAGAGCTATGAGCCTTGAAATAAAGCGCGACGAAACCCCAGGCCGTCGCTTGCGCCTGGGCATGGTAGGCGGTGGACCGGGCGGATTTATCGGAGCGGTGCATCGCATCGCGGCCCGGCTTGACGATCGCTTTGAGCTGGTGGCGGCGGCGTTGTCTTCCGATCCTGCGCGGGCGCGAGCGGCTGCGCTGGACCTCCACATTGTTCCTGAGCGGGCATACGGCAGTTTTACGGAAATGGCTGCGGCGGAAGCGGCCAGAAAAGATCGCATTGATGCCGTCGCCATCGTGACCCCGAACCATCTGCACTATGCGCCGGCAAAGGCATTTCTCGAGGCCGGCATCCACGTCATCTGCGACAAGCCGCTCACCACGACTCTGGAGGATGCCCAGGACCTGGAGCGGACCGTGCGCCGCACCGGGCTGCTCTTTGCCGTGACCCACAACTACACCGGCTATCCCCTGGTGCGACAGGCCCGGGAGATGATCGCCGGTGGAGAACTGGGAGCGATTCGCGTGGTCCAGGTTGAATATGCGCAGGACTGGTTGGCCACACCGCTGGAGCAGACCGGACAGAAGCAAGCCGCCTGGCGCACTGATCCCGCCCAGAGCGGTCCCGCCGGTTCGCTGGGAGACATCGGAACTCACGCATACAATCTCGCCTGCTTTGTGACTGGACTGAATTGCCGGGAGCTGGCCGCCGAACTTTCCACTTTCGTGCCCGGCCGCCGTCTGGACGACCACGTACAGATCATGTTGCGTTTTGCGGAAGGCGCCCGGGGTCTGCTCTGGGCCAGCCAGGTCGCGACCGGCAACCAGAACAATCTGCGCTTGCGTGTCTTCGGAGAAAAGGGCGGCCTGGAATGGCGGCAGGAAGATCCGAACTGCCTGTGGTTTGCCCCGCTGGGCAAGACGCCCACTCTGATCTACCGCGCGGGACCGGGCGCGACTCCGGTGGCCGCGCACGCCAGCCGCGTGCCGTCGGGCCATCCCGAGGGATATCTCGAGGCCTTTGCCCAGCTCTACACCGACATCGCCGAGCAGATCAGCGCCCGCCTGGAGAAGCGTTCCCCAGCCGCGTCTTCTTTGCTGGTGCCGACGGTCGAAGATGGCGTGGCCGGCATGCAATTCATCTCCGCCGTTCTCGCATCTTCCAGCCGCAATTCGGCCTGGACTACCGTCGCTGGTTGAAGGTGACCCTCGCATCGTCTCCCGCTGGCTGGCGATGATTATTGCCTAGTAAACATCTCCGCCAGCGCGTACAGTTAAAGAGGTCTCATAACGCATCTTCCCGCCGCGCCTCACTTTGACGGTTCCCTGCGAAATCAGACGGTTAAACCTCTTGCGCAAGGATCCGCCATGCCTGATAAGCTCATCCCGCCTTCGTGTGAAGTCCGACGGTCACGCTCCGCCCGCAATCGATGCCCAGCCCGTTGAGAACGAAATTCTGCTCAGCCTGCCGGCAAAGGAACGCGAAGTGCTATTTCCGCAGCTAACCTTCGTCGCGATGCGGACCCACGACGTGTTGCATGAACCGGGTGAGCCGATTCAGTTCGGCTACTTTCTGAATAGCGGGATGACCTCGATTCTGACCGTGCTGGCCGAGGGGAAAAGCGTGGAAGTAGGATTGACCGGCAAGGACGGCTTTGTCGGATTGCCTCTGATCGTGGGCTTCAGCAGCGGCCCGACCCAGGCGGTGGTCCAGATTGCAGGCAGCGCCTTCCGCATCGGCGCGCGTGCCATCACCCAAACGGTAAGGCAATGTCCCACCCTGGCCAATCGCCTGCAACGCTACGTGCAGGTGCTGGCCATGCAGGGCACCCAGGTGGCAGCCTGCAACCGTCTGCACGAAGTGGATGAAAGACTGGCGCGCTGGCTGCTGATGTGCCAGGACCGGATCGGCTCCAGCCTGGTGCCTTTGACCCAGGAATTTCTGGCCCACATGCTGGGCACGCGCCGGGCCAGCGTCACGGTCGCGGCCGGCATTCTGCAGAAGGCCGGGCTGATCACTTATTCGCGCGGGCACGTGAACATCGTTGACCGGGGCCGGCTGGAAGGCGCCTGCTGCGAATGCTACGAAATCATGCAGCAGCAGGACAGAAGGTGGCGCACCGAAGGGCCCGGCGATTGAGTCCTTGTAGCGCCGCCGTCCTCGGCGGCTGTCCGGCGGCGTCCCGCCCGCCGCGGGGTCGAGACGCCCTCGAGACAGCCGGCCTGCACGCCGGTGCTACATTTTGTCTGACCGGCCCGGCCCACACGGCGCAGGTGCTCGCTTACAATAGCGGGCATGCAGACCAGCGGACAAACGGGGACCAGAATGATCCGGGACTGGAAACAGTGGGAGGGCCAGACTGTGAATGGCACCTTCCTGCTCCGCCAATATCTGGGCGGCTCCGCCCACAGCGCGGTTTTCCTGACGGAACGCCGCGGACGGGAGCCGCAGCGAGCCGTCATCAAACTCATTCCCGCGGATCCGGCCACGGCCGGAGTCCAGCTTTCGCGCTGGGAAGCGACCGCGAAGCTGTCCCATCCCCACTTGCTGCGGCTATTTGAATCGGGCAGTTGCCAGCTGGACAAAGTCGTCCTCCTTTATGTGGTGATGGAGTACGCCGAGGACAACCTGGCGCAGATTCTTCCCCACCGCGCGCTCACCCCGGCGGAAGTCCGCGACCTGCTGGAACCGGCCCTGGACGCGTTGACCTTTATTCATGGCAAGGGGCTGGTTCACAGCCGGCTGAAGCCGTCGAATGTCCTGGCGGCGCAGGATCAGTTGAAGCTCTCGAGCGACAGCCTGCTTCGGACCGGCGAGACGGCAGGCCTCATCGCTCCTGCCAGCGCGTACGACGCGCCCGAGGTCGCGAACGGCCAAATCCTTCCCGCATCCGACGCCTGGTCATTGGGTATGACGGTGATGGAAGCGCTCACCCAGCGCCTGCCCGCCTGCGAGGGCATTGCCGAACCTTTGCCGGAGACCGTGCCGGCGCCCTTCATGGGAATCGCCCACTGCTGTTTGCGCCTTGATCCGCAGCGCCGCTGCACGGTGTCGGATATCGCCACGCGGCTGCAGTCCGCGCCATCCCAATTCGCCGCAGCCTTCGACGGTCAGAATACCGGCGGGATCCGCGAAGTGGCGCTACGTTCTTCTTGTCGCGGCTGTGGTACTGGTAGAGCGGCCTTGTTCATCGGCCCCAAGCTGTTCCGCCCCTCCGGGGCGCAACCAGCCGGTTCGGTTTCGCCGAACTCCCCGATTCCTTCTGCACCCGCTGCCGTGCCTGAAGCCCAGAGCGCCGCGCCAAAGGCGGAGCCGGCGCCTCGCGGATGCAGCCAAACCCTCGGCGATGAAGACGCGCAGTGAGCGCCCAGCTTCCAGAGCCGCTGCTCCAGTACCGCACCTGCCGCGGTGGCCAGCACAGCCGCCGGAAACGCCAATCCGAGCGGAGTTCTGCAGCAAGTTTCGCCGGTCGTGTCCAAGTCAGCGCAGAACACGATCAGCGGCACCATCCGGATCCGGATAAAAGTTTTGGTGGATGCTTCTGGAAACGTCGAGAGTGCCAATTTCATTTCCGCGGGCCCAAGCAAATACTTCTCCCGGCAGGCCATGCAAGCGGCGCAACAGTGGAAATTTTCCCCAGCTCAGTCGGCTGCGAGGGCGTGGATTCTGCACTTCGGTTTCAGAAGGTCAGGGATCGAAGTCGATTCCGAACCGGCGAAGCCTTAGCTGCTACTCGGACGCAACAGACGCTTCGGCGCTCTTCTTTGCCACGCCGTCCGCAATGCGGCGGCCAGTATGTCCCGCGGCACCTTCGCCAGTCGCACCCGGGTAGCGCCCATTCGCCCCCAGCCCTTGGGGACGGGAGAAAAAATCTCAGGCTCGTCTTCTACCATCCCGGCCTGCTGCTCCGGAGTCAGCAACAGCACGCCGTAGCCTTCCGACTTCGAGCGCAAGCGTGGCAAAGATTCTTCCGCCCACCCGGAAGTCAGCCTTCCCAAAATGAGAGGCTTCGACAGCCTCGGGCAGAGCTCAGAGCGATGCGTCGAAAATCCGCTGCGGTCACGAGCCGACTCCTTTCGATTTGATCCGGTCATCCCATGCAGTCTATGCAGCGTCATCCTGAGGGACTTTAGTCCCGAAGGATCTCGCTTGTACAGCGCCTAAGCTCGCCCGAACCGCGCACTTGCTTCACGCCAGATGCTTCGCGAGCTCAGCATGACGCCTTGAATTGCGAGCGAAAACTGAAAAGTGAGATACCACGCAAATAGGCGAAGAACGGCTCCGTCCGGCGATATTGAGCATACAATAGGCTGCCTTCGCAGGCGCACCAACCGGACCAGGGAACTCCCGTCATAGAGACAGATGCATGATTCAAGAGCTTCCTGAAAGGAGCTTATGCGAACCAGGACAATTCTCGTGATCTTCTTCTTATTGTGTTCCGCTCTGGCAGCCGAAAATCTGGAGAAGACCCAGAAGAAGGAACTGGAAGCTCAAGTCAAGACCATGACGGCGGAGGCCCAAAGCCTGGAGCGCTCCGGACAGCTGGCGGAAGCACGCACCAAGTACGCAGAGTCCCAGGCGCTTATCGAAGTGAACGAGGTCACCGACGCCATCAAGCGCCTGGATGAACAGATTCACAAACGGGTGAAGGATGCCCTGAACGACTCGCGCAAACTTTACGAAGCGCACAAGTTCAAGGAATCCGCCGCAGTGCTCGACCAGGCCATGAAACTCGAGGCCTTTCAAACCGTGCTGGCCTACAATCTCGCGCTTTGCTATCACCAGCTCGGCGACCACGCCCAGGCTCTCGAATACCTGAGAAAAGCCAAAGCCGGCACGCCGGAGCCGAAGCAAAAGGAGAAGCTGCTGCAGCTTCAGACTTTCTTCACCACGGGAGAGAACGGCCTGTCCGTGAATGACATCGACCGCGATCGGATCCTCCGGGTCAACGCCCTCGCCGACAGTGTCGGACTGGAAGCATCGCTCGAAGACGAAGGCGGAGCCGAAGAGTCGTTCTCAGAAACCGACGCTGCATCTCCTGAACCTTCACCTCCAAGCAGCGGCAGCTCAGCCGTTCCTGAAGACGGAGCGGCCAGTGGTCACGCACAGCGACACCCGCGCCAGTCACAGATCGAGTTTGTGCAATGCCCTGATCGAGCTCAAGGCGACTTTAGCCGGCAGTCCGGCGCGAAACCTTTGATCTGGCAAATTGTGCGGAGTCGAACGGACGAACCGCCGAGGCCGTCCGGCTGCTGGAAAAATATCTGGAAATGTCGCCCGACGCCCTCGATGGCAGAGAATCACGCGCCCGCATCGCGGACTTGAAATCTCTGCTGACTTTGCCCGGCCAGAACGGATCGGAAGTGCGCCGGCTCTATGCAGCCGCGTATGGCAACCTCGCGGAGCGTAAATATGATCGCGCATTGACCGCGTTCACCAAAGCAGGCGACCTCGCCCCTGAATTTGCCCTGACCAAGTGGAAACTGGCGCTGTTCTATGAAGCCATGGGCGACATCGGCCGAGCCCGGGAAAATTTCACCCGCTACCAGCTGTTGGTTTCCGATCAGAGCGCCAAAGACGAAGCTGAACTCCACCTCAGCACCCTGGATCCGAAGAAGGCCAAGTATGACGAGGAGGTGGACGAGGCCGAGGACATCGTTGCCGACCTGTTTAACCGGGCCCTGAACCTGACTTTCAATGGCCCCGAAAATCGCAGCGCCTTGCGGGCCAAGCGTGCGCGCGTGAAAAAGAAGGAAGACAAAGGCAAGGCAAAATATAGAGTCGGTGGCTTTGCCATCCCTTTCCCTTATGCGCAACAGCAACTGGCGCGGGCCAGTGAACATCTGCAGATCGCCCTCGCCCTGTTTCCCCTGGGCGCCGAGGCCAACCAGTTGATGGCGCTGGTGTTCATGCAGGCCAACGATGGTCAATCCGCCACCCGGAGCTTTGATGTAGTCGCCAGCCAGGGGCTGCCGGTTGCGTTTTATGCCGAGTTGCGCGACCGCAAGCATGACCAGGCAGTGAAATGCGAGCTAAGTCACGACCGGGTGCGCCTGATCTATCTCAGCTCATATGACAAGAAAGGGAACCCGGCGCCGCCCAGCAAGCCGGCCGGCGAAGACGGCCTCGGAGATATGGTGATCGATCCTTCGACACCGCGGCAGCAGGGTTTCGATTCCCTCGATGTGACCTTAAGCGAGATCAAAAAGGTGGAGACCGATAAGGGGATGCTGAAGCTGAAGTTGACCAGGCAGGATGTCTGGCTGGCCCCGATTTACCTGCCGTCGTTCACGCCGATTGAAGGTCCCCAGGCGCGCCGCTTCGCCAACACCTACACCCGGCTGTTTATTCGCTATCCGGGCCTCGAGGATTCCAAGCTCGGAACCGAAGGCATGAGCGGAGGCGAGAAGTTCGTCATGGGATACAAAATCGCCAGCGCCAGCGCCGACATTGCCATGTCCGGTTTCGGTGGAATCGGAGCAATCTCAAGCGTGCAGGACATTATCTCGATCACCCGAACCATTCGCGCCGCCATGGTCTCGCTCAACGTGAGCTTTGCTTCCTGGGAGAAGAGCGTGGAAGACCAGCAGCAACTCCTTGCGGGTAAATCATTTAAGGCGATCCCGATCCAGCCGGCGAATCTGGCGTTTGTGCAGGAGGCGAAGTAGCAGACGGAGGCGACTCCTCGAAATGGCTTTCGGTCAGAGTGCAACTTTTTTGATGCGTCCCATTCAAAGTTTTCATCCAATGAACCCGAAAGAAGATTGACAGGCTTTGGTCCGCTATCTACGATAATCAGGTTGATGTCAGCTTCCTGCCTAACGCGCTGCCAGTGTTGTACTTGTTGTTGTATGTGTGCGTCCACTGGCGCCCGGGGGTTGCTGACCTAAGAATCATTTAGAAATCGGCACTTATACCCACCGCCAGTGCAGCTTACTGGCGGTGGGTTTTTTGTGGCCCAAAATTCCTATGGCAAATGCAGTGACAGAAACGAAAGCGCAGCGGGTGGAGCGGCTGAAGCGGGAGAAGAACCCGTGGGAGGGCCTCGACGACATCCGCAAGTTCGCCCGCGAAGGTTTCGATTCGATCACGCCCGAGTGGCTGGGCACATATTTCCGCTGGTGGGGCGTGTACACCCAGGGAGACGGCGTCGGCGTGATCGGCGGCAAGAACGGGGAAGGCAAAGCTCTGCCGTTTTTCATGGTGCGCATCCGCATTCCCAACGGCCTGCTCCACTCTCACCAGTTGCGAACCATTGCCAGCGTCACCGAGAAATACGCCCGCGGGACCGCCGACCTGACCGTGCGCCAGAACATTCAGCTGCACTGGGTGACGATTCAGGACCTGCCCGAGTTGCTCGACGGATTGTGGCGGGCCGGCCTGACCACGATGGGCTCCTGCGGCGACGATACCCGCAACATCACCGGTTGCCCGCTCGCCGGCGTCGATGCCGATGAGATCTGCGATGCCTCGTCCGCTGGCGCTCGAAGCCAATAGGTTCTTCGTGGGCAACGGCGACTTCTACAACCTGCCACGCAAGTTCAAAGTCTGCATCACGGGATGCCGCGTCTGGTGCGCCTATCCGGAGATCAACGACGTGGGCTTCACCGCCATTCGCCGCGATGCCGAGGTTGGTTTCTCCCTGCGCGTTGGTGGAGGGCTTTCGACCGACCCTCACCTCGCGCTTCGGCTGAATGCTTTTGTGCAGCGTCATCAGGTGGTCCCGGTGCTCAAGGGAGTTGCCGAGATTTTCCGCGAGAGCGAAAAGCTGCGCGAGAACCGCGAACGCGCCCGGCTCAAGTTTCTGTTCCTGAAACACGGCTGGACCGCCGAGAGCTTTCAGGAAGAGCTGGAGCGGCGCATCGGCTTTCATCTCGATCCGGCGGTAGAAGAAAAACCACCGGAAGACATTTATCGCGATCACGTCGGGATCCATCCTCAGAAGCAAGCCGGTTATTCCTACGTGGGAGCGGCGGTGCTGCGGGGACGGATTTCGGCCCAGCAAATGCGCGCCGCGGCCGACGCTGCCGATCGCTATGCCACAGGTGAGTTGCGCACCACCAACATGCAGAACCTGCTGATCGTGAATGTGCCCGACCGCAACGCCGCAGCGCTGGCCGGTGAACTGGAAGCCAACAAGATGCCGGTGGGCGGCTCGTCGTTCTGGCGGGGTGTGGTGGCGTGCAGCGGGTCGGAGTTCTGCAAGATCGCGATTACCGAGACCAAGAGTTTTTCCCGCTGGCTGGTGGAAGAACTCGACGAGCGCCTGCCCGGCTTTGAGCAGCACCTGAAGCTGCACGTCACGGGATGCCCGAACAGTTGCGGCCAGCACTGGATTGCCGACATCGGCATCGAGGGCAAGAAGATCAAGGTGGATGGCCGCCAGCAGGATGCCTACTACTTCTGCGTGGGCGGCGCCGTCGGCTTGCACCAGTCGGTGGCGCGTCCCATCGGCTATCGCTGCCTGGCCAGCGAAGTCCCGGACGCCATCGAACGCCTTTTGCTGCGCTATCTGGACGAACGGTCGGCCGGCGAAAATTTGCGCCACTACTTTGCGCGCCGCAGCGACGACGACCTGCGCGAGTGCCTGGCGGGAAAGTTTCTGCCTGCAGTCGAGCGCGACGCTTCGCCAGGAAAGGTGCCGCATGCGGTGGAAGGCTAGGACAAAGCGCGACATGGAAAATCCCGCAAAAACCGGCAATGTCATCCTGAGCGCAGCCAATCCATTCGCTCGCGAATGGAATGGTGGAGTCGAAGGAGCCCTGGCAGCTCACGAACGTTTGGAAGTTAAGGATAGTTTTATGAAGTTCCTCGGGGAAAGCGCGAAGCAAGTAGGGGTCCTTCGACTGCGTGGCTACTTCGCTGCGCGAAGCGGCCACTCCGCTCAGGATGACAGCGTTCAGGATGATCAGGTTCGGAATCTATGACGCTATTTCCGATGTTCATGAAACTCGAAGGCCGTTCCTGCCTGGTAGTCGGAGCCGGGACCATCGGCGAACCGAAGATCGGCAGCCTGCTGGCATCGGGGGCCGCGGTACGCGTGGTGGCGTTCACTGCCACGGCAGCGGTTGCCGAATGGGCAAACACGGGAGCGATCACCTGGGAAGCCCGGGCATTCAATTCTTCCGACCTCGATGGCGTTTTCCTGGTGATTGCCGCGACCAATTCCCGAAATGTGAATGCCGCGATTTTTCGCGAAGCCGGGCAGCGAAACATTCTGTGCAATGTGGTGGATGATCCCGAGTACTGCGATTTCTATTATCCCGCAGTGGTGCGGCGGGGAGAGCTTCAGCTCGCCATCTCGACCAATGGCCATAGCCCCGCGCTGGCGCAAAGGATCAGGCGCGAACTCGAAGCACAGTTTGGTCCGGAGTACGGCGAGTGGCTGGAACAGTTGGGCACCATCAGGCAGCAATTATTTGCCAGCAAGATCGACCCCGAGGAGCGCCGCCAGTTGCTGCATGAACTGGCCAGCCGCGAGGCCTTCGAAAGAGCGCGGTCCGAGGGATTCAACAGCGAAGCAATCAGTCTGGAGAAAATATCATGACCGGTAAGGTGTCCCTGGTGGGAGCAGGTCCGGGCGATCCCGAATTGCTGACCCTCAAAGCGTTCAAACTTCTCAAGTCAGCCGACGTGGTGTTGCATGACGACCTGATCAGCGCGGAAATTCTCGCATTCATTCCGCCCTCGACCGAGGTTCAAAACGTGGGCAAGCGCTTCGGTCAAAAGCGCATCAGCCAGTCCGAAATTCACGCGCTGATGATTCAGAATGCGCTGCTGGGGCTGCAAGTGGTCCGCCTCAAGAGTGGCGACCCGCTGATCTTCGGCCGCGCTGGAGAAGAGATGGAAGCCTTGCGCGCGGCCGGCATCGAGTTTGAAATCGTTCCCGGCGTGACCTCAGCCTTTGGCGCTGCGGCCAACGCGCAGATTCCGCTCACTCATCGCCAGGTTTCGTCTGCGGTGGTGCTGGTGACCGGCCACCACGCCGGCTCCGAGGAATTCGCCGACTGGCCGGCAAGGATACCAACCGACGCGACGGTTGTGGTTTACATGCCCGGCTACGACTATCGCAACACATCGCAACAGTTGCTGCGGGCGGGCGTTGCGGGCACGACGCCCTGCGCCATCGTCTCGCAAGCCACATCGCTGAACGAGCAAGTTCACGTGACCACCGTGGATGATCTGCACACTTCTCCACGGCTGCCCTCGCCTACCTTGCTGGTGGTCGGCGAGGTAGTGCGGCTGGCCAAACCCGCCACGCTGCTGCAGCAGTTCGCATGGCAGAGTAATTTTGCCGCAAATGTTACAGGGTCGCCGGTTGCCCAGGAGCGTGCGGAGTGAGAGACCACGCCGAGTTGATACCCGCGGAAGCGGAGATGTGGCGGCCGGAAGAAGTACTGAGCTGGGCCTTCGCCACGTATGGAAACGACGTGGCCGTCGCGTCGGGCTTTGGCGTAGAAGGCATGGTGCTGCTTGACCTGGCTTCACGGGTGCGAAGGGATTTTCGGGTTTTCACCCTGGATACGGAGTTCCTGTTTCCTGAAACCTACGATCTGATGGACCGCGTCGAAAAGCGCTACGGTATCAAGATCGAGCGGGTTTACAGTACGCTCACTCCCGAAGAGCAGGAGCGCGAACACGGGGCAGCGTTGTGGAAGCGCGATCCTGACCTGTGCTGCGGCCTGCGCAAGGTGGAGCCGCTGCGGACGAAACTGACGGAATTGCGCGCCTGGATCACGGCCATCCGTCGCGACCAGACTTCGGTGCGCGCCTCCGCCCGCAAGGTGGAATGGGATGCCAAGTTTCAGTTGCTGAAGGTCAATCCCATCGCCGACTGGACTTCGGCGATGGTGTGGGGTCACGCGCTCAAGCACAATGTCCCCTACAATCCGCTGCACGACAAGAATTATCCCAGCATAGGATGCACCCACTGCACCCGGGCCATCCGTCCGGGAGAAAACGCGCGGGCTGGGCGCTGGGCCGGATCGGAAAAGACGGAGTGCGGTCTGCACGTCGCGGCGCCCGCGGAAATCGCTCCGCTCGTGGGGATCAAGAGTCTCCAGGCTAAAACCTCGTTCAGCGTTGAAGACTAGCAAATTCATCAACCACGAAGGACACGAAGGTTCACGAAGGAAACCCACTTAAGTCCAAGTTTTTCCTTCGTGTACCTTCGTGTCCTTGGTGGTTAAGGCCTTTCCCAGCTGCCCAAAAAATCCATTAGCGCCATCGAAATTCTCGATTGTACTTCCACGGTCGAATGACGATAAACAGTGTAAAGATGAATCCGAGTCACTTAACCACAGACCACGACGCCTGCGGTGTCGGCCTGGTCGCCCGCATCGACGGGGCGGCTTCGCGCGAGATCGTGGACCGCGCCCTCGAGGCGCTGGTCCGGCTGGCGCATCGCGGCGGTGTGGACGCCGATGGACGAAGTGGCGACGGCGCGGGACTGCTGACTCGCATCCCGGAAAAATTAATTCGCAAGCATGCGCTTGAGGCCGGAATCAAGCTGCCTGCGGTATTCGGGTTGGGCATGGTTTTCATGCCGCCGGGTCAAGAAGAGACCGCGCGTAAAGTCATCGAGACCCAGGCGAAGCAGAGCGGCCTGAAATGCCTGGGCTGGCGTTCAGTACCAATCAATCCGGAAGTTGTCGGCCCGCGGGCGCACGATGCTCTTCCCGTGATCGAGCAATGCTTCTTCGCTCCCCGATCGGAAACGCCGAACCTTGAAATGCTGCTCTTCCGTTTCCGCAAGGAAGCCGAGGCCAAAACTCCTCGCGGGACTTATTTTTGTTCGCTGTCCTGCCGGACCGTGGTTTACAAAGGGCTGCTGACGCCCTTTCAGCTGCCGGCGTTTTACTCCGATTTGCGCGACCCGGATTTTGAAACTCCATTCGCCATCTTTCACCAGCGCTACTCCACGAATACCCAGCCCAGCTGGTCGCTGGCGCAACCTTTCCGCTTTGTGGCGCACAACGGTGAGATCAACACGATCAGCGGTAACCGGCGCTGGCTGCGCGCCAAGGCGCCGGCGGTGCGTCAGGAACTGGGACTGTCGGAGCAGGTCCGCCTGCTGGAAGAGCGAGTCAGCGACTCGGCCAGCTTCGACAATGGATTTGAGCTCTTCCTGCGCCGCGACTACAGTCCTGCCGAGGCCATGCTCTCGATGGTGCCGCCGGCGTGGGAGCGTTCACCCGAGGCGGCGCCTGAGCTGCGAACTTTCCTGGAAGAGCAAGCCCGGCTGCAGGAGCCGTGGGACGGCCCGGCGGCACTGATCTTCACCGATGGTTGCACTGTCGGCGCCAAGCTGGACCGCAACGGGCTGCGTCCGCTGCGCTACACCCTGACCACGGATGGGTTGCTGGTGGTGGGATCGGAAGTAGGCATTGCCGACCTGCACGACAAAGAGATTGCCGAGAGACAGCGCCTGGGACCGGGAGAGGTTCTGCTGTTGAATGCGGCGAGTGGTGAGTTTGTCCGCCCCATGAACTCGTTGCAGTTGCGCCAGGGAATTCGCGCCGCCTCCTTCACGCCGGCTGTGCTCGTAGATCCCACGGATCAACCCTATCTCGAGACCACACCGGAACCCAGGCAGACCATGGCGGCGTTGGGCTGGAGCGAAGATCAGTTTCGCCTGCTCTTCCAGCCGCTGGTGGAACAGGGGCAGGAAGCGGTGTGGAGCATGGGCGATGATGCGCCGCCGGCTTCGATGTCCACCTTCCGCCGGCCGTTATGGGACTATTGCAAACAGCGCTTCGCTCAAGTCACAAACCCTCCCATTGATTCTCTGCGTGAGAGTCATGTGATGTCCCTGAAAGTATTTCTGGGCAGAGCCGCGGTCAACTCGCCGTTGCTCGACGCCGGACAACTGCGGCTGCTGCGAAAAGAGTTGGGAGCGACTGAGCAAATCGCTTTCACGTTTCGAGCAGAAGATGGAGTGGAAGCGGCCAAGGCCACGCTGGGGGCTATGCGGGAGACCATCGCGGCCGCCTCGGCCCATCCTCCCGGTCTCATTCTGTTAACCGACCGCGGTGTGGGTACGCAACAGGTTGCGCTGCCGGCGCTGCTGGCGATAGCCGCGGCCTGGAAGGCGATGGTCGAGGCCGGCCTGCAGGACGTTCCGCTGGTAATCGAAAGCGGGCAGGTCATCGATACCCATCACGTGGCGTTGCTGGTGGCGGCGGGCGCGAGCGCGGTGTTCCCCTACCTGGCGATGGAACAGGCGGCGCACCTGAAACCGGGTGGCGCGGCGGCTTATCGCGGCGCGGTGGAAAAGGGGCTGCGCAAGGTGATCGCGCGGATGGGCATCTCAACCATTGCCAGCTACCGCAATAGTCATCTTTTCGAGATCGTCGGTCTCGATCCCGATGTGTGCGACCAATTCTTCGAGGATGCGAGTTGCTCGCTTGCCGGTAAGGGCCTGACCGAGCTCCTGCAGGATTGTCTGGACCGGCACGATTCGGTTTTTGCCCTGACTTTCCCCACCATGACGGTAAGCGCGAAATTGCAGGACCACGGGCTCTATCGCTTCCGCCACCAGGGAGAGCTGCACGCTACGTCGCCTGAACTGGTGCGGCGAATGCATCGCTACATCAAATTTCCGACTGAAGAAAATCATAGGGCCTTCCGGGAACTCGGCCAGCAGAGGGAACCGGTGGCAGTCCGGGACTTGCTGGAGGTAGTGCCCGGCCAGGCGCTGCCGCTCGACGAGGTGGAAACCGACGCTTCGATTCTGGGACGCTTCAGCACGCAGGCCATGTCGCTGGGCGCGATCTCACCGGAGACCCACAGCACACTCGCGGTTGCCATGAACCGCCTCGGCGGTCGCAGCAATACCGGCGAGGGCGGAGAAGATCCCGAAGTTTATCGTGGCGGCAGCGAGGCCAACAATCGGGTCAAGCAGGTGGCATCGGCGCGTTTCGGCGTGACGGCGGAGTATCTGGTGCACGCCGACGAACTCGAAATCAAGATTGCGCAAGGCGCCAAACCCGGCGAGGGAGGCCAGCTTCCTGCCAGCAAGGTCTCTGTTTATATCGCGCGTTTGCGCCATGCGGTGCCGGGGATGATGCTGATCTCTCCGCCGCCGCATCATGACATCTACAGCATCGAAGACCTGGCGCAACTGATCTACGATCTGCGGGCCGTCAATCCTCAGGCTCGAATCGGCGTGAAGCTGGTGGCCAGCGCCGGGGTGGGAATTATCGCCACGGGCGTGGCCAAGGCGGGGGCCGACATCATCACCATCAGCGGCCACGACGGCGGCACCGGAGCTTCGCCGATTACGTCCATCAAGAATACGGGCCTGCCCTGGGAAGTTGGACTGCGCGACGCGCACGCTGCCCTGGTGAGAGCCGGGTTGCGCAGCCGAGTCCGCTTGCGAGTGGACGGCGGATTCAAATTCGCCAGCGACGTGATTATCGGCGCGCTTCTGGGGGCGGAGGAATTCGGTTTTGGCACCGCCTCTCTGCTGGCTCTGGGATGCGTCATGGCGCGGCAATGCCATCTCAATACTTGTCCTGTAGGCATTGCGACCCAGGATGAAAAGCTGCGCACCCGCTTCACCGGCAAACCGGAAATGGTCGAAACCTACTTCCGGGCGGTGGCTGCGGACGTGCGCGAATTGCTGGCCGCGATGGGGGCTCGCTCGATCGATGAGATCGTGGGCCAGGCCGAGCGGTTGCGACCCCGCACTCCGCAGGCGGAGCGTACGCTGGGCGGATTGCTGGATGACATCGTTTCTTCCAGCCATCCCGCTTGCCCGGTCGAAGACCGCAGCAGCTTGTATCGCGAGTTGAACCAAACCATCGTCGGTGACTCTGAAACCCGGATCGCGCGCCGCCGCCGGTTCCGGATTACCAACTCGGACCGCGCCATTGGCGCCCATTTAAGCGGAGAGAGGTTGCGCCAGACGGGAACGCCCTCCCATAGCTCTTTGAAATATGAATTTGTCGGCAGTGCGGGGCAGACGTTCGGCGGATTCCTGGTCAAGGGCCTCAACTTCCGGCTGGTGGGTGAGGCCAACGATTATGTGGGCAAGAGTTTGTCCGGAGGCACGATTGCCATCACCGGGGGTGAGAAAGCATCCCTGCGGGGCGATGTCCTCGCCGGCAACACCGTGCTCTACGGAGCGACCGGTGGAGAACTGTACGTCGCGGGCCGGGTAGGCGAACGTTTTGCGGTGCGTAACAGCGGCGCTCTCGCAGTAGTGGAAGGCGTGGGACAACACGGCTGCGAGTACATGACCGCGGGTGTGGCCGTCATTCTGGGCCCGGCGGGAATGAACCTGGGTGCGGGCATGACCGGCGGGCTGGCCTACGTGCTGCGCGATTCGATTGGCGGCCACGGATACAACCAGCAATCAGTGCGGCTAGCTCCGGTGGAGGTCAGGGAAGAACTCTGGTTGCGCCGGGTCTTGCGCAAGCATCTGCGTCTCACCGGCAGTCCACGCGCCCTGGTGTTATTGAACTCGGCTGCCCCGCTGCCGTTTTTGCGGGTGGAACCTCTGGTCCTGCCCTGCACCATCGCGGAAACCTGGGCCGCTATCCTGACCCGGTTCAAGCGGCAGCCGGCATCGGCGCCATCGCCGACAGCCGTGTACGTACCACAGTCCGCCGAGGCCCGCGTCATCGCCGTGGTTTAGACGAAACCTCTGTATGTTCTGGGCAGTGGATCAGTTTGGAGACCATGAACCACGAAGGACACGAAGTATCACGAAGGCTTTGTTTTCCAGGGTTTCCTTCGTGTACCTTCGTGTCCTTCGTGGTTTATGCACTTGCCATGGTTTATCACGAAACTGCACCACTACCATGTTCTGGCAAAACTTATCAATCCCTTAGTTTGTCCGCTATAATCTTCGACTACCCATGGACTTTGATCAGCTAGTGACTTTCCTGGAAGTGGCCAAGCTGGGGAGTTTTTCCCGCGCCGGGCAAAAAGTTTTCCGCTCCCAGTCCGCGGTCAGCGCACAGATTCGCCAGCTGGAGCAGGAGTACGGGGATCGCCTGCTCGATCGTTCCGGTAAAGATGTGACTCTCACGCCCGCCGGCCGGGTGCTCTTTGCTTATGCTGAGCGCCTGCTGCAGATGCGAGACGAGTCTTTGCTGGCCGTGGCCGATCAGGGCACCAGTCCTCGCGGCACGCTGGTCATCGGAGCTAATGAGGCTACCTGCCTGTATGTCCTGCCCGACGTCTTCGCCAAGTACTGCCATTTGTATCCCGGCGTGCAGATCAGCATTTACCGCAATTTCAGCTACAAGATTGTCGAGAAGCTGGAAAATGGCAGCATTGACGTGGGTATCGTGACCCTGCCGGTGAAGTCGGCCAGCGTGAAGACGCACTCTATTTTTCGCGATCAGCTGATGCTGATGGTGAGTCCGCAGAACGCCCTGGCCAAGCTCGACGTGGTGCCGGTGAGCGAGGTCGCCAAGCAACCCTTGCTGCTGCCCAAGACCGGGTACAGCCGCCGGGTGATGGACAAGCTGTTCCGTCCTTATGCCTCGCATCTCCAAATTCGGATGGAACTGCCCAGCGTGGGCATGATCAAGAGCTTTGTGGCCGCCGGGCTGGGAGTTTCGCTGATCAGCTCCAGCTTTGCCAAGGACCAGGTGCTGGCGGGACGAGTCAAACTGATTCCCATCCGGGACCAGGAGCTGTGGCGGGAGCTGGGTATTGCCTACCGGCGCGACCGCACCCACACCCGGGCCACGACCACCTTCATCAGTACGGTCCGGCAGCTGGCCACCGCCTCCAAGTGATGTAGGCGCGAGCGTCCCGCTCGTGCAAAGCCAGACAAAATCGCTGGGGGAGACCCCAAGGGGAGGCCAACAGGCTCGATCGAATTTGTCGATGCAGC
Source organism: Terriglobia bacterium (assembly GCA_963801595.1). Lineage (GTDB taxonomy): Bacteria > Acidobacteriota > Terriglobia > Terriglobales > Acidobacteriaceae > JAIQFF01. The sequence goes on along the minus strand of CAWDFW010000014.1, from coordinate 31,946 downwards.
CAATCATAATTTCCAATTTCTTTTTACCTCCCGGAATTGCTACTCTTCATGCAGAAGCCTCAGAAGCTTAGATCGCGGTACTACATAGTGGTCAAACCAACTTGAACCCAGCTGAGGGGGTGTGGCATGAGAGAACTGGAAAGTGGATTAAACAAAATCCTGGAAGAGCATCAGCATGAGAGCGGCCTCCATGTTATCGGAGGCAGGCGCAGGTTGATCGACCGGCTGATGCAATTCTTCGAAGAATTCAAACCGGAAGAGACTCCGGACTCGAGATTGGGCCGGGAGCAACACAACTAGATCGCGGTACGCGAACAGCAACCCATGAAAGCAATTTCCCAGAAGGCTAAGCGAATTACATCGATGAGCACAGGCACGTCGAAGCGAATTAGCGTGTCTTCTGGGGGAGGGCGTCAGGTGAGCTGAGAAACACAAAGTTCTAACGGCTGACAAGACCCACCGCCAGAAGCAACTGGCCGGTGGGTTTTTTGTTTGTCCGCTGTTTCTCAGGATTTCCAGATTAGCAGGCTGAACTCAGATCAAGGGCACAGGGGAGATGATATGAACGATCCGTCGCAACACAGCAGGGAAGCAGCGGCCCGGAGCTGCGGATGTGTAGTCATGAAATTCGGCGGCACTTCGGTGGAGGATGCCGCTGCCATTCGCCGCTTGTGTCAACTGGTGGCGCGGCCTCCGGCTCAACCTCGGGTGGTGGTGGTCAGCGCCCTGGCGAAAGTCACCGACCAGCTCATGAGCGCCGGTGAGGCAGCGGCAGCGGGAGACCTGGATTCCGCCCGGGAGATGCTTCAAGTTCTCCAGCAGCGGCATGAAAGCGTGGCCGGCGCACTGGTAAGGGACGACGAACGCATCCACCTGTTCGGCGAGTTCGCCGCTGAATTTACGGCCCTGGACAATCTGGTGCGCAAAATTGTCTCGGATAAGGCATTGCTTCCGTGCTTACAGGACAGCCTGTTGGGAGCGGGCGAAGCGCTCTCGTCCAGACTGGTTCACTCCGCATTGCGGTCGTCTGGAGTCGAACGCCGCGCTGGTCGATGCCCGGGAGTGCATCGTGACCGACGCTGCCCATACCCGGGCCACGCCCTTGTGGGACGAGACCAATGAGCGCCTGCAGTCGATTGTGCTGCCCCTGCTGGAAACGGGGCAAGTCCCGGTGATGGGAGGATTCGTCGGCGCCACCCGGGACCGCATTCCCACCACGCTGGGTCGCGGCGGCTCCGATTTCAGCGCCTCGATCGTCGCCGCGGGGCTGCACGCGAGCCGCATCGAAATCTGGACTGACGTGGATGGAATCCTGACCACCGATCCGAACCTGTGTCCGGACGCTCGCCGCGTGGTTCGCATGAGTTTCGACGAAGCGGCCGATCTGGCCTACTTCGGCGCCAAGGTGTTGCATCCTGCCACCCTGGTGCCCGCCATGCGTGGCAACATTCCGGTGTGGGTGCTCAATTCGCGAAGTCCGGAGTGTCCGGGGACCGAAATCGTGGCGCACTGCGGGCCCGCCGATGGGGTGAAGGCCATTACCACCAGGCGAGGCGTAGCCATCGTGGACGTCGAACCCGTGCGCTGGTTTGCGCCCGAACTCCTGCGCGAGGTCTTCGACGTATTCGAACGTCATCAGTACAGTCTGGATCTGCTATCGGCCTCACGCGGCAGTCTGGCCCTGCTGGTGAGCTCGGTTTCGGGCTTGCCCGCGATCGCCGACGAACTGAAGGGAATGGCCAACGTCCGCTGGGAAAATCACAAGGCGCTGGTCTGCCTGGTGGGCGAGCAGGTGCGGCGGCGTCCGGAAATCGCCAGCCAGGCATTCCGCGCCATGGGCGATATCGAGGTGCGCATGATCTGCCAGGGTGCTTCGGAGCGCAACATCAGCTTCCTGGTAGAGGAGTCGCGCGCCGAGGAGGCGGTGCAGCGCCTGCACCGGGCGTTCTTCTCGAACATGGAACCGGTAATGGAACACAGCGCCTCGCAGGCCATGTGCCAGTCCGAATGGTCATGGCATGGTGCTGATTGATGTAGGCGCGAGCGGGACGCTCGTGCGGTGGCCGGCAATCACGTGAGACAGCCGCCCTCGGCTGTTCCGGTCGGAGTGAAGCTCCGCTTCTTGGTGACCTGGAAAATCTGTCGAGCTTTCGCTCGACTGGACAGCCGAGGGTGGCTGTTCCCACATATTCCGCGGCGATCCAGAACTGCACCAGCGGGACGCTCGCGCCCATATTCCCGATTCGCCGTATCGAAATTTCTACTTGACAGCTGCGGCATACCAATTACCATAGATGAATAATTATTCAGCACGATGAATAGTCATTCATGAGCAAGCCGCTGCGACAAAAGGTCATTCTGGAAGTGCTGGAGCGCAGCTCAGTCAGCAGCCAGGAAGATCTGCAGCGTGCACTGAGCAAGCGCGGTTTGAAGGTGGGGCAGGCGACGTTGTCGCGAGACATTCACGAGCTTGGCCTGGTCAAGACCGCATCCGGATATGTGCTGCCGGGCGAGGCGCTGTCAGAGCCAGCCCTGCCTCCGGTATCGAGGCTGGTAAGGGAGTTTGTATTGGAAGTGAAAGCTGCCCAAAACCTGCTGGTCATCAAGACGACAGTAGGCAGCGCGCAACCTGTTGCTGCCGCGCTCGACGGGCAGGATTGGGAGGAAGCCATCGGAACCATTGCCGGCGACGACACAATATTGATGGTGTGCTCGGACAACCGGGGCGCAAAGTCCCTGGCGGGGCGCATCCAGGAAATGCTCGCCTGATGGCGGCCAAGCTCAAAACCGCAATCCTGGGCGCAACCGGCTACTCCGGCTTCGAACTCGCCCGCATTCTGCTGCGCCACCCCGGCGTGGAAACACCGGTGATGCTTCAGCGTTCCGGCGAGTCCGCGGCCGAGGCCAATCTCGCGGACATGTATCCCGCCATCTCGGGTAACGGCGGATATCCGCTGCAGCCGTGGTCATGGTCTGAACTCAAACGGCGCGAAATCGAGTTACTTTTTCTGGCGACGCCGCACGAAGTATCCCGGGCGCTGGTGCCGGAAGCGATGGCGCATGGTATGCGCGTGGTCGATCTCAGCGGCGCCTGGCGTTTGCGGCAGGCGCAAATCGTGCCGTCTACGGATTTCAACGAAAGCGACCGGTCACGCGGCCGATCTCATGGAAAAAGCCATCTACGGCCTTCCGGAGCTCAATCGCGACGCGCTTCCCGGCGCTGCGCTGGTGGCCAATCCCGGCTGCTATGCCACCTCGGTCATTCTGGCGCTGGCGCCGCTGCTGGCGGCGGACATCGTCGATCGCGACAACGGAATCATTTCCGATTCCAAATCCGGCGTGTCGGGTGCGGGCAAGGAACCGACCGCGAAAACCCACTTCGTTTCCGTGGCGGACAATCTTTCCGCCTACGCCGTCTTCGGACATCGCCACGTCGGGGAAATTCTCGAGACACTTGAAACTGGATTCGCGCCGAACTGATCTTCACTCCGCACCTGTTGCCCATTCCACGGGGAATTCTTTCCACCATTTACGTTCAGTCTGAACAGGACATGAAAGCGACGGAAGTGGAATCCTGTTTCCGCGAGTTTCTACTCGGGTTCGCCGTGGGTACGGGTCTTCCCACCCCGCAGTTGCCGCAGATCCAGGACTCGCTTGCATACCAATTACTGTGACATCGGCTTCTGCCTGGCGGACGACGGTCGCCGCCTGGTGCTGGTGTCGTGTGTCGACAACCTGCTCAAGGGCGCTGCCGGACAAGCCATCCAGAACATGAATGTCATGTACGGATTGAAGGAAGAGGAAGGGCTGCAGTGAAAGTCGTGATCAAAATCGGCGGAGCCGCGCTGGACGACCAGGACCGTACTGCGACAAATGCGCCCACGCCGTCGTCGAGTTGGCGAGGAGCGGCCATCAAGTGGCCGTGGTTCACGGCGGCGGCGCGGCCCTGACCCGCACGCTGCAGCGTCTTGGCAAAGAGAGCGAGTTTGTGAACGGCCTGCGCGTCACCGACGCGGAAACTCGCGACGTAGCCCTGATGGTGCTGGCCGGAATCGTGAACAAGCGCCTGGTGGCTGCTATTGGCGCTGCGGGATCCCGGCCATTGGACTGTGTGGTGGCGACGGCATCGCCTTTCGCGCCCGCAAGAAACTCACGACCAGGGTACGACCTGGGATTTGTCGGCGAAATCGTTTCCGTGGAGGCGCGCTGGCTGGAAGCGATCTGGCGGCATGGCGGCATCCCGGTGATTTCCTCGCCTGGCTCTGGGCTCAGACGGCGAATACTACAACGTCAACGCCGACCAGATGGCCGCCGCCTGTGCCGTCGCCTGCCATGCCGATACCCTCATCTTTCTGACCGACGTTGCAGGCGTGAAAGACGCCGAAGGCGTGGTCATTCGCTGGCTGAACACTAAACAGATTTCCAGGCTGGTCGAGAACGTCGGTGATTGCCGGGCGGCATGCTGCCCAAACTCGAAGCCTGCGGCCACGCGCTGCGCCAGGGCGTGGGACGGGTACGCATTCTGCCTGCCGAGCAGGCTGGCACATTCTGCCCGGAGTTCTATCTCACCAAGCTCGATGCGGGCACGGAGGTGATCGTCGCATGAGTCTGTCGTCGTGCAGCGCGTTCCGAGGCCAGAACTGCTTGCTTCCCACCTACGATCGTCATCGCGTGATGTTCATCGCGGGCGCGGCGTCCATCTTTGGGATTCACAGGGAAAGACGCTACCTCGACTTCCTGAGCGGGATCGGAGTGAACGCCCTGGGACACGGGCATCCTGTCATTCAGACACTTGAAGCGCCAGGCGGGCCGACTGATTCACGTGTCGAATCTGTTTTTCCACGAATATCAGGCGGAGCTGGCGAAGCGGCTGACCAATATTTCCGGTCTCGACAAGCATTTTTCTGCAACAGCGGCACCGAAGCCTGGGAAGGCGCGCTCAAACTGGCTCGCGCCTTGCGCCCGACGCAGAACAACAATGGTCACAAAGCCAAGTGGCGCATGCTGGCCCTGGACAACTCCTTTCACGGCCGAACCTTCGGATCGCTGGCCACGACGGGCCAGGAAATACCGGGAACCCTTTGCGCCGCTGGTGCCCGGGGTCGGTTTTGTCGGCTTCAACGATCTCGACGATCTCAAGTGGAAGTTCGATTGCAGCGTGTGCGCCATCTGCCTGGAGACCATCCAAGGCGAAGGTGGCATCCGTCCGGTCAGCGCAGAATTCCTGAAGCTGGCGCGACAGTCTGCGAACGCACCGACGCACTACTGATTCTGGATGAGATCCAGAGCGGTCTGGGCCGCACTGGCCGTTACTTCGCCTACCAGCACTATGGCGTGCTGCCTGACGTCGTTACGGTGGCCAAGCCCCTGGCCGCGGGACTGCCGCTGGGGGCGCTGCTGACTACGAACAAGTTGCGACCTGCATGCATCCCGGCCTCCACGGCACGACTTTTGGCGGCGGGCCGCTGGCCTGTGCGGTGGCCATCGAGTTTCTGCGGGTGCTCGATGGCATGCTGGGACACATACGGCGGACCGGCGACTACTTCCACGCCAAACTGGAAGGCCTCAAGACCCGTCACGACGGCGTCCGAGAAATTCGCGGCCTGGGCCTGATGCTGGGGATGAATCTGGATTCCGCCGAGCGGGCGAAGGCAGTGGTTGCGCAGTTGCTGGATCGCGGCATCCTCATCAACCGCACCCAGGACACAGTGCTGCGTTTCCTGCCGCCCTACATTATTCAGACGGCCCACGTGGACCTCGTGGTTCGCGCCCTCGATACCGCGCTTGCCTCTACCCAGCCGAAAAGGCATTTGAGCAGTGACGCAAAGCCAAAAAGAAGGAGCCAACTACGTTGAGCAGCCAGCCATTCCAATCCACGCAGGTCGCAACTCCCCCGGCTACCGCGACTTTCTCGGGGCGCGATCTTATTTCGATCCGCGATCTCAGCCCGATCGAAATTGAATCTATTTTCCATCTTGCGGGACTGCTCAAGGCGCGTCCGGCAAATTTCCGCAGCGCGCTTGCCGGCAAGCAGATGGTGATGTTTTTCGAAAAGCAATCCTTGCGCACCCGTCTTACCTTCGAGGCGGGCATGGCCAGCATGGGCGGCAACGCTTTCTTCATGGACCAGACCGCGGGCCGCCTCGATGCGCGCGAAAAGCTGAGTGACATTGCGCACAACGTGGAACGCTGGGTGGATGCCATCGTGCTGCGCACTTACTCCCACGGCACGGTCGAGGGAATGGCGGAGCACGCCTGCATTCCAGTGATCAACGCGCTGAGCGACCTGGAACATCCCTGCCAGGCGCTGGCTGATTACTTTACCCTGCTGGAGCGCTTCGGCGATCTGAAGAAGATCTGCCTCGCCTACGTGGGCGACGGCAACAATGTCGCGCATTCTCTGCTGCTGACCGCTGCCACTCTGGGCTCCCGTATTCGTATCGCTACACCGGTTGGCTATGAGTGCGACGCGCAAATCGTGAGCGATGCCTGTGACCTTGCGCGACAGACCGGAGCGGTCATCGAAATCCTCGACGATCCAAAACAGGCCGTGGACGGGGCAGACGCGGTCTATACTGATGCCTGGACCAGCATGGGTCACGAGCACGAAGAGCAGGAGCGGAACCGGATTTTTCCGCCCTACCAGGTAAACGAAAAGCTCGTGGCCGGCGCGGCGCCTCACGCCGTCTTCATGCACTGCTTGCCCGCGCACCGCGGGATGGAAATCACGGACGCGATCATGGATTGCGATCGCTCCGTGGTTTTCGACCAGGCCGAAAGCCGCCTGCACGTGCAGAAGGCCATTCTGTTGTTACTGCTTGGCGGCAAGGTGGGCCGCTCGAATTCGAGGAATTCCAATGGCTGAAAAAGTTGTGCTGGCATACTCCGGAGGCCTGGACACCTCCATCATCATTCCCTGGCTGAAGGAAAACTATGCCTACGACGTGATCGCCATGGTCGGAGACGTGGGCCAGGGGGACGACATCGAAGCGGTCGTCGAGAAGGCGTACAAGACCGGGGCCAGCAACGTGGTGGTCGAGGACATGCGCGAGGAATTTCTCACGGGGTATGTATTCCCCGCGCTGCGGGCCGGCGCGGTGTACGAACACAAGTATCTGCTGGGCACTTCGCTGGCGCGTCCGGTGATTGCCAAGCACCAGGTGGAAGTGGCGCTCCGCGAGGGCGCGACGGCGGTGGCGCACGGTTGCACCGGAAAAGGCAACGATCAGGTGCGCTTCGAACTGGCGTACCAGGCGCTGGCTCCGGAGCTCAAAGTGATTGCGCCCTGGCGCGAATGGAACTTGAAATCGCGCGAAGACTGCCTCGACTACGCCGAGAAGCGGGGAATTTCTGTCACGGCGAGCCGGGAGAAGATCCACAGCCGCGACCGCAATCTGTGGCACATCAGCCACGAGGGCGGGGAACTGGAAGACGCAGGCAACGCGCCTCTCCCCAGCACCTGGCAGCTGACCCGTTCGCCGCAGGAAGCTCCCGACCGCGAGGAGCAGGTGGTCATCGGTTTTGAAAAGGGAACTCCGGTTTCGGTGAACGGCATGAAGCTGGATCCGGTTTCGCTGGTCGAGTTGCTGAATGAAATCGGCGGGCGCAATGCCATTGGACGCATCGATCTGGTGGAGAACCGCTTTGTCGGGATCAAGTCGCGGGGATGTTACGAGACCCCGGGCGGCACTTTGCTGATTGCCGCTCACCGCGAACTCGAAGCCCTGTGCCTGGAGCGCGACCTCATGCACTTCAAGCAGCACATCGGACTGAAATATGCGGAGCTGGCCTATTTCGGCCTGTGGTTCACCCCGCTGCGCGAAGCGCTGGACGCATTCGTCGATAACACCCAGCAGGACATTACCGGCACGACCACACTTGCCTTGTACAAGGGCAACGTGTCGGTGGTCAGTCGTTACTCCGAGAATTCGCTCTACCGTACCGACCTCTCGTCCTTCACCATGGGTGACAGCTACGACCAGAAAGATGCGGAAGGATTCATCCGCATCCTGGGACTGCCGTCGCGCTCGCGCGCCCGTCTCCGCGCTGACGCCGTGAAGCCCGAGGTGACACGATCCGGGGGGACGCGATGAAGATGTGGTCGGGACGATTCCGCCAGCCACTCGATGCCGACTTCGAGCGCTGGCAGCGGTCGTTCGACTTCGACCGGCGCTTGCTGCGGGAAGAGCTGGCGGCCAGCCACGCCCATGCCTCCGCGCTGAAGAATGCCGGAATACTGTCTTCAAGCGAACTCATCACCATTCTTGAGGGCCTGAAGCAGATTGGCGAAAAGGCCGCGCGGTCACCGGCATTTCTCGACGACGGCGAAGCGGAAGACGTGCACCATTTCGTCGAAAAGCAGCTGGTCGCGCTGATTGGCGACACCGGATACAAGCTGCACAGCGGCCGCAGTCGCAACGAGCAGATTGCGACCGACCTGCGTCTCTACGTCCGCGCTTCCGTAGATCAGATACGCTCCGACCTGGCGGAGTGGCTGAGCGTTGCGCTCGACCGCGCCGAGCAGGCGGGAAATGCGGCCATGCCCGCCTACACGCATCTGCAACGCGCCGAGCCCGTGCTGGTTGCGCACTGGTTGCTGGCCTATGTCGAAATGTTCCTGCGTGATGCCGATCGCCTGGCTGACTGCCGCAAGCGGCTGAATGTTTCTCCCTTGGGCTCGGGCGCCATCGCTGGCGCGACACTGCCCCTCGACCGCCGCGCCATGGCCGAAGAACTGGGCTTTGACGCGCCAACCGCCAACAGCATCGATGCTACCAGCGATCGCGATTTTGTCGTCGAGTTCGTCGGCGCCCTTTCTCTTTTGGCCATACACCTGAGCCGCTGGGCGGAAGAGATGATCCTGTTTTCATCGCAGGAGTTTGGCTTCATCCGTCTGCCCGAGGCTTATTCGACGGGAAGCAGCGCCATGCCGCAGAAGATGAACCCTGACCTGCTCGAACTCACGCGCGGCAAGGCCGCCCGCATCATTGGCGCCGCGACCGCGCTGCTGGTCACGATGAAGGGCCTGCCCCTGGCCTACAACAAAGATTTGCAGGAAACCCAGCAGCCGCTCTTTGACGCTGCCGGCACCGTGCTTGCCCTGCTGCCCCTTGCCTCCGGCTGGATGAAGGCCGTCGAATTCAATCACGAACGCATGCAGGAAGCGGCGCAATCCGGATTCATGAACGCCTGGGCTGGCGCCACCTATCTGGTCCGGCGCGGAGTTCCTTTCCGCCTGGCTCACGAACAGATTGGCAAGGCGGTGCAAGCCTGCATCGAAAAGCATTGTGAGTTGGCAGATTTGCCGTTGGAGGAACTACGCCAGTTGAATCCAGCGTTTGATCAGGATTTTTACTCCTCCTTGAGCCTGCAGGCCGTGCTCAATATCCACGATGTTCCGGGGGGCACAGCGCCGGCACGTGTTCGCCAGGCCCTCGACGATGCCCGGCGGAAGGTCGAAAGCATGCGGGAGGACGTCCATGCGCACGCGTGAAGCCCTGCTGCCAGACGCTGAACAGATCCACGAATTGATCGCAACTTACTCTCACGACGGAACGCTGCTGCCGCGTACCTTTGCCGAAGTCTGCGAGAACGTGCGCGACTTCGTTGTCCTTGAAGACCACGGCCACATTATCGGCTGCGGCGCGCTCCATCTATACGGCCCCCACCTGGCGGAGATTCGTTCCATTACCGTCGATCCCGCGCGCCAGGGCTCGGGAGGCGGCGAGCGCCTGGTGAAAGCATTGCTGGCGCAGGCCCGCAAGCACGACGTCAACTCCATCTGCCTGTTTACACGCATTCCGGAATTCTTTGCCCGCCTGGGATTCGCCATGGCCCAGCGCGAAGACTTGCCCGACAAGATTCACAAAGACTGCTGCGTCTGTCCGCGCTTTCACCAGTGCGACGAGGTCGCCATGGTGCGCGGCGAGCTGCCCAAATTCGCCATGCTTCCTCAGTCCGCCAACTGGCTGGTGAAGATCGAGGTATGAAAGTTCGCGGTCTTCCACGCAAAAACATTTGCCTGCCTGCGGGTTTCACCTTCGCGGCGGCGTGCGCGGGAATCAAGGCCAGTGGCCGGCCCGATCTGGCCCTGGTGGAAGCCTGTCCCGGCACAACCGCGGCAGCCGTGTTCACTAAGAATCGCGTTGTAGCCGCACCTCTGGAGGTAGGCCGCGCGTCGCTGACGGCCAGTCGCGGAAGGGTGCGGGCCGTAATCGTGAACTCAGGCAATGCCAACTGTGCAACCGGCAAGGCCGGGATTCGAGCCAGCCATCGAGTTTGCCGGGAACTGGCTCGGCTCCTGAGACTGCCCGCCAACCAGATTTTCCCATCATCCACGGGCATCATCGGTGTTCCTCTGCCGGTAGAAAAAATAGTTTCAACGTTGCCCGATCTGGTCGGGGCGCGCGCTGCGACACAGCAGGGAATTGCCAGCTTCTCCCGCGCCATCATGACCACTGACACCCATCCCAAGCTGGCTTGCTCGACCTTTCATTCCGGAAAGGCAGTGGTGAACGTGCTGGGCGTAGCCAAAGGCGCGGGCATGATCCATCCCCAGCTGGCCACCATGCTGGTGTACATATTCACTGATGTCGGGGCAAGGCCAGACGATCTAAAGAGTGCTTTATCAGATTGTTGCGAGGGAACCTTCAACTGTATCTCGATCGACGGCGACACTTCCACCAACGACACGGTTCTGCTCCTGGCCAGCGGGAGAAGCGGAGTAAACCTCATGCAGGCCACGGTGCGAAGGCAATTCTCGGAAGCGCTTCTGGAGGTCTGTCAGTCTCTGGCGGAGCAGATTGTCTGCGATGGTGAAGGGGTGAAGCACGTCATTCGACTTTCGATCGAGCAGGCAAAGAGCCGCAATGAGGCCCGCCAAATAGCCCAAACCGTCGCGCACTCATTGTTGGTGAAGACCGCATGGGCGGGCGCGGACCCGAATTGGGGGCGCATTCTGGCCGCGGTCGGCAGGTCAGGGGTTGCCGTTGACCCGGCCCGGGTCAGCATCCAGATCGGCGATCAGATGGTCTGCCGCAGGGGCATGGGCTGCGCCTTTGACGAGAAGCGGGCGCATAAAGCGCTGGGCCAGCCGCGTTCCGAGGTGCGCATCTTACTGGGGCGAGGGGGCGCTTCCATCCGCTTTCTGACCACCGATCTCACAGCTGAGTACGTGCGCATTAACGCGGACTATTCCACCTGATGGTCCGTGAGACAAGTAGGATGTTGTAAGCGATCTTCCTGGCCTGCCCTACAGCATATTCCGGATAGCGGACCCCGGCCTCAACGACGTACCGTGAGACTACCCCAACGCGAAGGAGCGAACGGCAGACGCTGGTAACTCCCCATAACCGGCCAGCGTCTGCCCCTCCTAACAAGCTCTCCCCCAAAATCATGAGTCAGCTGGAAGTGGTTTTCCGGCCGGGAAAGAATGTTCCGCCGGCCAAAACTGTTTCTACCGCCAGCACCAGATCGCGCGCCGCATCTCCCTTGGCGACCGCTCCCCGAATTCCGTCGGTCTTGAAGTGGCGAAACAGATCGTCGGACAAGTGCAGCGAAAACAGAATGACGGGAATTTCCGGTTGTCGCCTGGTAATTTGGCTGGCTGCTTCGAGTCCGTTCATCACCGGCATGGTAATGTCCATGATGATCACGTCGGGGTGAAACTGCAGCGTCTTTTCCACCGCTTCCTGCCCGTTATTGGCCTCCGCGCAAATGCTCCAGCCGGGATGGACTTCGAGCAGATTACGAATTCCCAGCCGCATCACTTCGTGATCGTCGGCCACCAGGACCCTTACCCGGGGATGAGGGGAATCATAGACTATCGATGATGCCATGTGCATACTTCAAATCCTGCCAGTCTCGCGGACGTCAAAGCGCGGAGCTAATCCTTTGGCGCTTTCATGCTGCGTCCCAGCCGGCCAGATAATAATGTAAGTTGCGATGGCCGAGAGTAACTGCGCCGATCGTCCAAGGCAATGGCTCGGTCGTGCGGGACGTGGCACAAAAGTGTTAAGGAAACCCCTGAGCCGGTTCGGGTGCTGCCCACCGGAACTTTCAACCCGGACGCCGATCTTGTATGTTTATTCGCCTATGAGTTCGACCTTCGATTCCTATCTGCTGCCACTCAATGCAGGACCACGCAAAGTGAAAACCCCTCATGGTTGTGCCGCGTGCCGTACGGCGGCATTGGTCACGCTGTTGGTGTTCTCCATTGTGACGCCGTGCCTGCGGGCACAGTCGCGGCCCGCGGCCGATCTCATTATCCGCAACGCCAAAATCTGGACGGTGGACAAAGACCATCCCACGGCCCAGGCGGTGGCAGTCCTCGGTGACCGTATTGTGGCGGTGGGCTCGAACCGCGAAGTTGATGCCTGGCACGGCGCCCGCACCCGGACCATCGATGCCGCCGGCAAACTTCTGCTGCCGGGATTCAACGACGCTCACGTGCATTTTGTGGATGGCGGCCTGGCCCTTGACCGGGTGCAACTCAACGATGCCACCAGCGCCGGGGAATTTGCCCGTCGCATTGGCGAGCGCGTCAAGCAGACGCCCAAGGGCGAATGGGTGACGGGTGGCGACTGGGATGAGACCAAGTGGACGCCCGCGGCCATGCCTACCAAGGACCTGATTGATCCTTTTACCCCGGACACGCCCGTATTCGTGGGTCGCTACGACGGCCACATGGCGCTGGCCAACTCGGTCACGCTGCGGCTGGCAGGCATCACCGCGCAAACCCCGGACCCTCCCGGCGGCGTGATTGTCCGCGACGCTCAAGGCAATCCCACCGGCGCATTGAAAGACGCCGCCATGGACTACGTGTACAAGATCGCGCCGCCGCTTTCGCCGGATGAGCGTTTGCGGGCAGTCAAGCGCGCCCTGGCCCACGCGGCATCGCTGGGTGTCACCAGCGTGCAGCACATGAATCCGGAATACGCCGACATCGCGGTTTACTCCGAGTTGCTGGAGCGGGGGGAACTGACCACGCGCATTTATGCCGCGCCTCTCATTACAGGGGTAGATGATCAGGTCAAGATCGGCATCCGGCACGCCTTTGGCGGCCCCTATCTTCGCATTGGAGCTCTCAAGGCATACGCCGACGGCTCCCTGGGGTCTTCCACCGCCTACTTTTTCGAACCCTTCAGCAACCAGCCCAACAACCACGGCCTGCTCTCCGATGAAATGCATCCGGTTTCGCTGATGCAGGAACGCATGATGCGAGCCGACGCCGCCGGCTTGCAGCTTTGCACTCACGCCATCGGCGACCAGGGCATTTCGATCATTCTCGACCTGTACAGCGATATCGTGAAGGCCCATGGCGAAAGGGACCGCCGCTTCCGCATTGAACATGCGCAGCATATGGCCGCAAAAGATTTTGATCGCTTCGCTCAGTTGCACGTAATCGCCTCCATGCAGCCTTACCACGCCATCGATGACGGGCGCTGGGCCGAAGAGCGCATCGGCCACGACCGCGCTAGCCGCACTTACGCGTTTCGTACTTTCATGGACCACGGAGTCCGCCTCGCCTTCGGCACTGATTGGAATGTTGCTCCTCTCAACCCGATGCTGGGCCTCTATGCCGCAGTAACTCGCGCCACGCTCGACGGCAAAAATCCCGGCGGCTGGTTTCCTGAACAGAAGCTGACGGTGGCGGAAGCGGTTGAGGCTTACACACTCGGCTCCGCCTACGCTGAATTTCAGGAAAAAGATAAAGGCTCGATCACGCCGGGCAAGCTGGCCGACATGGTCTTGCTCAGCCACGACATCTTCACCATCGACCCAACCAAAATCAGGGACGTACGAGTGCTGAAGACGTTCGTAGGCGGGAAGATGGTGTGGGACGGCGGGCAGAAACCTGGCCAATAGCCTCTCCAGAGGCTTAGATCCGCCAATTCCGATGTGGCTGGATTCTCTGGAAGGTGAAATGTTTTACACCATGTCAGGATGTACTAACGGCCATCTTGACAGGCCTCCGGCTGCAGCGTACCTTCCATTAACGTTTTCTAATGCTCGGCACGGTATGTGGAAACCCGTGCCTGTAGCCACTTCCAGGCCGTTGCGACTGCAAGCAGCGACGCCAAACCTTTGGCGGAGTCGAAACGGCAGAATCACAAAATCGCGCCTCTCCCAAGGAGTAAACAAACTGGCTGAGCCAGGGGTGTGTCTTCACGCGTATGGAGGTGCAGTTTGAAAAAAGTTCGTTTGCTAGCAGTGGCCGGTCTCGCCTTGAGCGTGATCGTGAACACGGGAACGGTTGCGGCCCAGCACGACCCCGGGCCGCGTGTGGGAGATGCAGGAGCCGGGGGAGCTTTGCCCGGACTGAGTCAAGACCTGCAATCCTTTTTTGACGAGGCCAGGGTTGATTTCATGGAGCTGGATTCGGTGAGCGGGACCATAGCCGGGGAAGATGGAGCCGGCCTGGGGCCGACGTTCAACGGAACCGGATGTGCCCAGTGTCATGCCCATCCGGCGGTGGGCGGGAGCAGTCCGATGACCAATCCGCAGGTTGCTCTGGCCAACCTGGACGGCGCCAAAACACCGTTCCGTCTTTTATTACTACCGACGGACCGGTGCGGGAAGCTCGATTCATCCGCAATCCCGACGGCTCGCTGGACGGCGGGGTACACGGCCTGTACACCATAACCGGCCGCACCGATGCTGAGGGATGTAGCCTGCAGCAGCCTGACTTCGCCCGGCAACTGGCCAATCGCAACGTGATTTTTCGTATTCCGACTCCAACCTTCGGGCTCGGTCTGGTGGAGGCCACTCCGGACTCGACCCTGCAGGCCAACCTGGCTGCCAACCGGCGGACCAAGTCTCAGCTTGGTATTGGCGGCATTCTCAACTCCAGTGGCAACGACGGCACGGTCACGCGGTTCGGCTGGAAAGCGCAGAACAAATCGCTGATGATCTTTGCCGGCGAAGCCTACAACGTCGAACAGGGAGTATCGAATGAGGCATTCGGCAATGAACGCGCGGCCGCGGCGGGCTGCGTGTACAACGGATCGCCGGAAGATGCCACCAAGATGAGTGACAATGGCAGCCCCATGGGCACAGCAGCGGCATTGTCCTCGGACCTGGTGAACTTCGCCGGCTTCATGCGCCTCACCGCGCCCCCCACACCGGGTGCCATGTCGAGCTCGGCACGGAACGGGGCCAACCTGTTCAGCAGCGTGGGCTGCGCCCTGTGTCATACCTCCACCCTGACCACCGGCATGTCGAAATTTGGCGGCATGTCGAACATCACCTATCACCCTTTCTCCGACTTCGCCCTCCACCATATGGGATCGCGCCTGTCGGATGGCATCAATCAGGGGGCGGCCGGTCCGGACCAGTTCCGCACGGCTCCGCTCTGGGGCCTCGGTCAACGCCTGTTTTTCCTGCATGACGGACGGACTTCCGACTTGCTGGAGACCATTCAGGCTCATTCTTCGAACGGATCGGAAGCCAACAACGTGACTCGCAGGTTTAATTCGCTCAGTCGCTCGCAGAAGCAGGATGTGCTGAACTTCCTGCGTTCGTTGTAAGGTGACCGCTTGGTTTGTCCCCGGATCGCGGAGAGAGTCTGTGAGGCTCTCCGCGGTCCTCTCCGTTTTTCGTGGCACGCCGATCCAGGCCGGTGTTGCTTTACTGCTGCTGCTGACCCCAGCATGGGCGCAGGGAGAGGCCTGTGGCCCCTCACCCGAAATACGCTCCCGATCGAGCAGCTCAAAGTGGTTGTCTCCGGCCCCTCGGACTTTGATCGCGCTCTTGCCCCCCTGCTTGCGCTCCGCCGGCAGCATCCCAATGATCTCTGGGTCAACCTGCGCTATCAGGATGCGGTCCAGCAATACGGAATCGAAGGTCACTTGAGGAAGCTGACCGAGGAATATCAGGTCCTTTCCATGCAGCACCCCGACGAAGTGACCTACGGCTACCTCTATGCGCGCAGCCTGATGGGGCGCAATACTTCTTCCGCAATTCAGCAAATGACGGAAATTATCACCGGCCATCCCGACTTCGCGCCGGCGCACGCCTCGCTGGCTGAAATCTACTCTTCTACGGCGTTCCACGATGAGTCCAGGGAGAAGACCGAGCGGGAGCGCTTGCTGGCGCTCTGTCCCGGATATTCTCTGCAGCAGCGCCCGGCGGGCCTGCCCGATCCGAGTCCCGCTGGTCGATCAGGCTGAGCGCCTGCTGGCCCAGCACGGCGACCCCGGCCGCATTGCAGCGCTGGCTCTGCAGGGCATTCGGCAAGACGAGTGGCGGCTGCAGCGCATCCGGCCTTTCGACTGGTACAGCGTTGAGTTTAAGCGTCAGGCCCAGCGCGAACTCCAGGCCAAATACTGGAGAGTATGGAGTTTGCAGGTCCGTTCTGAGCGCCTTGCCGGGCGGCCGCAAAAAGCGGCTGAGCTCCTCGCCGTTATGGACCAGCGCACCGCGGCCCCGCGCGCTTCGGCAGATCCACTCTATTGGGATGCCCTCACCGCGCTGGTTCATTTGTATCGAGAGGGAAGTCAGGTGGACCTGGCAAATCGAAAGCTAAGCCTGATGCAGGATTTCCTGACGGCGCATCCCGATCCGACTCGGGCCGCGCAGCTGGAAGAATTGCGCAAGTCGGTCAGCGCCGAATAATAAGCGACCGCGTGGGGACAGCCGCCCTCGGCTGTCCGGCGGAGCAAAGCTCCGCAGTCTTGATCTTTTTGAGGATACAGGCTGAGTGAGGTCAGTGCAGCTGCAACTCCGGCCGCAGCAGGTCATCCATGGTCTCCCGCCGCCGGATGAGCTTCACTGACTTGCCATCGACCAGCACTTCCGCCGGCCGGCGCCGCGTGTTGTAGTTGGACGCCAGCGTCATGCCGTAAGCGCCGGCATCCAGAACGGCCAGCAGATCGCCTTCGTTGACCACGGGCAACTCGCGGCCGCGCGCCAGGAAATCCCCGCTCTCGCAGATGGGGCCGACCACATCCACGGTTTCGTGGCGCGCAACGTTCGCATCCAGTTGCACTGGAATGATCTCGTGATACGCGTCATAGAGCGAAGGCCGGAGCAGATCATTCATCGCCGCATCCACCACCAGAAACTGTTTGGGGCCGTTCGTCTTCCGGTACAACACTCGAGTCAGCAGAACGCCCGCCGGCCCCACGATGGAGCGGCCCGGTTCGAGCAGAAGGTGGACCTTCAATCCCCGCAAGGGACGCAGCAGAGCGGTCGCATACTCGGCCGCCAGTTCGGCGAATCCCTCCGGCGATGCATCCTGGTAGTCGATGCCCAGGCCGCCGCCGGCGTCCACATATTCAATGCGGTGGCCATCGTCCTTCAGCACGCTTACCAGTTCGGCCACGCGTTCCATGGCCAGCGCGAAGGGCTGCACATCGGTGATCTGGGAGCCGATGTGCACACTCACGCCCGCAATCTTCAGATACTTTGTCCCCGAAGCCTGGGCGTATAACTTTCGCGCCTTGCTGATGGGAATGCCGAACTTGTGCTGCTGCAGACCCGTCGAGATGTAAGGATGGGTGTTCGCGGGAACGTCGGGATTCACGCGCAGCGCGATCCGCGCCTTCTCCCGGGTGCGGGCGGCGCACTCGGCCAGGCGCCATAGCTCGGACTCGCTTTCCACGTTGAAAAGCATCACGCCGGCTTTGAGTGCAGCCTGCATCTCGTCGGCGGTCTTGCCCACGCCGGAGAACACGACTCTCTTCGCCGCGCGACGGTCCACGCGCAAGACCCGCTCCAGCTCTCCGCCCGAAACCACATCGAAGCCGCATCCCATCCCTGCCAGCAGGCGAAGAATACCCAGACTGGAATTTGCTTTCACGGAATAGCAGACGGTGTGAGGAACTTTGCGGAAGGCATGTTCGAAGCCGGCCATGCGTTCGCCGAGTGGTGGATGCCGAGTACACGTAAAGCGGAGTTCCGAAACGCTCTGCCAGGCGTTCCAGAGCAACCTCGTCACACTGCAGCGCAGACCCCACCGGACGGCGGCGAAGAAATCCCTGGCGCACGTCGCGATAGGAAAAGGCCGAGGGACGGCCCGCGCTCAGGTTTGCGATGCGGTTCACTTGCGCTTGGGATCGCCTTTCACCTTGATGGCAACCACGGTCTCGTCGTCGAAAGCCTCTTCTCCCGCGGCATGGTCGGTGACCGCCTTGAACAGGGATTTGACCACGCAATCAGCCGAAATGTCGGCACAGCCCGCGATAATGGCTTCGGTCCGGTGGCGTCCAAACATATCGCCGGCGCGGTTGCGGGCGTCCAGAATGCCGTCGCTGAAAAACACGAACATGTCGCCGGGTTTGGCCTTGAAAGTGAACTCGTCATACTCGGCATCGTCAAACAGGCCGAGGGGCAGGCCGGTGGCTTCGATGACTTCAATCTTGCCGTCATGGACAGTAAAGCGGACGCGGCAGCCCGGAATTGGCGATCTTGCACCGACCGATTGCGATCATCCCACACCGCATAAATCAGCGAGACGAACTGGCCCTCGATACGCCGCTCTCCCAGGGAAAAATTGACTGCCCGCAGCATCTCCGCCGGCCCCGGCTCAATGGGAGCGTGCGAACGCAGAATGCCGCTGACCAGCGCCGCGTAAATGGCCGCCGGGGCGCCCTTGCCGCTGACGTCTCCAATCACCATTCCCAGGTGATCGAGCGAGTAGTTGACGAAGTCGTACAAATCGCCGCCGATGGCGCGCGCGGGCGCGAACTTGGCGGCAACCTCCAGGTTGGGCAGTTGGGGCAGGGCGTGCGGCAACAAGCGAAACTGCAATTCACGGGCCAGCGCCAGGTCGCGCTCCAGTCGCTTTTCCTGGCGGGCGATCTCTTCGTAGAGCCTGGCATTTTCAATCGCGATCGCAACCTGGGCGGCAAGGGTGGTGACCGTGCGTTTGTGGTCGTCGGTAAAAAATCCACGCTTGGTATGTTCCAGGTCGAGCACGCCGATGACGTTGTCCTTGTAAATCAGGGGCACCGCCAGTTCCGAACGGGTCTCCGGATTTAACAGGATGTAGCGCGGGTCCTTGCTCACATCGGGCACCAGCACGGCCTGGCGGTGACGGGCGGCGTAGCCCACCAGGCCATCGCCCAGCGGGACATCGTGCTTGAGCTGGATGTTCTCCTGAAAGCGCAGGGAAAACCGGTGCTGTAATTTTTCGCCCGCGGTGTCCACCAGCAGAATGCTGAACATCTGGTAATCGATCAGGCGGCTGAGCAGTTCGGCAATGCGCTTGAGCAATTCATCCACGTTCAGGATGGAGGTGAGCTCGCGCGCAATTTCGTTCAGCAAAACCAGGGTTCGCGCCTGGCGCGTGGTACGGGTGTGCAGGCGGGCGTTCTCGATCCCGACCGCCATGCGGGACCCGATCAAAGTCAACAGCCGCTTGTGCTCCTCGGTGAAGCGGCCGGCTTCGTGCGTTTCCAGATTCAGCACCCCGATGACCCGGTTCTTCACGATCAGTGGAATGGCCAGCTCCGACCGCACGTCGGCCGCGCCGGAGATGTATTCCGGATGCTTGGACACATCGTCCACCAGGATGGCCTCGCGGCTCTGCGCCGCCAGTCCGGTGACGCCCTCGCCAATCTTGATCTTCACCCGCTCCGCAACTTCGCGCGCATATCCCACCTGAAAGCGGATTCGCAGGTCCTGCGCTTTTTCATTCACCAGCAGGATGGCGAAGATTTCATAGTCAATGACCCGGCGCACCAACTCCGCCACGCGGCGCAAGGTGGTGTCCAGGTCGAGGGTGGTGTTGACGACGTCCGCCACCTCCAGCAGCAGCGGCTCGACTTTCAACTGATCGGATTGGCTCACTGCACTTTCCACGAATTCCGTTTCCAAAGAACTTCAATGATAACAGCCAGAGTGATGTGATCCGTCAGCGGCTAGGGACGAGTACGAAATGTGGGCGCGAGCGCCCTCGCTCGTGCCTGGCACCAACTCGTCGTGGGGCACGAGCGCGGACGCTCGCGCCCACATTACCCTTCCCGCGGCACAATGCAAATGTCGGGAAGATTGCGGTACTTCTCGGCATAATCCAGGCCATAGCCGACCACGAACTCGTCCGGAATACTGAACCCTACGTAGTCTGCCTGGATGGGCTGCTTTCGACGCGATGGCTTGTCCAGCAGCGCGGCGATGCGGAGAGATTTCGGTTGCCGCGCCATCAGCAGCTTTTTTAAGTAGGTCAAGGTGAGCCCCGTGTCGAGAATGTCTTCCACCAGAATCACGTTCTTGCCGATCATGGATTGGTCCATGTCCTTGGTCAGCCGCACTTCTCCGGTTGAGTCCCATCCGGACTTGAGCTCCTGAGCAGGGCTCGGCCGATTGCCGTAACTGGAAACGCCGATAAAGTCGAACGTGGAATCAATCTGCAGCTGGCGGGACAAATCGCTGAGAAAGATCGCGGCTCCCTTCAACACTCCCAGCAGGATCACCGATTGACCGGCGTAGTCCCGGTTGATCTCTGCGCCCATCTCAGCCACACGGTGGGCGATCTTTTCGCGCGGAATAAGGACTTTCAACTCAGCCATGGCGATTCATATTAAACTAAAGCAGTTGGCAATTGGCACTTGGCATTGGCCAATGCTCTGGATGCATGCGTTGGGGCTTGGAAGGGCCAAGTGCCAATTGCGAACGCTAAGTGCTGGTTTTACCGAAGGCCTGAGATGAACCTGAACGGAATCAAGCTTACCTGGCTCGGCCACGCGACCTTTCGCATTGAGACTCCGGCCGGCAAGAGCATCATCGTGGACCCGTGGATCATGGGCAACCCCGCCTGTCCGGCGAAGGAGAAGGACGTAAAAAAGGTGGATGTCATGCTGTGCACCCACGGCCACTTCGATCACATCGGCGACGCCGTCGAGATTGGCAAGAAGCACAATCCGGCAGTGGTCGCGATTCCGGAGCTGGCGCACTGGCTGGGGAAGAAGGGCGTAAAGCAGGTCGCGGAGATGAACAAAGGCGGCACTCAGACTGTCGGCGACATCAAAGTCACCATGGTGCACGCCGACCACTCTTGTGGAATTACGGAAGGCGACCAGATTGTTTACGGCGGCGAGGCTTGTGGCTACGTGATCGAATTCTCCAACGGCGTGAAGATCTACCACGCCGGCGATACCAATGTGTTCGGCGACATGGCCATCATTCGCGACCTGTATGCGCCGGAGATTGTCATGATTCCGATTGGCGACCACTACACCATGTCACCTCGCGAAGCCGCCTACGCCTGCAATCTGCTGAAGCCGAAGACGGTCATCCCCATGCACTTTGGAACTTTTCCGGTGCTCACCGGCCGGCCTGCGCGATTTGCAGAAGCTACTGCCGGGCGTGGAGATAATGGAAATGACGCCGGGTGTAACGCTGTCGTAAATAAGGAGAGCACTTGCCAGCACAAAGCGATATCAATGCTGCCTGGCGCATGGGCGGAATCACCGCCGGCGCCGTCGAAGATTACATCTACTCCCTGCTGCCTCCCCGCGACGAAGTATTGACCGAGATCGAAGCGGAGGCGGCCAAGCGGAAGATTCCCATCGTCGGTCCCGCCGTGGGCCGCATCTTGTACCAGTTGGCCCTGATGATCAACGCCAAGACCGTGTTCGAGCTGGGCTCGGCGGTCGGGTTACTCCACCATCTGGTGGGCCCGTGCCGTGGGCGAAGGCGGCCGCGTGATCTACACCGACGGCGACCGCAAGAAAGCTGACGAAGCCCGCGGATATTTCAATCGCGCCGGAGTCACCAAGCAAATCACCCTCAAAACCGGTGACGCGCTCGAGCTTCTCTCCGAAGAGAAACAGCAGTTCGACATCATTTTCAACGACGTGGACAAAGAAGACTATCCGCGCGTCTTCAAGCTGGTCCTGCCACGCCTGCGCAAAGGCGGCCTGTTCGTTACCGACAACGTTTTGTGGAGCGGAAAGGTGGCGCAGAGAATCCGTCCGAGGCTCTCGACCAAAGCGATCCTGGAGTTCAACCGGTTGCTCTACGGCTCGGCGGATTTTTTCACCACCATCCTGCCTATTCGTGACGGCGTTGCCGTGGCCGTAAGAAAGTAGGAGATATGGGACCAGCCGATTTCACGTGGCCATAAAAACCGGGAGCTCCCAACTGGTCAGACCTGGCTTCAAATTCGCCGAATACCGGTTTTCAGACGAGTCGTCTGCGAAAACTAGATCGATTTGACGGGAATCAGCGTCAAGTCCTCCACCAGCCCTACTTCCTTCTGAAGAAAGGGCTCGGCGTAAGTCACGCCACCCAACATGCCGTAGAAGCGGGCCATGGCCTCGATTCGTGAGCGTATCTCATCCCGCGCGGGGAAAATGCCCTTGCCCGCTTCCTGATCGTTGAACTGGGTCTTGTAAGCCATGAGCGACTCCAGGCGGGCTTCGAACTGTTCGGTGATATCAACCACAAACGTAGGCCGCACGTCATAGTAGAGGGTGGCGTAGATGATCTTGAACGGCCGGTGGGGTTGTGTAGCGCCGGCATCCTGCCGGCTGTCCTGAGGGCGTCCCGCCCTCAGGTTTGCAATGCGCGCGGGCGAATCGCCCGCGGCTACACCGGCACCAACATCCAGCTTGGCCAGTCCCGCCAGAAAGCAGGCTTCATATCCCAACACTGATGCCGTGTAGTGGTCCGGATGCCGTCCCTTCCAGTAGGGAAGGATTACCACTCGCGGCCGCTGCTCTCGTAGCACTCGCACAACTTTCAGCCGGTTCTCCCAGGTGTTCTCGACCCGGCCGTCGGGAATGTCGAGCGCGTGGCGCCACGAGGTGCGCAATATTCTTGCTGCTTCCGCAGCCTCGCGGGCACGCTCTTCGGCGCTGCCTCGCGTCCCCATCTCGCCCTGGGTCAAATCGAGGATCCCGGTGCGATGTCCGCGTTGAGCCATCTTGAGCAGGGTGCCGCCACAGGTCTGCTCTACATCGTCACGGTGGGCAGCCAGGGCAAGAATATCGAGTGGAGGAGTCATCACTTTTTTCGCTCCACCAGAAATCGGGCCAGCTCCTTGAGCGCTTCGGCCCGCGCTCCGAAACCATCCAGCGAAGCCAAAGCAGAATCTACCAGCATGCCGGCCCTTTGCAACGACTCGTCAATTCCAAACAACGCCGGATAGGTGGCCTTCTCCGCCGCCGTGTCTTTTCCCGCGGTTTTGCCCAGTTGCTCGGAGGTCTGGGTCACGTCCAGTACGTCATCCACAATCTGAAAGGCCAAGCCGATCGATTGTCCGAACACTCGCAGGGCCTCGACCGCGTTATCATCCGCGCCCGCATAAAGTCCGCCGCTGACCACGCTGGCGCCAATCAGGGCGGCGGTCTTCGAGCGATGAATGTACTCCAGCGTCGCCAGGTCGGGCTTGGTGTGTTCCGCTTCAAGGTCCACGACCTGTCCTCCAATCATGCCCTCGATGGTGCCGGTACCGTGGGCGATTTCTTCGATAATCCGCACCCGGAATTCAGCGGAGCAGCGCAGCCGGGACAAGACCTCGTACGCCTGGGTCTGGAGCGCATCTCCCGCCAGAATGGCGATTGCTTCTCCAAAGGCCTTGTGGCACGTAGGACGTCCCCGGCGCAGATCGTCATTGTCGAGCGCCGGCAGATCGTCGTGGATCAGGGAATAGGTGTGCAGCATTTCGAGGGCGGCGCCGAGGTTTTCGATTCCCGGGGGAAGGGAACCGGCAACCATGCGTCCCGCCTCCATGCAGAGAATGGGACGCAAGCGCTTGCCACCGGCGAACACGCTGTGGCGCATGGCCTGGTGGATTGAAGACGGACGTTGAGCGGCCGCCGGCAGCAGGCGTTCCAATGCCGCGTCGGTCAGCGCCTGGCCCTGCTCCAGGGTCTGGTTGAGCATGCGGGTGAGTATAACAATCACTTTAAGGTTTGCGGGCGGGGGGCTCGAAGACTTCAGGCTGTAGCTTTCCATTCTGCTTCAGCAGGATCTCGACTTTGCCCTCGGCTTCCTCGAGTTCCTTGCGGCAAGTGGCGGAAAGCTGCATGCCTTCCTCGAACAGGGTCAGAGATTTTTCCAAAGGCACTTCGCCCTTTTCCAGTTCCTGCACGATTTTTTCCAGGCGCTGAAGGCAATCTTCAAATTTGGCCAACGGATTTACTCCTCTAGCTATTTTAGTCTCAGGACAAAGTCAGGAGCCCAGGGCTTCGAGCACGTCCGCCGCCGAAGAATATCGGCCCAGGGGCGCGCTGATCTGGGC
This sequence comes from Terriglobia bacterium, assembly GCA_963801595.1. Lineage (GTDB taxonomy): Bacteria > Acidobacteriota > Terriglobia > Terriglobales > Acidobacteriaceae > JAIQFF01. The sequence goes on along the minus strand of CAWDFW010000014.1, from coordinate 7,759 downwards.
CCCCTGCACCATGCTCCGCACCGCAACCAGCATCTCACGGGCGATGGCGATTCCTTCTTCGCGTGCGGCCTCGGGGGTCTTCGCTCCGGCCATGCGTTCCAGAATCGAGTCCGGCACCGAGACGCGCAGCTCGTTTTTCATGAATTCCGCGTTGCGCACACTCACCAGCGGCCAGATGCCCGCGATGACGGGTATCTTGCAGTGCTCGATGCGGCGCAGGAAGCCCTCGAGCAGTTTGAGGTCGAACACCGGTTGGGTTACCGCGCATTCAGCTCCGGCCTCCACTTTGTATTCGAAGCGCTTGATCTCTTCGTCGATATTCGGCACGCCCGGGTTGGCCCCGACCCCGATTACGAACGAAGTGCCCGTCCCCAGCGGATTGCCGCCGATATCCAGGCCCCGGTTGAGATTGTGCACGATGTTGACCAATCCGATTGCGTCCACGTCAAACACTGCCGTCGCGTCGGGATAGTTGCCCATCTTCGGTGGATCGCCGGTGATACAGATCAGGTTGTGAATGCCCAGCGCAGCCGCGCCCAGCAGGTCTGACTGCATGCTCAGCACATTGCGGTCGCGGCAGGTGTAGTGCAGGATGGCCTCGATCCCGACTTCCTGCTGTACCAGCAGGGACAGGGCCTGGTTGCTCATGCGGGCCGAAGCCCGCGGGCTGTCTGGAATGTTGATCGCATCCACGCCCACGGATTTCAGAAAGCGCGCGCCTTCAACTTCCTTGCGGACATCGATCCCCTTGGGCGGAACAATTTCCACCATGGTCAGGAATTCGCCGGCGGCGATCTTGGCGCCGAGCCTGGACCGTTTCTCCAGCGGAACCGTGGGCGTGGCGTTGACCACCGCCTCGCTCTGAGTTTTTGATGGACTGGTTTTGGCCCGTGCCTCGCTTGCCCGCAACGCCGATTTCATGACCCGGATGTGCTCCGGTGTCGTGCCGCAACATCCGCCCACCAGTCGGACTCCCGCAGCCACGAACTTGCGTGCATAACTCGCCATGTATTCGGGCGAGCACAGGTAGATATTCCGGCCCTCGACTGATCGTGGCATGCCGGCGTTGGGCTGGGCAGCCAGAGGCAGCGAAGTGAGGGCGCGGACCCGTTCGATCACGTCCAACATCGCGACCGGGCCTACGCTGCAGTTACAACCGATTACGTCCACGCCCCAGCTTTCAATCCGTGGCGTAAAGCTCTCCGGGGTCGAGCCGTCCAGGCAGTTTCCGTCTTCGTCGATGGTGACGTGAGCCACCACCGGAATCCTGGGATTCACGTCCCGCGCAGCCAGAATCGCCTGGTGAAGTTCTTCCACGTATCCGAAGGTCTCCAGCATGAGCAGATCAACGCCGCCTTCGACCAGGGCTGCGATCTGCTCGCGGAAGGCGGCGCGGGCTTCCTCGAAAGAGGTCTTGCCCAGCGGTTCAATGCGGACCCCGAGCGGTCCCACTGAGCCGGCAACCCACACGTCGAAGCTCTTGGCCGCTTCGCGCGCCAGTCGAACCCCCGCGAGGTTGATTTCGCGGACCTGGTTTTCCAGGCTATGGCGTCCCAGGCGAAAAGAATTGCCCCCGAAAGTGTTGGTTTCAATGATCTCCGCACCTGCCTGCAAATATTCATGATGAAGCTGGCGGATAAGGTCCGGCTGCGAGACATTCAGTTCGTCATAACAGCGATTGATAAAGATACCCTTGGCATAGAGCAGGGTCCCGGTAGCGCCGTCGCACAGGACGGGGGACTGTTTCAGGCGGGCTAGCAGATCGGCGGCCATCTGTCTGAGAATACAAGATGAAGATTAGTTTTGCATCATGGCGGGGATGCCCGGTCAACGCGGCTCAGCGCGTCCCGTCCCCACTCGCCAGAAAGCCTCTGCTATAATCCCGATTCTTGCATCTAACTCTCCATTCCTCATGTTCTTGGGAGTTCCTGGTTTGAGGCAATCTCCATTCGCCATTCTGGTTCTAGCCGCGGCCACCGCCGTGCTCGTGTCTTGCGGAACTAACTACAACAACACTCCAATCGGGGCCACGCCGGGTGCGAACCCGGCCGACATCAAGGTGCACGTGTTCGTTTCCAATCCGTTGTTTCCTAACGCCTCGAGCACCGCCCCTGTCCTGAATGTTGTGGACGGGCAGCGCGATCTGCTTTCACCCGCTGTGATCTCCGTGGGCGCAACCAGCACCAACCCGGGTTTGATGGTGTTGTTTCCCAACAAGAGATTCACCCTGGTTTTCAGTGCCGCGAACAACTCTCTCACTGTAGTCAACAATGCCAGCCAGAGTGTGGCCCAAACCTCCGGCGGGACGTCGGCGTCAATCACGCTGCCGGGCTTTAGCGAAAGTATCGTTGTGGCGCCGGACAATGTTACCGGCTTTGCCGCGGTTCCCAACGCACCCGTGACCGGGCAGTCGCCCGGAGTGGTTGAAGTGCTGGACCTGGCCAACGATGCCATTTCGTCCGCGATTCCAGTCCCCGGCGCCCGCTACCTGGCGCAGAATCACAATGGCAACCGCCTTATTGCCTTTGGCAGCCGGCCCGACACGGTAACCGTCCTGGCGCCGAGTTCAGTCGGCACCAGCACGGATCCCCGCACCGATGTTCAAAGTTCGCTTTTCGATCATCCGGTTTGGGCCGTTTTCAGCAGCGATGATTCGACCGCCTACATTCTTAACTGCGGCGCCGAGTGTGGAGGCACCGCGGCCAGCATCACCCTGCTGGACATGAACAGTAACCTGCCCGGACCGACCATTCCGATCGACTCCGGCACCACCGGATTGCTCTCCGGCAATCTCCTCTATGTTGCAGGCACCAAACCCGGCGCCAACACCTGCGCCGGTTCTTCACCCGCGACGCTGGCCAATACGTGCGGAGAAGTTTCCACGGTTGACCTGGGCCTCATGACGGTCACTGCCACCGCGATCATCACGGACGGCTACCACAACCACATGGAGATGGGTGCCAACAACCGCCTGTACATCGGTGCCCGCACCTGTACCAGCATCAAAGCCCCGCCCAGTGGCAACAACCCGGGTGAGGTTCGCGGCTGCTTGTCCATCCTCAACACCGGCAATTCAACCGTCGTCGTTCCGCCCCTGCAGGGTGACGTCACTGGCATTCAACCCATCAACCGCAGGAGCGTGGTGTACGTCGTCCAGAACGGCGAGTTAGGCATCTACAACACCACCACCGACAAGCTCCAAACCATCCAGGTGGATATCATCGGCCAGGCCGTGGATGTGAAAGAAGTGGACTGAGCGCCGGCGTCAGGCGTCGGACGTCAGACTTCGGGCCAGCTGTCAGCTCTAGCCTACGCACATCTAGAGACAGGCTGAGAACTGACAACTGAAAGCTGAGAGCTGGGGGCCTATTCCATCACCAGTTCATGCTGCTTTGCTCCCGCGACTGCCTTTTGGGAATACGGCAGCTTGAACGTGTAACCTTCGTACCACGCCTTCCACTGGTCCATGTAATACGGACTAAGAAAATTTCCAGCCTCGCCGGTAACCAGGTTCAACGTACTCTGGTCGAGATCGGACAGGTCCACCGTCAGACGCTCCGACGGCCCATGGCTGCGCGACACCGCTTTCACCGTATAGCCACTCCCCGATTGCGGCAGGGTCCCGGGGCCGCGTCCAGCGTTGCAGCAGCGGAACCCGGCCCAGGATTGGGTGTTGGATCTCTACCGGGCGAAACTCTCCCCACTTCCACGAAGCCAGGTCTTGCGAGGCCTTCGGAGCACTGACCGCAGCCTCAACCGCCGCGGCAAGCAGATCGTCGTAACTGGCATAGGCCTGCGGAAGCCAACGCGCAGGCTGATGGTGGACCACATTTTCCAGCCACACCGACTGCATCCCCCAGGAATAAGTCTTCCAGCTCAGCGTAGCCGCGGTTTGTTTGGGGTCCGTGGGCGCGGTACCCAGCCTGGGCTGGAGCAGCAGACGCGCCAGCTCGGCGCGGGCCTGATAAGCGATGGTGGGGGCGGCGGAATCCGCGGTCATGCGGCCATCCCATCCTCGCAGGATTTCGGCGGCTTGTTTGGTCCTGGCAGAGGCATTCCGGACGTGGTCCACGCTGTACACGAACCGTTCCGCAAAATAGCGGTCGGCTTCGGAATAAATGTCGGTCTGCAATGCCAGCATGTCGGCCGGGGAAAACTTTTTGCCCGATTCCAGCACGCGATAAATCCGCGCCGACCGCCAGGGGGCCTCCCAACCGGTGCTGATCGAGTAGGGATATCCGTCCGGCGTGATGCGGCTGTTGGCGGTCGCGATGATGCCGGAGGGAGGATTGAAAACCCTGGGCAGCTTGTCGAATGGAATGTATCCCGTCCACTCATGCGCGTTGTCGCTGCCGTTTTCGGGCAGGCTGCCGTCACCCGAAGCGCGGATGGGAATTTTTCCCGTGGCCTGGTAGCCGATGTTGCCATCCACGTCGGCATACACCACGTTCTGTCCGGGAGCGTCAAAGGCGGAGAAAGCGCTCCGGAACTGCTCCCAGTTCTGTGCCGTATCCACTTCGAAGAACGGATCGTGGGTGCCGTCGTAGAGCGTCCAGCGCAGCGCCAGCTTGCGAGTTTCGCCCGGGACCAACTCACTAATGACGGGTCCGTGGCGGGTCACGGCCACATCCACCGTCACATCTGGCTTGCTCTTCACGTGAATCACTTCGCTGCGGTGCTCAGGCGCCTTCCATCCGTCGGGAGTCAGATATTGACCGTCCGGATTGAAGGTCTCGATGTAAAGGTCCTCCACGGTCGGGCCGATATTGGTGAAGCCCCAGGCGATGCGCTGGTTGTGTCCTACGATCACGTAAGGCAGGCCGGGCAGTGTCACGCCGGCAGCGTCAAAGTTGCCGCAACGAAGATGGGCCTCATACCAAAGGTTGGGCATCTGGTGTCCCAGGTGCATGTCATTCGAGAGCAGGGGCTTGCCCGAAACCGTGTGCGCCCCGGAGACCACCCAGTTGTTTGAACCGATCACCGTGCGCTCCGAATCCGATCGGGATGCGCCGGCGAGGTCCTGAAAATCCGTAACCGCTGACATCCCCGCCACCGAACTGCCAATCGGACGCCGGGGACGGTTTTCCTCGTCGGTATCCTGGTCGAGTCCCGGGCGTGCCACGGTGGGCGGACGGTCGCGCCAGGAAGAGTTCACGTACAAGTCGGCTGTCAGTTCCGGCCCGAGCTTGGCCAGGATTTTCTCGCGCTCCAGCGCGTCACGATAGGGATAGTGATTCAGGTCCTTCACCATCTGGGAGGCGACTAACGTGGAGTCTTGCGGCGCCCACGGACGCGGAGAATAGCGCAGGATGCGGAACTCGATAGGCAGATGGTCCCGATGCGATTCGATGTAAGCGTTCACTCCCCGCGCATAGTCTTCGAAGTGAGTGCGATTTTGTGCCGACGCAACCTCCAGCGCTTTTTGTGCGGCCACCTTCAGCCCCAGAATTCTTTGCTCACGGTCGTGCTGGAGGAAGGCATCACCAAGAATCTCGGAAACTTCGCCGGCGGCGAAGCGCCGCATCATGTCCATCTGCCACAGACGGTCCTGCGCGGTCACATACCCCTGAGCAAAAAAAAGATCGTCGAGATTTGAGGCCGCGATGGTGGGCACGCCGTGTCCGTCACGAATGACTGTGACCCGGGCGGAAAGGCCGGAGATCTTCACGTTCCCGTCCAGTTGGGGCAGGGCAGAGCGCGCAACTGAGTAAAACCAGGCGAGGGCTCCCAGCGCAGCGAGCAATACTGCGATCAGAAAGAAGGCAAGAACTCGCCCCATGCCGAAGCGCGCGCGGGGGGAAATCGAAGTCGTCGTCGAGGCCATGGGGTTGTCGTTTGTAGCGCCGGCGTCCCGCCGGCTGTCGCGTGGGCCCTACAAAGGACCTGATGCCCGCGAGCTTTCGATTCTATGGCGGGCGTGCGGCTAAGACAAACGCACGTAATGTCTCTCCCGCACGAGCGAGGACGCTCGCGCCTGCATGTCAGTCGATCGCGGACAGCGCCGCGCAGGCATCGTGGTTGGCAATCTCACCGTTCGGATCGACGCGGGCTACCCCATCTTCGGTTGAGCAGAAGCTGCGGGTGCCGGTTTGATTGCGCGTCGCCGGTGCCGCGCTCACAAAATACTGGGTGCCGTCATCGGAACGCTTCATGGCGAAAATGTAGCCATGCTTCCCGGGCAGAGAGGTCGCAGCCGCCAGTTCATTCTCGATGAGGCAGGCCTTGGCCGGGTTGGCGCTGTTTGGCGTAGCACAACCCAGAGACTGCAGGTCGGGAGCGAATCCGACGGTAGGAAACTGCGTCTGATAGGTCACTTGCGCGGCACTGATTCTCCTGACTGCATTCACGGCGGACGCCTCATTCGCCGCAATTCGTGCCCGCAACAGGTTGGGAATCGCAATCGCCGCGATGATCAGAATGAGCGGGATCATGGCGATCCCGAGATATCCCAGCACCAGGCCCGCGATGGCCAGACCCTTGCCTCCCAGGCGGCCCGCGCTTTTCTTGATCTGCGAAAGTGAAATGTGTCCGAAGACGATGGCCACGATGGACAAAGGGAAGAAGAGAAACAGCAGACCAAAGATCAGACTGGCAATCGCCAGGCCGCTGGTCTTTTCCGGGACGACCGCCCCGGAAGCAGCGGTGGGAGCCAGAGGCGGAAGCCCACCAAGACTCGACGGGGTGAGCGCAGTTTGCCGGCCGCAGGTGGGGCATAAGGTCGCCCCTTCCGGCACTGGTTGGCCGCATTGAGGGCAGAGCATGGGAGTTACTCCCCGGTGGCGGAAACCGCGAGATAGTCACAGTTCAAAACCGCCAAAAAATCGCTCCACCGTACTCCGGCAAATCGCTTTCGTCAATGCTGTCGCGGCCGCATGTGCGCGCCTTGGGCGAGCGCGGACGTTGTGCACGCCAGATCCTTCGGGACTGAAGTCCCTCAGGATGACCTCGGGTTGCGGGGGCTGTTCCAACTGAGTCATGACCGCAGTTGCGCTCGGCTCCCGGCGAACCCCTTTGGGAACATCTTTTGGTTGCGCTGACAAATCTTTTTTGATACTGTCCGCCGAACTCGGCCAATCCTCCCCAGGCCGGGCATAGCCGTCGCAGGCCGCGGGCTGACCATGCCCGCTGCTACTTCTCTTGCAGGAGACAGATGCATGCCCTTCATCCTGGTGTCGGAAGCCGCACGAGCGTGCGAGACGATGCTGTCCGCCAGCTTCCTGCTGTGGCAACGCGATCCTGATGCCAGCCCCTTTGTGGCCTGCGGTTGCCTGGGCTTCTTCGGCGTAATCATGGTGGGCATCATCGCCCTCAATATTGCGTTGCTGATCTGGGTGGCGCGCGACGCCAAGAGCCGGGGCATGGACAACTCCGTTATCTGGATGATCCTGGTCATGCTCACCGGAATCATCGGGCTCATCATCTACCTGTTCACCCGGCCGCCGGGGAATCTGGTGCCTTGCCCTCATTGCCAAAATAAGCGGCTGCAAGTGAGCGCAAAATGTCCCCACTGCGGAAACTCCTGAAGCATCCCGCGACGTATCTCGCGATTCTGGGCTTGCTGGCAGGGAGCGTGTTCGCTGACAGCTTTCGGCCACCCGAGCGGCAGCTGGCAGCCAGGGTTTACATCGTCGTCGTACGCGCTTACCAGCGTGTGGGCAGCCCTATTTTGGCAGGCTATGTTCAGTGCCGCTACCGTCCGACCTGCTCTCGCTATTCTATAGAGACAGTGCAACGCTACGGACTGCGCAAGGGCCTCGCA
>CAWDFW010000013.1:0-30943 GCA_963801595.1 Terriglobia bacterium | reverse complement strand
TTTTGTGTTCTCTTTTGTTCTCGCCCCCAAGCCGTTTCACCGCGACCATGAGTTGCTGGGAATGTTTTTCAACAACTGGAAAGCTTCCGGCGTATTTACCTATGGCAGCGGCCGGCCGGTCAGCGCGACCGTGACCGGCGACGCCAACCAGGATGGCAACAACAGCAACGACCGGCTTCCGGGAGTTTCCCGCAACTCCTTCCTCGGGCCGGACTACGCCACCACCGACATGCGCCTGACCCGGCGTCTTTATGCTGGGGACCGGGTCAAGCTGGAACTGATGGTCGAGTCTTTCAACCTGCTGAACCGCAACAACCAGCGGGTCCAGATCACGCAGGATGGTTTTCAAAGCAACTCGACGCAGTTTGTCCAGACCGATAAGACCATTGGAATCAATATCTTCCCAGCTCAATACCGCGTGCCGTCGAGCTTTCTTAGGGCCACCGACGCGTACGCGCCACGGCAGATTCAGCTGGCCCTGAAGCTGATCTATTAGGCGTAAGCGGTTCCATAGATGGAAGCTAGCGGCATTTTCTCTGCATGAAATTGCCACATACCACTTGACTTGCCGTAGGAACCTTGCAATAACTATCCCCGTCCAAACGGGACCGGTTTGGGGGTGTAGTTCAGTTGGCAGAAGTAAGACTTCAAGAGGGCGAGTCCCTCGAAAACGCATTACGCCGCTTCAAGCGCAAGGTGCAGCAGGAAGACATCATTAAGGAGGTCAAGCGTCACTCCTTTTACCTGAAACCGGGCGAGAAGAAGCGTGTGAAGGAAGCACTGGCGCGCAAACGCAGCAGGAAAAAAGCGCGTAAAGAACAAGACTAGGATCCATGGGCTGCCACGCCGAGTGGTGGCCCATTTCCTTGTTCACAAGAGATTGTCAAAGATTGTAAAGCAGTAATCCCTGCCGCAAAAAGGGGGCATGGCGGGCCGAGTCCAGGGGAAATTTTCCAGGTCGTAGCTTGAGGGGGCAACGACCCTGAGTCCACGCGCGTCGCGCTATTCGTCTGCGAGGTCTTGGGGAATGGGCTGAAGGGAGCATCTCTCAATGGAATTTCAGGACAAGGTATTGAAGTGCATTGACTGTGGTGCGGATTTTATCTTCACTGCGGGCGAACAACTGTTCTTTCACGACAAGCAGTTCAAAAACGAACCCAAACGTTGTAAGGCTTGCAAGACCAAGCGGGTATCAGTACTGGGGGCGGCGCCTTCGGGGCCAGGCAACGGCTTCGCCAAGGTGGAGACGCGCACCACGTGCTCGGAGTGCGGCAAGGAAACCACCGTGCCTTTCAAGCCAACCCAGGGGCGTCCAGTATTCTGCCGGGAATGTTTCCAGCAGAAGAGGCAAGTAGCCTCGGCTTGATTTTGAACGAGAAGTTGTAGGCGATTCCAGAGTCGCGGCCAAGCTCACCTTCCTCCCGCTTCCCGATTCCAAGGCGAATCTCGTCTGCCCGTGGCGGCGTCCGCGAGGCGAGCAGACGGTTCTTCGTCTCTTGCGGCGAGTCCAAGAAGTTGTGGAAGCGCGGCCCTTTCAGGGCCGCGTTGTCGGCTCCCTAAGCATTGGCCTTTAGGCCTGGTGGCCCACTCAGGCCTCAGCCCGATGCGTCTTAATCCAAGACCTGCTGTTATGCGTCGAAGCATTCCGCGACCTGCGCTACTATGGAAGCGTGGCAACTTTCCACGTAGTGAATTTCGGCTGCCGGGCCGCGCAGGCGGACGGTGCTGCCATCGAACGCCAGCTGCGGGAGCGCGGCCTGGAACGTGCCGGCGAACCTGCGGAGGCGGAGCTCGTAGTTCTTAACACTTGCACCGTGACCGCCGCGGCTGACCAGGACGCACGTGCCGCCATCCGCCGCATTCATCGCAAGAACTCCGAAGCCCGGATCGTGGTCACCGGCTGCTATGCGCAACGCGCGCCGGAGGAAATCGCGGCTCTGCCCGGCGTGAGCCAGGTCATCGGAAACTCGCATAAACACCAGCTGGCAGAACTCGCCGTCGGACTTCAGACGCCGGACCTCGGACCCCGGCAGGCTCAGTTCGTCCCCCTCACGCAGCTGACATCAGATGGCCGGCGTCCGATGCCTGAGGTCCGGCGCCCGATCTTCGTTTCCGACATATTCGCCCACACAGAACTGCAGGCTGCACCGGTTTTCGAAGCTGGCAATGAACGCACCCGGCCAAATCTAAAAGTGCAGGACGGTTGCGACAACCGCTGTTCATTCTGCGTGATTCCCTATGTCCGGGGACAGAGCCGTTCGCTCCCTATGACCGAGGTCATTCGCGAGGTCAAAGCGTTGGTGGGCGCCGGCTATTGCGAAGTGGTGATTTCGGGCATCAACCTCGGCCGCTGGGGAAGAGACTTGGACGTCAGCTCTCAGCCTTCAGCCATCGGCCAACGACCAACGGCCAACGGCCAACGACCAGGATTCGAAGATCTCATCCGCGCCATCCTCTCCGAAACCGCGCTGCAGAAGGTGCGCATCAGTTCGGTCGAGCCCATGGACTGGAGTAACGAGCTCATTCAGCTTATGGCCACTTCTCCCCGCATCGCCAAACATGCGCACGTGCCTCTGCAGTCCGGCAGCGATGCCGTCCTGCGCCGCATGCACCGCAAGTATCGTCCCTGGCACTATCGAGAGAAGGTGGAAAAGATTCGCGCCGCCATGCCCACGGCAGCGATTGGAGCGGACGTGATGGCTGGCTTCCCCGGCGAGACCGAGGCGGAATTCGAGGAGACTCGCCGCCTCATCGAAGACCTGCCTCTCACCTACCTGCATGTCTTCACCTACTCAGCGCGTCCCGGAACTCCGGCTGCCGCCATGGGCAAGCAGGTTCCTGTAAACGTCGCCCGCGAGCGGAACCGTATTCTGCGCAATCTGGCTTCAGAAAAGAAACTGGCTTTCATGAGCAGCTTTATCGGCCAGCGGATCGAAACCATCACACTGAATGTTTCCGGCGCAGATCAGCAAGGTGAATATACCGAGGGGCTCACCGACAACTACCTGCCTATGCGCGTATCAGGAAGTCACGCGGCGAACCGCTGGATTCAAACCCGAGTGGAACGAGTGTTAGACGGCGCCCTGCTGGGAAACGCCAGCCAGGGTCTGCACGATTAGGCACATCGGCCGAGGCATCGCCTTGTCATTTTTTGACGATCAGCCGGCTGGCAATCTTGTCGTACTTGCTCTGGGTCAGGATGTGGCGCGTCACGAGTTGGTCCGGCGTGTCGTAAGGACGCCCGGCGATGACTTTGTCCGCATCCGGGCCGCTCACTCCCGGCAAGGTAATTAATTGCTCACGGGTCGCGGTGTTCACGTCGAGCGGCTTGTCGCGGCTCCAGCCTTCACGGATTCCCGCTGCCACTGCCTTGGCGTCAACTTTCAGTTGGGCGGTAGCCTGGGCAGTCTTCTCTTTGAGCTCTTGAGGGTCTTGCTTCGAAGTGCAGGCCGCGAGTGCAGCCAGTAAAACCATCGCAAGCAGAGAGCAGCCTTGGGGAGAGCGCATGTCCATGAACCTCGGACTTTTGATGAATTCACTGGTCTGCCAGTTGGCTGGTAAAGTTGGCTGGAATGAGTTGCCGCGAGTTTAAATACGCGCGCGGCCTGCGATCACCAGAAGTTACCGGTCCCACTCGGCTGTAATTGGTGAGCCGTCGTCCACCCAGAAGAACGTCTCTTGGCGGAGCAATGCCTCCACCCCTCGCAATACCTCGTTGCCGCTGTTCTTCGTGACCGCGCCTCGGTAGCCGGCATTGCGCGCTTCCCAGGCCAGTTGCCGGGACACTTCCTGGACGCTGATCAACAACATGGGCAGCCGGGGGTGAGCTCTCGCAATGGCAGGCGCCGCCTGCAGTCCGGTCATGACCGGCATACTCAAATCCATGACCACAACATCGGGATTGAGCTGCTCAACCTTGGCAATGGCCTCAGCACCGGTGCTGGCATCACCGCATACCTGCCAGTCGGGCTGCTGCTCCAGCAGTCTGCGCAATAGCAGGCGGATGGTGGCATCGTCATCGGCGATGAGAATACGGGTTGCCACGGCATACTCCTCTGCCATCAGTACGCCACATTTGCGCCCGCCGGACAATACAGCAAATTCCCGACCCGTGACCGCGGTGATTCCCCGACGTCTCTCAGTGTGGGTCGGACACTCCCGTCTGACGCCTTTGGAGTTGATGTTGGTTTTGACGGTTTTAGTTGAGTTAACGGGCTCCGACTCTTGTCCGCGAAAAAGTCCAGGTCAAAGGCGTCGGACAAGAGTGTCCGACCCTCACTTACCGGCGCCCGAATACTTCTTTCAGCAGGTTGGTGGTCTGTGCTGCCGGATCTTTGCGAATTTTGCGTTCTTCCTGACCCAATTCGTAGAAAAGCCCGTCAAGCGCCTTGCTGACCACGTAGTGGCTGATGTCCAGGTCCTGATTTTTTGCAAAGGGAATGGCTTTGTACTGCGAAACCAGGGCGTTGTACTGCTGGGTGACGCCGTTTTTGGACATCGTGCGTTCCACCACCGGGCGGAATGCAGCGGTCAGCTGTGGCGTGGTCTTTTCCTTGAAGTAGTTGGTGGCGGCGGTGTCGCCGCCGGAGAAGAATTCTGCGCGCGTCCTCGAAGGTCATGGCGGTGATGGCGTCAATAAAGATTTTGCGTGCCGCGGGAGCTGCCGACTCCGCGGCCCGATTCATGCTGAGAACAAAATCGTCAACCTTGGGACCGTAGCCCACCATGCGCAGGCCCTTTTCGAGTGTCCGCAGGTTGTTTGGCATCAGAATTTTTATGTCGGGATTGCCAAAATATCCGTTGGGTCGCCCGGTAATTTTCACCGCTTGCTCGGCGCCGATCTGCAGGGCCTGCTTCAGGCCCGAGGAGATTTTGGTGTCACTGAGCGTCGAGCCTCCCAGCCCGAGACGTCTGGCAATGTCTTCCACCTGGGCAAAGGACAAGGTCGTCATCAACAAATAGCTGGCAGCAAGCAACAGGGTATGCTTCATTTCGGATTCTCCTACCGGCCTCGAATCGGATCAGCCTCGCTTAAATTTCCCAGGAAAAACCATCTTCCAGGCTACCCCAGAGCAGATTTCTGCACCTAAGCTTCGACGTTACACGAAATAGTGTTGCGCGATTAACTTTTTGTAAAGGAGCACTTCATGGGAAACGAAACTGAAAAGAAGCAACAGAACCCGGGCCAGCAAACAGGCAATCCCGGAAACCAAGCTGATCCAAACAGGCAGAGTCCGTCTCAGAGCGGAGAGCAGGTTTACAATCCGCATGACCCGACCACGAAGAAGCCGGGCCAGGACAGCGGCACGACTGAGCGCAAGGACCGTGAAGGATCTGAGGACGTGGAAAAGCGCCGCGCATCCTAACCGGGAGCGCGACCCTGGAAGATGAAGCCACGGCGAACCTGCCGTGGCTTTTTGCCTGAATCTCACTTTGGCCAGAATCCCCCCACCGAAGTCCATCGCGACGGGAGACGGCGGCCATGCTATACTTTTTCTCTATTTCATTCGCCCTGTTAGCTGACGGAGGGTTGTATCGATAAACGCTTTATCCGAACCAACGAACGCATCCGGGCGCGGGAAATCCGCGTAATCGACGATGAAGGCCAGCAGATCGGCATTTTGACTCCCTACGATGCGCTCAAGATGGCCCGCGAGAAGAACCTGGACCTGGTCGAGATTTCGCCCACCGCGACTCCTCCCGTATGCCGCATCATGGACTATGGGAAATTCCTGTACCAGCAGGAAAAGAAGGAGCGCGAGGCCAAGAAGCATCAAAAAGTAATCGTGGTGAAGGAAGTAAAGTTCCGCATCAATGTGGACGACCACGACTACGAAACCAAGAAGAACCATGTCCTGCGCTTCCTCGATGAGGGAGACAAGGTCAAGGCGACGATTTTCTTCCGGGGACGGGAGATGACGCGCACCAACCTGGGACGCGAAATCCTGGAACGGCTGATCAAAGACATCGCCGACAAGGGAATCGTAGAGTTCCGTCCGCGACAGGAAGGCAACACGCTGCACGCTATCCTGGCGCCCAAAAAAGATGCCGGACAGAAACAGCCCGCGCAGTCGCAGCCGGCCCCAGGCCGGGTAAACCAGGCGTAGAAATCTGAGAAGCACTTAGCAATTGGCACTTGGCATTTTAGCCAGTTTGGCAATGCGGGTGTGGCTAAGGGCTAATTGCTGAACTGAGGATTTATGCCCAAGCTGAAAACACACAAGGGCGCCGCCAAGCGCTTCAAGAAGACGGCGACTGGCAAGGTCAAGCGCCATCATTCGCACCTGCGTCACATGCTGACGTCCAAGAACAAGAAGCGCAAAGGCAAGCTGCGCCAGGCCGTCCTGGTGAGCGATGCGGACACTCCCAAGATCAAACGAATGATTCCATACTAGAAGTTTTGTGTTGTGTGGCGCGGGCGCCCTCGCCCGCGAAATGTGGCTGCCATGTGTTAGAGACGCGGCCCGGGCGTGTGAAGAGGCAACCAGACCTTCAAGTCTCCTACCTCCAGCCGCCATAACTCGAACGTAAAAAGGAGCTACCCATGCCTCGCGTAAAACGGGGAACCAAACGCCGCGCCAAGCGCAAGAAGATACTCGACCGCGCCAGCGGCTATTTCCTCACAAAATCCAAACTCTACAGGTCCGCTAAAGAAGCCGTCGAGCGCGGGCTTAAGTTCGCCTACTCTGGCCGCAAGCAGAAAAAGCGCCAGTATCGCTCCCTCTGGATCGTGCGCATCGGCGCCGCCGCCAAACTGAACGGGATGAGCTACAACCAATTCATTCACGGACTCAAAAAAGGCGGAGTAGAACTGGATCGCAAGATCCTCGCCGATCTGGCAGTGAATGATCCCGGCGCGTTTAAGAGCCTCGCCGAGCAGGCGAAGGGCGCTCTCGGCGGGGCAGCGTAAACCAGCTTCTAGCTCCTAGCTTCTAGCTATGGCGGATTGCGAGCGGCTTTGGCTGCTTGCGGAAGAACACTGGCTCTGGGCAGCTTGGGATATAAGCTTTTGGGAAGGTCTTGTGGAAGGGCACGACTTCAGTCGTGCCGCCAGCCGCCCAAAACCAGGCCGGCTTTAGCCGCCGGGGTTCGCTGTTTCATCCCGCCATTTATTTTTCTGCAAATCGGGATAATTTTTGAGAGAACACGTGCCATACACCGTCCCCAAATTGAAAAGCTTCACGCCGGCCGCGCTGGACAAAGCTGCCGAGAAATTGCTGGCCTCGCTGAAACAGGAGGCCGCAGCGGTCAAGAACGAGGCCGACTGGAAGACCTTCCGTGACCGCTGGATGGCCCGCAAGAACGGCGTGCTCACAGAGATCAATGATCTTTGGCTGAAAGCGGCCCCGAAAGATGCCAAGCGCGACGTGGGGCAGCGGGTCAATGAGATCAAGAAACGGGTCACAGAGCAAGTTGAGGCTGCCACTCTTGCCGGGCACGAAGTTGGCGGGCAGGTTACGGATGAGATCCGAAGCGTCCCAGCGAGGCAGCAAACAAACGCGATCGGAACGATAACAGCGGCCCTCGACATCACCCTTCCAGGCATTCGCCGCCCGCTTGGATCCGAGCATCCCGTGATCAAGACCATGCACGAGATCGTCTCCGTGTTCCGCAATCTCGGCTACTCGGTCGAAGAGGGCCCGGTCATCGAGACCGACTACTACAATTTCGAAGCGCTGAATTTTCCGCCGAACCATCCCGCGCGCGATACCCAGGACACGCTGTTCATCGCCCGCCAGGAAACGAAGCCGCAGCGCGACCGCCTCCTCCTGCGCACTCACACTTCACCGGTGCAGATTCGCACCATGGAGAAGATGAAGCCGCCGGTCAGGATCGTGATTCCGGGCAAAGTGCACCGCAACGATCCTCCGGACGCCAGCCATTCGCCCATGTTTCACCAGGTCGAAGGGCTCGCGGTGGACGCGAACATTACTTTTTGCGACTTGAAAGGCACCCTCGACCATGCCATGAAGGCGCTTTTCGGATCGAGCGTGAAGACCAGCTTCCGGCCGTCGTTCTTCCCCTTCACCGAGCCCAGCGCGGAGATGATGGTGTCTTGTTTTATTTGCGGTGGCAGCGGCAAACGCGGCTCCGAGCCCTGCCGTCCCTGCAAGCAGACCGGCTGGATCGAAATTCTCGGCTGCGGCATGGTGGACCCGAACGTTTACGGTTTTGTCGATTACGATCCCAAAAAAGTTTCGGGATTCGCCTTCGGCATGGGCGCCGACCGCATCGCGATTCTGAAATACGGGGTGGATGACATCCAGTTGTTTTTCAACGGGGATGTGAGATTTCTGGAACAGTTTGGGTAAAAGCTATCAGCCATCAGCTTTCAGCTCTCAGCAAGAACCCGGAGACTGACAGCTGAGAGCTGAGAGCTGAGAGCTATATGAAACTTTCTCCAGCATGGCTGCGTGAGTTCGTGGATGCCAAGGTGGACGACCGCCGCCTGGCTCAGGACCTCACTGCGGTTGGAATTGCGGTTGAGAGCATCAGCGGCGACGGGAAGAATGCCATCTTCGAGATGGAGATTGGCACCAACCGTCCCGATGCCATGAACCATTACGGTGTGGCGCGCGAAGCGTCTGTGATCTACAACCTGCCCCTGCGCGCCGTGGACTCGAAGCTGCCAGTGGTACCGGGCAACTCGGATTTCGCCATTGAAATCGCGGACCAGGCCGGCTGCGCCCGTTATACAGCTCGCGTCGTTCGCGATGTGCATGTCAAACCATCTCCCGACGCGATGGCCAGGCGCCTGCTGCTGGTTGATCAGCGCCCCATCAACAATGCTGCCGACGCGACCAACTACACGCTGTGGGAGATGGGACACCCCACCCATGTTTTCGATCTTGATCTGCTTGCAGGCGGCAAGATTCTGGTGCGGCGGGCGTTCAGCGGCGAGACCCTGAAAACGCTGGACGGCGTCGAGCGCAAACTTACTCCGGAAGATCTGGTCATCGCCGATGCCGTCAAGCCGGTTGCGCTGGCCGGAGTCATGGGTGGATTCGACACCATGATCACCGCGAAGACAAAAAATATCCTGATCGAGTCGGCCTGGTTTGATCCCTCCACGGTCCGCAAGACTGCGCGGCGCCACGGCCTGCATACCGATGCCTCGCATCGTTTCGAACGCGGCGCCGATTTCGAGGCCACGACCAAGGCTTGCGATCGCGTGGCCGTACTGCTCCTCGAATCAGCCGGAGGCAAACTGGACGGCGGCGCGATCGACGTCGGTGGCCCGCCAGGTTGATCTCGCGCCCGTGGCTCTGCATCTTTCGGAGGTGCACCGCATTCTCGGAGAGAAGCTCGAGACCAACGAAATTTTCCGTATTCTCCAGCAACTGGGTTTTGAGTTGATGCCGGAGAGGGGCGGCGACCCTGACTTCACCGTCCACATTCCGAGCTGGCGTCTCGACGTGGAACGCGAAATCGACCTGGTCGAAGAGATCGCGCGCCTGCACGGCTACGACAAATTCGCCAATACTCTGCCGGCGTATGCCGGAGCCGTGGTCGAGGCTCCCGGACGCGGAGAAAGGACCACAAGCTTCGAACCTCGCTGCTGGCGCTCGGCTACGACGAAGCCGTGTCGCTGACATTCATTTCACACGAGGATGCAGAAACATTTTCTTCTGCCCCGGTGGTCGAACTGGCCAATCCTCAAAGCGAAGAAGCGTCGGTGATGCGGAGTTCTCTGGTGCCCGGCATGCTCAACATGCTGGCCTACAACCTCAACCGCGGGGCGGACCAGGTGCGCCTGTTTGAGGCCGGCAGCGTTTTCGAAGCAACCGATGGCGGAACGGCCGAACCCAAACGCATCTGCATGGGCGCCACGTCTCCACCCTCCGCAAAAAACCCAGGAAGGGTGGGGCACGCAGCGACGGAGGATTCTTTGATCTGAAGGGTGATGTGGAGAACTTGCTGCACGCCTTTCAGCACCAGTCGTTGAAGTACGATGCGCAAACGTCGGACTACTATCACGCCGGGCGCTCGGCGCGTGCCTTGATGGATGGCGCTCTGGTGGCGCAGTTTGGACAGGTCCATCCCGACCTCGCCGCCGCTCGCAAACTGCGTCAGAGTGTTTTTGTTGCGGAGATCTATCTCGACCGGCTTTACTCCCAGGGCCTGCGGGTCGTCCGCTATCAGCCTCTGCCGCGCTATCCAGCGGTGGAGCGGGATTTTTCTTTTGTCTTTGATGATGCGGCCACATTCGAACAAATTCAGCAGGCTGTCATCGGACTCGGAGTGGCTGAGCTGCGCAGTTTTGTTCCGGTGGAAATTTTTCGCGGTGGCAACGTCCCCGCGAGTAAGTATTCGCTGCTGCTGCGGGCCCGCTTCCAGTCAGCCGATCGCACCCTGCGGGAAGAAGAAGTAGCACAGTGGTCGGCGCAGCTCATCAGGGCGCTGGAATCTCTGGGCGGAAAACTGCGGGCATAGTATTGCGTCCGGAAAAAGTAACGGTGTCATCCTGAACGCTCAGGATGACAATTTAGTTCTTGTACACTGTTGATGTGCGCATTTTCTTCGGCGTGACTTTCCTCGCCGCGTCGGTCCTGGTTGCAGGTGCCGCCCACTCCGCAACCGACAAACCGGCTCCCACTTTCTATAAAGACATCCTGCCCCTGCTCCAGCACCACTGTCAGAGCTGTCATCGCCCGGGTGAAGGTGCTCCCATGCCGCTGGTGACATACGAGCAAACGCGGCCCTGGGCGGCGGCTATCGCGAAATCAGTCCAAGGCGGAATGATGCCGCCGTGGTTTGCCGACCAGAGATTCGGACATTTCTCCAACGATCCTTCCCTTGCGCCGCAGCAAATGACGACCATGCTGGCGTGGGTACAGGCGGGCGCTCCAGCCGGCAATCCGCATGACGCGCCTTTGCCTCCGCACTGGGCCCAAGGCTGGAACATCGCGCAACCAGATGTTGTCCTGGCGATGCCAATGCCGGTCACGATCCCGCCGGATGGCGACGTGGAATACACCTACGAGATCGTGCCCACTCATTTCACCGAAGATAAATGGATACAGATGGCGGAGGTCCATCCCTCTGGCCCTCAGTATGTGCATCACGCCGTGGTGTACATACGGCCACCGGATTCGAAGTGGCTGCGGCACGCGCCCGTCGGAGTACCGTTCACGGCTCCGACCCTCAGCGATCCCCAGGACCGTCTGGAAGCGCACGGGACCACCAGCGACCTGCTGCTGGTGTACGCTCCCGGTAGCTCGCCTGACCACTGGCCTGACGGCATGGCAAAGTTCGTCCCCGCGGGATCAGACCTTGTTTTTCAGGTGCACTACACCACGAACGGCACTGCCGGAAGCGACCGCACCAGCGTCGGATTGGTGTTTGCGAAGACGGCGCCCCGGCAGCGCGTTCTCACACTGCAACTCAACGATCACGCCTTCATCATTCCCCCCGGCGCGGATAACTTTCGGGTGGAAGTGCAGGGCACGCTGCCGCACGACGCCACGCTGCTCAGCCTGTTTCCGCATATGCATCTGCGGGGGAAAACTTTTGAGTACGACATTGTGAAGCCCGACGGCTCGATCGAGACTCTGTTGCGGGTGAACTACCATTTTCACTGGCAACTAAGTTACCGGCTGGCCGAGCCGCGACTGCTGAAGGCTGGAACCAGGCTGCGTGCCGTGGCCTGGTATGACAACTCGCGCAACAACCCGCACAATCCTGATCCGAATGCGACCGTCACCTGGGGAGACCAAACTTATCAGGAGATGATGGTCGGTTTCTTTGATGTGGCAGTGCCGGCGAATATGGATAAAGAACAGTTTTTTATGCGCGGCCAGGGTGCGCACTGAGGAGCATGCAGCCGAGGATGGCCGCGCTCTGGTCTTTTGTCTGTTGTTATGTTGTGACTTCCTGAACAGGCCCAACAAACACCCTCTACGCTTGCTATCCAAACTCACATGGCCCGCGTCTAGCAACAACGGGGCATAAGTAAAAATCCAGATTGCCGATCCCCCCGGGAAATACCGGGACGAGATACTCGATCGAGACGAGTCCGTCCACTCATTGGAAATTCAAAGGAGTGATCGTATGCGCCGAAATGGATTCAACCGCCTGGTGTTGACTGTGGTTGTGTTAGGCATGGCAACGTGGAGCGCCTGTGAGAAGACGAATACCGCGGGGACGTCCGCAGCTCCGGATTCCGGCGGCAAGGTCCCGGTCACAACCAAATCAGAAGATGCGCGCAAGGAATTCCTACAGGGGCGGGAACTCTCGGAAAAGCTACTGGCCCAGGACTCGGTGCAGCATTTTGATAAGGCCATTGCGCTGGATCCGGAGTTCGCGTCCGCAGAACTGGCGCGGGCCAACGCGGCCGGCACGGCCAAGGAATTCTTTGAGCATTTGAACAAAGCGGTGGCCCTGGCGGACAAGGCCTCGGAGGGTGAGCGGCTGCTCATTCTGGCCAACCAGGCCGGAGCCAACGGCGACGCAGTCAAGCAGAAGGAATATTTCGAGAAGCTGGTGGCCGCTTACCCGAACGATGAACGGGCGCATTTCAATCTGGGTGCATTCGGGTTTGCCCAGCAGGACTATCCCCAGGCCATCGAGCACTTGAAGCGAGCGCCGGAGCTGGCCCCTAACTATTCGCCCGCCTATAACATGCTGGGCTACGCCTACCGGCAGGCCGGCGATTACGCCAACGCCGAGCAGGCCTTCAGGAAATACATCGAACTGATTCCGAACGATCCTAATCCCTATGACTCTTACGCCGAGCTGTTGCTGAAGATGGGCAAGTTCGACGAATCGATCGCGCAGTACCGCAAGGCGCTGATGATTGATCCCCACTTCGTGCCATCGCATTTCGGAATTGCGGCTGATCTGCTGTACATGGGGAAGCCGGCCGATGCGACCGCGGAGCTGCAGAAGATGGCCGACCAGGCGCGCAATGACGGAGAACTGCGGACTGCGTTGTTTGGCATGGCGGTCGTGGCTTCGGACAGCGGCAAGCTGGATAGCGCAGTACAGGCGATGGACAAAGAATATGCCGTGGCAGAGAAGAAGAACGACGTAGCCGCTATGGCGGCCGACCTTCAGGCCAAAGGCAACATTATTGCCGAAATGGCGAAGTATGACGTGGCGGCGCAGCAATTCGACCGCTCCCTGCAGATGGTGGAGAGCTCAAGCTTGTCACAGGAGATCAAGGACAACGCGAAGCTCCTGCATCACTACAATCTGTGTGCCCTGGCGATCGGGAAGAAGGACTATGCGGCGGCGAAGACCCACGCGGAAGAATACAGCCAGGGAGCAGAGGCATCGAAGAACCCGGCGCAGGTGAAGCTGGCCCACGAGCTGGCGGGCCGGATTGCGCTGGCTCAGAAAGATTACGACAACGCGATCAAAGAATTGGAGCAAGCCAATCAGCAGGATCCTCGCAACCTGTATCGCCTGGGCCAGGCCTATCAGGCCAAGGGCGACAAGGAGAGAGCGCAGAAGTTCTTCTCCGAGGCTGCCGGGTTCAATTCGTTGCCGGCCCTGAACTATGCGTTTGTTCGCGCGAAGGCGCAGAAGATGGCGGCGGGGACGAAGGGAAAGCTACCACAGCCCACGTAGGCACGGACGCCTCGTCCGTCCGGCGGAGCGCGGCTTCAGCTCTTTCGCCCCTCCGGGGCTCACCCTCATTTCACTCGCACGCCCAGGGCTTGTGCCCTGGGCTGCATTCTTGCGCCGCTGCGCGGCTTGGTTCACGACTATCCTGCCGTTTCCACGTCCTGAAGGAAACTACGCCCCGGTGTAGGATAATGAACTGACTCTGCTCGGGGGCTCTTGCAAGAACCGGGCAAACACATCGCATGCCAACCGCATATCTGGAAGAAGTGAATCCGTGGGAAGCGCAGGTTGCGCGTTCCGATGTGGCCGCGCAGAAGCTTCAGCTCGACGACGGCCTGTGGAGAATACTGCGTGAGCCCAGCCGGGAATTCATCGTTCATATACCAGTCCAGCTGGACAATGGGCAGCTGGAAGTGTTTACCGGTTTCCGGGTGCAGCATTCGATCGATCGCGGGCCGGCCAAGGGCGGCATTCGTTATACCCCGAACGTGACCCTGGACGAGACGCGCGCCCTGGCGAGCTGGATGACGTGGAAATGTGCCGTGGTGAACATCCCGTTCGGCGGCGCGGCCGGAGGAGTGATTTGCGATCCTGACCGGATGTCCAAACGTGAGCTCGAGCGCCTCACGCGGCGTTACACCGCGGAGTTGATGGAGGTGCTGGGACCGGAAAAAGATGTTCCCGGCCCGGACATCAACACCGACGAGCAGATCATGGCCTGGATCATGGATACCTATTCCATGCATGTGCACCACACTGTCACGGCGGTTGTAACCGGCAAGCCCCTCGAACTGGGCGGGTCGCATGGGCGCATTGAAGCCACCGGGCCGCGGCCTGATGATCGTTTGTGATGAAGCAGTCAAGCGTCTGGGCATGAGCGCGGACCGCACCCGTGTAGTGATTCAGGGCTTCGGCAATGTGGGCTCGAACGCCGCCCGGCTCATGCGCCGCAGGGGATACAAGATTGTTGGCGTATCCACCAGTAAAGGTGGTCTATACAACAAGGATGGCATCGATATTGAGGCGCTCTCGCTGCACTACCAGCGCGAGCGCACGCTGGAGGGCTTTCCCGGTTCCGAAGCGTCCAGTTCCGCCGAATTGCTGGTGGCTGACTGCGACATTCTCATTCCCGCGGCGACAGAAAATCAGATCACCAGCCGCAATGCGGAGAAGGTGCGGGCCAGAGTTCTCTGTGAAGGGGCGAATGGTCCGACCACCGCCGAGGCCGACGAGATCCTGGTGGACAAAGGTGTGTTTGTCATTCCCGACATCCTGGCCAACTCCGGCGGAGTTACCGTTTCCTACTTCGAATGGGTGCAGGACCGTCAGGGATACTTCTGGACGGAATCGATGGTGAACGATCACCTGCAACACACCATGAAGACCGCCTTCGCCGAAGTTCTGAAGTACGCCGAGACCCACAAAGTCAGCAACCGCATTGCGGCCTACATGCTGGCCCTCGACCGGGTGGCTTACACGTTGCGGCAACGCGGTATCTACGCATAAAACCGGACGGTTGATGACGCCAACCCGTTTATGGCGGCGAGTCGCGAACCTCGTGGGACGCGGACTCGCGCTGCTGCTGGCCCTATCGCTCACCGCCTGGTCCGCGGCCGCGTTGTACTTCGACTTGCTGCCCGGCGCCTCGGTTCGTACCCTAGGAGCGTCAAGCTACGGCATCGCCATGGTGGGAGCCCTGCTGGCTTTCCGCGGACGCGGGAAAGGGATCGCAATTTGCCTCGCGGGATTCGCCCTGGTCCTGGCGTGGTGGCTGACTCTCAAGCCATCGAATGACCGCGCCTGGCAACCCGACGTAGCCCAGACTGCCTGGGCAGAAATCGACGGCGACCACGTCACCATTCACAACGTCCGCAACTGCGACTACCGCACTGAGGGCGACTACACTCCGCATTGGGAGACCCGCTCCTACGACCTTTCACAAATACGGGGCATGGATATTTTTCTGACCTACTGGGGTTCGCCCTGGATTGCTCATCCCATCGTAAGTTTCCACTTCGGCGACAACGATTACGTCGCCATGTCAATCGAGACCAGGAAAGAGGTGGGGGAGCAGTATTCGGCGATCCGCGGTTTTTTCCGCTACTACGAACTCATTTATACGGTGAGCGACGAACGCGATGTAGTGCGGCTGCGGACCAATTACCGCAAGGGGGAAGAAACGTACCTCTTTCACACACGAGCCACTCCCGAACATGCTCGGTCCACGTTCTTGAATTATCTGAAGAAGATTAACCGGATACGAAATCGTCCGGAGTGGTACAACGCGCTGACGAACAACTGCACCACCAACATCACCAGGCTGGCGGGAGAGCCTGAATGGGACTGGCGCGTCCTGCTGAACGGCCGCGCCGACCAGATGCTCTATGAGCGGGGAGATCTGGCAACGGGAAATCTTCCCTTCGCCCAACTCAAGGAACAGGCGCATATCAACGCGGCGGCGCGGGCGGCGAATGATGCCCCCGATTTCCCCCGCCGTATCCGGGAAGGCCGCGCGGGCTTCTGAAACCGCGAGAGTGGAACCCACGCAACCCACGTAGGGGCGGGTGCCCTCACCCGCCCGGCGGAGCGCAGCTCCGCTTGATCCTGGTTGGAGTGACGCATGTTTGTTTCGAGATTCAACGCTGAACCCAGGCGAGCTTCGCTCGCCCGCCCGGACGAGGGCGTCCGGGCCTACGTGGACTTTGCTTTCTACTGCGGGACCAATTTCAGTATGTTGCCGTTGTAGTCCACGACATATAACTCTCCGGCCGCGTCCTTACCGAAAGAAGTGAGCGTGCGGTTGGTGGTAAGCAGGTCACCGCGAGTCCAGGTATTGGCTGGTGCTTCGGTCAGGCTCCAGATCTTGCCGGTGAGATCGGCAAAGATGTACTTGTTTGCCAGGCTGGAAATGGCGCTGCCTTTGTAAACGTAGCCCCCAATTACAGCGATGCCATCCGTGTGCGGGTATTCCGCAATCGGCGGAACCTTGTTGCTGGTGTCGCAACCGGTGGACGGGTTGTAGCAGTGCGTACCCTCCAGCATTCTCCACCCGAAATTGCCACCTTTTTGCAGGAGGTCAATCTCTTCCCAGCTCTCCTGGCCCACATCGGCGACGAACATGCGGTTGGTCACGGGCTCAAAGGAAAAGCGCCACGGATTGCGCAGGCCGTAGGCAAAGATCTCGGGCAGCCCGCCACTCGACGCGAAGGGATTGTCGGCGGGAATCGCGTATTGCTTTCCGGATGCGAAGGGAGGGTCCACATCGATGCGGAGCATCTTCCCCAGAAACGACGACAGGTTCTGTGCGTTGTTAAGAGGATCGCCACCGCTGCCGCCATCCCCCAGCCCGATGTAGAGAAAGCCGTCGGGGCCAAAGACCAGCTGACCGCCTTTGTGGTTGGCGAAGGGCTGGTTCACGACCAGTAGAACGCGCTCGCTGTTAGGATCGGCCGTGTTGGGGTCCGAGGCCAGGGTCTGGTACTCGGCAATGATGGTTTGCTTGCCGCCATTGTCAATTGTGTAGTTCAGATAAAACTTGTGGTTGGTGTTGTAGCTGGGGTGAAAGGCGAGACCCAAAAGTCCCTGTTCCTGGCCGTCGAAGTTGGTCAGGCTCTGGATGTCCAGAAAATTTCCTGGCCGCAGGGCGCCGTTCTCGAGGATGCGGATTGTTCCCCGCTGTTCCACGACAAAAAAACGGTTGTCTCCGGGCGGCCTTTCCATACCTACTGGGTTGCTGAGCCCGCTGACGACCGTGGTGAGAGCCAGGCTGCCTGGGCCGGGTGGGGGTGGTGTGGGGCCAAGGGAACTCCCGCCGCCGCAACCGGGCAGCAGGAGAACCAGTAGTAACAGGGAACTAACTGGCAACAAATCTTTGCACGACATTACCTGGAAGCTTAACTGAGTATGCAGCACTTTGCCAGGGATGGCGGCACAATCCTCACGTAGGCCCGGGCGCCCTCGCCCGGGCGGGCGAGCATGGCTCGCCCCAATTTTTTATCTACCGGCTTCTAGCGCCTGGCTTGTTCTCGGGTCAAGCGGAGCTGCGCTCCGCTGGGCGGGTGAGGGCACCCGCCCCTACGTGGATCGTGGCACCGTTTCTACTGCAGGACCAATTTCAGGATGATGCCGTTGTAGTCGACCACATAAAGTTCTCCGGCAGCATCCCGGGCAAATGATGTGAGCGTGCGATTGGTGGCGAGCAGGTCGTCACGAGTCCAGGTATTGGCGGGCGCCTCGGTCAGGCTCCATATCTTGCCCGTCAGATCGGCGAAGATGTATTTGTTCGCCAGGCTCGGAATGGCGCTGCCCTTATAGACGTAACCGCCAATCACGGCAACGCCGTCGGTGTGCGGGTATTCCGTAAT
This sequence comes from Terriglobia bacterium, assembly GCA_963801595.1. Lineage (GTDB taxonomy): Bacteria > Acidobacteriota > Terriglobia > Terriglobales > Acidobacteriaceae > JAIQFF01. The sequence goes on along the minus strand of CAWDFW010000013.1, from coordinate 13,010 downwards.
AGGCAGTATCTTGCCGGTCATATTACAGCTGCTGGTGCCGGGCGGATAGCAGTGCATGCCCTCCATGACGTTCCAGCCGAAGTTGCCGCCATTCTGCAGGATGTCAACTTCTTCCCAGTTGTCCTGGCCCACGTCGGCGACGAACAGGCGATTGGTGACGGGCTCGAACGAAAAGCGCCAGGGATTGCGCAGTCCGTAGGCGTAGATTTCGGGGAGGCCTCCGCCGCCGGCGAAGGGATTGTCCGCCGGAATCCCGTATTCCTTTCCCGTGGCAAAGGGGGGATCAACGTTGATGCGGAGCATTTTCCCCAGGAAGGTGGATAGATTCTGGCCATTGCCCATCGGATCGCCGCCGCTGCCGCCATCTCCCAGCCCGATGTACAGGAAACCGTCGGGACCGAAGACCAATTGACCGCCCTTGTGGTTGGTGAACGGCTGGTTTACCACCAGAAGAACGCGTTCACTGTTGGGATCGGCCGTGTTGGGGTCGTTGGGCAGGGTCTGGTACTCGGCAATGATGGTTTCCCGATCGCCTTCGTCCAGGGTGTAGTTCACATAAAACTTATGGTTGGTGCTGTAGTTGGGATGGAAAGCTATACCCAGCAGCCCCTGTTCCTGTCCGTCGAAGTTGGTCAGGCTTTGAATGTCCAGAAAATTTCCGGACTGCAGGGCGCCATTTTCGAGGATGCGAATGGTTCCGCGCTGCTCAACGATGAAGAACCGGTTGTCGCCGGGCGGCCGTTCCATACCCACCGGATTACTGAGGCCACTCACTACCGTGGTCAGGGCAAGTGTGCCGGCGGGCGCAGTGTACGTAAATCCGTTAGTCAAAGTGCCGCTCTGTGCATCCGTGTTGGTGACCTGGACGCTGACGGCTCCCGCCGCGTGGGCTGGAGTGCTGGCTGTGATCGAAGTGCTGTTCACAACTGCGACACCCGTCGCGGAGGTCCCGCCCAGCTTCACCGTGGCTCCAGACAGGAAACCGGTGCCGGTGATGGTGACGGTTGTGCCGCCAGCGACTGGCCCGGAGTTGGGCGTGATCGCCGTCACCGTGGGCGCCGGGTTAGGCGCAGTGTAGGTAAATCCATTGGTCAAGGTGCCGCTCTGGGCATCGGTGTTGGTGACCTGAACGCTGACTGCTCCAGCCGCGTGGGCCGGAGTGATGGCTGTGATCGAAGTGCTGTTCACCACTGCGACGCTGGTTGCGGACGTCCCGCCCAGCTTCACCGTGGCCCCAGACAGGAAACCCGTGCCGGTGATGGTCACGCTGGTTCCGCCGTTGGTTGCTCCAGAGTTAGGTGTGATCGCAGTCACCGTCGGCGCAGGATTGGACTGGGGCCCGGTGTAGGTATAGCCATTGGCCAGGGTGCCGTTCTTGGCATCCGTGTTGGTGACCACGATGCTGACGGCGCCGGCCGCATGGGCTGGAGTTATGGCCGTGATGGCGTTGCTGTTCACCACCGTTACACCGGTCGCGGATGTCCCGCCCAGTTGCACTGTGGCTCCTTGCAGAAAACCTGTGCCGGTGAGGGCTATCGCAGTGCCGCCATTGATGCTGCCGGAGACAGGCGAGATTGCCGTCACAGTGGGCGCCGGGTTATTCGGTGCGATGTACGTGTAACCATTGCTCAAGGTGCCGCTCAGGGCGTCGGTGTTCGTGACCACTACGCTCACGACCCCTGCGGCGTGAGCCGGGGTGATCGCAGTGATGGTGGTACTGTTTGCCACCGTTACACTCGTGGCCGAGGTTCCCCCCAGTTTCACCGACGCTCCGGCCAGGAACCCTGTACCCGTGATGGTCAACGCGGTCCCGCCGTTGGTGGTCCCAGAGTTGGGTGTGATCGCCGTCACCGTCGGCGCTGGGTGAGGAGCTGCATAGGAATAGCCGCCGGCCAAGCTGCCGCTCTGCGCGTCCGTGTTGGTGACCATGATGTTCACAGCCCCGGCCGCGTGGGCCGGAGTGGTGGCTGTGATCGATGTGCTGCTTGCCAGGGTCACGCTCGTGGCAGGGGTCCCGCCAAGACTCACGGTGGCTCCCATCAGGAAGCCGGTGCCGGTGATCGTTACCCGGGTTCCACCGCTGGTGGTCCCTGTGTTGGGCGAGATCGAGGCCACGTGGGGCGCCGGGTTGGACAGCGGATTGGGTGTGGCCGCGAGGCCGCCGCCGCAGCCGGGCAGGAACAGCGCCAGCAGCAACAGGGAACACACCGGTAAGCAACATTTATGTGACATTAAGAAGAACTTAATCTTGGCGAGGGTGACCTACCAGTCTCGGATGGACATCCGAAACCCACGATGGGAGGGGCACTAGTTACTATCCAGTATGATCTCTCTTATGGGACTTGCGTAACCCTTCGCAGGTCGTGGGCGATCACTTTCGTGGTCGGCAAGGAGTGCACGAGCGGGACGCCCGCGCCCACATTTTGTGCCGGCGGGATTCTGTGGCAGACTCCTTGGGGCGCATATCGAAAATATGTTCGGATCGATCGAAGCAGGTGGCACCAAATTCGTTTGTGGAGTGGGAACCGGGCCGGCGGACCTGAAGACCATGCAATTTCCCACGACCACGCCGGAGGCCACGCTGGCCATTGCCATTGAATTCCTGCGCCAGGAGTCCAGCGGCGAGCTGAAGGCGGTGGGGATCGGATCGTTCGGGCCGATCGATCTGCACAGCACTTCGCTTACATTCGGCTATGTCACCTCCACGCCGAAGCCCGGCTGGCAGAACTACAATCTTGCGGGCACGGTGCGCGATGCCCTGAGCGTGCCGGTTGGTTTTGACACCGACGTGGACGCGGCCGCTCTGGGCGAGGCCCGCTGGGGCGCGGCGCAGAACCTTACTGACTTTCTTTATCTGACCATCGGAACTGGAATCGGCGGCGGCGCGATCATCAACGGCCGCGTGCTTCACGGTCTGGTGCATCCGGAGATGGGGCACATCCGGGTCCCGCACGACCGCGTGACTGACCCTTACCCCGGCGGCTGCCCTTATCATGGCGATTGCCTGGAAGGGTTGGCCTCAGGACCGGCCATGCAGGCGCGCTGGGGCAAAGCGGCCCAGGACCTTCCGCCTGACCATCCGGCGTGGATACTGGAAGCACATTACCTGGCGCACGGGTTGGCCAACTGGGTGCTGACGTTGTCGCCGCAGCGCATTCTGCTGGGCGGCGGCGTGTTGCGGCAGTCGCATCTGTTCGGTCGAATTCGCCAGGAACTTGTGGGATTGCTGAATGGATATGTGCGAGCGACGGAGGTGATGCGCGACATTGACCAGTATGTGGTCCCTCCGCAACTCGGAGGCAGGGCTGGCGTCCTGGGCGGACTGGTGTTGGCCGAGCAGGCCTACGCCCGTCTAGACCGGGAATAAAGTGGTGGTCTGTTCTTTCAGTCAGGCCGGTGTGTGTGGATCGAACACTCTTGTCCGACGCTTCTGACTTGGCCTTTGATTTTGGAAGGCACTGTCCGCGGGTGAGAGCCGCAAACACTGAAACATCAAAGTCAAAGGCGTCGGGCAGGGGTGTCCGACCCACACAAGTTCGCGATGGATTTCTTTTCGTCAGGCTGTTGATTGAGCGCGGACAACATCAGCCGGGTGTCCGCAGTCTGCGTACTCCCGGCCATTTCCAGTTCTGCCCTGGCGGCGGCGGGATCCAGGATTCGAAGAGTCGGAGTGCGATAGAGCCTCTTTGCAACCTTCAGGTCCCGAATCACCAAATACACCTCCGACCCTCGTCTTTTAACAATGCGGTTAGACACGTCGCAAGCGATGCAATTGAATTGATCTTCAAGTGAACTTCAAGCACGACTGATCTGAAAGAAATTGTTACAGGAAGAATTCACGCCAGGAAAAAGAAAATGGTTCGAGTCGCTTTTCCGACGCCATTCGACGAAAGTCTTGCGGATGAACCGGAGCGCGGACGTGCGGTGGCTGATTGCGGAATGCTAGTTGGAGGGCTCCAGGACACCCTCGGTGGTGATCCGGTTGGCTTTGCGGATTTCAGCGGCAACCTTTACAAGCGCCTCGTCGGCGCGAGCTGGGCCGTCATCTGAGATCATCGAACTGGCAGCCAGGGTAAAAAGCAGCGCGTCTTCCTGCTTGTCAAAATACAGAACTACCTGACTCGCTGCCATGTGAAAGCCTCCCGGGGTTACTCTCCAAAATCATAGGCTGAATTGACGACGGATTGCAGGTACTCTCTTGATGCCTCCCGCTCTTTCCCCCAAAAAAGACCACGTAGGGGCGGGTGCCTCACCCGCCCGGCGGAGCGAAGCTCCGCTCAAACTGAGAACTTCCGCGAGCCAACGTTTGTTTTACACCGAGACGCCAGGCCAGAATCAGGCGAGCTACGCTCGCCCACCCGGACGAGGGGCGTCCAGGCCTACGTGAATCCGCTGCGCCGCCAAGATGCTACAGTTAAAGAACCAATGTCCGCTCCCGAATCCCGCTTCGTTAAGGCTTGTCGGTCCCTTGCGGTGGACCGGACGCCAGTCTGGTTCATGCGCCAGGCAGGGCGTTACATGCCGGAGTATCGCGCCGTGCGTAAGCAGTATTCCCTGATCGAAATATGCAAGCGTCCGGAAGTAGCGGCCGAAGTGACGATTACAGCCGCGGAAGCACTGGGGGTTGACGCCGCCATCATCTTCGCCGACCTGTTGCTTCCGCTTGAAGTGATGGGACTGCCGTTTCATTTTTCGCCCGGCGAAGGCCCGGTAATCGAGAAACCGGTGCGCGACCAGGCCGACATTTCCCAACTACGAACCGACCGCGCCGCGGATCTCGGATATGTTGCGCAGGCAGTGCGGCTGGTGAGCAAGCACTTTGGAGCGCGCCTGCCCGTGATCGGTTTCTGTGGAGCGCCCTTTACGCTGGCCAGCTACATGATCGAGGGCGGCAGTTCGCGCAATTACGTAAACACCAAGAAGATGATGTATTCCGCACCCGCGGCCTGGGACGAGCTCCTGGACAAGTTGGTGACGGTGGTCGCAGAGTATGCGGCCCAACAGGTGCGCGCGGGTGCTGACGTGATCCAGGTATTCGACAGTTGGGTGGGATGTCTCAGCGTGCAGGACTATCGGCGTTACGTGCTGCCTCGCACTACTGAGCTGGTAAAGGCGTTGCAGAAAGCAGGAGTGCCAATCATCTATTTTGGTACTGACAGCGCTACCCTTTTGCCGTCGATGAAAGAAACTGGTGCCGAAGTGATTGGCCTGGACTGGCGGATTCCGCTGGACCAGGGGTGGAATGCGGTCGGGTCGGGCGCGGTACAGGGGAACCTGGATCCGGTCTTGCTTTTTGCGGATTGGAAAGAAGTCGAGGCAGGTGCGGCGGAGATTCTGCGGCGCGCTGGCGGACGTCCCGGGCATGTTTTTAATTTAGGGCATGGCATTCTGCCCGAGACCCCGGTGGAGAACGTAAAGGCGCTGGCCAAATTTGTGCGGGAATATTCAGGAGGCGATATCCGGTGATGGGGTCGAGCCTGTGCCGGCGTTTCGCGGGCGAGCCGCCCGCGACCACACTAGAATATCAACCCACAACTTGAGGATTTGATTGGAGTCTTGATTTTGTCAGGTGACCCAAAAAATGCGGTTTTGCTTTTGGCCCATGGGAGTCCCGATTCCGTGGACGACATACCGGAATTCCTGAAGCAGATCACGCGCGGCCGGCCCGTCCCGCCGGAGGTGGTTGAGGAAGTAAAGCACCGCTACGGGCTGATCGGACAGTCCCCGCTGACCAAACTCACGCTGCGCCAGGGCGAGTTGCTGGCTGAAGACCTCAAGCTGCCGGTTTACGTCGGCATGCGCAACTGGAAACCGTTTGTGGCGGACACGATTGCCGCCATGAAGGGCGATGGCGTGGAGCGCGCTGTCGTAATCTGCCTGGCTCCGCAGAACTCGCGCACCAGTGTGGGCCTTTATCGCGCAGCATTGAATGTCGAAGGCGGCGTGCCTTTTGCCGTGGAATTCGTGGAGTCGTGGCATGATCATCCTCTCCTGGTCTCGGCGTTCGCGGAAAAGTTTTGCGCGGGATGGGAGCGGGCCTGCGCTGAGGTGTCGGCGCGGTTGCCTGTCATCTTTACCGCCCACAGCGTTCCTCAGCGCACCATTGCGGAAGGCGATCCCTATGAAGCCCAGACCAAGGAAACTGCCAGGCTGGTTGCGCTGGCAGCAAGGCTCGCGCCCGACGACTGGAAGTTTGCCTTTCAAAGCCAGGGGATGTCGGGCGGCGCGTGGCTTGGACCCACGGTTGAAAATACGATCCTCGAATTGAAGGGCAAAGGCCATCGCGGCGTATTTGTGCAGCCCATCGGGTTTCTCTGCGATCACGTCGAAGTGTTGTACGACATCGACATAGGCTTCAAGGAGTTTGCCGAAAAGGAAGGCATGCGGTTGTGGCGTGCGGAATCGCTGAATGATTCGCGGTTGTTGACCGCGGCCCTGGCGGATATAGTGCGGTCGCGCGTAGAAAAATGAAACGGATCGCCATTGTCGGCGGCGGCATCTCCGGGCTGGCGGCGGCGTTCGCGCTCGAGGAACGCCGCCGGGCCGGCGAGGCGCTGGAGTTCGCAGTTTACGAATCCGGCCCGCGCTTCGGCGGGGTGTTGTTCACCGAGCAGGTGCAGGGCTGCCTGATCGAGGCCGGCCCTGATTCATTTCTCACAGAAAAGCCCTGGGCAGCGGACCTCTGTCGCCGGCTCGGGATTGAAGACCAGCTCATCGGTTCCAACGACAGCGATCGCAAAACTTACATTCTGGTGAAGGGCAAGCTTGTGCCCATGCCCGATGGGCTGATGTTCATGGTTCCGACCCAACTTCCCCCAGCGTTGTTGACGCCGCTTTTTTCCACTGCCACGAAGTTGCGCGTGGCGCGCGAATGGTGGTACCCGGCGCGCCAGTCGAACGGCGACGAGAGTGTGGCGGCGCTGGTGGAGCGCCACTATGGCGCGGAAATGGTCGATCGCCTGGCCGACCCGCTGCTCGCCGGCGTCTATGGCGGTGAAGCCTCGCAACTCAGCGCGCGCGCGGTGCTGCCGCGCTTCGTCGAAATGGAGTCGAAGTACGGCAGCCTGGGGCGGGGGATGCTGGCAGCCCGCAAAAACGTCAAACGTTCGCAGCCTGTGCCTCCGATTTTCTCCTCTCTCAAAGGAGGAATGCAGCAACTCGCGGAGGCATTGATGGCGCAGGCTTCCCGCCGAAGCGTTGCGGGCAAACTCTCCCGTGCAGGCCGTCCAGCGGCAGGATCGGGGCTGGGTGGTTTCGGCGGGATACGCTTCCGATCAATTCGACGCGGTGATCGTGGCCACCCCGGCCACCGGCCGCTGCCCCGCTGCTTGAAATAGCCAGCGCCGAACTGGCCTCCGAACTCAGGGCCATTTCGTACAGTTCCTCGGTGACGGTGGCGCTGGGCTTCGACCAGAATGTGCGTGCTAGCCTGCCTGCGGGCTTTGGATTTCTGGTGCCGCGCAGCGAAGGCAAGCGCCTGCTGGCTGCGACTTTTGTTCATAATAAGTTTCCCCATCGCGCTCCAAAGGATCGTGCACTGGTGCGCTGCTTTCTCGGCGGCAGCCGCGACGAGCAGGTCCTGCAACTCGCGGACGAAAATATTCTGGACATCGTGCGCGACGAACTCCGGCAAATTCTTGGAGTGAAGGCTGATCCGCTCTTCACTCGCCTCTATCGCTGGAAGGGCGCGATGGCGCAATACACCGTTGGCCATCTGGAACGGCTGCAACGAATCGAAGGCCTGATAAAACAACTGCCGGGGCTGGCTTTGGCGGGCAACGCTTATCGCGGGATTGGCGTGCCCGACTGCATACGTTCCGGCGAGGCCGCGGTCCAACAGGTGTTGGCGGAATAGGTTCTTGTAGCGCCACGCCGGCGCTACAAGAACACGCAGTGACACCTGTTCCCTTCCTGTTTCATTACGGCCGTAATAAGGGTACCTGCTCTCCTATTGCAGAAACATCCTGCTTCCGTCAGGGTTAATACAATCGGTAAGTCTTATGAGCAGACGGATTCTGGCCCTGTTTTTGCTCACGCTGTTTGCGCTCCTGCCTGTGCGGGCGCAAGAGCAGAAATCGCAGGATGACATTCCGACTGGCGACAAACCCACGCCAACCTCGGCGGCGGACGTGCCACACGATGCCTCCCAGCCGTCCCCTGAACGCGTCCCAGGAAAAACCCAACGCAGCACCCGGCATGAGCAACATGCCCATGCCGGACGTGAAGGGGATGAACAACGACGGCAGCGCCCACGCCATGCTGTCCATGTCCGATCGCACTATGGACATGGGGCCGCACATGAAGATGACGACCCTGCGCGATCTGAAGCCGGGAGACCAGGAGAAGGCAAATCAAGTGGTGGCCGCCGCGCGCCAGGCGGCTGAGAAATACACCGATTACAGAGTTGCACTCGCCGACGGCTACAAGATTTTTCTCCCCAACCTGCCGCAAAGGCAATACCACTTCACTAATTACCGCTATGCTTTTGAGGCGGCGATTCAGTTCAATCCCGATCATCCGACGTCGTTGCTCTATGAGAAGACCGGCGATGGCTACAAGCTGATCGGCGTGATGTACACCGCGCCCAAGAATTCCAACTGGAATGATCTGGACCAGCGTATTCCGTTGAGCATCGCGCAGTGGCACGCGCACATCAATCTGTGCCTTCCGCCTTCCGATAGACGGAGCGAAGCCTGGGGGCCGCACCCGAAATTCGGTCTGGCCGGCTCCATCACGACCCGGGCCGATTGCGATGCCGCCGGCGGAAAATTCATGCCCCAGATATTCGGCTGGATGGTGCACGTGTATCCCTTCGAGCAGAAGCCGGAAGATGTCTGGTCGGTCGAGCGCCAGGCAAACCATCACATGGACTGAGTTTCCGCGCGATCTTGCCCGAATACATACCCGTCGCTGACCAGAAAATTCACGACCGAACAGGCCGTGATGGCAATGCCGTTGGCCGGCAGATAGTTCATGTGTCCAAGGCCCACCAGCAGTTTCATCAGTAGCAGGTTCCCGCCGATCGAAAACAGGCCAGTAGTCAGATTGAACTTGAGGAAGCGGGTGAAGTCCTGCTCCGGAGCGGTCCGCCCAGGTGAAGCGTTCATGCCAGAGGAAATTGTGGATGACGGCGGTCTCGACCGCCAGCGCCGTAGCGATCAGATAGTTGCAGTCCAGCCCGGTCTTCAACACGAACAGAGCTAGCAACTGCACGGCTATACCTAATCCGCCCACGAAATTGAACTTGAGCCATCGAATCGTGATAGAACGCCAGCTGCCTGTCATCGGATGGGCTCCTCCGCATGCAGGCGGCGGGTATTCCGGACCGTGAAGAAAATCAGCATGGCAGTCATGCCGGCAATGCCGACCGCTCCGCCCACGTCGAACAGGCGGTAGTGTCCGTGGAACACCATGGGGCGATACAAGAGCGCCACGTTGCCGATGGACAAGCAGAATGCGCAACTCCGTGGGGCCGAAGCTCCAGAACGAGAGTTGAAATTCTCCCAGCGTGTAAGTGGCCAGGTAGGACTGGATCGATAGCAGCAGGAACCCCACCAGGAGGCTGATCGCAATGTAAGGATGCATGTACCCCGACAGTGCCAGCCCAGCCATGAGCGCCAGCCCGCCGAAGCTGTCGATGATGTGGTCCACGTAGAAGCCGTAGCGCGGACGTTGCTGCTGGCGGACCCGGGCCAGTGTTCCGTCGAGACTGTCTCCCAGCCAGTTGAGGGCCAGGAAAAAAATTCCGGCCAGGAGCCAGTAGCGGTCCCAGCGGGCGAGGGCATAGCTGGCTCCCGCCATCACCTGGGCGATGAATCCCAATAGCGTGAGGTGGTCGGAACTGATCCAGCGCGGCGTGCGCTCCGCCATCCAGACCAGTGCCCGTTTTTCGGGACTGCTGGTCAGGCCGTTGTGGATTCGGGTGGCGTTCTCGAAGCGCTGGATGCGGCGCGCTTCGGTGAGAATTTTAGGGTTTGTCTGTTCGCAGAAATCAATCATTGGAGTCGCCATCTTTTGCTCCGGAGGCTAGTTTCGTGGGGCAGGCGCAGGCGTCGCAATGCACTGCGGGTAAACTGTGGGTCAACCGGAGATCAACTTGTAAGTGATTGACTGAGCTTGGGATGGAGTTGCGTCAAAATCGTCCAGTGCTACGGGCGCTTGGGAGTGTGGGGGCGGGACGCCCCCACGACAGCCGGCGGGACGCCGGCGCTACCCAAGGGCGAGGGTAGCTACTTCTTCGATGGAATCTCTCAGTTGCTGGACCGCCCAGTCGATTTGTTCGGCGGTAATGACGGCCGGCGGTGCGATCAGCAGATGGTCGCCCGAGATTCCGTCCACGCAGCCTTGTATGGGATAGACGAGCAAGCCGCGCTTCAAGGCTTCGCTGGTGACGCGTCCCGCGAAGTTAAACTCCGGGGCGAACGGCTTCTTGGATGGCTTGTCGGCCACGAACTCCACGCCTCGCAGCAACCCGATGCCGCGGACGTCGCCGACGGTGTTCAGGTCGAGCAGAGTGGATAGCGAACGCTCCAATTTGGCGGCGATGCTCCGCTCGCGCCCGGAGTCGGCTGCATGTACCAGGTTCTGCTGCTGCAAACGTTGCAGCACCGCTCGTCCCGCGGCTAGCGAGACGGGGTGAGCGTTGTAAGTAAAGCCGTGCAGGAATGATCCCGAGGCAATCTCATCCACCACTTTCCTGGTGGCGATGACCGCGCCCAGTGGAGCGTAACCGCTGGAGAGACCCTTGGCTGCGATCAGAATATCGGGCGCAATGTCCCAGTGTTCGATGGCGAAGTTCCGACCGGTGCGGCCCATGCCGGTCATGACTTCATCCGCAATCGAGCAGAACGCCATGGCGGCGGCAGACTTCCGCCACCTTTTGCAGATAACCCGGCGGCGGAACCACCGCGCCCAGGGTGGCGCCGCTGACCGGCTCGAAGATGAAGGCGGCGGCTTTATCGTTAGCGGATTCAATCGCTCGCTCCAACTCGGCCGCATATTCCAGGCCACAGTTGCGGCAGCCGTCCGCGCAGTCGTAATGTGCAGCGATAGCAATAGGGCATTTCCAATGCGCGAACTGGCGCACCATGGGCAGATAATTTCGCGTCGCCGCTGGTTGCCGGAGACGGAGAGCGCGCCCAGGGTCGAGCCGTGATAACTCTGCGTCCGGCTGAGCACCTGGTAACGCCAGGTCTGTCCAACCTCTACCCGATATTGCCGCGCCAGCTTGAGCGCGGTTTCGACTGCTTCCGATCCGCCGCAAGTGAAGTACACGGCGCCTCCCCGAAAATTCTCTCCGGCAACTCGAGCAGTTCGCGCGTACTCTTCCGCGACAGGAGTGGTGAACTGGCTGGTGTGAGCGAACTCCAGTTGCGTCAGTTGCTCGGCCATGGCAGCAGCGATTTCGGGGATTCCGTGTCCGATGAGGTTCACCGCCGCGGAGCCGGAAAAATCCAGGTAGCGCTTGCCTTCTGTGTCCCAGAGGTAAACGCCTTCGCCGCGGACGGCGGAGAGGGAATGACTTGCGGAAAGAACGCCGAAAAACGGCGGAGCGAGAGAGTTCGCTCGTCAGTGGAATCAGGCACACTGTGGATTATCCGGCGGGCCGCGCTGCAGTGTCAAAATGCCAGCGGGTTGTGTGGGACCGGGTCTTCGACCCGGTCGGGCCGGGCAACGCCCGGCGAGATTCGTTCGTCCCTTCGGAGCTGTGCTTGGGCGCTCGGCGCTAAGCCGTCTCCGCCTGCTCCCCGGAACGCTTGACAGTCCTGAACGGAACCTTGAAACTTCTCTGTCCTATTCTGAATCCGTTCAATTCCGTACCAGGAGTGGCCCGTGAACGACTGATCAGAAACAAATGTCTTCACCGCACTTGTCTGTCTGGCGCTTTGATCTATCGCGTTCGGGCAGGCCGAGTCCGGCGGCTGACAAGACTGCACCCCAGGTCAGCTATATCCTGGCCGGACGCCTGTTTGATGCAACCAGCGACAGCGTTCGTGAAAATATGGTCATCGCGGTTGAAAATGAGCGCATCAAGAGCGTTGGCCTCGGCTGCCGATGTAAAGATTCCACCGGGCGCCAAAGTCATCGACCTCTCGCAGGCAACGGTGCTTCCTGGGTTAATCGATTGCCACACCCGTACTTGGTTCTCGCGCCGACCGGTACAACGAAATCTACAACTTCAAGGACTCGCCCTTCGACCACGCCTTTGCCGCCGTCCTCAATGCGCGCAAGACGCTGGAAGCCGGTTTTACCTCGGTGCGCGACGTGGGCTCGGATCCGTTTCTGGCGGTGGATTTGCGCAACTCGATCAATGAAGGTTATCTGGTGGGCCCGCGCGTAGTGGCCAGCGGTCCCGGCATTTCCATCACCGGGGGCCACGGTGACTTGAACAACTTCTCGCCCCAGACCCGGGTCATGATGTTTCCCGAGGAACGCGATTTCCAGATCGCCGATAGCGTTGACCAGGTCCGCCACGTAATTCGCTCCCAGGAAAAATACGGGGTGGATGTGATCAAGATCCTGGCTACCGGTGGAGTGCTTTCGCGGGGAGACAGCCCGGGGCCGCCCAGTTCACCTTCGAAGAACTCAAGGCTGCCGCTGACACGGCGCACATGGGCGGCCGGAAAATCGCTGCCCATGCTCACGGAACCGAAGGCATCAAGAATGCCATCAAAGCGGGCATCGACTCGATCGAACACGCCAGCCTCATTGATGACGAGGGCATCCGCCTGGCCAAGGAGCACGGCACCTACCTGGTGATGGATATCTACAACGACGACTACATCCTGAACGAAGCGCCCAAGTGGGGACTGACCGGCCGAGAAGCTGGACAAGGAGAGAATGGCGGTCGGCAAGCCTGCAGCGAGAGAATTTCCGCAAGGCGGTCAGGCGGGCGTGAAGATGGCGTTTGGCACCGACGCGGGAGTGTATCCGCACGGTGACAACGCCAGCAGTTCTTCTACATGGTGAAGTACGGGATGACGCCGGCGCAGGCGATACGCGCGGCGACT